>NZ_FNOR01000018.1 GCF_900107095.1 Collimonas sp. OK242
TCTACATCTCCTCGCAGTTGGCGGTTCTCCTGCTCCAACTGCCTGATTCGTTGTTGCTCGGGCGTCAGCGGTTTGCCAATGCCTGGCTGGCCGGATTGCTCGGCATCGTACTGCTCTACCCAGCGACGCACGGCGGTCGGGCCAATGCTCATGCTCTCGCATACGTGCTGAACACTGAGTCCCTGTTCTTTGATCATTTTGACGACCTCAAGCTTGAAGCTGTGATCGAAAGTGCGGCGTTGCCTTGTCATGCAAATCTCCTCGGATGGTGGATTGTCCACCTATCGAGGTGTCCGGGCAAATTAGACCACTACACCTCGAATGAAACGCGCCCTTCCAGGTCACTCCATGTTTTTTTCTGTTTCCACCCCATCCAGTCATTGGCCATCTCTCGAAATAAGTCTGCGGGGGAGGAGACCACATATGTTGACGACGGCGCTGTGCCCGCAAACCAAGGCGTCTTCACCCCGACATTAAAAACTGTCTCTTCTTTATAACGCGAAATCACTTCAAAAATTAGGAGCGAGCCATCGTCCGACGATTTAAACTCTAGATGATTCATACGCCATAGCTTTCTAACGGTAAACCTAAACGGCGCGAAGCGTCGGTGCTGAGCGACGAGCTAAGCATTCGTCACCCTCCTAAACAGCGCTTCGTCACGCGTTACAAAAAACATTGTCGGTGTCCCGGCCCCAAGCACATGCAGTGGTTGACAGGCTTCTACTTGTGACCAGAACGCATTTGCTAAGTTGTTGCTTGCGTCGAGTGGTGCAAATCCAAAGTGATTTACGAATGCGCGACAGTGGCCGATGGCTCCAGAATTATCGTACACGTACCATTCGTCAAAGCCTGGCATGGGTAATTGGAAAACCTCCGAAATCCGCGGGCTAATCGCCATTCCGCGTTGGTCGCACCATCCGGTTTTTATCTCGGTGTCTGTTGGCCTATATGGTCCGCTATCGCAGGATGCGATGGCTACATACCGTCCTACAACTATTTCAGGAAAGCGACCAATGAGGTCCTTAAGAGAAGGGTCCCAATCCTCCCTCCACTCTACAACCCAATAGCCAGCTTGGGAGCCTGTACGCATAATGTTTAATCCCGCATTAACCTGAGCACTTGTGCGTCAGCGTTGAATAACAAAGCCGGCTGCTTTGGGGCAGTTTCTTCATTGCCCAGTTTTGGCCGACGGCCGCCATCTAGGGGCGGTGCTTGATACGAATCGTCCGCAATATCACGCGATAATTTTGAGCAAGCTCGCCACGGTTTCGGTATGTTCTCTGCCCACTAAGCCGAGATTCTGATGGAAGCGAAAGCGTGATTTCTTTATTTTCGCCGAATCCAGAGCAACGGAAGCACTTCGCACTGCATCTTCCTGTTTTCCCAATTCAGAAAATATCATGGCACGAGCTGCGTGGCACAAGAATGTGTCAACCGGGAACATCATATCGTTGACTCGCTCATCGAGCGCTCCAATTGCGGCCGCATATTCATCACGCATCCTGTTCGATGCAACGAAATATGGGAAATCGGCAAACATCCGTGTTTTGTTGCCTGGCTTATGCCGCTCAATAGCAAGTATCTCTTTCATGACTTGAGCTGCTTCGAAAAGGCGACCTAGTTTCCTGAGCGCGTAAGCACGAGCGCTCAGCGCCCGTATGTCATCAAAGGTTGTCGTCTTAGTGCTGAGATAGCGGTCGACCAATTGAAGCGCGACCTCGGGCTGAAGCTCGGCGATTGTCAGCGCTTGGATTGCAAGATATTGGTCACGTTGGGAGCGAGCGCGAGCTAAGCGCTCAAGAAACTCATCTTCAATCGAAGGATTCCAGTCTTTATTCCGATACCAGTTTTCGTCACTCATCTTGGCCTGCGAATAGTCGTGGAGAAAATTAATCGTCCAATATTGCCACGAAGTAATTATCAAAGCAACATCTTATTCGAAGAGCTCACGAATGTCCGCACTTGGTTCAGATCGTGGATGAAGGGCAGGATCGCCGCCAGCAGCGTGCAAGTGGCAAGCATCCACAATTCGAAGCGGCGAACCGAGAGCGTAACGCCAAACCATGCCGAAAAAGGCATGGCAATGAATTCCCCGGCGCTGTACACCGTGGTAAGCCACGAGGCGTCGTCGAGGCCAAAACCCAGTACGCCGCGTACATCTGCCAGCGCCAACGCGCCAACACGATTGTTCAACCCCGCCATCATGGCGGCGAGGAAAATGCCAACGAGTCCCGCCATGGGGTGTGTCGAAGGCGTGGTCAGGGACGCCGCTGTTTGCGACAATGCAGCGCTACTCATTGGCTGCCCCTTGACCGTGACGTGACCGGCAACACCATGGCAGCCTGCGGCGCGGTTTTGAGTGCATCCGGGTTCCAACCGCCGCCTAGCGACTTGTACAGGTTGACCAAAGTGAGCGTCGCGTTGGTTGCGCTCGCATTGAGACTGGTTTGGCTGGCAAGCAAGTTGCGCTGCGCAGTCAGTACGCTCAGATAGTCGGCAGCGCCTTCCTGATAGCCTCGCTCGGCAGCGTGCAGTGCCTGGCTGTTCTGCTCATACGAAACCAGCAATTCACCGTGCTGGCGCTGTTGAGCGGCCCAGGCATCCAACGCATTGTCCACTTCATGCCAGGCTCGCAATACCGTTTGCCGATAAGCGAGGGCGGCCGTTTTTTGCCGTGCTTCGTTCAGGGCCAGGCGCTGCGTCAACCGGCCACCCTGGAAGATAGGAAGGTAAACCGTCGGGCCGACCGAAAAGAAGCGGGAGTCCCAACTAGCGAGATCGCCAATTTCGAAGGCTTCCACGCCGATTTGCCCTCGCAAGCCGATACGTGGGTAGAAATCAGCTTTGGCTACACCGATGGCTGCTGTGGCGGCATGGAGCTGTGCTTCAGCGCGCAGGATGTCCGGCCGCCTGTGAGCCAATTCAGAGGGGATGCCGACCGGTACGCTGGTCGAAAGCGAAGGCAAGGGCATGGTTTCACGCAGTTGCACATCGAGTGTGCGCGGCTTTTCCCCCAACAACAACGCAAGTGCATTCATCAGGGCGTTGCGATGCTGGATCAGTTCGGGAACCATGGCCTTGATCGTCGCCAACTGCGCGCGAGCGGACGAGGTGTCGAAGCGAGTAGCGACGCCGTTACGCTCGCGGCTTTCGGTCAGGTTGAGGATGCGCCCGGCGACTGTCAGGTTCTGCTGGGCGATGTCCAGTTGCGCCTGCGTTCCGCGCAACTGCAAATAGGTTCGAGCCACTTCGGCGGACAAGGCCACCCGTGCTGCTTCGCGGTCATACGCCGTGGCTTCCACGGCCGCCGCGGCGCCCTCGCGTGCGCGTCGCGCACGGCCCCACAGATCGATCTCCCAACTGGCATCGAATCCAAACTGCCAGAAATCGTTGGGACTGGTAGGCGCTCCCAGTGCCGCGAACTTGCCGTGTTCGCTGAGCGCCTCACGTGCGTAGCTGGCGCCAGCGCTTACGCTGGGCAACAACTGTGAGGAGGTAATACCCAATTGCGCCCGGCTCTGTTCAATGCGTTCGGACGCTATTTGCAGATCGAGGTTGTCAGCCTGCGCGCGTAATTCCAGATCGGCTAATACCGCGTCGTTGAACAACATCCACCACTGGGAGGGAACGTTGGAATCGGAAGGCTGGACGACGTTTGCGTAGTCCGCCCTGAGCGCCAGCGTCACTTCGCCAAGCCCGTTTTCTGGCTTCACAAAGTCGGGGCCAACCGCACAGCCAGCCAGCGAGACTGCACATAGCGTCGCGCTTGCGTACCGCTGTAGTTGTGAAAGCACAGGTTGTGAGGTCATTGCAGCATCCTGTTGAAGGAAGGGATACGGGCCATAGAGCCACGCTACCGGATCGAGGCCCGTACCAAGCGAAACGGGCGCGAATCCACAGCAAAGGCGATCACGGCATCAGCCGCAGGCCCCGGCGGGTTATCTATTGCCGTTTCGAAGTGACCGCCCAAACGATTGCCGGCGGGATCCTCCAAAGTGCCACGGACGACCAGTTGGTACTGGCCGGCCCGCCATGGCACACGCGGGGTGAACGTCCAAACCCTTTCGCCGTCTTTCAGCTGGGCGCGCCCATCGACTCGGTGATTGCGGCTGTCCGCAATCGCCAGGTAGCCGGCGTCCCGGCCATCGATGGGTCCATCCAGCGTCACAACGAGGGCTTGCTTCGACGCGACGCTGATCGGCGACAGCTTCCACGCTGACGGCACCGGGCCATTCTCACGCGCAGCCCCAACGATCCACCGCTGGATGGGATGTCCATCAAGCGCAAGAGCAACCTCATCCCCAGCTGCCAGGATCGGCCCCATCTCTTCTCGCGCATTCAGACCAGTCTTGACGCGTCCGGGATGCATCATGACAGTCAAAATCCTGCCGTTCGGGGACCAAAGCTCCTGCTGAAGAAACGGTTCCTGGATCGGCCTGCCGTCGGCGTGCACCAAGGCGATCCTGGGCAGCACCGGGCCTTCGACCGGCTCCGCAAACTCGATGGAGATGCGAAGCAGGTTCGCCGGGACTTCGGGAGCCGACGGCTGAACCAGCACCGCGTGCGGCGTAGGTTGCGCGGCAGCAGTCCCACTGAGCACAAGCGCCAGCGCTGCAGCGGAGAACAATCGGCCGAGATGCATGAACTACTCCGATGCCTTGATGAATTCCGGGAAGCCCTCTTCCTTCAGCAACATGTCCTGCAGTGGCTTGACGTACTGCAATTGAAACGCGTTGCCCTTAAAGCTGTGTTCTGGGAATGCGTACTCCGAGATATGGTCGGTCAGCCGGAAGCTTAAGCCTTTTCCCATGGACACTAATTCCAGTGAGTCCTTCTCGAGTCGCCGACGCACGAAGACGAATGATTTATCATCAAGGTTGTCGAGTCGCAGCGTACCAACAAGCGGGGCCTGCATCACGTCCAGGCCAGCGATCTGCCCGTACGGCACGATCGTCTCGATGCCTGGCCGGGCTCCTGCAGCCTCGAGTTGAGAGACTGGGATGACGTTCGATACACGGTTAAAATTCACCAACAAAAGAAAATCTTCCGCTTTGCCCTGATCGGTCTTCGTGTACGCGATCATGTCGGCGGGTGTGTTGCCGTAGCCTAGTTCGGCGACAGTCTTGCCGCGGATGTGGGCGCCATCCTTCAGGTCGTCGAGCGGGATGATCACGAGGGGGGTGCAGGTATAAGCGGCCACGAGGTAGGTCTTGCCGCCCCAAGTCGCGAAGTTCATCGCCCGAATTGGCGCCCGCGTTTCGATCAGGTTGTGACCTGTATGGTAGATTTCCACCGAGGTGATCGACTGCGGCGATCCGAACGGGTATTTGACCCGCCGCAGGGTCGACGCGAAATCCTGGTTGGACAAACCGGCGACGAACAGCTCTCCATCGCGCCACTTCATGTCGGTGACAGTGAAACTGCGCTCGGGCGTTTCCCTCCAGAATTTGTAGTCCGTTGTGGGTGCGTCGCGAAGCGCTATCGATGTTGACGCCGCCGCCTTCAGGTCGACGCGCCGAACCTTTTTGTCGCTGGTCACCACGATAAGCGCCGGCGTTTTCGTACGGCCGTAGCTGACGGCAACATACACCTCTGCCGTGCCCGGTCGGACGACCATATCCTCGACAGTAACCTTGGCGCCGCCAACCTGCGTGGAAAGACGCTCCTCGAGGTCAAGCACATTGAATACCGTTCCGGCCGGCTTTTGCGGCGCAGCAGGAAGCGTGATCGCGTGGACACGCGCCGCTTTCCAGTCGGCGACGAAAAGGATGTTGTCAGGCCCTGCAGCGAGACGAGAGATGGATTTCACGTCCGCCGCGGAAGCACTGGCGGAAGCAAGCAACAAGCAAGATATGGCAATGAGAGGAATGCGCACGAACAGCTCCTATTTAACAGATGAAAAACCAAACTCCAGGCAAACGGGGCTAATCGCCCCAGCCTTACTGCGCGGACATTCGTCGTCTTCGTTGCGGCGGGTGGCAAGAAAAGACGGGCTTAGGACTGCCGACCCGCCGCGAAAGATGGCGAATGCGGACATTGGCTGCACCAAGAACGGTGGGACAGGTCAGATCAGTATCTTGGTTGAGTCAGGCGCCAACGCCACCCCACCAGACGCCGACTGTTTTCACTTCACCGGTATCAATACTGGCTTTTTCTTTTCTTTTACAAGAAAAACCAGAAGCTTTGCGGGCGTGGTGGCGCTCGCGTTCCGACCTACCGTATGGATGTCCTCAGGGCCTTCATAGAACGTCTGGCCAGACGTAAGCGTCTGTTCCTTCCCTCCTTTTACTCCCATCACGACGGAGCCCTCCAAGACGTAGATGAAGCCATGCGCATCGTGGCGATGGACCGGGTCGACATTACCCGGCGGGTATTCAACCAGAATCAAGAGCCCCTCTTTGCCGGGGATGTTATTGAATGACTTCTCGAGCAGCGGTGTAACTACAGCATCCCCAGCAGCGGTCGCGTGCTGAGTAGCGACCACACCTGCCATGGTGCAAACCACAGCGATTAGTTTCTTAATATTAAGCATGGCGTTTCTCCGTTTGTTGGCTACCGGCAGGCAGGTTCGGCGCAGCGCCCTTACGCGGCTGCGTCGATGCCTGGTCAGGACAGGCCGGACTTGTCTACGCCGAATGCTTTGTCGTATGTACCGGGTACGAGCCGGAAGCCCACGTTGATGCGATTCCAGGCATTGATCGACATCACCAGAAAGGTCAGATCGGACAATTCCTTCTCGGATAATTGCGCGCGAACATGCTCATAGACGTCATCAGGCACGCCTTGGGCGGGAATCTGGGTCAGGATTTCGGTCCACGCCAAGGCAGCGCGTTCGCGCGGACTGAACAGCGTTGACTCGCGCCAGATAGCGACATGATGCAGCCTGAGCGGCCGCTCGCCATGTATCGTGGCTTCCTTGACGTGCATGTCCACGCAGAAGGCGCAGCCGTTGATCTGCGATGCCCTGATATCCACGAGATCGCGGACCGACTCCTCGATCGCGGAATTCTTGAAGGCAAGGCTGAACTCGACGAACTTCTTGAATAGCTCGGGGGATTGCTTCTGGTAATCGATGCGTTGGGTCATGATGGCTCCTCAATGTGATAAGAACGTAGGTTAATGATTCGCTTGCTCATCCTTGCGCCAATGAGCGGCTGAGCCAGTTGTGGAAACGTGTCGGGCCGATATGCGGGTTGTCGCCCGCGACCAGAGATCGATCATTCAACTCACTGCCGAAATAGCGCGCATGCACGTCGGCGATTACCGGCCTCTTGTCGTTGCGCGCGGCAAGAAACTTGCGCCCAAGTTCGTCGAGAGGGAAGCAATCAGGTCCGGCCACCTCGACGATGCCATTCACCGGTACCCCGACCGCGAGATCGGCCAGCACAGCCGAGACGTCATCCGCTGCGATGGGCTGAATGAGGGCGGGCGACAGGCGAATCGTGTTGCCGTCGGCGCCGGCGTTAACTATGCCTTCGACGAACTCGAAGAACTGCGTCGAACGCAGGATGGTGTAGGGAATCTTCGACGCTTTGATCAGCTCTTCCTGGGCGACTTTTGCCCGAAAGAAACCGCATTCCGGAAGGCGATCGGTGCCAACGATAGAGAGCGCGACGTGGTGCTCCACGCCGGCGTCAGCTTCAGCAGCAAGAAGATTTCGACCGGAGGTTTCGAAGAATTCCAATACGGCCTGGTCCTCAAATGAGGGCGAGTTTGCCACGTCGACAACGACCTGAGCGCCCGCAAGCGCTTCAGCCAGCCCCTTCCCGGTGATGGTGTTTACGCCCGTGCGAGGCGATGCCGCCACAACCTCATGGCCATTGAGACGTAGTCTGTTCACAATGTTCGACCCGATAAGGCCGCTACCTCCAATAACGACTATTTTCATGTTTCGCTCCTCGGTTTAGTGTCGATCATCTTCATTGCGGGGATCGATGGATTCAGTCTGCGCGCCAACTGGGCGGAATGCTTTGCCAATACCTTGGGTTTTCATTGAATTTTGCTTGGAAATTTGTCCACGAGCCGGTGTCGTTTCGGCTGATCTGCGCACCATTTCCAAGAGCCGTGCGCATTTCCAAATGACGAGGCGTTGCTCAAGCTGTATTATTTAGGATTGCGCAACATCGGCAAGATATGGGTGATGCCGGGCGATGCCGATTCAGAACCGGAAGGCGGTGCTGAACCGGTTCACCATCCGCTTCGATGAACATATGCCGCGGCATTAAACGATTTCCCGATGACACAAAATCGCGGACACACTCTGACCACGTTCCCGGCGCATGAGCACGGGACAAGGAACTCTGAATGCTATTAGTGTTTGACGACTGCGTGCTCGACCTGGACCGGCGGGAGCTCCTGCGGGCGTCCCGGGTCATTGCAACCGCGCCTCAAGTATTCGACCTGCTGGCCTACCTGGCGGAGAGCCGCGAGCGCGTCGTCAGCAGGGACGACCTGATTAATACGATATGGGCCGGCCGAATCGTCTCGGAGTCGACCTTGGCCAGCCACATTAACGCGGTGCGCAAGGCGGTCGGCGACAGCGGTCAGCAGCAGAGCGTGATTCGAACGGTTGCCCGCAAAGGATTCCGGTTCGTCGCCGATATCAGGAAAGTAAAGTCATTGGATGGCGTTGACCTTTCTGGCACCGAGTCGGCCGCATCGGTTCAAGTCTCTGCATCTGCGCCAGCCCTGCCTGCCAAACCGTCCATTGCTGTCTTGCCGTTCGTGAACTTGAGCGGAGACCAGGAGCAAGACTACTTGGCTGACGGCGTGGTAGAAGACATCATCGCGGCGTTATCGCAGTATCGCTGGCTGTTCGTCGTCGCGCGTAATTCGAGCTTTACCTACAAGGCCCGAATAGTGGACGTGAAACAGGTCGGCCGTGAGCTGGGTGTTCGTTATGTGCTGGAGGGCAGTTGGCGCAAGGCAAAAAATCGTGTGCGCATCACGGTTCAGCTGATCGATGCGACAACCGGGGCACATCACTGGGCGGGCCGTTTCGAAGGCGTGCTTGGGGACATCTTCGAACTGCAGGACCAGATTACCACGAGCGTGGTCGGCGCGATCGCTCCTGAGCTCGAGCGGGCGGAGATCGAACGTGCGAGGCATAAGCCAACCGAAAACCTTGACGCCTACGATTACTATCTGCGCGGAATGGCCAAGTTGCATCAGGGCACCAGGGAGACCATCGACCAGGCGCTGCCGCTCTTCCACAAGGCAATGGAGATCGATCCGGATTTTGCGTCGGCCTATGCGATGGCGGCATGGTGTCACTGCATGCGGAAGATCAATCGCTGGATGACCGATCGCCCACGGGAAATGGCGGAGGGCGTCCGACTGGCTCGCCGCGCCGTGGAGTTGGACAAGAGCGATGCGGTTGCGCTCACCAGAAGCGGCCATGCGCTTGGCCATCTTGCCGGCGACCTCTCGGGCGGCATTGCATTGCTGGACAAGGCACTCGTGCTCAATCCGAACCTCGCAGGAGCCTGGTTCCTCGGCGCGTACCTCAGAATCTTGCACGGCGAAACCGATACAGCCATCGAGCACCTTGCATGCGCCATGCGTTTGAGTCCCCTCGACCCGGAACTGTACAGAATGCAAACCGGAATGGCGCTCGCGCATCTCTTCATGGAGCGATTCGACGCTTCGTCGTCATGGGCAGAGAAAGCGTTACGGGATTTGCCGAGTTTTCTGCCGGCGGTCGCCATCCTCGCGGCGAGCCATGCGCTTGCCGGACGGATGGCCGAAGCGCAGCGTGCGATGGATCATTTGCGCCAGCTCGACTCTACGTTGCGTCTCTCCAATATTGCAGATTGGCTACCGATCCGCCGGCCGGAGAATCTCGCCACATTTGTGGACGGTCTACGCAGAGCGGGGCTGCCGGAATAAAGGAGAGCCGCAAGGACGATTGTGAAGGCATTCTTTTGGGGGTGACCAAGCACTTCCCGAAAGGATTAGACAATCGTATGCGTGATAAAAATGGCGAAATCCGCAAAAAGCGGGACGACACCCAAGTAGGAACATCACGCAAGCAATATGGAGACAATTTCGCGAAAGGGTATAGCACCTTGAAGAAGTCGCTCGCTTTGCTCAAGAAATTCTCCGGGGATTGCCTTGAGTTCAATTCTGGAATTGTGGCGGAGCTCGGCATTGCTTAGAAAAGGGGCATTTGGCGGTCTGATACTTGTCTTGTCACTCCGTCAGCTCACCCTAGCAAAGCCGCGCCCACAAAGGGCTCGACAGTCTATGTTGTCCGTTTTGACTAAAAATTTAAAAATCGAGATTGTCCCGACAGACTTTGCGGCCAATCTCTTAATTTTTCTTTTCCATAAAAATCAGATACTTATTAAATGCGTTTCCGACAGACTTTATTGTTCGCTTTCAGGAAACTGGGAACGTCAATTAGTTTCGGATACACATGGCCTAAATAAGCTGAAAAGCCAATACTGACGCGCTGTATCCGAAACTATTGTCCATCTGGTGGTCCGTCAGAACAAAGACACTAACTACGGCGGCAGCTCTAATTGAAAATTATTAGTCGGCCTTGAATAATTCAGTTTTCCAGAAATTGGCTTAGCCCACCAACATTGATGAAGATCATCGCCACGGGTTGGTTGAGCAGCAGTCACCGCAGAGGCGCAAGTACCACCGGCAACTGCTGGCAGCCAGTGTCGGCGGCCGAACGCGCTTTGCGTGGCGTGGCCATCGACCGACGCAACTTTCTGTTGCCGGTGCCGACAGCGGCGGAGCGCGCGCCGCCGCGCTCTACTCGCTGATCTGTACGGCCAAGCTCAACGGGGTCGCCCCCGAGGCTTGTCTGCGTCATGTGCTGGCCAACATTGCTGATCATCTCGTCAATCGAGTCGACGATTTCCTGCCCTGGAACGGCGTTGCGCGGCTTTCCAGGGCTTGCAAAAACACGCCGCTTATCAGCGGTGTGATGCCATCGCCTGGCAATTCGATGCCACCAGACTCAAGGCAGCACTGGCTTTATGCTTGGTTTGTGTCGTCATTCGTTTCGTTGTTTGCGTCGTAGCGCAGGCGATTGTCGTACAGTGTATCTAAGTTCGCGAGCGCCCATTTGGCCAGTTCCCGCACTGGTTCGGACAGTGAATGTCCGAATGGCGTCAGAGCATAGTCGACCTGCGGTGGCGAGGTGGCGCGCACCGTGCGTTCGACCAAGCCGTCGCGCTCGAGCACCTTTAGCGTGCGTGTCAGCATCTGTTGCGAGATCCCGTTGACCTGACGCCGCAGATCGTTAAAGCGGCGCGGCTGGTCGCGCAGCACCACGATGACCTGCATGCTCCATTTGTCGCCGACCCGGTTGAGCACTTCGCTCACTTGGCGACAGTGACGGGTAGTGGGCAGTGTGGTCACACTCATATGACTTGGCCTCAAAAATATGCGTTTTTGTAGAAATTCAGATAGTCTCATACTAGGTCCTGGTCAACAATCCTGACTTAACACAAAGGACATTCATGATTCTCTACTACGCTCCCGGCGCCTGCAGCCAAGCCTCACACATCGCCCTGATCGAGGCGGAAATATCCCACCGGCTCGTCAAAGTTGGACGCGACCGGCGCACCGACGACGGCGCGGACTTCAATCTTATTAACTCCAAGGGTTATACCCCGGCGCTCGATCTGGGCGACGGTACGATCCTGACTGAGAACCTAGCTATTCTCGTCTACATCGCGGAGAAGTCGGGCAAGCTTCTGGCTAAAGGCGGTGTGGAGCGCTGGCGCGCTCTGGAAGCGACGACTTTCATGACCACCGAGATCCATCGCAACTTTATGCCTTTTTTCCGTAATGGAACCGCGCAGGAAAAGGAGAAGGCCGCGCAGACACTGCTTGTGCGCTTCGGCACTATCAGCGAGCAGTTGGGTAACAAAGCGTTTTTGGTGGGCGAGCAGATGACGATTGCCGACTGCTATCTGTTTGTCATGCTGTCGTGGGCCGCCATGATGGGCATCGTGCTACCTCAGCGGCTCAGCGATCATCTGACCCGGATGAAGGGCTTGCCTTCGGTGACCAAGACGCTGAGCGCAGAAGGACTCGCTTAGCGCCGGCAGCGTTGGATAGAGCGGGGACGTACTGTTCCGTACAAGGTGCCGAACACCACCATAAGGCGACTCGCGCCTTATGGCGAGGGAATCCCTGCCCACCGTGACCAGTGATTTTAAATTTCTGTGCCGGTTTCAGTCATAGCGACGTACAGCGCTCATAGAAAGCCGTTCGGCAATAGACGTTGAGATTGCCAGTACACGCCTGACTGGGCAAGCTGGCATCAACCGGGCGTGCTGGGGCAGGTCCAGTTGTAGGCGGCACTAATAGCGACTCAGCCCTTACTGGCCCCGAATGTAAGACCAACGACAAATTGCTTTTGCATCAGAAAAAACAAGAGTACGGACGGTATCGCAGCTAGAATCGATCCGGCCGAGACCAGATTCCAAGCGGTGGTCCATTGTCCCTTAAGCGCTGCCACGCCAACTGTAATCGGTGCCACATCGTCGCCCTGGGTCAGGCACAGCGCCCAGAAATAGTCGTTCCAGACAAACGTGAAGACCAGGACGGCCAGGGCCGCCAGTGCTGGCCGGATCAGCGGCAGCACGATACGATAAAAAACCGTCCATTCCCCAGCGCCCTCGATGCGCGCCGCTTCAATCATTTCGTAAGGCAATTGCTTGATAAAGTTACGCAGAAACAGCGTGCAAAAACCGGTTTGCATGGCGACATGGAAAAGAATCAGGCCACTCACCGTATTAAACAAGCCCAGCGACACGGAGATCTCGCGCACGGGAATCATGAGAATCTGCTGCGGCACAAAATTGCATGCCACGAAAGTAGCGAACAACAACGCATTACCCCGGAATTTGTAGGTCGACAGCGCATAACCGGCCATGGCGGCCAATGCAATGGCGCCGATCACCGACGGTATGGTGATCAGGCAGCTGTTCCAGAAGTAATGCGACATCGGCGACGCGGTGAGCGCTTCGCGATAATTATCCAGCATGGCGAAATCTTTAGGCCAGCCCCAATAATTACCTTCCATCAGTTCGTCGGTAGAGCGTACCGAAGTCACCAGCACTGCCAATATCGGCAGCAGCCATATCAGCAAGGCGACCGGCAACGACAGTTTGTACAGGATGCGATTGGACGCCTTCCATTTTTCTATGGGCATGGGAAACATGGCAACTCCCTTAGCGTTCATCGCGCAGCAGGCGGCGCAATTGATAAACGATGTAGATCAGCATGATGGCGAACAAGGTGACGGCAATCGCCGCCGAATAGCCCTGGCGATAGTATTTGATGGCTTGGTCATAGGTGTAATAAGCCAGCACGGTCGAGCTTTCGAATGGACCGCCGCTGCTCATGACGGAAATAAGATCGAAACTGCGCAGAGCGCCGATGATAGTCACCACAAATGCCATGAAGGTTGTCGATCTGAGTTGCGGAAGAATGACATAGCGCAGCATGCTCCAGCCTTTGGCTCCCTCCATGCGCGCCGCCTCTACCTGATCGACGTTAATTGAGGTCAGGCCGGTGAGAAACAGAATCATGCAATACGCGGTCTGCGGCCAAAGGGCGGCAAAGATGATGCCGAACGTGACATAGCGCGGGTCTCCCAATACGGGTACGCCATGCCCCAGCAAGAGCGTCAGCAAGCCAAACGTCGGATCATAAAACCAGCTGAAGATCAGCCCGACCACGACCCCCGACAAAACAAAGGGCGCAAAAAACAATGCCTTGATCAAGCGTATGCCGCGCACCTTCTGATTCAGATAGAGCGCCGCGATCAGGCCGGCCGGCGGCGCCAGCAAAAACAGCAGCAGCCAGGTCAGGTTGTTTTTCAACGCGACATGAAATGTCGGTGCGTGCAACATCTCGATATAATTCGCAAACCCGATGAACTCGGGTTTCATCATGCCATCCCAATTAAAGAAACTGAGATAGATTGTGTAAAATATCGGGTACAGCACATACACGGCCGTCATCAGGCAGGCAGGCGCAAGGAACCAGATTGCGGCGCGGTTCCGTCTGGAGGCAGTGCTGCGACGGCGCGGCTTACTGGCTGCCGCAAGATCGGAAGGCTGCGGCCTTGCTGGAATAATGGCAGGTGTTTGGGCGGACATGGCAATCAACTCCCGTTGAACCGTCTACAGCAAAAAAAATGTTGCGCGAAAGCGCAACCGCACAGTAATGCAGCGGTTGCCCCCTCGCGGGTACTGATGAACATCCGTTAGCAGGCAGCTCACGTTTTCTTGTAGATGCGCTTGCGGCTTTGTTCAAGTTCATTGAGGACTTCATCGAGCTTGCCCGGATCGCTGATGAACTTCTGCATGCCCTTCATGCCTTCATCCGCCATTTCCTTGGTCATGTCGCGATCATAGAATTGCGCGATGCCACCCTTGGTGTTCGACAGAATCTGGAAGCCGATGCGTGAAATCGATTCGGTCGGTTCCGGTGCTTTGCTATTCGCCGGCAACGATCCCAGCCCCTCGGCAAGCTTGGCGCTGATCGCCGGCGTGCCGACAAAGGCGAGGAAACGATGGGCGTCAACCTTGTTGCGCGCCTTGCTGGGGATATGGATCGATTCTGCCGGGCCGTCCTCGGCGGTAGGAATCTTGGCGTCGATGATCGGGAACTGGAAATATCCCATGTTGGCAGCCAGTTTTGGCGGGAATCCCTTTGCAATGAAAGTCCCCATCAGCATCATGGCCGCCTTGCCCTGGAACAGGAACGGCTGGGCGCCGTCGAGATCGTAAGACAGCGAATTATCGATGAAGTATTTGTTGTCGATCAGGGTTTTCCAGGCGCTGTAGACTTTTTTAACGCGCGCATCGGTGTAAGGGATTTCACCGGCCATCAGCTGCTGATGGAAAGCGTTGCCGTTCAGGCGTAAATCCAGATAATCAAACCAGCCTGCCAAGGTCCAGGAATCGCGGCCACCGACCGCGAACGGGGTAACGCCGGCCGCCTTCAATTTGTTGCAGGCATCGAGAAACTCTTCCCAGGTTTTCGGTTCTCCGGCAATGCCGGCGGTCTTGAACACGTCCTTGCGATAAAACAAACCCCAGGAATAATACACAGTCGGCAGTGCGTATTGTTTGCCCTTGTACGACGAGGCATCCTTAGTGGACGCATAGATCTCATCCCATTTGTTTTTCTTCCAGTCGTCGCTGAGGTCTTCCAGCAAGCCGCGGCTGGCGTAGAACGCCATGCGTTCGCCGTTATGCCAATTGATGACGTCCGGCGCCTGGGTTGACAGCCAGCCCGGCAGTTGCACCTTGTAAGCCTCCTCCTCGACGAATGCCGCTTTGATATCTACATCCGGGTTGGCCTTCTTGAATTCGTCCAGTGTCGATTGCCATACCGCGCGTTGGCTCGCGCCTTTGTAGGCGATATTGACGGCCAGGGTTCCGGCTGCGGCCGAACCCAACGCTGAAACCAGCAAGGCTGCCAGTAAACTTGTGCAAAACAGCTTTTTCATACTTGTCTCCTAGTTATTGTGGCTTATAAAACGACCTTACCAAATTTTCAATTCCGCCTGCGATAAATGGCGACTCCCTGTGCTGCAAGCGGGCTGGCGCCGACAATGAATTCAGCATGCTCGCCATGCGGCACAACACATGACTGATTACCGTAATTGAAGGCGAACGTCAGCCCGCCCCGATGGCTGATGCGCAAAGTTTCCGGCAAACGCTCCGGCGCCAGGCCGGCAGCAAGCGCAGTCCGCTCGAAGTAGTCGCAGGTGAAATCGGCATCGAACACGCCGGCCAGATAGTGCAAGCACTCATATTGCACTATCGCAGGATGGCCGTCGCCGAACGCGGCGACGACCTTTACATTGTCCCCGGCCTCGATCAGGTCGCGCCAGTGATACGCCTTGCCGTGCCGTCCGCCGCACTCGACCGGTTCCGTTATACCAGGTCGCATCGATTCGACCCGCCATACGCGTATCGGCAGTATTTCCTGCAGAGGCCCTGGCGGCAGATTCGCCGGTATTTGCAAGGACTCGGTCTTGGAGCCGCTACGCGGTCCGAGCAATACCTGCGCCCCGCTCGCCCTCAGGCGGGCGGCCAGGTCGGCCGGCAGCACCGGCAACGGCGGCACCACGATCATGGCGTAGCCATCAAGCTTTGCGCTGAGCGGAAGAATATCCACATCCAGGCCAAGCGAACGCAAGGCAGAATAATATTCGAAGGCGATCTGCGGATAATGAAAATCCGCCCCCTGCGGATGGATCTCGAACAGCCACTTGGCGGCGTAATCGAACAGCAGCGCGACCTTGCCGCGCGGTTGCTGCAGCGCTCCCGCCGCCAGCTCGACCTGCTGTATTTCCTCGGCCACGCGCTGCGCTTCATGGCCGCCGATATCGAGGCGATTATCGGGCGTATTCAAGCCCGCATGCATTTGTTCCTGGGCGAACGGTACTTGGCGCCAGCGGAAGTAGGAGACGCAGCCAGCGCCGTGTGCAAAAGCTTCCCAACTCCACAGGCGCACCATGCCCGGCAGAGGATTCGGATTCCATTGCGCCCAGTTCACCGGTCCCGGCTGCTGCTCCATCACCCAGAACGGTTGCGCCGACATGCCCCGATACAGATCGTGATTAAAGGAAGCGAAGTCAGGATGGCCGGTGCGCAGCCAGCGGGCTTTGACTTCCGGCGCGAACCACAGCTCCTCCAGAGCGCCGAGCGGGTAACTGTCCCAGCTGGCGACATCGAGATCCGCCGCCACCGGATAGTGGTCGAATTCGGTAAACATTTGCATGAAATTGTGCACCATGAGGCGTCCTGGCGCGTGCGCTCTCAGGATATCGACTTGCATGCGGTTATAGCGCAGCACTTCATCGGACGCAAAGCGGCGGTAATCCAGGCGATGCGAAGGATGCGCTTCGGTCACGGTGCCGACCGGCGCATCGATTTCGTCGAAACTGCGGTACTCGGCGCTCCAGAATACGGTGCCCCAAGCCTGGTTGAGCGCGTCTATGGTGTGATAGCGCTGCTGCAGCCAGTGGCGAAACCTCTGTTGTGCCGAGGCAGAATAACTCACCACGGTATGGTGGCATCCATATTCGTTATCGACCTGCCAGGCGGTAATCGCCGGATGCCGGCCATAACGTTCTGCCAGGAGAGTGACGATGCGTTGCGATTCTTTGAAATACGACGGCGAAGAGAAATCATAATGGCGGCGCGAACCGAAGCCCCGCGCCCGGCCGTTGGCATCCACCGGCAGGATATCGTCGTGCTGATCAATCAGCCACTTCGGCGGCGTCGCCGTCGGCGTGCACATGATCACTTCCAGACCTGCATCAGCCAGTACCTCAATCGCACGGTCCAGCCACGCCCATTGATATTGTCCCGGCGACGGTTCGATCCGGCTCCAGGCGAATTCGCCGATGCGCACTTGCTTGATGCCCAGCGCCGTCATGCGTTGTGCATCGCTGCTCCAGATCTCTTCGGACCAGTGTTCAGGGTAGTAGCAGACCCCTAATCGTATCGACATGAATCTCACTCCGTAGTTGTGATCGTTGTTGTAATCATTGTTGCGATGCCTGTCAGGCAGCCATTGCCGCAGCGGCCGGCTTGGCAAAGGCGACGCCGCTGGCGTCAAACAAATAGGCGCAGGCGGCGTGAACGCCGAAGCGCAAGCGCTCGCCGCGCTGTATCGGAGTGTTTCCTGGCGCCTTGGCGACCAGCGGCTGGCCGCCCGGCTGCTCCAGATGGACGTAGGTCTGCTCCCCCAGGCGCTCAACCAGGATCACTTCCCGCGTCAAACCGGCAGATGCCGTGTCGCTGCTGTCGAGATGTTCGGGGCGAATGCCTAGCGTCACCGCTTGTCCTTGCTGCAACGACTGATCGAACGCGTGCACCTGCACTGTTTCGTCTGTACCAGGCAGCCGTACAGTCACCTCACCGGGACCGATACGGGTCACCACCGCCGGTATGAAGTTCATCCGCGGCGAGCCGATAAAACCGGCGACAAATCGATTCTTCGGATGGTGATACAGCTCCATCGGCGTACCCACTTGTGCAACGCTGCCGAAAGCCGCGGTATCGGCGCCGGCATGCAGCAGCACGATACGGTCGGCCAGGGTCATCGCTTCGACCTGGTCATGCGTCACATAAATCACGCTGGCGTGCTCGAATTGCCGATGCAAGCGCGCGATCTCGATACGAGTCTGGCTGCGCAAGGTAGCGTCGAGGTTGGACAGCGGCTCGTCGAACAGGAACACGCCCGGCCGGCGGACGATGGCGCGGCCGATCGCTACCCGTTGGCGCTGGCCGCCGGACAATTCCTTGGGTTTTCGCTGCAGCAGTTCTTCAAGCTGCAAGATGCGCGCGGCCTCCCTCACCTTTTGTTCGATTTCCGCCTTCGGCATTTTGGCGAGGGTCAAACCGAAACTCATGTTTTCGAACACCGTCATGTGCGGAAACAGCGCATAGCTCTGAAACACCATGGCCACCGAGCGCTGCGCCGAAGGTACATCGTTCATTGGCTTGCCGTCGATCAGCAGCTCGCCGTCGCTCGGATCTTCGAGGCCCGCAATGATGCGCAACAAAGTAGATTTGCCGCAGCCGGACGGTCCCAGAAACACACAGAATTCGTGCTCGCCGATTTCTAGGTCGACATTGCGAATGATGGGAGCGGCGCTACCATAGGATTTTTGCAGCGAACGCAAAGAAATGCTGGCCATAGGTCCCTTTCCCTGCGGAAGTTGACAAAACTAGACTGTAAAATCGCCCAAACAAGCAGCGTCGGTTAGCGCCGCGATCCCAGCCGTTCAATCTGCTTGAACCAGCTGATGGCTTGCATGCCGCCTGGTTTGAACGGGAAAAGGGTAATAGGTTAAGCGCTTAACCTATTGTTGCAAAAAAAATGCTGCTGCTTTTTTTGAACTTCATTGATATTGTCTCCACGTTGTTATTCTGAGAATGACGCCGTTGGTATCGATCATTTCGCTTGATAATACCAACCTTCTTTTTTCTGTGCAATCGAAATTGCGGCACAGTTCAACGCTGAGTTTGCAACTACATTTGCAACCCCGAGCGCTACCATCGGCTGGGTGATTCAATCCGTGCGATATGCCTCGTTGACAATGTCGGTGATAGACGGTTGAATACGAGAGCTCAAATTTTCCTCCACCCCATGCCTACTCTTTCTGAAGTCGCCTCCCTGGCCGGCGTGACGTCCGCGACAGTCTCCAATGTCTTGCGCAAACGAGGCAAGGTCGGCGAGCAGACCCGCTTGCGCGTTCTCGCGGCAGTCGAACAGTTGGGATATCGTCCGCATCTCACCGCTCGCGCGCTGGCAGAAGGATGTGCGCCAACACTGGCCCTGATGGTATCCAGCATTGCCAATCCTTTCTATCCCGAATTTGCACTGGCCGCTGAACGCGCAGCGCATGCCAACGGACGATTTCTGATTGTATGCAACACCAATGACGACCCGGCAACGGGGCGCGCCTATCTCGACCAGATCGCAGGCACCTTGTCCGAAGGCGTGCTGGTAATGAACGCCAACCTGTCCATCGACGACCTGAAGAAAACCGAGCAGCGTGGCGCTCCGGTGGTACTCTGCATGTGGGAAAAATTGGATGCGCCACCTGAACTGCCCTGCATCGCCGTGGATTTTTTTGAAGCAGGCGCGATCGCAGGACGCCATCTCATCGGCTTGGGCCATCAGCATATTGGCGCGCTGGTTGGCAGCAAGGTCAACGGCATACACGCCGAACGCTACAAAGGATATCTGTCCGCCTGCGCCGCAGTCGGACAAAAACATCCTCAGAACCGCACGCGCTACATCGAAGACTCGGTAGAGGCCGGCTATGAAAGCGCGAAAGCCTTGCTCGAGGCGCATCCGCAGCTGACCGCCATTTTTGCCAGCAATGATCTGCCGGCGCTTGGCGCTTTGAACGCCGCGGCCGATCTGGGATTGAAGGTACCTCAGGATATTTCGATTATCGGCATCACCGACATTCAATGGGCGCGCCTTTCCCGTCCGGCCCTGACGACGGTGGCCGTGCCGACAGTCAGTGCAGCCGAGATGGCCATCACGCTGCTGCTGGACCTGATCAGCAAGCCCGGCCAATCAGCTGCAATGCGTATCACAGCAACGCCCGAATTAATAGAACGCGCATCAACCGGTCCGGCCAGGACAGCACGTGAATGAACTCATCTGGCAACTGAGATATGTCTGCATTCGACGAGGCCAGAAGCAGTCGTTGAAATTCCCTCTTTTATTTGGATGAGCGAATGTGCCAGTTTTATTTGAATTTAATTCATCGGTAAGCGTGGCGTCATTACCATATTGACGTGGGGCGCCATCTGATGCGCCCAAATCCATGGCTTCTTTGGTCCCGGCACTCGGCTTTTCGAATTTTCGCGGAATTCACTCGGCTTGCCGCTGTACGATGATTTTTTTCGGCTCGGTTGACGGGCGGGCGGGCCAACTCAGCAAGCAAACGAACACTTCCGCAGCCAAATCGGGTTACTACTTGCAAATTGAAGGCGTCCATATATGAACCCCTCGGACTGGGCCAAGGTTGTGACTGCGTCCCGACGTATCGAAACGGTTAGTTTTCGACTTTATTTGTTGAACGAACGCCGAGTCCCCGAGCTTGCGCTGATGTGTTTTCGACTTTGGACAATATGTAACTCGATTCGCATGGTCTGGAATCCGCATGGATGCTATGGTCATGTTTTCGACTTTAATAGGTCGGAATACCTATTGTGAGAACATCAATTAGTTTCGGATACACATGCCTTAGATAGGCTGAAAAGCCAATGCTGGCGCGCTGTATCCGAAACTATTGTCTTTCGTAAAAAATGCTCCCCCTGCGCTAAAAAAGTGGGATTGAGATAGTAAATTCCAATCTTTCGCATATCGAAAAGCAGACGCGGTATCTTGATTTGGTCGGAATGGGATCTTGCCAAGTACCTTGACAGTGGCCGGCTGCCGTTGATCTTCCATGCGTATACCCGCCCAGGTCAACCGCGTGCGTCGTGTCGTCCGTTCGAACAACTGCGCGGCCAAAGTGGGATTCCAGTTCCTTGATAGACCGCTACAACGGCGACTGCTCGATGCGCAATCGCTCGGCCGCACGGGCGAAGTGTAATTCTTCAGCGACGGCGGCAAAGCAGCGCAGGTGGCGAAGTTCCATATATTCTCCTCCATCTCCGCTAGCGCGTACTTTGCTATCTGATAGCTACCGCTTCGGATTCCTGGGGTTGCCAACCTCCGCCAAGTGCCTTGAATGCCGCGACCGCAGCGCGGGCGGATTCGGTTTGCGCTTGCGCTCGCATATCGGAGGCGCGTAGCAGGTTCTCATCGGCTTGCAGGACTTCGATTAGGCTGACGACCCCTTTCTGGTATGCCGCAAACGAAGCCCCTCTCGCTCGACTGAGCGAATCCACACCCTGACCGAGTATGTCGGCCTGATCCTCGCGTTTTACCAGGGCCGAGAACGCGTTTTCCACGTCTTCGGTAGCACGCAGCGCGGCGAGCCGATAACCGGCTAGCGCCTCGGCTTCCTGGCCTTTGGCTAGGTCAATCTGGGCGTTGATGCGGCCGAAGTCGAACAGACGCCAGCGAAGGCCCAGCACGCCGGCGGCTTGACTTGCGCCGCTGGTGAACAGGTTGCTGCTAGATAAAGATGTCGCGCTGCCGATCAGTCCGCTAAAGGAGAGCTTGGGGTAATACTCGGCGATTGCCATGCCGATGCGAGCGTTCGACGCAGCCAGACGGCGTTCGGCCACGATCAGATCGGGCCGACGCCGGAGCAAATCACCTGGCGATCCGGTTGATGCGATCTGTGGAGCGACCGGAATAACGCCAGCATTTGCCAGCTCCTTCCGGTGTGTACCGGGCGGCGTGCCCAGCATCACGTCCAGCGCATTCATGGCTGTATCCAGCCCTGTTTCGAGGACCGGTACAGATGCCCGCACCTGGGCGAGCGCACCCTCGACCTGCCGCACTTGAAGTTCGGCTGCCAATCCCTTGCCATAAAGCAGATTGATAGTTGAGAGTAGTTCCTGTTGCGTTTGTACCTGCCTGCGAGCAACGTCTAGGCGAGTTTGCAGTCCACGTATACTGATGTAGATGTCAGCGGTCTGCGCCGCCACCGCCAATCGTGTCGCCGCCGCGCCAGCCTCCGAAGCCTGATACTCGGCCAGTGCTGCCTCCCGTCCGCGCCGCACGCCACCGAATACGTCCAGCTCCCAGCTTGCGCCGAGGTTGGCCTCATAGGCGTTGCCGTAACGATCAAAATTGGGCCTTGAATTCAAGACTTGCCCCAATGGCGTTTCAACCGATTGATAGGCTCGCGCACCCTGAGCATTGATGTTGCCGGAAGGCAGCAACGCGGCATTCGCGGCCCCGAGTCCTGCGCGCGCCTGAGCGACGCGAGCGGATGCTTGCGCAAGATCCAAATTCTGCTCCAGCGCAAGCGTTACGAAGTGGCTCAATTGTGAATCGCCAAAGCTTCCCCACCACACAGTGAAATCGGCAGTGACGTTGGCATGCCGTTGCTCAACTGCCGTTTGACCAAGGTAGCGATCTGGCATGGGCGTGTCAGGCCGAATGTAATCTGGCCCGACAGCGCAACCCGTTGAAAGACTGGCGGCGACTAACATGAAGAGAGTGTGTTTAAGTAGCATGGGAATCTTCCGCGACGTAAAAGGAAAAATTATGCGGTGACTATATCATGAAATCGTCACTCGTTGTGCAAATCGAACAGAAGAGGTAAGCTGTTGAATATGAGCAAAGCAACCACTAATCCGGGCTCAGCCCGAGGCCCAGTCGATCACGAAGTGCGAGATCAAATTGTTGTCGCAGCTACCGAGCACTTCCGCCTGTACGGCTACGAAAAGACCACCGTCTCCGACCTTGCCAAGGCCATCGGCTTTTCCAAAGCCTATATTTATAAGTTCTTCGAGTCCAAGCAAGCCATTGGCGAACTGATTTGCGCAAATTGCCTGCACGAGATCGAAACGGATGTCAGAACAGCCGTTGACGGAGTCGACCGTCCGCCAGAGAAACTTCGGCGCATGTTCAAGACAGGCGTCGAGTCATGCCTCCGCCTGTTTTTTGAAGATCGCAAGCTCTATGACATTGCGGCTTCGGCTGCCACCGAGCGTTGGGAGGCGGTGCGTGCCTTTGAGGAGCGTATTCAGGCAATGCTGCAGGACATCCTGCGCCAGGGGCGCGAGACAGAGGAGTTTGAGCGCAAAACGCCGCTCGATGAAACGGCGACGGCGATTTACTTGGTCATTCGCCCCTATCTTAATCCGCTGCTTTTGCAGCATAGCTTTGATTCGGCGGATGATGCTCCAGCGCAACTATCTAATCTGGTGTTGCGCAGTCTATCGCCGTAAATGCCAAATATTACCGTGACCATTGACATAATTAGTCACTAGTCCCAAAATAGAAATCCTATTTAGCTCTTTATGGGATTTCTATGCTCCGCCGCCTCGTTTTCTCTGCCGCCATATCTACATTGCCGTTTGCACTGGTCGCTTGTGGCGAAAAACCGCAATCCGATCCACGTACCGAAGCGCCGTTGGTACGTGCGGCTACCATTCAAGGCGCGGTCGCCGCATCACGTACGTTCACCGGAACCGTAGCCGCTCGGGTACAAAGCGATCTTGGTTTCCGGGTCTCTGGCAAGGTATTGGAGCGGCTTGTGGACGCGGGGCAAACCGTTAAGCGTGGGCAACCGCTCATGCGCATCGACCCTGTCGATCTGAAGCTTGCCGCTCATGCTCAGCAGGAAGCCGTCGCCGCAGCCCGAGCACGGGCGCAGCAAACGGCGGACGATGAAGCCCGCTACCGCGACCTGCGCGGAACCGGCGCGATATCGGCTTCAGCCTACGACCAAGTCAAGGCTGCGGCAGATACTGCCAAAGCCCAGCTCAATGCAACCGAAGCCCAAGCCGAAGTTGCTCGCAACGCGAGCCGATACACGGAGCTGGTGGCAGATTCCGATGGCGTCGTCATGGAAACGCTGGTCGAACCCGGCCAAGTCGTCAACGCGGGCCAAATCGTGGTGCGTGTGGCCCATGCTGGACACCGCGAGGCCATCATCCAATTGCCGGAAACCTTGCGCCCTGCCATCGGTTCAGTCGGCCAAGCCACGCTCTTTGGCAAAGAGGGCGTTACCGTTCCGACCAAACTCAGGCAGCTCTCGGATGCCGCAGACCGGCTAACCCGCACCTTCGAGGCGCGGTATGTGCTGGATGGGGAGATGTCCAGCGCCCCATTAGGCACAACGGTCACAGTTCAGATCCCGGACACACATCCCGCTGAGCAAGGCGGCTTGTGGGTACCGATTGGCTCGCTGTCCGACGCGGGCAAGGGGGCGGGAGTCTGGGTCATCGAAGGCAAGCCGACAAAGGTTTCCTGGCGGGCGGTCGCGGTCCAGCGGCTGGACGACGATGGTGCGCGCATTGCAGGTCAACTCAAACCAGGTGACCGGATAGTCGCACTCGGCACTCACCTGCTGCACGAAGGCGAGCAGGTCCGGGTGGCTGACCAGGTCGCCGCCGCAACCGTGGGAGTGCGACCATGAGCGAAGGGCGCTTCAACCTGTCGGCGCTCGCCGTACGCGAGCGCTCCGTCACCTTGTTTCTGATCTGCCTGATCTCGTTGGCCGGGCTCATTTCCTTCTTCAAACTTGGACGGGCGGAAGACCCCGCGTTCACGGTGAAGGTGATGACCATCGTCACCGCCTGGCCCGGCGCCACCGCACAGGAAATGCAGGACCAAGTCGCCGAAAAGATCGAAAAGCGCATGCAGGAACTGCGCTGGTACGACCGGTCCGAGACCTACACAAGACCTGGCTTGGCCTTCACCACCTTGACCTTGCTCGACAGTACGCCACCTTCGGAGGTCCAGGGAGAGTTTTACCAAGCCCGAAAGAAAGTCAGCGATGAGGCAAACAACCTTCCGTCTGGCGTGATCGGGCCGATGGTCAACGATGAATACGCGGACGTCACCTTTGCCCTATTCGCACTCAAGGCCAAGGGCGAACCACAGCGCCTGCTTGTACGCGACGCGGAGACGCTGCGTCAGCGCCTGCTGCATGTGCCAGGTGTAAAGAAGGTCAACATCGTCGGCGAGCAGTCTGAGCGCATTTATGTCGAGTTCTCCCATGAGCGCCTGGCAACGCTGGGCGTCAGCCCGCAGGAAGTATTCTCCGCACTCAATAGTCAGAACGCGCTAACGCCGGCCGGCTCCGTGGAAACCAAGGGCCCGCAGGTGTTCATTCGCCTGGACGGCGCTTTCGATGAATTGCAAAAGATCCGCGATACGCCGGTCATGGCGCAAGGTCGCACATTGAAACTGTCGGACATCGCCACGATCAAGCGTGGCTATGAGGACCCGGCGACTTTCATGATCCGCAACGGCGGCGAACCCGCGCTGCTGTTGGGCATCGTCATGCGCGATGGCTGGAACGGATTAGACTTGGGCAAGGCGCTGGATAAAGAGGTCGGTGCGATCAACGCCGACATGCCGCAGGGTATGGGCCTGACCAAGGTCACAGACCAAGCCGTCAATATCAGCTCGGCGGTCGATGAGTTCATGATCAAGTTCTTCGCCGCGTTGCTGGTAGTCATGCTGGTGTGTTTCGTGAGCATGGGCTGGCGTGTGGGTATCGTAGTTGCTGCGGCTGTGCCGCTGACGCTGGCGGCAGTCTTCATTGTGATGGCCGCGACCGGAAAGAACTTCGACCGTATCACGCTGGGTTCGCTGATCCTGGGGCTGGGCCTGCTTGTGGACGACGCCATCATCGCCATCGAAATGATGGTGGTAAAGATGGAAGAAGGCTACGACCGTATCGCCGCGTCTGCCTATGCGTGGAGCCATACTGCCGCGCCCATGCTCTCCGGCACGCTGGTCACGGCCGTCGGCTTCATGCCCAATGGCTTCGCCCGTTCCACCGCCGGCGAATACACCAGCAATATGTTCTGGATTGTCGGCATTGCACTGATCGCGTCTTGGGTGGTCGCCGTGGTATTTACACCTTACCTTGGTGTCAAGCTACTACCCGATCTCAAAAAAGTCGAAGGCGGCCACGACGCACTCTACGATACGCCACGCTACAACCGCTTCCGCCAAGTGCTGGAGCGCGTTATCGCACGCAAGTGGCTGGTCGCCGGTACTGTAGTGGGTCTTTTCGTTGTGGCCGTGCTAGGAATGGCAGTGGTCAAGAAGCAATTTTTTCCGATCTCCGACCGCCCCGAAGTGCTGGTCGAGGTGCAGATGCCCTACGGCACCTCGATCGGCCAAACCAGCGCCGCCACAGAGAAGGTGGAAGCATGGTTGACTAAACAGCCGGAAGCGAAGATCGTCACGGCCTATGTCGGTCAAGGCGCGCCACGCTTCTACTTGGCAATGGGACCAGAACTGCCTGACCCGTCGTTTGCCAAGATCGTGATCCGCACAGACAACCAGGATGAGCGCGAGGTATTGAAAAAGCGGTTACGCAAGGCAATCGCCGACGGCCTCGCTTCTGAGGCGCGCGTGCGCGTCACTCAGCTCGTATTCGGCCCGTACTCGCCGTTCCCGGTCGCCTACCGGGTCATTGGCCCGGACCAGGACAAGCTGCGCAGTATCGCGGCTGAAGTGCAACAGGTCATGGACGCCAGTCCGATGATGCGCACAGTCAACGCTGACTGGGGCACCCGCACGCCTATGCTGCACTTCACCTTACAGCAGGACCGTTTACAGGCCGTCGGGCTGACCTCCAGCGCCGTGGCGCAGCAACTGCAATTTTTGCTCAGCGGTGTGCCTGTCACCGCCGTCCGTGAGGACATTCGCACGGTGCAAGTCACGGCCCGTTCGGCTGGCGACAGCCGGCTCGACCTGGCCAAGATCGCGGACTTCACGCTGGCCGGCGCCAATGGGCAACGCATCCCGCTGTCGCAGGTGGGTAAGGTTGACGTGCGCATGGAGGAAGCAATCATGCGCCGTCGCGACCGAATGCCGACGATTACCGTACGGGGCGATATTGCCGATGGCTTGCAGCCGCCGGACGTGTCAGCAGCCATCACCCAGCAGCTCCAGCCCATCATGGACAAACTGCCTGGCGGCTACCACATCGAGCAGGCCGGCTCCATCGAAGAGTCAGGAAAAGCGACGAAAGCAATGTTGCCGCTATTCCCCATCATGCTGGCAGTAACCCTGCTCATCATCATCTTCCAGGTGCGCTCGATCTCCGCAATGGTCATGGTCTTCTTGACCAGTCCACTTGGACTGATCGGTGTGGTGCCAACCTTGATTCTGTTCCAACAGCCATTTGGCATCAATGCGCTGGTTGGCCTGATTGCACTGTCGGGTATCCTGATGCGCAACACACTGATCCTGATCGGGCAAATCCGCCACAACGAACAGGCGGGATTGAGTCCATTCCACGCGGTTGTCGAGGCAACCGTGCAGCGTTCCCGGCCGGTGGTCTTGACCGCATTGGCGGCGATCTTGGCCTTCATTCCGCTTACCCATTCGGTGTTCTGGGGCACGCTCGCTTACACGCTGATCGGCGGCACATTTGCAGGGACGATTCTGACTCTCGTGTTCTTGCCGGCGATGTATTCCATCTGGTTCAAGATCAGGCCAGTCCCATCGCAAAGCTGATCTGCCGTTCATCCCAATTCACCCACATAAAAAGGAACTGTTATGTCGAATTCTAAAGTTGTCGTTGTTACCGGCGTGTCATCGGGTATCGGGCGCGTGACCGCAGAGAAGTTTGCCAAGCGTGGATGCCGAGTATTCGGAACCGTACGCAATACTACAAAAGCACAGGCAATACCCGGTGTTGTGCTGGTCGAAATGGATATCCGCGACGAAGCGTCAGTGCAACATGGAATCCAAGCCATCATCGCTCAGGCCGGACGCATAGATGTACTCGTCAATAGTGCAGGCGTGACCCTGCTCGGAGCGACTGAAGAAACGTCGATTCCCGAAGCCCAGTCGCTGTTCGATACCAACGTCTTTGGCATCTTGCGCACAACACAAGCGGTACTGCCGCACATGCGCGAACAACGTTCGGGAAGAATCGTCAACATCAGCTCAGTGCTGGGCTTCCTTCCGGCTCCGTACATGGGGCTCTATTCAGCATCCAAGCATGCCGTTGAGGGGATGTCTGAGACCTTGGATCATGAGGTGCGCAAATTCGGAATCCGCGTGGCGCTGGTCGAGCCGTCCTTCACCAAGACCAGTCTGGACCTCAATGCACCTCATGCGGTTTCCCAGCTTTCAGCCTATGACGATGAGCGCAGCGTGGTTTCCCAGGCAATTCAAAAAAATGTCCAAAAAGCACCTGCGCCCGATGAGGTCGCCAGCACGATTGTCGATGCCGCTTTGGGCGCGTGGAAGATGCGCCGTACGCCTAAAGGCGAGGCCTCTCTTTTGGCCAAACTGCGCCGTTTCATGCCAGCTGGCCCGGTAGGGGCAGGCATCAGGAAAACATTTGGACTCGCCTGAAATCATCCCCCAGACTTCATGTCACGGCCAGAATTCAATGCGCTTTGCTCCAGAGAATCTGGCGCACCTAATTATCAGGAGAATCCTATGACCGTAACGACGGCTATTGACTGGAGCGTTCAGCAAGTGGCTTCGCTGCAACGTTCGATTGCAGGCGGCGGCAAGCCTGGTCTCGTTCGAATGGAGCAACTCGCAGGTAAGAGCGGGCGAGAGATTCTCGAAGCCATGATGTCTGGCGAGTTGCCGTATCCACCCATGAACGAAACCATGAACATGACGTTGCTGGAGGTGGGCGACGGACGCGCCGTGTTTCAAGGTATCCCGCTGCTGCAGCACTACAACCCGCTTGGCTCGGTGCACGGTGGCTGGTTTGCCACACTCCTCGACTCGGCACTGGGTTGCGCAGTGCAAACCACACTACCGGCCGGGCGTTCCTACACTACGGCCGAACTCAGCTTGAACATCGTGCGGCCGGCGTCACACAAGACAGGCCCGCTACGTGCGGTTGGCACGGTTATCCACGGTGGCCGACAGATCGCCACCGCAGAGGCCCGTATCGAAGACGAAAAAGGTAAGCTGTACGCTCATGCGACTACAACCTGTTTTGTCTTCGACGTGCCTATAGTTTGATGGCACGCACACCATGCGACGAACCAAAGCGACATTGATCTACCGGCGGACAAAAAATCTACCTGCCGTCCAGCTTCTGCTTGGCCATACGAAACTGGAAAGCACGGTTCGTTACCTGGGTATTGAAGTAGATGACGCTCTTGAAATTTCCGATCTGGTAGTGTTATGTAAATTCATTCGCAATCAAATATTTCAAATCGCTCTCCGCCAATATACTCATAATGGTTAATAGAAAAAATGTTACTGACTGGATTCATCGCGCACCGTGCTCAAGCAAGCTAGAGCGCATCGAGGCATTCATCTCGGGTTACGGCTACGATCTTCATCGTCACGATACTTATGCGATAGGAAGAACTCTCTCCGGAGTTCAAAGTTTTCAATATCGAGGCCAGGAACGCCACAGCCTTCCTGGCGGAACCATTGTTTTGCATCCCGATGAAGCACACGACGGACAGGCTGGAACGGTAGATGGTTTTCAGTATCGAATGATTTACGTCGAACCAGCACTGATACAGCAGATTCTTGGCGGCAAGCCATTACCCTTCATCAAGAGCGGAATATCCTCTGATCCAAGGCTCTACGCGGCTACGAATGCATTACTCCAAAGCATGGGCAGCCCGATTGATACCCTAGAAGAGGACGATGCTGTGTTCGATCTTGCACATGCTTTGAGCGCGGTATCCGGTATTGTGGAAAGCAGGAAAACCTTCGATTATCGAGCGGCAGAGAAGGCGAGGGAATTCATCCATAGCGCAATTGACCGTACCATCACCCTCGACGAACTGGCAGAGCAGAGCGGGCGGGATCGCTGGAGTCTGTCACGCGACTTCCGGCTTCTTTTTGGAACCAGCCCGTACCGGTATCTGACGATGCGCCGCCTTGATCTGGTCCGCTCAATGCTGATTCAGGGCGAATCGCTAGTCGCCGCGGCGCTGATCGCCGGGTTTGTTGATCAAAGCCACATGACCCGGCACTTTAGTAAAACCTACGGCTTATCGCCTTCACGCTGGTTGAAAATGCAGCGTGTTGGTTTGGCTATTGCTCCTTGATGCTCGCACAATCGTACAAGAATCGATGCCTTTCTTTGACTATGCTTGGCGTTCCTGATCAACCAATAGGACGACCCGATGAGCCAGCATCAAACGCCAGCAACAACCTCCGGAAGAAAATATCAGAGCATCAATTTTTCGGGGAAATTCAGTTTAATTAATGAGCAGTGGGCGCCCAAGACCATCGCTGAAATGAATGACTACCAGTTCAAACTGGTAAAGCTGCAAGGAGATTTTATTTGGCATGACCATGTCGATACCGATGAGACCTTTATCGTCTTGGAAGGGCAGCTGCGCATCGATTTTCGTGATGGCCAAGTTCTGGTGTCTCAAGGCGAGATGTTCGTGGTGCATAAGGGCGTCGAGCACAAGACGTTTGCCGAGAGCGAGGTCAAACTTCTTTTGATTGAACCACGGGGCGTGTTAAATACTGGGCATGAGGGCGGAGAGCGAACTGCCACCAATGATGTTTGGATTTAAGCGCAGTCGGCTGGGGCAAAAACACTGTATGTTTTGATCGATGATGGCTGGGATTACGCTCCAGCCATTACCTTCTGACGGTCCGCTATAAAGCGATCGATTGTCGCTTGTGGGTCGGGTCCGGTCTCCCAAAGTTTAGAAACCGGCTATTCAAGAAAGTAACGCCAAAGTATTTGTCGTTTGAATCGGCGAACGGCGGTTATGCGACTATCGCAAGGCGGCACCACCTTGCGCGAGATACTGCCCCAGAAGGCGGGCGAATTGTCCACCGTCAGTGTTGATCGAGGTCTGGAAGGTGCCTCCGGAGCTGAAGACGATTGCGAAGGTATGGATGTCCCCGTATTCCTGCGTGTTGCGCAGCATGTAGTCAACATGGTTGTCGCGATAGTGCTGACTAGTACCACCGGGCGCGGTGGACGGCACCCCCATTGGCGTCTGCCACCACAGGATCGGGAGTCCATTGCTGAGAGCGGCGCGATAGTCCGAGATCGCGCTCTGCGATTGATGGAAATTCGGCGTAGCGATATTGTTTTCGTCCCAATAGAATGAGCCGGTTCGTCCTGCGCATTCCGCTGGAGGCGACGCGACCTCCATGCAGCCGGCGTCTCGATCGCTCGTCTGTGCAACGATGAAATCCGCGAGATGTGCTCCGACCGCATGCATTTCCGTGCCGATCGCAGTCGGCGAGGCGCCCCAGAATGAGGGCGGGAATCCGAGCAACGCATTGGGCGCAATCTTCCTGCCCATCTGCACCAGGCACTGGCCGATGCCGGCGGCGGTATTCGGCAATCCGCTACATTCGGCCTGGCTGCTGACGACGGCTGGTATCTGGGCCGGATCATGCCCCGGCGCCTGCGCCCATACGAAACCCCAGAAATCCGGCTCTAGATTGACCAGAACGGGCGTATTGAGCGCGGCAATGCGTTGATACATTAGCCGGGCCTGTGCCCAGTAATTGTTCATGAACGTCGCATCGTTGATTCCGCTCAAGTTGCCGCCGCCGTTCTGGGCCATCTGATAGAACGTGAACATCGGGGTCGCGCCGTAGGCCTGTACAGCCTGCGCGGTATAGGTGATGTACGCGCCGTCAGGACTGTTCCAGGTAGGCCACGCGCCGGCGCCGACTCCCACCAGGTAGGTATCGACGATATCCGGATGAATGCTCTGGCTTTGCATTTGCGCCAACGAATTGCCCGCGCCGAGGCCGACCAGCACCCGAGAAGGTTTGCCGAGCTTGGTCACTAAAGCGGTGGTGGCCGCGGTGCCGGAAGTACCACCTGCGGTGCCACCCGATGTACCCCCCGATGTACCACCTGATGTGCCGCCTGTAGTGCCACCTGATGCGGCGCCTGTACTGCCGCCCTGGCTGACTGTACTGCCACCTTGGGTGGTGCTATCGCTTCCGCCGCCGCATCCAAAGAGGAACAGCGCGAGCAGTAGCGTAGCAGCGTGTCGAGGGGTAAATATAGTCATTTAAAAGTCCGTAAAAATATACTGGAGCGTCCGCGATTCGGATCAGCGACACTCCAGATTAACAAAGCCAACTCAGTAGTTGTAATTCATTCCTCGGCCGGCCAGGAACACCCGGCCATAGACGCTGGTATCGGCTACGATCCGGGCAACGCCGCCATAGCGGTGATTATCGTCGTCGATACGGATCCAAGTAATGCCCTGATCGTCGGACCGATAAACCCCGTCCTTTCCATTGATCGTTCCGACAAGGTAGATCGCCGCCGAGTAAGCGGAACCCGCAGCCGGCACCCCCAGCGCGACCTTGATGGCGCCGTGCACATTCGTGAATTCCGCACCTACCGTTGCCATTGCGGTCAGCTTGGTCCAGGTGGCCCCGGAGTCAACGGAATGCCACAGATTGTTCGCATCGGCCAGCCAAACATCGCCCTCGGTGAAGGGATTTACTGCCAAGTCGGTCATGCCGTTGCCGTTAGGGTTCCAGGTTTGCGAACTGGCGGTGAAGGTGTGTCCCCCATCCTTTGAGTAGTAGAACTTTCCAGAATTTGCGGGATACCACCAGTTTCCGCCGTGTTCGTAGGCATACACCTTGAGCGGATTCTTGCGGTCGGCGGCGATATGATAGGCCACTGCCGGAGTCGGCAGGTTGGTTGCCGTCCAGCTAGCGCCATTGTTGGTGGTGTAATAGGGAACCTTGCCCGCGACCGCCCAGATCACATTGGAACCGTCGGCCGTTACCGCCACTTTGGATTCATCGCCAGAAGCCGATGCAGACGGAGGCAAGGTCGGGAAGTTCGTCCAGGTGACGCCGGAGTCGGTTGAATATGCCCCTTTGGACGTAGTAAACGTACCTACGGCCGCAATGTAGGCCGGGTTATTCCAGGCCATGTCGATTCCGGTCCCGTTACCGCCGCTCCAAAGGGGGGACGCACCCACGTTGGGTGACCGGGTCGGCGCGGCAGTCAAGGATGTGTGGACGTAAATGCCGGTATCACCGTGACCGCTGGCCAGAATGTACGAAGCTCCCGGTGGCGGCGCCATCATGTCGAGGTTGACCATTTCCTCAATCCCGTTGACGTCAACGGTCCAGTGCGGAGTCGATGTCGAGAAGGCTTCGCTTGTCGACCAGACCCCGCCACCGGTCACATAGGACACATGATTGGGATTGAACGGATCAATCTTCAGGTCGTCGATCCAACCCCAATAACTCGGGCTGGCCGCACCAGTGGTCCCGCTTGCATCGTGATAATTGTGGGAGCCATTGGAGTCCCCTGACCTGCCAATTTCGGCCCAGGTTTGTCCGCCGTCGGCAGAGCGCATCACAATCTGCACCCAGCCAGCGTCCCCCCATGTATCAGATACGCCAAAAGCAATTTTTGTCGTCGAACCGGTACCATAAACCGAAAGGCCTCCAATGCCACCATAGTATCCGGAGCCGGAGGAGATCAGTTGCGTCCAATTCTTGCCATCGAACTTATAAAGAAACGAAGGCGCACTGCTACCAGGACCCGAGCCTGTGGTGAAAGGTACATAGAACATTCCATCAGCGGCTCGCGCCAGGTGCGGAATATGAACTTGGTTGCTTCCTATGGCGCTCGTAACAGCGCTGGGAGTTGCGACTGCCGTCCAAGTGGCTCCGCCATCGGTCGACTTGTAGAGGTAGGAGGAAAGTCCCGCAAGGCCTTTGTAGTCAGGGGCGATGCCGACGTAGATGGTTTGGGTGGGGTTTCCCGTAGGCGTGAAACCCGTCGTTGGGACAGTCGTATCAAAGACAACGAACTCCACGCCAACGGGACTTCCGCCGTTGGAACTAGTGATGTCGTTAGCCGTCATCACATACGGAGACAGCGATGCGAGCTGGCTCCAATTCATCCCGTAGTTCGTGCTCTTCCAAAGTCCTGCCGTCCGCGATGCATAAAACAGCGTCGAAGGGAGATTGGGGTCGACCATCAACCGCTCACCGATCGCCCGCCCCTGGTTATTCGAACCGACCGGGAACGGCAGGCCCACGTAATTCCAACTATTGCCTTGATTGGACGAGTAATAGAATCGCCCGTTTCCATACGAGACAGACATGCTCGTCGTCATGTACACCTTATTTGCATTCGTCGGGTCTAGGGCCATGCTCTCGGCGCCTTCATTGCTTCCATCCGGCCGACCAAAACCATCGGTGAGCGCAGTCCACATAGAATTACCATTGTCCCACCGGTATACGCCGGCGACATCCGTTCGCGCGTAGCGCAGATTGGCCACGGTTGGGTGGTAGATAACGCCAGGGACATACCCACCGCCGCCCATCTTTACGTTTGCCCAACCCGTGGAGGGGGCCACAGATCCATTAGTTGGAGTGGAACCCGTGCCGGTTGGGGTAGAACCTGTGCCGACTGGGGTGGAACCCGTGACGGTTGGGGTGGAACCCGTGACGGTTGGGGTGGAGGTGGGGGTGGAGGTGGAGCCGGTTGACGAGGAACCTGTTCCGGCATCACTTGCGCCGCCACCGCACGCGCTGAGTATCAGGCAGATAGTGACCGTTGTAAAAAATTGTTTTTTCAAAATGGAGGTCATATTTTTCAAAAGATAAAATTACCCGCAAGAACAATTTTTCCAGAAGGAATTTCGAACGGTAATAATGTGGAGAGACAATACTGACTTGCTACGCGTGCACTCATTTCTCGGCGACAACAGCACAATCCGTGCCACATCGAATGTTGAACACGCAGTAGAACGAATTCAGGCGAAAAGGCCGAAGGTGATTCGAAGTTGTGCCAACAGGATATGGACAGAAAGTTAATCGAAAAACAAAAAGACTGACAAATTTTGTTAGCGCTAACACCGACTGAGCAGTCTCGTTTAACTTGAACAGGCCCAAATAACTGCACTCAAAATTCGAAACAACGAAAATCCAGTTTGTTCGATAGACCCTGTTCCACAGCATGATGGCGACGTCACCAGGTTGAAGCCGCTGGCCCGGTAGCGCTGCGGCTCAAAGCCGCGGTCACGGATTTCACCCAGATCAAAATTTGTCGGGTTTTCATCCTTCAGTCAAAGTTACTTCAGGGTTTCGGCATGTTCTTCTGATTCATCCGGCTTCGTATTAGGAATTCGATATGGCACGGATAGTGCTGGAGGTGTCACCCGAAGATGGTTGCGCACGTATCGACTCCGCATCTTATTACCATTCGAAATTCCTTCTGGAAAAATAATTTTTCCTCTTTTGACAAGATGAAAAAATTATTCTTACGGACACCTTTTTCCTTTGAATAAAATGACTTTTTTTTTGAAAAAACAATTTTTTATAACGATCTCTGCCTGTCTGATACTCAGCGCTTGCGGTGGCGAACCGATGGGAAATACCTCTGTGGAAGGCGCCCAAGTGGGAGGCGCCCCAGCGGGAGGTGCCACAGTGGGAAGTACTTCGGTGGGAGGTGCTCCAGTGGGAAGTACTCCGGTGGGAAGTGCTCCGGTGGTCCGCGTTATCAAGCATCCAGGCGCTCCACTCACCCTCTCGGATCTCCAGACTCTCAAGGCGTACGTCGATCAGGGCAAGGAGCCGTGGAAGTCTGCCTACAACATGTTGGCGAATGACGGCACGGCCCATTTCACCTACCTCATGTCAGGCCCGTTCGCGAAAGTGAGTCGCGCCCCCGACGAGCATCTTTGGCCCTGGCGTAAGGACATGGGCGCGATTTGGAATCTTTCGCGGATGTGGTATTTCACCCAGGACGAACGATACGCGAAGAAGGCGCGCGAGGTCCTGCTTGCTTGGGCCAGCACCCAGACTGAGTTCTCGGGTCGCGAGTCGATGCTCGATCTGGGCGATTACGCTCTCCAGGTCGTGGGCGGCGCGGACATCCTGCGCGGCACATGGCCGGGCTGGACGGAAGCCGACACGGCGATCGTCAAGAAGTACTTCAAGGACGTCCTGATGCCGGCATCGAACCCCTATGGCGATAGCTCCTACGGGGCCGCCAACAAGGGCGCACTGGCCCTCACCGCTCTTGGACTGATGGCGATCTACAACGACGACATCGCGGCATTGGACAAGGTCGTCTATCAGGCTCGCACGCTAGCCCATATCGGACTGCGCAATTCCAACGACATCGGCATGCTCGGCGACTACCTTCGCGACCAAGGACACTCCTACGGGCAGCTCAAGTCGCTGACCATGCTCGCCGAGGCGCTCTGGAGCCAAGGCATCGACATCTATTCCGACTTTGACAACCGCCTGCTGGCGGCGGGTGAGTATTTCGCGCGGGTGAACGAACTCGTCCCGACGACCGCCCTTCCTTTCGGCACCACCGATCGCTACTACCTCACCGACGTCACCAATCGCGGCTGGAACGGCGCCAATGGCGGGAACATCGGGCTCAACCAGATCTATGACGCCTACGTCCTCCGCAAGGGGCTCCAGGCCCCCTTCATCGCCCAGAGACGCCTCTGGATGCCCGTGGACGGCACCAGCTTCATGTTCCTCAAGGAGTCCGACACTTCGAAGGCTACGCCGCCGCCGGCGCTGCCCATTCCTTCGGCCGCCTCGATCACCTCGGGGTTCAACGATGTTGACTTCGGGGGCGCCACCCCAGCCAGCATGGCCACATACGCCAATGGCAAATGGACGGTTCAGGGAGCAGGCAACGACATATTCTGGGGCGCACAAGACGCTTGCCACTTCACCTACAAGGCCATCACCGGCAATGCCGCCATCATCGCGAAAGTCGAGTCCGTCCAGAACACCAGTCCGGCCGCAGTGGCGGGCGTGATGATGCGAACAAGCCTGGAAACAGGCGCTCCCCGTGCCTGGATGGCCGTTGCGAACAACGGCCTGGCCAAACAGAGCATGCCGAAGCTCGCGGTGTATGGCGGCACGAACTATGGGACCAAGGCCTTCAACATCGCCAGTTCCACGCCCTCGTACTGGGTGAAGCTCGAGCGCATCGGGAATATCATTACCGGCTACGTTTCTCCCGATGGCACCAATTGGGCTGCCACCGATGTCGGCCGTATCGACGCCCCTGTTCCCGAAACGATCTATGTTGGTCTGGTGGTCGCCTCGGCCTCCTGGGGTACCCAGAACAGTTCCACCTTCAGCAACGTGCAAATCACCGGTGGCGACGGTGGTGCGCCCAGCGTCGTTCCCGCGGCGCCCGCCATGCTTCTGGCCTCGCCGGGCGATGGCGCCGTGCCGCTGCGCTGGCAGGCGTCCTTTGGGGCCACCAGCTACACGGTCAAGCGCTCCGCCTTCAGCGGCGGCCCAACCACAACCATCGCGTCGGGCGTCACGGGCAGCAGCTACACGGACAAGTCGGTGATCAATAACACGACTTATTACTACACCGTCACGGCAACTAACTCCGCCGGCACGAGCGGTAATTCTCCCGCGGACAGCGCCACACCGGTTCGTCCGATGATGAACGTTGCCTCGGGCGGCACCGCCAATGACAGTGCGAACAACCCGACCAACGCCAGAAGCGCCTTCGACCAAAACTCGGCGACGCAATGGTTCTACTCGGGCGTGAGCGGCTGGCTGCAGTATGACCTCGGCCACACGGAGATCGTCCAACGCTATACGGTCACCAGCTCCGACGACAAGGTCCCGCGCGATCCGAAGAACTGGCAGTTCCAGGGCTCCAACGACGGCTTTACCTGGACGACGCTCGACACGCAAAGCAACCAGGTGTTCGCCGAACGCTTCCAGCTGAAAAACTACGCGGTCGCAAGCCCGGCCTCCTATCGCTACTACCGACTCAACATCACAGCCAATAATGGCGACAGCACCTTTACGGCTCTCTCTGAATTTGGGCTGTTCGCTCCCAAGTCGCAGTGAACCTGATACTCGATTGACGTCGGGAGCAGCCGAGCAACCGGGCGCGTCGTACTCGCCCAGATATCCGACCTGACGTTGCGTGACCCGGGTTCGGGTACGTTGGGTCAGCCCCGACCTGACCGAGATCACCCGGCAGGCGCTGATCGATGACCGGGTTGACATGGTCATTTCGCATCCGCAAGAATGGATAGCCCTCCGCCTGCTAGAGGTGATGTCAGACGCCATTTGTGCCAGGGCACAAAAGATTTGGTGCAGAGATTCTGCCGTTTACCACCTACACTGCAGCGAACGTCTAGCGATAACGGCAAAGCTGGTCGTGTTTGCATATATTCAGTCCTTCTTTAGGACGCGTTTTGGATGGAACATCGCTCCTCAGAATCTGCCCGATGTTTAACGCTACGTTTGCGGTACAGCACCAACGTTGCGATCAGGCCGCACACAGCAGCAAATGTCATCCATAAGCCCGGCGCGGCCTTATCGCCCGTCGCTTCGATCAACGCGGTGGCGATAGCCGGCGTGAAGCCGCCAAAAATCGCTGTCGCCAGACTGTAAGCCAGGGAAAAACCGGCAGTGCGCACCTCGACCGGCATCACCTCGGTGAGCGCAACGACCATAGCCCCGTTGTAGCTGGCATACAGGAACGACAACCACAGCTCGACGACCAGCATCTTCTCGAAGCTGGGGGCGCCGGTTAGCCAGGTCATGGCCGGATAGGCGCTCAGAATGGTCAGCGCGGTGAAAAAAATCAGGATAGGGCGGCGACCGAGCCGGTCCGACAACGCACCCATGATCGGCAGCCAAATAAAGTTGGAAATACCAACGCACAGGGTCACGATCAGACTGTCGGTAGTACTGAGTTTGAGTACGTTCTTGCCGAAAGTAGGTGTGTAAATCGTGATCAGGTAGAACGAGACGGTGGTCATCGCCACCAGCATCATCCCGGTGATCACCAGGCCCCAGTTATCGAGCATCGAACGGAAAATGGCGCGCGCATTGGGACGATGCTTGCGCTTCATGAATTCTTCCGTCTCTTGCAGGGAGCGGCGGATCATGAACAGTACAGGCACGATCATGCAACCGATGAAGAACGGAATACGCCAGCCCCAGGAACCGATTTGCAGCGGAGTCAGCCATATGTTGAGCGCGTAACCCAATGCTGCCGCGACAATGATGGCCACCTGCTGGCTGGCTGATTGCCAGCTGACGTAGAATCCTTTGTTGCCCGGCGTTGCCATTTCAGCCAGGTAGACCGAAACACCGCCCAATTCGACGCCGGCGGAAAAGCCTTGCAGCAAACGGCCGATCAGCACCAGGAATGGCGCCAGATAGCCGATGGTCGCAAAACCCGGCACGAAAGCAATCAGAACGGTGCCAAGCGCCATCAGGGCCAGGGTCACGATCAAGCCTTGGCGGCGGCCGACGCGGTCGACGTAGGCGCCAAGCAGGATGGCGCCGAGCGGACGCATCAAAAAACCAGCGCCGAAGGTCATGAAAGTCAGCATCAGAGAGGCGAATTCGTCACCCGAGGGGAAGAAGGTTTTGGAAATGTAAGTGGCGTAAAATCCGAACAGGAAAAAGTCAAACATTTCCATGAAATTGCCGCTGGTGACACGGAGGACCGTGCCGAACTTCGACGGAGTTGCTGCTGCGATGGCTGTCATTTTGATCTCACAAACGATTGGAGCCTTGCGCCTCGCACAAGGACATGGCGCAGACTTCTACGAATACCTTTGCTAATAGCGCAGGCGGAGTTATTGCTTCGGATCCAGTCCGCTTTTGATCACTTCATCGCGCGCTTCGGGCGAGGCTAGGTAACGGATCAGTGCACGAGCAGCGTTCGGATGTTTGGCGCCGACCGGTATCCCGGCCGAGAAGATGGTGACACTTTGGACCTGCTCCGGAATCTTCGCGACAAAGTCGACACCTTGCACGGGCAGAATTTCGCTTACCTGCTGGAAGCCCAACTCGTATTCGCCGCTGGCCACCAACGACCCGACAGGGGTTTTCTGGATCATGTGTGCTTTTGGTTTGACTTGTTCTTCAATGCCTAGCTTCTTGAACAATTCACGCTCGATGTAGACGCCGCTTGCGCTGTCGGAATAGGCGATCGATTTAGCACTGAGCATGGCTGATTTCAAACCCTCCACCGTGCTGATGTCTGGCTTCGCAGCGCCGGCCTTGACCGCCATGCCGATGCCGGAATCGGCCAGGTCGACGCGACTGCCGGCGTCGACTTTGCCCTGCTTGATCAGGTCGCTCAGTGCATAACCGACCATGATCACGACATCGGCCGGTTCGCCACGTTCGAGGCGGTTGGGAATCGCCTCCGGCGCCTTGCCCATTGAGGGGCCGAAGGCGGTAGACAAGGTGTTGCCAGTAGCCGCCTCGAATTTAGGCGCCAATGCTTTGTAGGCTGCGGTGAAGCCCCCCGAAATCATCACGTTAATCTCTTCAGCCTGAGTCGTGCCAGACAACAGGGCTAGACTGACTGCGCCGAGAGCGAACAGTCGGTAAATTGCTTGTTTGATACGCACTTTCTTTGTCTCCTGTTTTTTATGCAACTACGGGTTTTATCGAGCAATTATCACGAACCTGATTGATAAAGTAAAATGCATAAATACTTACTTTTGATGCGTTAAAGGTATCAATAAAATGTATCAACTACGTTTTGATTTAAGCGACCTGCAAGCCATGGTGGCGGTTGTGGAACAGGGCGGTTTCCGGGCAGCAGCGTTGGCGCTGAATATCTCGCAGCCGGCGCTGTCACGCCGCATCGGCAAGCTGGAAGACGCACTCAACGTCAAACTGTTTGAACGTACCACCCGGCGTGTGGCGCTAACTCTGGTGGGGCGTGAATTTTTTGCCAAGGCAGTCGAGATCCTCGATGGCGTCGAAACGTCTTTGCACAACATCAGCGACATTTCCTATACGCATTTTGGGCAGATCACGGTGGCCTGCGTGCCTTCGATAGCACACAATTTTCTGGCACCGATCCTGCAGCGCTTCAATACGCAATTTCCTACGATTCGCATCCGCATCGTGGATGAAGGCGCACATGAAGTGCTGAACAATGTTGCGCGCGGAGATTCCGATTTTGGCGTCAATTTTCTCGGTGCGCAGGAACAGGGCATCGACTTCGAACCGATCCTGCAAGAGAGTTTTGTGATGGCCTGCTTACCCGACCATCCATTGGCGCGCCGGCGTGCTGTCAATTGGCAGGATATCGGCAAGTATCCCTACATGACGGTGGCCAAATCGAGTGGTAATCGGATGATGCTGGATATGGCGATGGCGCCGTCGGAAAAGCAGCCCGCTTCGTTCATTGAAGTGCGCCATGTTTCAACGTTGCTTGAGATGGTGAAGGCCGGGCTCGGCATTGCCGTGGTGCCGCAACTCGCGATGCCGTCGGATCGCTCAAGCGTGCTGCGCGCAATCCCGCTCAAGGAGCCGGCTATCACGCGTACATTGGGCATTATTCGCCGGTCCGGCCGCGTGTTCTCGCCAGGTGCGCAGAATCTCTATGAAATGCTGAAAAAGGCGTCAGCATTTTCGACCTAAAACTGAATCGCCCCCCATTTTCCAGGTATTCGTCATCTTTCAAAATACAGCTGCTTGTGATATACCCGCAAAGGGCTCGACAGACTATATTTCCGGTTCTTACTAAAAATTGAAAAATCGGGGCCAGCCCGACAGACTTTATAGTCGATCTCTTGATTTTTCTTTTCTATAAAAATCAGATACTTACGAAATACGACTCCGACCGACTTTATTGTTCGTTTTCACGCCTGTGTCGGCGCAAAATAAAATTCTTTACTGAAAATTATTGGGTCGGTACGCGCTGCAACACAAGGTTTTGATCCAGCGCGGAAACACGGGCATCGCCGATCAACATGGCGTGCCTCGCGCCCGTCAACTCTTTAACGAAAGAACTCTTCCGCGCCAACAGCGAACTTAGTTGGGGTGAATTCGATGATTTGGTACTTAGCCAACTGCTCGCGATGGAACGGATCTTCATTCAGTACAACATCCAATTCTTCGCGGCTCAGGTTCTTAGCCAAAATAACGCCGCCGGTTCGAGGTACTTGGGCACCAGAGGCAAGGAAATGACCGGCAGCGTAGTTCTTATCCAGGAAATTGCGGTGTTCTTGCAGATATTTTTCGACTACCGTAAGCGGTTGAACGTAGTGTAGTAGAACGATGAACATTAGTATTTTCCTTCTCAAAATTCATTGAAATAGTATCTGTTTGAGAATAGCAGTATTTCAAGCACTATTCCCGAGAAATGCAACGTCTTGATTGCCCGTGTCGCAAGTGCAGGGCCAACGCCTCCTGCCTAAGGCTTGAATAGTTGTTCGACGAAATCCACGAATACCTTCACCTTCGCAGCACGGTGATGGCGCTGATGATAGACGACAGATACATCCGGACCTGGGGCGCTCCACTGCTCCAAGATAGGTACGAGCGCCCCGGTCCGGATAGGCTCCTCCACCGAGAGCGACAGGTGCTGCACAATGCCGCAGCCGGCTTTGGCTGCCTCGACCAGCGACTCCACGTGGTCCATTTCCAGCACTCCGCGCGGCGTAAACGGGAACTGTTGCCCCTCCCGTTCAAACATCCATTGCCTGACTTTTCGCGACTTCGGGTATAGGAAATTCAAGCAAACAAAATTGGATAGTTGCTCTGGCGTTTCCGGCCGGCCGTGTGCAGCAAGGTAGGCCGGCGAGGCGCAGCAAATGTATTTCGTCTTCAACACGGTCTTGGCAATCAGATTTGAGTTTTGCAATTCTCCAATACGGATCAGTACGTCCACCCCGTCCTCCACCATGTCAATCATTCGGTCGCCCGCGGTCATCCGCAGGCGGATGTCGGGGTACGCCGCCAAGAACGCTGGCAAGGCTGGCGCGACGAACAATCTACTGATAATGTTTGGCATGTCGACACGCAGACTACCTCGTGGATTTTGGTTTGAATCGAGCATGTTAGTCTCTAGCTCGCTCATATCGCCCAGCAAGGCGAGCGCCATTTCGTAGCACTGGCGCCCTTCGTCGGTAACCGACATGCGGCGTGTGGTGCGGTGAAGAAGCTTGATTTTGAAGTGGGCTTCCAACGCCAATACCTGATTCGTCACTGACGACGTCGAGATCGCCAGCTTGTCGGCCGCACGACTGAAGCCGCCAGCATCGACGACTGCGCAAAAGACTTTTAGTGCATCCAACCGATCCATAGCGATACTCCCTTACCAAGCGGGCCAGTCGGGCTTCACCCCACCTGCTCCATTATTTACGATTTCGAAATTGTGTGTTGGACCTGGACCCATTTTTCCGTCAGACCTTTGTTCCTATACTGGATTCATCGGTTGGGGCTAGAAACCCCACCGTTCTCTTCCCAACTATTAAGGAAACTATCATGTCTGCTACCACCACTATGCAAGCCGTCGTCCTGAATGCCTTTGGCGAGCCGATGACCCTCAGCAACATTCCCCGCCCTGCGGCCGGCCCCGGACAAGTCCTGGTCCGCATCCTTGCAAGCGGTGTCAATCCGCTCGACATCAAAATCGCCGCTGGCCAGGCCGCTCATGCTCGCCCCGTACTGCCAGCCGTGCTCGGCATCGACTTGGCCGGCGTGGTCGAGGCCGTCGGCCCTGGCGTTACCGCGTTTAAGATCGGCGACGAAGTCTACGGCATGGCTGGCGGCATCGGTGGCGTGCAAGGCTCGCTGGCGCAATTTTCCGCAGTAGATGCCGATTTGCTCGCCATTAAACCGTCGAACATCTCGATGCGCGAAGCGGCCGCCCTGCCGTTGGTCTTCATCACCGCCTGGGAAGGTCTGGTTGACCGCGCCCACCTCTCCGTCGACAAGACCGTCCTGGTACATGGCGGCGCCGGCGGTGTCGGCCATATCGCGGTACAGATTGCCGTCGCAGCCGGCGCCCGCGTGTTCGCCACCGGAACGGCTGAACAGAAGGAAATCATCGAGTCGTACGGCGCCACTGCGATCGACTACGTCAGCACGACGGTCGAAGAATACGTCGAACAGCATACCGGTGGCGAGGGCTTCGACCTGATCTACGACACCGTCGGCGGCGCAACCCTCGATGCCTCCTTCCGTGCCGCCCGCCAATACCACGGACACGTGGTGAGCTGCCTGGGCTGGGGTACTCACGCGCTGGCGCCGCTCTCGTTCCGCGCCGCGACCTACTCCGGCGTGTTCACCCTGCTCCCGCTGCTGAGCGGAAAAGGACGCGCCCAACATGGCGCCATCATGCGCGAAGCTACCGGGCTGGTCGAAGCAGGCAAGGTCCGCGTCAACCTGGACCCGTCCACCTACAGCATCAATACGGTCGCTGCAGCCCACAGCGCCATCATTCACGGCACTGCTACGGGAAAAATCGTCGTCGATATTGATCAATAAACCGCCAAAGCTCCCAAACAAGCTTTCGCTGATGCCGCGTTGTGGCCCAGCCGACCATAGCCTGAATTGATTTTTCGCTTAAGCTATGCAATCAACGCGCTCATCGGACAGCCGCCATCCCGGCTCGCCGTCAGCGCAATACGGCACAGACGAGGCAACAATGCGGGGAATCGAACTTAGGCAACTCAGGTACTTCTCCATACTTGCGAAAGAGCTGCACTTCCGCAAAGCGGCCGACCTGGCCTTCGTCACCCAGCCGGCTCTCAGCCAGCAGATCAACAAACTGGAAAAGACCATCGGCGTGGCGCTATTCACGCGCGACCGCCGTAAGGTCGAACTGACGCCGGCAGGTATGATGCTGCGAGACGAAGTCGAGAAGATGTTCGATCAGTTGCAAACGGCTATACGCAAGACACGCGAGACCGGCAATGAACGCGAATACCGCCTCTCCATCGGCCTGATCGAATACACCAACCTCCCCTTCGTACCGCCGGCGCTGATGCGGCTCCAAGAAGTTTATCCTGCATTGAAGGTGCAGCGGCATGAAATGAATGCCAGCATGCAGATCGAAGCTTTGTTCAAGCGCGTCATTGATATTGGCATAGGCGTACCCTGGGCACCGTTACCCTCCGATATCAGCCTGCGCACCGAACCCGTGCTGACGGCGCCTTGGATGCTGCTGATGCGGGAGAATCATCGGTTAGCGAGTCTGAAAGAAGTCCGGATCGACGACTTGGCAGGCGAGCGCCTGATCATGTTCGAGCGCAGCGTTAATTCCATGCTGTATGACGATGTGATGGCGCGTTGTCGCAAGGCTGGCTTCACCCCCAACTACGTTTATGAAACACTGCAATCGCAGGTGGGGATATCTATGGTGAACCAAGGTTTAGGATTGATGCTGGGCGCCGCATATGTGTTCTCCATTGTGCCGCCCGGGCTTACTTGCCGTCCGATCATCGATCTGGATCCGCTCAATGTGCATATATTCACACGTGCTGATGACGCAGATCCTCTCCTGATGGAGTTCATGGAGCTAATAACTGAAGAAGCGCGCCGCATGCAGATAGCCCAGGATGCCAGCTACTAGCGTAGCGGCCGCATCTTCATCAGGCCGTCGCGTCCTGCACACCCCGGACAAGCGGCGCACCGATATAGCTAAATGCGACGGCACTGCTGGTGGCGACAAAACCCAATGCACAGACGCCATACCAGCCAAACCCGCTCCATACCCAAGCAGTCAAGCCAGACATCAACGCGCCGCCCACGAACAGGCCAAGGATATAGATGGTAGTGACACGTCCACGTATCTCCTGGCCTAACTGGTAGATGATGGTTTGGTTCGACACATGCGAGGCGGTTACGCCCAGATCCAGCATCAGTACACCGATGACCAGACCGGCAATATGATGCCCTACCGCGGCCAAAACCACCCACGAAGCCGCCGCCACCATGGAGCCGACACGCACTGAGAAATGTGCGCCACGGCGATCAGCTAGTTTGCCGAACATCGGCGCGGCGAATGCGCCCACCACGCCGACGACTCCAAATAAGCCAGCGGTATCGCTACCCATGCGGAAGTTCGGTCCCTCAAGAAAGAACACCAGGCTGATCCAGAAGGCATTGAACGCGCCAAACATCAGCCCTTGCCGGATAGCGGCGTAACGCAATTGCGGCTGCTCACGGAATACGGTAGCCAGCGAACCGAGCAAGCCGAAGTAGCCAAGCTCACTATGCGGCTCGGTCGACGGCAGGCGCCATGCCAGCAGCACAATCATCACCACCATCAGGCCGGATGCTATGAAGTAAATCGTGTTCCAGCTGGCGTAGTGGCCCACGTAACCACTCGCGGTCCGCGCCAGCAAGATGCCGGCAAAGATCCCTCGCGCCAGCAAGCCGGTAACGTGTCCACGCTCGGCCGGCGCAACGATCTTGGCTGCGTATGCTGGCAGCAGGTATGGCGTCACCGTGGTTACACCCATCAATGCACTGCCCCAGACCAGCGTATGCGCTGACGGCGACAGCGCCACCAGCAGAAGTGTGACTACGTGGGCGCTAGCCATCCACAATATCAGCTTGCGGTCGTTGACGATGTCGCCGAGCGGCAGGAACAGCAGCGCGCCCAGTGCAATACCCATCTGTGTGAACATCGGAATGGTTCCGGCGAACGACTCGGACACGTCAAAGGCGCGTCCGATGTCGGCCAGCAGCGGCTGCGCGTAGTAGCCGCTGGCGATGGACACGCCACACATCAATGCAAGCAAGCCGATCAAGCCTTTCGGCAGTTGATCCAGTTGTCGGGTGCCCATGATGTCACTCGAAGTTGGTGCTGCTGGTTACAGCTGCCCAGCCGTCGAACTCTTCTTTGAGTCCGGCTAGCTTGGTGCGCGCAAAGCTGAGAGCATCAGAGCCGAGCAGCAGGTGTACTGGCGCTTTCTCTGCCTCGACTGCGGCGATGATTGCAACTGCAGCTTTCCGCGGGTCGCCCTGCTGTTTGCCATTGCGCTCCAGTCGCGCTTGGCGGATCGGAGCAAACAGCGCGTCATAATCAGTCAGTTTCGATTCGCCACGCGTCATCGAGCGGCCAGCCCAGTCGGTACGGAACATCCCTGGCTCGATAGCCGTCACGCGGATGCCGAAATCGGCCACTTCCTTGGACAACGCTTCGGAGAAGCCTTCCAGCGCAAATTTGCTGCTGTTATAGATGCCCACACCCGGGAAGGTAACAATGCCGCCAATCGAAGTCACCGTCAGTATGTGTCCACTGCGGCGCTGACGCATGAGCGGCAGCACCGCCTGGGTCACGGCGAAGGTGCCAAATACGTTGACCTCGAACTGACTGCGGATATCTTCCATCGTCGCTTCTTCGATGGTGCCTTCGTAACCGTAGCCGGCATTGTTGACCAGGATATCGATGGCGCCGACGTCACGCTCAATGCTGGCGACCACGCGCTTCACGCTGTCATGGTCGGTCACGTCCAGCAATACGCCCACAGCATTCGGATGGCTGCCGCTGAATGCTGCACGCTGCTCTTCGGTACGCAGGGTACCCACTACGCGGTAGCCCTTGTTCAATGCCGCTTCTGCCATTGCCAGACCGAGGCCGCTGCTTACGCCGGTAATAAACCATGTTTTCATGATGCTCTCCACTCGTTGAGGCCGGTTCCAGAATGATCCGGCGATGTAAGAAGTATGGCGAGCGGGACGAAATTTCTCCAATTCGAGTTACTAGCCCAGTGTAATAAGCTGGGCTTATCAAGCTTTCACCTCATACATGACGTTAGCCTACGGCAAGGCGCTGACGGATTCCGTGAGCAAACTGCATCCACTCCTGTAAGGCGCATCAGCGGTTGGCGGAAGCCCGATGCTTCCATTTCGCCGGCACGCTGTCAGCGTGGTGTCCCATGGCGCGGGCGCTCGACTGAAATATTTTTTGTGTAATCAGTTCTACGCAGATTTTCGTATGTATATGTATTGACCGCCAATTGACGTCGAACCTCAAGGCAATCCATTGTCCACGAATCGCGAATTGTGCATTACGCACATCCCCATTTTTCTGTGTCGTGATGATCGATAAACTTTGCTTCATCGATGAGCGAACAATCTCAGCAATACCCTTCATCGACGGCGCTTCCGGGCGGACGGACATTGTGTCCGGATTTTTGCCACGGCGTTACCCTCAACTTAATCTGGAGAATGAAAATGAACGTGAAACATATGATTGCCACTGTTGTTGCATTGGTTGCCGCAGGCTCTGCTTTTGCTGATGCGACGAGCAATATGGACGATTTCCCCAAATTCGCGTCGGCCAAGGCGCGTGCAGAGATCATCTCTGAACTGATTCAGGCCGAAGCTGATGGCAGCTTTGTTGCAACGGAAGGGGAAAAATATCCTTCCGTACTAGTAGCGTCAAACAAGACGCGTGCCGAAGTGATTCAAGAACTGCAGCAGGCTAAGGCCGACGGCAGCTATGCCCGTGACGTAAGAAGCTACCACGGTCAATAAATTGCGGGCGCGGATAGGCTGATTCGGGAGCATTGACAGCAGTACCTACACGTCAACTGCTGCCCGACAGCCCCCCAAAATTTTATCCAGAAAAATGATACGTCCAATTAAAAATATTCTGCACAAAGCTTTGCAGATTACGATCAATAAGCGTGAACCAGCTCAATCTAGCTATTAAATCTAATTCGACCGGACCGCTGTACCAAGCAACTCGACGATGCTGGCTGCCCAAAGACCAATATCGCCAAGAATAGACGTCTCGAATTCAAAAAGCCGGTCTATGTTTTTAGCTCCCCCGATGCAGCGAGTACCAAGCAGCTCCTATGTGCGAGGCATCGCCAAAGAGTTGGCCACTGGGAGATTCATGCAAGCGATCTCTGCTGCGGGCTTTACCTGTTATAGCGAAGTATTTTCAACGAAATTACATTGAATGTAGTTGCGTCCGCATAGGCGTAGAACCATAGCCGCGCCTCAAACTTGCCATGCATTGCCATTTTTGTTGGGTTCGCCGACCGAACGACGAGTCACTGCTACCAAAGTGGACGTTGCAAAATCTCGTGGCTTCCGGCTGCGATACCCTCTTAGCTGCCATCGAGGAAATCTGATGCCTTGCGCAAAGTCATACTTTCATCTTGCACAAGCTTCTGTTGAGACAGGCGCCAAGCAAATACGTTGCAAGGCGGTTTTTACAAAAGTGAATGCCGTTCGCGAAGTTCATGAATGAGGTCAACGAAAGCGCGCAGTCCAGCAGGTAGCTGCCTGCCAGGAGGATAGTAAAGCGCCAGACCACGATAGCTGGGCGTCCAATCCTGCAGCACGCGCACCAATCGTCCTGACGCCAGATCGTCACGCACATACCACTCGGCCAGGTAGGCTAGGCCGGTACCGGCCAAGGTGGCTTCGCGCATAAGACCCGGATCATCGAGCGTAAGCGGCCCGGTTACCTCGATATTCAATGGTTCGCCATGATGGGAGAACTCCCAGCGCGACGGCGCACCGCTGGGAAACCGGGCCCGGACACAGGGGTGGCCGGCAAGATCGGCGGGCGAAGCCGGGATTGGAAACCGTGAAAAGTGCGCAGGCGATCCCACCACAGCCATCTGGAGATCAGCGCCGATCGGTATGCGGACCATGTCTTGCGGCACCATGTCGCTAAGGCGAATCCCCGCATCAAACCCTTCGGCCACAATATCGACCATCCGCCCCTCGGTCACGATCTCCACCTTCATATCGGGGTAGCGGCTCAGGTACGCCAGTACGATCGGCGCAAACACCATACGGACAGCGCCCAGCGAAGCATTGATGCGAAGTGTGCCAATGGGTGATAGGCGATGGAGGGTGGTTTCCTCCATGGCGCCGCGAATCTCAGACAAGGCCGGCGTGATTCGGGCAACGAAGTGTTCGCCGGCCTCGGTCAGCGAGACACTGCGCGTGGTCCGATGAAACAGGCGAACACCGAGCCGCGCCTCCAGTCCCGCGACAGCGTTGCTTAGCGCCGTCGTCGAGATACCTAGTTCATTCGCCGCACGCCGAAAGCTGTGGCATCGGGCGACAGCGAGTGCGGCCTCTAGGCCGACTAAACCGGATTTCTGCATTGTCCTGATTTTCGAAATAAAACATCAACTTTTATCTATCTTATCAGATCAATTAGGCGAACGTACACTGCATGCATGGCTTCGGATAGTCCGGGCAAACTTAGGAGCGATCATGCAAACCATCCATCAGATCTATATCGACGGCGCCTTCGTCACACCACACGGCACCGAGACAGTTGATATCATTAACCCGACAACCGAAAGGGCTCTCGCACGCGCCACCCTTGCCGATGGCGAGGATACGCGTCGCGCCATCGCGGCGGCCAAGAGGGCACTCCCGGCATTTGCGCAAACAACAGTCGTCGATCGCGTCAACATGCTGAAGCGGCTACATGCTGCCGTCCTGGCATGCAGCGATGCGCTGCGCGATACGACGATTGAAGAATATGGTGCACCTGTTTCACGGGCTACGTGGATCTCCCGCTTCGCGGCGCAATCGTTTCTTGACGCCGCATCGACGCTCGAAGCCTATGACTTCACACGTATCATGGGCACCTCAACTGTAGTGATGGAACCTATTGGTATTGCTGCCCTCATCACTCCGTGGAACAGCACTGCTGGTTCGATCTGCAGCAAATTGGCGATGGCCGTCGCCGCAGGCTGCACGACCGTGATCAAACCGAGCGAACTAAGCCCGATACAGAACAGGATAGTGACGGAAGCGATCCATGCGGCAGGGTTGCCGGCCGGCGTCGTCAATATCGTCGCCGGACGCGGCGACGTCGTAGGTGCAGAATTGAGCACACACCCGGATGTTGCCAAGATTTCGTTCACCGGCTCCACGGCGGTGGGCAAGATCATCCGGCGCGCGGCGACCGAATCCATGAAGCGCGTCCACTTGGCCTTGGGCGGAAAATCCCCGACCATCCTTCTAGACGATGCCGACTTGACAAAGGCCGTTCCTCTCGCGCTCAATGCGGCGTTCATGAATAACGGGCAGGCATGTATCTCAGGGAGCCGCTTGCTGGTGCCTAAGCGGTGCTTGGCGGAAGTCATCGAGGCAGTGAAAGAGGCGGTGGCGCAGATGAAGGTGGGCGACCCCACCGACCCAACGACCGTCATTGGCCCCCTGGCCAATGACAATCAATATAAACGCATTCAGCGCTACATCAGGCTCGGTCTCGCTGAGGGCGCTACACTTATCGCGGGTGGCGAGGGGCATCCGGCCGGGCTGGAGCAGGGCTACTTCGTCAAGCCGACGGTATTTGCCAATGTGCGCAGTGAGATGACCATCGCACGGGAGGAGATCTTTGGCCCGGTTCTGTCCATCCTGACATATGGCGACGACGAGGAAGCGATAGCCATGGCTAACGAAACGGTGTTCGGTCTGCACGCCTACGTCATGTCATCGAACCCTGCGCGGGCAAAGGCTGTAGCGGCAAGGCTGCAGGCCGGGCGAGTGATGATCAACACGCTACAGCACGATCCTTTGGCGCCGTTCGGTGGCTTTAAACAGTCGGGGGTCGGCCGCGAGTACGGCGTGCTTGGTCTGGAATCGTATTTGGAGCCAAAGACGCTCATTGGGGTGTAGCGTGTCACTAATAGCATGGCATCACTATGAGTGTCGATCAGGAAACATTCGCAGCCATTGACTTTGCTGACAGCCAGATTCACTACCTCACGCGTGTTCCCGAAATACTGCTTTTGGTGCTCTGGAAGTCAAGGTGACTGCTTAGAGGGTGTTGCCGACGGTCAGCGTCAAAATTCTTTGCGTTTCTAATGGCCGATTCCTGGCGTACTGCGGCCCGTCGCGACCTGACCATCAAATTCTGGTGGCAGCATTGGGATGCTAATCGGTGGCAACATTGATGCGAATATGCAATCTGTTCAAAATGCAGCTGTTCGCAATACCCTTGTATACCGCGTCCACAAAGGGCTCGACAGATTTTATTGTTCGCTTTCAACGCAGCGACGCGTTGAGCACAATTCGCATACCAACTTGATAGGCAGTTATTGCTATCCAACCACCTACAAGGGGTTGTGTCGAGATAAAGCCATATGCGCTGCAGCGCATATGGCTGGACCATTTCGGACGCAAGATTGCTGCAAAGTGATTTGCCATCCGGACCGTCGTCTATTCGGACAACGCGATTAAAAAAACTGCAGCCTTCGCGTTAAGTGACTATGAGGTAGAGCCCGCACGACAAAATCATCTCGTAGCCCCTTTGGATGATTGGTTTGCCGGAATTGCAATCAACAAAATAAGAGCGCCAACCAAAGTAATTCCACCCATTAGCGTCAGTCCGAGATAAATGCTTCCTGTGCTGGCTTTCATCCAGCCAACCAACGTTGGACTTACAAATGCCGCCATTCCTCCCACACTGGTAATCAGGGCAATACCGCTAGCTTTAGTGTTCCCGGGCAGGAAAGTTGCGGGGATTGTCCAAAACACCGTATAGGTCCCGTAGGATGCTGCGGCCGCGATTGCAAGCAGCGTAATGGCAATCGGTGTGTTGTGGGATGCTAGTGGCAAAAGTGCGAAGCATAGGGCGACGACAGTGCAACTCGCGGCGAAGTGCCAGCGTCGCTCCATTTTGCGATCAGAGCTATAGCCTACTAGATAGGTACCGGCCCCTCCAGCCAAAAAAACTATGCTGGACAACAATCCGACATTGAACAAATCCTTCACACCAACATCGCGGATGATGGTTGGCGCCCAAAGTACTATAGAGTTGAACGATACCACTATGCAAAAGTACACAATGATTCCAACGTAGACTTTGGCATTCTTTAATGCTTCAACCAGTCCGTGTCCGCTACGGGTTGTTCCTTTTTCCTCCGCCGCGAGGTCGCCGAGGACAATGGCTTTCTCGCGCGCGGTCAGCCATGTCGCATCCCGTGGTTGATCGCTGAGGAAAAAGAATGCGACGACGCCCAGAACGACTGCAGGTATCCCTTCCAGCAGGAACAACCATTGCCAGCCATGCAGGCCATGCAACCCCGCCAGGTGGACCATGATCCAGGTGGAAACAGGTCCGCCAATGACGCCAGCCGCGGCGGCACCCATCATGAAGAAACCCGTCGCTCGTCCTCGACGCGCAGCCGGAAACCAATAGGTTAAATAAAACATGACACCCGGGAAAAATCCAGCCTCTGCAGCTCCGAGGAGAAAACGCATTACGTAGAATTGAAGCGGCGAGCTCACGAACATCAGGGCGCTTGAGGTCAATCCCCAGAGAACCATGATGCGCAGCAGCGTGCGGCGGGCGCCGACACGCTGCATCATGATATTGCTTGGAACCTCAAACAGCGAATAGCCGATGAAGAAAAGCCCCGCTCCAAATCCGTAGGCAGCCTCAGAAAAACCCAGGTCGCTCATGAACTGGAGTTTGGCGAAACTGATGTTCGCGCGGTCGATGTAGGAGACGAAATAGCAAAGGACGAGAAACGGCATGATCCGAACGGCCACCTTGCGGTAAGTCCGCTCGATTTCGTCAGGCGGATGGCCGGCCGCGACTGAATCATATGATTGAGAAGTGTGCATGTAATCCCTATAGACTGTTAAGTACAGATTCGATTCAAAGGAGCGATAGTCGATACAGACGACTTCCGATGTTTACGGGAAGCGTGGCGTTTCCAGGGTGGCAAACGAGCGCGATTCACGTACCATGGAGGCCGCTTGGGCTCTGTCATGCCCCAACGCTTTAAGCGACGGGCACCGCACTCCAGATGACAGACGTGGATTGGCCGTGAATGCGCCGACACGCGCGTGTTTGTCTATTCGTACGTTGTCCGGTGTCCGGATATTGCTCAGCCTGCGCGAATACATTCCATTTGGCGCAGGTGGTCAGCAGCACGGCCAAAATCACCTTGAAAAGTTCTTTTTGCATTAGCGTCTATCTCCATATCTTATAGTTTTTTATAGTTTCTTATTGTTTGAATCACGACCAATTGTGACACTACGGCGGCCATAGTGCTGATGGGAAAATCTCAATCAGTGCGGCTCGTCTACGAGCGTTTTTTGCAACCGAATTATCTTGCGAAGACTTATGCAATCAAGGTTATTTCGGCTGTCAATTTAATGATATCCGCCGCAAGAACCGTGGTTATAAGAAATCGGCAGGATACTGTCTCTTTTGTTGCACTTCGAGTCGCCGTCAATACCTTGCCCTGTTAAGTAGCAATAACGTAGCACTAAGACAATGACGGTAAAAATTGCCGCCAGCAAATGATTCGACAGGCGTTTTTCATGAACGCTTCGTGGATGAAAGTGAGGTGTTCAAAGTGAGATATTTGAATCGTACGGGCAACGCCTGAAGGGGGCTGTCACGTTGGAGGGGCCGTCGGGTAAGAGCACGAGATGAGAAAAACGAAATCTCTCTATCATGGCTAGCGCTTTCCGGGAGGAATCATCAGTTGCGCAGTGTCGCCAGGAATGCGCTCTCGATCGGTTCGTCGCTAAAATGGATCTTCGTCATGATTTCCATTCTCAGTTGGAAGCCATGACGAAGAGGACTTACCTGATCTTTTCAGAGCCGATCGAAATTATGCCAAGAACTTGATAGCAGCCTTCAAGCCCATTTCAGCGGCCGGCCGCAATTCCGACAGTGTCGGTGCCGTATTCTCAGCAAGGAGCTTGCGGATGGTTACGTGCTCGCTTGGACTGTTGATAGATTCGCCATACACCAGCTTGTTGTTGCGCCAACCAAGCACGCTGAACGAGTTCGACTCGACAGCACCAGTAAGCAACCATTCCTCCACGCGGTCGATGCGGCCGGCCATCTGCAGCCGAACACCTGCTTGCTGGGTCCAGAACCATGGCACATCAGGTAAGGGCACAGAAATGCCTGCAATGGTTGCTGCTACTCGCCGCGCATGATCGGCGGCATTGCCGACGGACTCCAGTCGCGTGCCTCCCCCTTCATCATCCAGGAAGCGCGCGCAGTCGCCGATCGCGAAGATATCCGGATCCTTGGTGCGCAAGGTTCCGTCCACGACGATTCCGTTGTCGAAATCGAGGCCGAAATCTGTAACCCATCCGCCATTTGCGATGGCGCCGACACCCTGCACCACAAGGTCGGCCTCGACATATGTTCCGTCTGACAGGTTGACCCGCCCGACGCGGCCTGATTGATCGGTTATTTCCTGAACAGTGGCGTTGAAACGGAAATTCGTGCCACCCTCTTCGTGCCGGGCGCGCATGTAGCCTGACGTGAACTCGCTCGCGGTTCTGGGCATCGCGCGTCCCGCAGTCTCCATGACCGTCACGGGCAGCCCGCGTTTTGCGGCCGATGAAGCGAATTCCAGCCCGATGAAACCGGCACCGATGACGCCCACGCTGGTGGCGGACGCAAGGTCGTCTCTGAGCGCGGTGGCTTGCTCGAGCGTGTGCAGGTGATGCACGCCAGCCAGCGCGGCGCCCGAAAGCCGGAGTTGCCGCGGACTCGATCCAAGAGCCAGCACGAGCGTCGAATAGTCGAGGCTCCCATTGCTGGTCTCCACGATCTTGCTATCCCGGTCGATGCTCAACACCTCGCAGTTAAGCATAAGCTCGATATTGGCGCCTGAGAAAGCGTCATGGCCACGTAGCGTCAGCTCCTCCGGACCGCAGGCCCCGTTGATCCATGATTTGGACATGGGTGGACGCTCGTATGGGACAAAGCCACTTTTGTCCAGCACAGTGATGCGTCCTGTGTAACCACGCTCGCGCAGGCCGAATGCGACGTCGACGCCACCATGCCCGCCACCGACGATAATGACGCTGCTCATCGCTGCAACTTAGGAAGATGAACGACCAGGTTCTCATGCTCCGGTTTGATGATGATCGCACACGACAGTCGGCTGTTGGGCAGGCGATCAGATGCCGTCGCTTCGAGCATTTCGTCTTCATCGACGGAAATTTCTGGCAATGTATCGAGAAACTCTTCGGCAACGTAGACGTGGCATGTGGCGCACATCTTCTGGCCACCGCATTCGGCGTAGATACCCGAGATCCCGTGGAGCTGCGCGGACTTCATCAGGCTGGTCCCAACCGTGCAATCGATGGTTCTCGACTTGCCGTTGGCATCTATAAAAATCACGTTAGGCATAATATTCCTCTTCCATGAAGGTAATTACTCCGCGCCATCGCGCGGCAGTAGTTTCAGCGCCTGCTTCGGGCATCGGCGAACGGCCAGCTTTACACGCTCGAGCATTTCCGGCGTTTCTGGCTGAGAGATAATGCGCACGACGTCATCGTCCTCAGCGAACTGAAAAATCGATTTTTCGACGCGCTGGCACACCGCATACCCTTCGCAAATCTCGGGTTCGACGGCAACTGTCCATTTTTTTTCGGTCATTGCAGATATTCCTCCCAACCCGATTCAACGCGAAAGACGCACTTGCAAGTGTTTGAAACCATTCGATTGCAGGGATCGTTCGCGAACCGGGTCTGCAATGGCCTGCGCGTTGGGAAAGCGAGCAAACAACTCTTGGAACAGCATCCAGATTTCCCGGCGTGCAATGTTCGCACCCATGCAAAAGTGGGGTCCACCTGCACCGAAGCTCTGGTGCAGATTGGGATCGCGTGTGATGTCGAAATTGAACGGATCCGTGAACAGGCGTGGATCGCGGTTGGCAGCGATAAACCACATGCCGATCTTCTGCCCCTTCTTCATCTGGACGCCCTTGAATTCGATGTCTCGGGTCAGAACGCGCCCTTGATGCTTGATCGGCGTCGCCCAGCGAATGACCTCATCTGCCATCGTCCTCTCGTGCAGCACAGGGTCGCTGATGAACAGGCGGCGCTGCTCCGGGAACTGCGTGAACGCCAGCATCCCGTGCGACAGCGCTGCACGCGTGGTGCCACTGCCGGCAGCGATCATCAGACCAAAATATCCGCCCAACTCTTCCTTGTCGAGCAACTGACCGTCGACCCGCACCTGCGCCAGTTCTGAAATCAGATCTTCCTTAGGGTCGAGCAAACGCTTTGCGGCTAGGTTGATGCCGTATTCGCGCAGTTCCATGACCGCTTGCTGCGGGATCTCAGGTTTTCCGGCATATTCAGGTTCCTGCTCGGAGCGGCCGATCTTCGACAATTCCAGCAGACGCGGCCGGTCTACGGGGTCGATGCCAACCAGGTCACTGATGATCTCGAAAGGAAGAATGGCCGCCAGATCGTCTACAAAATCGATCTCTTGGCCATCGGAGAATTGCGACACCAGCCGGCGCGCCTGCTCCCGCACGTACTCCTCCATCCGGCCAACCTGGCGCGGCATGAACGCCTTGCTTACGCGCTTGCGGTTGACGGTATGGTCGGGCGGATCGAGTTCGATCAACGCGCCCGTGCCGGGCCGGATCTTGGTGCCGGCATCGTGATAGACACGCACACCATATTTGCTGCAAAAAGTTTCCCAGTCCTTGTCAACTTCGGCGATGTCTTCGTAGTCGAGGAGTGCCCAAAAGCCCTTGCCACACTCTGGATGCTCGTGCCACGAAATCGGCTGCTTCTTACGTAAAATCGCAAGCGCACCATGGAAGTCATCTCTCAGCCAGAAATCTGGATCCGCGAGATTGATCTCGGGGAGGCTTAAAGTCGTTTGAAGTGCGGTCTCTTGCAATAGCATTTTTATCTCCTTTTAACGCCTTCGATGCTGCTTTCTTCTTCAGTGGCAGACATATACTTTCTAAGCGTCGTGTTATTCATCACAAAAAATTGCTGACAGGATCAGCATGGGCGGCGCAGGATTTTTTCCCGCTCTCCCCCTTGCGGTCAAACCCGCGCGGTCCGTTGCAGCACTGTCTTCGTAATGGTGTAGGGCTCCAGACTCTGCGCGCCGCCCTCGCGCCCGATGCCGCTTTCCTTGACGCCGCCGAAGGGTGTGTCGGCGCCGCACATGCCGAAGTGATTGATCGACAGCACGCCGCACTCCAGTTCGCGCGTGAAGCGCTCCGCCTCTTCCAGCGAATTGGTGAAGGCATAGCCGGCGAGTCCTACGGACAGATTGTTGGCGAGCGCTATACCTTCGTCCAGGTCGGCGACCTGCACGCACAGCGCCATCGGGCCGAATGGTTCGGTGGACATCGCCTTGGCGTGCGCCGGCACGTCGGCGAGTACGGTCAGCGCATAGAAGAAACCGCGTTCGCCGATACGCCGGCCACCGGCCGCGACGCGCGCGCCGCAGGCCTTGGCGTCCTGCACCAGCTCGTCGATCGCCGCGAGACGCTTGCCGTTGAGCAGCGGCCCCATCTGCACACCCGGCTCGAAGCCGTCGCCCACGCGTACTTCGCTGGCGGCCTGGGCGAATGCGTCGACGAAGGCGGCGTAGGACTTCCGGTGAACGATGAAGCGCGTCGGCGAGGCGCAGAACTGGCCCGCCAGGCGCATCTTGGCGCTGCCCGCGAGCCTGCCCAGCGCCGCGGCGTCGACATCGGCGCCGATCAGCACCGGCGCATGGCCGCCCAGTTCCATCAGCACCGGCTTCATGGCCGCAGCAGCGAGCTGGGTCAGGTGCTTGCCGACCGCCACCGATCCGGTGAAGGTCACCATGCGGATGACCGGCGAGGCGATCAGCGTCGAGGAAATCAGGGACGGATTGCCGAAAACGAGATTGAGCACGCCAGGCGGCAGGCCGGCATCGATGAAGCATTGCACGAAGGCGCACGCGGTGCCCGGGGTTTCCTCGGCGGCTTTGATGATCACCGAACAGCCCGCGGCGAGCGCGCCGCTGATCTTGCGCGCAGGGGAGCCGACCGGAACGTTCCACGGGGTGAAGGCGGCCACCGGGCCGACCGGCAGCCGCAGGATCATCTGCTGCATCTGTGGCCCGGCCGGAACGATGCTGCCGTAGAGGCGCTGCGCCTCCGCCGCATCCCATTCGAGAAAGGCGGTGGCGCGCGCCACTTCGTTGCGGGCGTCGGCGATCGGCTTGCCTTGTTCTAGCGTGAGGATCTGTGCGATCGACTCTGCACGCTCGCGCACCAGCGCGCAAGTGCGCAGCAGCAACTGCGCCCGTTGCAGCGGCGGTGTGTCGCGCCAGACGCGGAAGCCACGCTCAGCGGCGGAGAGCGCACGCGAAAGATCCTCTGGCGTCGCGCCCGGTACGCTGCCGAGGCGAGCCTCGTTGCTCGGATTGACGACCTCGGTATAGGCAGGGCGGTCGTAGAGCCATTCGCCGTCGATATGCAGTCCGATACGCGGATAGGTTGAGTCCATCGTGGTTTCTTTCGTAGTTATGTTCGAATCGCCGACTTCGGGTGTAGTCGCCGTGTGCGCTAGCTCTCGCGTCTGTCAAGCGACCGCGCTACTCGGCGTTATCCTGTGTCGGCAGGTACTAGTATCGCTACCACCCGCAAGCATTGCGAGGATCTAGTGCGATTGATTGTCCGGTTTGTTACGGTTTAGTGAGACGACTAGCATCGCGCTCTCACAAATCGAGAATCAATTCCGCAGTTTTTGCCCGCGAACAACAAATCATCATCGTCGCTCCGCATTCGCGCTCGCTGTCGCTAAGTACCAGATCATGGTGATCAGGGAGCCCGCCAAGCACGTTTGTTTCACAAGCTCGGCAGATACCGGCCATGCATGAATAAGACACCTCTACGCCTGCATTGAGCACCGCATCCAGAATCGTGGTTGTCGGCCCAACCTTCACCGTCTTGTTGGATTTCGATAAAACGACAATGAATTCCTCTTCGCTGCCCTGCTCCGCCTGCGCCGACGCTGGCGCGGCAAAATATTCCCGATGCACCGTATCAGGATTGCGCCCTTCGCAGGCTGCTTCGAAAGCACGCAACATCGGGATCGGTCCGCAGCAATACAGGTCTGCATCACGCGGACTGGAATCGACAATTTGCTGAAGGTTGAGCATTCTGTCTCGCTGTCCGCCATCGAAATTGAGATGGATCGTGCCGCCTGCGTCAGAGGCGAGTGACGAAAGCTGCTCTACGTACGCCGCCCGCTCTGGAGCCTGCGCAGAATAGTAAATCGTCCAGGGCGCGCCGATCTGCGACAGGCGCTGCGCCATGCTCCATAACGGCGTGATGCCAATGCCGCCGGCAATGAAGATGGAATGCGATGCAGATTCCTTCAGGGCGAAGCTGTTGCGCGGCTCTGAAATGGTGAGGACATCGCCGACCCGCAGTACCTCATGCAGATATCTCGATCCGCCCCGGCTATTGGCATCGCGGCTCACTGAAATGACGTAGCGATGCTTCTCACCCTGCGCATTGACTAATGAGTAGCTGCGTATCATGCCGCCCGGAAGATGCAGATCAATGTGGGATCCGGCAATCGCCACGGGCCACTCTGCATCATCGATCGGTCTCAGGTCAATGCCGAGAATATCCTCTGCCAGAAACTCAATCGCATGTATCCTTGCTTTAATTGTTCGCATCGTCATCTCCAAATTTCATTTTTTATCCGATCACGTTGGGTATCGGCCTGACATGGGTTTCGCACCTCACTCAAATCATCAGGAATCGACATTGATTACGTGAATTAATCTGACTCAGGAGATTTAGTTTGATAACGCAGAGCGATACCAGTCTGCCCTCACCTCGTACGCGCAATTGTCCCGCCATGACCGATGCACGGCGAGCGCCGGCATGCATCCTTTGTCGCGATGATGTCAATTCACACCAGCAGAATTTCCGCGGAACGTCTCACTGGCACATATCGTATTGGGAGACGGCGGGAGGGCAAGGCGGACAAGATTGCGCATGACGCGTTGAACAACGTCCATCAGCGGCGTGGGTGAGATCACAGATCGGCGATACAAAATGAACAGCCGCGAAGCAATCGAGCGCCACAGTCCCGGCATGGCCACACGCTCATGGCGAACGTGTAGACCAGGCCTCGGCAACAAGCCGAGGCCTCATCTCTTATTTCGGAAGCAGCTTTACTTAACCATGTCGCCTTTGACGAACAGCTGGGACGAACGCTCCAGCCGCCGCCAAGCTTTCGTCGGCGTGCCCGCACGCATCGCATCAAGCTCGCGCCAGAGGATCCGGCGCAACGTTGCGATGCCCAAATCCGAGGAGCCTAGCTTCTCATTCACGCGATCTGCGATAGCACCCTGACCGACCAAAACCACATAGTCCTGTGCCGCGGTCAAGCGGATCAACGGATCAACCGGGTACTCGCCAGCGAATAATTCATCATGGTAGTCGGCAGCATTGTAGTCGCCGACATCCTTGAAGTAGGCCATGATGCGCTGGTTCGACTCAGGAGTCGACAGAGGCACCGCGTAGAGCGAGGTTCTCATCACATGTGTATCGTCTATCGGCACCATCCAATTGGAGACCTCGATCCAAGGGTCTTCAGGGCTAATCCCCGGCATCGTTACATGGTTCTCGGACGGGAAGGTCCAGTCGCTCACGCGTACTTGCGCGCTTGCACGGCGGGTCGCCGTCTGGCATATGCCAGCCTCGGTTTCCTGATAAGCCAGATCAGGAACCTCGGTGGTAATGGCATTGCCGAATTCACCGACCCGCCCCATCACATGCGCGAAACTCACATGAGCAGCATCGAGTGAATTCTCGACATTTTGCAGCCAGCTGCAAGGCCATATCTGCTTGCGTTGAAACAGCATGACATCCTGGCGCTCGAACGCTGCATTACGCGGCAGATCAAATTCGGGCGGCTCGCCTTCGCCCATGTACGCGAATATGAGTCCGCTGTACTCATGGACAGGATAAGCGGCAATGCGGATGTTCGTTTCGCGGCAATTCTTTTCCGCCGGACGCTCAACACATTTTCCTTCACCGTCGAATTTCCAACCGTGATACATGCAGCGGATTTCTTCACCCTCGATCCAACCCGTATGCAGCATGGTCAGCCGGTGAGCGCAGCGCCCGGCAACCAGATGAGCATTCCCACTCTCGCTGCGGTAAAGCGTCAGATCTTCGCTCAGCAGGCGCACTTTTTTCGCTTTCCCTGGCGCCACATCTGCAGAAATCGCGATAGGATGCCAGAACCTCCGCAAGAGTTCTCCCATCGGCGTGCCTGCGGACGTTTCCGACAGCTGCATCATTTTTTCGGCCAATTGGCCGTGCATTTTGATTGGTACTGTATTCATGGTTAAGCCACCTTTACACGTAAAATATCAAGTCCGCTTACTTCGACCGACAAGTCGTCGCCACTAATCAAGAAACGATTGCGGGCGATGCCGACACCGGCCGGCGTGCCGGTGGCAATAATGTCGCCCGGTAGCAATGCCATGTATGAGGACAGGGTCGCAATGATTTCCTCTGTCGAAAAAATCATCTCCTTCATACTGCAGTCCTGAACCACCTTTCCGTTCAGCCGCGTCGTGATGGTCAAGCTTCGCTTACGCACCGCGTCTACGACTTGTGCCCCGCAGGTGATTGCTGGCCCCAGCGCCGAGGCTTCGTCCAAGCCCTTTGCGGCAGTCCAGTCTGGCCACCATGACTGACCGGCAGGAACCCTCGTGAGATCTCGAGCGGAACCGTCATTGAGCGCGCAAATGCCAACGACATAGTCCAATGCATCTGCCACCGATACCGATTTGCAGCGCTTACCTATCACCACCCCAATTTCGCCCTCGTAATCAAAGCGAGATGTCAACGTCCGATCCGGATTCAACACACCCTCGTGCCCAACAAAATTTGTCGGCGCCTTGTAAAACGCCAAGGGTCTCTCCGGCGGCTTTGCGCTTGCTTCAGCGCCATGAGCGTGGTAGTTGACAGCAACCGCAAAAATTCTGGCATGCGGATCAACGGGCGGCAGCATGACTGCATCTGACAGCGCGATCCGTCTTGCATTGTGACTCGCAGGTGCGGCCGCTTCCAGGGCCTGATTCAGCTCGTCTCGCTCGCAAACCACCTTGATAAAATCGCCCTCAATTTGGCCGATCAGAATTTGATCGCCTACTTGGTATCGACCAAGCCTGAAACTCTCTTCTTGCATTTCGAGCCTTTTTACTTTGGTTTTGATGCTTTCATTGTGAATGTTCCACATCTACAAGGCGAGTACGTGATCCGGTACTTTGTCCGGTTTGTTGCATTCGACAAAGGGAACGGAGAACGCAAGTAACGGTTTGCGGCTACCGGTCTTCCCCGCTCCTAAATGGCAAGTAGAATCAAGACACAACGAAGGTGGAAGTTGCCGCCAAAAAAATGATGCGGCGGGCGATTCTCATGAACGCTTCGTGGATGAAAGTGAGGCGTTCGAATCGTGAGCGCAAGCGCCTGAAGGGCGCTGTTGCGTTGGGGGAAGTCGGGTAAGGGGACGAGATGAGAAAGACGAAATCTCTCTATCGTGGCTACCGATTTCCGGCAAGAAGCATCGCTGCGCAGTGCGTTGGTACTATCGGCTTAACCTTGGCCTGCGCGATATCGAGGGTGCGGCACGGCGCACATCCACTATTCAGAATGCTCTGCCATCTTTTCAAGCTTACCGATGTCACTGATTACAATTCGTCCATATAGAACTTGAACTGCGCCCTCTGATTCCATCTCCCGTAAAACTCTATTGACAACCTGGCGACGCGTGCCAAGCATCGTTGCAATTTCCTCTTGGGATAGGTTGATCGAAGACACGCGACCGCCACGAGCGCTTCTCGTATAAATAGAGTTGAGAAGAGTTGCCACCCTTGCACGGGTCGATAGGACTGCAGCCCCTTCATATCTATTCAGCGCACCGCGATGTCGAATGACCATGGCGCTCATTAAAGAGTACGCAAGATTTCCGTCATGACTAAGCATTTCACGCAGCAGCTCGCCTGGGATACGGACAAGTACGGTGTTCTCCCTGCATTCCGCCGTATAGATATGGGGCGACCGGGTAATCACCGGTCCGATACCGTGGAACTCCCCCGCGAGGTGGATTCCAGCTGTAAAGTTGCGCCCGGATGGCATTTTCCTGATCAAATGCATCGAGCCTGTCGCAAGAAGATATAGGTAGGTCGGCAGTTCACCTGTCCGATGGATAACGGTGTTTTCTTCGACCGTGATTGCGTCGGCCGCCTGGACCAGCCGCAAGATAGCCGCGTCTGGCCAGTTGGCAAAGAGCTCAGATTGCGAAATCGTCAGCCGGACCAGTGTGTTTTCCATATCAGCAGAACCAGTTAGGCCCCTTAGTTACGATTGCCCTGGTGAATCGGACACCCGACCGAGCGGTGCGAGCATCACGTAGCGACCGGCAGGCTGCCATTTCGAGCCACGACAGAACTGCTATGCCGGATGCACTTAAGGACGTGCTCGATGAGAGTATGTAAGCGCAGTGTAGCATAGCGGCGACTTCATTTTGGCGTCCCCGGGAACCGCAATCTGCGTGGCATTGTGGCCGACGGCGGAGAAGACGCCAACCGCCAGCACGGTCTCGCCAGAAATATCTCCCAGTCAGTGAACTGCTTGAAACGCGGTAAGTATCGAATGGCGCTGCAATTGTCTTGCAGCGCCAAGGTGACTAGAACCGATGGCGTATCCCGAACGTCAGGCCTGCCTGATTGCCACCAGGATTGACGGTCCCGTCTAGCGCCATTGCAGCCTTTGCCTGATTTCGCATCAACGCCAGCTCCGAATAAATATCGGTTCGCTTGGAAAGTGCATAGCTGCCAAGGAGCGTGTACATTCCAGTTCTGTTTGAAGCACCGGCAGGATCGTAGGAATATGCTGCAGCGAGCAACGTCACCGCGGCAGTGGGGTTGTATGACATTGCAACCCAGTAGAGATTCGTCCTCGTGGAGGTTGGTGACATATGCATGTTTCGTCTCTGAAATGCAGCGTATATCTTTACTGGCTTAAAATCGGCGGCTATCCCCAGTGCCATTCGCTCCACCGTATTCTGCTGGGTGGCTACTGAAGTGCCATTTTGGCGATCATACAGCACGCCAGCCAACACATTTCCAAACTGATAGTTGACGTTTGCAGACATTTCCTTTCCCACCTGGAATGCGCCCGGGACTTCGCCTCCGTTGACGATAGTGCTGTCAAAGCCAAAGCTATATTGGGTACTGAGAGTCAAATCTCCAAACTTCCCGCCGTATCTGATCGCATTATCGGCGCGACTAGCGAAGGCGGCATCCAGCGCAAGCGCCGAATAGCGTGCGGGAATCATGGGGTCGTAGATCGCGCCAAAATCAAATATCGGTGTCGTCTCTCGCCCCAGTTGCACCTCGCCAAATTTTCCTGCCAGACCAACGTAAGCTTGACGTCCGAAAAGGCGTCCACCATTGGCAAGAACACCGGTGTCGGCCGAAAAGCCATTTTCAAGTCCGAAGACCGCTGCCAATCCATCCCCTAAGTCTTCTCGACCGCGAAATCCGATGCGCGAAGCAGCTGCGTTTCCCGAGTCTACTTTAGCCAGGCTTCCGGTCGCGGTGCCCGTACTGCTTACTCGCGCCTTATTTACATATTCGATCCCGACGTCGACAATCCCGTAAATTTGAACGTTTGTTTGCGCGTGCAGGGCGGTGGACGCCATCACTGAGCCCAACAGTATTGTTGCGTTAAGCGCCTTCATTTTGTCTCCTGTGTAAGTTGTAATTATTTTTATTTCTTTTTTTTTTGCGATACTGCATTACTAATTGCCGCCTTCGTTGAGCGTTTTTTGCCACCGAAATATCTGGCAAGGACTTATGGCGTCAAACGATTTCGGCGGGCAAATTAATAATATCCGTCGCAAGAATCGAGTTTAAAAAAATCGGCGGCACACTGTCTCTTTTGTTGCAGTTCGAGTCGCCGTCAGCACATTTCCCCATGTAGACTGGCCGCTCCAGCCTGAGCAGTTGGTGCCAGGAGGAGTACACGAAAGGTAGAACATGGAGCAGACAATTAAGAGCGGCGCGGTGGTGGTGACCGGTGCGGCGCAAGGAATAGGCTACGCAATTGCCGAGCGTTTCGCGGCTCTGGGCCGGCGCGTGGTGATTGCCGACTTGCGTGGTTCCGAGGCCGCGGCGAAGAAGCTCGGCCACGATGCGCTGGGCTTCGACGCGGACGTGAGCAACGCCGGGCAGGTCGATGCATTGATGGCGTTCGCGGCCGAACGCACCGGCGGAGTATCGGTGCTGGTCAACAACGCTGGCATCTACACCTCGCTCGCCAAAACAGCGTTCGACGAAATCGACCCTGACGAATGGAAGCGTGTGTTCAACGTCAACGTCGAAGGCGTGTGGTACTGCTGCCGCGCGGCGGCACGCTACATGAAGCCGGCCGGCGACGGCAACATCATCAATATCGCCTCCGCAGCCGCATCCAAGGGCACTGCGGGCCTCCTGCACTACGTGGCCAGCAAGGCCGCGGTTGTCGCGATGACGCGCACACTGGCGCGCGAGCTCGGACCGTACGGCGTACGCGTAAACACGGTGTCGCCGGGCTTTACGCAGAGCGACGGCATCCTGGCTGGCGGCGCGGCACGTGGCCAGCAGAGCGAAGACATAAAGCGCCAACGCGTCGTGCAGCGCGACATTGCTCCTGACGACATCGCTGGCGCGGTGCTGTTCCTGGCTGGCCCCGATGCAGGCATGTTCGCCGGTCAGAACCTGATCGTCGACGGTGGCCTCACCATGAACTGAACGTAAGCGAAAAAGTAATGTGCGAGAATTTCCTGTCGTGAATTTCTTGCCTGGGTAGCGCTCCTCGGCCTCACGCCCTTCGCGGTATATTCGCAGACACCTGCCCAAGTCGTCCGATATGCCTCATCGTCGGCGCATGGGGTCCTCACGCGGCGGTTCACAGGCGACAATTTTTGCGTTGGCGCGAAAGGAAAGCGCAACGTTCGAAGTGCCTTGCTGTCCCACGCTCATTACCGTTGAGGCGGAACACGCGGGCGGCACTGTCACTTGGTCATTCCCGGCGCTGGGACGCTTTCGCTATGGCTGCATCCAGACGTATCGAAACGGTTAATTTTCGACTTTATTTGTCGAAGGAACGCCGAGTCCCAAAGCTTCCGCTAATGTGTTTTCGACTTTGGATAATGTGCAACTGGATTTGCATAGTCTGGAACCTGCATGGATGCTATGACCATGTTTTCGACTTTAATAGGTCGGAATAGTCATCATAAAATGATCAGGTATAGCCATCGTAAACGGAAGAGGTTTACCAAATGTTGAGCATGCTCAGAGGCGGTCCTGGCCCCTATGCGAAATTTGCTTTCTATCCGTTGATTGGCTCAAACAGAGACTTAGGGCCATGGAGTGAGAAAAAGCAGCAGGACGTTGAACAAAAAATTCGATTCCAAAATTGGGGAGGCGAAAATATGCTTTTCCGCGACAAAGAAAAGAGCTATTTTCCGCCGCCTGAAGTTTGGTAAGCGATCAATGACGGACGTGATTTTTGTCGGTCCGAAATCCGCACTATAGAAATATCCTTTGACATTACTGAACTGCAGGAATGCAGATGCTGCAAGACCGTGTTGCTTCGTAATTGTCAGCCGTTTTGACAAGCCGAAAGCAAACAACTGGCATCAGCCAGTTGTGCAGGTGAGCGTGGTCGGATGTGCATTTTGCGGTCAGATGCATAGAAAAATTATGGGAATAATCCTCAAAGATACATATGTCGGCAAGCGCTAAAAGGGAGATGCAGAAGACGGAAACGAGACGAAGGCCTGGCTGCAATCAAGCGGCAACTGGCCGTTTTTCTGCAACTCGGTTACCGTCACGTTATTCGCCGCGGAAGATGCGACCGTGAAGTTGACCGGACCGGGCCCCATGGTGAACTGAGTGTTCGACGGCGGTGTCGGACCACCGTTGTGCGGGGTATTCGATATCTTCGGTGCAGAATCGAATATGACGTTATCCAAAGTAATCTTCAACGGATTGACCGTGCCGTTGAGAGCATAACCGTTGAAGGTGAGCGTGCCGCCGCCATATTTTGCGCTGCCCAAATAATGAAAACCGCTGACCGTAATGTCGTGAAAATTCGGCGCCGACGTGTGATTTCCAGGGCTGTAGTAAGGATCGAATATCATCGGCTCTTTGACGTTACGCATGCAGATCTGCTGATAGCTGATGTTTTTCACCTCGCCGCCGCGGCCGTCGTCCGACTTGATCCGTATCCCCACTCCGTTTGGAGAATCCTGGCCATCGAACGACAGATCTCGCATCGCGATGCCATCGACACCTGAATTCGTCTCGCTGCCGATCGACATGCCATGGCCATAATAGAAATGACTGTGAACAATCCGATGCGAGAGCGCCGCCGCCGATCCGCTCGCCTTGATCGCAATATTGTCATCGCCACCGCTGAAATAAGAATAGGCAATCAACACATTATTCGATTGGCCGGGGTCGAGCCCGTCCGTATTTTTTGTGGTTTCCGGCGTAAAACAAGTGCTTGGCGAAGTAGCTGGCGTGGTCGGATCCGGACTGCTTCCTGCCGGGCAGGCATAACCCGGCTTGGAGTAAGCCAGGGTCGGCGTCAAAATTTTTACCCCCCAAGCTGTAAAGCCGCTTACGGTATTAGGCACTACGTGGAATGCCGGCGCATTCTGAACGGTAATACGATACAGCGTGAAGTTGCTGCCGCCGAAAAGTTGAATCAGGCGAGGATTATTCTGGTTCTTACCCGTCGATTTATTCAGCATGGCAACGTCCCACCAAGTCATTATTCCAGCGTTGGCGCCAGACGTTAATACACTGCCGCCGCGGCCGTCGATGATACCGTCGCCTACCACTCCGCTATTTTGTGTCTTGCTGGCGGTGATCAGGGCATTGCAGGATTTGCCGTCACCGGCAGCGGTGCCGCAATTGCCGGCGCCCGTGTCGAAGTCCGCCGGACTGCGCGACGCGAACAAAGTCACTCCCTGATCAATCCAGAGAGTAACGCCGCTGGACAACGTTATCGGACCTGAAAGAAATGCATTCTGACCACTGCTGCTAGTAGTCAACTTGACCGCTTGTCCTGCAGGACAATTAGAGATCGCGGTTTGAATTCGCGCGGTATCCGGATTTGAATTGGCCAGGCTGGCGTCAATCGAAGCAGGCAACAATCCAGCCGTCTGTTGGAGATTCGCCGTCAAAGTAGCACATACGGTTCCTGGTAGCTGCGGCTCGGCGGGAAGCGTCGCGTCCACATTGGTTGAGGTGATACCTGTACCGGTTGAGCCTGTGCCAGTTGAGCCTGTGCCGGTTGAGCCTGTGCCGGTTGAGCCTGTGCCGGTTGAGCCTGTGCCGGTTGAGCCTGTGCCAGTTGAGCCCGTGCCAGTTGAGCCCGTGCCAGTTGAGCCTGTGCCGGTTGAGACCGTGCCGGTTGAGCCCGTGCCAGTCGAGTTGCTGACTATATTTCCTGTGCTATTAGTACCGCTGATGCCGGAACCTGTTCCGGCATCACTTGCGCCGCCACCGCACGCACTGACGCACGCGCTGAATATCAGGCAGACAAAGATAGTTATAAAAGATTGTTTTTTCAAAAAAGGCGTCATGTTTTCCAAAAGATAAAGGTGTCCACAAGAACAATTTTTCCCATCTTATAAAGAGGAAAAATTATTTCTTCAGCAAGAATTTTGAGCAGTAATGACGTGCAGAGACGATCCTGGCCAGATACGCGTGCAGTCATCTTCGGGCGACACTACAGGCACGATCCATGCCACATCGAAGGTAGAACGTACAGGCGAACCAATCCAGAAGAACACGCCGAAAAAAAATCCGCAGTGGGGTCACCTGGCTATGGACAAAATTTGGCCGGAAAGCAAAGAAACTGACAAAGTTTGGTAGCGCTATCAGAAATTGAGGGCGGCAACCGACTATTCGCTATTGGCACAATATTTGCGAAACGATCTGTGGATTGAATACCGTGCCGAAAATTTGTTTCTACGCCTTCAAGGTCGACACTGAATGTCGGGTTAATCATGCCTGTTCAGCGGCCCGAACCTGGCAGCAAACTGCATGCGAAACATCGGCAGCTCGCACATCGCGGCCAGACGACATTCAATTTCCCAGGTGATTTCCAAAAATATATCGTTGAAAGACAAGAGCTTGAATAATCCGATGATCGATGCCAACCATACATTGTCGCAAGCACTTGTCGATGCAAGCGATGCATCCGGTGACGAACCGCACGCCAACGGCATGTCGCGTCGTAATTTCATTTCCAGCCTTGGCGTCTTGTTGCTGGCGGGCTGTGGCGACGGCGGCAATATACTCGCAACCGGCGGCGGCTCGTCCGCCACGACCATCATGCCGGGGCCAGCAACAACGGCCGTAACGGCGGCGCCTGGTGTCCCTGCCACTTCTAACCAGACGCCGGCTACACCGACACCACCAGAAACGACGCCTGCTCCTGTCAGCAATGCATTTATTCATCCAGGCCTGCTGCACACGCAGGCCGATTTTGACCGGATGAGCCAAAAGGTGAATGCGAAAGCGGCGCCGTGGATCAGCGGCTGGAACGTCCTGATCACTAACGGCCACGCCAGCTTGAGCTACAGGCCTCGTCCGCAAGCGGTGATTTATCGCGGCAACGATCACGTACATGCGCAGAACTACCCTATTCTCTATAACGACATCGCCGCCGCCTATGCCTGTGCACTGCGATGGAAAATTTCGGGTGATACCGCCTATGCCGATAAGGCCGTGACTATCTTGAACGCCTGGTCGTCGACGCTGACAGGAATAGGCGGCGATACGAATGGCGATCTGGTCGCCGGCCTCCAGGGCTATCAGTTCGCCAATGCGGCCGAAATCATGCGCTCTTATAGCGCTTGGTCTGCTGCCGATCTTGCCAGTTTCCAGAATATGATGCGGACAGTCTTTTACCCGATCAATCATGATTTCCTGATCCGTCACAACAATACCGAAGTTACCCACTACTGGGCCAACTGGGATTTGTGCAATATGGCCTCGATCATGGCTATCGGCGTGTTATGCGATGACCGTGCCATGTTTAACGAAGCAGTCGATTACTTCAAGCACGGGGCCGGCAACGGCGCCGTTTCGCAAGCCGTCTACTACATGCATCCAGGCTATCTGGGACAGTGGCAGGAAACCGGCCGCGACCAGGGGCACAACACACTCGGCATTGCATTGATGGGACCGATTTGCGAAATGGCATGGAATCAGGGAGTAGATCTGTATGGCTATGACAATAACCGCTTTCTTGCCGGCGCCGAATACGTCGCCAAAGCCAATCTGATTGAATCAGGCAATACGTTTTATACAGTACCCTATGTCACTTACAACAATATCGACGGAGTCAATCAAACCGCCTTGTCGGCGGTTGGACAAGGCAACGTGCGGCCCGCGTGGGCTTTGGTTTATAACCATTACGTCAACCGCAGAGGATTGGCCGCGCCGTATTCCAAGAAATTCGCGGCGCTGATCCAGCCGGAAGGCGGCGGCGGCAATTATGGGCCGAACAGCGGCGGTTACGATCAATTGGGCTATGGCACGCTGACCTGCACCCGCGACCCGATTGCAAGCGGCGCGGCGCCCAGCGGCCTGACCGCAATCGCGAGTCTGGGGCAAGTGATCCTGTCGTGGTGGGGCAGCGCGTATGCAAGCAGTTACGACGTCAAGCGCGGCACGACTGCCGGCGGCCCCTATACAACCGTCGCGGCTGGCGTCACCGATCTGCTGACCTATACCGACAGTGGCCTGGCTGCCGGCATCTATTACTATGTCGTCACTGCAGTAACGCCATCCGGGGTCACTTCAGCATCGAACGAGGCGACGGCGATTACGGCTGTGCAATTGCAGACCTATCTGGCGTTCGATGACGGCAGCGGCGCTACGGCCGCCGATTCCAGCGGCAAGGGTCACGCCGGAACGCTGACCAACGGAGCGACTTGGGGAGCCGGCAAAAAAGGCAGTGCAGTGTCACTTAACGGCAGCAACAGTTACGTCAGCCTGCCGGCCGACATTGTGGCCGATATCTCAGATATCACGATCGCAGCCTGGGTCTATTGGAATGCATCGCAAAAATGGGCGCGGGTGTTTGATTTCGGCACCGGCACCGGCCACTACATGATGTTAACGACGCGCAATGGCAGCGGATTTCCACGCTTTGCCATGACGCTCAATGGCGGTAGCGGCGAGCAAGGGATCGACAGCAATACCGCAATGCCGATCGGGCAATGGGCGCATGTTGCCATCACCCTGTCGGGCAATGTCGGAACCTTGTACGTGAACGGCAACGCTGTTGGCACCAATACCGCGATGGTGCTCGCACCGTTCCACCTGGGCAGCACCAGCCAGAACTGGATCGGGCGCTCCCAGTTTGCCAATGACCCGTATTTCGATGGCCTGGTGGACGAATTCCGCATTTATCGCGGCGCCCTGAGTGCGGCGGAGATCGCCGCATTGATGTGAAGTTCCGACTGTCGACATGCAGCGCGCCAGCACATGTCGGCACGTCAACCATTTACCGGCAATCTGCCCGTGGAAAGTATCTGCGGCAATGCCACGATAATTGTCAGGCGATATGTTTCAGATATCAATAATTAAACAGATCGCGACACCTTTATTAGCGTTTCTATTGTTTTCGCATGCAACGGCAGTCTTTTGTGATGACCGGTTTTATGTCATTTGGCGAGATATTGGATTGCCTGATGCGGTACGCCTGGTCAGCCAATATTCGGGGAAGAAGATTCGCCTGGCTCAAGAAGTACAGGGAACAATTAGTCTTGCTTCAACCGATCCGCTTTCATCTGATGAAGTTTTCACGCTTTTCCAAAAATCGCTGCAGGAACGCGGTCTGCTTCTGGTGCACGGCGACGGCAATGCATATCAGGTTAGCGCCGCCAGATCAGAGACCGCAAAACGTCGATATGTCGGGGCGATATTTGCTTTCGAACAGCGCGCGCAGGCGATCGTTTCGCGACTCCGCGCCGCAGATGGCGAGGCGGAAGTGCTTGCGTCCGACGATCCGGCGGAGCAAGGTTTTTCTGTTGTACTGCTCTACCGTGACAGCACGGAAGGCTATCAGGCAATGATTTCCGCCGTAGAGCGGGCAGGATTGAATAATCTGATTGCCACGCCGACGCTGCCTGCTGCATTTCCTGTTCAGGAAAAATAATCTTTCGTCGACATCTTTACGCTTTTAGCTGGCATGCTGCCTAACATTTGCAGTTCGGTCGAGCCTATTTGCTCAAAAGACGTTGGCTTCAAGCTCCGATCAGTTCCTTTGGCGGACAATGTCGCGCATGCGTCTGTGCGCGTCCAAAAAAAGCGCATTCATCATGCGGGCCTCGACAGCATTCTTTACGCAAGGCCGCGCGGTTTCCGGCAGGCCTGCGTCGAACGGCGGAGCTGGCGCGTACTCGAGAAGCAGTTGAACGGCCTGTGCTGGCCATCATCAAGCATCGTGCAGCCTTCGATAATTTGATTGTCCCCATGCGCCGGGTATCAATAGACATGCTGCCGCCAGCTTTGATGACTTGGACGCCGTGGCTGCTTGCATCGCCTTCGCGGCAAATCGGACGTTCCATCGCGTATTTTCTCTTGTGCTTGTCGGGACGGTGAGTAGAGATAGAAAACTCAGTGTCATTTCGAATAATTCATCAAAATTAAGATTAATTTGCGAAATATATTCTATTTAAAACCCAATAAGCAATTCACTTTGCAATAACAATTCAGGAATTTCGACATAAAATACCAATCACATTTCGACATATCAACGAGCAAAAACATGCCATCGCCCCTATGGGACATCAGTCCTCTACTCTCGCCCCAGCTGCCGGTCTGGCCGGGAGATGCGGCGTTTAGCGCAGAACCGACCCGGCAAACCGCTGACGGCTGCCCGGCATGGATGCGAGTCCGCTGCGCGCGATCTTAAGACCTTTATCAAACTGAACCCCGGAGTTAGCAATGACCACCCGCAATAACTGCCTGGCGCTCGATGCGGGCGATCCGCTCGCCGCGCTGCGGACACAATTCGACTTGCCCGAAGGGGTGATCTACCTTGACGGCAACTCGCTCGGGGCGCGGCCGAAAGCGGCGCTGCAACGAGCGCAAGAGGTGATCGCGCAAGAATGGGGCAGCGACCTGATCCGTAGCTGGAACAAAGCCGGCTGGTTCGACTTGCCGACCCGCCTGGGCAACAAGCTGGCCCCGCTGATCGGCGCCAAAGACGATGAAGTCGTGATTACCGACTCGACTTCGATCAACCTGTTCAAGGTGCTGGCGGCGGCACTGCAGATCCAGGCCGGCAGGCCGGACGCCGCCGGACGCAAAGTGATCATCACCGAACGCGATAATTTCCCGACCGACATTTACATGGCCGAAGGCTTGACCAAATGGCTCGATCGCGGCTACCGGCTGCATCTGCTTGACTCGCCCGAAGAACTGGCAACGGCGCTGAATGCCGACACCGCCGTGCTAATGCTGACCCACGTCAATTACCGCAGCGGCCATCTGCACGACATGCAGGCCGTCACCGCCCAGGCCCACGCCCGGGGCGCACTGGTGATCTGGGATCTGGCGCACTCCGCAGGTGCGGTGCCGGTCGACCTGCATCGGGGCAACGCCGACTTCGCGGTCGGCTGCACCTATAAATACCTGAACGGCGGCCCCGGTTCGCCGGCTTTTGCCTGGGTCGCGCCGCGCCACCACGCCGACTTCCGCCAACCGTTATCGGGCTGGTGGGGTCATGACACCCCGTTTGCCATGCTGCCGAGCTACCGGCCGGGCGCCGGCATCCGTCGCGCGCTGTGCGGCACGCAACCGATCGTGTCGCTGGCAATGGTCGAGTCCGGTCTGGACGTATTCGCGCAAACCAGCATGCTGGCGCTGCGCACCAAGTCGCTGGCGTTGACCGACCTGTTCATCGCTCTGGTCGAAGCACGCTGCAGCAACCATCCGCTCAGCCTGGCGACGCCGCGCCAGCACCATGAGCGCGGCAGCCATGTCAGCTTTGCGCACCCGCACGGTTACGCCGTGATGCAAGCGTTGATCGAGCGCGGCGTGATCGGCGACTACCGCGAACCGCTGATCATGCGCTTCGGCTTCACGCCGCTATACACACGATTCGTCGACGTCTGGGATGCCGTGGAATGCCTGAAACAGATTCTCGACGATAAAGCCTACGACCTGGACGCCAAGCGCGACGCCGTTACCTAATAAATACGGAGAACACAATCATGGAATGCCCTTACAACCCAACCACGCCGCCGACGCCGCAAACGCCATCCACCGAATGGCACGATGCCAAGATGGACTTTAGCGAATCGATGAGCTACGGCGATTACCTGGCTCTCGGCCAGGTGCTGTCGGCGCAACACCCGCGCTCGCCGAATCACAACGAGATGCTGTTCATCATTCAGCATCAAACCAGCGAACTGTGGATGAAGCTGATGCTGCACGAGTTGCACGCAGTGCGCGAACATTTGCGCAGCGGCGATCTGCCGCCGGCATTCAAGATGCTGTCGCGGGTAGCGCGGATCATGGATCAACTGGTGCATGCCTGGGACGTGCTGGCGACCATGACGCCGCCGGAATACACGGCGATCCGCCCTTATCTGGGCAGTTCGTCGGGCTTCCAGTCATATCAATACCGGGAAATAGAATTCCTGCTTGGCAACAAGAATGCAGCCCTGCTGGAAGTCCACAGCAGCGCCGCCGAAGCCCATGCGCGACTGAGTGCGGCGCTCTCGACGCCATCCATCTACGACGAGGCGATCACGTTGTTGGCACGCGCCGGCATGCCGATCGATGCCGACCGCCTGGCGGCAGACTGGACCCTTCCGACCACGGCGAATGCGTCGGTGCAAAGCGGCTGGCTGGCCGTATATCAAGCGCCCGAGACTCATTGGGCGCTGTATGAGCTGGCGGAAAAACTGGTCGACCTGGAAACTGCATTCCGCTTCTGGCGCTTCCGCCATGTCACCACCGTGGAGCGCATTATCGGCTTCAAAACCGGCACCGGCGGTACTGCGGGCGTCAGCTATCTGAGGAAAATGCTGGATGTGGTGCTGTTTCCGGAACTGTTTGCGTTGCGCACGACGCTTTAATCCGATGACTGGATTTCATTAATAAGATATTTGACAAAGACATTCACAGCGGCCGGCAAAGCACGTCCGGCCATGGTTTGCACTTGCAAACTGCGTTGCCGGAACTCAGGTTCTGCCATGGCAATCAACACCAGTCCGTCCGCACGCGCCCGGCTGTGCACCGCGAGATAGCCGCATAAAGCGACGGCGTCGGGCGACATTTGCGTAAAACGGTATACCGCCCCCAGCGATTGGCTAGTAAAAGCCGGCGCAAAGCTCAGTCCGCGAAAACTGCAGGCGATATCGAACAATTGCCGCTTAGTCATACAGTCCTGATCAATTAACCCGGATTTATCTCCGCACGGTCATCAGCACGTAACAATGCACGGCTACGATGTAAACGTTTACATCAGAAGTTATTGCATTGTGCGTCCATCCATCAAACAGGTTGCCCTGGAAGCCGGCGTATCCATCGCCACGGTGTCACGTCTGCTGAACAAGCCGGACTCGGTCAGCATCGATACCGCCAGCAAGGTGAACCAGGCAATTGAGATGCTCGGTTTTCGGCCGAATTTCACCGGACGCAATTTACGCGCCGGACGTTCGCATACGGTTGGCGTGGTGGTGCCGACGCTGTCCAACACGGTGTTCGCGCAATGCCTGCAAGGGGCGGAAATGGCAGCGCGGCAGCTGGATTATTCGGTCATGTTTACTGCCACCGAATATCGTCAGCAGGATGAATCGGCGGCGGTGGAATTGCTGCTGGCGCACCGTGTCGACGGCGTCATTCTCACCGTCAATGACGCCGACGCCAGCAGCACCCTCGATGTGCTGGACCGCGAACGGATTCCTTACGTATTGGTGTACAACCAGCCGCAACTGAGCGCGCGGCCATCGGTGTCTGTCGATAACCGGGCCGCCGCACGCGACGCCGTAACGCACTTGATCAAGCTCGGCCATACGCGCATTCAGATGCTGGCCGGGCAATTTCATGCTTCTGATCGTGCTCTGCAACGCTATCATGGCTATCGGCAGGCGATGCACGAACACGGACTGCAGGCGCTAACGCCAATCGAGGTGCCTCGCCATACCTACACCGAACTTTGCTACGGATACCTGCAAACCTTCCGCGATCCCTTGCAGCGACCAAGCGCGCTGTTTTGTTCCAACGATTTGCTGGCGCTCAGCGCCATGCGCGATCTGCGTGCACTTGGCTTGCGCGTGCCGGACGATGTGTCGGTGATGGGCTTCGACGGCATCCCGCTGGGTGAGCTGATGGATCCGATGCTGAGCAGCGTCGCCCAGCCATCCGAGCAAATCGGCGAGCTGGCGCTGCGTACGCTGGTGCGCGCGATTGAGGGGCCGCAAGACGGCCAGGCGCCCGCAGCCACGCAGATATTGCCTCACACCGTCCGTTTAGGCGGCTCGGTCAGACCCTTTAAATCCCGCAGTTAAATTCAAGAAAGGAACAAGCATGCGCTTAGCACGTGTTTTCCATGCGATGATCGCCGCTGCCGCCCTGGCCGCTTCGGTCCACGCCTCGGCACAGAATGCGATTTGCTACAACTGTCCGCCCGAATGGGCCGACTGGGCAACGCAAATCAAAACCATCAAGGACAAGACCGGCATCACCGTACCGCCGGATAACAAGAACAGCGGACAATCGCTATCACAGATCATTGCCGAAAAAGCCAGCCCGGTGGCCGACTTTACCTATGTCGGGGTGACCTTTGGCATCGAAGCGAAGAAAAGCGATGTGATCACGCCCTACAAACCGGCCGGCTGGAATGATATCCCGAACGACCTGAAAGACCCCGACGGCTATTGGTTCACGATTCATTCCGGCACCATGGGGCTGATGGTGAATGTCGATGCGCTCAAGGGCAAGCCGGTACCGCGTTCCTGGCAGGATCTGCTGAAGCCGGAGTACAAGGGGCTGATCGGCTATCTCGATCCGGCCAGCGCGTTTGTCGGGTATGTCGGTGCGGTGGCGATCAACCAGGCGCTGGGCGGAACGCTGGATAATTTCACGCCAGGCATCAACTACTTCAAGGCGCTGCAAAAAAATCAGCCGCTGGTGCCAAAGCAGACTTCGTATGCACGTCTGCTATCGGGCGAGATTCCTATCCTGTTCGGCTATGACTTCGATGCCTATCGCGCCAGATACAAAGACAAGGCCAACGTCGCTTTCGTGATTCCCAGCGAAGGAACTGTCACGGTGCCGTACGTTGTCAGCCTGGTGAAAAATGGTCCGAATCCGGCCAATGCCAAGAAGGTGCTGGATTTCCTGCTGTCCAACGAAGGGCAGGCGATCTGGGCCAATGCCTATCTGCGGCCGGTGCGTGCCTCCGCCATTTCCAAGGAAGCGCAAGCGCATTTTTTGCCGGCGACGGAATATGCCCGCGCCAAGTCAGTCGACTACGGCAAGATGGCCGAAGTCCAGCGCAAGTTCAGCGAGCGCTATCAGGCTGAAGTGCGGTGAACATGCATTTATCGAAACGGCGAGCACAACCGGGGCGCGCGATTTATCTATTGTTTGCTGCGCCCGGCTTGACGCTGTTCCTCGCGTTCTGGCTGCTGCCCATGCTGCGGCTGGTCGAGGTGGGGGCAAGCGGGCCTGGCGGCGCAGCCGCCTATCTCGCGGTACTGACCAATCGTCACTATTTCATGAGCCTGGTGTCGACGCTGCTGTTGTCGGCGGCGGTCACCCTGGCGACATTGTCGATTGCCGCGCTGGTCGGGCTGTTCCTGCAGCGCAATCGCTTTCCTGGCAAGGCGATCCTCCTGTCCATGCTGACTTTCCCTCTAGCGTTTCCCGGCGTGGTGGTTGGCTTCATGGTGATCATGCTGGCGGGCAGGCAAGGCTTGATCGGCGTGCTCAGCAACTGGCTGTTCGGCGATTCCTGGGTGTTCGCCTATTCGCTAGGAGGTTTGTTCCTTGGCTATCTCTATTTTTCGATTCCGCGCGTGATTCTGACCGTGATGGCGGCGGCGGAAAAGCTTGATCCTGCCCTGGAAGAAGCCGCACGCTCGTTGGGCGCCAATCCGCTGCGGATTTTCGTCGATGTGGTGTTGCCGGCCTTGTCGCCTGCACTGGTTTCGTCAGGCGCGATCTGTTTCGCCACCAGCGTCGGCGCGTTCGGCACCGCATTCACGCTGGCGACCAATATTGATGTATTGCCGATGGCGATCTATAACGAATTCACCAGCTATGCCAATTTCTCGATGGCGGCGGCGCTGTCGATTGTGCTGGGGGTGGTGACCTGGCTGGTATTGGCCGTAGCGCGCTCATGGTCCGGCAATGCGGCAGGAGCGGCGGCATGAAGCGCTCTCTCCGCTTTTACATTCAACTCGCCTTCACCTTACTGGTGTGCGCGTTCCTGATCGTGCCGATCGCGCTGTCGATGCTGGCGGGTGTCACCGATAATTTTTTCATCGGTTTGTCCAGTGGATTCACGCTGCGTTGGGTGGCGCAAGTCTGGGATACGTATCAGCTGACCATCTGGCGTTCGATTGCGATTGCACTGACCTGCCTGGCCGTCACCACGGTGGCCGGCGTGCCCTTGGCCTATATGCTGGCGCGTTACGAAGGCGGCAACAGCCGCCTGGCGCGGGCGATCGAGGAGTTGCTGATGATGCCCGTAGCGGTGCCGGGACTGGCCACAGCGCTGGCCCTGATCATGGCCTACGGCCAGTATCGCGGATTTCGCGGCAGCGCCCTGTTCATCCTGGTCGGTCATGTGCTGTTTACGCTGCCGTTCATGGTGCGGCCGGTGCTGGCGGTGATGCAGTCGTCGCAGCTGTCGGTGCTGGAGGAAGCTGCCGCCAGCCTCGGCGCCGGACTGGGCCAGCGCTTTTTCGGCGTGGTGATTCCCAACGTATTCTCCGGCATCCTGGCCGGCGCGCTGATGGTGGTGACCCTGTCGATAGGCGAATTCAACATCACCTGGATGCTGCATACGCCGCTGACGATGACCTTGCCGGTCGGCCTGGCCGACAGCTATGCGTCAATGCGCCTGGAAGTCGGCTCCGCCTATACGCTGATTTTTTTCCTGATGATCATTCCGCTGCTGATCGCCATGCAATGGCTGACGCACACCACACAATCAAGAGTCCGTTTATGAAGAATGCCGTTTCCATTCAACTGCTCCAATGCAGCAAGACCTTCGCCAACGGTGCGCAGGCGCTGCAACCGCTGGATCTGGAAATCCAGCCGGGGGAAACCGTCGTGCTGCTGGGGCCTTCGGGTTGCGGCAAGACCACGACCTTGCGCCTGATCGCCGGACTGGAATTCCCCGATGCCGGCGGCCGTGTCCTGTTTGGCGGCGAAGACGTGACGACCTTGCCGATAGAGCGGCGCGGCGTCGGCATGGTGTTTCAGAACTACGCTTTATTTCCGAATATGACGGTCGGCGAAAACATCGCCTACGGCTTGAAAATCCGCAAAATCCCCGCTGCGGAACGCCTCGCGAAAATCGAGGCGCTGCTGGAGATGGTGCATCTGCAGGGACTGGGACAGCGCCGCATTGATCAGCTATCCGGCGGCCAGAAGCAGCGAGTGGCGCTGGCCCGGGCACTGGCGGTCGAACCACGGGTATTGCTGCTGGACGAACCGTTGACTGCATTGGACGCCAAGTTGCGTGAAACCCTGCGCGCGGATCTGAACCAGCTGCTGCGCAAGCTCGGCATCACCGCGATCTATGTGACGCACGATCAGAGCGAAGCCATGGCGCTGGGGGACAGGGTAGTGGTGATGGAACGCGGCAAGATCGCGCAAATCGGCAGCCCGCGGGACATCTACTACCGTCCCGCCAGCCATTTCGTGGCCGAATTCATTGGCACGATGAACCGGGTTACAGGCAGCACGCAAGATGGCCAACTGCGATTTTCCGGAGGCGTTCTGCCATTTAATCCATCCTCATCCGAGCATGCGGCGACGCTGATGTTTCGGCCGGAAGACGTCGAAGTCGTCACCGATGGCGCGCACGCCGCGAACATGCATGGCGCGGTGTTGTCGACTTTCTTCCTGGGCGACCGCACGCGCCTGGTAATCGACATCGGCACTGAACAGCCGGTCATAGTCGATACGGGAAGACGCGCATCCTGGCAGGCAGGCGAGCGCATCGCATTGCACGTCCCGCAACATGCGCTGCTGCATTTTGGAGACGGAGTGCCGGCATGATTCTTTGTCAGATCTCCGATTTGCATATCAAGGCGCATGGCAAGAAGTCGTATCGTATCGTCGATACAGCGGACAGCCTGCGCCGTTGCGTGGATCAGATCAACCAGCTAAGGCAGCGGCCCGACGCAGTGGTGGTGACCGGCGACCTGGTCGATTTCGGCTTGCCGGAAGAGTACGCATTCCTGCGCCGGCTGCTGCAGCCGTTGGCCATGCCTTTTTACCTGTTGCCGGGCAATCACGATGAGCGCAGGGCATTGCGTGCGGCGTTTCCCGATCACGCCTATCTGCAGCAGGGCGGTGAGCGCATCGAATACGTGATCGACGATCATCCGCTGCGCATCGTTGCGCTGGATAGCGTGATCCCACAAGCCAGCAGCGGCGCCCTGGCTGCGGCCAGCCTGCTATGGCTGGACCAGATATTGCAGATGCAGCCGGAGCGGCCGACCGTGATCGTGATGCACCATCCGCCGTTCAATACCGGCATCGGCCATATGGACCGGATCGGCCTGGCCGACGCGCCGGCATTGGCGGCCGTGGTGCGCCGCCATCCGCAAGTGGAGCGCATTCTGTGCGGGCACCTGCATCGCCCCATCCAGGCGCGTTTCGGCGGCACCATTGCATCGACCTGTCCCGGCGTCGCGCATCAGGTGGTGTTGGATCTCAGTCCGCAGGCGGCGTCGCAATTCGTGATGGAGCCGCCGGCGTTCCAGTTGCATCTGTGGGACGCGCAGTCCGGACTGATCAGCCATACCGCGTATATCGGCGAGTTTGACGGGCCATATCCGTTCTATAACGGCGACGACCTGATCGACTGAGGCAGCTCGTTCATTCATATCGGCGAGCAAGATTATTGCCGGTTCTTGAGGACTCTCTTGTCCCGACCAAAGTCGGGCAAGATTCACACTTGCTGGATCATGCGGCATTGCCAAGCGGCAACCGTGAGCCGGCACCGTATCGGACGCCGGCCCCTCCTCCGCTCACTACGCACCCTTCTTTCACGCAATATCCCGCCCTACGTCCTTGGCTTAAAAAATTGCCAATTTGATATACAAATCCTTCCAAAGAGAGCCAAAACAGGCCGCAAAATATCTCGTTGACATCAATAAGAAAGAAAAATACCATTCATTGTCTTGATATTGTGTAGTTTTACTACTTTTATAACTTTACTACATTCTATCAAGCGCGTATCACCGCCACCCCCGTATTGCTCACAGTTTCTTGTGATTTTTTTTGCATAAAAGTGATATTCAAAACCGCCTTGTCTCGAATAGCGGCCTGAGTTAATTGGTTGCCGGAGGTCATGGGGCGGATCCTTTTTTAACTAGAAGAGCAGTATTGCAGGAGACAAACATGAATCGACGTATTACATTGACCGTTATCGCTACCTCTCTGATGGCGGCGTTCCTGACCGCGCCGCAGGCATTTGCCGGCGGCGCCGCACCGGGCGGGCCGGGTCTTGGATCCAGCTGGGCGCCCGCGCAGAAATCATTACTCGGCACCTCGGCCAGCAATACATCCCGGGTCTACTTTACCGGGTACCGCAGCATCATCACGGAGGTCTTCTACCCGACCCTGGATAACCCGAACAACGTCGATCTGCAGTTTCTGGTCGGCGACACGGCAAAAACGTTTGTCGACGAAGAAAAAGTGCAAGCTGCTTATACAGCGACACAAGCGGACAAGCGGTCAATGACCTGGACCACAAGCACAGCCAACAGCGGCCATAACTGGCAGCTTAGCAAGACCATTTTTGTCGACCCGACGCGCAATACCTTGATTCAGCGCACTACATTCACTGCGCTCAACGGCAAGAACGTCGGCAACTTCAATCTCTACCTCCTCCACAATCCCTCCATGAATGACGCGGGCTCGGGCGATACCGCAAAAACCCTTGTGTCGGGTGGACGCACCTTGCTGGTTGCCTCAAAATCGACGCGTGCTTCTGCAATCGGCGTATCCCTTCCCTGGCAGAATGTCGGCGGTACAACCATGGCCTCGGTCGGCTTTGTCGGAGTCAACGACGGCTGGACCGACTTGCTTGGCGGTACGGCCGATAGGAGCATGGATTACACCTATAACACTGCAACGAATGGCAATGTGGCGCAGATGGGTTGGATCAACTTTGGCGGCAGCACGGCAACCAGCATCTCTTTCGACGTTGCCGTCGGTTTCGGCGCTACCGAAACAGAGGCGATGAACACCGCCAACGCAACGCTGGCGGACAACATCTCCACGCTGGGAACGACTTACGATAACGAATGGCATGCTTATAACAACACCCTAAGCACGCAGGGCGGCACTGCAGACGATCAATACTATCTTGCCGCGATGTCGCTCAAGTCTATACAGGACAAATCGAATGGCGCGATGATTGCCGGCATGGGCACGCCATGGGGGGAAACCGCGAACGACACCATCAATACAGGTGGTTATCATCTGGTCTGGGCCCGCGATCTTTTCAAGTTCGCGAACTCGCTCATTACGGCGGGCGACGTGACGTCGGCATCGTCCGCTGTCGGCTTCCTGTTCAACGTGCAGCAACAGGCGAGCGGACGTTTTCCTCAGAATTCGCAAATTAATGGCACGCCATACTGGAACGGGACTCAGATGGATGAGCAGGCAATGCCCATCCTGCTTGCTTATCGTCTTGGCCCGACTGTCTACAATCCGATTTGGCCGAAGATCAAGCTGGCAGCCGATTATATCGTCGCCAACGGTCCCTGGACGCAACAGGAACGATGGGAAGAAACCTCAGGCTATTCGCCATCGACCATCGCCGCGGAAATTGCCGGCCTCGTGGCTGCGGCCAAGATAGCCATCGCGAATAACGACGCCACCAGCGCAGCGACATACATGCGCACCGCCGACTATTGGCAACAGAATGTCGCGGGGTGGACCTTTACCAATACGGGCCCGCTCGGCAACGGCAAGTACTACATGAGGATCAATCCGGCAGGTAAGAGCGGCACCGGCACCGGCCCCCAGGTCTACAATCCGACCAGCGGCCCGGATGCTGCATCGATATATACGATAGGAAACGGCGGCGGTTCGCACGATCAACGCAAGATAATCGACGGCGGCTTTCTCGAACTGGTGCGCATGGGGGTCAAGAGTCCGAACGATAGCAGCATCGTCTCGACCATACCGGTGTATGACGGCGCCATCAAGCAGACCGTGACCGGGAAAGGCGATGCATGGTTCCGCTATAACTTTGACGGCTATGGCGAACAAAACGATGGCACCAATTACAATGGCTCGTCTGGAAGAGGACGGCTGTGGCCGATCTTTACCGCTGAACGCGGGATGTACGAGATTGCCAAGAGCGGCCTGGGCAGCAGCGGCAGTTCTTTTTTGAGCGCGGTCAAGGCATTTTCCACGCCTGAAGGATTTGTCTCGGAACAGGTCTGGAACAACACGGCGTCAGTCACGCCCGGCATCGACGGCGGTTGGCAAGCTACGACGCCCGCCCCTAATGTGGCGGGAAGCCCGACCAAATCGATTGCTCCTCTGAGCTGGGCCATGGGCGAGTACATCAACCTGCTGGCATCGATCAATGCCCAGCATGTCATCGATATTCCGCAACCTGTCTGCTCACGCTACAACAACTGCGCAATCGCTCCCTCAGCCGGTCAGGTACAGGCGGCGGTGAACGTGACGGCCAATACAGCCCCTGGGCAATGGATGTACGTGACCGGCAGCGTGCCCGAACTGGGATCATGGAACACCGATCTGGGCACGCCCGTGGACCCGGCCAGCTACCCGGCCTGGACCAACAAGGTCAACTTGCCCGCAAGTTCTGGAATCTCCTACAAGTACTATCGTAAGAACAGCGATGGTTCGGTCACCTGGGAGAACTTGCCGAATAACGGTAACCGTGCGCTGAATACGCCGGCCTCTGGAACCGTTACCTTGTCTGACACGGTGAGCTGGTAATGCTGCAGGCGACCCGCCGTAAAAGTCGCGCTGCACCGCGGCAGGGTCGCCTCCAGCTCACTCATCAGGAGCCGGCTTACCGCCTAAGTACAAGAAAGGAAATCATGCTTGCCAAAGCCCTATCTCTCAAAGCCTGCATCCTGTTCGCAAGCGCTCTGGTCGTCGCGTATATAGTCGTGATCCAACGCGCGGATAACAGTCACGAAGCTGCGTACCCCGCCGTCGGCGCCAGTTATTCCGAGGCGCAGGCGAGCTCATCCGCATCAGCTTCCCCTGAATGCGCCGCCGATACATTGGCAAACCCGTTTGGCCGGACCCTGGCGCACTGTAACAACGGCAGCGATACGTCAACCCGCTCGGCCAGCCAAGGGGCCAACACGAGCGCCGCTGCCGCCATCGGCAAAACGCTTCACGAACAAGAGCAATGCAATACGCTGCACAGCAAGGGAAGCGCAGCGCCGGCCGATTGTAATAATTCTGCCCCGGCGGAAGCCAGCATGGTAAGCCAGCTTGAAGAGCTGACCAGACGCGGCAATTCGCAAGCGCAATTTGAGTTAAGCAAGCAACTCCAACGCCAAGAGCAACGCTCCGGCCGCCAGATGTTGAATGAGGCCGACGTCGCCCAAGATCCGCAATTGCAACGAGCGGTGGCGCTACTTGCAGAGGCCGTCGCGGGAGGAAACGTCGAGGCGCAAAGCGTTAGAGACGCCATGGGAGATCACGCCAAGCTTCTGCATACCGGGCGCTAACTAGTCGAACAGCCCGCAGGGTCTGAGCTTGCAGAAACCGCCTTTTTTACCTCACATTAGGGCGTGTTGACCTAATTAACAGGCAACATGGGTCGGCGCCTCAAAACAACGGGAAAATGTTTCCACAAGTCATCATTGCGTAATAAATAACTGTTATTTTTATAAGCTGCCAGGGCGCTGTCCTGGCTTGCATGGCTACGCCGCTGCCCGGAGAAAATCTGTGCTGCGACACGGTGAAAGCAACAGTCATCCCCTGTTTTATTAACCGATGGACCTTATAGAAACATGAAGGAGAAAAGGTAAATGAAAAAATTCCTGGTTTCCCTTTGCCTGATGACTCAGGCAATGTACGCCATGGCTGATGGCCAAGCGGATTGCGACGCCGCCGCGGGCAGCTATCTCACGGGCACCGTCAACGCCAAACCGACATTTGCGGATGGCAAGGCGCTCAAGGGCGTCAAGCTCTCGCATACGCATATCCGCGTAAAAGCGGACCAGGATGGCAGGACTTATGACGTTGCCATGGACAACGTCTACGCGGCGGATTATCAAAAGAATTCGACTTCGATACCGAAGTCGCTGGCGGCGTTCCATATCGGCGATCAAGTGGAAATGTGCGGCCAGCTGTATACCAGCGGCTATGGCATTCACTGGGTCCACGACAACTGCAACGTCACGCCGGACCAGGCGCATCCAAATGGATTCATCAAGAAATTGCTGGCCAATGGCGGCGAAGGCGGCAATCTGGAAGCCAGCGAGACTTATTGCTATTTGTGGAACTAAGCGCCGCCGGTTTGACACCTGATGCCGACCGGCATCAGGCCTGTGGTGAGCTGCCTGGCGCGCTGATGTTTTTTTGAGGGCATCAGCCGCTGCCCTTGCTACCCAACTATTCTCTAAGTTTTCCCGATGTCGTGAGCCCGACCATCCCCTATTCGCTACTGCTCGCAGTGGCCGGCGCATGCCTTGGAATCTATCTGTCGACGACAGCGGGTTCCGGGGAAAAGCTGAGCGTAACAGCCGGAAGCCGGGATCCTGTTTCCAATCTATCTCCCCGCAGCAGCGAACTGATATCGCCGTTTGCGCCAGGAACGGCAAACCAGGGAAACGGCCGCGCCACGCTCCCTCTTCCGTCTGCCGCCGTGTATGCGCGCAACGGCCGCCAGGTCGACCTGGGCGGGCTTACGGCGCTGGAGTACATCGCCAAGTGGAATAGCCTGGCAAGGGCCGGCGACAAAGACGCAGCCTACAATGTTTACCAGGCGGCAGCGGTTTGCGCCAGTAACGACGAGCCCGCTCCCGCATACAACAGCGGCGCCGAGCTCGACCGGTTTCTGGATGAACGAAAAAAATTGCTGGCATTGTGCGTAGGCGTCAATTCAGCGCAACTCCAGGAACGTCTCTCCTTTCTGACTTTGGCCGCGCGCGCGGGAAAAGTAGAGGCGCAAATTGATTACTTCATGGAAGGGCCATACGGTCGCGATACAGACTTGGCAAAAAGCGCGGACGATCCCATCGTACAACAGTGGAAAACCGAAGCCGTCACGGAACTGAAATCTGCCGCCGGACAAGGAGAACCATTTGCCCTCGCATTACTGTCGCAAGTGTATGACGCGGGAGAACTGCTGCCGCGCGATGCAAGACTATCCCTCGCCTACAAGGTAGCCGAGGCAGATGCGAGAAACAGTGCTTGGTCGGAAGAACAGCTGAGGCGCAATGCCGGCCAGAAAATGTCTGACTCGGATTTTGCAAGCGCCCTGCAAACAGGCAAGCAAATCGCAGCCGCTTGTTGCAAGAAAAATCGCCCCTCGCCGCAAGAGTAGATGGATTCTTGATTTGGCGCTGCTTCGCGCCAATCCAGCTGAACCGCCACGGCATAGCCTCTCATCACGCCCCAGACCTGTATTCAGGACGGCGTGATGAACGAGCGCAGTACGGCCTTGATTTTGCAATATGCAAAAAACAACAGTGCTAAAAATATACCCTGCGCCGTGTGTATTGCACAGACCTATGATGCAATGTATTTGCGATTGAATGCTCGCTTTCGTACCAAGACGATCGATAGCCCCTCAATCAGGCTGGCGCTGGATAGCTCAATCCCTGTAATGGGACAGATCAGGCATGGTACGGTGCAGTATGCCAATCTTGCCGGCGCGACACTAGGGGCGGTGTTTTCGCGATCAAAGGCGGTAGAGAAATAATGTTTAATTTTTGCGGTTGATGCTTGTCGTGAAACTCAAGTGGGACTGAATTATCTGTTCAAAAAAATCGTCAATAACAAAGGAGATGAAATGAAACAGGACATGCTCTATACACTTCACTATCTGGCGCTGGCAGGACTTGTTTTTCCATTGACCGGCTGCGGCGGTGGCGGCAGTTTAGAAGCCATCAATGCCAAGCCGCCCTACGTGGGCACCATTTCCGCGACGGCTTACGATGGCAACACCGACGACCTGCTCACCGGCGGTCTCGGAAAAACCGGTCTGACTTCTGCCACGGCCCCTAGTCCGGTTGACGCAACGGCCCCCACGGCCGCCGAATTACGAAAAATCGCGATTTACACGAATTACCGCGCAGTCCTCGATGCGACACCCGCTGGCGGATTCGGCGTTCTGTATGGGCCGAATATCGACGTATCAGGAAAAGACACATTAGGCGAGGGGAAGATTGCGGGTACCGAATATATCGCTTACTCGGACGACGGTAGCGGCAAACAAAACGTCACCATGATGGTGCAAATACCGAATTCCTTCAATCCGGCCAGTCCCTGCATTATCACCGGAACCTCGAGCGGTTCACGCGGCGTATACGGCGCGGTCGGCACTTCAGGCGAATGGGGCTTGAAACATGGATGTGCTGTTGCCTACAACGACAAGGGGACAGGGAACGGCATCGACGATTTGCAAAACAATACGGTCAACCTGCAGGATGGCGTACGTAGTTCTGTCGCGGCGGCGGGCGTAAATTCAAATTTCACGGCAGATGTGACAGATGCCCAGCGCACTGCATTCAATGCGGTCACGCCTAAGCGATTTGCAGTCAAGCACGCGCATTCTCAACGGAATCCAGAAAAAGACTGGGGAAAATTTACCTTGCAGTCTATCGAATTCGCCTACTACGTATTGAATCAAAAATATGGGGATGTCGCAAAAGACGGGCAATCGCATTTGATCAAATTATCGCCTGCCAACACTATTGTGATCGCCTCCAGCATCTCGAACGGGGCTGGAGCAGCCTTGGCAGCGGCAGAGCAGGATAGCAAAGGATTGATCAGCGGCGTTGCCGTGAGTGAACCGCACGTGCAATTGGCGCCCGACAGCAGCTTGTCCGTCATCCGCGGCACAACCATTGCAACCGGTACCGGCAAGCCGCTGTATGACTATTTTACTTTGGCGAATTTGTTGCAGCCGTGTGCGGCATTGGCATCCTCAGCCGTCAACGCGCCCTTCCTTTCCAGTATCGTAAAGGCGACAGCGACCAACCGTTGCGCCGCGCTCAAGACACATGGATTAATCAGCGGAAACACCACCGATGAATTGGCGACCAGCGCGATGAACGCCTTGCTCGCCGCCGGCTGGCAACCGGAAAGCCGTGATTTGCATGCGGCGATGTACGCATTTGCCACGCCGTCCATCGCCATGACATATAGCAATGCCTATGGCCGCTTCAGCGTCTTGGATAATTTGTGCGGATTCAGTTTTTCCGGTGCGACGGCGGGATTGGCAAGCTCATTCGCCAAGGGTAACGGGGTGCCACCCACCGTTGGCATCAGCATTTTCAACAATAACAGTGTCGGCGGTGCGGTGGCTGACGCAGTGTCCATTTCTCCCAGCACTGGCGTCTCCGATTACAACATCGATGGCGCGTTATGCCAACGCGAGCTGGCAACGGGCGGCAGCGCCAATGCAATCCGGGTGCAACAGGGAATCCGTGAAGCCATGCGTACCGGTAATTTGCAAGGCAAGCCTGCCGTGATCGTGCACGGCCGTTCGGATACGCTGATCCCGGTCGGATTTTCATCACGCCCGTACTTCGGGGTCAATCATATGGTTGAAGGCGGCAATAGCAAGTTGTCGTATATCGAAGTCACCAACGGCCAGCATTTCGACACCTTTTTGCCTCTCGCTGGATTTGATTCTCGCTTCATCCCCTTGCATGTGTACTACATACAGGCTATGAACATGATGTATGCCAACTTGAAGAACGGTGCCGCACTGCCGCCGAGCCAGGTTGTACGCACTATTCCGCGCGGCGTGGATGCCAGCGGCAAAGCCAATCCGATCAGTATCGCAAATGTTCCCCCCATCCTGACGACGCCAGCTAGTGGCGATCGGATTACATTTTCCAATAACGTAGTGACTATTCCTGACTGAGGTTGAGCGGCTGGTCCGGCTGATAAAAAAATCCCGGAACGTTCCAGATGCAGGAATTGTTCCGGGATGATGTCTTATGCAAATTTGTGCAAGCCAGCCACGTATGTGGCTGCCGAAAATTTTTCATGAGACAGGCGCCGGAACTACCACATCAAGTCGTCCGGTATCTGGAAGGCGGCATACGGATCGTCCGCATCGATCTCGGTGCTGGCCTTGTTCACCCGCACGACGAGCGAGGCATCGCGTTCCGCGATCTTGTCGGCGATGATCCTGGGCACCAATTCCCTGGCGTCGCCCTGGCAGACGATCACCAGGCGCCCTGCCATTAAATGCGCCTGCACAGCGGCCGACACATACAGCCGTTCGACCTTCTTGTCGTGGGTAAAATTGTAGGCGATGTCGCCGGCGCCCTTGCTTTGGCGATTTTTCTGCACCATCTGGGCAATTTGCGCCACGATCGCCTTCTGGGCGGCGGCCGCATCGCGCTGGGCATTGAGTTCGCGGGCCCGCTCGGCATTCTTGCGTTGCGTTTCGAGTGCCGCCAGACGCGTTTCATCGACACTGGCAGTGCCGCTCCGGCGCTCGGCCTTCTTCTGCTTATTCTTGTCCTGGTTGACCAGTTTGACTTTATTTTTGTCGACCAGGCCGGCTTTCAAAAATTGCTCTTGCAAAGAGGCCATGTATGCTGCTCCGTAAATAGGGTCGGCCGGCCTAGGCGGTGGCGCCGACCAGTGGAAAGTCGCTAGGGCGTGTTGACCTAGCATAGCAAAAATATCGACTCCCGCAGACCCATGATCGCCGCCGCGGCAGCAGGCCGCTCAAAAGGGCAGCGCCGGCCATGATGCCTGGGAAGTCAAGCAGCCGGCGTAGTGCACGCAATCCGCAAAACCCTTCGTCTCGTGTTTTTCGATGCACCACCCGGTACAGCTGGTTTAATCGCAGCCTTAGTTTGCGAGTTTGATCAGGTTTACGGCAGGTAATTGGCCGTCCGGAAACTGTTGCAATTTACCGCCTATGGCAAGCGAATCCATTCTCTTTGATCCAGCAGTTCAAATTGCCTGGCTCGTCATTTTCCTTGATGAAGATGCTCGATAGATAACGATCAGTGCTCCTCTGCGGAATGCTAACGGTTCAGCAACATACGCCGCAACGTGTCATCTTTGACGATGAAATGGTGGTACAGCGCGCCTGCAATATGCAACGCGACCATGGCGATTAATACCCACGCAAACAGCTGGTGGACGTCGCCTAGCGCATGGCCGAGTTGCGAACCTTTGGATGACAGCGCCGGCAAGGGAAGCACGCCGAACAATGACACCGGCCAGCCGCGCGAAGAGGCGTTAGCCCAGCCCATCAAGGGGAAAGCGATCAGCAGCAGGTAAAGCAGCCAATGAGTGGCTCGCGCAATCCGATTCAATAGCGGTGACAGCATCTGCTGCGCCGGCGGCGGATGCTGCTTCCAGCGCCACATGAACCTTGCAAGAACCAGCAGCACGATCAGCGCGCCGATCGACAGATGCCAACTGATCAATCCGACTGGCTGCGTATCGCGCCCTATATCCGGCATTAGCCAACCGATGGTGTACTGGATCACAAGTAGCAGTACAGTCACCCAATGGAAAAACTTTGCTGGCGCGGAGTATTTGGGAATATTTGTTGTATGCATTTTTCTTCGCTGAAGATATGGAACATCGTTATCGGGTTGACGCCGCGGCTCATCGGAGGACTCTTCGTTGGAATGCCAGATGCCGGGCCTTATGGTTATGCTGCAAGACACCCCTCATTCTTATGTCGTTGCGTGCGCAGCTCTTTGCGGCCACAAAGATAGCAGGCAGTACTTAGCCTAAACTTAGCACATGGCCGACTGGATGCTGGCAATGAGGTCGGGTTGTCGGAAGAAATTAGCTGAAAATGTTACGGATAAAAACAGGCGGAACACAAATTGTGCGCGACATAAGACGATCCATTTCTTGGCGCCAGCTTTTTACGTCTGAAGGATCCAATGAAAGGGGCCGTGATTCAAGCGCTCGACGCCAAACTTGGGGCGAGAATGCGCTGTCGCAGCAATTCGGACGGGCTCTGCCCGAACAATTTCCGGTAGTCACTTGAAAACTGGCTGAAATGCCAAAATCCCCAATCTACCGCGACATCCCTTACCGTCCGGCTATTTGATAAATCTTCCCGCAGATGTCTGCGTGCGCCATTCAGGCGAATGATCCGCAAATACTGTATCGGACTGATACCCAGTACGTCTTCAAAACAATATTGCAAGGTGCGGCGACTGACATGCAAATGTTCGCACAGTTCCGGCACGGCAATCGCCTGGTCACGGTGTGCCAACACATAGTCACGTGCCTGCCCGACAATGCGTTGCCGCCGCATGAAACTGCTGCTGAGCGCACGGTCCGCCTCGCTGGTATCAAGCATGGACAGGATCGCCATCATCACGGCTTGCTGCGGAAGTTCAAGACTGGCGGCTGGAATCTGTTCGCTGCCCGCATCATGGTCCGATAGTAGCGATGCCAGCGTCTGCAGGCAGGCGGTATTTGCCGCATCTGCCACATGCAAGACTTCGGCATTGGCCAGCTGTGACCAGTCAATCCGGCAGCGCATCTGGTCGGCGGCACACAACAAGGCATTGCGCCGGATAACAATGCCGTAGATGGCGTAATCGACAGGCGTCACCAGCTCAAACTCGCAATTTCCCGGCCGCACCATGATCGCACCCGTGCCGCACAAGCGCCCATTGATGCGGCCGCTGTTCGCATGCATTTGCAGGCCGAACCAGAACGCATCCGGCCAGACACAGCATGACTGGTGCACTGCCTGGCTGGTTTGTTCAAGAAATACCTGCATTTGTGGCATTTGCAGTTCGGCTAGGACGCCATGGAATTTCCCTGGAGTAATCTGATCGTAATTCTGCTTCCATGCGGTCAAATTGCATGCATGGTCATCCGCATCATATGCATCGACTGTTCTAATTTGGTGCGGCCTGTTCAACAAAGGTACAGCCTGGCCCCCGGCCGTGCGCTGCGGATTCAATGTATTCGGCATCTTGTACTTCCTTACAACAGATAACTGGCGACGAATTACATGCTTTATTCCGACCGGCTCAATCCCTGCCTGGCAAAGCCCATTGCGAAACTTTGCCGAAATTCGATAACGCCAGAAAACGGATCTTGCTATAGTTAAAAACAAGCAAAAGCCATACCCACCAATCGACTCTGGTGCACTTGCTGGCGCGTTCGTCATTGCTTTCAGATGAAACAAGTACGGTTTGACGAAAGTTAGTTGAAACGACGCTTCGAAGAACTACCAATGGACTCGATCATCATGACCAATACAAGTACCGCGCGCACGCATCAGTACAGCCACACCGTCGGCACCAGGACTTACGGTTTTCGCGATCTGAAGGATCTGATGGCCAAGGCCACGCCGGCACGTTCCGGCGACATGCTGGCAGCCGTTGCCGCAGCCAGCGCAGAAGAGCGTGCCGTCGCGCAGATGGCCTTGGCCGAACTGCCGTTGAGCACCTTCCTCAATGAGGTCGTAGTGCCGTATGAAGACGATGAAATCACGCGTCTGATCATCGACGGCCACGATGCCGCCGCGTTTGCGCCGGTCAGCCACCTGACGGTCGGCGACTTCCGCAACTGGCTGCTGAGCGACGAGGTGGACTCTGCCGTGCTGGCTGCAGCGGCGCCCGGCATCATGCCGGAAATGGCGGCCGCCGTATCCAAGATCATGCGCAACCAGGATCTGATTCTGGTCGCGCAGAAATGCCGCGTGGTGACTGCCTTCCGCAACACCATCGGGCTGCCGGGCCGCATGTCGACCCGCCTGCAGCCGAACCATCCGACCGACGACGCCAGCGGGATCGCCGCCAGCCTGCTCGACGGCTTGCTGTATGGCAGCGGCGATGCAGTGTTCGGCATCAATCCGGCCACCGACAACGTGCCGCAAGTCATCAAGCTGATGACGATGATGAACGACATCATCGTCCAATACGATATTCCAACCCAGTCCTGCGTATTGACGCATGTCACCAACACCATCGAAGCCATCAATCGCGGTGCGCCGGTTGACCTGGTGTTCCAATCGATCGGTGGCACCGAGGCCACCAACCGCAGCTTTGGCGTCAGCCTGGACCTGCTGGGCGAAGCGCGCAGCGCGGCCCTGTCGCTGCAACGCGGCACTGTCGGCGATAACGTGATGTATTTCGAGACCGGCCAGGGCAGCGCGCTGTCGGCCAATGCCCATCACGGTGTCGATCAGCAAACCTGCGAAGCCCGTTCCTACGCGGTTGCGCGCCGGTTCAAGCCACTGCTGGTGAATACCGTGGTTGGTTTCATCGGCCCGGAATATCTGTACGACGGCAAGCAGATCATCCGCGCCGGCCTGGAAGACCACTTCTGCGCCAAGCTGCTCGGCTTGCCGATGGGCTGCGACGTCTGTTACACCAACCATGCCGAAGCCGACCAGAACGACATGGACGTGCTGCTGACCCTGCTCGGCGTGGCTGGCTGCACCTTCGTGATGGGAATTCCCGGCTCCGACGATATCATGCTGAATTACCAGACCACATCCTTCCATGACGCACTGTATGCGCGCCGCACACTGGGCTTGCGGCCGGCGCCAGAGTTTGAAGCATGGTTGCAGAAAATGCAGATATTCAGCAGCGATCAGCAGTTCCGGCTCAGCGAAGCGTTGCCGCCGCCATTCCGGCAAGCCTTGTTGCGTCTGCCTTGAGGAGATCCGACCCATGAACCGAAAGCCCGTTACCGCCAACCCGTGGCAGGCGCTGCGCCAGTTCACCGATGCCCGCATCGCGCTGGGCCGGGCCGGCGTCAGCCTGCCGACCGCACCGCAACTGGCTTTCCAACTCGCGCACGCGAAGGCGCGCGATGCGGTGCATCTGGCGCTGGACCTGCCATCCCTGTGCGCAGGATTGGCCGCGCTGGGACAATCCTGCATCACGCTGCATAGCGCCGCTGCCGACCGCAACACCTATCTGCAACGCCCTGATCTGGGGCGCCGGCTGGATGCCGCATCGCGCCATTCGCTCGAAGCATTGCAGTGCGCCCAGCGCGAACGGCCTTTTGATATTGCCTTCGTGCTGGCCGATGGCTTGTCGGCACTGGCCATTACACAGAATGCCCTGCCTTTTCTGGAATGCGTGTTACCGCAATTGAAGGCGCAGGATTGGTCTATCGCGCCGATCGCCGTCGTCGAGCAGGGACGGGTCGCGGTCGGCGATGAAGTGGCCGAGCTGCTATGCGCCAGGATGGTGGTGGTGCTCATCGGCGAACGCCCTGGCTTGAGCTCGCCGGACAGCATGGGCCTGTACCTGACCTGGAAGCCGCAGGTCGGCCTGACCGACGCCAGCCGCAATTGCATCTCCAACGTGCGGCCGGCCGGTTTGCGCTACGCGGACGCTGCTCACAAGCTGCATTATTTGCTGACCGAATCGTATCGGCGGCAATTGTCCGGAGTAGATTTGAAGGATGAAACCGGCCCTGCAACGGCGCAATTAAATGCCCCGGAGCGCAACTTCCTGATCGACGAATCTTGAATCAGGCAGCAGAGCCGCCCGCTTCGTGGCTAACCGAGTGAGTGCGCTAGCGTGACTCGCTGCACCTGCTCAGGCGTTGCCGAACAGCGCCCGAGGACGGTCATTGAGCGTCTCCGCAAGTATCCTCAACGCTACAACCAGATCTTCCCGCGACGAAGCGCTGGAAAGATTGATGCGTACGCCGTGTTCGCTTTCCGAGCGGCCGACGGCGAATGCCGACGCCGGCATCACGCTAACGCCGCGCGCCTGCGCATTAGCGGCGAAGTCATCGGCGCGCCAGGGCGCGGGCAAAATCAGCCAGATGAACATGCATGCGGGATCACTGCTGATCTGCGCGCCATCGAGCAAGCCGCGCGCCAGGTCGTGGCGGTACTTCAGTTCTTGGCGTTGCGCCGCGAGCAGCTGGGTGGTGACGCCATTCTCGATCCACTGGGAGGCGATCAGCATTGAAATCGGCGCCGGCATCCAGGCGGTGGTACGCACCGCTTCGGCGGCAATCGCAGCGCGGTGCGGCGGCGTCGCCAGGAAGCCGAGACGCAAGCCAGGGGCCAGCAGTTTTGAAGTCGATGAAATGTGATAAGTGCGCTCAGGGCACAGGCTGGCCAGCGTCGGCAGACGCTGGTCGACCAACGGCCCGTAGACATCGTCCTCAATGATTTGAACGTCGTGGCGGCGCGCAATTTCCACCAGCGCGGCGCGGCGCTCCAGGCTCATGGTGACGACTGTAGGGTTCTGGAAGTTCGGCACGGTAAAGATCGCCTTCACCTTACGCGTTGCGCACTCGCGCTCAAGTGTTTCCGGCAACATGCCCTGCGCGTCGCTATCGACCCCGATGATCTCAAAATGGAACACCGGCGCCAACGCCTTCAGGCCGTAGTACGTCAGGCGATCGGCCAGTATTGCACCGTCTATCCCCATCAAGCTGTTCATCACGGCATACAGCCCGTGTTGCGCGCCGCTGGTCACAACAACATTCTCCGGATCCGGTTCAAAACCGGGTGCCGCCATCCATTTGGCGCCCGCTACCCTGGCCCAAAGCGGGCCTTGAGGCGGTTGATACTCCTGCAATTCGACGAAACGCGGATCTTTCGGCAACTCGGCCATGGTCAGCGCCAGCTGGTTCAGAAAATCGCGCGTTGCCGGCCGGTTCACGGTCAAGTCAATCGCGCCGGAATGGGATGGGCGCGCTGCCGCCACGTGCGGCATCGCGCCGCCGGTCACCATCGAGCCGCGCCGCTTGCTGCCGATCACCAGGCCGCTTAACTGCAACTCGCGATAGCTACGCGATACGGTCGAGACATTGATTCCCAATTCTTCAGCCAGCTGCCGCTGTGCAGGCAAGCAACTACCCGGCGGATAGACGCCGCGGCGTATGTCAGCTTCCAGCTTGGCCGCCAGATCCTGGTAGGTAAACGGTTTTGTCAGTCCGGCGCTACGCAGGGGTGCTTCGAAATCACGGTCTTCGTGTTTGGGCAAGAGAAAAACTCCATACAAAAATAATTTGAATCATACAAACATTCGCATTGTAACTCACTCTTGCGCGGCCGCTTATCTGCCATGTTCCTCGAAGGAAATAGCTTGCAGGCGTCAGAAGCACCGCATAAAAATATCTTGTGTCCACACAAAACTTATGCAAATATGTAAATTGTAAATCTTTGTGTGAGTACTAAAATTATTTGTACCAACTGCAAAGTCAACACAGCGGGACATGGTGCGGATGATCTGCTCCAAAGCAATATTAAGCGCCGGAACGGAGCGGAAATATCCGCTTGCTCCGCCATTCATTGATACACAGGTGAGCACGTCATGGCAAAAGTAGCAGTTCTCGGTGCCGGCTTTGTTGGTCTGTCCGCGGCCTATTGGCTGATGCGGGACGGTCATCAGGTCACCATTTACGATCCGGCCGGCGTCGCCGGCGGCGCCTCATATGGAAACGCTGGAACCTTTGCCAGCTATGCCTGCATCCCGGTGAATAATCCGTCGGTGTTTCGGGATCTGCCGCGCTTCATGCTTTCCCCCGACAGCCCGTTCCGCTTGCGCTGGCGTTATTTGCCGCAGCTAGCGCCATGGCTGGTGCGTTTCCTGCAAAGTTCGACAGAGCGGCGCTATGTTGCATCCGCCGGCGCGCTGTCGGTGCTGTTGAGCCGCGCGCATGACGGCTATCGAGAAATGATCGAGCACGCCGACCTGGAACGGTTCATCCGCCGCAGCGAATGCCTGTATCTGTATTCGGGGGCGGCCGCCTTCCGTGCATCGGAGCCGACCTTATCGTTGCGGCGCTCCCTTGGCGTCGATTTCAGCATCGTCAGCCGCGAGCAAGTCCAGCAGCTGGAACCGCAATTGAGTCCTCTGTTCGATCGCGGCGTGCTGTTTTCGGGCTCCTGGTTTTTATCGGATCCGGAGGCATTTCTGAAAACATTGGCGGCCTGGTTAATGCAGGCGGGATTACGCATGGAGAACTGCGCCGTGAATAACATCAAGCCCCAATCCAATGGCGTACTGCTGGAAACCGCGGCAGGCAGCGCCGCCCACGACTATGTCGCCGTCTGTGCCGGCGCGCATTCAGGCGGCTTCGCCAGGCAGTGCGGCGACCGCATTCCGCTGGATACCGAACGCGGCTATCACATCATGTATCCCGGCAGCTCCAATCTCATCTCGCGCCCGGTCGGCTGGGCCGAACGCGGCTTCTACATGACGCCGATGGCACACGGCATCCGCGTGGCCGGGACAGTCGAACTGGCCGGTTTGAATCCGCACAAGCATCAGGGATTGCTCGACCTGCTGCAATTCTCGTCGAAACGTGCACTGCCGGCATTGACCACGCCGACTGAGTCTTGGCTGGGTTTTCGGCCGAGCTTGCCGGACGGTCTTCCGGTGATGGGGCGTTCGCGCGCATCGGCACGCGTGATTTATGCGTTTGGCCACCAGCATATCGGCCTGACGCTGGGTGGCCTGAGTGGCGCCGTGGTTGCAGACCTGGTCGCCGGGCGATCCTCGCCGTTTGACCTGGCGCCGTATGCGCCAGATCGTTTTAACTGAAAGTGGTAGTTGCAAGACCTTCCAAAATACAGATCTGAATTTAAGAAAATGCAGTGGCTTGAATAGGATTTGTTTAGGATTTGTTATCTGAAAAACTCATTAGGAGATGGTGATGAACAGGAAATTTTTTCGACACGCCCTTGCAAGCGTCGGCGTCACAGCAGTGTTCATGCCGGCGCTATGTTTCGGCGCCGGCGAGCAAATCGTCAAACTCGGATTAAGCAGTCCGCTATCGGGAGCGCAGGCCGCAATCGGGAAAGACAATGAAAACGGTGCGCAGATGGCGATCGATCAGCTTAACCAGCAAAACCTGGTAATTGGCGGCTCAAAAATCAAATTCGAACTGCTCAGCGAAGATGATGCGGCCGATCCGAAAATCGGCGTGCAGGTCGCGCAGAAATTGGTTGATGCAGGTGTCAAAGCGGTGATCGGACCGTACAACTCAGGGGTCGCGATGCCAGCGTCGAGAGTGTATAACGATGCGCAAGTCGTTCTCGCAGTGATCGCCTCCAATCCAAAAATAACCGTGCAAGGCTATCCCTTTGTGTTCCGGGTTACGCCTACGGACAATGCCTTGGGTGGCACCATGGGTACTTACGCGGCAAAGGAAATAGCCCTGAAAAGAGTGGCGGTCGTCGATGATCGCAGCGCCTATGGCGTCGGCGTTGCAGACGAATTTATAAAGAAGGCCAAGGCCAACGGCATTGAAATCGTCGGACGCGATTACACCAACGACAAGGCCACCGATTTCAATGCCATCATTACTTCCATCAAGAGCAAGAAACCCGACGGCATATTCTATGGCGGCATGTACAGTCAAGGCTCGGGAATGAAGCGCCAAATGAAGCAATTGGGATTGAATGTCTACTTGATGGGGGGCGACGGCATCTGCAACGCCGAGATGGGAAAACTCGGCGGCGATGCGGTGGATGACAAAGTCTTGTGTACGGTTGGCGGCATTATTCTTGACCAGAATCCGCTTGGGAAAGACTTTTCCGCGCGCTATGAAAAGCGCTTCAACCTGAAACCGCTGATGTATTCGATCTCGTTCTATGACGGGGTGATGGTCATTGCCGAAGCAATGAAAAAAGCCAATTCGGTCGACCCGAAAAAATTTGCTCCGGCGATGGCTGCCGTCAATTACAAAGGCATCGCAGGAACCTATGAATTCGATAGCAACAGGGATTTGAAAAATTCACCGGTAACCGTCTATGACTTCAAAAATGGCAACCCGGTTCCTGTGAAGACTTATTGATGCGTTTATGTAAATCGATGGTGAGCACGCACAGCGCAGTAAAGATGAACATCATTCAAAAAGAGGACTCGGCTTTGTTTGAGCCGCATCTCTTATGCTTACAGAGTGTGCACCACCGATTTAACGATGCGTTGGCCATCTGCGCTTTTATTGTCAGGAATTGGCCGGAACCAATTAGCGGCAAGTTTATCTTGAAACAATTCGAAGATGAATTCTCAATTGCCGGTTTAATTGATTGCCTGATAAAAGCCAAGATATTAAAGAGGAATGAATATCTGGAAAGTTTGCTGGAATTTGACGATCGCGTGGAGGAATTGACTGCGTTCGATATCTTCCGCGCAGTCACCATTGAGGTCGATCAAATTTTATTAAAGCCGACTCAATGCCGCACCGAGTCGAAATATGCGGCTAGAAATCTGATGGCGCAGCAGATCACCATGCGGATTAATGACTTCATTCAAGAGGAATTATCGCAATACCATCTTTTTTCCCTGGTAAACATGCATAAATAAGATAGGTGTCCCGGGGAACATCACAGGAACATACGATGAACAACATAACTCGCATTCTTAGCACAGGGCGTATGAGCCAGGCCGTCATCCATCATGACCGCGTGTACCTGGCCGGGCAGGTGGCTGATGACACTAACGCCGACATTACAGGCCAAACCCATCAAGTACTGGACAAGGTCGAAGGCTTGTTGGCCGAGGCAGGTTCCGACAAGACAAAGATGTTGTCGGCGATGATCTGGCTGCCGGATATTTCCACTTACGACGAATTCAATGCCGTGTGGGATAGCTGGTTGCCAGTCGGACACGCGCCGGCCAGAGCATGTGTCGAGTCTAGACTGGCGGGAGTGCAATATTTGCTTGAGATTTCCATCGTCGCGGCACGCGGCTCAAATCCGGAAAGGCCTCTGTTGCGTTGAATAGCCAGTCGATGCGGTCGAGATTAAGCACTGAAATTTTATCCGCAAGATGGCCGTCAGTCGCCGAATGGCCAGTATAACAGGCGGCCTACACGAGAACTGCAAAGAGTGTTTTTCCACCTATCGCATCACGCATCACGCATCACTCGTCACTCATTCATGAACTATGGCATCGCCTCCGCCCGCGAGCTCTAATTACAAATGGGTAGAAAATTTATGCCGACTTGGCGTCAGCACAAGCCAGCATGGCATCGCCAATCATACAATCACCTTGGGCCTTGAGCGTCTCGCCGGCGCCGCGGATGTCACGAACTTCCTTGTTCTGGCTCAGTTTTGACTTGCCGACAAGGCGCGTGATTTCAATCTCCAGGCCGACGATGGCCTTGAGCATCGTGTCAATGTCCTCCTTGGCGCTGTCCGTCATCTTCCATGGCGCCGGCTGTGACGCTTCATGGGTTCGGGTCAGGCGGGCAACCACGCTGCGCACGAAGCGCTCGTCGTCGCGGATGACGATGCGTCCGTAGGCATGGGCCACCATGTAATTCCAGGTGGGTACCTGCTTGTGGAATTCATGCTTGGACGGATACCAATTGGGTGAAACATACGCATCGGCGACCCGAAACACCACCAGTACCTCGTCGCCGTCGGATACGTCCTTCCACACCGGATTGGCGCGCGCCACATGGGCATTCAATACGCCCATCCCGCCCCGCTGGGGATCGAGTTCAAAAGGAATATGGTTGGCATCCAGTCCACTTGCGCCATGCGTGAACAGTATTCCAAAAGGATGTTGCCTGATGAGCTCATGCAGCACTTCTATGCGAGACTCATCGAAATGGGTGGGTACATACATATCAGTTCTCCCGGTCTTGACCCTGATTGCAACGCTTATGCCTTTGCAGGCAGTACTGGCCTGGCTCGTTATCCGAGGTGGATTATCGCTATTTTCTGGATTACTATATAGATCCACAATTGATCAATTTCAGTAGGCCAGAATCGTATGCCACGACGTCCCCAGGCTGTTGAGTTGCCGCCCATTAGCGGCTTGGACCGTAGCAGCGGGCATCTTGGCCGTCAATTGACGCACGCTCTGCGCGAGGCGATACATGCCGGCAACTTGAAACCTGGCGATCTTCTGCCTTCGACTCGTCAGCTGGCCGGCGCGCTCGATATCGCGCGCGGCACGGTCATGGAGGCGTACGAACAACTGATCGCCGAGGGATTTCTCGATGCACAACCAAGGGCGGGCACGCGAGTCGCTTCCGCGCTGGCCCAACCGGGGCCAGCTGCCAGCGGTTTGCAAAAGCCGGCGGCAAGCACGACGCCCACTTCACTGCCGGCGCCTGCAGCCGCCTTCGCCAAAGTCGCGGAGCAATTCAAGCCGCTCCCACCGGTACCCTTTGCCGTTTCCGTTCCCACAGGCCCGGCAGCACCCGACGCAGCGTGGCGACGGCTCGGCAACCGCATCCGCGCCCGAGGACCAGGCGCGCCCTCGGGCTATGACGATCCGCAGGGTGTCAAGGCCCTGCGGGAAGCCGTGGCAGAGTATGTGCGGAGGTCGCGCTCGGTACAGTGCAGTGCTGAACAAGTCATCGTCACGGCGGGAACCCAGCAAGGGTTGTACCTTGCCTGCCAGGTGCTGCTGGGCGCCACCGACATCGCGTGGGTGGAAGACCCCGCCTATCGAGGCATTACGGGAATTCTCGAAAGCACAGGGCGGCAGGATCGCATGGTGCGCGTTCCAGTTGACGATGCCGGCATCGACGTCGACGCCGGCATGGCAATGGCAAAGGATGCGCGTGCTGCATTCGTCACGCCTTCGCATCAATATCCGCTGGGAATGCCGATGAGCATGGGGCGCAGGAATGCACTGCTGGCTTGGGCACGGAAGAGCGGCGCCTGGATCGTAGAGGATGACTACGACAGCGAACTGCGCTACGCCGGCCATCCGTTTCCTTCACTGCAGGGTCTGGCACCGGATCGCGTCGTCTACCTCGGCACCTTCAGCAAGATCCTGTTTCCGTCGCTGCGCCTCGGCTATGCCATCGTTCCCGAAGCTTTGGTGCCCGCCTTCTGCGGTGCGCGTGTACTGATGGACCGGCATACGCCAAGCGCCGACCAGCACGTCCTCGCCGCTTTCATCACTGAAGGTCATCTGGATCGGCATATCCGACGCATTCGCGCTGTGTACGCTGACCGGCGAAGCCAGCTGGTAGCCATGCTCGAGCGATGGATTCCCAAGGATCTCGGATGGCTGCAGCCAAGCGATCAGGGCATGCATCTGGTACTCTGGCTAGCGCGCGGTATCGATGACGTCCTGCTGGCGTCGCGCGCCGTGGAGGCGGGAGTCGCCGTGCGTGCAGTGTCCCCAATGTATTCGGAGGGCAACGGTCGCTCAGGACTCGTCCTCGGTTTAGGCGGATTCAGCGACGAACAGATGGAGGCTGCAGTTCGGATCCTTGCTGCAATCAGCATGTCGATGAAAAAGACCAAGCCGCGCATGCAGGCGACTTCGTGAAGAGATCTCATCACGCATGAATACAGCAAGGACGTGCCGGCAAATAGCGCCATGCAGGATTCCTGGCTGCTAGAATCCGGAAATGGCGCGAAATCGCGCGGCCTACAGGAAGCCATCTTTCCCGTTATCGCGCCGACCGTACATCCGGCATTCTGCAGCCAGCGCCAACAGGTTGGGATCCCTTTCCCTGTTTTTCGGCAACAGCAGAGTAATCTGCTGTCGGGACGCGTACCTTTCTTCAAGTGGAATCAGCTCAATGCGGGAGCTGAATTCGCCAACGCGTCCGGGTAGCAGACTGTATCCGATTCCTCCGCTAATCAAGTTAATCAACGAAAAAATGTCCTGTACCCGCATGGCGATATTGGGAATGAAACCCGCGAGTTCAAAGCAATGGTGAAAATCCTCAGTGGTCGCAAATCCGTCGCTCAAGGTGACAAATTTTTCTGCGCGAAAATCCTGGAGATCAATATGATTGTTACCGGCATACGGTGAGCCGACCGGCGCCGCCAAAAAGATATCGTCATAAAATAATGGTACCGAAACCAGCCCGTTATTTTCATTCTCCCCATGCAGTCCGACAACAATAGCGTCAAGCTGCCCATCTACCAGACTTTGCAGCAACTCCCGATTTGAGCCCATGGTGAGATCGATATCGAGTTCTGGCTTGCGCAACTTGAGCCCTATCACCAGTTGCGGGATGCACCTTAACGTCAAGGAATAAAGAGCGCCCATCTTGAGGCGGGGGGCGTTAAATCCGCCTGCATCACGCACCTTGCGCACACCCTCCTCGCATTCATCGACTATCCGCTTCGCGTATTCGGCGAACGTATAAGCGGTCTGGAGTGGAATCAGGTTGCGTCCTTCGTGCTTGAAAAGCGGACAGCGCAATGCCTCTTCAAGCGAATGCAAGGCACGGTGCACGCTCACCGTACTTTGCCCAAGGCTTTCCGAAACCCGCGCCATATTGTTAAGCGTCATGAAGGCTAGAAAGACTTCCATTTTTTTCAGCGTAATCGCCTCATCAATTGCCATTTCCCCTCCGGAAAATTATTTGAACACACAATTGCCGTTCAAGTAATAGTCTGCCACAAACGCATGAGCCAAGACGGGCAAGATATACCTCCTGGCGCAGGTCAACCCGTTCTCAACCGGTAATGCGAGCTCTTAAAAAAAATGGCTCCTTTTGGGGGAGCCACAAAATCGCAGCAACAGGAGAGCGGATTGATCAGAAAAAATAGCGGGCGCCGAGGCCGGCCTGGAAAATCTTCCGGTTGCCGTTAAAGTAGCTGGTGTTGTAGCCACCGCCGACATAGGAATAATCGAAAGCCAGATACAGATCAGTCTGCTTGTCGAGGCGATAAAACGCCGCACCGTATAGCGTGTCCCAGGTCCCGCTCGCTGCCGAAGTGATGCCGCTGGTCAGGTCAAACGGCTGCAGCGTGTTGCCGCCGGACGTGCCGGCATTTTTGGCCTTGATACGATAGTAAGCCAACGCATAGTCAAACTTCCCTGCAGGATAAATTCACCTCAACGCTCAGACTTTGCAGTTGCTGTTGAAGCTGCAGTATCTGCTGCTGGAGCAGCTCGACCACCTGTTGGGTGGAATGGGTACTTTGAGCGCTTGCCGGTCCCGCCGCTGCCAGGATCGTACCCATGGCCGCAGCCATGAGGGTATTTTTTTTGATACTCACAATTGTCTTCTCCAAGGTTGATTTTTATCTTTTTCATCAATGCTCGCTCCGGAATGTTGAGCCGGAGCGTCCGTAGATTAGATTGATGATTTCCCCGGTTCAATCAACCAAGCCGTTGTGTCATTACCTTGAGGTTAATGAATCTCGGTCATATTCATTAACTTCACAGTAATGAACTGCGCATAAGGTTGATTGAAGAGGCTTTTTTAAAATTCTATTGTGTCTCCGTGATGATCGATTTCCGGAGCAACGATGCAAGCCAGACCTCAACTTAACCCGCAATGGAGCAAACGCCGGACGGAAAAAAATCGCCGGCTGGATCTGGTCCGCCACCTGGCTGACGGCCCGGTCCTGGCAACTGGCGACATCATCGCCGTGCTGGAAGCTCTGATCGCGCCTGGCGACCGCGTCGTGCTTGAAGGTAATAACCAGAAACAGGCTGATTTCCTGTCCCGTTCGCTGGCGCAAGTCAATCCGGCCAAAGTGAAGCAGCTGCACCTGATCATGCCCAGCGTCAGCCGGCCGGAGCATCTCGACCTGTTTGAACGCGGCATTGCCCGCAAGCTCGATTTTGCTTATGCCGGCGCGCAAAGCCTGCGCATTTCGCAGTTTCTGAAAGACGGCCTGCTGGAAGTCGGCGCGATTCACACCTACATCGAACTGTATGCGCGGCTCTACGTCGACCTGACGCCGAACGTGGTGCTGGTGGCCGGCTTCAAGGCGGATCGTCAAGGCAATCTGTATACCGGCTCAAGCACCGAAGATACGCCGGCGCTGGTGGAAGCAGCGGCCTTCCGCGATGGCATCGTGATAGCTCAAGTCAACGAGATCGTTGACGACCCGGCCGATCTGCCGCGGGTGGACATTCCCGGCTCGTGGATCGACTTTGTGGTGCAGGCCGACAAGCCGTTTTTCCTTGAACCGCTGTTTACCCGCGATCCACGGCTGATCAAGCCGGTCCATGTGCTGATGGCAATGATGGCGATCCGCGGCGTGTATGAACGCCATCAGGTGCAGTCGCTCAATCACGGCATCGGTTTCAATACTGCTGCGATTGAGCTTATTCTGCCGACTTATGGCGAAAAGCTGGGACTCAAGGGCAAGATCTGCAAGAACTGGACGCTCAATCCGCATCCGACATTGATTCCGGCGATCGAAACCGGCTGGGTCGAAAGCGTCCATTGTTTCGGCGGCGAACTGGGCATGGAGAATTACGTTGCCGCACGCCCCGATGTGTTTTTCACCGGCAAAGACGGCTCCATGCGTTCCAATCGTGCTTTTTGCCAATTGGCGGGCCAGTACGCGGTTGACCTGTTCATCGGATCCACCTTGCAAATGGACGGGCTGGGCAATTCATCCACGGTGACGCGCGGCCGCCTGACAGGTTTCGGCGGCGCCCCCAACATGGGGCACGATCCGCGTGGACGCCGTCACGCCAGTCCGGCCTGGCTGGACCTGATCGAGACCGACGATCCGCTTGCGCGCGGCAAAAAACTGGTAGTGCAGATGGTGGAAACCTTTCAGGGCGGCGGCCAGCCGACCATCGTCGAAACCCTCGACGCAGTAGCGGTCGGGCGCGAATCCGGCATGCCTATCGCCCCGGTGATGATCTATGGCGATGACGTGACGCACGTGCTCACCGAGGAGGGCATCGCCTATCTCTATAAAGCGCGCTCGCTGGAGGAGCGCAAAGCCATGCTGGCTGCAGTCGCCGGCGTAACGCCCATTGGCATGACCCATGATCCCGCAACCACCGCACGCTTGCGGCAAGAAGGCCTGATTGCGCTGCCGGAGGATATGGGCGTCAATCGCAGCGAGGCCACCCGTTCCCTGCTGGCGGCCAAGAGCGTTGCCGACCTGGTGAGCTGGTCCGACGGCTTGTATGAGCCGCCTGCCAAATTCCGGAGCTGGTGATGGCAGCCGTTCTTCAGCAAAACCAGCCGCTGGCAGCCGCCGCATTGGCCGACTACCTGGCCGACGCAGTCGTGACAGCGCTGATCGATGAGGTCACGCTGACGCCCAAGCCGGGCCTGGTCGACATGCGCGGCCGCGGCGCTCATCGCGATCTGAACTGGGATTTGATGTGCCATTCGGCCTGGGCCTTGCATCCGACTTTCCATGCCATGGCGAGCGCCGGACAAAACATCGCCGATCCGCAACGATTGCGCGAACAGATCGGTCTCATCGGGCGCCAGGGCGAAGCGGCCATGATGGCCGCTACCGGCGGCGTCAACACCCATCGCGGCGCGATCTGGGCGCTCGGTCTGCTGGTCACGGCAGCGGCGCAAGACCATACCGCGCTGGCTCCGGCAACGGTGGCCGCGCGCGCTGCCGCACTGGCGTGGCGACACGACAGGTTTGCGCCAGCCGCGACCGGCAACAAGGGCGAACTCGCTTGCCGGCAATACAGCGTCGGCGGCGCACGGGGGCAGGCGCGAGCCAGATTCCCGCATGTAATCTGGGTCGCGCTGCCTTGGCTGGAACATTGCCGCGCCCGCGGCGACGATGAAAACACCGCGCGACTCAACGCGTTGCTGGCGGTGGTCGCCAATCTCGACGACACCTGCGTCCTGTCGCGCGGCGGCCAGGCGGCATTGACGGCAGTGCAATCCGGGGCGCTGCGAGTGCTGGCCGCTGGCGGCGCCGCCAGCAGCGATGGCAGGAGCGCGCTGCAACAATTCGAACAGGAGCTGCTGGCACTACACGTCTCACCGGGCGGCGCGGCGGATTTGCTGGCGGCGGCACTGTTCCTGGACGGCATCAGGACTTAAATCGAAAGAGGGAAACCATGGAAAAGATTTTCTATGAATATCCGGCAGGCTCGCCTGCCAAAGCACGCGCGTTGACTGGCGTGGTCGGCTCCGGCGATCTGGAAGTGCTGCTGGAACCCCACACTGCCGGCCTCACCACCATCGCCATCAGCACCTCGGTCGACGGCATGGGCCAGGTGTGGGAGGCGCTGTTGACGCGCATTTTTTCCATGTCGTCGCTGCCCGCCGCCAAAATCGAGATCAATGACTTCGGCGCAACGCCGGGCGTGGTGCGCATGCGGATCGAGCAGGCGTTCGAAGAATTGCAGTATGCAAGCCCAAAGTAAGGAAGCCATGAACACCGAACAATTGCTGCAACGCGACAGCTTTATCGAACTCGATGCACGCAGCCGGGCCAGCGCCTTGCTCGACGCCGGTTCCATGCGCGAACTGATCGGCCCCTTCGATCGCGTGACATCGCCCTGGCTGGAGCGGCAAGGCGTGATCACGCAATCGGATGACGGCGTGGTAGTCGCCAAAGGTACATGCGACGGCCAGCCAACCGTGATCCTTGCGATCGAAGGCGCATTTCAAGGCGGCAGCCTGGGAGAAGTCGGCGGCGCCAAGATTGCCGGGGCCCTGGAGCTGGCGGCGCAAGACAATCGCGACGGCATTCCCACCCGGGCGATCATCTTGTTTGAAACCGGCGGCGTGCGCCTGCAAGAAGCCAATCTCGGGCTGGCGGCGATTGCCGAAATCCATTCTGCCATCGTCGATCTGCGCCGCTACCAGCCCGTGATCGGCATTAGCGCCGGCACCGTGGGCTGTTTTGGCGGGATGTCGATCGCGGCGGCCCTGTGCAGCTATCTGATCGTCACCCGCGAAGCGCGGCTTGGGCTGAATGGTCCGGCGGTGATTGAACAGGAAGCCGGCATCGCCGAATATGATTCGCGCGACAAGCCGTTTATCTGGAGCTTTACCGGCGGCGAGCAACGCTACCTCTGCGGGCTGGCGGACGCTTACGTCGAGGACGACGCCATGCAGATCAGAAGCGTGGTGCGCGACCTGTTGCAGCGCGGCTTGCCCGCGCAAAACCGTAGCGACATGGTGCAGGGTTTTCTGGCCCGCCTGGCCGAAGTGGACGCCAGCGTACAGGCGACGCCTGAACTGATTCGCGCGATTTACCAGAAAGGATTCGCATCATGAGTGCAGCTATGAGTGCAGCAAATAAGCAAGGCCGCGGCGCAGCCTGGTTCTCCAGGCTGACCGGCGAGGCACAGCTGGTTGCCGGATATCCCGCTTCGGTGCGGGTGGCCGACGCCGATCTCGCCGGTAAAAGAGCGCGCTACATTGCGGTGGTGCCGGACCCGGACAACCGCTTCCCGCGCGTCCGTAACGGCGAGGTCGGCCTGGTGGAAGGCTGGCAACTCGCGCGCGCGGTACAAGAACTGGTGGCAGCCGACCGCGGCAGAAAAATCAAGACGCCGATCGTCGCGGTGATCGACGTCGCCAGCCAGGCCTATGGCCGGCGCGAGGAAGGCTTCGGCATCCACCAGGCGCTGGCTGGCGCCGCCGGCGCCTACGTCGAGGCGCGACTGGCGGGTCATCCCGTGATCGGGCTGATCGTCGGCAAGGCCATGTCCGGCGCTTTTCTGGCCCACGGCTATCAGGCCAACCGCCTGATCGCAATCAGCGATCCGGAAGTGATGGTGCATGCCATGGGAAAGGCATCGGCGGCGCGTATCACGATGCGTTCGGTCGACGCGCTGGAATCCTTGGCCTCGACCATACCGCCGATGGCCTACGACATCGAAAGTTATGCGTCGCTGGGCTTGCTGTGGCGATGCCTGCAAGTGGCGCACCCGGATGCGCCGTCCGCGGCCGACATCGATACCGTGGAAAGCAGCCTGCACGCCGCGCTCGAAGACATCCTGGCGGACAGCAGCCGCGACCTGGCTAGTCGGCTGGGGGCGGAACACCGTCAGGCGTCGAGCAAGGTGCGCGAGATGTTGCGCATCCAGTGGAGGGCCAGCCAACCTTAACTTAAGAAGGAGCAACCATTATTTTTCTGTAACGCTAAAAAAACAAGATTTGACAAGCCGCTGATGTCATCAATTAGGAGACAAAATCATGATTATTTACGGAACCGCCTTACTCGCCTGCTGCCACCTGCTGGGGATTTTCCTTGGCGACCTTCTCGGCCAGTTGATCGGCGTCAAGACCAACGTTGGCGGTGTCGGCATCGCCATGCTGCTATTAATTTTCGCCCGCCTGTACATGCAGCCGCGAGGGCTTTTGCCCAAGCCGACCGAAGCAGGTGTCGGTTTTTGGGCTGCGATGTATATCCCGGTAGTGGTTGCCATGGCCGCCCAGCAGGATGTGGTTGCGGCATTGCGCGGTGGACCTGTGGCGTTGCTGTCGGCATTGGGCGCGGTTGCCGTCTGCGCCTGCTGCATCGCGTTGATCAATCGCACGGAAAGTCAGGCCGGGATCGACGCGGCCGTGGCTGACCTGGCGCCGTTGGCCGAATAGGAGACATCATGTTAGAAATATTTCAAAAAGCGGTACACCAAAACGGACTCGTGACCGCCTTTGCGGTGATCGGTATCATTATCTTGCTGTCAGGAGCCATCTCGCGCAAGCTCACCTACGGCCGCATCCATGGTTCGGCGATCGCCATCATGATCGGCCTGGCGCTGGCATACTGGGGCGGCATAGTGAGCGGCGGCACCAAGGGGCTGGCCGACGTTTCGCTGTTCAGCGGCATTGGCCTGATGGGCGGCGCCATGCTGCGCGATTTCGCCATCGTCGCCACCGCTTTCGAGGTGCAAGCCACCGAGGCGCGCAAGGCCGGGCTGGTCGGCGTCGTGTCATTACTGCTGGGGACGGTATTGCCGTTCATCGTCGGCGCCAGCATCGCCCGCGCCTTTGGCTACTCCGATGCGGTCAGCATGACCACCATCGGCTGCGGTGCGATCACCTATATCGTCGGCCCGGTCACCGGTGCGGCGATTGGCGCAAGTTCCGATGTGATGGCGCTGAGCATCGCCACCGGCCTGGTGAAGGCTATTATCGTCATGGTCGGCACCCCCATCGCAGCGCGCTTTCTCGGTCTGAAAACGCCGCGCTCCGCAATGGTGTTCGGTGGCCTTGCAGGTACCGTCAGCGGTGTTTCAGCCGGCCTCGCCGCGACCGACCGCAAGCTGGTGCCGTACGGCGCGCTGGTGGCGACATTCCATACCGGCATCGGCTGCCTGCTAGGGCCATCCGTACTGTTCTTTGCCACGAAGGCAATTGTGGGTTGATCATGGAAGCCGTATCGCTCAAGCAAGCGGAGGACGAAACCTTGGGCACATCAGCATCTGAGGAGGTCGGTGCGGACATTCTTTGCCCGCACGACTTGCTCTGGATCGAAGACGCCAAAGCGCTGACGACGGTTAGCCCGCTTCCGCCTTGGGCGAGCGCTGACCGGCTCTTGCGGGCGCCGGTCGTAGTACGGCGCGAGAAGGTCGACGATCCCCGCCTGGTCCCGGTTGGCTTGCGCGGCAAGACCCGAAGCGAGCGCTTTGCTGCCTATCTCGACCGCAATGCGGTGGCACGCCGCATCAGGCCGGAGATGATGGTTGACCATGCTCTGGCTTATATCGAAGAGCAGCGTGGTCTGCTGCGGGCCTTCGAGGCACTTGCGGTTCTGGCGCCTTTGCTTGATGCAACCGGCCTGGCCTGGGGCCCAACGGGCGGCGTCGGATTTCAGCTTGCATCGCGGCTGCCGGTCGTCCGCGCAGACAGCGATCTCGACATTCTGCTGCGTTCACGAGCGCCTCTGAGTACTGCGCAGATGCTGGAGCTGCGGATGATATGCTCATCTCCAATATGCCGTATCGATATTCAGGTCGATACCGGCAATGGCGCTTTTTCTTTTGCCGAATGGGCCAACGTCAATGCGCAATGGGCCAGCGGAAATGGGCGAGTTCTGCTTAAGACTGACACCGGCCCGGTTTTGACTACCGATCCATGGCACACGAACAACTGGCAAGATGCAGAAAGCGTGAAGCCAGCATGATCCTGTTCACCTTTCCCGGCCAAGGCGCGCAGCGGCCTGGAATGCTGCATTCGCTTCCTGATCATCCGGCAGTCGCGCGCACGCTCGACGAGACCTTTGACGCACTCCGCGACGACCCCTTAACTCTGGATACTGCCAAAGCACTCGAATCCACAGTTGCCGTGCAACTGTGTCTGCTGGTGGCTGGCGTCGCAATGGCCAGATTCTTCGTTGCACACAAAGTTGGCCCGCATATGGTCGCGGGCCTGTCCATAGGCTCCTACCCGGCTGCGGTGATCGCCGGCGCCCTTGAATATGCCGACGCAGTGCGGCTGGTAGCGCGGCGCGGGCAACTGATGGAGAGCGCCTATCCGCACGGCTACGGCATGGCGGCGATAGTCGGTCTCGATCGCTATCAGCTGGAACCGCTGATAGCACGCGTTCATACCCCTGCTGCACCGGTCTACCTGGCCAACCTGAACGCAAACAGGCAACTGGTGATTGCAGGAGCTGACGGACCGATGCGTCTGGTCATGCGTCTCGCGCTCGGACAAGGCGCGACCAGGGTGGAACGTCTGGCAGTCAGTGTGCCGTCCCATTGCGAACTGTTCGATTCGGCGGCAGTAGAAATGAGAGCGGCCTTTGCAGGAGTCACCGTACACCGTCCGCAGTCGACTTATCTGAGCAGCGGCATTGCACGCGCTCTTTTCGAACCGGGGATTATCGCCGATGACCTCGCCAATAATATGGCGCGACAGGTACATTGGTTTGAAACCGCCCGTCTTGCCTGGGAACGCGGTGCACGACTGGCGCTGGAAATGCCGAGCGGTTCCGTACTGACCAATCTGACAGCGCCGGTATTCGCTGATGGCCAGGCGTTCTGCTGCGACAACAACCGGATTGATACGCTGCTCGCTTTGCTATCGCGCGAGCAGGCTCAAGCAACTCATTAATCACATCATATTGGAATAGGAAACCATGGCAGACATAGAGACCTTCAAACAAGAAACCCGGATTTTCGAACCGGCGCCCAGCTTCGTGCAGAGTGCCGCGATTTCCGGCATGGACGCGTATCGCGCTCTGGTGGCCGAAGCCGAACAGGATGAGCAGGGCTTCTGGGGTCGCCTGGCCCGTGAACACCTGCAATGGCAAACCCCTTTCACCAAGGTGCTGGACGAATCCGATGCGCCGTTCTACAAATGGTTTGGCGACGGCAAGCTGAACGTTTCCTACAACTGTCTCGACGTCCATTTGCACAATGGCAATGCGGACAAAGTCGCGGTGATCTTTGAAACCGACAGCGGCGATGTCACCAAGGTCACTTATCAGGAACTACATAAAAAAGTCTGCCAGTTCGCCAATGGCCTGAAATCGCTCGGCATCAAGAAGGGCGACCGGGTCGTCATCTACATGCCGATGTCGATCGAAGGCGTGGTCGCGATGCAAGCCTGCGCCCGTATCGGCGCCACCCAT
>NZ_FNOR01000037.1 GCF_900107095.1 Collimonas sp. OK242
ACGGGCCGTGGGGCACCAAATTCCCGACCGTGGCAACCATGTGGCGGCGGCAGTGGCAGCAGGTCATTCCGTTCTTTGCCTATCCACCCGAGGTGCGCACGATTATCTATACGACCAATGCCATAGAGAGCCTGCATATGCGCCTTCGAAAGATCGTCAAGAATCGCGGCCACTTCCCCAGCGATGACGCCGCAACAAAATTGCTGTTCCTCGCCTTGCGCAATATTGAAAAAGATTGGAAGATGCCGCAGCGGACATGGAAGCTGGCAGCTAACCAATTCGCCATCATGTTCGGCGAACGCTTTACCAACGCAATTAACTAACTATGAAATTCTGGCCCCGCACACAGAATTTCTGACAGGTCCAACCTAGTGGGTTGGTTTTTTCATTCCATACAATTATTTCACTATCAGTGACAATACTTTTTCACTAACTTGACACAGATTTCACTTACCGTGACATCCGACAAAATCAAACATCAATATTCCCCGCCTGCAGCGCATTCAACTCAATAAACGCCCGACGCGGTTCCACATCGTCCCCCCATCAAGGTCATGAAGATCTGATCCGCAGCAATAGCATCCTCGATCTGCACCTTCAACAAGCGGCGCACGGTCGGATCCATCGTGGTTTCCCACAATTGCGAAGGATTCATCTCGCCCAGACCTTTATAGCGCTGCTTGCTGACGCCGCGTTCTGCTTCGTCGCGCAGCCAGGCCATCGCCTGGTGGAAATCGATGATGGCTGACTCTTTGACTTTTTCACCGGCGCCGCGGCGTATCATTGCGCCAGGGCCGATCAAACCCTTGAAGGTTTCTGCGGCATTGACCAGCACCGTGTAGTCAGGGCTGGCGACGAAATCGCTGTCGATCGCGCTGGCCTTGATGTTGCCGTGGTAGCGGCGGTGGATGCGCAGCGCGCGCCTGACTGGAAGTTTGCCGGGATGTATCGGGCACATCGCTAGCGCCGTGAACGCCGCAGTCACTGCCGGCGCCGGCATCCGTCGCCATCGAAAGGGATAGTGGCCATGGATGCGTCATTCCCCGCATGCATGGCCACCATCTTGATTGCAGCCGTGGCGTTCACGGCGTGATGCTGATTACTTAGGTGCAGCTTCTTTCACATCGGTCTTGGCGACAGGCGCTTCGGCTTTTGCCTTGGCGACAGGCGCCTTGACATCTACCTTGGCCGCCGGCGCTTCTGCCTTTTCTTTTGCGGCAGGCTCTTTTGCTTCCGATTTGACTACGGCTTTCGACTTGGCTTTGACAGCCTTGTGGTGCGCCTTGCTTGTCGCGGTCTTGGCCTTGGCTTCAGTACCTGCGGCCTTTGCTTCTGTCTTTGCATCAGTCTTGACTGCCGGGGTAGCGGCAGCAGTGGTGGCTGCGGCAGGCGCTGCTGCCGGTGCGGCTGGAGCAGCTGGTGCAGCGCCTTGGGCGAAAACAGAAGTAGCAAACAAGCCGGCGATCAGAGTAGCGATTAATTTGTTCATTTGTGCACCTTTACGTTATCTTGATTACCCCGGGTAATTCCTGAGGACCTGAGCAATTAACGAGGGCGGCACAGGGATTGTTGACGCGCATTACACACGGTTACAACTATGCACATGAAGCGCCGAAACGATGCAGTCGCGCACTCAACGCCATCAACGTATGCAGCGGGTACTCTTGAAGGTGCAGGCGCTGGCGCAAATTGACCGCTGCGCCGGTTCTGGCTGATCTACTGTGCTGGTCCACGCTGACCTATCCTGATGACGTTGACCTCACTGTTCATGAATGACCGACTGATGTGTGTTGCGACGGGCAGCACACGACCCACAACGGTCAACCGGTTTTCTCCATAGCAGACAGTTAACGCTTTCTCTGAAGAGATTTATAGCGTTGACTGATTTTTTTAACAGTCCAAATGGTGTTCCTTCTTACACGTCGCCATTTCTGCGTTGCGCGGTGCTCGCAATGCTCATTTACTTAAGTACTTTTTGCTTGCTACGCGCTACGCGTCGTATTTTGGCGACGCTTGCTACGGTTTCGAAAGAAGTCTATTAATCAAATTTAGCACTTAGCAAAAAACATCTTAGTTTTTGCATCTTTCCGCTCTTGAGCTATCCATTCTCTGGTTTGCACGGGACTTTGCTGGGCGCCACCATCTGGCAATTTCGCGCGGGCAATGCGCTCGTCATCCATTCTGTTGAGTTCTTCAATACGGGCTTGTAAGCGCTTACATTCTGCGCTTACATTCGACTTTGGTGAGTCAAGAGAACCGCTTACTGAATTTTCTTGTGCGATGGCCGTAGACATTGCTACGCATAATAGTGCCGCTGAAATGATGACATTTTTTTGCATAAGAGTCCTTGTAATGGATATGAAAAATTTTACCTATAACAACATTGGGGAGCGGCGTCAATCGGTAGCATACGACGATGACGTTCGGATGTCCGCTTTGAACCGAATTCATCAGTGAGGGCACCTGGCCGACTGCCGCCGAACGCGGCCGGCCGTACGCCTAAGGTTCTTGGCAAACCACTTCGATGTTGTGCCCGTCCGGACCAATGACAAAAGCTGCATAGTAATTCGCGTTGTAGTGCGGGCGCAGACCAGGCGCACCGTTGTCTTTGCCACCCGCCTCCAGAGCTGCGCGATAGAAAGCTTCCACCTGCTGGCGATTCTCGGCCGTGAACGCCAAGTGAAGATGCGCCGGTTTCTCTTCGGTTTGGTACAGGCACAATGAAGCCTTACTCGTCGGGCCAATAAGCTCGACACCGTAGGTCGGAGGCCCCTCCGAGGCAACAGCTACGCCGAGCGGTTCGAGTGCCTTGAGGAAGAACGCTTTGCTCTCTGCATAGTCGCTGACTCCGAATTTGACGTGGTCAAACATAATTTCTCCAGAAGTGCGCAGGGCTAACGCAATTGAAAATCCTGTCATGCAAATTCTAATCACTCAATATCAGATGTCTGAAGACGGGAGCTAGAATTTAACGTCGTATGCTGCCACACAAAAATTGCCAAAGCAATATCAGGTGAGAGCACGGCGCGAATGGCCGGAGCCGCCGACACCGGTCGCAGCCCGTATAATTTGTGGCGCCTATGGGCCATCATGCAACCACCACCAAGGATAAAGCCTGTCCTAACGCCCGTGAGCTCGCTTGTTATGGGGCTCTGCGATAGCTGGTTTGGGCTCTGCCGGTGGGTGGCGAACCACGACAACTGATTCGTCCGGCTCGAACCAGAATTCACCGTGGGGGCCGTCGAGACGGCCCGTAATCAGCTGAATCAGTCCATCCACCGAATTGACCTGGGTGATAGCTTCCCAGGCGTAGGTTGGGTGTTTGCCAGTGCCAACAAGTCCGTTGTAAATAATATCGCCGATCCTGACGTTGTCAGCGGCTACAGTGATCCTAGTTGTCATGCCAATTCACTCCTAAACCGTCCGCAGCCCGATTGCGGCCCTTGCTTAGATCATGCTCCCCTCCGATCATTCCCGCTACGATATTTCGATCCTGTCCCAGCTAAGTTGACGCCGCCAGGCAGAACGCCGGCACCCTGAGGCGTTGCTGACGGTCAGTTGGCAGACGACAGAGATCACCGAATGACCGGAGCTGGCCGATTGCGGATGTCGCCTCACCAGATATTCTCAGTTTTTATCATTTGTTTGATATAGCCTTTTATCCAGATCAGGATAAGAAGATTGATATGTCCCATACCCGCGATATTCATAGTACTTGGTCATTGCATCAAAATGACTTTCCGCCTCGATGACCATCTCAAGGTGCGCGCCATTAGGCAGGCGGGCGCGAGCAGCATCTCCCTCCGGTCCCGCTAGACAGTAAAGATCAAGCCCTTCTGGATCTACCCATAATTCGTGGGGCATACCGAGTCTTTTTTTGTGATTGCGAAACAAGACAATGATGGGAATGTCGGTTCCTGGCCGGCCTCTGCCGGTGGAAGTATTGCTGCAGCTATCAAGGTCCAGTGTTGTCGCCTGCCGACCCGTTTCCTGAAACGGCGAACGAGTAATGATACTCGTCGCTGATCGCCCCTTTGAATTCGTCAGCATGCGGCACTAACCGCGTTCGCTCAAATCCTAGTCTTTCGATTAAGGCGATCGACGCCGCGTTCCGAGTGTCGATCTCTGCATCCACACGCGTCAATTGGAAACTGGCCACGACTTCTGACAGCGCAGCGCCGATTGCTTCGTTCGCGATTCCTTGTTTGCGATGGGATGCGAAGACGAAATAAGCGACGAGTGCTCGTTGCTCGAAGGGCTTCACCGTGAATTGTACGTAGCCGAGCAGTTGTTGCGTAGCCACAGATCCTATCACCCAATTAAGCCACACCTCTCGCCCATCGGGTGATCGACGGCGTTCCAGTCGCTCATAGCGATCAGCGAGAGCCGCCACGTCTCTGTACGGCAAATCTGGCGTGAAATCATAGCTGCCCAAATCGCTCAACCCATGAAACATATGCTCAGCGTGCGATGCTTTCAGTGGGTATAGGACCAAGCGTTCGGTACTGATAATCTTTTCATCAAGTTGGTTCATTGGCTTCGACGTTTTATGTGGTATTTCCGTATGACATACTCAACCTGGCGCCGCGAAACGCGTGTTCGAATGCCCGCTTCTGGCCGAACGGAGCCATTCGTGAAAGACAGATTTCGACCCTAAGGTGACATTGAGACTTCCCTAAACCGGCCATTCAAATTTGGCATTTTTGTAAATCGACATCCACCCTTACATAGCCGTTAGCGAACAAAAAATCTTCCGCTTCTGGTTTCACGCTAGACAAAGACTATCTCGTGAAAGGAGATGTCAGTAGTAAACAACACCATTTGCCCTATGCGCCACCAAGTCTTCTAACGTTTCCGGCACCGCCCACATTACGCCGTCGCGCCTTCCTAGCCATCCCCAATCTTTATGCTCGAAGATAAAAATCTCGACAGAATATCCCCGTCCCCCATGTTCAATGGCAACAATCGCACAATCAGCATTTAGACCTGCAATCGCGAACCGGCGATGCGGCCCTTCACCAACGTCCCCGGGATTGAACCATTCGCCTCGACTTGCAATTTCAACGTCCCTATCGCGATGAAGAAACGTGTTTATTTCATTGGGTAGAGCTTGGAGTGAGGGAACCTCAACAAGAGGCATGCCAGAACAATTCGGTTGCGGCGCCGCATTGGCTTGGCACCGGGCGAACAGCAGTAAAACAGCGACGATTGCAATATGGGGAATTCTCATGAGCGTTATACGTGGTAAGAAATAAATTGGTGTGCATTCAAAAATGATAGTTGCTGGAACAAGACAAAATTCGCGACACACGCGAAGGTCTGTACTTGGCCGACAGCTGAAATTCATATATTGACCCGGAACCAGAATAATTAACGGGACTCGCCAATCAAAATATAGACTGTACAACTCGACCAGCCCGACTCAAATGCCACGTTGAACAGTTCACCGCAACACTTTGTTTAGTTTCGTGATGGCCAAGAACGTGTGTAGGCCATTTGACGACGGTGCTCGATAGCAGCCAGGTGCCTGGAGATGCTTTACTGCTAGCGCAGTCAACTCCCATGCCATAGCCTCATCGGCTTCAAATGTTTGTTCCGCTCCGAACAAACTAAAGCCTGTTATCTCCTCTAATTCCTTAAGTGGGAGCGCCTTTTCGCGCAGGGCAGGAAGGACCGAATCGTTGCCCCAAGCCCACTTCCAGGTGTTCGAATTTGGCGAGTAACTTCCAATGTCAATGACGTCCGCCTCAACAACTACGTTGCCACTCCCATCGAGAAATTGAAGTTTCTCTGTTTCCTGGTTAAACCACCAGCGTGGATGGTCGCCAAGACAATACTCAATATTCAAACGGCTTTGCTTTTCACGTAGCTCTTCATTTGCGCAGGCAAGAAGCTCGCCAAACTCATTGTCCGTCATTTTCTCTCCATATAGGCACCACCTTTTTATCGTGCAAAGCTCAAGATTTGTTGCAGAAACAAACACCGGAAGCTATACCCCTCACTTGTCTGAACGCCTTCAGGCAAATTATTGATTGTCCATTTTTGACCAGTAGCTGCCTGTGTACCCTCACATTTAATCGGCCAATCTCTGAAGGACCCATGGTGCTGGGGAAAGCATATGTGGTGGCGGCCCCGAAGCTGGCCAATCAGGTGATATCCGATAAAACTGCTGCATTACGAGGTCACCGGAATTCCCTGAAATATAGGCGCGATGGCTAGCGCTATCCTGACTATCGGTAAGCGCCTGCATCGTAAAATATTGTTCGGCCACTTTTTCACCAGCGGCCACTGTAATCTTTCCGTCGCTGACTGTGAAACGTTGCCATCCTGTGACTAGACCATCTGGCATTTCCATTTTGTTGATTGCCTCTATAACAGCAGCTCGATTTATTTTAATTGGCTCAGTATTCGACACGGCCCAACCAATGCGGCCATCCGCCGTAATTGCAACGTATCTAAAATGATAGAAGCTGCCCCCAGTAAATTTGGCTGACCATACACCGAAAATTTCCTCGTTGGCTGCAGGCCGAAGATAGAGAATAGTTGCTTGCTCATTGCCAGCCGCCCAGGTATTGCTGGCAGCTATTAGAGCTAGCAGTGAGAACAATATATTCGCGAGGATAGTCATTGACGTTTTAGGTTAATAGGAGGCATGGTCGAAGGGCTGCTCCTGGCCGAACTCGGCCTCCCACCATCGAACAGTCTAACGTACGTATTTGAGCCACAAAGCTTCAAAAACGTCACGGGTGATGTTCGCCCCTTCAAACTGTTCGTCCATATTGATTTCGCTCAACGGCGGCACGGCGGCGACTCCAAGCATCGTTCGTTCAGTCTCACGATCGCCTCCAGCCGCATCCACAGTCCCATCTGCGAAGAACTCTAATTTCCGAAGCTCAAAGCGGTCATCGCCTAGTTCTGAAACCAGGCGATAGGGATTTTCGCTCGATTGACACTTCCAAAGCACGTCAATATATTCCATGTCTTTCGCCCTATTAGCACCGAGGTTGAATGGCTGGTTGTGGCCGACTGCGGCCCGTCGCGGCCAACAGTATATGACAGCAACAGGCCCTTGGTAGGCTTGGTCAACGCCAGCGAAACGTAGTTGAACCGGTCAACGACTACCGGCGCGGGTGGTCAACATTGCCGGAATATGCAGAATGCTCAAGAGTGGATGCAGTCATATCCCATCGTCCGCTGGCTTCTGGGGCAATTTCCCACGTCGCCGGTGCTCCCATGTTGGCTCCTTATTTCCATGAACTTGCGCGTTTAGTGAGTTCAGAGGACAAGGGCTTATATAAACAATGTAAGTTCAAGCTTTTCCCAAATGGTCACTATGACGCCGACTTTACGTATTGACCTGGGATAGCACGCGAGAACTGCTTTCCGGTATCCGGGTTGTGGTCGTAGCGGCCAGGATTTTCTTCGCCCCGCTGAGACGGCAAAGTATCAAGCAAAGAAAGCAGGCGAGCAGCGTGTCGTACCTGCGGATACGTCGCCGCCAATCCATAGGTACAAAGCCTTCAGTCTATGAACCAGCGATTCCCACGAAGACCAGAAACAATACCGTTTGAATTGACCGGATGCCGATGGCTTTCATTATCCGGGTTTTGCGTTACAGTCACTTACGCTTGAGGCTCTTGCAAAACTAGTTATGCATGGGAATTTTTTAAAAACTTCGCGCTAACGATGCATTCAAACAAGCAAAGGAAGCATGACTTGGTCAACCAACTCGTCGCCATAATGCTCGGTCAAGGGACCGGATTTCAATAGCAGTCGATAGTAAATTGCGCCGAATAGAGCGTCGATTAACAGGCCCGCATTAGTATCGGCTCTCAATTCGCCAGACGTTACTCCTCGTTCTACTTCCGCAATGGCTGCAGCGCGTCGCTGACCAATGTGTCGTTGATATAAATCTTTCAGGATATCCGGTTCGCTTTGGCCCTCGGCGATGAGGTCGGCCATAATCTTTCCCAGTGGCGAATTGAATGCGGCTATGAGTCTTTGCACACGGCCTCGAATCGCATTCTCGGCGGTTGAATTGTTGGCGGCTATTTCCTGCGTTGCACCGGCTCGCTCATGGAACATAGCCATAACAAGTGCAGTCTTGGTTGGCCACCACTTGTAAAGCGTCTGCTTACCGACACCCGCATGCTTGGCGATCTCCTCCATGCTTAGGTCGCGGATGGATTTCTCTTGCAATAACGCATAAACCGTTTCCATGATTTCCGCATGGGATTCCGCATTTTGCGTACGTGGACGACCTCGCCCTCTTGGATGCCCTGATAAATAATTCATAAAATATTATACAACACGTCTCGTTTAGTTATTGGTAAAACAAGTGCGGCAATTATATTATACTGAACGTATAGTATAATAAATTACATTGCCCCACCCCTTGAAGGATTATTATTGTGAACGACATTATCAAAAAAGCGTATCTCACGAGCCACCCAATTACCGTTGACGATAAAGCGAAAATCTTCGCCTTGCGAGCGATGGTTGAACCGCTAAAGGGAAAACTCCAGGGCATAGCCGCGCGTGAGCCTTTCGATGGAATCATGAATCGCGTTTCTCCACCCGACGGCGTTTTTTTTGAATCTGACAATGTCGGAGGCATATCCGGCTGGTGGTGTCGACCTTCCAACGCAAGATCAGGAGAAGTAATTTTGCACCTGCACGGCGGTTGGTTCAACTGGGGGTCAGCTCTCGCGTTCAGACACTTTGTCGGACACATTGCTGCGCATGCAAGCGTAGATGCGTTTATTCCTGATTACCGCCTGGCTCCCGAACATCCGCATCCGGCCGCTATAGAGGACGTTCTGAGTTGCTATGACGGTTTGATCAAGCGAGGAATAAAACGGATTGCCCTAGTCGGCGATTCCGCCGGCGGCGGCCTTGCATTGGTTCTGCTGTCGCTTGTCATTGCGCGACGTAAAAGTGTCATTCCCGCAGGAGCCGTGGCACTTTCCCCAGTAACAGATTTGTCGCTCGCGGGGGACAGTTGGGAGACGCGGGCGTCGGCAGATCCATACTTTACGCGCCTACAGGTCGCCGGACTAGTCCAGGCATATTTGGGAAAAATGAACCCTACCGACCACTTGGCTTCTGCTCTTTATGGCAATCTGACCGATCTTCCGCCGATCCGTGTCCATGTGGGCGACGATGAAGTGCTGTTGGACGACTCACGCCGATACGTCGATCGCGCTGTAGCTGCCGGCGTCGATGCACAACTCCATATTTGGGAAGGTATGCCGCATGGCTTCGCGTCCAACGCTGGCAAATTTGATGCAGCAAATAATGCGCTGGCGATGATCGGCCAATTCTTAACAGAGCGATTGGCTGGCACGACCTTGTAGCACGACATATCGAGAGGTAAGCAGACGGTTCAGGTCGCGCTTGCCTCTCTCGCGTCAAAAAAGTGAGACGAACTACACGTGGCGGAACGATCAACGAATGTAAGGACGACAGAAGCAAAATGAATATGAGCGAAAACACAGTTTTAATTACCGGTGGAGGGTCAGGTATTGGCCGCGGACTGGCCGAGGCTTTCTACCGTTTGGGGAACCAAGTCATCATCGCCGGTCGACGGCAAGTGGTCTTGGATCAAGTAGCGGCCGCGAACCCAGGCATGCGCACGATACAACTCGATATTGATAATCCAGATGCGGTCAAAGAATTCGGCAAAAAATTTGCTGTTGAATTTCCCGGGCTAAATGTCCTCATTAATAACGCAGGCATTCAACGCGTCGAGAACTTGTTGGCACAACCTCCTGACCTGGAAACCATCCAGGCAACGTTTACGACCAATTTGCTTGGTCCTATCCGCGTAACCGCAGCATTGCTGCCACTGTTGATTCGACAAGAACAATCAACCATCATAAACGTGACATCCGGTCTTGCTTTCGTTCCAGGGTCTGCGGTTCCTAGCTATTGTGCATCAAAAGCGGCAATGCATTCCTATACTTTGTCGCTGCGACAACAGCTCAGAAATACAACGACAGCAGTAATCGAGTTGATCCCGCCTTATGTTCAGACTGACCTCGGGCCTAGCCATGGTAATGATCCCCGGGCCATGAAACTATCTGACTTTGTCGACGAGGCAATGATGATCATACTTAAAGACCCAACCACAACGGAAATTGTTGTCGAGCGATGCAGGCATTTGCGATTTGCGGCTGAAACTGGCACGTTCGACGCAACATTCAAATGGCTTAACAACGGAATGGCTTGAACTTTGGTCCTATTACCTACGCCTCTTCAGTTTCATTGAAAAGCGGATCACTTACCTTCATAATCAGTGCGGAACTTCCGACGTATCGATAAGATTGCAATATGTTCCTGCGCTACAAACTTTCGCAATTCTGGAGCGCTGTTCAGGAAGAATTAATTCCGCAGCTGACAGATGACCCGGAAGGCCATACATAACAAGGCGCTCCAGCAGCCACCTCCAGTGGCGCAGTTCAGACTGGAAGTTTGCCGGGATGTATCGGGCACATCGCTGGCGCCGTGAACGCCGCAGTCACTGCCGGCGCCAGCATCCGTCGCACTCGAAAGGGATAGTGGCCATGGATGCGTCATTCCCCGCATGCATGGCCACCATCTTGATTGCAGCCGTGGCGTTCACGGCGTGATGCTGATTACTGATTACTTAGGTGCAGCTTCTTTCACATCGGTCTTGGCGACAGGCGCTTCGGCTTTTGCCTTGGCGACAGGCGCCTTGACGTCTGACTTGGCTGCCGGCGTTTCTGCCTTTGTTTCTGCCTTTTCTTTTGCGGCAGGCTCTTTTGCTTCCGACTTGACTACGGCTTTCGACTTGGCTTTGACAGCCTTGTGGTGCGCCTTGCTTGTCGCGGTCTTGGCCTTGGCTTCAGTACCAGCGGCCTTTGCTTCTGTCTTTGCATCAGTCTTGACTGCCGGGGTAGCAACAGCAGTGGCTGCGGTAGGCGCTGCGGCTGGAGCAGCTGGTGCAGTGCCTTGGGCGAAAACAGAAGTAGCAAACAAGCCAGCGATCAGAGTAGCGATTAATTTGTTCATTTGTGCACCTTTACGTTATCTTGATTACCCCGGGTAATTCCTGAGGACCTGAGCAATTAACGAGGGCGGCACAGGGATTGTTGACGCGCATTACACACGGTTACAACTATGTACATGAGGCGCCGAAACGATCCTGTCGCGCACTCAACGCCATCAGCGTCTGCACCGGGTACTCTTGAAGGTGCAGGCGCTGGCGCAAATTGACCGCTGCGCCGGTTCTGGCTGATCTACTGTGCTGGTCCACGCTGACCTATCCTGATGACGTTGACCTCACTGTTCATGAATGACCGACTGATGTGTGTTGCGACGGGCAGCACACGACCCAAAGCGGTCTGTAAGTTTTCCTGAAACCGGACGTTCAAAATTTAAGCTTGAAGCTCGCTCCCCCAGAGACGTTAGATTGATTAAGTTCCCTTCATTGGTTTCGCGTCAAATCAAAATTAGGGAAGCGCATTTACTTGGGCTTCGTGCGTCGTCTTATCAAAAAAAAAGCGACTAATTTGTAGGCGAAGATGCAAATAAAAAAATAGCTCCATATTACTCCGAAAGAAAATGGGCTTTGTAAAGATACATATAGGAAGGTGTAGTTTATGTCAGGCCCACTTTTTCCAAGTTGTGGAAAATATGAAAGCACGGGAAATGACAACAACACAAGTGGAATGCCAATTACGGGCACATGAAATAAAATTACCCCAATAAATGCCAATAATCCGGAGAGAGACGAATTTATTAAAATCCAAACCGACAGACTTGGTTCTGTAGTTTGTGGCGACTTAAAACTGGCAGGTTGCTGCTCTGATTGTTTATCAAGATATATGGAATAAGAAGCTGCCAAAAACTGGGTGAAAATGGCGATGCCGGCGTATATTAGCGATAACCGACTTTGCTGCGCCCACGCCACGATTAGTAAGTTTATTAATGCACCGGCAAATTCAACTGCAAATATGAACCCGAACGTTGATTGCATCTTGCTGAAACGGACGGGAGAAGCAATAGTCAGTGTTAGCCATAATCTAGCTGCAACAAAAAACCAAAGTACGGGAATCATGCCGAGGGCAGGTCCGAATGACTCGGGAAATGGTCTCGGAATGAAAAAAGGTGCAAGGATAAGCGTCTCAATAAGTCCAACTCTTATAGCCGGTTTCAACATCTTGATTGCTTCCTTATGGTTCCAGAACCGATATTAGAGAAAATGAGGTTTGCCATATCAATGTCAGAAAATGGCCGAATTGAACCATTTGAAGACCGGTTTTACCCTAGGTGGACATTCATTGCATAAACTTTGAGACTATTTCTGAGTCTGGCGGTTGTCGCGTAAGAGCGTGCCTTTTTCGAGGATGAGTGGCGAATCGCCTTCGACTTCCCCTGCCTTGAGTTCCTCCACGGTCTTCCAATGGAGTTGATTTCCTTGCCGCGTTGCTTTGCCAAGAACCATTCCTCCGTTTCGCCCACTCGTAACGACCAGCACCGCAGTTTGGTTTATCACAATCCCCTTGACGGTATCGTGACCGCCTTCATTCAACCGACCGCATCCCGGTGTGGAGAATGAATGAGTTCCGACTATCTTGTCACCAACCTGTTTCAATGCAAATTCAGCGACTCCACATTCAATCATTTGCTTCCGTTCCTGCGGAGAACGCAAATCAATCGTCCAGTGACCGCCGAAATCTATGTCTGCTGCGAGCGTGTAGCCGCTTAATGCAGTGACTGCAAATGCTAGAACGATGCTTCTGAAGAGAACCATGAATTTTCCAATGGAAACGGCTTTCGATGATGGCATCGAACGATGCATCATATCACTAGAAAGTTTCTCGCATGACATCGTTTTGCTCGGCTGAGCAAACGACCGGATTTGGCCGAATGGGGCCATTCGTGAAAGACAGATTATTAGAGCGCGGCAGCGGACTCAAGTGCAAGTTCATATGCCTTTTCTTCAAAACAGAATGGGCCAATTTCCTCAACTAAATGAGGAACTTCATAACCATTGAAGTAGTGAAATTTACTCCACTCATAGTAGCCAGATTTCTTTTCAACATGCACAGAATAAACGCCACAAGCGATGTCACCGCACTCTGGGCAGATATATATGTGAATGGGCGCTGGTTCTGAACTTTGATCACTCAACACGAGTAGTTCCGCCAACATCTTTGAATTTTGTACAGGATGGCCCTTTACAAAACATCCCATAAAATCAGCGTGACCGCCATTTTTTTCAACTAACTGCCGTAGCAATGACTGTCCATTCACTACGAAATCCGTCGATAGTCGTTCTGTTACAGTGCAGTTTCCGGACGAACTCCCGGGGCGGTGCAATTGTTGAAGAGTGAATGTGTTTATGTTCATACCTTTTACTTGCAAAGAAGGTCGCCAGGCGCACTGGGACTATAAATGGAACGGCAGGTTTTGGCCGACTTCGGCCCATCGCCTTTGCGATTGTCGCTATGGCATTTGATTTGCACCTACCAACGCTGATGCGAGACCAAGAAAAAAAAGTATAAAAAATAGAAAAAGAGAATATAAAGCACCAACACCAACTCTACTGTTCAATGACCACCGCACGGTTAATCGCTGTACTCCTATGAGCGCTATCAAGATTAACATTGCACAAACGGTTATTGAATAAATTGGCTTTGCCCAATCAGTGTGGCGCGACGAATCCAGGTAAAAAAGCCAGCCCCAAATGGGAAGTACAAGCATTAAAGCAATATTAAATACCGTCGAAAGTAGGCGTTTCATCAGAGAGTCCAGCGATAAAATCAGAACGTAATTCTGTACAATACACAGGTGGTATTCAACAAATATTTGAAGGGCAAGTCCTGTCGTTGGCCAACGAATCTGTTGCACAGTATGTTGAGTCGGCATCAATTTGGCAGACACATCCGATCGTCCGCAATTGGCCCAGAGTGTGTGAAAACGCGACGCCCCTTGGGGATTATATTTTCACCGTTTTTCAGCCATCAGTGTAAACGCAATTAATCCCAAGACGTTATTTGGCTATCTCATCAAACGGCGGGGGTAGCTAGATGAAGCGCTTTATCCAGGGAGAGCATCGCACGCAAGGCATGCTACTCCCCGAACACTTAGATGACTACATCACCGAACATAATCCAGTGCGCATCGTCGATGTGTTCGTCGACGAACTGGACCTGGTCAAGCTCGGATTTGATGGCGTCGTTCCAGCGGAAACTGGCAGGCCTTCGTATCATCCTGCAATGCTCTTGAA
>NZ_FNOR01000020.1 GCF_900107095.1 Collimonas sp. OK242
TGGCGCCGATACGGGCGCAGGCTTGCATCGCGACCACGCCTTCGATCGACATCGGCATGTAGATGACGACCCGGTCGCCCTTCTTGATGCCGAGCGATTTCAGGCCATTGGCGAACTGGCAGACTTTTTTATGTAGTTCCTGATAAGTGACCTTGGTGACATCGCCGCTGTCGGTTTCAAAGATCACCGCGACTTTGTCCGCATTGCCATTGTGCAAATGGACGTCGAGACAATTGTAGGAAACGTTCAGCTTGCCGTCGCCAAACCATTTGTAGAACGGCGCATCGGATTCGTCCAGCACCTTGGTGAAAGGCGTTTGCCATTGCAGGTGTTCACGGGCCAGGCGGCCCCAGAAGCCCTGCTCATCCTGTTCGGCTTCGGCCACCAGAGCGCGATACGCGTCCATGCCGGAAATTGCCGCAGTTTTGGAAAATTCTGCCGGGGCGGGAAAAATGCGGGTTTCCTGACCAAAGGTTTCGATGTTCGCCATGCTGTCTCCTGCTTTTAATAATAATTAACGCCAAGTTGACGTCAAAAATAAACTTTTACACTTACTCAGGCCTTACACAGATTTCTTTTGAAGAATCCCCCGCTAGCGCTACCAGAGCGCCACAGTCGGTTATCATCGCACATTCAGCCCAATTCGACAGCCCATGCAACACACAAAGTCCTACGTTTACCTGGCACTGGCCATGATGCTGGTGGGCGCCAATATCGGTTTCGGTAAAGCAATCATCGCTGTGATGCCGGTGCTAGTGTTCGGCTTGTTGCGGTTTGTGATCGCCGTGGCCGTGATGGCGCCGCAGTTCTTCAAAGCCGCGCCGCGCCTGGCGCGCCATGAATGGCTGACGCTGTTTGGCCAGGCTTTCTTCGGTACGTTTTTATTTACGCTGTGCATGTTGTACGGGGTGCAGCACACCACCGCTACCGCTGCGGGTGTGATTACCAGCACCTTGCCTGCCGCAGTGGCAATCCTGTCGCGCCTGATCCTCAAGGAAGGACTGCAGCCGCGCACGCTGGCCTCGATCCTGCTGGCCATTGCCGGCATTGCCGTACTCAACCTGAGCAAGACTAACGGCGGCGACACCTCGGTGATCGGCAATCTGTTTGTCATGGCTGCTGTGCTGTGCGAAGCCACTTACGTGGTGCTGTCCAAGCGCCTGACGCAAACCCTGTCGCCGCTGCGGATCACCGCTTACAGCCATCTGTTCGGCTTGTTGCTGATGCTGCCGTTCGGCCTTGCCGCCGCCCTGTCTTACGATTTCGGCCAGGTCACGGCCGGCATGTGGATGCTGATCTTCTGGTATGCGCTGGCGGCAAGCGTGATCGCGTTCTGGCTATGGCTGACCGGCACCAAACACGTGCCAGCCAATGTAGCAGGCATCTTCACTGCCTTGATGCCGCTGGCGGCGGCCTTTATCGGCGTGGTGTTTTTGCATGAGAGTTTGAGCTGGGGCCATTTTGCGGCATTGGCGCTGGTGCTGACCGGAATCGCGGTGGCAAGTTGGCCGCAGCCCATGAAAACCGTGCAAGAAGTGTAAAATAGCGACGCCCGATTCCTTCCCGATAATTCCAATGAGCAACATTCAACCTTCTGCGTCCAAACAAACCATCGGCCTCCTGCCGAATCCGGTCTGCACGGGCCGCCGGCTGCATCTGTTGTAATTTCTATCGCGGATTTTTACCGATTTTTTTACCCAATACGTTCACCGAATCCCATTACCGAGAAACGCCATGACCACCCTCACCACAGTCAAGCAAGAAGATCTCATCGAGTCGGTAGCCGCTGCGCTCCAGTACATCAGCTATTACCATCCCGTCGACTATATCCAGCACCTGGCGCGCGCTTACGAGCAGGAGCAAAGTCCTGCGGCGAAAGACGCGATTGCGCAGATCCTGACCAACTCGCGCATGTGCGCCGAAGGCAAGCGGCCGATCTGCCAGGACACCGGCATCGTCAACGTGTTCCTGAAAATCGGCATGGATGTGCGCTTCGAGGGCTTCAAGGGTTCCATCACCGATGCCGTCAACGAAGGCGTGCGCCGCGGTTACCTGAATCCGGACAATATGCTGCGCGCCTCGATCGTGGCCGATCCGCAATTCGAGCGCAAGAACACCAAAGACAACACGCCAGCCGTGGTGCACATGGAACTGGTGCCGGGCAATACGATTGACGTGCAGATCGCGGCTAAAGGCGGCGGTTCGGAAAACAAGACCAAGTTCGCCATGCTGAATCCTTCCGATTCGCTGGTCGACTGGGTCATGAAGACTGTGCCGACCATGGGCGCCGGCTGGTGCCCGCCGGGCATGCTCGGCATCGGTATCGGCGGTACGGCGGAACGGGCGATGCTGATGGCCAAGCAAGTGTTGATGGAAGATATCGACATGTACGACCTGCTCAAGCGCGGCCCGCAAAACAAGACGGAAGAATTGCGTATCGAACTGTTCCAGAAGGTCAATGCGCTGGGCATCGGCGCGCAAGGACTGGGCGGCCTGACCACCGTGCTCGACGTCAAGATCATGATGCATCCGACCCATGCGGCATCGAAGCCGGTAGCGATGATTCCAAACTGCGCGGCGACCCGTCACGGCCACTTCGTGCTCGACGGTTCCGGCCCGGCCTACATGGAGCCGCCATCGTTGTCGGAATGGCCGGAAGTGCATTGGGTGCCGGATACCGAGAAATCGAAACGGGTTGATCTCAACACGCTGACCAAAGAAGAAGTCGCCTCCTGGAAGCCTGGCCAGACCTTGCTGTTGAACGGAAAGATGCTGACCGGCCGCGATGCCGCGCACAAGCGTATCCAGGAGATGCTGGCCAAGGGCGAGAAGCTGCCGGTGGATTTCACCAACCGCGTGATCTATTACGTTGGTCCGGTTGATCCGGTGCGCGATGAAGTGGTTGGCCCGGCCGGCCCGACTACCGCTACCCGCATGGATAAATTCACCGACATGATGCTGGAGCAAACCGGCTTGATTTCGATGATCGGCAAATCGGAACGCGGCCCGGAAGCTATCGAGTCGATCAAGAAGCACAAGTCGGCTTATCTGATGGCGGTGGGCGGCGCGGCTTACCTGGTTTCCAAGGCGATCAAGTCGGCGCAGGTGCTGGGCTTTGCCGACCTTGGCATGGAAGCGATCTACGAGTTCGACGTCAAGGACATGCCGGTAACGGTGGCGGTCGATTCCAACGGTATTTCGGTGCACAACACCGGGCCGAAGGAATGGCAGGAAAAGATCGCGCACGCAGCGCTGTCGAAGATCCCAGTGACCGCCATCTGATTCGACCTGATTGAATTAGCACGATGACCAGTAGCGCTCAAGAAATGCCGATGGCGCAAGTTGCGCCCATCGGCATTTTTGATTCCGGTATCGGCGGCTTGTCGGTGCTGCATCATATCCATCAGCATTTGCCGCACGAAGATCTTTTGTATTTTGCCGATTCGGCTTACGCTCCATATGGCGATAAATCGGAAGCGGAAATTTCCGCGCGCTCGCTGGCGGTAACGGAATTTCTTCTGCACAGCGGCGTCAAGGCGCTGGTGGTTGCTTGCAATACCGCCACCACCGCCGCCATCAAGGCGATACGCAGCGCTTATCCAGACTTGCCGGTGATCGGTATCGAACCCGGGCTCAAGCCGGCCGCCGCGCAAAGCCAGAGCAAGATCGTCGGCGTATTGGCTACCAAAGCCACCCTGCTGAGCGCCCGGTTGCTGGCGCTGCAACAGCAAATCAGCGCGGCCAGCGGCGTGCGCTTTGAGCTGCAAGCCTGCGTCGGCCTGGTCGACCAGATTGAAAAAGGCGAATTGCGCTCCGCCCCAACCGCGCTGCTGCTGCGGCGGTATATCAGTCCGTTGATACAGCAAGGCGCCGATACGCTGGTGCTCGGCTGCACCCACTACCCTTTCGTCCGGCCTCTCATCGAGGAAATCGTTGGCGAGCTGACGGCCCGGCCGGTCGCCATTATCGATACCGGCGCCGCGGTCAGCCGGCAACTGGTGAAGGTCTTGAATGAAAACATGCTACTGCGCACTTGCGCGCGCGAAGGCCAGATGGGCGCTTTCACCAGCGGCAGCCAGTCGGCCCTGACGACCGCATTTTCCAGCTTGCTGCAGCTGCATCCACCGGTGTCGGTGGCGGCCACAATTGCCCAGCCTGCAGGAATTTTATAAAAAACGATGAATTAATTTGCCAAGCGGCGGGCAAGTTTGTATAATTGCCAGCTGCCTTAGTGCTGAATAAGCATGACGGTAATTGCAGTAGTACAGCAATGGTGGCTGTAGCTCAGTTGGTAGAGTCCAGGATTGTGATTCCTGTTGTCGTGGGTTCGAGCCCCATCAGCCACCCCAACTAATTCAATAAAATCAAATAGTTACACAATATTTGAGTTTCGTGTCGTAAAACAGCGACATCCAGGATTTACCCCAAAAGCCCATCCATTCGATGGGCTTTTTGCATTTATGCGCGGTAATCTTGCAACCGTGACTCTCAGGCGCTGCGCTTAACAAAAAACAGCGCCGTTCCCACTCCCATCAACACGCCGCCGAAGAAACGGTTCTGTTTCTTGACTGCGCGCGCATCGCGAAAATAGCCTTGCATGGTCGATGCAGCAAAGGCGTAGCTGTGCATCACCACCAGATCGACTGTACACATGGTCGCGGCAAGCAACAGCAACTGCGGTAGCAATGGACTTTCGCCGCTGATAAATTGCGGCAAGACCGCCACCATGAAAATAATCCCTTTGGGATTGGTAGCGTTGGTCATGAACCCCAGCAGCATGCGCTTGCGCATGGTTGGCGGCGTTGATTGCATGGCCGGCTCAGGCTGCTGGAGCGCGGCGGCGTCTACCTTGGCCCGCCATTGGCTCAAGCCCAGGTAAATCAGGTACAGCGCGCCGACCGTCTTAACTGCCGTAAACATGGTCTCGGAAGCCAGCAAGATCGAGCCCACTCCGGCGCCGGCCACAAAAAGAATCAGCAACAAACCCAGCTGCAAGCCGGCGATGGTGGCGGAAGTTCTCTTGACGCCATACGACAGGCCATGCGACATCGACAACACTGCGCCGGAGCCGGGAGAAATGGCAATCAGCCAACAGGCGGCAAAAAAGGTAAACCAGGTATGGAAATTCATGATCGGGAAATAATGGAAATGGCGAATATTAACTGCGTGAAATTAGCGGCAGAAGGTTAGCAGCGACTATTTGTTATCTGTCTTGAGTCGGGCCCGACAGGATATCACTACCCGCCAATCCTGGCTGCGGAGCAGATTCCGGCGCTCAATTAGAACGATTTGCTGCAGATGGCTATCTCATCAGGGATAGCCATTTTTTTCTTGAGAAATCAGCGCACCGAACGATAAGGCTGGCTGCGCCCGCGCTTGCTTAGAACCAGTTGCCAGAGTTGTCCCTGGCCAGAACGGAAAAACCCGGCCGAGGAGAGTATGAAATATTTCCACATGCGATAGAAACGTTCGTCGTATTTGGCTGACAGCTGCGGCCACGCCCGTTCGAAGTTGTCCCACCATGCCATCAGGGTGAGGTCGTAGTCGCGGCCGAAATTGTGCCAGTCCTCGATCAGGAAGCGCCCTTCCAGCACCTCCGTGATCTCCTTGGCGGACGGCAGATGGCCGTTGGGAAAAATGTACTTGTCGAGCCAGACATCGCGCTTCTTTTCGGTCACGTAGTTGCCGATGGTGTGCAACAGAAACAAGCCCTCTGGCGCCAGCAGCTTTCCCGTGACATCGAAGTAAGCGGCGTAATTTTTTGCACCGACGTGTTCGAACATGCCGACTGAAACAATCTTGTCATATCGCCCGCTGAGCTGTCGATAATCGGTCAGTTCGATTTTTACCGGCAGTCCGGCACAACGTTCTTGCGCGAGTTTTTTCTGCTCTTTCGAAATCGTGATGCCAACCACTTCAACCTGATAATTTTCCGCCGCATAACGCGCCAGGCCGCCCCACCCGCAGCCGATATCCAGCAGGCGTTCGCCCGGTTTCAACTCCAGCTTCCGGCAAATCAATGCCAGTTTATGCTGCTGCGCTTGTTCAAGATTGCCGGCGCGCGCCCAATAAGCGCAGGAATACATCATGCTCGAATCGAGCATACTTTCGAACAGATCGTTGCCGATATCGTAGTGCTGCTCGCCGACCTGGAATGCGCGGCTCCTGGTTTGCAGGTTGAAGAAATTCTGCCGCAGGATTTCCAGGAAAAATTTTATCTTTGCGGGGCCGACAACCGTTTGCTCAAGATCGTGGCTGGTGACCCTGAAGAAGAACTCATCCAGGCTGGCGCAATCCCAGTCGCCATCCATATACGATTCACCGATGCCGAGTTCCCATTTCGAAAACATCTTCTGAAAGAAAATCGGATCGTGGATTTGCATATCCCACGGCTGCTCGCCATTCAACCCGATGCCCGCATGTTCAAACAGCTGCCGGATGATCTTTGGCGCGTTTGCGTTCATGTCGAACGTTGCCGGGATGGTCTTGCCGACTTCCACTTTATCCATGTAGTACTTCCTTCTAAGGTAGCGTTATGGAACAGCTTTTGTATCGATGCAAACGGGGCAGTTATCGAGTCAGTTCAAGTCGATTCAAGTCAGTTGGCGGCCGCAGACGTGTTGAGCTCAGCTTGCGGGACGCCGCAGGAACGCCAGCAACAGACCAAACCCTATCATCAGCGAACCACTGGCGCGGTTGAACCAGCGGAATCGTCCGCCGGTATTGGTGAGTGTCCCTAGCCTGGTGCCGATAGCGGCGTAGATGGCGATCGCTACCAGCTCAAACAACAGGAAAGTTGCTCCCAGCACGATGAAGCTGGTCGTATAGCTCGAACGATCGACGAATTGGGGAAAGAACGCGGTGAAGACGAGGATCGCCTTGGGGTTTCCGGCCGCCACCAGGAATTCTTGCTTGGCTAAGCGACGCAACTTGTCAGCGGGAAGCTCGAGGCGAGTTTTAACATGATCAGCATTGTCGGTGGATCCCGACAGCGCGATCGGCGCAGAACGGAACAATTTTATGCCCAGCCATACCAGGTAAGCGGCGCCAGCATATTTCAATATCGTGAACAGCGTTTCCGACGCAATCAGCAGCGCCCCCAGGCCAAAGCCGGAGATGGCGATCATGACCGCAAAGGCCAGCAATCGCCCGCATGCCGCGAGAATGGAATAACGCATGCCATCGCGCGCGCCGTTGGACAAGGACAGCACGTTATTCGGACCGAAAGCCATGTTTATGGCGAAGCAGGCTGGCACGAAAAGCCAGTAATTTTGAAATGACATGGCAAGTATCTCTGTTTAAAATTTCAACTGACGTACTCAGTAATTCAAGCCTGTTCCCGAACGGGTCTGCCGTAAATATACGCGTGAATCCTGCGATTGGCACATCGTTCTTTACAAACAGCGACCACGCCTGTCAACCACACTTATCTCATGTCGAGCGGAGTACTCCGAAGCGGCGGCGCAAATGCCTGGTCAAGCTCCGCCAGATCCTGTGCCGTGAGCAGAATATCCAGCGAAGCGCGATTCTCGCGGACGTGCGCCGGATCGACCGCCTTCGGAATCGCTATGACATGCTCCTGCCGCAGCAGCCATGCCAAAGCTATCTGAGCCGGGCTGGCGTCATGGCGTCTGGCGATCTCTTTCAGATGCGGATTGTTCAGCAGCCGCCGCTGCTCGTTCGCGGCAGACTCGAGCGGCGAGTACGCCATCACAGGCATGGCGTGCTCGCGGCACCAGGGCAGCAAGTCCCATTCAGCGCCTCGCCGCATCAGGTTGTATAGCAGCTGGTTGGCCGCGACCTGGTCGCCGCCAGGCAATGCGCTCGCTTCCAGCATATCGTTTCTGTCGAAATTGCTGACACCGAAATCGCGTATTTTTCCTGCCTTCTTGAGCGACTCGAACGCCTCAAGCGTTTCCGCCAGCGGAACCGAACCGCGCCAGTGCAACAGGTAGAGATCGAGATAATCGCTGCCGAGCCGCCGCAAGCTGCGCTCGCAGGCGAGCAGCATTGCGCGGCGATCAGCGTTATGCGGATAGACCTTGCTGACCAGGAATACCTCGGCACGCCGCCCCTGGATTGCCTTGCCCACGACTTCTTCGGCGCCGCCGTCGGCATACATCTCCGCCGTATCGATCAGGGTCATGCCGAGATCCATGCCCAGTCGCAGCGCATCAATCTCTCGCTTTTTATGAACCGGGTCCTCCCCCATGTACCAGGTTCCCTGTCCCAATATTGGTATCGCGTTGCCCGAAGGTAAAAGTAAAGTTTTCATGATCGGCTCACTCTGAAGGAAAAAGAAACGTTCACCTTGGCTGTAAAACCGAGAGAATCAGGTCGACCTGCTGTTCCGTGACGCGCGGGCCATCCAAGGTGGAGTATCCAACCCAGGCCCAATACGCCCAGTGCCCGAGCGTCGTCGCCTGGTCTTTTTTCCAGCCGGCGTCACGTAATAATTTATCCAGATAGTCGATCCGCCTTTGATCCACCCGCGCTTGTATTGCGCAGGCATGCTGGTTGTTCAAAGACCAGGAGCGTATGGCCCTGGCCAGCGTAAAATCCGCCGCCACGGAACCGATGAACCATTTGCGCAGTTTGCTGGCGGCGTCGCCGCCCATCCCTTCGACACACGCAATCGCATCCTGCGTGTGACCTTGCGCCCATTCCTCCAGCAAGGCGGATTGGTATTCCTCCAGGTTTTTAAAATGCCAATAGAAGCTGCCTTTGGTGACGCCCAGCCGCTGGGCAATCGCCGTGATGCGCAAGCCGTCCGGGCCGTCGCTGGCGAGCGCTGACAAGCCGGCCTCCAGCCAGCTTGTGCGGTTTTTTTTCTGATCCATTGCATCACCATACCCAAAGGTATTGACAAATGCAATGGCAGCTGTGACCATCGCCATACTCAAAGGTATGGAAGATTGCCGTTGCGATGATTCCATCGATTCATTGATTTATCCGATACGACAAAAGAATTGCTGCGAAAGGATTATCGCAATGCTTCAAGCCATCGCCCCCGATATCTGGCACGCACAGCACGCTTTTGTCGCCGCCGGCCTGCGCGTCTCTTCTCGCATGACGGTGGTACGCCTTCAACATTCCGGACTATGGCTGCACTCGCCGGTGCCCCTGACGCCTGCGATCCGCTCGCAGCTTGCGGCATTGGGCGAAGTGCAGTTTATCGTTGCGCCGAGCAAGACCCATCATCTGTTCGTCGGCGAATATCTTGATGCGTTTCCGCAAGCCAGGTTATACGGAGCTCCCGGACTGCTTGCCAAGCGGCTGGATCTGCAAGGCTTGCGGGAGCTGACGCCAGAAGTCGAGCCTGAATGGAGAGCGGATCTTGAGCAGGTCTTTTTCGCGGGCATCCCGCTCGGCAATGAAACCGTCTGGTTTCACAAAACCTCGCGCACACTGATCGTCACAGATTTATGCCAGTGGTGGCGCGGCGATTTGTCGTTGGGAGAAAAAGTGTACGCAAGCCTGAGCGGCGTGCGTGCGCAACTGGCGGTGCCGCGCACGATTCGCCTGCTGGTCAAAGACCGTCAGGCGGCGCGGGCCAGCGCCCGTAAAATCCTGGAATGGCCGTTCGAACGCGTAGTGGTTGCGCACGACACCATCATCGAACAAGGCGCACACGAAGCGGTGGAAAAAGCTTTCGCTTACTTTGACAGATAATCCTTTGCTCAGGATTTAGTTCCGTTCGGCAATATTTTCGCAGGCGCGCTAAAATCCTCCAATTATTTTATTGTCCATAATCCAACCGTTGGAGCCTGATTCATGCTGCGTTCTGCCGTACTGTCTGCCTTGCTAACCCTCTCCTCCATTACTCCCTTCGCCAACGCCGCCGATCCGCTGCTCGGCACGATCGCTGAGCGTTCCGGCTTTCAGAAAACAGGGCGCTATGAAGAAGTCATCGCTCTTTGCGCCGCCTTCCAGAAAGCCTATCCAAAGGAAGTGCGTTGCACCGAATTTGGCCGCACCCCGGAAGGCCGGCCGATGCTCGCCCTGGTTGTCTCGCGCAGCGGCGCCTTGAGTGCTGATGCTGCGCATCAGCGCGGTTTGCCGGTGCTGCTTATACAAGGCGGCATCCACGCCGGTGAGATCGACGGCAAGGATGCCGGTTTCCTGGCCTTGCGCGAAGCCTTGCAAGACACTTCCGCAAACAATGCGCTCAGCAAGCAGGTGCTGATCTTCGTACCGGTATTCAATATCGACGGCCACGAGCGTTTTGGGCGCTGGAATCGTCCTAATCAGCGCGGCCCGGAGGAAATGGGCTGGCGCACTACCGGTCAGAATTTCAACCTGAATCGCGATTACGCCAAAGCCGACTCGCCGGAAATGCAGGCCATGCTGCAGTTGGTCAATCGCTGGGATCCGCTGGCCTATATCGACCTGCATGTCACCGATGGCGCCAAGTTCGAGCATGACGTATCGATCCAGGTCGAGCCGGTGCATGCCAGCGACCTGGCTTTGCGCAAGGATGGCGAGGCATTGCGCGACAATGTGATCAGCGACCTGGCCAGGCAGGGTTCGCTGCCGCAGCCTTTCTATCTCTCGTTCAGTATTGACGACGATCCTAGTTCTGGCTTTGTCGACGATGTCTCGCCGCCGCGTTTTTCCACCGGCTACTTCCATCTGCGCAACCGCTTCGGGATGTTGGTCGAAACGCACTCCTGGAAGGATTATCCGACCCGCGTGCGCATCACGCACAACGCCATTGTCTCGGTCATGGCGCAAATCGCCGCGCATGGCAATGCATGGCTGAAGACTGCGCACCAGGCTGACCTGCGTGCAGCCCAACTGGGCGGCCAGGCGGTTGCGCTGAGCTACAAGGCGAGCGAGAAAACCCGTCCGGTGGCGTTTCGCGGTTATGAATATACCCGCACGCCATCGGATATTTCAGGCGCCCTGATGACGCATTACGACGAGAGCAAGCCGCAAATCTGGAACGTGACGGTGCGCGATGACCTGCAACCTGAACTCAGCGTCAATGCGCCGCAGGCCGGTTATCTGGTGCCTGCCGCACATGCTGCATGGGTCGCGCAAAAGCTGCAGCAGCACGGGATTGCTTTCCGCGTGCTGCCGGCAGCATTGCAGCAGGCCCGGCTTGAAACTTTCCGTGTAGTCAAAACCAATTTTGATCCGCAGTCGATAGAAAGCCACCAGCGTCTGAAGCTGGAGGGCGCATGGCATGGCGAAACGCGCGACCTCGGAGCCGGCGCGCTGTTTGTGCCGATAGTACAAGCCAAGGCACGGCTGGTGATGGCTTTGCTGGAGCCGCAAGCACCAGACTCGCTGGCGGCGTGGGGGCGTTTCAACAATGCCTTCGAGAAGAAGGAATATATGGAGGCGTATGTGGCGGAGGACGTCGCGCGCGAACAACTGGCGGCGGATCCGGCGCTGGCGGCCGAGTTCAAGCAGAAACTGGCTGACGATCCGGCATTTGCCAATGATCCGGCGACACGGCTGGAGTTTTTCGCGCGCCGCCATTCTTCCTGGGACGAGCGCTTTAACTTGTATCCGGTGATGCGAACCGCGGTCGCACCGGGATAACTAAGGCATCCGGCGCTAAGGGATCCGGCGTGCCGAGTATAGCTTGTTTCTGAATTTATTTCTGAATTTACTTCTGTGCTTCGCCGATTTTTTTCGACAAATAAAAGCGTAAGGCAAAAGCAGCGATAACGGCGAGTAAGGGCAGGGTTTGAATGATGTTCATGGGCAGGGCTCCGAATTAATTAACTGTGTTGATGCGTTGCAGCATATAAAAACGGAGCACTTATTGCCAATTCTTATTTCTGATTCCTTATATATGATTCATGAATATCACTGGGATTATCGAATCAGCCCCCAATCAGCCAGAATCCGTTCCAGAATATAAAAAGCCCGCTATCTTTAACGATGCGGGCTTTCCCTGTCTCCTCACCTCTAGAGAGATGGACTCTTTTTTGCGTGAAGCGATACTGAGCTAAAAAACTTTAACCGTCATCATGCACCGCAACATAGCGTTGTTTTGCACCAACATGGAAAGATAGCGCTTGTAAGCTTATGCGTTTTTCGCGTAACGATTGCGATATTCATCGCTGTTATGCATTTCGCATCACCTTCCCTGCCGGATGAAATCTACCGCCTTCTCGGCAATCATGATAGCTGGCGCGTTGGTATTGCCGCCGATTAGCGTCGGCATGATCGATGCGTCCACCACCCGCAAACCCCGGATGCCATGGACCTTCAAGGTCGGATCGACAACAGCGGCCTGGTCGACGCCCATCTTGCAAGTGCCGACCGGGTGGTAAACCGTATCGACATAATTCTTCAACGCCGAGCGTATCTGTTCATCAGACTGCACATCTGCGGTGCGTATGTCACGCGTGCTGTAGCTGGCCAGCGCCGGTGCATCCAGCAATTTGCGCGTCATCTTGAACGCATCCACCATGTCTTCCAGATCTTGCGGATGATCCAGGAACTTGGGATCGATCAGCGGCGCATCCTGCGGATTGGTATTGCGTAGGCGGACCTCGCCTTTGCTCTGCGGCCTCAGCAGACAAACGTGGCAGGAAAAGCCGTGGCCGAGATGCAGTTTTCGGGCATGGTTTTCAACGCAGGCCATGACGAAATGCAATTGCAGATTGGGCGCCGGCAAATCCGGCCGGGTTTTCAAAAAACCGCCGCATTCGGCAAAATTACTGGTGAGCATGCCACGCCGCTCGTGACGGAAGCGCCGCAGCTCCTTGAGCATGCGGACCGATCCGCTGGCCGAGATGCCGAAGGTATCCAGGCTGTCGGATTTATGGCAAAACACGAAATCGGGATGGTCTTGCAGATTCTTGCCGACGCCTGGCAAATGATGTTGCACCTGGATACCTAGCTTGCGCAGCTCGGTGCCGTCGCCAATGCCCGACAACATCAGCAGTTGCGGCGACTGGAAAGCGCCGGCGGCGAGGATCACCTCACGCCTGGCACGCAGCACCCGCAACTTGCCGTCCTGCCGGACTTCCACGCCGGTTACGCGTCCCTGCTCGATGATCAGGCGCTCGGCATAGGCGCCGGTTTGCACGCACAGATTGCTGCGTTGACCCATGTGCGGCATCAGGTAAGCGCGCGCAGCACTCCAGCGTTCGCCATTTTTCTGGGTAACCTGGTAAACACCCAATCCCTCCTGATGTTCGGCGTTGAAATCTTCGCTGAGCGGATAACCGGCCTGGCGTGCGGCTTCCAGGTAATGCAGATGAAGAGGATTGTCGGTGCGCAGATCGCTGACCCATAAAGGGCCGTCCTGACCATGCCAGGCATTGGAAAACCGTTCGTTGTGCTCTGACTTTTTAAAGTAGGGCAACACGTCGTCGAAGGACCAGCCGTTGTTGCCGAGCTCGGCCCAATGATCGTAATCGGAGCGATGGCCGCGAGTATAGACCATGGCGTTGATCGCCGACGATCCGCCCAGTGTCTTGCCGCGCGGCTGGTAGCCGCGGCGGCCGTTGAGTCCGGCCTGCGGCACGGTTTCGAAAGCCCAGTTGTTGAGCCGGGTCGGCACCATGGCAAGTGCGCCAACCGGCATCTTTACAGCCCAGCTATCGCCGCTGCCGCCCGCCTCCAGCAAACAGACCGACAGCTCCGGATCTTCTGTCAGGCGGCCCGCCATCACGCTGCCGGCCGACCCGCCGCCCACCACCACAAAGTCAAACTCATCGTTCACTATGCGTCTCCCGCCCTGGTTGTATTTATGCGTTGCAGATAGACTAGCCTGCCAGGCAACAAATTTAACAGTTACGGGATGATCACGCCATGTGGCGTATTAGAGCATTTGTTTCAATTACGCAAAATATTCAGCCGATTGCGCAAACGATGCGACCGACGCGCCAGATTCAATGCGCTTTCGACATGACTACCAGCCATTTGCGAAATAGCAATATTTCCAAATGTCCGGCCTGGATGCCGGCATTGCATTCGACCACGGGATTGCTTCTGTAGAGGCGCTTGTAGAAATCGCGGCAGATGAACAATTCACGCTTGCCGAAACGCATCAGGATTGAGGAAGGGGTAGACTCCATACCAAAGCGGGAGCCGGAGGTAATATCCAAGTTCGTCATGGCAGCAATTCCAATCTCGTTGAAGGGAAGTCCACTGTACCATAACTACTGTATATGCATACAGTAAAATGCGATGTGTCTGTTTTTAGTCACGCCGCAAGCCGGCCATCGGCACAACTTGCGGGCACATGATTTACCGGTTCAACGCCGGCTCGACTCAACGACGCCAGCCGCGATCATAGTCATGGTAACGATCATGCCAGCCGCGTCCGCGCCAGTAAGCCCGACCATAATAGCCTGGTGGATAATAACCTGGGGCGCCATACACCACGACCGGCGGCGGCTGCACATACACAGGCGGCGGTGCGTAATAGACCGGCGGCGGGTTGTAATAAACCGGTGGCGGCGGGTAATACGCAGGCACACCGATATTCACCGACCAGTGTGCTCCAGCGAATGCCGGAGTTGCCGAAAACACGCCGACGGCAAGCAATCCAAGCAGGGCAACGCGCATGGTTTTTTTCATGGCAGTTCTCGATGGCTTTGAGTTAAACATGACTATATTTAACCCAATTTTTGAACGCCCCGCCATACACAAGTGGTAAGGCCTGTAACAACATGTATCACAGCAGCTGCATTGTGGTTTTTTTCGTACATGTGAACATGAATGTGAACGTGAAATTAGTCGATGGCCAGGTCCTGGCGCTTGTATCTTGCGATTCTGATCAGCGCCTGCGCAATCAGGAAAAGCCCCGCCAATAACATGACAGCATTGGCCATCACCCGAGGGTAACCCAGCACCGTGACATTCAGAAAGGGATAGGGATAAAACCCCGAAAGGCTGCCACGTACCATCGCCATCACGAAATAGGCCAGCGGGTAGATCAGCCATAAAAGACCGTCTTTTGCCTGTATGCCATGCTTTACTGCAAACAACAGCCAGTACCAGGCAAACAGCAAGGGAACGACGGTATGCATGCCTTCGTCCGCAATGCGATGCAAGCCGGTGAACGGCGCATGATTGCGCAGCAAGAGGTTGTAGCCCAGGCCGACAAAGATGATATACAGGGCCAGTGCGGCCAGCACTCCGGGCCGCGAGAAAAAGCGGCCAGGCGCAGAGTCCGGCATGAGCAACAGCAATGTGCAGCAAACCGCCAGCAGGATATTGGTCAGGATCGTCAAGAAGCCGAACAGGCGCCAGACTGCCTCGCCGTAAGTCATGCCCTTGGCCACCAAGGCAGGAATTGAAATGGAAAATTGCGCGGCAATGGAAAACCATGCGATCAGCGCGATCAGCAGTAGCAGCAATTGCGGTGCGATAGTTTTTTTCATAGACAATTTCCGAGGTATTGGGGTACTACACTAAGGCGTGTTTCAGGGAACAATACCTTGATCGACGCTCAACATGCGTTCCACGTAGCGTGCGATCAGATCGACCTCCAGATTGACTTGCTTGCCAACCTGCAGATGCTTTAAGGCGGTCACTTCAATTGTGTGGGGAATCAGGTTGATCGAAAACAGGCAACCGTCGGCCACGTCGTCGACCCGGTTCACCGTCAGCGAAACGCCGTTGACCACGACCGAACCTTTATAGGCAAAGTATTTGGCGAGATCGCGCGCAGCCTTGATCACCAATTCCCAGGATTCGCCCACCGGCTCGAATTTCTGCACCAGCCCGAGGCCGTCGACATGGCCGGATACCAGATGGCCGCCCAGGCGGTCGGCCAGGGTCAGCGCCTTTTCCAGATTGACTTCGCCGCTGGCGTCGAGGCCGACGGTGCGATTCAGGCTTTCGCGCGAAACGTCGACTTCAAAGCTGTCGGCGGTCTTTTCGACCACGGTCATGCAGGCGCCGTTCAAGGAAATCGAATCGCCAAGCGCGACGTCAGCCAGCGACAAGGCACCGGCATCGATCTTCAGCCTGACGCCATCCTCTGCGCTGGAACCGAGTGGTTTAACGGATGTAATTTTGCCGACGGCAGCGACGATACCAGTGAACATGATAGTGATATGGAAATTAATGGAATCGTGCAAGGATACGCAAATCCTCGCCAATCTGCTTGATTTGATGAAATTTCAGGGTCAGCTTATCCTGCAGATTCTCCAGCGCAGGCAGGCTGAACATGCCGCGGCCGTCGCCCAGGATGGCCGGCGCCAGATAGACCAGCAATTCGTCGACGCAATGTTCCCTGATCAGCGAAGCATTCAGCTTGGACCCGGCTTCGACATGCAGCTCATTGATCTGGCGCTTGCCGAGTTCGAGTATGACTTGCGGCAAATCGACCTTGCCGCCGGCGTTCGGCAGCACCACTACCTCTGCCCCCTGCTGCTCCAGCAACGCCTGTTTTTCGGCATCGGCGGTGGCGCAGAAAATCAGGTTGCCGCCACCGACCAGGATTTTTGCATCCGGGCTGATGCTTAATTTGCTGTCGACGATGACGCGCAACGGCTGCCGCGCCAGCTGTACGGTACGCACCGTCAGTTGCGGATTGTCTTCCTTCACCGTGCCGATGCCGGTCAGGATGGCGCCGGCGCGGGCGCGCCACATATGGCCGTCGTCGCGCGCCGCCTGCGAGGTGATCCACTGGCTCTGGCCGTTATGCAGCGCAGTCTTGCCGTCCAGGCTGGCGGCTACTTTCAGCCTTACCCAGGGTTTGCCAGTTTGCATGCGCGTAAAAAATCCGATATTCAGTTCGCGCGCCTGTGCCGCCAGAACGCCCGATTCGACCGCTATCCCCGCCGCTTGCAAACGCGCCCTGCCCTGCCCTGCCACCAGCGGATTGGGATCGTCCACGGCCGCTACCACCTTGGCCACCCCGGCCCGCACCAAGGCATCGGCGCAGGGCGGCGTGCGGCCGAAATGGCTGCACGGCTCCAGCGTGACGTAGACGGTGGCGCCGCGCACATCATGGCCTTTGGCGGCGGCGTCCAGCAGCGCCTGGATCTCGGCATGGTTGCCGCCCGGCGGCTGAGTATATCCGCTGCCGATAATCTGGCCGTCCTTGACGATCACGCAGCCGACGGCGGGATTAGGCGCACTCGACAGCTGGCCGTGTTCGGCGAGCTGCAAGGCTTGCGACATCAACAATTCAGCCTGGGTCATGGGTTACGCCTGGAAGTAAGCCTGAAATTCATGTGGGAGCCATCGGAAAGAAGATATGCGGTGATTGTACAAAATATGCCGGAGCCGCCGTTAATTAAAATGCGATGCCGGCCATACCCGGATTTCAAGGCGGCGGGACCAGGCTGGCAGCCGCGCTATTGCGCAAAGTAACAACCCGCTTGAATACGGCGCGCAACTTGCGGTCACTCGCCAGCCTGGCGCTGCCGCTGCAATCGACATAACGCTGCGGCTCGATGGCGAGGCTGCGTTCGCCGAACAGCAACAAACACAGGTGGACGCTGACGACTCGGCCCCAGTTCTGGTGCTGGTCGTCGGATAAGGCCGCCACCTGCGTTGCATTCAAGAGCTGGTTCACGCTGACGTCGCCGACCGCCGCTACGCCGTACATCAGTTGCATATCTTCGACATTATTGAGGATCGGCTGCGCACTGTTGTTGCTATTGCCATTGCCCTGGCAATACAGGGAATTGGCGCCGCCGCCTGCACGTGCAGCAACAAAAAAAAGATTTCGCGCAATGCGGACATAGGGCGCCCGCAGGTGTGCTGGATGGCCGGGCGGCACTGCGCTCAAGCCAATCCCCGCACCATTGCAGTCGACACCGGCGCCGCTGGCCGGATCGACATGGTCGTCCAGCCGGTAACTGACTTCAAAACCCGCCATCCCGGGATTTGCGCTGCACGAGAAATCTTTTCCCGGAGCCTGCGGTTTGACGAAACCATGCTCACAGCCGCGCAAACCTTGGGCCGGCGTGCCGTCGGCAAGGATAAAATCGGTGACAGCCGTGGCACCCGCAGCACCCGCCGACAAACTGGCACTGACCAGATTGCCATAACCCGCTTGCCGCAAATCCCTTTCCATCAAGCCCATGGCGTAGTTGCCATCCTGATACAGACGCCTCTTGTCCTCGCTCACACGAAAACTGGCGCTGCTGCCAAGATAAAGCGTTGTACTCGCCAACAGCACACCGGAAGCAATCGCCATTGCCACCAGCAGCTCCACCAGCGAAAGACCGCTCCGAAATGGCGCTTGCGGCGCTCGCTTTTTGCCGATGGCAACAGTGATCAACATTCGCCGCCATCCAGCTTGATGCTGACGCGCCCGGAACTGGCGATGCACACCGCGCGCGCAAACTCGTCGTTGTGGCTGAACACCACTTTAGTGAAACTGCTGCTGGCGTTGCCAGTGCCGTTATAGGTAATCGGCCGCTTGCCGGCGTTGACTCGGGTATTGTCATCCAGCGCGCCTTGCCGCAGCAATATTTTGCGGCTATCGCCGACCATCACCAGCCAACCGGCGCCCCAGTCGCCGGCAGCGTGTTTACCGGTGGCCGCCGTGCTGCATACGGCGTCGGCAGAGTCGGCATCGATACTGCGGCAGATCAACACTGCGCGGCCGCGCTGGATTGCTTCACTGCGCGCCAAGGTGAGTGCGGCGATGAATTGGCTGGTTTCCGCAGACAGCCGGTTCTGGATCACAAACGTCCGCATGGATGGCAAAGCCAGGCTTAACAGGATGCACATGATCGCCAGCGTTACCATGGCCTCGATCAGGGTCATGCCTGAATCTCGCGCAAACACGCGCATGGTCGAGCGCAGCAAGCGCATAGGCGGCTCCGGTTATTGTCTTTGTGATATTTTCAATAACCATTCTCGCAAAAAAATAGCGCCGATCAGAGCGGCGCTAGCTTTTTTAGGAATTTACTTTCTACTTCCTACGAGTTGGCGGCCCGGAGAACTCTTCAATCATGTTCTGGAACTCGGCAACGTCTTCAAAGCTCTTGTAGACCGAGGCGAAACGGATATACGCAATCTTGTCCAGGCGCTTCAATTCGCGCATGACGAGTTCGCCGACATGGCCTGAGAGCACCTCTCGCTCGCCGCTGGACAGCAGTTTTTCCTTAATGCGCTGCAATGCCTCATCCAGGGCCTCGACCGATACCGGGCGCTTGCGCAAGGCCAGCATCAGGCTGGCGCGCAATTTGAGCGGATCGAAATCAGTACGGCTGCCGTTTTTCTTGACGATCACCGGCATCGCCAGCTCGATCCGTTCAAAGGTGGTGAAACGTTTGTCGCATTGCATGCAACGGCGCCGGCGGCGAATCGCATCGCCCTCTTCCGACACGCGGGTGTCGAGCACCTGGGTTTCTTCATGCTGGCAGAATGGACATTTCATGATGGCAGTAATCCGAAAGTTATTGCGGCGGGCAGTGTCGGCAGTTCCATCTCTACATTATTCCTTTTTGGGGCCGCGCGTCTATGCGTCTATCCCATGCGAAGCAGAGCACCACTAATGGAGCACGGGCCCGTGCAGAGTTTAAGCTGCGCCGGGCCCATGGCTTTATTCAATCACCGACGAGCTCTGCAGCGCATCGGCAATCAGTGCATCAAGCTGCATACACCGGGAAAGCGTCAGTCAGTTTCTTGACTTCAGCCTTGACCCGTTCGATGGTCGCTGCGTCTTGCGGGTTGTCGAGCACGTCGGCGATCAGGTTGCCGACCTTGGTTGCTTCCGCTTCCTTGAAACCGCGGGTGGTGAACGCCGGACTGCCGACACGGATGCCGGAAGTGACGAATGGCTTTTCCGGATCGTTAGGAATAGCGTTCTTGTTGCAGGTCATGTGCGCTGCGCCGAGAATCGCTTCGGCTTCCTTGCCGGTGATCTTCTTGGCGCGCAGGTCGACCAGCATCACGTGCGATTCGGTGCGGCCGGAAACGATGCGCAAGCCACGTGCGATCAGTGCTTTCGCCAGGGCGTCGGCATTCTTTACAACCTGTTGCTGATAAGCCTTGAATTCAGGCGTCAGCGCTTCCTTGAACGCTACCGCCTTACCAGCGATGACGTGCATCAGCGGGCCGCCTTGGATGCCGGGGAAAATCGCCGAATTGATGGCTTTCTCGAACTCGGCCTTCATCAGGATGATGCCGCCGCGCGGGCCGCGCAGGGATTTATGGGTAGTCGAAGTCACGAAATCGGCATGCGGCACCGGATTCGGATATTCGCCAGCCGCGATCAGGCCGGCGTAGTGCGCCATGTCGACCATGAAGTACGCACCGACCGCTTTAGCCACTTTAGACATGCGCTCGAAGTCGATGCGCAAGGCGTAGGCCGAGGCGCCGGCGATGATCAGCTTCGGCTTCTTTTCGTGCGCCAGGCGTTCAAACGCTTCGTAGTCGATTTCTTCTTTTTCGTTCAGACCGTAGGAGACCACGTTGAACCACTTGCCGGACATGTTCAATGCCATGCCGTGCGTCAGGTGGCCGCCTTCCGCCAGCGACATGCCCATGATGGTGTCGCCTGGCTTGAGCATGGCGAAGAACACGCCCTGGTTGGCTTGCGAACCGGAGTTCGGCTGCACGTTGGCGGCTTCGGCGCCGAACAATTCTTTCACGCGGTCGATCGCCAGTTGCTCGACGATGTCGACGAATTCGCAACCGCCGTAGTAACGCTTGCCTGGATAACCTTCAGCGTACTTGTTGGTCAGCTGCGTGCCTTGCGCTTCCATCACGGCCGGCGAAGTGTAGTTTTCCGAGGCGATCAGCTCGATATGCTCTTGCTGGCGATGGTTTTCTTTCTGGATGGCGCTCCACAATTCTGGATCGACATTGGCGATAGTGTGGTTTTTTTCGAACATGTGATACTCCAATCGATAAGGTTGAGCCTAAATCGAATGAGGGCCAGAATAAGGGGAAATGCGGCAGCCTCAGTCGTACTTTCCATTCGGGCTGCCCAGGCGTACGGCGGATGAAATCTCACGCTTCCCGGTGGATGCCCACCTTTTGCCGAAGCCGCCGCGATCTTATGAATCCGCGCGGTCCGGTTTTTTCGCCAGTCACGTGAGACGAAATGGTGCGGCTATTGTAAGCGATAGCACCTGGTTTGGGCAAGATTGGCAGTGCGCCTCAGCGCTGGATAAAAAAAAACCGCCCCGGAGGGCGGCCTGATCATGATTTGCCAAAAAACAACAAACGATCAACGCATGCGCATGCTGTTTTATTTGCTTATATCTTACCCGCCAGGCTGATCCCTATCGTGCGCGGTGCAACCCGGTAACCTTCTGATATCGACTGCACGTTCGGACGCTGGATCACCTTGTCGTTGTTGCTTGCATTCTTGACAAACAAGGTCAATTCCCATTGATCGAAGGTGGCGCCGATGCTGGCGTCGATGGTGCTGTATGCCGGACGCGAATGGTCCGGATCGGTGGCCACCAGGGTGCCGTGACTGCTGCCGGTCCAATGTGCCGCGGCGCGCGCGAAACCGTAATAGTCGCCGCTCAGGTTGAACGTGTATTGACCGGTCAGGCTGGCATTGTATTTTGGCACGCCCTGGATTGGATCGCCGGCGTGCGCTTTCAATGACGGCACATCGGACGACAAGGTCGCGTTGGTGTAGCCGCCGGACAGGCCGAGCACTATATTGGCAGTCGGCTTGCCTTTGATCTCGAACTCTGCGCCATAGCTTTTTGCCTTGCCGACATTGGTCTCGTAATCGAAGCCGCAACCGGGCAATTGGATATCCTGTTGCAAATCATTCCATTGGATATAAAAAAGGGCCGCATTGAACGACAGGCGATTCCCCAGCAGGCGCGACTTGTTGCCGATTTCATAGCTCCACAGCTTGTCGGAATTGAATGAAGTCGGCGCTTGCGCGATGCCGAGATTGCTGAAGTCGGACGCGCACAGCGACGCCGGAATCGGACGGTCATTGCCGCCCAGGCGGAAACCCTCGGTAGCAGATGTGTAGACGGTGTTGTTCGGATCGACCTCCCAAATCAGCGAGACCTTCGGCGTGAACGCCGACGATTTGGTGCTGACCGAGGAGGTGGTCGGGCCGCCGTTCCAGTAATAATCGCCGCTGCGGCTCAAGCTGTCGGTGGCTTGCAGATAGCGCATGCCGACAGTGCCGTGCAAGTTCGGCATGAAATAGTAGTTCAGCTCGCCAAACACCGCTTCTTGCTCGGTATGGTAGTGCCGTTCGCTGAAGTAGGAATTGTCATTCGGAAAGGCGATCCCGAGTTGGCCGGGATCGGCCGGATTGGCGCCGAACGCAGCGTAGGTAGAGTTGAGGCCGAAAATAGGTTCGTTGTCGGTCACGTTGGTATGCAGGTTGGCGTAATAGACGCCGCCCAGCCAGGTGAAGGGCGATACTTTCTGGTCATACGGTTTGGAAGTGACGCGCAATTCTTGCGAGAACTGCCGCACCTGGTTCTGCAGATAGACAGCTGACGGCAAGGCGCCGATCGCTTCGGCAAGGCCCGGCGGCGTAGCCGGCACCGCGAAACCCAGGTTGTTGACCGTAGTGCCGTCCTGGGTGCGGTTGAAGGTCCGCTGATAAAAGCTGGAAACCGAGATCAGATCAGCCTTGCCCAGGTCGTAATTGACGGTCAGGCTGGGCACCAGCAAACGGTCGTTGCCCGGCTCGCGCACCAGCTTGCTGGTCTGGTTCTTGGGCAGATCCAGATAGGACGCATCGATATCCTTGGAATTGACTTCCTGGTAGAACACCGATGGCGTGATGCTGAGGTTGCGGGTCGGCGCCCATTTCATCGCCAGCTTCACCACGCTTGAATCCTGGGAGTTGATGCCCTTGGCAATCACATTGCCGGTAGTTGGCGATACCTGGTCGATGTAGCCGCTCTCATGGCCGGTCTGAATGCCGATGCGCAGCGCCAGCTGGTTCGGGATCAAGGGCTGGTTGACCACGCCGTTGACCGTGTAATTGGTGCCGCCGCCCTTGGTCGACGAGGTTTCGGAATAGACGCTGGCTTCGCGCTCCTTCAGGTTGGGCTGGTTGCTGATGAACTTGATGGTGCCGCCCATCGAACTCGCGCCATACAGCGTGCCTTGGGGGCCGCGCAGCACTTCGATACGATCGATGTCGAAGAACTTCGGCTCGGAACTGCCCATGCTGTACAGATTGCGCGTGGTCATCGAGACGTCGTCCAGATACACGCCGACGGTGGCCGAACCGGCGGCCGAACTGATGCCGCGAATTTCGATATTGCTCAGCCCTGCCCCTGAACCGCTGGCGCCGGAGAACGATATGTTCGGCACGGCCCGCGTCACATCCGCAAAGTTGTTGATGTGCGCAGCCTGCAATTCCTCGCCGTTGATCACCGAGATGCTCAACGGCACCTTGCTTGCATCTTCCTTGCGTTTTTGCGCTGTGACGAGCACCGCTTCAATTTGCTCGGTTGGCTTCGCCGATTTTTTTGTCTCAGGTGCAGCGGCTGTATCGGCGCTGGCAGGCAGTTGCTGCGCCGCAGCCGTAACTGTAGTCAGCAGCAACGTTGAAGTTGCTGCGGCCACAGCAATCGCGCAGCTAAAATTTGCGGAACTCGCTCTCATTGTTTTATAACCCCTATGGTACGCATCGATGAAAAACTGTGAAACAGCGGTGAAAAATGCTTATCAGCAATATGCATGCCACAGGTTGAAGCTGCTAATACTGGCGTTAATACAGGCTGCAAAACATTGCGGTCAAAATGACGGTCGGCTTTGTGTCGTGTTTTGGTGCGGCTTGCACCAAAGCAATTAAACAGCCGCACCCCTGCGGCAGGCATGCGCGCTAGAGGCTGGCAGCGATTGTCAACGGCGGGTCTGGCAAATTGGGCTACAATTTCCGGCTACACCAAACATCGCAACAACAGGAGCATTGACCATGATTGTCTTGATTACTGGCGCAACATCTGGCTTCGGTGCCGAAATGGCACGTAAATTCACCAAAAACGGCCATCGGGTCATCGCTACCGGCCGCCGCAAGGACCGCCTGGATCATTTGGCAGCCGAATTGGGCGCCGCGGTGCTGCCTATCGTCATGGACGTCACCGACAAGGCTTCGATCAGCGCCGCGCTGGCTGCGCTGCCGCCGGAGTGGCAAGAAATCGATGTCCTGGTCAACAATGCCGGCCTGGCGCTGGGCGTGGAATCGGCGCAGCAAGCCTCGCTGGAAGAGTGGGAAACCATGATTGAAACCAATTGCAAGGGGCTGGTGAGCATGACCCGCCTGGTGCTGCCCGGCATGGTGGCGCGCGGACGCGGCACCGTGATCAACCTTGGCTCCATCGCCGGCGAATACCCTTATCCCGGCGGCAATGTGTATGGCGCCACCAAAGCTTTCGTCAAGCAATTCACCTTGAACCTGCGCGCCGACTTGGTCGGCACCGGTGTGCGCGCAACCGATATTGCGCCGGGTTTGTGCGGCGGCACCGAATTCTCCAATGTGCGCTATCGCGGCAACGACGAGGCTGCCGCCAAGGTGTATGAGGGCACGCAGCCGCTGACGCCTGGCGATATCGCCGACACCGCCTATTGGGTCGCGACCTTGCCTGCCCACATCAATATCAACCGCATCGAAATGATGCCGACCTGCCAAGGTTTCGCAGGCATGAGCATCAAACGCAACTAATCAACCTTAACCAAGTAAGCAACATTATCGGATGGCTACAGCGCAGCTCCCGGCTGTAGCCTGTCCGCATACAACATTCGAAAAGCACCGCAGGCAATGAACCAGACAAGCTCCACCCCGCCTAGAGACTTTAGCTGGCGTATCCGGGTGTATTACGAAGACACCGATACCGGCGGTGTCGTGTTTTATGCCAACTATTTGAAATTTTTCGAGCGCGCCCGCACCGAATGGTTACGCGCAGCCGGCGTCGGCCAGCGCACGCTGGAACAGACCGATGGCGTCATGTTTGTCGTAAAAAGCACCAGCGTCGACTATCATGCGCCTGCCAAGCTGGATGACGAGCTGGAACTGACCGTGGTGGTCGAGCGCATGGGGCGCGCTGGCGTTGACTTCATTCAGCAAGCCTGGCGCTTGGGTGGCAATGAACCGGCATTGCTGGCGACCGGCCGCATCAGCGTGGTCTGCGTCAATGCCGTCACCTTCCGGCCGCAGGCAATCCCGAAACAGGTATTGCATAGCATCAAGCCCGGCACCACCCATTCTGTGCCGGCAGCGGCATAGTTTTTGCGTTAATGCGCTTAGCCCTTACTCTTCTTACTCTTTAATACACTTAGCCCAGTAGTGCGAAATAGTACAAAATAGCAACTCCGAGGGCACAATGAACCTTCGCGCACCGGACGCGGTCTCATGCAGCATTGCAAGGAAACCGGGATAACGCGATAGCGCCCGGCAACATTGCCGGCGTCAATTGCTAATTTTGCGGTAAGCACTTTGCGATTACAATTCACTGTTTGAGTATTTTACTTAAACCTAAGTCTTTACTTAAACCTAAGACCATTCCTCAAGACCGCTATCCATGACTGTCACCCAAGATCTTTCGTTTATTACCCTCATTACCAATGCCTCCGTATTAGTACAACTGGTCATGGCGCTGCTGCTGGCAGTTTCCGTGATGAGCTGGACCTATATTTTCCGCAAGATGTTCGCTATCCGCAGCGCCCGCTCACAGACAGAAGACTTCGAGCGCGCATTCTGGTCCGGCGGCAACCTGAGCACGCTGTATCAGGACGCCACCTCGAACCGCCGCAAAGGCGCAGGAAAAACCGGTGCGCTGGAACGTATTTTCCAAGCCGGCATGGATGAGTTCAACAAGGTCAAGGCTTCGATCGGCCACAAGGGCGGCAGCGACAATGCACCCTTGCTGGAAGGTGCGCGGCGCGCCATGCGCGCGGCCTACCAGCGTGAGATGGATGCACTGGAATCGCATCTGGCGTTCCTCGCCTCGGTCGGCTCGGTATCGCCGTATGTCGGTTTGTTCGGCACTGTATGGGGCATCATGAATGCTTTCCGCGGCCTGGCGAACGTACAGCAAGCAACGCTGGCGGCAGTCGCGCCCGGTATCGCCGAAGCCTTGATCGCTACCGCGATCGGCTTGTTTGCAGCGATTCCGGCGGTGGTTGCCTATAACCGCTTTTCTCATGATGTCGACCGCCTGGCCATCCGCTTCGAGAGTTTCATCGAAGAATTCTCCAACATCTTGCAACGTCAGGCGCACTAATGTCGGGGCCCTCATCCATGCGCGGCGGCCGTACCCGCAAATTCAAGGCAGAAATCAACGTCGTCCCGTACATCGACGTGATGATGGTATTGCTGGTGATTTTCATGGTTTCGGCGCCGCTGACCAACCCTAGCGTCATCAATTTGCCGAATGCGGCGAAATCGGCGACGCCGCCGACTGAATACATAGAAATCACCTTGAAACCCGGCGAGCTGGCCAGTATCCGTATCAACGGTCAGAAAAGCGGCATGAGCAAAGCCGAAAGCGTTCCCCGCAACGGCTTGAAACAGAAACTGCAAACCCTGCACGCTGACAAACCCGAGATGCCGGTGATGATTTCCGCCGACAGGGACATCAAATACGACGACGTGATCAAGGTCATTTCGGACGCCAAGATGCTTGGCATTAACCGCGTCGGACTGGCGACAAAGTGACGATCTGGTTATGACAGGCAACTCCCCGTATTCCGTACCAAAAGAACCCGGCAGCATCCGCGCCATCTTGCTCGCAGCGGCAGTGCATGCCGCCTTGTTTGCATTCCTGTGGTTTGGCATTCACTGGCAAAGCCAGCAGCCGATAGCAGTCGAGGCCGAAATCTGGAGCCCGGAGATCAAGGATGCTGCGCCGACGCCGCCGGAACCAACGCCGCAGCCGACGCCCGTGCCCAAACCGGAACCGGTGATCCAGGAAACCGCGCCGCCGAAAGTGGTGACGCCACCGCTGCCGGATCCGGAAATTGCGCTGGAAAAAGAAAAGAAACGCAAAGAACAGGAACGCAAGGACCTGCAACGCCAGGAAGAGCTGGAAAAGCAAAAACAATTGCAGAAACAGCAAGCCGAGGAAGAGCGCAAGGACAAGCTGAAAGCCGAGGCTGAACAAAAAGCCGCCAAGGACAAAGCCGCAGCTCAGGAAAAGCAAAAACAGGATGCCGCCAAAAAAGCGGAAGCCGACGCCAAGAAGAAGCAAGCAGCAGCCGATACCGCGGCTGACAACAAGCGCCACAGCGACGAATTGAAACGCATGATGGGCCAGGCGGTCGGCAATGGTGCGGCCAACAGTACCGGCACGGCAGCCCAGTCGCAAGGGCCGCGTGGCGATCCTAGCTATGGGCAAAAGGTCGGCGCCAAGATCAGGTCGAACATTATCTTTAATGTGCCTGAAGGTTTGGCCGGAAACCCGGCAGCGGAATTCGATGTCGAACTGCTTCCGGACGGTTCGGTGGCAAGCGTGCGCCTCAGGAAATCCTCTGGGGTTTCCGGTTTTGACGAGGCCGTGAAGCGTGCGATTGAGAAATCTGTACCCTATCCAAAAGACAGTAAAACGGGTTCTGTACCTTCCAGTTTCCTCGGAATCCATAAACCGAAAGATCAGTAAGCCATGAAAAACAAATTGCATCAATTATTCGCGATCATAGGACTGGCGCTTACCGCTTTAGTATTCAGCGCTCCGGCAAATGCCCAGTTGCGCATCGAAACCTCCGGCGTCGGCGCCACCCAGATTCCCATCGCGATTGCCGGCTTCAGCGACGAAAACCTGGCGCCGCAGCAGGTCACAGCCATCATCAAAGCTGATTTGGCGCGCAGCGGATTTTTCAAGATTATTGATACCGGTGATGTCATTTCCGAAGCGACCCAGGTCAACTTGGGCGACTGGAAAGCCCGCGGCGCCGACGCTTTGGTAGTCGGCAGCGTGCAGCGCCTGGCCGATGGCCGTTTCGATGTCCGCTACCGTCTGCTTGATACCGTCAAATCGGCCCAGCTGTCAGCCCTGGCGATGGCCGCCGCACCGCAGTACACGCGGGTTACCGCGCACAAGATCGCCGACGATATTTATGAAAAACTGATCGGCGGACGCGGTGCGTTCGCTACCCGCATCGCCTATATCATCAAGGCCGGCAAGGAATACCGCCTTGAGGTCGCCGATTCCGACGGCGAAGGCACCCAGGTCGCCCTGCGTTCCAACGAGCCTATCATTTCGCCAGCCTGGTCGCCCGACGGCACCAGGGTTGCCTACGTCTCGTTTGAAGCAAAAAAACCGGTGGTCTACGTGCAAAACCTGGTCACCAAGCAGCGCATCGTGGTGGCCAACTACAAGGGCAGTAATTCGGCCCCATCGTGGTCGCCCGACGGCACCAAACTGGCGATTGCGCTGGCCCGCGACGGCCTGACCCAGGTGTATATGGTGAATGCCGACGGCGGCGGCTTGCGCCGTTTGACCAATACCAACGGCATCGACACCGAACCGCAATTTTCGGCTGACGGCCAAAGCATCTATTTCACCAGCGATCGCAGCGGCGGCCCGCAAATCTATAAAATGAGCGCCAGCGGCGGCGATGCGCAACGCGTGACATTCGGCGGCAGCTACAACATCAGCCCGCGGATTTCACCCGACGGCAAGGCATTGGCCTATATCTCGCAGCGCAGCGGCCGCTTCCAGCTGTATGTACTGGACCTGAGCAACGGCCAGGAGCAGCGTTTGTCGGACACCGTCAAAGACGAATCCCCAAGTTTTTCGCCGAACGGCAAATACATCATGTACGCCACTGAATCAGGCCGCCGCGGCTCACTGGCCGTTGTCTCGGTTGACGGCCGCGTGAAACAGCGTTTAACTATGCAGGCAGGCGACATACGGGAGCCTACTTGGGGTCCTTTCATGAAATAATCACGCAGTAATTTGAATCGACGTACGTTTCCCACCCTGGAGAATTAAAAAATGCTAAATATCAAAAACTTTGCCCTTATCGTTGCCAGCGCCATTTTGCTGGCCGCTTGCTCCTCCCCAGTCAAACTCGACGACAAAGCGGTCCCGGTCGTCGATAGCGGCGCCACCGGCGCTGATGCACGTTCGGTCAATACCGTCGATACCGGCAGCGATCCGCTCAACAACCCGACCGGCATCCTCTCGAAGCGCAGCATTTACTTCGACTTCGACAGCTATACCATCAAGGATGAATTCAAGTCCGTGGTTGAAGCGCACGCGCAATACCTGAACAGCCACAAGAATCGCAAGATCATCATCCAAGGCAATACCGATGAACGCGGCGGCCGTGAATACAATCTGGCGCTGGGACAAAAACGTGCCGAAGCGGTTCGCAAGGCATTGGTATTGCTAGGCGTTTCGGATACCCAGGTCGAAGCAGTCTCACTGGGTAAAGAAAAGCCTAAGGCCCTCGGCAGCGACGAAGCGTCCTACGCTGAAAACCGCCGCTCCGACATCGTTTATCAATAATGATGCGGACGTTCTTCAAAGCCACGATGACTGCGGCCATGCTGGCCGCAGTTTTTTCCGCTCCGACCGCCCACGCCGGGCTGTTTGACGACGATGAAGCACGTCGGGCGATATTGGATATACGCGCCAAGATTGACGCGGTCAATGCAAGGGTCGACGGCAAGGCGGACAAAACCAGTTCGCTCAGTTTGTCGGAACAGAATGACCGCCTGAATCAGGAACTGGCCAAGCTGCGCGGACAAATCGAAGTGCTGACCAATGAGCTGGCCAACACGCAACAGCGCCAGAAAGATTTCTATGTCGATCTGGATACCCGCTTGCGCAAGCTGGAGCCGCAAAAAGTCAGTGTCGACGGCCAGGAAGTCAGCGTTGGCGCCAACGACCAGAAGGCCTACGACGCAGCATTGGCGACCTTCAAAGGCGGCGACTATAAAACTGCGGTAAGCGCATTTTCCAATTTTGTACGCTCCAACCCGGATTCGGGTTTAGCGCCATCAGCCCAGTACTGGCTGGGGAACTCGTATTACGCTCTACGCGATTACAAGAATGCGATTGCGGCGCAGCAGGTGGTTGTCAGCAAGTATGCCGACAATCCCAAAGCTGCCGATGCCCTGTTGAATATCTCCAGCAGCTATACCGAGCTGAAGAATAAACCTCAGTCCAAGCGTGCGTTGGAACAACTGCTGTCGCAGTATCCGAACACGCCGGCAGCACAGACGGCAAAAGAGCGCCTGACAACGCTCAAGTAAGCCGCAAAATTTAATTTTGCAAATTATGTAAATAAAAGTGCATATGGGTTTGACAGCTCATATGCACATTACATATAATAGCCGTCTTTCGGGTCGTTAGCTCAGCTGGTAGAGCAGCGGACTTTTAATCCGTTGGTCGCAGGTTCGAATCCCGCACGGCCTACCACGAATAAGTCGTAGTACAGAAATAGCCGCTTACAGAAATGTAAGTGGCTTTTTTGTTTTGGCCTCCGTATTTTTAGGTCATTGCAAAACACCGCTTTTTTACAGCCTTGGCGCCAGCCGCCCCATTCGTTGCAAATAATTTCCTCTCGTTCATCTATTTTCGAATTTTATGTACCCTACCCGTTTTTAAATTCAAAAACCACCTCTCGAAATCAATTCATCTTCAGGAAAAGCATGTAAACACAGGCCTTTTGGCAATCATCGATAAATTCGAAGATATATCCATATTTTTTCCGTTTTTCTTTTGAATTGGCAACGCGCATACTTTCCCCTGTCGACCCAACCCTGCATCCAGCGCAACCATTCTTCACTGTGAAAAATGGCGTTGCCTGCAGTAACTGACGGAGAAAATCATGCTTCAAATTCGTAAAAGCGAAGAACGCGGTATTGCCGATCACGGCTGGTTGAATTCGCACCATACATTTTCGTTCGGCCATTACTTTGATCCGCAGCACACCGGCTTCGGGCCGCTGCTGGTGATCAATGAGGACCGGGTGCAAGCCGGCCAGGGTTTCGGCACGCACGGCCACAGCGACATGGAGATCATTTCCTATGTGCTGGATGGCGCACTGGAGCACAAGGACAGCATGGGCACCGGTTCGGTCTTGCAATACGGCGATGTGCAAAGGATGAGCGCAGGCACTGGCGTGCGTCACAGCGAGTTCAATCACTCGGCGACAGCGCCTGTGCATTTTCTGCAGATCTGGATTCAGCCGAATGTCAAAGGCATTCCGCCCAGCTATGAAGAAAAGCATTTCACTGCCGCGGAAAAACAAGGCCAGCTGCGTCTGATCGCGTCAGCCGATGGCCGCGACAACTCGGTGCTGATACATCAGGATGCGGCGATCTATGCAGCTATCCTGAACGGTGGCGAGCCGCTGCAATACGCGCTGGCTAAAGGGCGCAACGCTTATGTACATGTGATACGCGGCCGTCTCAGCGTCAACGGCGCCGCGCTGAACGGCGGCGATGCGGTGAAGGTGACTGAGGAGAATCTGATCACGCTGGCGAATGCCGACGCCGCAGAAGTGTTGCTTTTCGATCTGCCTTATTGATTTTGTATTTTGGTTTACTGAAACGATGCAGGCCGGAGCAGCTTCACGCTGTCCGGCCTGTTTTTTTCAAAGCGCACCCGGCACATGCCGGATCAAGCGCGCCATCGCATCGCTGTCGCGCATTTTATCTATCCACCAGCTCAATGCGGCGCCATCGTCGCCGGTTCGCCACGCCAGCGAAAACGTTTCATCCGGCTTCGGTTCTTCCACTTCTTTCACGATCAAGGCGCCTGAGGCAATCGCCGCCCTTGCACATGGCTCCGGCAAAAAACCGAAACCTACGCCGGCCAGTTGCAACTCATATTTGCTGCGCATGTCGGGCACGGTCAGCGTGTCCTGTCCAAACAAAAGGCCGACCGTGCGCGAGGCCATCTTGCGCGCCGAGTCCGCCACGCTGATGGCGCGATGCGGATGCAGCTCCGCCTTGCCCAGTACGCGCCTTACCTTGGCCAGCGGATGCGTAGGCGCCACCACGAACACGAAAGAGACCGTCCCCATCTGTTCGGCGATATAACCGCCGCCTGCCGGTCCCGGCCCCGGCGCTGCAATCAACAAATCAACGCGACGGTCCAGCAAGGCTTCCCAGGTGCCGGCCAGAGATTCTCGGGCGATGCGCAAACGGGTTTTATCGGCAATCGCGCAGAAATTGGCGATATCGGTTTCCAGCGCCGCCACCGAAAACAAAGAGTCCATGCATATCGTCAGTTCGGTTTCCCAGCCTGAAGCCACGCGCCGCACACGATGTTCCAGGTCCTCTGCCGCTTTCAGCAGATAGCGCCCTTCCTTGAGCAATTCTGCGCCGGCGCGCGTCAGCGTGACTTTCGGCCCCTGGCGCTCGTACACCTGCACGCCCAGGTCCTGCTCCAGTTTCGACACCGTATAGGAAATGGTCGAAGGCACCCGATGCAATTCGCTGCCGGCGGCGGAGAACGATCCGCGGCGGTCGATGGCGTCGAGAATCAACAGCGCGTCGAGACTGATTCTGAACATGGAACTCCGATAGAGAGAAAAAGACTAGGAATCGATGGCGTAGCCGGCTGCGATCCAGGCGTCTATGCCACCTGAGAGCGGGCGCACTTTCTTGTAACCCCTTTGCATCAGCTGCTTGGCAACCAGTGCCGCCGAGGCTTCGTTAGGGCAAGCGCAGTAGACAATTATTTCCTGATCCACCGGCGCGTCGAAGACGAAGCTGTTGATTTCCTGATGCGATATGGTGCGCGCACCGGGAATCCGCCCGGCCTGCTGCGAAGCCGGCGAGCGCACGTCGACAATCGCCGGCGTGATTCCTTCCTTGAACAATTGATCCAGCTCCGCCACCGAAATGCGCGCCATGCGCAGGGACATGCGGAAGCGCCGGCGCTGCCACCATTTGCTGGCGACAAAGATGGCAAATCCGGCGGCGACCAGCATCATGCCGTATTGGCCTAGCTGGGTCAGCACGTTCAACAGATCGTCGATGGTGGTGCTGAACAGCGAACCGAGGAAAATCGCCAGGCCGGCCCATAATGCCGCCCCTAAGCTGTCGTAGACGATGAACCTTGTGCGGCTGGTGCCGATGGTGCCGGCCAGCGCGCTGGCGATGGAAGCGAAACCGGGGATGAATTTGGCTACCAGCAGTGAGCGCGCACCCCAGCGCGAATAGATCGATTCGGTTTGGCGCACACAGGAATCCGGCGACAGCGAAATCCGGCACAGCGTAGACAGCACCCTCCTGCCATAACGCCGGCCCGCCAGATACCAGAGGAAGTCGGCGATCAACGCCGCCGCTACCGCTGTGAGCAGCAGCACCGGCGCCGAGTAGTCGCCGCGGTGCATCAAGGCGCCGGTAATCACCAGGGTCGGATACGCCGGTACCGGCGCCCCCAGCTGTTCCGCCAGCACATTGAAAAATACGATGACCAGCCCATATTGCTCAATCAAATGAAACAAATAGGTCATCTCTTTCGTCGCCTCATCGCCATGTCAGGGATTGCCAGATCGGCAATATCAAAGTACTGCGGTAATTTCCCTGACCATTATAAAGTTGATGGCGATCCGGCTCCGGTTTTTTCTGAAAGATATTCTGTGGCCGCCAGCCAGGCCAGCATGGCGGCCGGCAACAACAGCGCGAAAAACAGCAGGTGCTTGTAGGCGAACCCGCCGCCTATCGCACCGGCGCCGAACGCTACCACCGGCCAGAAGAACTTGATGCAGCGCTGGCGCACCACGTCGTCCGCCGCGCCGCGCAGGATGTCGACCAGATCGATCACCAGCTGGGTGACATTGCCGGTCATCACCGTAGTTGGCGTCAGGTGCTGCAAGATCAGGCGGCTGCTGGCATTCTGCACGCCCATGCTGGCGGCGCCGCATATGCCGGCCAGCAAAGCCAGCGGCGCCTGCGTATTGCTGACCGGTTCGGCCAGACAGCCGGCGGCCATGAAGCATAGCAAAAAGACCAATTGCAGCAACAGCAGATAAGGCATAGGCGTTCTGGCGCTGCGTTCCAGCCAGATGTGCGCCATGCGCGTCAGCGCCACCGCGAGTATGAAAGCCGGGAACGCCAGCAACTTGATCAGCACGCCGTTCGAATGACTAGCCAGCGCGCTGCCGATCAGCACGAAGTTGCCGGTAACGTGCGCGGTGAACAAACCGAACAAGGCGATAAAACCGACGGTATCGACGTAACCGGCCAGGAAACTCAATACGATAGACTGCTGTGTCATACGCTTGTTTGGCTGCATCGCATCCTCACGTCAAACCCAGCCCGCGACCACGTAGCCGAGTGTCATCGCCACCACCAGCAAGGCGCCGACCGGGGTCGGCGGCGTTGGCGACGGCAAATCGAACCAGCGGCAGACTGCGCCCACCAGCAAACCCAGGATGGCGCCCAGCAGGAGGGCAATCATGATTGCCTCTCGGGCGCAACACGGGTCGCCAGATAACGGCCCACCAGCCAATATCCGCTACTCATCATGAACACCAGCAGCGCTCCGCTCAGCACCGGCGGCGAAGGCACCGGAATCTGCGCGAGGCGGCAAGCGGCGCCGACCACGAACGATAGCAGCAAACCCATTAGTATCTTTGTATAGCGCATGATAATCCTCGGTGATAGTCCGTCGCATGCTTAAAAAGCGAAACAGCTGCAACCCAATGCGCCCCAGAATCCGGAATAATCGGAAATCGGTACGCTCGACTTTCTTGCAGCGTCATGCGCATGGGCGTGCACGCCGCAGGCGCCGGCGCATTGATGCGGTAACGCCTGGCGTTGTTGCAGCGCCGGACGATAATGCCCCGGCACGGTTTTTACCGGCGACCAATCAGGCAATACCGGGATCGGCGGCGGCGCCAGCGACGTAAATTCTGCCGCGCCGTACACGATCTTGCCGCCAACTATCGTCAGCACCGATTCCAGCGCCTTGATGCCGTCTTCATCGATACCGAAAAAATCCGCTGACAAGACTGCCAGATCGGCCAGTTGTCCTTGCTTGATGCGGCCTTTCTTGCCTTGCTCGCTGGAGAACCAGGCGCTGCCTGCGGTCCACAGTTCGAGTGCGGTTTCCCGTGGCAGCCTGGCTGCGGTGTCATACAGTTGCATGCCGCCGACGCTGCGCCCCGATACCAGCCAATACAGCGCAGTCCATGGGTTGTAGCTGGCCACGCGGGTAGCGTCGGTGCCGGCGCCGACCGGCACCCCCATTTCCAGCATGCGCGCGACAGGCGGCGTGTGGGCGGCGGCTTCGGCGCCATAGCGGTCGACGAAATATTCACCTTGGAACGCCATCCTATGCTGAATCGCTATACCGCCGCCAAGTGCGCGCACCCGCTCGATATTGTGCGGCGTAATGGTTTCCGCATGATCGAAGATCCAGTGCAAGCCGTCGAAAGGAATATCGCGATTCACCTTTTCAAACACGTCCAGCATGCGGCTGATCGACTCGTCATAAGTAGCATGCAGACGGAACGGCCAGCGGTTCGACACCAGATGCCGCACCACTTTTTCCAGTTCGTCCTCCATGCCAGCCGCCGGCTCCGGCCGCGGCTCCAGGAAATCTTCAAAGTCTGCCGCCGAAAACACCAGCATTTCGCCGGCGCCGTTATGGCGATAAAAATCATCGCCATGTCCGGGACTGATCATGTCCGTCCATTTCTGGAAATCCTCCAGTTCCTGCCCCTTGCGCTGGGTGAACAGGTTGTAGGCGACGCGGATAGTCAACTGCTGGTCACGCGCCAGCTGGTCGATGATGGCGTAGTCTTCGGGATAATTCTGAAAGCCGCCGCCGGCATCGATAGCGCTGGTGACCCCGAGCCGGTTCAGTTCGCGCATGAACTGGCGGGTAGAGTTGACTTGTTGCTCGCGCGGCAATGCCGGCCCCTTGGCCAGGGTGGCGTACAGGATCATGGCGTTCGGCCTGGCGATCAGCATGCCGGTCGGATTGCCAGCCGCATCGCGCTGGATTTCGCCGCCGGGCGGATTCGGCGTGTCCTTGGTATAACCTACAGCGCGCAAAGCGGCGCGATTGAGCAAGGCACGGTCGTACAGGTGCAAGATAAACACCGGCGTGTCAGGTGCTGCGGCATTGATTTCTTCCAAGGTCGGCATACGTTTTTCAGCAAACTGGAACTCGGTCCAGCCGCCGACCACACGCACCCACTGCGGATGCGGCGTACGCAACGCCTGTTGCTTCAGCATGCGCAAGGCATCCGCCAGCGAAGGCACGCCTTCCCAACGCAATTCCAGGTTGTAGTTGAGGCCGCCGCGGATCAGGTGAATGTGGGAATCGTTCAAGCCCGGCACCACGGTGCGGCCGTTCAGGTCGATCACCTGGGTCGCCGCGCTGCGATGACGCAGCACCTCCTCGGCATCGCCGACTGCAATGAATTTACCGTCCTGGATTGCTACTGCCGTCGCCAGCGGCTGCGTCTTGTCGACCGTGTGAAAGCGGCCGTTCAACAAAATCATGTCTGCATGCATGGTTATGCCCTCGCGTCATTGATCTGATGCCATTGATTTGATGCCATTGATTTGATACAGCACGGACAACGCGGCCCTGTCGGCGACTGAGCGACTGAACCGGGCCGCCCGCTCTTAATGTGCTTCAGAAGCGTTGAACATGGTCTTAGCATAAATCAAGCCGAGGCCGTAGCCGCCGCCGTGGGCAATTGAAGTGGCCACGGTTTCGTTGTAGGTTTCGCCGCGCGCCCAGTCGCGCTGCAGCTCCAGCAGGTACTGCAGCGAGGTCATGGGCCGCGCGCCTTGCTGAATCATGCGTTCAACCGCGCGCTGATGCGCCTCGTCGGACACATCGCCGCTGGCGTCGGTGATGACATACACCTCGAATCCCTGATCCAGGGCCGACAAGGCCGGACCGACGATGCACACCGAAGTCCATAAGCCAGCCAGTACGATCTTGCCCTTGCCGATGGCATTGACCCGTTCAGCAATGCGCGCATCTTCCCAGGTATTCATGGTGGTCCGGTCTATCACTTCCTGCTCCGGGAACACTGTTTTGATTTCGTCGAAGACGGGACCTGAAAACGATTTTTCGGCGACCGAGGTCAGAATGGTCGACACCTTGAATTCCTTTGCGGCCTTGGCTACCAATGCGACGTTATTGCGCAAGGACGCCAGATCGATGGATCTGGTGGCGAACGCCATTTGCGATTGATGATCGATCATGATCAAGGTGTGGTTGGCAGGATCCAACAATGTGCTGCCTGGCTTGGCGGTTGCGATTGGCATGATTTCTCCTCTTTAATATGCAATTAATTCGACATTAAAATAAAGTCAGATAAGAATCGGATAAACATCGATTTTCATTGATTGGCGTTGGGTCAGTGCCAATGGATTGCAGTATGGGCTAGGGAAAATCAAAAGAAAAACGGAAAATTTGCAGATTAATGATCGAATTAATCGAACATTTATTTTTCGATATTTTTCAGACCGTAAGAACGCGCAGAAAGCGGCCGATGCCGCCTGATGTCATACAATGGACGTTTCCTCTCCTGAGACCATGCCATGCGCGCTATCGAAATCACTCATCCCGGCGGCCCGGATGTCTTGCAAATCTGCGAACGCCCTCTCCCGTCTTTCAAACCAGGCGAAGTATTGATCAAGGTGCAGGCCGCCGGCATCAACCGGCCCGACGTGTTTCAACGCACCGGCAATTATTCGCCGCCGCCAGGCGCGTCTGATTTGCCGGGGCTGGAAATCGCAGGTGAAATTGTCGACGGCGATTTCAGCGGCAGCGCTTTCAAGAAAGGCGACCTGGTATGCGCCCTGGTCCAGGGCGGCGGTTACGCCGAATACTGTTGTGCGCCGACCGCGCAGTGCCTGCCGCTGCCCGATGGCTGGAGCGCAGTGGAAGCTGCCTCGCTGCCGGAAACTTTTTTCACTGTCTGGAGCAATGTTTTCGATCGGGTAAAGCTGGCGAGCGGCGAAACCCTGTTGGTGCAGGGCGGCAGTTCCGGCATCGGCGCGGCGGCGATCCAGATCGCCACGGCACTCGGCCATCGGGTATTCGCCACTGCCGGCTCGGATGAAAAATGCCTTGCCTGCGAAGCGCTGGGCGCCGAACGCGCGATCAATTACCGGACTGAAGACTTCGCCGCTGTCATCAAGGCCGCAACCGACGGCAAAGGCGTCAATGTCATCCTGGACATGGTGGCCGGCGACTATGTTCCGCGCGAAATAAGCTGCCTGGCCGACGACGGCCGCCTGGTATTCATCGCCACCCTCGGCGGCAGCAGCGCCAATATCGATTTCCGCCATATCCTGATGCGGCGCCTGACGATTACCGGTTCGACGTTACGGCCGCGGCCGATCGCTTTCAAGGCGGCCATTGCGGCCCAATTGCGCGAGCGCGTCTGGCCGCTGCTGGCGGCACGGAAAATCAAACCGGTGATTTTCAAGACATTTCCACTTGAGCAGGCGGCACAAGCGCATGCACTGATGGAGAGTAGTTCGCATATCGGCAAGATCATGCTGACCATAGAACACTAAACGACAAGGCAGCCGGACGGCTGCCTTGTCGTTTGGACAAATCCCAGGACTAACTCAGAGTTAATCCAACGGCACCGAGCGATATCGGCTAACTTCCGATGCGCTCACAATCGGCGCCTTGTTGCCCCAGCTGTTGCGGATATACGAGACGACCGCAGCGACTTCGCTATCGCTCAGCGTCGGACCGTATGGCGGCATGCCGTAAGGACGCGGATTGGCAGCCGTACTCGGTGCAAAACCGCCGTTCAACACCACCCGGATCGCATTCACCGGCGCCGACATGGTGATCGCGTGATTGCTTGCCAGCGGCGGGTAAGCCGGCCACACGCCTTTGCCGGAAGCCTGGTGGCAATCCACGCAATGGTTCTTGTAGATCTTCTGGCCCAACTCCAGCGCGCTTGCCACCTGCTCAGGACTGGCGCGCTCTTTTTCTGCCGGCGCTTCCTGCTGGCGCGGCAACGATTTCAGGTAAACCGCCATCGCGCTGACATCCGCATCGCTCAGATGTTGCAAACTGGCGCCCACCACCTCCGCCATCGGCCCCAACACTGTTCCGCGCGGCGAGACGCCGTCTTTCAGCAAAGCGCTGATGTGCTCAATACTCCAGCCGCCAAGACCGATTTCTTCATCCGATGTCAGCGACGGTGCGTACCAGTTCACCACCGGGATAAAACCCCCTCCCAGCTCCGCTTTCAGATCGCTGCCGCCGAGTGCATTGCGGGTGGTGTGGCAAGCACTGCAGTGGCCCAATCCCTGCACCAGGTAAGCACCGCGATTCCACTCGGCCGATTGCGGCGTCTCGGCCTGGTACACGCCAGGCCGGAAATACAAGGCGCGCCAGCCGTAGAGCAGGAACCGGTTGTTATAGGGAAAACGCAAACCGTGTTGCAAATTCTTTTGCCGTACCGGCGGCACGCTCCGCAAATAAGCAAACATCGCATCGGCATCGGCACGCGTGACCTTGGTGTAGTTCGTGTACGGAAAAGCCGGATACAGCAAGCTGCCGTCTTTCGATTTACCGTTATGCAGCGCGCGCCAGAAATCGTCGGCCGACCAGGTGCCGATACCGGTTTCCTTGTCAGGCGTGACATTCGGCGAATAGACGGCGCCGAACGGCGTCTGTATCGCGCGCCCTCCCGCCAGCTCCTTGCCGCCGCGCGCTGTATGGCAAGCCATGCAATCGCCGGTGCGCACCAGATAGGCGCCGTGCGCAATCTGCTCTGCGGTTGCAACTGCGGCTGTAGTGGCAGCCGGCTGGTCGCCGTGATCGTCGACGTTGAGCAATGCCACTACCCCGACTGCCGCCGCGATCAGCAACACAAGAGCGCCGGCCGCCCACTTGAATATCCGTTTCATTCTTGGTTCCGCTTCATCAATTGGGGACACTGCCGCAGGCAAGCGGCAATTTGACCGGGGTTGGAGCAACTGCGACGGCGTCGGCAGGGACCGGCTGCGCAGCCAGCCATGCCGCCACCGCACCGATATCTTCTGGACTCAAGCGTTGCACAACCTGCGCCATGCAATCGGGCGCCTTGGCGTGCCGTGCGCCGTTTTTCCAAGCGCCTATCTGTCCGACCAGGTAATCGCGCGGCAGGCCAAGCAAACCCGGCGTAGCAGGCATGACGCCGGTCATGGCGCTGCCGTGGCAGGCTATACAAGCCGGAATCTTCTTGCCGGGATCGCCCTTGTTGACCAAGGTTTCGCCGCGTTCGCGGGTTGCGTTCGACCGATCGAACGGTTGCGGCGCCGGGTAAGGCGGGTGCTGATCTGCAAAATACCGGGCGATTTCCTGCAGATAGGCGTCGGACAGGTGATCGACCAGATAGGTCATCATCGGATACCGACGGCGTCCTTCGCGAAAATTATGCAGCTGGTTGTAGAGATAGCCAGCCGGTTTGCCGGCGATGCGCGGGTAATAGCCATCGTTGGTGGCGCGCCCTTGCTCGCCATGGCAGGCGGTACATGCGGTGAGGCGCTGCTTGATGGTATCTGGAACTGCGCCGGCGTCGACCTCTGCCGCATTGGCAACCACCGCCAGCAATGTCGCGGCAAAGAAAACCAGGAACTTCGCGCTCAAGTGGCGCGCACTGTCTGCCGCACGGCCGCTGGCCGGGCTTACCGAAATAATCGACATGATTTCCTGCCTTGTTATGTTCCTGCATTTTTAGGGAGGGCATTCAGCTGACGATTATAAACTAGCAAGTACAACTAAGCCCCTCCCGCAACAGCTGTTCAGGCTGGACAAATTGTCCCAGGCCGCAGGCGCGGCGGAACATTCGGGGCATCTCATTTTGGCGGTTTCTGCGGCGGCACCAGGGGCTGGTCGATCGTGGTTCCCGGTTCATTCACGTATATCTGCTCTTCGACGATATCCAGCTGCTGGCTGCCGTCCAGCGCGTGCCCGGTCCATCTCTCGGCCGGACTCAAAGGGCGTATCTTCTTTTTCTTGCCGGTATTGCTGTCCTTCGTAACATCTTTAGCTTTACCCATCGCAGTCTCCTTGGTTGCCTGGTTTATTTTATATTTTCAATATAGAACGTTCACGGACTCGCGCATAGCAAAGAATCCCTTGCAACGAAAAAACGCCGGGCCGGATTCACATCCGGGCCAGCGTTTCAAGGATACCTGCTTAGTATTGGATCAGCGCTCGTAGTAGCCGTCTCGATAAGGCCGGCGATAATAATAGTCGCGGCTTTCTACATAAACCGGGGCTGGCCGGTAATATACCGGCTGCGGCTGGTAGTACACCGGGGCCGGGCGATAGTAGACCGGCTCCGGCCGGTAATACACCGGCGCAGGCTGCGCATAATAACCTTGCCCGCGGTCATAGTAGCCACGGTCATCCTGGCGATAGCCGCCGGAAGTCGCGCCCACCGCAGCGCCAAGCACGCCGCCGACGATGGCGCCGTTACGGCCGCCCACCGCGCCGCCGATGACAGCGCCGGCTACCGCGCCGATGGCAGTATTGGCGCCATCGTCGTAAGCCATGGCAGAGCTTGAAATTGCAGCGCCTGTGCTGGCCAGCAGCGCAACGCACATCCATTTTTTATACAGCATGGTTGACTCCTTTAAGGGTCGTACAGCCAACAGCCGGGCAAAAATTGCGAGAAAAATTGCAAGATCGCGGCTGTTGATTTGAACTATAGACCAGCTTCCGGGAAAGCCATGCAAGCGATACACACTTTTACATTTGCACAACATACTTACATCTGCAGGGCCGCTTATCCAGGCCCTAGTGCAGCTTGACTGACGGCTTGGCGTGTTTCATCAAGCTGCTGGCGGCAGCTGTAACGCCGGTGCGAACCGGTCCCAGCAAGGCATTCAAATGCATCAGGTGCAAGCTGGTGTACATCATGCGGGCAAAGAAACCGTCGACAAACCAGCCGAGCTTGGTCAGCGAACCCATCAAGGTGCCAACCGAGGTATTCCTGCCGAACGACACCAGCGAACCATGGTCCGTATAGACATAAGGCGCCTCCAGTGCCGCCTGGCCCTTGTTGGCGCGGACGAACATCTGCACCAGATAATCAGCCTGCTGATGCGCCGCCTGCGCGCGCGGCGGCACCATTTTTCCGTCGGGGCCGAGGCATGCCGCGCAATCGCCCAGCGCATAGATATTGTCGGTGCCGGCGACCTTCAGGAAACCGTCGACTTCCAGCTGGCCTGATTTTGTCACCGGCAATCCCAGCGTCTTGAGGAAATCGGGCGCCTTGATACCGGCCGACCACACGCACAGGTCGCTGACATAATTGTTGCCGTTGGCGTCAGTGACAAAATTCTCTGCGATGCTGGCGACGCGGCAATCGGTAACCACTTTCACCTCACGCTCCTGCAAGAGTTTGGTAGCGGCTTTCGAGACCCGTTCAGTCAACGGCGCCAGCAGGCGCGGCGCGCCTTCCAGTATGGTGATGCGCACGTCGCGGTTCGGATTCAGATGCGGAAAATCATAATCGGTGTACACGCTGCTGACATCGCGCAGCTCTGCCGCCAGTTCAACGCCGGTAGCGCCGCCGCCGACAATCACGATATCGATCCCGGCATCCGGATTCTTTTCTTTCTTCAAATCCGCCGACGACAGCATTTTCAACAGGCGCAGCCGGAAATGTTCCGCGTCTTCGGTGGTGTTCAGCGAAATCGTATTTTCCTCGGCGCCGCTGATGCCGAAATAATTGGAGATGCTGCCGACCGCGATCACCAGCTTGCTGAACGCGATTTGACGTGGCGGGATCAGTTCGGCCGCCGATTCGTCGAGCACTGCATCCACCGTGATCGTATGGTTGCCATTGTCGAGAGCGCTCATTGCGCCGTAAACAAAACGAAACTTGTTGTCGTGTGCCAACATTTGATAGGACAGGCCTTCCTGATGGATATCGCGCGTGCCCGCTGCGACTTCGTGCAGGGACGGCTTCCAGATGTGATACAGCGCCCGGTCGACCAGCGTGACGTGGCCGTTCCCCAACTTGCGGCCGAGCTTGCAAGCCAGCTCCAGGCCACCGGCGCCGCCGCCGACAATCACGATTTCATCTGACATCCATCTATCCTTCAAATTTTATTGGCCAATATTGACTAATCGCGCCTGGAAACGCCGGGTTTGCGCAGAGACAAAACCAGCGAACCGCCTGGCAAGTCTACTTTTATAGTGCCGCATAGCGCAATAGTGCCGTAGTTTCAGCGATTGTTGATCAGGCGGCGCCAATTTGCAGTATTCGGGGAAAAGCCGAGGGTGCGGGAAAACCGCCCGGACTGGATGCCAAAACCCACCTTCACCACCCAAAATCCTCAGCGAAAACCCAGCTTACAAATACCGCAATGGCAGCTGGTTCATGGCCGCAGTCTGCGCTATGATGAAAGCGAAGGGCATTGCAAACATAAAAAAAAATAATCTTCAGGAGGGTATATGTACCGGAAAATTCTCGTCGCCTACAATGGCACGCCCGAAAGCCGTTCTGCCCTATATTCGTGCATCCAGCTAGCGCCCGCTCCCGAAGTCGAGATCCATCTGCTGGGGGTGATCAATCTTGCCACCTATCTGATGGCAGGCGAATTCGTCGCCGAATCTGCCATCCGGGCTGAAAAAACCTTGCTGGAACAAGAACTGATCAAAGGCCACAAACTGCTCAGCGACGCCGGCCTCAAGCCCATCGATCACTTTGAAAGCGGCGAACCGGTCAATGTGATCAGCGATCTGGTCAGCAAACTGGGGATAGACCTGGTGATTGTCGGCCATTCGCGCAAAAGGCCGCTGGCGACGCGCTGGTGGCGTGGTTCAGTCGATGCCTTGCTGGTCGAAAAAGTGCCTTGCAGCGTGCTGGTGGCGACCGATCCCTGCATGCCTTAGCGCCTCCTTAAACTCGGCGCCAACCAGGCAGCCTGCGCAATGCCGGCTGCCTACGTCTTGGGTTGATCTGTCGGGGCTTGCTCCAATACCGGCAGTTCGATCACCACCGTGGTGCCTTTACCTTCTGCCGCGTTAAAACGGACTTGCCCGCCCAGATAAGTTGCTCTTTCATGCAAGCCACGCAAACCATGGGTGGCAGTGTTTTCAAAGCGCTGCTGCGACATGCCGACGCCGTTGTCCCGCACCGTTAGCGCCAGCCTGTCCTCGTCAATATCGAGAATCACCTCAACCTGGCTGGCATGGGCGTGCTTGGAGACATTGTTCAAAATTTCCTGCAGCATGCGATATACCGCGATGTCGACTTTATGGTCGACCGCAATGTCCTCATCGGGCAGACTGGACTTGCATACGATCCCGGTACGCTGGCCGAAATCTTCCAGCTGCTCCAGGATGGCCGCTTTCAATCCAAACAGATCAAGCATGTTAGGCCGCAATTCCGTTTGAATCCGGCGTGTGGTAGCCACCAGCGAACTGAGCAGCTCCTGCATCTGGATCTGGCGATTCTGCCATTGTTCATTGTCCGGCAGGACTTTATAGACTCCCGCCAGATGCATGCTCAGCGCAGTCAGGGACGCGCCCATATTGTCGTGCAGCTCGCGCGCAATCGCCCGCTTCTCTTCTTCCCGTATGGTCTCCATATGGTTGGCCAGCTCGCGCAATAATGCAGTGCGCTGCGCGATGGTGCGCTCCAGCTCCGACTCGCGCTGCCTGAGCGAATCCTCGGCACGCTTGCGTTCACTGATATCGGTGGCGATGCCGACTACCCCCATGACCCGCCCCTGCTGGTCGAACCACGGCGCTTTGGTGGTCTGGAAAGTTACCATGTCGTTTAACGATTGCACCGTTTGCTCCAGCGTCTCCGATACCCCGCCGCTCATGATGCGGCTATCGGCCTGGTCGATCTGCTCGGCGTCTTCCCGTCGCTGAAACAGTTCTTCGCTGCGGCGGTACCTGGCGTCTCGCCATTCCAGTCCGAGCCGGCGCAAATAGGCCGGATTGGCGAAAATCAGGCGCCCCTGGCGATCTTTCACGAAGATCGGATCGTTGGTGTTATCGCTGACCGCGATCAGCAACGCGGTAGCTTCCGCCAGCTCTGCCGCGCTTTGCAGACGCGCGCCGTACTCGCGGTCGACCTGGCCGGCGGCACGCCAGAAAATGAACAACACCAGCACGCTGTCGATCAAGGTCAGCAAAGGCGGCACCGAGGCGCGGTCGTAGATACCCTGGCGCGCACCCCAATCGGCCAGCCAATGCAGGGCAACCAGCAAGATCAGCATCTGCGGCACGGAACGGCGCAACATCTGCCCGCCCGGCGCGTGCCGGGTAATGATCGCCATCATGCGTTGACGCGGACGCGACATCAGCAACGCCATGCCGAACAGGAAAAAAGCCACTGCCGCCAGCCACGGAATGCGGGTCGCGTAAACCATCTGGGTCATTGCAGCAACGTTATACAGATAACCCAGCAACGGGATCGCGCTTAGAAAAATGAGGGAAATTGCCAAGTATTCGGCCAGGTGGCGATCGCTCCTGGTGCGATGATCCAGCAGGAGCAAAGCCATTCCGCAGAAAACAAAGCCGATCGCAGCCATCGGATGCAAGCCATCCGGATAGCGCTGACCTGGATGTGACGCCAGCAGGTTAAGGAGAACGTCGAGCCAGCCGGCGCTGCCCAGCACCTCGTGCAACAGTGCTGCGATGGCAAGCATCAAAAGTAAAACGGCCAGTATCTGCGCCAGAAATTTAATCGCTTTTTGGGGCCCCACTATCACGCACTGCAGTAACAGGCTACAGGTTGCCAGCAGAAAACCGGCTGCTGTGTTGGTACCCCAGAGGGGTAGTTGCGAAGTAGAAAACTGCAGCGGAAATGACAGCGTAAACGGGTAAACAGCGGCAATCAGCACAAACGCAGAAATCATCATCAGCAACATGCTCACGGCTACCGCGGCGAGGATAGTGCGCGACACATAGGTTTGGGTCGCAGCCAGGCTCTCCAGCGCGCGTGTCTTCAGCAGATCCTGATAGTGCGGATTGCCAAGTCCCGCCTCCGCCTGATCACCATCTTCTATCAAATCGCCTCCAGGAAATCGTGTCGATCAATGATCTGGCAGTCCCGTTCCCAAGGCTGCGAGCAAGTCGCGCAGCTTGGTGAATTCTGAACTCTTATCGAAGAAAAAACGTACACCATATTTCTCTCCGGCGCGTCGAAAGGCATTGCTGACATTATTGCTGAAAATGATTTTCAGCGAATTGAGCGGCTTGTGCGATTCAGCCAAGGTCCGCAACAGGTTCATGCCATTGCCCTGCTTAAGTTCAATATCCAGAATCAAGACATCAAAAGACTCCGCATTGATCTTTTTCAAGGCGTCGGCTTCCTCTTCCGCAAATCCGGCAAATATCACGCCGGGAATTTCCTTCAAGGTATCAATCATCAAATCCCGTACAGCCAGCGAATCTTCCACCAGGAAAATCCGCAAGGGCGCGACGCTGGCATTGGCTGCAGCAGGGGTTATGGTTTGGTTCATATTGGTTGACGGCTAGTTATCAACATACCTCGCTTGGGTTCGTGCATTATGCCAGTCTGGATGGCGGCGGCTGACAGCCTTCTTGCAGCAACTATATCGTGTGTCTCTGGTGCATCTCGCCTGCCTAATCGATCAGATTATTCTTGATCGCGTAATAAATAATATCGGCATTGCTCGTCATGCTCATCTTTTGCAGCACACGGGTGCGATAGGTGCTGATGGTCTTGACGCTCAGGCAAAGTTCCTTGGCAATCTTGGTCACCCCTTCGCCCTGGCTCAGCTTATAAAAAATTTCGTACTCGCGCGCGGACAAGGATTCATGCAACGCCCCCTGTTCAGCATTGGCAGGATCGGCCGTCAATAGCTCCGCAACTGCATAACTGATGTATTTGTGACCTTGCAATATAGTCTCGATAGCCTTCACCAGTTCCGTCGCCAGCGCCTCTTTTTGCACATAGCCGTCGGCTCCGCTGCGCAGCACCTGCACCGCGTAGCGATTCTCCGGATGCATGCTGAGCATGAGCACCGGCAGCGCCGGTTTCTCGCGCTTGATCTGTTTCAGCACTTCCACTCCGCTCTTGTCCGGCATCGCGATATCAAGCAGCACGATGTCATATTCATTGGAGCGGATCAGCCGGATGGCTTCCTGCGCATTGGCGGCCTCGCCGGCGATCTCCATTTCCGGTATGTCGGCGATGAAGTGCTGGACACCGGCGCGCACTACCGCATGATCGTCAACCACCAAAATTCTCGTCATCTGTTCAACCGTCGCAATCAGATCAATTATCCGGCGCTGTCATGGCCTGGCTGCGGCCAATCTTCAGCGTGTCATATGCAGTGTGCGACTGACTGCCTTCAATGTAAACATATGCGGCAATTATTTGTTGAGCTCGATTTTGGCGGCGTTGACACACTCGTCTTTCGCAGCACCGGCCAGCGCATCGCACTGGGCAAGTGCAACCTTGTATCTGGCATCGGCGCGCTCTTCCCTGGCACTGGCGCTTGCCTTGGAGACGTCGCGTTGCGTGTTGGCGTTGGTGATGGCATCGGTTTGCGCGGCTTTTGCTTGCGTGATGCAGACATCCTTGCCGTTACCCGCCAGGCCGTTGCATTTTTCCCTGGCTACTGCATAGTCGGCATCAGCTTCGGATTTGCGGGCGCTGGCCAATGCTTCAGGTGTGTCTTTATACTCGGCCATGGCATCCTGCTTGCTGTGCTCGCGCGTGGCCTTGGCTTGCTTGAGACAGACGTCCTTGCCATTGCCGCTGAAATCGTTGCATTTCACCTTGTCAGCCTTATAGCTCGCATCGGCCGCATCTTCTGCCGCCTTGTAGCTGGCTTTGGCATTGTCTGCCGCCAGCGCCAGCGATGCGCCGCTAACGCCGGCCACGCCGATCAGCATGGCGGCGATCATTTTTTTGATAATCATGTCAATATCCTTTATTCAATCCGGCATGCAAGAACTTCCCGCTGAGCCCCTGATGGACCATACCAGCCTCGCCGGCCTGCCATCGCCGTTGCCCTTGCGCCGGTGATCCCATACTAACCAGGCACAGCTATACAGCGCTATAGGACAGGGACGGGCATGCTTGTAGGACAAGCGGAAGCGTCAGTCATGCGGAGCGCGCCATCAATGTGTAAAATTCGGCGTGTAAAATTGTCAACCTGCTCTGCCAAATGCGGTTTCCTACGCATAATCGCCATTGCACCCGCAAATACAAGTCTTAAAAGGAAGGAAGTCATGAGAGTCAGTCGTTATCTTAGCTTTTGGGCAGTGCTGTTGCTGACTTTGCTGCTTGCCGCCGGCGCCGCGGCTGGCAAAATGGCATGGTGGTGGGCTGCGATCCCCGCTCTGCTGACCGTACTGGGTATCTGGGACATGCGCCAGCGCAGCCACGCGATCCTGCGCAACTATCCGTTGATCGGACATTTCCGTTTTCTGTTTGAAATGATCCGTCCCGAGATGCGGCAGTATTTTTTCGAGAGCGATAACGACGGCGCGCCATTTACCCGCAAGGAACGCAGCCTGGTTTACCAGCGCGCCAAAGGCGCTGTCGACAGCCGGCCGTTCGGCACCGAGCTCGATGTCAAGCTGCGCGGCTACGAGTGGGTCGGCCATTCGCTGGCGCCCACCGTCCTGGCCAGCCACGACTTCCGCGTGACGGTCGGCGCCGAGCGCGCGCAGCCGTATTCGATGTCGGTCTTCAATGTTTCCGCGATGAGCTTCGGCGCGCTCTCGGCCAACGCAATTCGCGCGCTCAATCGCGGCGCCAAGAAAGGCGGCTTCGCACACGATACCGGCGAAGGCTCGATCTCACCTTATCATCGCGAATTCGGCGGCGACCTGCTGTGGCAAATCGCCTCCGGCTACTTCGGTTGCCGCAACGGCGACGGCAGCTTCAACGAAGAAAAATTCGTGGAGCAAGCCACTACGCCGCAAGTCAAGATGATCACCGTCAAACTTTCGCAGGGCGCCAAACCAGGCCATGGCGGCGTACTGCCGGCAGCCAAGATCACGCCGGAAATAGCGGCAACTCGCGGCGTGCCTATGGGTGTCGATTGCATCTCGCCGGCCACCCACTCCTCGTTTTCGAATCCCGTCGGCTTGCTGGAATTCATCCAGAAACTGCGCACGCTGTCGGGCGACAAACCGGTCGGCTTCAAACTCTGCGTCGGCCATCCCTGGGAATTTTTCGGGATTGTAAAAGCCATGCTGCAAACCGGCATCCTGCCTGACTTCATTGTGGTGGATGGCTCTGAAGGCGGCACCGGCGCTGCGCCGCTGGAGTTTGTCGATCACGTCGGCATGCCTTTGCAGGAAGGTTTGCTGCTGGTGCATAACACCTTGCTCGGCGCCGGACTGCGCGACCGCATCAAGATCGGCGCCAGCGGCAAAGTGATTACCGCCTTCGACCTCGCTCGCACACTGGCGATCGGCGCCGACTGGTGCAATTCGGCGCGCGGCTTCATGTTTTCGCTGGGCTGCATCCAGTCGCAAAGCTGTCATACCGACCGTTGTCCAACCGGCGTCGCCACCCAGGATGTCGGTCGCCAGAAGGCATTGGTGGTGCCTGACAAGGCCGAGCGCGTGTATCGCTTCCATGAAAGCACCTTGCACGCCTTGCAAGAACTGGTGCAAGCTGCCGGCTTGCCGCACGCCTCTGCACTACGCGCGCACCATATTGTGCGCCGCACTTCGGACCATGAAGTGAAACTGATGTCTGATTTGCTGCCTTATCTGCAAGCGGGGGATTTGCTGAATCAGAAATACCGCTTCCCGGTATTTGAGAAATACTGGCCGATCTCGCGCGCGGAAAGTTTTCATCCCGCAGCGCCGATCAAAAGCGGCGCCTGATAAAAAAAGCCAGGGCTCTCGCGACCCCTGGCTTTTTTCCATACCTGGCTGTGTTTCAAACCTCGGCATCCGGTTGATTTTGCGGCGCCGCCTTGATGAAGGCATCCAGCTCCTGGCAGTTCTGGTAAATGCCCGTCAAGGTCGGCATCGCAGACAAATCGCATTTCAGGCGCTGCGCATTGAAAATCTGCGGCACCAGGCAGCAATCGGCCAGCGTCGGCGTATCGCCGAAACAAAATTTGCCGGACCGGCTGTCCCTGGCCAGCGTAAGCTCCAGCGCCGCCAAACCGCTTTCGCACCAATGGCGATACCAGGCGTTCTTGGCATTCTCATCGACCTTCAGTTCGTGCACCAGATAACGCAATACGCGCAGATTATTCACCGGATGGATGTCGCAGGCAATCGACAGGCCGATGCTGCGCACAAAAGCGCGATCCAGTGCCGTCGATGGCAGCAAGGCAGGCGCAGGCTGGACTTCTTCCAGATACTCCATAATCGCTAACGACTGGGTCAGCGCAACCTGGCCGCCGGCAGCATCGTCGTCGACCAAAGTCGGCACCAGGCCATCGCTATTCAAGGTCCGGTACATCTGACTCAGTTGCTCGCCGCCGTGCTTCAGCAAATGGACCGGTACGATATCGTAGGGCATGCCTTTCAAATTCAAGGCGATCCGTACCCGATAGGCGGCGGAACTTCGGAAATAGCTATACAGTTTCATCAATGTATCTCGAATCTCGATTCAGGTATCAAACCAGGCGCACCCGCAGATCGCCGACGCCCGCTATCGATCCTTCCAGCAGATCGCCTTTGCCCACTGCGGCAACGCCAGCGGGGGTGCCGGTAAAAATCAGATCGCCGGCCTGCAATTCAAAATAGGCGGACAACTGCGCTATGGTCTCGGCGATGTTCCAGATCATCTGGCTGATATCGCCTTGCTGGCGCAATGCGCCATTTACATTCAGATGGATATCGCCTTGATCGATGACACCGCTCGCGCCGGCGGGATGGAGATGAGAAATCGGGGCGGAGTAATCGAAACCCTTGGCGGTACACCATGGCCGACCGAGTTTCTTGGCCTCGCCCTGCAAATCGCGGCGGGTCATGTCGAGCCCGACGGCATAACCCCAGATATGCTTGACAGCTTCCGCTACCGGAATATTCTTGCCGCCGGTAGACAGCGCTACCACCAACTCGATCTCATGATGCAGATCCTCGGTCATGGAAGGGTAAGGCATCTCGCCTACCGTGCCGTGCGCAACCGGCAGCACCGCATCAGCCGGCTTCATGAAGAAAAACGGCGCTTCGCGGCCGCTGCTGCCCATTTCCCTGGCGTGCTCGGCATAATTGCGGCCGACGCAATAAATCCGGTGTACCGGAAACAATTGGGCGCTGCCTGCGACGGGGACCGCTGCTACTGGCTTAGGGGGAAAAATGAATTGCATGGAAGCTCCTTTTTCAATACCGCCGAAAATACTGCCGAGAATATTGCCCAATGATCGGCAGCGAACAATAGTTAAACGTCATTCTTACCCAGAAACAGCCCAAGGCGACGTACCGCTTCTTGCAGGTTTTCCATCGACGTCGCATAGGACAGCCGAATATAGTGCTGCGCCGTGTACGGGCCGAAATCCAGGCCGGACACCATGCTGACGCCGACCTGATTCAATACATCCTTGACCAGCGTGTCGGCGTCGCCGCCGTCCTTGACGCAGTGCTTGAGTAAAGCGCTGCAATCGGCATACACATAGAATGCGCCGTCCGGCATCACCGGCACTTTGAAACCGAGCTCGACCAAGGCCGGCACCAGATAATCGCGGCGCCGCTTGAATTCGCTCTTGCGCGCCTCGTACAAGGCCAGCGAGTCAGGCTCAAAACAGGCCAGCGCTGCATGCTGGGCGATCGCCGAAGGACAGATGAACAAATTCTGTGCAAGTTTTTCAATCGGCGCCGCCAATGATTCCGGCACCACCATCCAGCCGAGACGCCAGCCGGTCATATTGAAATATTTGGAGAAACTGTTGATGACGATAATGTCGTCAGCCAGCGACAGCGCCGAAAACGGCTCGCCGTCGTAAGTCAGGCCTTGATAAATTTCATCGACAATGGCAAAGCCGCCTTTGCCGCGCACGGTGGCGATGATCTTCGCCAGTTCGCTGTGCAGGATCGAGGTGCCGGTGGGGTTGGACGGCGATGCCAGCAGCACGCCGCGCGTGTTTTCGCTCCAGTGCTGGCGCACCGTCTCATCGGATAACTGAAAACGCTGGTCCGGACCGCTGGCAATCATTTTCGCCTGGCCGTCGAACGCAGCAACGAAGTGACGATTGCATGGGTAGGATGGATCCGGCATCAGCACTTCGCTGCCCTTTTCCACCAATGCAGCGCAAGCCAGCAGCAAAGCGGCCGAGGCGCCAGCGGTCACGATAATCCGTTCAGGGGCGATATCCAGGCCGAATGCCTGGCGATAATGGGCCGAGATCGCCGCCCGCAACGCCGGTAAACCGGTAGCCGAAGTGTATTGCATCTTGCCGTCGGCCATGGCCCTGGCGGCAGCTTCAATCACCAGCGGCGCTGCAGTGAAATCGGGCTCGCCGATACCCATGTGAATGATATGGCGGCCTTGCTGCTCCAATGCCGCGGCCATTTTTGCCAACTCCATCACATGAAACGGTGCGATGTTGTCGAGACGTGAAGCCAAATGCGAGAATGTCATGAACACTTTTCCGAATGGCGAGGCGTTTCCGGTTGCTGGAGCCATGCCGCGCCTGAAACACGGGGCCGGTATCGGTGCACGAGATAAGCGCACCGTCCGTATTCCCGTCTACATTGATTGCCGACTCAGGATTTCCTGCCGGCGCCGATTTCGGTCGCCCGTGCTTTGGCGGCAAACTTGTCCAGCACGCCGTTGACGTATTTGTGGCCATCGATACCGCCGAACGATTTGGTCAGTTCCACCGCTTCGTTGATGACGACACGGTAAGGAATCTCAACGTGATTCTGCAACTCGAAGGCGCCGATCAGCAGGGCCGCGTGTTCCACCGGCGACAGCTCGCTGATCTTGCGGTCGATCAGCGGCTCCAGGCCGGCGCGCAGTGTCGTCACATCCTTGATCGCACCATACAGCAGCGAGTTGAAATGCTCGGCATCGGCCTTGTCGAAGCCGTGCGCCTGGCGGATGTTTTCGCTGATGGCAGTCACGTCTTCGTTATTCAACAGCCATTGATACAGGCCCTGCAACGCGAATTCGCGCGCGCGGTGACGTGGCGTGCGGCTCTTGCTCGGATTGGCGTGCAAAGTTTTATTAGTCATAGTTTTTCCAGCTTGTTTATCTACTGCGCGGCCGGTTCAGCCGCCAGCTTGTAATTCATTCAAACACTACACTACGCGGCAAGACATCAAAGATGCCTTGCCTGTCGCAAAAATCTTATTCTTCGCTGGTGGCTTCCGCCAGTTCTTCCAGCGCGATAGAGAGATTGGCCATCTCTACCGCTACCCGCGCGGCATCGGTGCCCTTCTCTTCCATCCGGGCTTCGGCTTGCTCGTCGTTCTCGGTGGTCAATACCGCATTCGCAATCGGAATGCCGGAATCCAGGCCGACGCGCGTGATGCCTGCGCCGGACTCATTGGAGACCAGCTCGAAGTGGTAGGTCTCGCCGCGAATCACGGCGCCGATCGCGATCAGCGCGTCAAACTGCATGGTTTCCGCCATTTTCTGCAACGCCAGCGGGATTTCCAGCGCACCCGGCACGGTGACGTGCAAGATGTCTTCATCCGCCACGCCCAGATGCTTCAGCTCTGCCAGACAGGCCGAGATCAAGCCGTGGCATACATCTTCATTGAAGCGGGCTTGCACAATTCCGATGCGCAAATCTGCACCATCCAGATTGGTTTCGTAAATTCCGACTGTCATGGCTTTCCTCTTATGCGCACTGGGCGCTTTCTACTAATTAATTTTCAAGATAATTTACAAAAATCGCTGCTCGTTGCTGCCACTGCCATTGATTGCAAGGACAAACGCAAAGACACCCGATCTTCAAGAATTCGGCTTGTTCTGATAGCCGGTAATTTCAAGGTCATAACCTGTCATCGACGGCATCTTGCGCGGGCTGGCCAGCAATTTCATTTTGCCGACGCCGAGGTCTTTCAGAATCTGCGCGCCGATGCCGTAGGTCCGCAAATCGACCCGCGGCGGCGGCGGCTTGATGCCGCTGCAGGCCGCTTCCAGCGCCGCAAACTTGGCGAATATCTGGTCTGCCGACTCTTCGCAATTGAGCAACACCACCACGCCGCAAGGCGACGCCGCAATGGCCGCCAGGGCCGACGCCATATTCCAGGAATGGTTGGTGGCCTGGGTTTCCAGCAAATCCAGGATCGAGACCGGCTGATGCACCCGCACCAGCGTTTCCACGTCCGGCGCAGGCTCGCCATGCAGCAGCGCCAGGTGGGCGCCGCCACTCGGCGTATCGCGATAGGCGATGGTCTTGAACGTGCCCTGCGCGGTGTGCGTGGTGCGTTCAGCGAGCCGTTCGACGATGCTTTCGTGCTGGCCGCGATAGTGGATCAGATCGGCAATGGTGCCGACCTTCAAGCCGTGTTCCTTGGAAAACTCCAGCAAGTCAGGCAGACGCGCCATGGTGCCGTCTTCCTTGAGAATTTCGCAAATCACCGCGGCCGGCGTCAAGCCCGCCATTTCAGTCAAATCGCAACCGGCTTCGGTATGCCCGGCGCGCATCAATACGCCGCCCTTGCGCGCCTTGATCGGGAAAATATGGCCCGGCTGCACGATGTCGCCAGCCTTGGCATTTACCGCCACCGCAACCTGGATGGTGCGGGCGCGGTCAGCAGCGGAGATCCCGGTCGTGACGCCTTCCGCGGCTTCGATCGAGACCGTGAAATTGGTGCCGTAGGCGGTGCCGTTACGGCTGGTCATCATGCCCAGGTTGAGCTGGTCGCAGCGTTCTTCGGTCAAGGTCAGGCATACCAGGCCGCGGGCATACCTGACCATGAAGTTGATCGCCTCTGGCGTCACAAAATCGGCGGCGAGCACCAGGTCGCCCTCGTTTTCACGATCTTCTTCATCCACCAAAATCACCATGCGCCCGGCGCGGAGTTCGGCAATGATTTCCTCTGTTGTTGCAATTGACATGTTTCGCCTTGAAGATAACCAGTCGGGAAGTCGCCTTGTGAGCTGACTGCGTCCAACTGATATTTGCTATAAATCGTGCTATGAAGATTGTGGTTTATGGACTAAGGGTCGCTGCTGAGCAATCCTGATAAATCAAACATAAACCAGAGGTGGCTATTTTAAAGGATTTAGCAGACTGAAAATGTTTTACGGACAGCAGTTTGCGGAAGTTTCGCCTCGGTCAGGCAATACAGCAACGATGCCAGTCGAATCAAGCCGCCAATGGTTGCATGTTTGCCAATGCATCAACCAACAACAAGGGGTCGCCCAGCGCCAGTTTTTTCGAGTCCGACAGCGCCTGCCGGAACGATTTGGCGCCCGGCACGCCGGCCATCAAGCCCAGCATGTGGCGGGTAATGCTATTGAGGCGCAAACCGTTGCCATCGCGCCCATGCAGGGCAAGTTGCTGGCGGATATAAGGCAACATGGCGTCTATCACCTCGGCCCGGGTCTTCGGCGCGGCGCCGGCGTCGCCAAAATAGCGGGAATCGAAATCGGCCATCAGATAGGGATTGTGATAAGCCTCGCGCCCCAGCATCACGCCGTCCACATATTGCAGATGGAAATCGATTTCACCGGTAGTCTTGATGGCGCCGTTGATGATGATTTCCAGCTCCGGAAAATCGTTCGCCAGCCGGTAGGCGTATTCATATTTCAGCGGCGGGATTTCACGGTTCTCCTTAGGGCTCAGCCCTTTCAGGATCGCGTTGCGCGCGTGCACGATAAATGTCTGGCAGCCGGCTTCTGCGACGGTCCCAACAAAATCGCGGACAAACTCATAGGATTCAGTCTGGTCGATACCAACCCGATGTTTGACAGTCACGTCAATCGTCACCGCATCACGCATTGCCTTGACGCAATCTGCAACCAATGCCGATTCCGCCATCAGGCATGCGCCAAAAGCGCCCTTCTGCACCCGTTCCGACGGGCAGCCGCAATTCAGGTTGATCTCGTCGTAACCCCATTCCTGGCCCAGCTTGGCGCTCCTGGCCAGGTCGGCCGGCTCGCTGCCGCCCAGTTGCAAGGCGACCGGATGCTCCATATCGCTGAAATCCAGATGGCGCGCCACATCCCCGTGCAGCAAGGCGCCGGTGGTCACCATTTCGGTGTAGAGCCAGGTGTGGCGGGTGATTTGACGGTGGAATACGCGGCAATGGCGATCGGTCCAGTCCATCATGGGCGCAACAGATATCCTCCGGCCTCGGTAATTCGTTGATTTCCCGGTGTTTGCAAGGGATTCAGGAGTGTTTGTCAGCATTGCAATATTCACTGTAATTCATGTTTCATCATCGGACTTCACGTTTCCTGGCTATAGAAAACATGGCCTTGACCATTAAAATAGGTAAACGCTGGCGGGCTCAGAAATGAGCCGCAAAGATGGAAAGCGACAGGCGAACGCTCAAATAGCAGGATGGACGCATTATATCTGACATGGCGTTACCTACCTTAAACAATGCTGAGACCTGACCTCGGTGTCCGGGCACGATGATAGTTGCGACATAGATTAATTCAGAATTAAATTCAATTGCAAAATAGACAATAAAACCAAGATCGCAAATATCACAAGACAGGCAGGCCAGCCAATGTACACACTCGGGACAGAACATTTGGTTTTACGCGACTTTTCCTCCGAAGACAGGGACGAATAAAGAGCGCTGCGGGATGACCGGAAATTCGCGCGATTCTATAGCGAGGAAGACCTTTCGAATGAGAAGTCGGATGCCTTGCTTACATTCTTTATATCCGAGAACCTGGCGCAACCGAGAAGCAAATATCAATTTGCGATAGTCACCAAGGGCGGCGACCTGATTGGTTCATGCGGCATCCGCCTGGAAGCGGATCAACAGGCATCGGTTGGCTGTGAACTAGGCCGTGAATGGCAAAAGAAAGGATACGCGCTTGAAGCCGGAAGTGCGATGCTTGCCTTCGGTTTTGAGCAGCAGGGAGTGCATCGCATTTATGCGGAAACGATTTCGGAAAATAAAGCAGCGATAAGGCTGTGCAAAATTCTCGGGATGCGACACGAAGCGCTTTTTCTGGAGAACAGGTATTTCCAGAACCGATGGGGGAGCACTTGCGTTGGACTGGAAACAACGTTGCTCGTCCACCGTTGTAGGGTCGTGACCGTACCAGCAACCAGCATGTCCGTGCAACCAGGTTTCGCCGCCCGCACGCAGGCCGGCAACCCGCGCATTGACTGAGCAAGGCGCGCAATCCGATATCCGCAGCTTACTCGGCCAATCACTCTGCTTACTGCCGTGCCGGTGTATTTTCCAGTACGCGCCACACAGGCAGACAGTATAAGACTGATCCCGATGGGCATAACCGCCAAGCATTGGCCGTACCATAAGCGATGGCGGCGTCTTTCAAGCTACCCCAAAAGACTACTTGACTGAAATGGCCCCGGAGCGAGAATGACAGTGCCTTTCTGCTCCATCATCGACCAGTTATCGATATTGTTTTTCCAATCCGGGCTGGTCAGTCCGGCTTCATTGTACGGCTTGAAGAATTCTTCTAACGCCTGCTTATTCTGATCGATTTTACTGGGCTCGAAAATCTTCTCGGAAATAAAGACGCCCACGGCACCTACCACGGTAAGTCCCAGTGCGACCAGGAAGAACGGCCCTGCAGCCACATCGATTGCGCCGGCTTCCGCCAGACCTGCGGCGCCCCAGAACACTCCTCCTCCAGTCTCTACCGCACCAAAGCCAACTACGCCATAATTGTTCGGCAACGGATTGCCGTACGCATCTTTCATGTTGAAACCGGTATACATGTCCCTGGCGCCCGAATATATTGAAAGCGGCCCGGACAATACATCCAATGCGGCTACGCCTCCCTTGAGCGCCAAGCCAGTGTATGCCAATCCCCTGGTTAATCCCGACCCGATCTTCTCGGTGGAAACATCGATCACTCCCGACAGCGCTACGTTGCCGCCGGCTTCGCTAGCCTGCAGGGCCGCCTTCTGAATCGCAGGGTCCGAATAGAGCGGCGCGCTTGAATAGGTATCGAGCGTCAAGCGTCCATAGGTTTCCAAGGTCGTAGCAGTGCCCTCACCGCCGGTAGTCACAGTGGCTGCAATCCGGTCGGAAAGTAAATCAGCATCGCCTACCGCGTATTTGCCTTTATCGATCAAGGCGGCCTTTACTGCTGCCTGATCCGATAAATTAACACCGGTCAACGCTTTCGCTTGTTTACTGATTTCCTGGGTAAGCGGTGTCTGGGCGCTGCCGGCAGCGCCGGCAGCCGGGCTATCGAGCAAAAATCCCAGCCTGGCCATGGGATTGTTCTGGACCGCAGCCCGCTCATCCGCGCTGAGCTGTCCCGCCGCCTTGCTATAGCGTTCAGCAAAGGATGCCGAGTCATATTTAACGGCTGGAAGCAATTTATACAGTTGGCCATTTTTGCTAAGTGCACTATCAAGCGCGGCCTGAACGGCTTTCTTATCTGTCGGGTCCACCTTATCCAACGCCTTGGTCAGCGTATTCACATCGGGGCGCAGGTTTTGCTTAAGCTCCGGTAATATTTCTCCGAAATCCTTATACAGCGCTATCTTGTTTTGCGTTTCCGGAAACTTGGTCGTAGCGAACCGAACGTAATGCTCGGCATAGGAACCTGCAATGTCGATATAGTTCACGCCGGCGACGATGGCATCCCGTTTGGCCCATGCAGCCTTGGAATTATCGGAAAAATCCAGTGGATTGGTGCCATTGAACAGATCAGTCTGGAACTGAGGATCGCCCCAGCGCTTGTCCCCCGCGACCAAATCGATAGCGCCGGAAAGACTGCCCCAAATTCCGGCCTTGTTTAATTTCTCTGCCAGAGGCAGTAGCGCGGTGGGCGCCGCCCCGTCTTTTCGAGATTCGGCTAAAAATTCGGTGTAGCTGGTGGGATCACCGCCTCTGGCTTGAATTCGCTGCATCGCCGTGAACATATACTGGCCAAATTGCTTCATCTCTTTATCCGACGTCCCGCTAAGGAAGCCTGTACCGCGCGCGCTCCAGCGCTCTATATTCAATATCAAATATGCTGCAGTTGCACCTGCTTTAGGATCGATGGTGTTGAGCTTGACATCATAGGTTTGCTGATACAGGTTCAATCCCAGCTTTTCAGCTGCCGTGTCGGCAATCGACGGATTGAATGCACGAATGGTAGCCAGAGCGTCGTTTACCTGCTGCTTTTGCTGAGCGTCCGGCAACGTGGCGAGCCATTTGGCATACGCAGGTGTGGCAATGTAGTCGGCCCAGCCGTTCGCGATATTGCTGGAACTGAATTGCGTACTGGCGCCCTGGTCGATGGCTGTCTCCAGCGATGTCCGGTCCAGGTTCTTGGTCAATGCCGGATCGGTCGTCAGCGCGCTTGGCGGATGGACACCGTTGGTATCGTCCAGCGCGGCGCGCATCTCGGCAACTTTATGCAAAGCGTCCCAGGCAGCCTTCGCCGAAGCCGGCGCATCGGCGCTGAGGGCGACGCCTTGTGGCAGAGTTCCAGGCGCGACAGGCGCCGGGCCGGGACTTGCGGTCGGCACACCGGGAGTGGCGACTGCTGGGCTGGCCGGCGCCGTCAGGTAAGGCGCTACCGCTTTGGCATATTCAGTGGCTTGCCGGTTCGATACTCCCATCAACTCGTAAGCCTGGTTGACGGCATCGGAGCGCTGCTGCGGAGTCAGCTCAGGATGCGTCTTCGCCAGATACGCCAATTGCGCATTTACGCCGTAAGCGGTAGTGCCGACAGCACTGAACGGATTTGCTGTGGCGTTAGCCTTCGCCGCTGTCTGGATATTGGCCACCACAGCGAGACTGTCATTTACCAAGTCCGGGTGATCGATTTTCGCTTGGGCTGCTGGCACGCCTTGCAACAACCCCGGGCTGAGCAGTCCACCCGATAGGTACTTTTGCGGAGTAGCGGCAAGTGCTTGCGGATTGATCTCGCCGTTGCTGAGTCCGCTAAGCGCCAGAGATTGCAGATCGAGATTGCCGCGTTTCAGCGTGTCTGCCGAGGCTGGGGCGTTCGACGCAGCAGCTGCCGGGGTGGCGGACGGACTCGACGTCGGTGCGGGAGCGGGTGATGTTGCGGGCGACCAGCCGGACGCACTGGGTGACGGCGTAGGAACCGGCACAGTCGTCGCTGCGGCCGGATTGCCAGTTTGCGGCTTAGGAATCGGGTCGCCGTTGACAGCGGCCCATAGCAACGGCTTTTGTGTGGTACTGATCGCCGTCGGGAAATATTTCAACGTCAAGCCGTCGGTGATGGCTTGGTAGTCTTTACCCAACTGATCTGTAAACGTCTTGTTCTTGCTGAAAGAGCCTAGAAGTGCTTGCACTTTTGGCAGGTCGATGACGCCGTTTGTAATAACCTGGCTCGACATGGCCCCAGTTTTGAAATCTTTCGTGTCCACCGGCACACCGGTTTGCGCCAACGATTGCGCTTTGACAGTCATCGCCCATTTGTACTGATCTGAATTATGGTCTGCGTTGCTGTACTGCGCGACCAATGCGGCCATACTGGCTTCAGGCAGCGTCTGGCCGTCGATCTTGCGGGAGTTGATATCGGCCAGCGTAGGCAAGGTGGGCGGCGCCGGCTGCGGCACCGCATTGACGTCTGCGGTCTGTACCGGCGTAAGCGGCGGAACCACTGTGCCAGACGGTCCCGACACCGCTGGCCCAGGCACGCCGTTAGATCCAGCGGTGGCGGTCAAATTGATTATCTCGCCTGGGTCCAGATTGTTAGGATCGCGCGCAGGAGCCTTCGGATTCGGTGGACCGGGCAGACGGCTATCCACCAGCCTCATGTCGAAATTCTGACTCTTGTTGTATTCGCTCAACCGTTTGAATACCAACAGAAATTGCTGATCATAAGTAAGCTTGGTCTGTTCATCCGGGGACAGCAATTGATCACGACGGTTGACGAAAACGGCAAACAGATTGTTATCGCCGTTTTTCCCGATGGTCACGGTCGGAGACGAATTATCGGGCGTTGTTGGGGGTTGGGGCGGTGGTGAAGCAGGCGCAGCGGCAGGAACTATCGCCGGCTGGTATCTCGCCGAAGACTCTCCATCGATATACAAACCCATAAACAATCTCCTTAAATTTTTTACAGTATTTTTTTGAGGCTGGATTGAAGCTTATGCGGACACGCCTTGGCCCTTGACTTTCGGTATGCCAATTGATCCATTGTATGTTCGAATTACTTGTCCGCCATTTCAAAAAACCGTAGTTTTCCTATGACAGTGCAATTGGTGACAGGACGACAAGAACACGTCGAAGCCGCTCAGGAAGTTTTATATGCCGATATCGTTAGCTATAGGTGACGCCGGGCGGTACCCGACAAAAATGCGGTGCTTGCACGGTATTCGGGCCACACCGGCTTATTTGCCTTTCCCTTTGCCTGGCCGCCTTGCTGCTTGTTTAGCGGCAGCTATGCGGGCCCGACCGATTGCCACCATGTTCGCGCTGGTCAACTCCTCCGGCCGCAGAGGTACCCAGGCCGCATACAGCGCAAACGTGCATACGAGGCACAGCAGCAACGAGGCCGCCAACGTCACCGGATCGCGCACCAAGCCGAAGCTGGCCATGATCACCAGCAACAAGGTCGGCAGCATCGCCAGACAGGAGCGGGAAACATCGACACCAACCTTGCAACCGCAGATTCGACAGCATGCAGTGCCCGCCGGGCCAAGACAGAGCTTGCGCCACAAGGGCAAACAGGATTCGGATTTGCAATGCGGACAGAGGTTCATTGCTCGCTTCTTCGATTATCAATCATGCTTGATTGCTTGCCAGTGTAGCGTTTCGCTCCCCTTCAAATGCCAAACATTACACCCTGCAGATGGGCATATCAGATGCATAGCCTGGCTACCCAAGCGGTACATGATCGTATTTCAGATATTCCTCGAATACGCCCAGCGTATTGGCCCGCGTTACCTGCACCGCATAGCCGTCTGCGCCTGCGATAAATACGGTCTGCCGGGGACCATCGGTGAAATTTCCTGGCTTTCCACCGCTATCGCTGGCTGTCTGCTGCAGACGCTTTGACACGGCATCGACCTGGTCGGCGGACAGGCTGTTGACCCAATTCCGGATCTGATCAGGCGTCATTTTCTTGAGCTGGGCGAATTTCGCCAGGAATGGTATCTGACTCGCTCCCGCAGCATCCGAGATGACACTTCCTTGTTTGCTCAGCGCATCCGCAGCGACGTCGTCGTAGCCGGCCGACTTCAAAAAACGTTTAGATGCAGTTTCATACTTGTGCGCATCTTTATTCGCTTCGTAAATTGCCTTGCCGACCACCCCGACCGCAGTCACCCCCAGGCCGACCGGTCCGAGCCAGGCGGCAGCGCCAAACGCCGGCGCCACCGTCAATGCGCCGCCAACGGCAGTCGTCGCTGAAAGCGCCGCATTGGCGCCATCTTGCTGAGTACCGATACCGAATGTCGACCTTACCGCGCTGACGCCGTCGAGCACCGTCGACACGCCCGCAATCAGGTCACCCGCAGACGCACGGCCGGCCATCTTCCACTCGCCGCCAAATTGCCCCATCAGCGAATTCTTGTCGATGCGGCCCAAACCGACCAGCACTTCGACGTTCTTTTGGACGAAGCCCGACGAGTCGACCAGCAGCTTGAGACTGTTCTGCGGGTCGGACGGATCGGCGTTGAATTTGTTGTCCGAATTGATGAGACTGGCGCTGGCAAAGACCACGGCAACACCGCGCAGCAATTGACCCGGCACCGTGACTTTATTGAAAGTCTTGGATAGCGTTGCGTCGGTGCTGAGCGTCTTGTTAAGGTTTTGCAGCGCCGCATCCGCGCCGTCCGGCGTCCGGGTTTCAGCAATATTGTCGGCAGCCCCCTGCACCGCTTTGATGGCTTTGTCGAGGTCGCTCTGCGTCACGCCCAACAGTCGCGCAAAAGGCTCGCCATGCAAGCTGTTGATCGCCCGCTTGGCTTGCTCGACGCTCACAGGATCGTGGAGGTCGACCCCTTGCAGTTGGCTAAGTACATTGCGGCGCAAGTAGGCAGAGGCGATCTCGCTGGAGTACTTGCGTCCGATGTCGCCGATCTTCGACAAGGCGAACAAGTCAGCCATATCCTTGGCGTGTGACGCATCCGTCAAATTCGGATCGGCCTGAATCGCGGTGGAAATGGCCAAGCCTGCGGACGGATCGCTGACGATCGCCTGCAACGCCGGATCGACCATTGCCCGCGTCACCGACGTCTGCGGCGTCTGGTTGACTGCGATCATTTGCGCAGTCAGCTGGTTGCCATCGGCTACAATCTGCTGGCGCAGCTTGTCTTCGTCAGCTTGCCAACCGGGTCCCTTCTTGGTGCGATAGTCGGCGACAGCCTGATTGAGCTGTTGCGGTGTCATACCGGCGCCGAGGTTCTGCACCAGCCAGGATATCTCGGCATCGTGCTGCGCCAGCTTCGTGACGTCAGCCGTGACAACTCCCTTGAATTGCTGCATGCCGTCTATCACGACCTTCATTACGCCATTGCCATCGAGCCCCGCTGCCTGCATGCGCTTGACTAGATCAAGGGTCGGCTGCGGGTTGGCGCCGCGAGCGATATTTTTCTGGTCCCGCAACGCGATGCCGTCATTGATGATCTGGACCACACCGTCCGGTTTCTGTCCGTCCATCTTGATGGCTCCCGCCAGCGCGATTGCGTAAGCGGGGTCCGCGCCGGCAGCGATCGCGTCGCGCACTGCATCGCTGTTCCAGGCTCCGGTCGCGGCAAGCCGCACTATCGCATTATCGCCTTGCGTACTGCCCGCGATGCGCCCTGACAAATTCATCAAGACAGTCATTCCTTGAGTCCCGAATAGCGAAAAAGCACTGTGCTCCGGATCCTTGTAGAAAGTTTCATAAGCGGACACGGCACGCTCAACCAGCGCGCCAGCCATTGTTTTATCCAAACCCTGCGTCGCCTGATCCACCCGCCTGATCGCCGCTACAGTTTGTCCCTGGGGCAATACTCCATTCTCAGGCTTCTGCGTAATCGGCTGGTTGGCCCACGCCGCGACAGCGTCCAACATATCCTGCGCATGCGGGTCGGCCAGCAACGCGTCCTTTACATCCTGCGGCGCATTGGCATAGCCGGCACTGAACGTTCTCATCATTTGAAGCGGATCGCTCTGCGCCCGAACGCCGGTGACGATCGCTTGCACCTGGCGGCCGATGCGCACCTGGGCGATAGCACTGTCGACCAGTTTGTATGTAGCCGGGTCCCGGACGTAGGTAGCCGCAAGCTCCCGTCCGGCCTTGCTAAGCGTTGCATCATCGGTCTTGACGCCGACCCTCGCGCCGATCGCGCCGTCGACGGCATCGTTGAGCTGGTTCAGCGCATCATCTGCGTTTTGTTGCGCGAAGCCATCGCGCAGTTCCGCGTGCGCGGCGTTACTGCCTTTAGCTGCATCGTCCCTGAGTGACGCCAATAAGCGCTGCGTGGAATCCACCTGCCGGAGCGCGTCGTTCACCTTTTTCGTCTCGGAAGTGAAGGCAGTTGCAGTATCGCCGTTCGCGCTCGTTGCACCTGGCTGGGCCTTGCCGCCCATGCCAGGAATCCAGATTTTCTCCCCCGGATAAATACGGTCCTGGCTATATATGTTATTGGCCAGCGCGATTTCTCCAACGTCGCCGCCATGAGTCGCAGCGATTTGATACAAGGTCTCGCCGCTCTGCACGGAATATAGCGCTGGAAGCACGTCCCCTCCCTTTTGCAGCGGGACCGTGAGCGCTTCACCTGGGATGAGATGGTCGGGATCTGTCAGTGCGGGATTGGCGTCAATGATGTCCTGCACCGGCACACAATAGCGCGCCGCCAACTCATGGAGGGATTCGTCCTGCCCGACAATATGCGAGATTGCCGTGTCGTCCGTGGGGTCTGGCAAAGGTAGGGCCTGTGGCGGCGTATCGAGAGCAGCAAAGTTAACTGAACTTGCGATCGATTTTGGATATATGTAGAGTGACATCTGATGGACGCAATCTCTGGAAGGTGAGAAGTGAGTAGTGGCAGATGCTGCAAATAGATGTCTGGGACCCTTCCGATACTCCCAGCGTCCGCGAAAGCGTCAGCAAATCGCCATGGAAGATTCAGATCCCATTACACCAGTTGTTTATTACCTCCGTATGAAATTCCGGCTGTAGCAGGATAGCGCGCATCGATGCGCAACAAACATTCGCTGGCGGGTAGTTGAGTCGATTCCCGGTCGAGATCATCGGCCAATTGAAGAAAGGAATTGACTGTCTCGTCGAGGCACGGATTAGCAGCCGGATGGGCGCCAACGTGTAACGAGCGGGTATCAAGCGGGTATCGAGGCGCGCTATCTAGTCAGTTGGAAAACAACCCGCGCATTGTCAAATTTTGAAGCAGGACAACTTCCCCGCTCATGGCATAGGGCGTGTCATTCAAGTGAAGGAAAAATTATCAGGAGGTAAAGTTGGCGATTGCTGAACGAATCGTCAAACCCGCAGAAAAGGGCTTCGTGCTATGATGAAATTATTTCCCAATGGCAACAAAAATGACTAGATTCCGCGACAGATTTAAGGCTTGCCGGCTTTCGAATTTAGTACTCAGCCGGCGTTGCCACATGGATAACAAAACCGATTTTTGACCCAGATACAGCGCTATCGATCTGCGCCTGGTTGCGCAATGACGAACAAACGCAACTGTGCGTCATTCCAATCGGAATGGCCCGGGTCCTCAGCATAGATAGTACTGGTCTGAAAATCGATGACTCGGATGGATGGTTGCAAGAAAAACGCGCGGTTGGAGCCCGCCTTGCCGGGCCTGTATCCGTCAGCGTCGATGCCAAACCGACATGATTGCAGCGTCGACACAAATTGCGTCAACGAACGAACTAAAATGATTTGATACGCTCAAATCATGCTTGGGAACAACATTTAGACATTGAAATTCCATACGAATTCACCGGCCATCGTTTGCGATGATCTGAGAACGTTAACAAACTTTCATGCGCAATGAAAATTCGCTTGGTGAAGAAAAATTGATTACGCCTGGCAGACAACGTAGACAAAGACCAAAATGATAAATGCCGCTGAAGTTCTCGACCCTTTTGAAGATGAATTTGCACCGCAGAATCCGCGCCAGGCAAGAAGCCATGAGCAACGCCATACAGTAAATTTTTTTGAAGAGCAGCAATTGGTCTTTGACATGCGGAAGAAAGAAGATCATGTACCCTCGCGTATCGCCAGTGAGCTCATAGCAGCATCGACGCCAGAAGCGCGAATGGCCAATATTCGAAGCATGCTTTCGGTCTTGGGATTCAATTTCCTTCAATACGAGGCCGTGCAAAATACGAACGATGGCGGTCACGAGCACTACTTTCTCAAAACGTATGTTCCCGGCGAATGGGCGAATCAATATGCACGCAAACATTATTGCAATCTGGATCCGAGAGTAAGCGCGTGTCTCGGCTCCCCCTTCCCATTCGTCTGGGATTTGCAATATTTCTTGAAAGCCCGTTTGTTTCCGCCGCACGATGCGCGAACGCGTGGATTTCTCGAAGACATGGCTCGCGCAGGGATGTGCAGCGGCATCTCCTTTGGCTTCATTAATCCGGCAACCCATCGGCAGGTAGTCGTAGGATTCAATTCCGCCAATCCGTCCAAGAACTGGATTACCACGAGTGTTGTCGGGCAAGCGTTGATTCTTGGTCTGTCGATCCACGAATTCATCTCCGGCTGCATTGAAAAATTGATGCACCACCCTGACCTGGATGCCGTCTCGGACATCCAAAAGCAAATACTCGAATGCCTGGCAAACGGCCTAAGTGATAAAGAAATAGCCCGAAACCTGAAAACCACTTATCACAATGTGGACTATCATTTACGCTATTTGCGGAAAAAATATGGCGCAACGAACCGCGCGCAGCTGGCCTATATGATCGGCCGACTGGCGATTGTTTGAAGAAAAAAACAAAGATGTCACGCGCCGCATGAATTCCCGATCGCCCCTTCTTCTCATAGGTATCAATTAGCACCATTACTGAATCTGCCCCTGGATGTCGACCCTGATCGCCCCTTCCACCTGCGGCGAAGCGAGTACCGTCAGATCGGGAAAATCGGCGACAAGTATCGATCGCAGATGAGCGCGTATTTCAATCGCGTTGACCAATAGCACGGGTTTCGGAAAATCATCCTTCTGTGCTTGCCTGGCACCCGTGATTTGCAGTATCTGGGAATGAATAGACAAGCGCAATGTCTCCGGCAACAGCAAAACGCTGCCGCTGCCGCTTTGTTTCAGATACTGCTTGATCTGATCTTCGAAACCAGGTGCTACTACGATGGCTGCAAGCGTACCGTTGTGCAAGGTATTGCGATAGCTGATTGAACGAACCATGGCATTGCGCACGTATTCGGTCAGCATGACATTATCCTTTTCACGCGCGGCGGTTTCAATCAATGCCTGAGCGATGAGACGCAGGTCGCGTATCGGTATTTGCTCTTGCACCAACCGGCGCAACACATCCGCCAGTCGGGCCAAGGGCACTTGCTGTTTCAATTCCTTTTCCAGATCCGGGTATGCGTCTTCAAGACGTTTGAGCAGTAACTGGGTTTCTTGAATTCCCATGAATTCATGTGCATGGCGGCTGACCACGCGAAAGACATATTGCGCCAGAATTTGTTCCGCGTGCAAAACCCGAAATTCATTTTCTGTCAGTCTGTTTTTCTGATTTAGCGGAACCCACACACCGGCGTTGCCAAACATGCCGTCCGCCATCACATAGGGAATACCTGCAGCTTTTAAATTTGCCTCCTCCTCAAGACAAAGCACATGTCCCGGCATGAGAGAACCCTGCAGCATCGGGATTTCGTTGATATACAAGATGAACTTCCCCGGGGCAAGGCGAGAGGCGGGACGGATGACCATCCCGGGAAAAGGAATACCCAAGTCATGCGCGACATGCCGACGCACATTTTCCAATCCGGCATCAAGCCGTTGCGGATTAACGTCCTGTGCAATCTGCGGATATACCTCCATGACGATCGGTATCGTCATCAGATGATCGGCATCATCGATAAAAACGGGAACCAGATCACTTCCTTCCCGTGACATTGACGGCATCAACACCTCCGACGGATTGCGCGCCCTGCCTCGCCTGCCTGCCCCCAGGTTCCAGCCAGTCAGCGCTACCGTCAGGCCCAGTGCCAGAAATTGCCATTTCGGAAAACCGGGCACCAGCAGCATGGCAAACACCACAACGCCAGTGACCACCAATGCTTTCGGATGCGCCTTGATTTGTTGCGCGATCTCATTACCAAGAGGAATCGCCTCGATGCTGTCGGAACGTGCAACACGGGTGATGACGATGCCGGCTGCGATGGAAACGAAGAGGGAGGGAATTTGAGAAACCAGGGCGTCGCCCACAGCCAGAACAGAATATGTCTGCAAAGCCGTATCCAGGCTCATGTCCTTGCGTAACATGCCCACCATGATGCCCGCCAGGATATTCACCAGTGCGATGATGATGCCCGCAATTGCATCTCCCTTGACAAACTTCATGGCGCCATCCATGGCGCCATATAACTGACTTTCGCTCTCCAGCGTCCGGCGGCGCTGACGTGCATCATCTTTGTGGATAATGCCCGCGCGCAGATCGGCATCGATGCTCATTTGCTTACCCGGCATGGCGTCAAGGCTGAAACGGGCAGCCACTTCGGCAACCCGCTCAGAACCTTTGGCAATGACGATAAACTGGACAATTGCAATGATGGCGAATACCACCATGCCGATAATGACGTCGCCGCCGACGACCAATTTGCCAAAGGTAGAGATGATGTCGCCCGCATAGGCATGCAGCAGTATTTGACGTGTCGACGCAATATTTAGCGACAGTCGAAACAGCGTAGTAAAAAGTAGCAGTGACGGAAAAGTCGATAGGCCAAGCGGGGAAGCAATGTATAACGAAACGATCAGTAATGTGACGGAAACGGTAAGATTGAATGCTATCAATGTATCGAGCACATACGGAGGCAAGGGCAATACCAGCAATGCTATGACCGCTACAATCAGCGCCACGAGCATCAGGTCGTAATGGCGCCCCAAGCGAGAAAGCCGCGTACTCGAACCAACTGACCGAGGGCTGCCCAAACTATTCCATGCTGACTTTAAAAATGCCATGTCTGCCTCAACTTAAATTAAACGCTCATGCATCGGGCTTGATGTCCCGGACCCAGCGCAATACCGCTGCAACCGGTTCAATCAAATCGTCAGGAATATAATGATTCACCGGAACTTTGGCCTGCAACTGCCTTGCCAACTGAATATCCCGTAATATCGGAATGCCCTCCTCTTGTGCCACCCGGCGTATTTCTTCCGCTATGAACCCTTCACCCTTTGCCAGAACAACCGGGATCGCCGTCTCGTCCTGGTTGTAGTACAGCGCGACGGCAATATGGGTTGGATTGACCACCACGACATTGGCTTTGCGGACGTTATCGAGCATGGTCTGCATGCTTAATTCCTGCTGGAGTTGCCTGCGCTTGGCACGCAAATGAGGATCGCCCTCCATCTCTTTATATTCACGCTTGACCTCGTCTTTTGTCATCCGATTTTTACGGGTGAAATCCCAACGCTGGAAACTGAAATCCGCAATGGCGAACACAATGAAGGCCGCAAGCGACATCCAGAACAATTGACCGATGACTTTTTCGGCCAGAAAAAGAACGCCGGCAATCGGCAGGAAACGGGCATCAAACAGGATGCCTAGTATTTGACGCGTCAATAAAAATACAATCAAGCCTAACAATATTGATTTGGATAACAGCTTGAACAACTCAAAAACCGTACGCAGAGAAAAGATGCGCTGCATTCCGGTAATAGGGTTGAGTCGTTTCAAATCCGGCATGACGCGTGTAATCACCAGTAAGCCGCGGCTTTGGAGCAAACCGATCGCTATCGAGGTAAATATCAGGAGGGCAATCAATGGCAAACTGAAACCAATGCCTTCAACAAACATGTTTTTCGTGGCGTGGAGGACTGCATCCGGATCTTTCATCGACCGCCAATCCATGTTCAGCGCTTGATTTATAAGTCCCATCATGTTTTGAATAAAAGATTTCCCTGTCATGGCGAGCGCCACGCTGACAACCAGCATCGACAAAGCAGAAACCAGATCCTGGCTCACCGGGATATCGCCCTTACGGCGCAGATCGTGCAGCTTCTTGGGGGTGGGCTGTTCCGTCTTGCTTTGACTGCTGCTCGAATCACTCATCGAAGCACCCCTTCCAATGTCTTGTTCAACTCATGGAAATTGGGCAATAACTGCATTCCGTCCGACAATAGCGAACTATAAATAAGAAGCAACACGGCAAGGATCCCCACCTTGAGGGGGAGCGACAAGAAGAAGACGTTCAATTGCGGAGCAAAGCGGGACAACAAACCCAACGCCAGCTCAACCAGCAACATGAGAATGACAAAGGGCGCAGCGATTTTGACGACCAGCACTATCATCTGCATGATTGCCGCCATCAGCATGGTGATCAGTTTAAGATTACCGACGATGGGCAGCATCTTATTGATTGGCCAGATAACATAGCTTTCAAACAGCATGTCCACCAGCTGCCTCATGCCACCGGAAATAAAAAAGAAAACGGTCAGCAGCTGCATGAAGAGTCCGCCGATTAATGAATCTTCCTCTCCGGATAATGGGTCGATAGCGACACTCATGGTCAAGCCGGCTTGATATTCGATGATGACTCCCGCCGTATGGAAGGCCCAAAATGATAAACTGGCGAATACGCCGAGCACCATGCCTAAACCGGCTTCCTTGAGCAAGCATGGTAAAAGCATGTGCCAATCCGCCTGGAATAAAGGCAGTTGAGATTGCAATAGCGGGAACAGGAATAAACTCAATCCGGCCACGAAGCTCAGGCGCACGGTGAGTGGCATTACTTTCGTAGAAAAAAACGGCATGAAGGAAAACGCCAATAACATGCGCACCATCAACATGCCCAGACCTATCAGCGAGGATTCAAGATTTTGATATTGGTCTAACATGGCTGCGCCGCTTACCTCACCAACGCAATGGACGCAAACAGTCCATCTGCAAAGGTGAACAATTCGCCCCCCAGCCAACCCGACATCAAGGCAATGACAATCACAGCAACTACCAGCTTGATGCCAAACGCCATGGTTTGATCCTGCATTTGGGTGACGGCCTGCAGGAACGCCAGTAACAAGCCAGTCACTCCGACCGCCAGAACCACCGGCATTGAGAGCAAGAGCACGAGCATCAGCGCCTGCTTCACATCTGTCGCGAGTGTCGCAATATTCATGATTACGCTACAACCTATTGATAAGTAAGAATCAGGTTATGAATCAGCTTGGCCCAACCGTCCAACATGACAAACAGCAATAGCTTGAGTGGCACCGAAACGACGGTGGGAGAGAACATCATCATGCCGAGCGCTAATAAGATGTTGGCCACAACCAGATCGATAATCACAAACGCGAGATAAATCAGAAACCCGATTTTGAAAGCCGCGGTCAGTTCAGTGACGGTAAAAGCGGGCACCAGCACGAGCAAGTCATTGTTTTTCAGTTTGGCGGCCTGTTCCGGCGGCCATATCTTTTGCGCCGAACGCACAAAAAATTCCCGTTCCCGCTGTTCCGCATGTTTTTCGAGGAAAGCTCTCAGCGGCTCGCGCCCCTGATTCATGATTTCAATCAGCCCGCTTATGCGCAAGCTGCCGTTTGTTATTTGCGCTTGCGAAACATCTGACATCTGATTGACAACCGGCGCCATGATATAAAACGACAAGATGAGTGCGAGGCCGTTGACGACCAGGTTCGGAGGCACTTGCTGCAACCCTATTGCGTTCCTGGCCAGACTGAATACCACAACCAGCTTGGCAAACGAGGTCACCATGACTGCGATAAAAGGAGCGAGGCTAAGTAACGCAAGGCTGATAATGAGAACGAGAGGATCTTGATTCAGCATTTTTTGTTTTTTTTAATCAGTCCAACGAAACGCCGCCTGCATCCGGAAGATTGTCCGGCTGGCGAACCTTTGTCAGTCGAACCGCGAGTCTTCTTCCCACCAGAACCAGACTCCCCTGTGCGATTAACTTGCCATGGATCCGGACATTCACAACGGCATCGGCGGCTTCGTCCGGCAGCTGGAAGACGTAGTCCGGTGCGATATGAGCAATCTCTGACACCGGTAACGATAACTCGCCAAGATCAAATGAAACGGGTAATTCAAGCTGATTCATGTCGATGTGCATGTACGCATTCTCCGAAAAATTAGCTGCAAGATCCTGAAATCCCGGCGTTGAATCCATGGGCCGGGATTTCACGGTCAATATTTTGTGTTTCCAATGTGCGTAAAAAGTCGCATTGCTGCCTTTTGTCTCGATATCAAAACCAACCTGCAAGCCGTGCTTGTCCAATCGAACTTGATCCATCCAAATCAGGTCGCCCAATGACAGCTCGGCGATCTGCCCGGCGTGCAATCTTGTGATACCGACCTGAAGTCTCGTCCGCACCTGTAATTGGCCGACGGCGACCGATTGTTCTTTCCGCGCGGCAGGCAAATGCTTCCTGAACCAACCCAATGTCAGCGGCGAGCAAACTGCAAACACCCCCATCGATTTCGTCTGCTGCGTCATATTCGTCAGTTCGAATGAAAATGACTGCCATCCGTCAGGTCCGTGCGGGGGATCCCACTCCACTTCGGCAGAATCCAGATCGTTTGCCACGCTCGATGGAAATTTCTCCAATAATCCAGACAGTATTTTTTGCACAGTGAGGGTGCGTAATACTTCCGGCATTTCCGTAAACGGTGCGCCGTTCAGCCGGGCATCCAATGCACCAAGCCGATTGAGGCCGACTGCCCATCGATGGTCACGCTGCCTGAAAAGAATTCGCACTTGAGACGTTTCAGATTGCGGTTCAATCCATTTCAACTCAAGTTCACCGCTGGCAAGCTGGAAGCGGATATCCGAACGCCATAAGAGCCATTGATTCATTTCTTCCAGCCAGGCGTCAGACAACACCGGGAGACATTGTTCAACAAGCATATTCTTGCTTTGCCGTTTCAAAAATGAGAGTGTTTGGTAGCAGGTCTGATGCCATGTTTTCCGAGAAATCCGGCATCACCGGGCGCCGCGCTAAACGGAGGCGTAACCATCTCAACCACGCGCAATCGCGTCCACCTTGACCACCAGATTAGTTGATGCAGTAAGGCTTGCATTCAGCTTTTCGCGTTCACGCTGCATCACAAGCAATGTCTGCTGATCTGACGCATACAGGCGAACCTGCAACGATGCGCCCTGTCGTGACATTTCTATCATGGCGCCTGGCAGGATCGCCCCCACGTCCAGCACGACGCTGCCGAAACTACTCGAACCAGATTGATTTCCCATATAGAGAGACTGGCAAAAATTCTCTAAAAGGGTATGCAACTCGGTTTCATTGACGATGGGTGCCGAGCTGTTTCCAGAAGACACGACCGGTGCCATGGATGGAATATGTGTCGGCAGTGGCGCTTGGCCCATCGGCAAACCGCCGTGGAATTCTTTCAAAACGTCGTCATGCCGGGTTGGCGACTGCATCGCCATAAGCGGGCCGGAGGCAGCCACATCGACCAGATTGTGTTTCGCATCATGCGGGGGCGGCGGGCTTTGATGAGCGCTATCCCGATAGTTCTCTCTGATCTGCTGGATCGTCAAATCCTTCGTTGGCATTGCAAGCGCTCGGCATTCCAGCCCGGGCAATCCTGATATTGCCGCCGTAGTAACAAGCTTGGCGCCGCCCTGCGGCAGATCGTCGGGCGATATCTGGCTGGCCAAGCGAGGATCCGCCTGCCCAAGCCCGGCAGCTTTCCACATTTGAATCGCAGCGGCGCTTGGTTTGCCTGATGGAAGCATCTGCGACACATGCGAAGACGCAAAACGGGTATCCAGGGCGTCGCCGCACATGGGTATTGTAGTTGGCATGGCTGGATTGGCTGGCATATTCAAAATCTCATTTCTGCAGGTATAAGCTGTTCAGAAAACCACTTTCTCAAACCCGTATCCTCATTTTGGTCGGATTCATGGCGGCGTATTATTTTTGCATCCTGGTTTTTCAAATCGGCCTGTTGCTCTTCTGCAAAGCGAATCTTTTCCTGATGACGGATCAAATCGCGATTTAACGTCGCAATTCGCATCTGTATGTCGGCACGCCGAGCCTCCATCCCTGCCTGGTGCTGCCTGAGCAGATTCTCGATTTCCCGCAGTTGCATATGATGAGCGTTATAGTTGCGGCCGTTTCCGAGAGTCCCTCCTTCTTGCAACCATTTTTGCCATTGGGATTGCCAATCACGCCGTTGATCGGAGACCAGTTTCATGTCGTCGCGCAGGAGCAGGAGCAGCTTGTCCACGTTGTTCCTGTCGTTGATTCCTGCGGACCTGAGTATCTCGATTCTGTCCATGCGCAAGCGATATACGCGAATTAGATTTAGCAACTGGGATTCCATGCAATCGGTCTGCATATCAGTCTCCAACCAACCGAGCGAGCTGTTCGATGCTGTCATAGAAATCGCCTATTTCTCCGGTCTTTTGCCGCAGAAACTGGCGCATGGGCTCGTGAGTACGGATCGCTTTGTCGGCGAACTTATCATTGCCATGCTGGATCTCTCCCATTTGCAATAGCATTTCGACAGATTCATATTTCCGCATCAATTCGCGCAGCATTCCTGCATTTTCATAATGTCCATCCGATACCACCTGACGCATCACGCGGCTGCGGCTCAGCGGGATATCGATGGCAGGGAAAGAATTGGCGTTGGCCAGCAGAGGCGAAAGAATAATGTGCCCGTCCAAGGTGGCGCGCATCTCTTCCCCAATCGGATCGCCCGCAATATCATCCTCAAGCAAGACAGTAAAAAAAGATGTGATCGAGCCTATGGCATTTTGCCCGGCTCGCTCGAACAATTTTGGCAGAGCAGTCAATGCGGAAGGCGGAAATCCTCTTCGCGTGGGCGGTTCTCCGGCGGCAAGGCCGATCTCACGCAATGCGCGCGCATAGCGCGTCACAGAATCCATCAAGAGAAGAACGGCACAACCCTGATCGCGAAAATATTCTGCAATTGCCATCGCAACACATGGCGCTTTGGCGCGTTCCGCCGCAGAACGGTCGGAGGTTGTCACCACGAATATGGTTTTCCGCATCTTGTCCGTTTCGGAAAAATGCTGAATGAATTCGCTGACTTCCCTGCCTCGTTCTCCCACCAGCGCGACAACATTGACATCGCTATCGGCACCTTCCGCAATCATGGACAACAGGGTACTCTTACCTGAACCGGCCGGCGAAAATATACCGATACGCTGCCCCCTGCCGCAGGTCAGCAATGCATCGATGGCGCGCACCCCGGTTTGGAAAACATCTTTCACCGGCCGGCGTTCAAATGGACTAGGTGCAGCGGCGAGTAGCGGATAGTCCACCATATCTGTCGTGATCAGATCTCTTTTTAGCGGAACGCCAAAACCATCCAGTGTCTGCCCCAGCAATTCGGGACCGACACGGATAGACGGTACGTGCCCAAGATTTTGGACATGCGTCTGGACCGATAGCCCCGTCAATTCGCCATAGGGCATCAACAGCAGGCCATCCCGCGTAACGCCGACTACTTCTGCCGACAACTGCCAGTCGCTGCCGGGGTTATAGAGCTGGCAAACATCGCCAATCCGCGCAGAAATTCCGGCCGCCTTGATCAGGGTTCCCACCGCCTGAGTCACCCGTCCCTTGATTTCCAAGGGTTGCAATCTATGCGTAGCGGTGTCCAATATTTCAGCGAAGTATTCCTGTTGGTTCAACATCAGCTGTCCTCCCGCAACGGTTCGGTGTGCAGATGCTGAGAAGTTCGCGATCCGCCGGATTCTGCCCGCCTGCCTGCAAACACGCTGATCAAGCTCTGGCGAATGACATTCAATTGATGTTCCAGGCCACCGTCAACCGCACCGTATTCTGTTTCCAGTACGCAATCCCCGAAGCGCATATGAGGGTCTTTAGCGACATCGATAAATTCTACGTAAGGGTAATCGCAAAGAATTTTTTGCAGAATATCATTGACCTCTTCAAACTGAATCGCAGCTACCCTCAAGCACATCTTTTTTTCCTGGCCTGCAGCCTGGATCACCTGCCGAACCAGTTTTTCGATTAGCAGGCTTTCATCAAGCGAGCCCAGCACTGTCTTCAACGCGTTCATCACCGTGTTAACCAGGCGCGCTTCCAGCCCTATGTAGGTCGACTCGAGCCGCATGACGCTGTCGATCATGCGCGCTGCGAACTCTTGGCCGCCCTTGGCGAATCCTTCCTGGTAACCTAGCTCACATTCCCGGGCAATTTCAGCATCCGCGCTTGCGCGCCGTTGCTTGGCATAGGCGCGCGCATCTGCGAGCAAAGCTGCGGCCTCAATCGAGGTTGCATACACTTCCGCCTTGACCACTTTGCCGTCACTGATGGCAAGCGCGCGCTTATCAATCAGAGTCAGTCGTTGCATGAGGCTCTCCTGGAAATTCGATGGCAACGTGACCGTGCCAGACGGGAAAAGTCTTTTTCAGGACATCAAAGAACAATGCGACCAATAAATCTCTCTTGCTTTCATGCAGCCTGAATGATTTTGCATTCTTCCAGGCAGGCGAAAATTTGAGCTTCAATCTGCCACGTACCGCGATGTCGCTTTCCGATAATGTCGACAGAATCAATCTAAAGGCAAACTGATGCCAGTCGTCGTCGGTACCAAGCGCTTCAATCCCGGCATCGCCCAAGCCTTGCAATGACGCAGTTGCCGGCGATAACGCGGGATCTGGCCCGGTGACCCAACGCAATCCGAATTCACGACATGCCGAACCCATGACTTGATCGATTTCTCTAATACGTTCACCCAGCACGATCTTGCGTAAATAGGGTTGTACCAAAACGGCCGCAACATGCTGTGCCAGCAGGATGAGATCCGATGCGTCGAGCAGCATCATTCTTTTTGCTCGATCCGAAAAATCGAAATCATAGGACTGTTCCAGCCGGCCAGATCGCAATAAGGCGTCCGAAAGGCAGCGCAGCCAGTATGGATTCCAGTCATTTCCGTTTGAGTCCAGCAGAGCATCATCTGGCAATGCATCGAGTGACTTGATCCGCGCAGGATGAACATATAACGCGGGGAAGAGATTGAATTTAAGAATCAGATCAAAGAATCGATCATGCACGATCGGCAACGCGTATCCCGTTTCAGCCAAGCACATTGCCTGCTCCGTACCCCCAAAATGCCTGGCCTCGTCAACATCCATCTTGTCCCCTTATTCAGTGGAATCTGTTCTTCGCGCTTGCCACCGGCCGTTCGCCACGCTCATTGGAATCCATCCCGGATGACGATGGCTTGACGTAGCTCCAGAGCAGCGCGCGCAAACGAGTCGCGAAAAACAATGCCACCGCCAGCAGGACAACCAGCAACCAAGGCAAGCCCAACAGCATCCACAACGTGGACACACTGGAAGCGGCTACCAATGCGCCAAAGAATCGGGTAATGGGAACATCGGAAGGCGTCGTCGAGGTTGCGGTCGCGGGAAACAAGGTTACTGCGACACGGTCGACCGTCAAGCCTTCGACACTATGCACCACCATATCCTTGACGGCAGGCAGAATCACCTGCATGTTCATATCGGCGCGGTGTTTCAGGAAAACAGAGGCTGAGGTAGGCTTGACCTGATTGGCTAAGGGATCATTGTCTGGCATGACGATATGCACGCGCGCAACCAGCACGCCGTCAATCTTGGACAACGTCGCAGCGAGTCCCTGTTCAATGCCATAGATGAAACGGATGCGTTCCTCGGCGGGAGTCGCGATCAACTGATTGCGCGCGAATAGATCACCCATGGTGCGATAAGGTTCCTCCGGCTCCGCATTCATCTTAAGCAATTCGATAGCGAGCGCCATCTTGCTCTCGCTGACCAAAATGCTGTATCCCTTTTCACCGTCCGCGCGCTTGTCTGCCTCAACGCCGCCTTTGAGCAGCGTTAGCAGAATATTGTTGGCTTCGCGTTCACTGAGCTGGTTATAGACTGCCTCCTTGCAACCCGACAAAAAAGCCAGTGATGTAACAAGACAGGTAAGTATCAGCCACCTTCTGAAATCAATTACAGAAAACAGATACTTCATGCGCGCAACATGCTCTGCACGGAATCTTCACTGCTTTTCGACCCCTGCCTGACCGCATCGACCTTCATCTGCATATCCAGAGAAATCATGGTTACCTTGGCCGCCGCAGCCGGGATTTCATAAGGCTTCAAATTACTCATGGCAGCAACTGCCTGCATCAATTCTTCACGATGAAATACATCGTCCAAACCATATTTCGCGGTATCGAAAGTCGCTGGACCATTCGTGCCATTTGCCTCGCCGAACGCCGCATTGGCTTGAGCAGGCTGACCATTCATCAAAAGCTGGAAGCGCTCGACGGTATTCTCGGAGACTGACTGATTAACCCAACTTGCTTCATGCTGTTCAGTAAGTTTGTTTAGTGCACTCGAATCGACCTGATTGTATATTTGTGCTCCACTCATTTTCATCCTCACGTTTTCATTCAACATGCCAAGCAATAGCACTCATCAGACCTGATGGTTGTAGTGCCGAAAAAATTGCAAACCCTCGGTGGGGGTCTTGTGCTCCCGGCTAGCTTGTTGCTGCTTGGCCAGGTCATAACAGGAACGAGCGACGTTCATCGCGTCTGTGTCGGTTTGGCGACTGAGCACGTGATCCAGCAGGGCCAAGGCTCCCGGTTTTTCCTGCTGCACCAGACAAACTCCCAATACCGACATGATCATCTGATTATCTGGAAATTTTTTTTGCAGAAACTGCAGCAATTCGATCGCTTCGTCTGCTTTGTCATAACGGGCATAGACGAGCGCCAGATTAATTTCGGAATGAGGTTGATCAGGCCTGATTTTCGCCAGGCCCGAAAAAATCGTCACCGCTTGGTCGGATAATCCCATTTCACTGGCAAGAAATCCCACCTCCGCTAAATGCTGCATAGCAGAAAGGGTCAAGACCTCTATGTTTTGTGTCATGGAATATCCGCCTGCAGTCGTGAATCGATGAAGGTTAAGCTCGACCTGCCTGTGCTTTGCTTGAGTCGTCTTGCGCTTTCTTGAGCGATTCCAGTGCAGCAGAAATCACCGATACATTGGCTGCGAGCGCAGGGATTTTTGCCGGATCGGTGTTGCTGTTCAAATCTGCAATAGCACTTTGCAATGCATTTGACTGGTTAGTCAGACCGCTTGTATTTACGCCTGAAACTGACATAGTTGGCTCCGAAAAGAAAAAGTCCCATGACGGGATCACTCATAAAAAACAACAGCCGGATGACTGCTGCGTAAAAAATCTATTTGGCGTGACACCTGTCCCAAAAACGGGCTATCACTTGCGCTGCTATTTCCGCTATTTCAAGCGCGGATTGGTTGACCGCGCATTCTTCAACGGACATCGGCTGCCGGAGATTTGCGCTTGCGTGAAGTTGCAAGACTTCAAAAACATGGCAATATTGGTCTCTAAGGATGCCGTGCTGGTCTTGCATCAGGCTTCGCGCCAGCGGCGTCATCATCGATTCGTGCGTGCTGTCGTTGCACTGATGTTCAGGAATCTTCATCATCTAGTTGCTTCCGACCCGGACCAGGAACCGTTGCCCATTGCGTTCCAGCTCGACCTGATCAAACTCAATCGCGACAAGCGCAAAGCCATCGACCACGTCACCTTCAGAAAATTTCAAACCGCTCGAATCAATGACGTACCGGCCACGCTTGCTCATCAAAATAGAAAGCTTGCGAGGAAAATTGGCGATTGTTCCAATCCCCGCGGACGCAGGCGATTGCAGGCGAGGCGCCTCTGATGCTGGAGAAGCTTGCGGCGTCATAACGGCATCCGCTTTTTCCGGACGTACACGCGCCTCCAGCGCCTTCACACCCACAACCTGGTGCGCCAGCACTTGCAAACGCACGGCCTGCGCTTGTTCATCTACGTCGTTATTGCAGCCGAGGCGCCCGTTCCCCCGGTAATTAACTATACAAGGCAAATTTTCAAGGTTCGCCAGGCGCGACAATGAAGACACCATCTGCTCCACGGAATACACCTCGATTTTTGGATGGTAGGTAGAGTTATGCACTGTCATGGTCAGCAGCTCATTTTGATAATTGCTTCCCACGTATCCGGTCAAGGCGAGCTCACCGCCTTGGGCACGATCGATGCGCAACTCACTGCCTGCGGGCGCAATCGACTTCAACCAGAGGCGGGCTTCGGTGAGGTAGGATTGCGACATATACGCGGATGACGGCAGCATTGCTGCATAGGCAATCCCCATCACGGCTAAAAAAACGCTTGCACCTCCCCCCAGAACTACATTGCGCTTCCAGCGTGGCATCAACAGCAATCCAGAAAAACCTGATCGCCAGGAGCGCTCTGATTTATTTTTTGCCATCAACGCTGATGCGGCATTATCAGTTTGCAACTGAGCCCAGTCAGTGCCTTTGTCACCCACGGCAAAATCAATGCTGCCGCAACGTACCGACTGCATATAGGTGATTTTTATTGTTTCACTTGGCGTCAGCTCTTTGCCCTGAATCGTGAGCGAACCATTGAGCGCGGTACAGATCAGGCCTGCGACCGTCAATACCAACTGGCAATGCTGGGCTTCAATCCCCTCGTCCACAAGCACCAGAGAACAGTCAGGCCGGCAACCCAAAATGAAGGGCACGCCAAGCTCCAGGCTGATCTCTGCCCCTTCATTAAATCCGTTAAGTATCTTAAGCGTTTTTTGTATCATGATTTTTTTTTGCAATGCCGTCATGTACTAAAAGCAGAAAACACTCAGAACCGTCTGCACAGCCATCGTGCGTGTCCTGAATTGTCAATATGTGCACCGAGCCTGTTTGCATCTATAAAATAAATGACGCCTCGCCATCTAGAATAGAACTGAACGCATTTCGGCCGAGGCCGGAAAACCGTAGCCAATTGTTTATGGCTGCCGGATAGATGTAGTCCGCTACGAGAAACTCATCTTAATTGCAAGAAAAATCAGAAATCTCCAAGGAAATCTCTGATTCGGCAAGCGCAGCCGCTTTCTGACCAGTTAAACGGGATATCCGCCATCAATACTCGCCTACGCTATTCAAGATGACATCAATACCACTCGGCATGGAACTGAACTGATGTCGGCGAGTGCCGGAAAACTGTAGTCAATTCGTTTGTGGCTAACCGATAGAAGCGACCCGGCTACGAGAAACTGATCTCAATCGCAAAAAAAAGAGAATTAAGCTGATGGCATTAATCTTTGCATTCAAGGCCATGCAGGGAAAAGTGTCAGCACGTCATCAGCAAGTCATCCCATGCGTGAACAGAACAGCAACACCGTGGAGATAATTCTTGTGCACAGTTCACGCATTCGATCTGAAAAGGCTCCGCCATGTACTTACACCTTGCCGGCCAGTCTGGCTGCACCATTCCGCCCGATGAAGGACATTTAATCGAAAGAGATTTTGAAAGTGCGTTCCCGGAAAAGACAGCTCTTGCCCGCCCCGTCGCCTCGATCATTGGGATCAATTCAAAACGTAACGCCGAAGAAATTGAGCAGACTGTTCATGCGGCGTTGCAATCGATAGGCTTGGACGGGTTCGGATATGGGCGATATTCTCGTTTGGGCGACACAATTCAAATCGTTGACTTCTTCGGCCATTTCGTCATGCCTCCTTGGGCAAAACGCTACATCGAACAGCGTTACTATGAGGTCGATCCACGCGTGCATTTTGCGTTTCGGCATGAGCTGCCGTTCGTATGGGATTTATCGTCCCTGAATAATTTAGGATGCATAGACAGATTGGCAAAGCGGTCCGCGCAATTCCTGACCGAGGCAGAGCATGCGGGTGTACGAAGTGGAATTGCCTTCGGCATCGCCAATCCCAGCACTGTTGAACACGCCTTCATCAGCTTCTACTCGGCGAAACCCACCAAGGAATGGATTGTCGACAGCGTTGTGGGACAGACTTATGCGGTCGGACTAAAGATTCATGAGCTGCTGACCCATCATGTACAACAAAATTTAAGAACTGACATCCAGATCGACTTGTCGGATGTCCAGCGCCAGACTCTGAAATTGGTTATCGATGGCGTGAGTCGACGGGAGATAGCCTATCGTCTCGATACATCACAGCAAAACATCGACTACCACATTCTCCAACTCCGGAAGAAATTCGGGGTGCGCAATCATGTGCAACTGGCCTACGTGGTAGGCCGCCTGATGCTCGCATGAGTTTGGCATCCTGTCGCCGCGACACGTGCAATCCCCTAAAAATAAAAAACCCGCCGATCCGTGAGTTTTCTCAAACTCACTAATCGACGGGTTTTTTGTGTCCGGAACAAACGGTCCGGATCGTAAAACGGCTTACGCGTCGCGCGAAGCCTTTTTACGCTCGTGTTCCTTCAGGTAACGCTTGCGCAGACGAATGCTCTTCGGCGTGACTTCGACCAGTTCGTCGTCGTCGATGAATTCAACTGCATATTCCAGCGACATTTCGATTGGCGGCACCAGGCGCACCGCTTCGTCGGTACCCGACGAACGGACGTTGGTCAATTGCTTGCCCTTGATCGGGTTGACGACCAGATCGTTGTCGCGCGAGTGGATGCCGATGATCATGCCTTCGTAGACCGGGTCATTGTGGCTGACGAACATACGGCCGCGGTCTTGCAGTTTCCAGATGGCGTAGGCAACGGCTGCGCCGTCGTCCTGCGAAATCAGCACGCCGTTGCGACGGCCGCCCAGTTCGCCCTTGGAGGTGTCGACCGGTGCGTATTCATCGAACACGTGGCTCATCAAGCCGGTGCCGCGGGTCAGGGTCATGAATTCGCCCTGGAAGCCGATCAGGCCGCGCGCCGGAATGCGATACTCGAGACGCACACGGCCCTTGCCGTCCGGTTCCATGTTTTGCAGATCGCCGCGGCGACGGCCGAGTTCTTCCATCACGCCGCCTTGATTCACTTCTTCGACGTCGACGGTCAGGTTTTCGTATGGCTCATGGCGCACGCCATCGACCATCTTGAACACTACGCGTGGACGCGATACGGCCAGCTCGTAGCCTTCGCGGCGCATGTTTTCGATCAGGATGGTCAGGTGCAATTCACCGCGGCCCGACACTTCGTAGGTCGAGTCGTCGCCTTCAGCCTGTACCACGCGCAATGCCATGTTGGCTTTCAGTTCGCGGTCCAGACGGTCCTTGATCTGACGAGTGGTGACGAACTTGCCTTCGCGGCCAGCCAGCGGCGAGTTGTTGACCATGAAGTTCATGGTCAGTGTCGGTTCATCTACCTTCAGCATCGGCAAGCCTTCCGGGAAATCCGGAGCGCAGATGGTGGAGCCGATGCTGATTTCTTCAATACCGTTGATCAGCACGATGTCGCCAGCCAGCGCTTCTTCAGTCAGCACGCGGTCCAGGCCGTGGAAAGTCAGCACCTGGTTGATGCGGGCCTTGGTCGGCTTGTCGTCCGGACCGTTCATCCAGATCACGTCTTGCAGCGCCTTGACTTTACCGCGCAGGATACGGCCAACGCCGATCTTGCCGACGTAGGAAGAGTATTCCAGCGAAGTGATTTGCAGTTGCAGCGGGCCGTTAGGATCATCTTCACGCGCTGGAACGTGCTTCAGGATGGCGTCGAACAAAGGTTCCATATTGCCGTCGCGGACGGTATCTTCCAAGCCTGCGTAGCCTTTGAAACCCGATGCGTAAATGATAGGGAAATCCAGCTGCTCGTCGGTTGCGCCGAGTTTGTCGAACAATTCAAAAGTCGCGTTCACAGCCTTTTGCGGATCGGCATTTTCGCGGTCGATCTTGTTGACGACAACGATAGGCTTCAAGCCCAGCGCCAGTGCCTTACGCGTCACGAAACGCGTTTGCGGCATCGGGCCTTCTTGCGCATCGACCAGCAGCAAAACACTATCGACCATCGACAATACGCGCTCGACTTCACCACCGAAGTCGGCATGGCCAGGGGTATCAACGATGTTGATGTGCGTGCCTTTGTATTCGACTGCGCAGTTCTTCGACAGAATCGTAATGCCGCGTTCTTTTTCAATAGCGTTCGAATCCATCACGCGCGCATCGACGTGCTGGTTGTCACGGAAAGTACCGGATTGACGCAACAATTGGTCAACCAGCGTGGTCTTGCCGTGGTCAACGTGGGCAATGATGGCAATGTTGCGGATAGCGCGAGGTGTGTTTGACATGGTCAGTTTGGAGATTGGAGAACTTAGTAAATGCGCAGATAAGGATTGCGCAGAATATATATAGCTACAAGTGCGGCCAAAATGCTCGCTAAGGCACTGCACTAGGCACAGCAGTTGTAGCGGAATTTGGGAGGCCGCGTATTATAGCATGACGCGCTGCACTACTTTATGAAAAGCCTTGTCTTTTCAAAGAGTTGCTGCCTCAATTGCAGCATGAATATTGCCTTAAAGATATTTTACACAGCCTGTACAGTGGCAATCAGACGTTCGGGAGCCAGAACCCCGTACTCATGCAACTGCGCGGTGCCCAGCAGTTGTCGAGCGGATACAGCATCCGCCGGCTGCAGATAAACCCGCACCCGTCCAGCCTCCGGCGGCAACGCCACACCTTCCTTTGTCAGCGTCAGGCGCTGGCCCTGCAAAAACCGTTTGGCCAATGGCTCGGATAACAACACTTCAGGAAACGTGAGGAGCAAGCTGTCGACCGGCGCCAGCAAGGCGCTGCGCGCGGCCGGTTCGGCGGCCGTCAATTGTTCCAGCGTGACGCAGCCGTCCAGCGTCAGATGGCCCACCTGGATCCGCCGCAGCTCTTGCAAATGGGCGCCGCAGCCGAGCGCAGCGCCGATGTCTTCGCCCAGTACGCGGATGTAGGTGCCTTTGCTGCAGGCTACCCGCAAACGTAGGAACGGCGCATCGTAGGCCAGGAATTCCAGTGCGTGGATGGTCACATCGCGCGCTTCGCGCTCCAGAGTGATGCCGGCGCGCGCGTACTCATACAGCGGCTTGCCGTCGCGCTTGAGCGCCGAGTACATCGGCGGCACTTGCTTGATCGGGCCGCGGAACTGCGCCAGCACGGCATCGATCTGTGCGCGGCTGAGATTGACGTCCTTGCGCTCCAGGACCTCGCCTTCGGTATCACCGGTGGTAGTACTCACTCCCAGATGGACCAGGGTTTCGTAAGTCTTGTCGGCGTCCAGCAAATCCTGGGCAAACTTGGTGGCTTCGCCAAAGCACAGCGGCAGCACGCCGGTGGCAAACGGATCGAGCGTGCCGGTGTGGCCGGCCTTTTGCGCGTTCAGCAAGCCTTTTGCCTTGATCAGTGCGTCATTGCTGGAAAAGCCGACAGGTTTATCCAACAGCAAAACGCCATTGAGCGGGACACGGATTCTTTTGGGTGGGCGTGATGCCATGGCAGCAAATACAGAAGAGGTGAAGAGAAGCGGAAACGGCTTGCCGTCGCCAGCAAGCCGTATCAAATTTGTGACTGATAATTATGATTGATAAATAAGCTTATCGCTTAGTCCTGCCCATCGTCTTTAGAACGTGTCGCGTTGGCCAGATCGATCAAACGCGACATCTCGACGCCGCGGGCTGTCGAATTGTCATGAATGAAATGCAAGGCAGGCAAGGTGTGGATAGACAAACGGCGGCCAAGCTGGTTGCGCAAGAAACCGGCAGCCTGGGTCAGGCCTTTGACGGTATTCGCAATTGCTTCGAGGTCGTCGTTCAGCATCGTGAAAAACACCTTGGCATGGGCGTAGTCCGGCGTCACTTGCACTTCGGTAATCGTAATCATGCCGACCCGCGGGTCTTTCAGCTCGAAGACGATGATCTCGGACAAGTCCTTCTGGATCTGATCTGCAACGCGCAGACCGCGGCCAGGAATGGATTTACTATGTTTAGCCATACTTTTATTCAGCGCTTGACACGCTATATCTTTCACAAATGAACTACCGACACTACCAACAACTGACCAGCGCTGCACCGGACACTAGCAAACGAAAATCGGGCTGTTAGGCCCGATTTTCCTGCCCTGCGCACCTTACCAGCTGCGTGTGCTTTACATATTACAGAGTACGTGCAATTTCTTCGACTTCAAAGATTTCGAGGTGATCGCCTTCTTTGATATCGTTGAAGTTCTTCAGGGTCAGACCGCATTCAAAGCCGGAACGGACTTCCTTGACGTCATCCTTGAAGCGTTTCAGCGAATCCAGCTCGCCCGTCCACAAGACCACGTTGTCGCGCAGCAGGCGGACCGAAGCGCCACGCTTGACCAGGCCTTCGAGCACGTAGCAACCGGCAATCGCGCCGACTTTGCTGACCAGCAGGACCTGGCGAATCTCGACCAGACCCAGGTTCTGTTCGCGCTTCTCCGGCGACAACATGCCGGACATCGCTGCCTTGATCTCGTCCACAGCATCGTAAATGATGTTGTAGTAACGGATGTCGACGCCGTTGGCTTCCGCCAGCTTGCGTGCCTGCGCATCGGCGCGGGCGTTGAAGCCGATAATGACGGCTTTCGAAGCGACTGCCAGGTTGACGTCCGACTCGCTGATGCCGCCGACGCCGGCGTGCACCACTTGTACCCGGACTTCGCTGGTCGACAGCTTTTGCAACGATTGCACCAACGCTTCTTGCGAACCTTGGACGTCGGTCTTGATGATCATCGGCAGGTTCTTGACTTCGCCTTCGGCCATCTGGTCGAACATGTTTTCCAGCTTCGCGGCTTGCTGCTTGGCCAGCTTGACGTCACGGTACTTGCCTTGACGGAACTGCCCAATTTCACGCGCCTTGCGCTCGTCTGCCATGACCATGACTTCTTCGCCGGCAACCGGCACTTCTGTCAGACCCTGGATTTCGACCGGGATCGATGGGCCGGCTTCGGAAATCGCCTTGCCATTTTCATCCAGCATCGCGCGGACCCGGCCATAGGCCGAGCCAGCCAGCACTACATCGCCGCGTTTCAGCGTACCGGATTGCACCAGGATCGTTGCCACCGGACCACGACCCTTGTCGAGCCGGGCTTCCACTACCAGGCCGCGGGCCGGTGCGGCTACCGCTGCTTTCAACTCCAGCACTTCAGCTTGCAGCAGGACTTGTTCCAGCAAGTTATCGATGCCTTCGCCAGTCTTGGCAGATACCGGCACGAATGGCGATTCGCCACCGTATTCTTCCGGCACCACTTGTTCCGCGATCAACTCCTGCTTGACGCGATCCAGGTTGCTGCCCGGCTTGTCGATCTTGTTGATTGCCACCACCAGCGGTACGCCGGCTGCTTTCGCGTGGGCAATCGCTTCCTTGGTTTGCGGCATCACGCCGTCGTCGGCTGCGACTACCAGAATCACGATATCGGTCGCCTTGGCGCCGCGAGCACGCATGGCGGTAAACGCTTCATGGCCCGGGGTGTCGAGGAAGGTGATCATGCCGCGCGGCGTTTCCACGTGATATGCACCGATGTGCTGGGTAATCCCGCCAGCTTCACCGGATGCTACCTTGGCGCGGCGGATGTAGTCCAGCAGCGAGGTCTTACCATGGTCGACGTGACCCATGACAGTCACCACCGGTGCGCGCGGCAGCAATTCGGCGTCGGTATGTTCTTCACCGTCGACCAGCAATGCTTCCGGATCATCCAGTTTCGCAGCGTGTGCGGTGTGGCCCATTTCTTCGACCAGAATCATCGAAGTTTCCTGGTCCAGCACCTGATTGATGGTGACCATCTGGCCCAGCTTCATCAAATGCTTGATGACTTCCGAAGCCTTGACCGACATCTTGTGCGCCAGTTCGGCGACGGTAATGGTTTCAGGAACATAAATGTCCTTGATGACCGCTTCTGTCGGCGCCTGGAAATTACTTTCGTGATCGTCGTTATGCGAACCACGGCGGCCCTTCGGACCACCGCGCCAGCCATCGCGGCCACCGCCGGTATTGCCGCGGGTCTTGATGCCGAGGCCGCGCTTCTTGGCCGCATCGTCTTGCCAGGTTGAAGAGACGTTGGCGGACTTGATCGATTTCTTGTCGACCACCACTTTTTTGTCGTCTTTCTTCTCGCCCGGCTTCTTATCCGCTGGCTTGTGCAAGGTGCCTTCGGCGGTCTTGGCCGGAGCTGCCACAGGCGCGACCGGCTCAGGCGCCTTGATGACCCTGCGCGGCGCATTCATCATCGCCTTGATCTGCGCAACTTCATCTTGCACGGCCTTGCGAGCACGTTCAGTAGCCGCGGATTTCTCGGCAGCTTCCTTGGCGGCTTGCGCAACTTTTTGCTTGGCTTCTTCGTTAGCCAGGCGTTTCTTTTCTTCGGCGGCAGGATCTTCCTGCTTGACAGGCGTACCCGCAGAGCCCGCTGCATCGCCGGCAACCGGAGCCTGCGCTGCGGCAGCAGCGGCTTTTTTAGCTTCGGTTTCAGCTTTCTTGGCGTCGTTTTCAGCTTTTTGCGCAGCCTTGGCTTGCGCTTCTTTCTCAGCTTCCAGCTTGGCCAGACGCTCTTGCTTCTCCAGCAATTCTGCTTCCTGGCGAGCGATCAATTCAGCTTGACGACGTGTTTCCTCAATCCGACGCGCCTGTTCCGCTTCGTCGATGACCGGTGCGGCAGGCGCAACCGGTGCTGCCGCTACTTCGGCAACAGGTTCATCGCGCTTGACGAAAGTACGCTTCTTGCGCACCTCGACCTGGATCGTGCGCGACTTGCCGGTGGCGTCAGCCTGCTTGATCTCGGTGGTTTCCTTGCGGGTCAGCGTGATTTTCTTCTTTTCGCTATCAGGAACCGCACCGTGCGAACGGCGCAGGTGTTCCAGCAGGCGATCCTTGTCTTCTTTCGACAAGGCGTCGTCAGTCGAATTTTTCTGGACGCCAGCCGACTGTAATTGTGTCAGCAGTAAATCCGCTGGCATTTTCAGTTCGGTGGCAAATTGGGCTACATTGTTACTCGCCATTCAGTCCTCTTTTTCTATGTGGCGCGGCAGACGATACGGAACCTCTCGGATCACTTGATCACTTGGCTTCCGCTATATTCCATGCCTTGGCCTGCAGGGCTTTGGCATGATCATCGTACTTGGCATCGATGAGTTTCATCTCATCGTCGGTCACATCTTTAAACTCTGCTTCAATCAAATGACGCGCACGGTCGGCTGATAAAGCCAGAATCGCGCCAAATTCGTCATAAGCCAAACCGGCGAACGCAGCCAATGTCTTGACCCCCGCCAAACCCAGCTTGCCGGCGGTAACCCGGTCCATGCCTTCGAAATTGACCAGGGCATCTTCCATGCCTTCCAGTCCTTCTTCCGAGGCAATCGCTTCTGTCACCAGCGCGTCGCGAGCCCGGTTACGCAGTTCGTTGACGGTATCTTCGTCAAACGAATCGATTTCCAGCATTTCGGTAATCGGCACGTAGGCGATTTCTTCCAGGCTGGCAAAACCTTCTTCCACCAGAATGTCGGCGACTTCCTGGTCGACATCCAGTTTTTCCATGAACAGGGTACGGATCGCAGCAGTTTCCACCGCCGATTTATCCGCCGACTCTTCCGCTGTCATGATGTTGATCTGCCAGCCGGTCAGTTCTGCCGCCAGGCGCACGTTCTGACCGCCGCGACCAATCGCGATTGCCAGGTTTTCCTCATCGACGACGACGTCCATAGCATGCTTCTCTTCATCAACCATGATGGAAGAAACATTGGCGGGAGCCAGTGCGCCGATGACGAATTGCGCCGGATCTTCAGACCACAACACGATGTCGACACGTTCGCCGCCCAGTTCGCCAGTCACGGCCTGCACGCGTGAACCACGCATGCCGACGCAGGTGCCGATAGGATCGATACGCTTGTCCGCGGTAAACACAGCGATCTTGGCGCGCACGCCAGGATCACGTGCTGCCGACTTGATTTCCAGCGAGCCTTGTTCGATTTCCGGTACTTCCAGTTCGAACAGCTTCATGATAAATTCCGGCGCGGTACGCGACAAAATCACTTGCGGGCCGCGTGCATTGCGGTCGATACGCAGGATAAAGGCACGGACACGGTCGCCGATACGCAGGTTTTCCTTAGGAATCGTCTGATCACGCGGCAAACGCGCTTCGATCTTGCCCGACTCCACGATGGCGTCGCCGCGTTCCATCCGTTTGATGGTGCCGGTCACCAGCGAATCGCCGCGCTCCAGGAAGTCGGCCAGGATTTGTTCGCGTTCAGCGTCGCGGATCCGTTGCAATACGACTTGCTTGGTATCTTGCGCAAAGCGGCGGCCGAATTCAACCGATTCGATCGGCTCTTCAATGTGGTCGTCGACTTCGACGTCGTCAATCTGTTCCTTGGCTTCGAACAGGAGGATTTCCTGGTCCGGCAATTGCAGACCCGCTTCATCCGGCACAACGTGCCAGCGGCGGAAGGATTCGAATTCGCCGGTTTCACGATCGATCGTGACGCGAATATCGACGTCGCCCTCGTAGCGTTTCTTGGTTGCCTGTCCAAGCGCGTGTTCAAGTGCACCGAACACAACATCTCGATCGACGTTTTTTTCATGCGCGAGCGCATCGACCAACAATAAAATTTCGCGACTCATGCTTTGCGACTCCTAAAATCCACTTGCGGCACCAAGTGTGCCTTGTCTACGTCAGCGAGCGTGAAATCCAACACCGCCGACCCATCTTTTGTTTCAAATTCGATTTTCAAATTCTCGCCGTCCGGTTCACCCAGAACGCCTTGAAATGACTTCCGATGTGCAGCGCCCGGCATCGGCATGCGCAATTTCACAATTGCTTCCTTGCCGGCAAAACGCACATAGTCGGCCAGTTTCTTCAGCGGCCGGTCCAGGCCTGGCGACGATACTTCCAGCCGCTCGTACACAACATTTTCTACCGTCAGTACGTGCAACAGTTGATGCGTCACTTTTTCGCAATCTTCTACCGTAATCTGGCCTTGCTCGGCATTTTCAGGCGTGAAGTCGATGTATACGCGCAACAAACCACGCGCGGCCTTTTCGAATTCGACCAGCTCGTAGCCCATGCCAACCACGGTTGTTTCAATTAGCTCCAGCAACTGCAAAGCAACTCCCTATAAATAATGCTACAGGCCCAGTAACCACGGGCCTGAATCTTTTTACCTACGCACACGTACAACTTAAAAGCAGCCAAAACGAAAAGCAAAAAAAAAATGGGCATCTGCCCATCTTCTTATCGTTTGTCATTCGAGCAGTTTCACGAGATCGGCTGCGAATTAATTTGAATTTATTTTCAATTTAATTCTGTCAATGACTTCTGTTAACTTGTAAATTATAAACGATTGGGCTATGTACCGCAATGCAGGAAGTTTGCATTTATTGACAATCACTCGTCAGCAGACGGTCAATTGATCATTATTGCAACACTTCCCGCCATTTCTTTGCAACCGTCCAAAGCAGAAAAATGCTGCATTGGACGACAAATCACCAATCAGCCGCGTGGACGACGGCGCGGCCCGCCTTGTGCGCCGTAATGTCCACCGCCTGTTTGTCCGCCAGCCGCCTTGTTGGGACGTGCAGGACGCGCAAAACCATTACCGCCGCCATTCCGTCGTTGCTGCCCGGCATCAGGGAAACCCAACGCAGTCTGCAAAGGATCCGGCTGCCGGCTACGCGGCTGACCGCCGCCTTGCGGACGACCTTGACCACCGCCTTGTGGACGACCTAGACCGCCACCTTGCGGACGGCCTTGGCCGCCACCCGGGCCGCGCCCCTGATTACCGCGCGGCTGACCGCCAAAACCCTGATCGCGGTAAACACCCGGGCCTTGCGGCGCGCTGTCGGCGCGATTGCCGTTAGGCTCGCGATCCCTGTTGAAATCGGGACGGCCCTTGCCGCCGCCGGCATTCTGGCCGGCCGCAGGCTTGTCGAGGCCATGCGCAGTCATCATGTCGCGTACAGCATTTTCATCCAGCTCTTCCCAACGGCCACGCTTGAGGCCGCGTGGCAGCGTCATGGCGCCATAACGGGTACGAATCAGGCGCGATACGGTCAGGCCGATGGCTTCGAACATGCGGCGCACTTCGCGGTTACGGCCTTCGCCGATCACCACGCGATACCATTTGTTGATGCCTTCGCCGCCGCCGTCGGCAATTTTCGTGAATTGCGCAACGCCGTCTTCCAGCTCGACACCGGCCAGCAATTTCTGGCGCATGCCCTGCTCCAGCTCGCCCAAAGTACGCACCGCGTATTCGCGGTCGATACCGTAGCGCGGATGCATCAGGCGGTTGGCCAGGTCACCCGAGGTGGTAAACAACAGCAAACCTTCGGTGTTGAAATCCAGGCGTCCCACGGCCAGCCATTTGGCCGCCTTCATATTGGGCAAACGATCGAATACCGATGGACGGCCATCCGGGTCGTTGTGGCTGACGATTTCGCCAGCCGGCTTGTGGTACACCAGCACCCGCGGCGGACGCTTGCTTACTTTGCGCTGCAACAACTTGCCGTTGATGCGGATTTGATCGGTTGGCAAGATGCGCTGGCCGATATGCGCAGGCTCGCTGTTGACCGAGACCCGGCCGGCGATAATCAGCTCTTCCATATCGCGCCGCGAGCCCAGGCCGACCTCTGCCAATACCTTATGCAGTTTAGGCGCATCATCTTCGGCGGTCAGATCACGCCGGACATTCTTTTGCGCAGCCTGGCGGCGGTCGTTCGCGTCTTCGGCGGTCACCAGCGTATCGAAAGACTCGGAGGTAACGAAGGAGAACACGTCATCAGCGTCGCCGCCACGGGCTCCCGGTTTGCCATTGCGCTGGCCGGGTTGTCCCGGCTTGCCATTCTGTCCTTGCGGCTTCTTGCCCTTTTGCTGGCGATCGCGTGAATTGCGGTCACCGCTACGGTCGCCACTGCGCTCAGCACCACGGCCGCTGTTACGGTCGCCACGCGGCTGGCGCGGTTCGCCGGCGGGAGCATCGGCACTTGGCGATACGGCCGGCTGACCTTCGGCCACAGCCACAATACCGGTCTCGACGGCGGAATCCGCCGCAGCCGCTGACGCCGACTCTTGCGCGCGCTGGGCGGCGCGGTTGCTACGCAAAGCGCGCGGCCCGCGTACGCCACGCTTGGCCGGCCGCTCGCGCGGCGCGCTTTCTGCATTCACCACGTTCACGAATGGCGCCGCTTCCACAGCCGCTGGCGCCACTTGCGCAACCACCTCGACGCTGGCAGCCGGCTCAGCCGCTACAGCCGCTTTCTTGCGCGGCGCAGCCTTAGGCTTGGCGGGCGCAACAGCTTCCACGGCGACATGCGCCACTTCCGATGCAGCACTACTCTCGCCGGCTGCCGCAGCTACTTTCTTGCGCGGCGCGCGCGGAGCGCGTTTGACCGGCTCGGCGACATCCGCAGAAGAGGTCTCAATAATAGCCGGGGCGTCAGCCGCGACCGTCGCAGCCTTGCGCGCTCTTGGCTTTTTAGCCGGCTTCGGTTCAGTGGCGGCTGTCGCGTCGACGACCGGTGCATCATTGGAACTAGGTGGGTTCATTATTCAGGTGTTGGTTATGCCGACCTGGCGTAGCTTCATCATCCGATTGGGACGCGTGGTCGTTGGTGTGGGTTTCATTCGATGCAACTGGCGCTACTTGTGAATGAGCAACTACTTCCTCATCCGCTTCCATCGCATTTTCCTTCGTGATTTCGGATGCATGTTCAATTGCATCTTCTGTAACCGGCTCTGTGTTTGCCGTTGTTTCTGCTGCTTCTATTGTTTCTGTCGTTTCTGCTGCTTCTATCGTCGATTCCGCATCAACTGCGACGGCATCTTGCTCATCCTGGCTGAGCGCTGCGGATTGCTGTTCCGCAGCGACTTCATTGGTTTCGAGCGCCGCCGCCGCATCCAGCACTGCCCTGGCTTCGATACTTGCTTCGAGATCGGCCTCCAATGCCTGCAGCTCCAGCAAACTGCCTTCCTGCATATCATTTCTGGCAACTTGCTGCAAGGGCGGCAACTGATCCAGCGAAGTCAGGCCAAGGTCATCGAGAAACTGCTTGGTGGTGGCAAACAATGCCGGGCGTCCTGGCACGTCGCGATGCCCGATGGCCTCGATCCAGCCGCGCTCTTCAAGCATTTTGACGGTTTGCGAATTGACTGTTACGCCACGAATTTCCTCAATGTCGCCACGCGTCACTGGCTGACGATAGGCAATAATTGCCAGGGTTTCCATCGTCGCGCGCGAGTATCTCGGCGGTTTTTCCGGATTCAGGCGCTCCAGGTAAATCTTCATCTCCGGGCGGCTCTGGAAGCGCCAACCGGTTGACAGGGCGACTACCTCAATACCCTTGCCAGCCCAATCGCTGCGCAATTCCTCCAGCATAGACCTGATCGTATCTGCATTGATTTCGCCGTCATCGTCACTGCCATCCACATCACCTGGCGCATACAGCTTTTTCAAGTCGTTAAGCGACAGCGGCTCGTGAGCACAGAGCAATGCAGTTTCGAGGACTTTCTTAGCCTCAATAATATTCATGTACGACGTAGTTTATTTAAATTTTATTAAAAAATTCGCAGAGCTCATGTCCAACCGAAGGCGCCTGCTGCCCTGGTTAAAGAAAAAGCTGTTGATACTGCTGTCCAGCGCCCGTTAGAGGAGGATTAATGAGGGCGGGGACAATAAGACTTGAATAAGACGGATAACACTGCGCCGCTCGTTCTTTCAATTTCGATCCGAGCGGCCCATAGCCATGACTACGCTATAAATTACTGGAACCGATCCTGTTGCTGATCAAAAATGTTAGTACACAGTTTAGCACAAAGCGGATGGGAAGGCGCATTGATCTTGCTGGCGTGGTTATTTGGCGATAGCCGGCAGGGGGATTTGCCGATTCGCTATCGCCGGTCTCAACCGCCATCGGAGCATAGTGTGAATAGCAGCCGACGGTCTTGCATTATTGCCTACTTATTGCTTATTTGCTTCCTACTTGCCAGTTACCTAGCACTCAGCTGCCGCGATAAGTCGAATACGACCAAGGCGACACGACCAGCGGCACGTGATAATTTTGATCGGCATGGGCGATCCCGAAAGCCAGTGTGACGCGATCGACAAAACGCGGACTTGGCAGGTCAATTCCCTGCGCAGCGAAATAGTCGCCCGCCGAAAATACCAGTTCATATTGCCCTGCCTGCATCTCTTCTCCCTGCAGCAGGGGCGCATCAACCCGGCCATCCTGGTTGGTCACGGCGTTCTTTAACAGGCTGCGGCCGGCAGACGTAACGGCATATAGTGCAATTTTTACACCGACACCCGGCTTGCCCTGGGTGATATCCAGAACGTGCGTGCTTAATTTTCCAACGGCGTTTCCCATGACTTTTCCTTATATCGATTAGTTGAAAACCAGTATCGATCAAATGATATACCGCAGGGTCCAGGTCAATATACTATCCGGCATATATTAATCATGGCTGCAGCGCACATAATCCTGAAAACCAAATAACATTCCAGGTCAAGCAATGACAATCAACACCGACCCAAACTATCCGCGCGACATGACCGGTTACGGCCGCACCCCGCCGCACCCGCAATGGCCGAACCGGGCTCGGATCGCTTTGCAATTCGTCCTCAACTATGAGGAAGGCAGCGAAAACTGCGTGCTGGACGGCGACGCCGGCTCGGAAACCTTCCTGTCCGAAATCATCGGCGCCCAGAGCTTTCCGGCGCGTCACATGAGCATGGAATCCATCTACGAATACGGTTCGCGCGCCGGTGTCTGGCGTTTGCTGCGCATGTTTGAAGAGCGCCGGCTGCCTTTGACCGTGTTCGGTGTTGCGCGCGCACTACAACGCAACCCGGAAGCGACTGCCGCATTTCAAGAACTCGGCCACGAAATCGCCTGCCACGGCTTGCGCTGGATCAGCTACCAGAATATCGACGAAGCCACCGAACGCGCGCATATCGCCGAAGCTGTCGCCGTGATCAGGCAACTGACCGGCAGCGCCCCGCTCGGCTGGTATACCGGCCGCGACTCGCCCAATACCCGCCGCCTGGTGCTGGAACATGGCGGCTTCAGCTACGACGCCGACCATTACGGCGACGACCTGCCCTTCTGGGAACAGGTCAAAGTTAGCGACGGCAACGGCCAAACCGTGCTCAAGCCGCAACTGATCGTGCCTTACACCCTGGATACCAACGACATGCGCTTCGCCGCCATGCAAGGTTTCAACTCAGGCACCCAGTTCTTCGATTACCTGAAAGACGCCTTCGATGTGCTGTACCGCGAAGGCGATCCGCATGGCTTGAATCAGCCGAAGATGCTGTCGATCGGACTACATTGCCGCCTGGTCGGCCGTCCGGGGCGTGCAGCAGCCCTGGCACGATTCTTGGATTACGTGCAGAGCCATGGTCAGGTCTGGGTGGCGCGTCGTATCGATATCGCCGATCACTGGCGCGCCACGCACCCATTCGGGGCATAAACGATTTTTTTACCGTCGTGGCGGTTCCACGCATTCACTACCCATCATATATATAAAAAAGATGGAATTATCAATAGAACGGAGACGACACCATGCATCAAACCCGCCAGCCATCCGGCAAATTATCCGCGGCCGCACCAACAAATCGCATGCGTAGAAAAGCTATGGTCACGCGCACGGCGGGCTGCCTGATCGCGCTGTCGGCTTTGGCCAGCATGCACTCGGCAAATGCCGCCGACTGGAGCGACACCTCCATCGGTTACCGCTATGGCACCAAGTTCGCCGAGCCGTACAACAATCAGGACATCACCAAAAACATCATCAATTTCACGCATGCCGACGGTTACAAGTACGGTAGCAACTACCTGAACGTCGACCTGCTCATGTCTGACCATAAAGACGACAATGCGCAGGAAGCGTATATCGTCTACCGCCATACGCTCGATATCGGCAAGATATCAGGAAAGGATTTTAAATTCGGACCGGTCCGCGGCCTCGGCTTCACCGGCGGTTTCGACTGGAATACCAAGAACGACAATAGCTATGCATCGAAAAAACGCATGCTGGTAGTGGGCCCGACGCTGATGATGGATGTGCCCGGCTTCCTCAACATCAGCCTGTTTGCATTATTCGAAAGCAACCAGCCTATAGGCGTCACCAGCCGCTACCGCTACGATACGCATCCGATGTTGAACCTGGCATGGGGCATCCCGCTCGGATCTTCCGCTTTTTCATTCGAAGGCTATGCGAACTGGATCGGCGCCAAGGGCAAAAACGAATTCGGCGGCCCTACTTCTCCTGAAGTCAATATCGACGCGCAGGTCATGTACGACCTCGGCACGCAGCTGGGCATGGGTAAAAACACCTTCAAAGTCGGTCTGGAATATCAATACTGGAGAAACAAGTTCGGCAATCCGCATGATGTCCCCGGTTCCCTGGCCAAAACGCCGATGATACGCGCCGAATATCACTTCTAAGCAGCAGCAAATGCTACGATGCAGGGAAGCGCCGCCACAACTACCAAAGCGGCCAAAACAACCCTGCATCATTTAACATTTGCAACCGCAGCTTTTGTGCTGACATCATGAGCTTATCCTCTGGCGGCCGTCCGGCCGCAATCAGCCAAGTCGAATGGCAGGTCCGCCAGGATCTGGCGGCCTGCTATCGCCTCTGTGCATTGAAGCGCTGGGACGACCTGATCTACACCCATATTTCCGCCACGGTACCCGATGAACCGGGGCATTACCTGTTGAACCCGTTTGGCTATCGCTTCGACGAGGTGTGCGCCTCCAACTTGGTCAAGATCGATGCCCAGGGCCGCATTGTCGGCGACTCGCCATATCAGGTAAATGTCAGCGGTTTTGCCATCCATGGCGCAGTCCATGCAGCCAGGGCTGACGCTGTTTGCGTGATGCACTTGCACAATACGCATGCGGTGGCGGTCGGTATCCAGGCCGATGGCTTGCTGCCGATTTCGCAGCACGCGCTGCGTTTTTATGAACAGATTGCGTATCACGATTATGAGGGACTGGCGCTCACGGCCAGCGAGCAAAACCGCATGGTCGAAAAACTCGGAAAACTGCCCGCCATGCTGTTGCGCAATCACGGCAGCCTGGTATGCGGGCGCACTATCGCGGAAGCCTACGTGCTGATGGATACCCTGGACAAAGCTTGCGAAATACAACTCCAGCTTAGCTCGGGCAGCGGCCGGCTGACCTTGCCGTCGCAGGCAATCTGCCGCAAGACCCGCGACCAGCTGCTGGGCGACGGCAGTCCAGAAGGTGTACTGGAATGGCCTGCCTTGCTGCGCAAACTGGATGCCATTGATGCGAGCTATCAACAATAATTTCGCTTCTTGATTTCTGCATCTTTTTGAAAGGATTTGTATGCCGACTTTTAACGTACAACTGTTTGAAGGCCGTAGCGTCGAGCAAAAGCGCGCCTTCGTCAAAGCCATCACTGAAGCCACCCGCAAGACGCTCGAATGCGGCCCGGAATCGGTGGATATCATCATCCAGGAAGTCAAGCGCGAACACTGGGCGACCGCCGGAAAACTGTGGTCAGATTGATTTTATAAAACACTGCTGCAAAAAAAAAGGAGCCACGTTATCGTCGCTCCTTTTTCATTTCAAGCTGCCTTAGTCTTACCATTAGTTCATCAGGCAAACTCGCCGATCTGCTTAACCACCGCATTACGCACCGAACCGCTCACCACAAACGACTGCGCCACCAGGATATCGTTGTGGAACCAGCGATCGCCTTCCAGGCAAGCCGGAATCTGGCGGCGGATTTCCTGATACGCCGCTTGCGTTCCCTTGCCCAGCACGAAGCCCGGCAACAGATCTTCCGTCATGGTCAACGCCTGCGCCGCCAGCAGCATCTCGACGCCGATGATGTACTGCGTATTGGCCACCACCGTCGCCGCCTTGCGCGCGCACCAGGTCGAGTTCGAGACGTGGTCTTCACTATTGCCCTTGGCCGGAATGCTGTCGACGCTGCCGGGCATGCACAGGGTGCGGTTTTCCATCACCAGCGAACTCAGCGAACATTGCACCACCGGATAACCGGTGTTGACGCCACGCACGCCGCTCATCAGATTGCGCGGCAAGCCCCACGACAAGGTCGGATCGATCAGGCGCGCGACACGGCGTTCGCAGATGCTGCCCAGGTCGGTAACCGCCATCGCCAGCAGATCCATCGCTTGCGCCAGGTATTGGCCGTGGAAATTACCGCCGGAAATGATTTCAAAGCCGCCGCCTTCCTTGTCGAAAATCAGCGGATTATCGGTAGCCGAGTTGATTTCCTTGTCGACGATATTGTCGATATAGTCGAGCGCATCGAATACCGGGCCGTAGACCTGCGGCGCGCAACGCAGCGAATACACATCCTGGATGCGCGCGCTGTAAGGGATATCGGTACGGCGCGTTTCTTCCGGAAACTGCACGGCCCGCGCTTCATGCGT
>NZ_FNOR01000009.1 GCF_900107095.1 Collimonas sp. OK242
TCTAGCTCTTTGATTCGTTGCTCAGGGGTTAACGGCTTGGCCGGTTCATTTGTCATGGTCATTCTCCGCTTAGTTCGGCCCCTCGGACTCGTCCAGTCCTGTAAGCCGTGTTTGCGACACCATACCAAAACTGTCGACCGACCCTGGATTCCATACCGCTTTTGCGCTTCTTTGTACGTTATCTCGCCTTTTTCTACTTGCTCGACAACGCTCAATTTAAAAGCCAGGCTGTAATCCCGTTGACTACGCTTAGTCCCTTGCTCCATCTGACACTTCCTTTCTTCATCGGAAAAGTGTCAACTTATTTCAGGACGGGTCAAATAAATGAAAAAGGCCCACATGACTGTGGGCCTTTTAGATATTGGTGCCGGCTGCAGGACTTAGCCTTCCCTGATTACAAGTCCAGCGAGCAAATCATTCTTTTCAACTACCTGCCAAATTTTAAGTTCCGCAATTCAATAAATTCAACGCTCTGCAAACATGATGCTGACGCAGGGCCATATTAAATTGCGGAACTGCATTTACTCAAAGAGCACGGCCCGAAATTGACTGCGTCATGGTCCGACTTGTCGATCACGGCAATTTCCGGCACGCGTAATTTTCAACAGCCTGTTGAAGGTCAATTGTCAACTAGCAATTATTGCAGCTATTCACAATATGCCAACCCGAGTAATTTTGGTTGCGCACAGGCAACTAATTTATCGCTGGCACCTGATTGACAGGCGTCACACGCCGTCATTTATGCAGCGTGGAGCTTGTAGCACGAATTTATGCGCTCTAAAGCAGCGCGCATTGAGTCTTTCTGTTCGCTGATTTGTTCAATAAGTCAGACGGCTTGATAGTGGCTGCCGGGTGTTTGTGTGATGTCCGCCGGTTGTGCGTGACAGGCAATATGGCATTTCTTCGCACCGTCAAGAGGTTCGGCGTTGCGTGAAATTGCGACTTCCTTTGAGAGCCTTACATTTCAGAGGAATGCATTCACTGAGCAGATCCAGTTGACCACCGTCGACGGGATCACTTTATCCCTTAAAAACCGGAGTAAAGTAATGACATTCAGATCCAATTTTAAAATGCTGGCGCTCGCAGGCTTGACGCTTGCTGCTTTCGCCACAACCGCGCAAGCGGAGACTTGGGCGCCAACCGCGACCAAGGCAACCGCTGTAGCAAGCACGGCGCGAACCGCCGTGACGCATGTCGCGGCAATGCAGGCCGGCGCTCTGACCCACGTGGTGGTAGCGCTGAAGCTGCGCAACAAGCCTGAACTGGACCGGTTCACGGCAAATCTCATGTCAGGGCATTCAAACAGGACGCTGTCCAGCGCCGACTTCATGCGCCTGTATGCCCCTACCAAAGAACAGGTGCAAGCTGTCGTCGCTCATCTGACAAAAAACGGCTTTACCAACATTACCGTTTCCGCTAACAACTTGCTGATCAGCGCCAACGGCTCGGCAGGTTCGGTAAAATCCGCATTCAACACCGAACTGCACACCTATAGCGTGAATGGCCGTAATGCCTACGCCAACATCAGCGACGCTGCTGTTCCGCAGTCCTTAGGCGGTATTGTGCTGGCGGTGCATGGTCTGCAAACGGTGCATCTGCATCACACCATGTTGAAGCAACTGGAAGCTAAACCGAATGCCGTGACGCAGGCGGTGAGCGGTCACAATCCTACCGATTTTCCGACCATCTACAACGCCAGCAGCCTGCCTAGCGCGACCAATGCGACCATCGGCATCATCACCCAGGGCGACGTGACGCAAACCGTTGCGGATTTGAATACCTTCACAGCCAATGCCGGTTATCCGCAGACCAATGTCTCCACCGTCGTGGTCGGCAGCGCCAGCACCGATACTGCCGGTCTCGGCGAGTGGAACATGGACACCCAAAGTTCACTGGCTGCAGCGGGCGGGACCATCAAGCAGATGATCCTGTACGTAGCGAACACCTTGAGCGATGCCGACCTGACCTCCACCTACAACCAGGCGGTGACGGACAACCAGGCCAAGTCGATCAATGTCTCTCTGGGTGAATGCGAAAACGATGCCCAAGCGTCCGGCATCATGGCCAGCAATGACCAGATTTTCCAGACCGCGGTCGCGCAAGGGCAAATGTTCTCGGTGTCATCGGGCGACTCCGGCGCCTATGAGTGCGGCACCAGTTCGACTGCTCAAAGTTTTCCGGCAGTCTCGCCGTACGTGATGGCTTTAGGCGGTACTCGGGTCAGCACTGGCGCGAACAATGCCTGGTCTTCGGAAACCGTGTGGGCCTGTACGGATTGGCAGACCTGCCAGCAAAGCGCAAGCGGTGGCGCCGGCGGCGGTCCTAGCCTGACTGAGGCCGCACCTAGCTGGCAAGTCAATGCCGGCGTTCTCGGCTCATCGACAAAACGCGGCGTCCCGGATATCTCTCTGGATGCCGATCCGGCCAGCGGCGCATTGGTCCTGATCAACGGCGTCAATAACCAGATTGGCGGAACCAGCCTGGCCGCGCCGTTGTTCACTGGCTTCTGGGCTCGCGTCCAATCGCAAAACAACAATGGCCTGGCTTTCCCGGCAGCCGCAATGTACCAAAAGGCAGCGGCCAATCCCACCATGTTCCACGACGTCACCTCGGGTAGCCAAGGCTATAGCGCCAAGGCTGGATGGGATTATGCCAGCGGCTACGGCAGTCTAAATGTCGCGAATTTTGCGGCAGTCATCGGTTCCGGCACGCCTCCGCCGCCACCAGGCAATGTACTGACAAACGGGGTTCCGGTAACCGGCCTGGCGCTTCCTGCGGGTTCCAGCAAGCTCTACACCATCGTCGTTCCTGCCGGCCGTAGCAGCCTCAACTTCAAGACTTCCGGCGGTAGCGGCGACTGCGATATCTACGTGAGCCTGGGTTCGGCCCCGACCACAAGTTCATATCAGTATGTATCCGATGGCTGGACAACTTCCGAGAACATCACAATCAGCTATCCGAAAGCAGGGACGTATTATCTGCTGCTTAATTCTTACGCCACATTTAGCGGCGTAACACTGGTAGCGAATGATTGAGCCGGGTGCTTCGCCTAGTTGAGACGTAAAGATTGAACGGCTGCGAAATTCAGCCGGGACGAGGAAACGGCAGCGCCGTTTCCTCCGTCAGAAGATGGAGTTCTCTTCCCTGCTATCTCGCCCTACCCAACATCCATCTCGCCATTGTCATTACTTGCCGACTCCTCATGCGCCTGATCGTGGCGCGCGATTGCCGCAAAAATAAATTGAAGTAAGCGATCTCGACCATTACTTGGTCGACGCTTCGCAGCGGTGATCACCACTATCCAGGATAAACGGAGCGACCATCGACTGCAGCTCGACATGCTGAATCTCATTTTCAGCGGCGCCGCCTCGGGGGAGAGGCTCCTCGAAGCCTCTCGACTTGCTCGGTTCTTCTTATATGGACCGCCTACATGCCCCAGGCATTCTTAGTCATCACTGTAGCGGACGGTAGGCAATGGCGTGGTGCTTACGATTTCATTTGTTCCGCTACGGCACAAGTGTTGTTCTAATTCTCTGGATTGTCTTGATTGCCGGAATAAATAATAATTCAGAGCGGCAATATCCGCAAACACCGCTTCGTTTCGATGACTTCAAAAATAGAAGGCGATCACCATGAAATCTGAAAATATCGCGCATCTCCTACGTGCTACTGGTAAACGCATTTGAATTTTGTGAACCTCGCCATGCGGGGCAACTTGCAACGAAAAAACTTTCCATGGCTATGGCTTGAAATTTCGAATTCATTTTTCGCGAACATCTAATGTCAGATAATAAAACCGGATCAAACGCCGAAGCTTTACTAAGCGAAGCCGCTCCCAGACTATCCGCTCCAGATCTGCTGGAGATATTGCATGCGCCAAACTGGGAAAAGCTACGTGAAACTATGCAGCGCGTTCTGATGAAACTCGGGATGTGTGATTTTTGTCTGAAGATGGACATCTTCTGCGCCAACGGCAAGCCGTCGACGCAGAAGTTCAGCAGCTTGCCAAATTCCTGGCTGCAGTTGTTCAGTAATCCTCCGCATGGAAAAACAGATCCGATCCAGCAGCATCTATCACGCTCCAGCCTCCCCTTAAACTGGCAGGTTGAGCAATTGTGCGTTCTAGACGGCGGACAAATCTACCCGCTGTTGAAATCGATGGGTATCACACATGGGATGAGTCTGGCCACTCATAGAAAAAATGCGGTGAGTCGCCTTGACTTTTACTACAATGTCACAAGACCGATGGCACTGGACATTAACGCTCAAGCCAATGCACTGCTACTCGGAGTCCATCTGCAGGAGGCCGCTGAACTGCTGTGGTGCAAAACCATCCCCAATCAGCCGCCTCTGCTATCGCTACGCGAACTTGAATGCCTGCGCTGGAGTGCAGAGGGCAAAACCAGCTTCGAAATCGGAGTGATCTTGGGGATTTCGCAACGCACCGTGTATTTCCATTTGAGAAATGTCGTGATGAAACTTGGCGTCTACAGCACCCGCCATGCCATCAGCAAAGCAATCATGATGGAAATCATCAAACCGGCTCACTAAGCCCTCGATTTTTCCTGCGTGACTGAGCTGAACCCTTGCGGCTGGACCAGGGGTCCGGTCCGAAGCTTGGTCAATTTGAATATAAATCAACAATGACATGCCTGCAATTATCCGATCGCGGATTGCTGGCGGGCGGGAAAACAGTAATTTATCGACGTGGCGCCTGGAAAAAATCCAATGCGGGTAGAGAATTGCGGAGCAAAAGAAAAAGGCCCTCATTGCTGAGGGCCTTTTAGATATTGGTGCTGGCTGCAGGACTTGAACCCGCCACCCCCTGATTACAAGTCAGGTGCTCTACCAGATGAGCTAAGCCAGCTAAACTGCGAAGTCCGCAATTATACCTATTTAATTCGAGTTAGGGTAGGTCTTCCACCTTTTTTTGGTGGTTCCGGATCTTTTTCCGGATCCGTATCAGACGAACCCTGTTTTGCATCGGCGGTTGACGATGGCACTGAGGTCAGAATCGGCGTAATCGTGGCGGTTTGCTCGGTGTCCGACTCTTGCTCGGCGCTTACTTCGATATCCGATTCAGCCGCCGGGGCCGATGCTTCGAATGCCATGCCCTGGCCGTTTTCACGCGCATAAATCGCGATGACGTTTTCTACCGGAACTGAAATTTCGCGCGACACACCGCCAAAACGTGCATTGAAATTAACGAAATCGTTGTCCATTTTCAAACCGCTGGTGGCTTCGAAACTGACGTTCAATACGATTTCGCCATTCTTGACGAATTGCATCGGCACCCGCGTGTGCGCATCAACCCTGGCCGCCAGATACGGGGTGTAGCCATTGTCGGTGCACCACTCATAAATGGCGCGCAACAAATACGGTTTGGTAGAAGTTTCTGACATGGGAAGCAACGGTACAAAATTTAAGCATGGGCCGGCGCTCCCGCCTAAGCCAAGGCGGGAGCGCAGCGGCTATCTACACGATCTTAACGACGCATAACCTTTTCGGACGGCGTCAGCGCTTCGATGTAGGCCGGGCGCGAGAATATACGCTCAGCATATTTCATCAGCGGCGCAGCCGTCTTCGACAGTTCGATACCGTAGTGATCCAGGCGCCACAGCAATGGCGCGATGGCTACGTCCAGCATCGAGAACTCGTCGCCCAGCATGTATTTGTTCTTGAGGAACAAAGGCGCCAGCGTGGTCAGGCGATCGCGGATTTCCGAGCGAGCCTTTTCGTGGCTCTTTTCTGCCGCTTTGGCCTTCTCGTTCTCCAGCGTGTGCACATGGATGAACAATTCTTTCTCAAAGTTGAACAGCATCAGCCGCGCACGGGCGCGCATCAACGGATCGGCCGGCATCAGTTGCGGATGCGGGAAACGTTCGTCGATGTATTCGTTGATGATATTGGATTCGTACAGAATCAGGTCGCGCTCGACCAGGATCGGCACTTGACCATAAGGATTCATGGTCGAGATGTCTTCCGGCTTGTTGAACAAGTCGACATCGCGAATTTCAAAGTCCATGCCCTTCTCGAACAGAACGAGACGGCAGCGTTGTGAAAATGGGCAGGTTGTACCCGAATAGAGAACCATCATTTTTATAGTTCCTTAGAAACAAAAGGGTGAGACCCGATACGGCTCACCCCAAAACGCATACCCGCAAAATCGCGGGTATGAAAACTACTTGACGTCTTTCCAGTATGACGCGTTGAGACGCCATGCCAGAACGAAGAACATGCCGAGGAACAGTAGAACCCAGACGCCGAGGCGCTTGCGGGTATTCTGAGCAGGCTCGCCCATCCATGCAAGATAGGACACCAGGTCGGCAACGGCAACATCGTATTCGACCTTGTTCATCTTGCCCGGCTTGACTTGCTCGAAACCGACAAACTTGTGTTCGGTCTTGCCCTCTTCGTGCGGATCTTTCACGTCTTCGTATTTGGCAGTACGAATTCCTTCAAGTTCCCACAATACGTGCGGCATGCCGACGTTGGGGAAGACCATGTTATTCCAGCCGCTTGGACGGCTGTCGTCTTTGTAGAAAGTACGCAGATAGGTGTACAGCCAGTCCGGGCCGCTGCCGGCGCCGGATGCCTTGGCGCGGGCAATCACGGACAGGTCCGGAGGCGTTGCGCCGAACCATTCCTTGCCGTCTTTCGGCGACATGGCGATAGTCATCAGGCCACCCACTTTATCGGTGGTGAACAACAGGTTGTTCTTGATCTGGTCTTCAGTCAGGCCGATATCGCGCAAACGGTTGTAACGCATGGACGAAGCGGAATGGCAGTTCAGGCAGTAGTTCACAAACAGCTTGGCGCCGTTTTGCAGCGCCGACAGGTTGTTGCCCTGCTCCGGCGCGGTATCCAGCGGGTAGCCGCCCTCTTCACTGGCAAAAGCAAGCGCAGGAAGCAGCACCAGTGTCGCCATCAATCTTTTTAGCAATGTCATGTCTCTTATCCTCTGGCTTAGTGCGGGTGCTTAGTGCGGATGATAAACAACGCGGTCCGGCACCGGCTTGAATGTACCTGCGGCGCTCCACCATGGCATCAACAGGAAGAAGCCGAAGTAGATAAAGGTGCAGACCTTCGACACGTAGCCGCCGATTGCCGATGGCGGCTGCACGCCTAGGTAGCCGAGCACCACGAAGGTAATCGCAAACAGGATGTAGATATATTTGTGCCAGCTCGGACGATAGCGGATCGACTTGACCTTGGAGTGATCCAGCCAAGGCAGGCCGGCCAGGATAATCACCGACGCTCCCATCAACACGACGCCAAAGAACTTGGCATCAAGACCATTGAAGAAAGCTGGCAAAGGCACATTAATATGGAGCAATCCGGCAAGCACAGGGCAAATACCCATGACAAATGCGATGACCGATGCAATGCCTATAACCGCCAGTTTAACGATACGACTCAAGTTGGTTTTAAAGTAAATCAAACCAGCATAAGCCAGTACCCCGGCAATTAGCCAAACCATGAAGTCTGAAGTGATCGCGCGCAAGATCGAATAGTAAGGCGTGAAATACCAGACCGGTGCGATGTGCGGTGGCGTCTTCAGCGAATCGGCCGGGACGAAGTTGTTGTACTCGAGGAAGTAGCCGCCCATTTCGGGGCCGAAGAACACCACGGCGCTGAAGACGATCAGGAAGATCGCAACCGCCATTACATCATGCACCGAGTAGTAAGGATGGAAAGGCACGCCATCCAGCGGCACGCCCTTGGCATCCAGTTTTTCCTTGATTTCAACGCCGTCGGGATTGTTGGAACCCACTTCATGCAAAGCGATGATGTGGGCAACCACCAGGCCGATCAGGACCAGCGGAATCGCGATCACGTGGAACGAGAAGAAGCGGTTCAGCGTAGCATCCGACACCACGTAGTCGCCGCGGATCCACAGCGACAGGTCAGGGCCGATGAAAGGAATCGCACCGAACAGGTTCACAATGACCTGCGCGCCCCAATACGACATCTGGCCCCATGGCAGCAGATAGCCCATGAACGCTTCGCCCATCAGGCACAGGAAAATGCCGACGCCGAACAGCCATACCAGTTCGCGCGGTTTGCGGTACGAGCCGTACAACAGGCCGCGCACCATGTGCAGGTAGACCACGATGAAGAAGGCCGAAGCGCCGGTCGAGTGCAAGTAGCGCACCAGCCAGCCCCATGGCACATCGCGCATGATGTATTCGACCGAGGCAAACGCCAAGGCGGCATCAGGCTTGTAATGCATGACCAGGAAAATCCCGGTGACGATCTGGATCACCAGCACCAACAGCGCCAGCGAACCGAAGGCGTACCAGAAGTTGAAATTCTTCGGTGCGTAGTATTCGGACAGGTGGGCTTTCCAGGTGGATGTCAGCGGAAAACGCGCATCAACCCAGTTCAAGGCCTTGTCGGCGATAGGAGCATCGGCCGGCAGCTGTTTTTCGTGGAATGCCATGATTAAGCCTCACCTTTCTCGTCTTTACCAATGACGATCTTGGTATCGGACAGGTACATATAGCGTGGCACGTCGAGATTGTTTGGCGCCGGCTTGTTTTTGAAAACACGGCCAGCCAGGTCGAATGTCGAACCGTGGCAAGGGCAGAGGAAACCGCCTTGCCAGTCGTCCGGCAATGAAGCCTGCGCGCCCGGGGTGAATTTTGACGATGGCGAACAACCCAGATGCGGGCAAATGCCGACCAACACCAGGGTTTCTTCATGGCCGACGTGGCCGCGATTGTTCGACTTGTTCTTGCAGTAGTCAGGCAAGTCCATGGTGTAGGGCTTGAGTGACTCGGGGTCGGCAACTTCAGAGGCGGTATGTTCCAGCCTCTTCATTTGTTCCGGGGTGCGCCTCATGATCCAGACTGGCTTACCGCGCCATTCGAATACTTGCATTTCGCCAGGCTTGATGCCGGAGATATCCACTTCTACTGGTGCTCCTGCGGCTTTTGCGCGCTCGGACGGCTGGAAGGTAGACACAAAGGCCCCCGCCGTGGCTAAACCAGCCACGCCACCCGCCGCACACGTAGCCACGAGCAAACCACGTCGACCGGAATCGACCTGCTTTTCGATACTCATACCAACCCCAATCAGTCAAAATACGAAACTTGCACGGAACTTCTAGCAACCCAAGATTATATCGAAGCTAAAGCCTGTTTTAAAGGAAATACATGCAGCGATGCACAAAATCAACCAATTTCGTTGAAATTGCTGCTAAATCCGGCACAATTCCGTTAAGAAACTCGTTCTTGCACCGCAGCAAGTTTCAGCAAAGATGAAAAATAACAAGATTTGACAAATTTATCCTTTTAATCGGCACGTGATCGCAGTATCTTCCCGACTATCAACATTGATTTGGAGAGTTAGCGCTATGAGCATGATGGGAGAATTCAAGACCTTTGCACTCAAAGGCAATGTGATGGACTTGGCGGTCGGTGTGATCATCGGCGGCGCGTTCGGCAAAATTGTCGACTCTTTGGTGCAGGACATCATCATGCCGGTTGTCGGCAAGATTTTTGGCGGCCTTGATTTTGCCAATCACTACTTCCCCTTGAACGGCCAAAGCGCAGAACTGACGCTGGCGGAAGCGAAAAAAGCCGGCGCCGTGCTGGCATACGGTAATTTCATCACGATCGCGCTGAATTTTGTCATCCTGGCTTTCGTGATTTTCCAGATGGTCCGCATCATCAACAAATTGCGCGGCGCAGTTCCGCCGGCGCCGGCTGCCGATCCGGAAAACACAGTGCTGCTGCGCGAAATTCGCGACTCGCTGAAGAAATAGCATCGGCCTGCCGCTCCCTCCCCCGCCCGAAAGCCCGCTCGTCATAGCGGGCTTTTTATTTGAGCAACGCCGCTGCAGACGATACCAGGCTGTTGCAGCCGCAGCGACCATGCGCTAATCTGTGGAATCACCAACTTGGCTCGGCAACAACACATCCCTATTCGTCGACGGTATCGAAGGCGCCTAAAAAGGAAACCGAATTGCCCTCTACAGACTTGCAACCGGAACCACTGAAAATCTGGCTTGCTGCGGCCGCGCGCAAGGATGCTGCCGCCTTCCGCGCGCTCTACGACGCGACCTCGCCGAAACTGTTCGGCTTCGCGCTGCGTATACTGGTTAAGCGAGAGTGGGCGGAAGAAGTCCTGCAGGAGAGCTTCGTCAACATCTGGAACAACGCCGACAGCTACCAGGCCAGCCTGGCCGCGCCGATGACCTGGATGACCGCCATCGTACGCAACAAGGCATTCGATTTTTTACGGCGCACGGACAGCACCGTCGAGATCGATGCAGACACATTTGACAAGGAAGTCATGAACGCAATGGAAAGCGCCGGCCCGACGCCGTTGGCAGCGCTGCAACTAAGCGACGATGCAAGGGCGCTGGCGGCATGCATGGCCCGCCTGGAGGCCATGCATCGGCAGGTCATTGCCCTGTCGTTTTATCACGATCTCTCGCATAGCGAAGTCGCGGCGCAGATGCAACTGCCGATCGGCACCGTGAAGAGCTGGATCCGGCGCGGGCTGGAGCGCCTGAAAATTTGCCTCGGCAAGCTCGGGAGCGCCTGATGGATATCGAGCGTAACCCCGTTCTGGCGGATAAGCTGGCGGCTGAATATGTACTCGGCACACTACGCGGCGGTGCGCGCCGTCGCTTTGAAAGCTTGCTGCGCCGTCACCCCGAGCTGCGCCAGGCTGTCGCCGAATGGCAGGATCGCCTGCATCCGATGGCGCAACTGGCGCCAGCCGCAAAACCTTCAGCTGCGGTATGGCCGTCCATCGAAGCACAGCTCGGCTTGCATGGCAAACCGCAGCGCAAGCGCGCAATCTGGTTTGAATTGCGCGAAGACCTGAGCTTCTGGCGCGGGCTGGGCCTGGTCTCGACTACCGCCGCCATCATATTGACCTCGCTGCTGCTGTCCAGGCAAGAACTGTCGGTACCGGCAGCGCCGGCTGCCCCCACTGCCTCCTACATCGCCATGCTGAGCAACGATCAGGCGCAGCCGATTGCCGTGGTTACCGGCGATGCGCCAGGCGGCCGGCTGGTGATCAAGCTGGTGGCGCCGCAGACGATTGCGGCCGACAAGAGCCTGGAATTGTGGGCAGTACCGAAAGACGGGCCGCCACGTTCGCTAGGCTTGCTGGCGGCAGATGGCAGCGTCACCCTGGCGCTGCCGGCCAACGCTACGCCGCAAACGATACCGTTGCTGGCGGTGACGCTGGAGCCGAAAGGCGGCTCGCCCAATCCTGGCGGGCCTACCGGCCCTATCGTGTTCAAGGGCCCCTGGGTTCAGATATAGCGGCAGTCTGGATGGAGGATGATGGGGGGGGTGTCGCCCATCATCCTCTATCTTCTTTTATCGCTCGCCATTGCCGATGGTGATAATCCGCATCAGGAAGCGATACAGGAAAAAAGCCGTGCCGTGCCAGGCGCGTGCGCGCCAGGACTGATGGTCGAATGCACTGGCCGCCATCGGTGTGCCGTCGGCGATCCCGCTTTCGATTTGTTGCCGTAGCGCGCGCGAAAAATCGGCGTCCCTGATCACCACGTTTGCCTCCTGGTTCACCAGCAGGCTCAGGCCATCAAAATTGCTGGAGCCGACGGTGGCCCAGTTGTCATCGACTACCGCCACTTTTGCATGCAAGGCGGTTTTGCGGTACTCGACAATCTTGACGCCGGCCTTCAGCAGCTTTGGATAATAGGATTGGCTGACTGCATCCTGCAGGCGAAATTGGCCAACGCCCAGCAGCAAGGTGACATCGACGCCGCGCCGCGCGGCTTCTTCCAGCGCGCGCCGCAATTTCCGGCCCGGGGCAAAATACGGACTGGTCAGCAAGGCGCTATGCCGGGCATGCCCCAGCGCGTATAAATAGGCACGTTGAATGGTGCGGCGATTGCGCAGATTATCGCGCAGCACCAGCCCTGCCGCCGCCGGCCCATGCGCTGCGCCGCCGGTGATGGCGCGGGTGCGTTTGAATTGCCTGAGGCGCGCCAGCAGTTTCATCTCGCCCAGACGCATCCATTGCGCCTCCAGTTCGACGTGAATCACTTTCACCAGCGGGCCGCGGATACTCACCGCAAAATCCCAGCGCGGCGCCGGCAAGGGCACGCGCTGGTCATCGTCGGAAACCATGTCGTCGATGATATTCAAGCCGCCGATAAAACTGATCCGCCGGTCCACCACGCATAGCTTGCGATGCATCCTGGCCACGCCGCGCCGAAACCAGGGATTGAAGGCGCGATACATTACGCCGCTTGCCAGGAATTCCTGATGCAGCGACATGGAACGCTGGCGGCCGGTGCCCAGCCAATCGGTAATCACTCTCACCGCAACACCGCGCCGTGCCGCGCGTGTTAGCGCTTGCTGCACCAGCAGCGCGGTCTCATCGGCGGCGAAGATATAGGTTTCGAGGTAGATTTCGATGCGGGCGGCATCGATGGCGGCAATCAGCGCCGGAAAAAAGGCAGCGCCGTTGTGCAACAGCGTGATGTGGTTATCTGCGCTAAAGATTACCGCGCGCATGCAATAGAAAGAAGGAGGAACAAAGGGAGTGACGACATCCGGCCGGTCTTTCCGAGGTCATGGTTGAAGCTGGCGATGCCACAATTATCGCAGCTTGAGCGTCGCCACGATAGGCGCATGATCCGACAATTTTGCCCATTCCGCGCCATGCAGGACTTCAGCTGATTCTACCGTAAAGCCACGCAAATAAATCCGGTCCAGACGCAGCCAGGGAAAGGCCGCCGGAAAAGTACGCGCCGGCTTCAGTTTTGGCGTGTGCCCTATCAGTTGCTGCAGATAGGAGCCGACACCTTGTATCACGCTCGTGACGGCAATCTGCTCATCGAATATTTCGGCGACATCGAGCCGTGCTCGCAACAACTCACTCAGGCGATTGCCCCAGTCGTTGAAATCGCCGGCGATAATCAGCGGCGCCCCCGGCGGCGACGAGCTGCGCACCGCCTCGATCAAGGCGGCAGTCTGACGACGCCTGCCGCCGCCGAACAAACCCAGATGCACCACATAGCAGTGGATATCCTGGGTTTCGGTTTTCAGTACGCAATGCAAAATGCCGCGTGCTTCATAAGCATGATCCGACACATCCTGGTTGCTTTGCGAACCGATTTCAAAACGGCTCAACAAGGCATTGCCATGATGGCCGTGATCGTACACGGCGTTCATGCCGTAGGCGGCGTGATGCGAATCGCCGGCGAGGAAATCATGCTGGGCCTGATCCGGCCAGTGCGCTGCATGGCGGGCCGCCATCAGATCGTGCCGGCCCTGCACCTCCTGCAGGAAAAACACATCGGCCTCCATCTGCGCCAGCGCCTGTTTCAATGCGTGCACGCGCGGCCGGCTGCCCAGAGAAGACACGCCTTTGTGGATGTTGTAGGTTGCGATGCGCAGTTTCATGGAACTCTTCGGTGATACAAGTTATTTGCTGATCTGGCGCGGCAGTTGCAGGATCGCTTCGGCGTTCGACGGTGAAAAACACGCGTCCGCCGCCGCGCGATACGGCAGCCACTTATACTGCAAATGTTCGCGCGGCGCGAGGGTAACCGGAATACCGTTCGGCACCAGCAGACCAAACACATGCTCAGTGTTTTTTGTCACTCCAGGCGCATAGCGATGGCGCCAGACCGGATAAATCTCATATACGTTGGCAACACCCCAGTCGTGCAGATTCGACACTGGCACTGCGCCCGGTTCGGCGGCCACCACGATGCCGGTTTCTTCCTGCACTTCACGCACTGCCGTCACGTCCAGAGCTTCCTCCGGAAAATCCTTGGAGCCGGTTACCGATTGCCAGTAATCCAGCTTATCGGCCCGTTCCATCAACAGGACCTGAAGATCTTCTGTATAAATGACAACCAAAACCGATTCGGGAATTTTATGCATGCGCTTCTTTTGCTATTGCTTGTCAGGTGAGCAAGTTCTTTTACCCACGCTACTCTATTTCAGAAAGCACCACTATAAACCGGTTTTGCCCGGACATAAAAAAGCGCGGAAATCCGCGCTTTTTTCTTGCTGCATCTTCCTGCTTCTTTACCTGAAAATCAAACCACTTTCGCTTCCGGCATGCGCAAACGGATATGCAATTCCTTCAATTGCTTTTCATCCACAGCCGATGGCGCATGCGTCAACAGACATTGCGCGCGCTGGGTTTTCGGGAAGGCGATGACGTCGCGAATCGATTCGGCGCCGCACATCATGGTGACGATACGATCCAGGCCGAACGCCAGGCCGCCATGCGGTGGCGCGCCGTATTGCAAAGCGTCGAGCAGGAAACCGAACTTGAGTTGCGCTTCTTCGGCATCGATCTTCAAGGCGCGGAACACCTTGCTCTGCACGTCGGCACGGTGGATACGGATCGAACCGCCGCCCAGTTCCCAGCCGTTCAAGACCATGTCGTAGGCCTTGGCGATGGCCTTGCCCGGATCGGTTTCGATGAAGTCTTCGTGGCCGTCTTTCGGCGAAGTGAACGGATGGTGCAAGGCGTTCCAGCGATCGCCGTCTTCATCGTATTCGAACATCGGGAAATCGACCACCCACAATGGACGCCAGGTATCGTCGAACAGGCCGGCTTTCTTGCCGAATTCGCTATGACCGATCTTCACGCGCAGCGCGCCGATGGCGTCGTTGACTACCTTGGCCTTGTCGGCGCCGAAGAAAATCAGGTCGCCGTCTTCCGCACCTGTTTGCTCGAGGATCTGCGCCAGCGCTGCATCATGCAGGTTCTTGACGATAGGCGATTGCAAACCGTCGCGGCCCTTGGCTTTTTCGTTGACCTTGATGTAAGCCAGGCCCTTGGCGCCGTAGATCGCCACGAACTGGGTGTAGGCATCGATCTCGGAACGCGGCATGGCGGCGCCGCCTGGCACGCGCAGGCCGACCACGCGGCCGTTTTCCATATTGGCCGCACCGGCGAACACCTTGAAATCGACATCTTTCATCACTGCGGTCAGATCGGTGAAGGCGAGCTTGACGCGCATGTCCGGCTTGTCCGAACCGTACAGCGCCATCGCGGTAGCGAAATCCATCACCGGGAACGGGTTAGGCAGGTCGATATCCAGCGCGTTCTTGAACACCAGGCGTATCATGCCTTCGAACATGTCGCGGATTTCCTGTTCCGACATGAAGGAAGTTTCACAGTCAATCTGGGTGAATTCAGGCTGGCGGTCAGCGCGCAGATCTTCGTCGCGGAAACATTTGACGATCTGGTAGTAACGGTCGAAGTTGGCCACCATCAGCAACTGCTTGAACAGTTGCGGCGACTGCGGCAGCGCAAAGAACTGGCCGGCGTTGACGCGCGAAGGCACCAGGTAATCGCGGGCGCCTTCCGGGGTCGACTTGGTCAGCATCGGTGTTTCGATATCGATGAAGCCGTTGGCATCGAGGAACTTGCGCACTTCCATCGTCACCTTGTAACGCAGGCGCAGGTTGTTTTGCATTTGCGGACGGCGCAGGTCCAGCACGCGGTGGGTCAGGCGAGTGGTTTCGGACAGGTTTTCGTCGTCCAGCTGGAACGGCGGCGTGACCGACGGGTTCAGCACTTCCAGTTCGTGCGCCAGCACTTCGATCTTGCCGGATTTCAGGTTGCTGTTGCCGGTGCCGTCAGGGCGCAAGCGCACCACGCCGGTGATACGCAGGCAGAACTCGTTGCGCACTGCTTCCGCGTTCTTGAATACTTCGGCGCGGTCCGGATCGCACACCACTTGCACCAGGCCTTCGCGGTCGCGCAGGTCGATGAAAATGACGCCGCCGTGATCGCGGCGACGATGCACCCAGCCGCACAGGCTGACGGTTTGGCCGAGAAGTACCTCAGTGGTGAGGCCGCAGTATTGGGTTCGCATGGACATATTCAGTTTTTCGCAGTTCAGATGTTGTAGATATTAATTAAGTATAAGTGTGGCTTAGAAGCGGGGACATTCACGTGGCCGGTGGCGGCAATGGTCAGAGCTGATTGCCGGCTGCCGGGCCAACGCCAGGCAGCGAGTCGACGACCAGCTTCCTGTCGGGCTGTTGCTCGGGCGCGACCACCCCCATTGAAACAATGTACTTCAAGGCCTCATCGACGCTCATGTCGAGTTCGATGGTGTCTGCGCGCGGCAGCATCAGGAAGAATCCGGAAGTCGGGTTCGGCGTAGTCGGCACATACACGCTGACATAATCGCCGGCCAGATGGTTTTTTACATCGCCGCCAGGAATTCCGGTCAGGAAAGCAATCGTCCACGATCCCTCGCGCGGGTATTGCACCAGCAAGGCTTTGCGGAAGGCATTGCCGGACGATGAAAACAAGGTATCCGACACTTGCTTGACGCTGGAATAGATCGAGCTGACCACCGGAATGCGCGTCAGCACCGCTTCCCACATCGACACAATCTGGCGGCCGATGAAATTGCGCGTCGCCAGGCCGGTCAGGAAAATCACCAGCAAGGTCAGGATCGTGCCGAGCCCGGGAATATCATGCCCCAGCAGCGCTTTCGGCCGCCATTGCTCCGGCAGCAGCAGCAGCGACTGATCCATCGTGCCAATGATCAGATTCAGCACCCATAGCGTGATAGCCAGGGGGACTAAAACCAGCAGACCGGTGATGAAATATTTACGCATGGCTTTCTTTGTGGGACAACACGTACCATGTACGTGCGCCTGGTTTTCAACTTGCTGGATTACTTGAGTGACCTTATGTCGCTGCAGCCGGCGTGCTGCTAGCCGCTGCTGCAGGTGTTGCTGGCGTTGCGGCTGGCGCCGATGCGACTGCGGCGGCCGGAGCGGCAGCTGTGCCGGCGGCCGATGCCGGCTCAGCCGCGCTTACCGGCGGCACTGTCGCGCCTGCGCCGCCACGGAAATCGGTCACGTACCAGCCGGTGCCCTTGAGCTGGAAACCAGCTGCAGTCACCTGCTTCTTGAACTCGGCTTTGCTGCAGGTCGGGCAGACCGTCAGCGGCTCATCGGACATCTTTTGCAGTACATCTTTGGCAAAACCACAGGCTTCGCAGCGATACGCATAAATCGGCATGGTGAAACTCCGCAAATATCTTACAAAACCCTGAATTATAAAGGTTTTTTCGAGTATATACGGGCTGAGTGCGGGCTTAGCCGACAGCTTGTGGCGGCGACGCCATGAATTGGCGGCGCCGTTGTTGATTTTATATTACACAAAACCGTGCGCCGGCCAACTAGCGCGCGCGGATCTCGGTCCAGATACGGTTGACGGCGCGCCGTTGCTTGCTGTTCAAGTCTTTCAGCATCTCCAGCTTGGCGAAACCTGCCTTGTCCGGAAAGATCGCCGGGTTATTGGCGATTTCAGGCCTGATGTACTTGGCGGCGTCGGCATTCGGATTGCCGGAACCGATCAGATTGCTGAGCTCGGCGGCATTCTTGCCATCCAGCATGAAATTGATGAACTTGAGCGCCAGGTCGGGCCGCGGCGCCGCTTTGTGAATCACCATGCTATCCAGCGCCAGCACCGCGCCTTCTTTCGGCATGGCGTGGCGGATATGGAATTTGCGGCCGGCTTTTTGGGCATCGACATCGGCCTGGAAGATGTCATTCGAATAACCATGCACCAGCCAGATATTGCCTACCGTTAATTCTTTGATATAACTGCTGCCGTTGAACGCCGCCCAGTAGGGTTTAGCCTTGAGTATCACATCCTTGGCTTGCTGCCAGTGCTGCTCGTCGGTATCGTTGGCGGAATAGCCGAGATACTTGAGGGCCGCCGCCATCAGTTCATTGGCGGAATCCAGCACCGTTACCTTGCCTTGGATCTTGGCCAGGATCTTGGGATCGAAAATCGCCGCCCAGCTATCGACCTGGATGCCCAGTTCCTTCATCTTTTGATCGTTGTAACCCATCAGGGTCACGGTGTAGGCATAGGGTACGGAATACTTGTTGCCCTTGTCGAAATCAGTGTTCAGATAGGACGGATTGACGTTTTTCAGATTCGGCAACTGGCCCTTGTCGAGTGGCAGCAGGGCTTGCTGCTTGATCAATGCATCCAGCGCATTGCCGGTCGGCACGATGATGTCATAGCCCTTGGCGCCGGCGGCCAGCTTGGCCAGCATTTCTTCGTTGTCGCCATAATAAGTCTGCACCACCTTGCATTTGCAGAAGGCCTCGAAACGCTGCACGGTTTCCGGCGCAATGTAATTGTTCCAGTTGTACAAATGCAGTTCATCGGCAGCCTGGGCCGAGATGCTGGCAAACAAGAGAGTCGCGACGGCGAGCAGTTTTTTCATGGCAATCCTGATAGGCGGACGAAATTACGAGGAACGGATGGCGTTTGGCGCCAGCTTGGAAGCGATGATTATAAGCAGCAGGGTCAGCCCCATCAATAAGGTAGAGACGGCATTTACCTCCGGCGTGACGGCAATCTTGATCATCGAATAGATCTGCAGCGGCAAGGTGGAGGCGTTGGCGCCGGCGGTAAAGAAGGTAATCACGAAATCGTCGATCGACAAGGTGAACGCCATCAAGGCTCCCGCCACTACGCCCGGCATGATCAACGGCAGCGTGACCAGGCGGAACGCTTGCAGCGGGGTGGCGCCGCAATCGCGCGCCGCTTCGGTCAGGCTTTCATCCATGCCGGACAAGCGCGAGCGCACCACAATCGCCACAAAACCTATGCAGAATGCGATATGCGCCAGGGCGATCGAGACCAGGCCCAAGGTGATATTGAGCATCACGAAGAAAATCAGCAGCGACACGCCGACCAGGATTTCCGGAATCGCGATCGGTGTCAGCACCAGCAAGGGCAGCAATTTCAGCTTGTAGCGATGCATCGCAAAACCGGCCATGGTGCCCAGCATGGTAGACGCGGCGCTGGCTACCAGCGCAATCATCAAGGAATTGCCGGCGGCTTGCAGCATCTCTTCGTTGTGGAACAGCTTGCGATACCAATCCAGCGTGAAACCTACCCACTCGGCATTGAGCTGCGAATCGTTGAAGGAGTACACCACTACGATGATCAGCGGCACGTACAGGAAAGCGTACACGGCCAGCGCTACCAGCCACAAGCCCGGCGGACGCCTTATTATCTTGGTCATGCGGCTCTCCTCGGCCTTGCCACCAGCACCGCAATGCCGGCGGCGATCAGGGCCGCCACCGTGAGGACGATGGACAGCACGCTGCCGAACGGCCAGTCGCGGGTTTCCAGGAATTGCTGCTTGATGACATTCCCTATCATGTCGCTGCCGGTGCCGCCCAGAATGTCGGACACCGCAAAAATCCCCAGCGCCGGAATGAAGACCAGCGCCGCGCCGGCGTACACGCCGGGCAAGGATAGCGGGAAAGTGATGCGCCAGAAACGCTGCCAGGCCGATGCGCCCAGATCCTGCGCGGCGTCGACCAAGGCCGGATCGTGCTTTTCCAGATTGGCGTACAAGGGCAAGACCATGAACGGCAAATGCACATAGACCAGGCCGACAATCACCGCAAACCCGGTAAACAACAAGCGCACCGGTTCGATCCCGGCCAGTCCCAGCACATAGTTGACAGCCTGGGTCAGGCCGGACTGCGGACCGAGGATGATCATCCATGCATAGACGCGTATCAGGAAGTTGCTCCAGAACGGCAGGATCACCAGCAGGATCAGCAAATCGCGATATTTCTTGGGACTGCGCGCAATCAGCAACGCCAGCGGATAAGCCATCAGCAGGCAGCAGAAGGTGGTGATCACCGCATACATCAGCGACTTCAGGAAGATCGCCGTGTAAATGAAATCGGAAGTGAAGCGTTGAAAATTCTCCAGTGTCAGGTTCAGCTTGCCGGCCTCGTCGAAGACCGGCGCCAGGCCGCCGTAGTCGCCGGCATAACGGATCGAGGCGAACACCATGATCAGACTGGGGATAGCAAAAAACAACAGCAGGTAAAACAGCGGCGGCCCGCTGATCAGCCAGCGCGCCATGCGGCTGCGTTTCGCTGCTGCGTCAGACAGCTTCTTTGCCGCCTGGTTGGCAACCTTACTCATACAAGAAATGCCCTGCGTCGAATTGCCAGGCGATATCCACCGTATCGCCGACTTCAAAGAATTTGGCGCGGCCGGCCGCCGAATTCGCCAGCAAGGCCTCGATGGCGGTGCCGCCCTCGGTCTGTACGATGTAGACGGTGACGTCGCCCAGATACAACAACTCTTTGACGAAACCCTTGAAGTGGTTCTCCGCGGTGTCGGCGCCGATCTCGGCGCTGATGTGGATTTTCTCCGGCCGCAAAGCCAGGGTGCCTTTACGGCCGGCTACGGCATCCGGCGGTAGCGCGCTCTTGACCTGGCCGAGGCCGGGCACGTCCAGCTTCATGGCGGCGCCGTCGATACTGGCGATCGCGCCGTCCAGCAAATTGCAGGTGCCGATGAAGTCGGCCACAAAACGGGTGCGCGGATAACTGTAGATGCGCGAAGGCTCATCCAGCTGCTCGACACTGCCGCGATTCATGACCGCGATCCGGTGCGACAGCGCCAGCGCTTCACCCTGATCGTGGGTGACGTAGACGAAAGTGATGTCGACTTCCTTTTGCAAATTGATCAACTCGATCTGCATCTGCTCACGCAATTTGGCGTCCAGCGCTGACAGCGGTTCATCCAGCAGCAGCAACTTGGGACGCGACACCAGCGCCCGGGCGACAGCAACCCGTTGCCGTTGACCGCCTGACAATTCGTGCGGGAAGCGCGCGGCGAAGCCGCTCAGGCGCACGTCTTCCAGCGCCTCCTCGACGCGGGCGCGGATCTGTTCGGCCGGCACCTTAGCCATTTTCAGGGGAAATGCGATATTGGCCGAGACCGTCATGTGCGGAAACAGCGCATAGTTCTGGAAAACGGTGCATACCGGCCGCTGCTCCGGCGGACTGCCCACCAGATCGACGCCATCCAGCAGGATCTGGCCGGAATCCGGCAGGTCGAAACCGGCAATCATGCGCAGCAAAGTGGTTTTACCGCAGCCGGAAGGACCTAGCAAAGTAAAGAATTCGCCGGCTTCAATCGACAGGCTGATATTGTCGACTGCGGCAAAGTCGCCGAAACGACGACTGACATTACGGATTTCGAGCAGCGCCATATGTCTTTATCCTAGATTCGGTAGTTGGACAGGTGCGAGTGTGCATTTTTCCGGTCCTCTGGATAGGCGCGACGACGACGCGGACTACATTCCGCTAGGAGGAGCAACGACGCCAGAGGGCCGGAAAAGTGTGCAATCGTACCTGTAGCGCTTTTAGCCAATTGATGAGCCGTATCGAACGAAAGAAAATCAGTGGTCATGGGACTTGCTAAACATAAGTAAGCGGTCAACTACCGAATCTAGGATCATGTCCTGAGGGGCAAAAAACCGCCAATTGTAGCAAGGCGTCCGTCATTTATGTAAAAAAAGCCAGCTTAAGCGCAACCGCGCATATCCCTGGCTGACATTGGCCGACGCCGGCTGGAACCCAAGCTAAGCGCGCCGCCGCCACTCCATCCAACGCTCTTTTCCCGCAAACACGGCGATGGAATCGCTCACTTCCCGTTCATCGACCAGCTCAAAATCAACATGCAATAAGCGTTCCAGTTCGGTCCGGCCGATGCCGAACGGCGGGCCTTTAGGGTTCTCGTCGAAAAAGAAGAAGCCGGCCAGGGTGCCACCTGCCGGCAACAGCTCGGCCCAGCGGCGGACGATGGCGGCGCGTTTAGCCGGCGGCAAAGCGCACAGGAAGGCGCGTTCGTAGATCAGCCCCAGCGGCTGTGGCGGCTGATAGGTAAAGAAATCGGCCTGCAGTACGCGCTCCGACCATTTGCCCAGCACAGTGCGCGCTGCGCTCACGGCAGCGTCGGAAAAATCGATGGCGATCACGTCCCAGCCGGCTTCCGACAGCAACGCGACTTCATAACCGCTGCCGCAACCGGGGATCAGGGTCGCCACCGGTTTGCTGCGGCTCAGGTATTGCTGCAGCGCCTGCGGCACGCCGCCCTTATCCCAGGGAATGAAATCTTGCTCGAAACGCTCGCTCCAGAAATCCGGATGGGAGGGATCGCGATGGACAAACTTGGGGGTGGCATCGGGTTTAGAAGCGGGCGTGGTCATGCTCACCACCAAATCATGTGACCGAAGCGGAAATACAGCAGCGTCAACAGCACGCCGGCCGCCAGGCCGCCGCCGGCATACACCAGCACGCCGAGCAGGTGATTGGTCTGGCGCTGTTCTGCAATCAGCCGCCACATCAACTCATTGTTTTGCTCAGTCTTCGGCTCCACCACCTGCGTCAACGCCTGATGCGCCAGGCGCGGCAGTTGCGGCAACAGCTTGCTGTAGCGCGGCATTTCGATCTTCAACTGCTGGATCAGCCCACGCCAGCCCATTTGCTCGCTCATCCAGCGCTCCAGGTACGGCTTGGCGGTTTTCCACAGATCGAGCTCAGGATCAAGCTGGCGACCCAGGCCTTCGACGTTGAGCAAGGTTTTTTGCAGCAGCACCAGCTGCGGCTGCACCTCGACATTAAAGCGGCGCGAAGTCTGAAATAGGCGCAACAGCACCTGGCCGAAGGAGATATCCTTCAGCGGCCGGTCGAAGATCGGTTCGCAGCAGGCGCGCACCGCTGACTCCAGCTCATCCACCCGGGTTTCCCTGGGCGCCCAGCCGGATTCGATATGGGCTTCCGCCACACGTTTGTAATCACGCTGGAAAAACGCCAGGAAATTCTGCGACAAATAATCTTTATCGAAATCGTTGAGCGTGCCGACGATGCCGAAATCAAGTGCGATGTAACGGCCGAAGGTGGCCGGCGCCACCGACACCAGGATATTCCCGGGATGCATGTCGGCATGGAAAAAACCGTCGCGAAATACCTGGGTGAAAAAAATCTCGACGCCATCGCGCGACAGTTTGGCGAGATCGACGCCGGCATCGCGCAGGCGGTCCAGCTGCGAAATCGGGATGCCGTGCATGCGCTCCATCACGATCACCGACGATGAGCAATAGTCCCAATACATTTCCGGCACTACCAACAAATGGGAGTCGGCAAAATTGCGGCGCAGCTGGCTGCCGTTGGCGGCCTCGCGCATCAGGTCCAGTTCGTCATGCAGGTACTTATCGAATTCGCCGACTACCTCGCGCGCCTTCAGGCGGCGGCCGTCAGCCCACAATTTCTCGACCAGGCCGGCGGCGATGTGCATCAGCGCCACATCTTCGTCGATCGACTTTTTCATGCCGGGCCGGAGCACCTTGACTGCCACCTCCTTGCCGTTTTTCAGTGTCGCAAAGTGCACCTGCGCAATCGAGGCCGAGGCCACCGGCTCACGCTCGAAGCTCGCAAACAAATCGTCCGGATGCGCCTTCAATGATTTTTCGATCTGCGCGATCGCCAGGTCCGAGCTGAACGGCGGCACCCGGTCCTGCAGACGCGACAGTTCGTCGACCATGTCGCCGGGCAGCAGGTCGCGCCGGGTCGACAGCACCTGTCCAAACTTGACGAAAATCGGCCCCAGCTCTTCCAGGGCCTTGCGCAAACGCTCACCGCGCGGCGCCGAAATGTCGCGCCAGAAAATCAGGGTATCGATCAGCTTGGAGATGCGCGGCGTATCGAAACCCGACATCGCGATATCGTCCAGGCCGTAACGCACGGCAACGCGGACAATTTTTAACAGGCGTAGCAATTTCAGGATCATGAATTCTTCAGTTTGTTGATGCGTTTGGCGAGCCGCTCCAGATCGTCGCGCAGCCTGGTGACATCATTCGTAAAATCGGATACCGCCTGCGGCCGCACCAGCATCGGTTGTTCTTCCAGAAAATATTCGGCGACGTTTTCCGCCAGCTTCTTATGGGTAGCCACCGCGCCGGCAATCAGCGCATTGCTGCCGGCCACGATGCGCACGGCGGCGATATCGCCGACCAGCTTGCTCAGATCGTGTTCGGCGTCCCAGCGCAAACCCTGGCTGACTTGCGAAATGGCGTTGGCAAAATCGGCATCGCCATCGATCTTCACATAGGAAAAGGCGCGCTCCCGGTTCTGCGCAATCAGCGGCAGGTCGGCCAGGTTAAGCCGAATCGTGACGTTCACGGCGGCGTCCGGCGCCGGCGCTTGCAACAGGCCGTCGGCGCTGACCTGCCAGCGCAGTTTGACTGCGCCGCCATCGAAGCAGGCGACTTTGTCCGCGTGCGCGGCCAGGATGCGCTGCGCCCATGGTTCTTGCGCCAGCAAATGATTGATGGCGGCGGTGATCGGCGTGAAATTGATTGGATGAGTCATCGTCAGAAAACAAAACCGCCCGTGACTATTCACGGGCGGTCCCAAGTTTATCAGTTTAGCAGGCTCAAAACCTGCCTATGGCCTTAGCATTTATGCATTGACCTGCTGAATCCCTGCCAAAACCCAGCCGCCCTGCCCCGATTGCGGCTTGGACAGGTTCCAGACCTCGGTGAACGGTTCCGCCGATGCTTCCGGCGCTTCCTTGATCAGGCCGGTGAATTTGACGCTGGCCAGATAGTCGTTGCCGACGGTTTCGATACCCATCAACTCGCCGTCCAGCTGCACCACATCGGTATTATTGGGCGATGCGCCGCGCTCTTGCAATTGCAGGCGCAATTCGCCGAACATTTCCGGCGTGGTGAATTCACGGATATCGTTGATATCGGCCTTGTCCCAGGCGGCTTGCAGGCGAATGAAATAGGTCTTTGCGCTGCGCACGAAGCCCGGCACGTCGAAATCGGCAGGAATGCCCCAAGGCGCGCCGTGGCCGGCCGCGGCCGAATCCGCCTGCAATGCAGAAGGCTGGAACGAAGGGGCGGAATTGATGCGCGAGCCGATTTCAGGCGTAAAGCCGGAAGCGCTGCTGTCGAAACTGGCGGCCGGCGAATTGACACTGGAACTTGCACCAGAATAGGCGGCAGGCGCCGGCGTATTGCCGGCCTTGCGCATTACCAGCCGCACAACAAAAATTACCGCGACCGCCAGCAAGGCCATCAACAGGAAAGAACCGAATGCGCCGCCCATGCCGAAGTGCGACATCAAAGCGCCCAGGCCCAGGCCCAGCAAAGCGCCGCCCAGGATACCCTTCCAAGGGCTGGCCGGTTTAGGCGGGATCGTTTGCGGCGTAGTGGTGGCAGGTGCGGCCGGCTTGGCCTGGTTGGTGTTGCCGAAATTCTGCGTCGGCTGGCTTGGCGCCTGGCGGGTAATCCCGGACGACTGTTTGCCGAACGACCCGCCGCCGCCCAGGCGGCGCGCATCGGCATTCGATATGGTCAACGACAAGGTGCTTGCGACCATCAGCAGCACCAGCAAAAATCTCTTCATGCGAACTCCTACAGTTTTATGCCGGTATGCAAGGCCGCCACGCCGGCAGTTAAATTGAAATACTCAACCCGCGCCAGGCCGGCATCCGTCATCATCTGCTTCAGGGTGTCCTGATCGGGATGCATGCGGATCGACTCAGCCAGGTAACGGTAGCTTTCAGAATCATTGGCAATTTTCTTGCCCAGCCACGGCAGTACGGAAAACGAGTAGACGTCGTAAGGTTTTTTCAGCGGTTCCCAGACTTTCGAAAACTCCAGCACCAGCAACTTGCCGCCCGGCTTCAATACGCGCCGCATTTCTGCCAGCGCTGCATCCTTGTGCGTCATGTTGCGCAAACCGAACGCCACCGATACCCGGTCGAAATAATTGTCCGGAAACGGCAATTTCTCCGCATCGCAGAGTAAGGTGGGGGTGGACAGGCCGGTATTCAAGAGGCGGTCACGCCCCACGCGCAGCATGGACTCGTTGATATCGGTCAGCCAGACTTCGCCGGTAGGTCCGGCGCGCTTGGCGAAAGCCTTGGCCAGATCGCCGGTGCCGCCGGCAATATCCAGAACCTTGAAGCCGGGACGGATAGCCGCCTGGGCAATGGTGAAAATTTTCCAGACCCGATGCAGACCGGCCGACATCAAATCGTTCATGACATCGTATTTGGGCGCGACCGAGTGGAAAACTTCGGCGACTTTGTGGACTTTATCGTCCTCGGAGACGGTTTTGTAACCGAAATGCGTGGTGTTGGTCATGGTGGCAAGCTTATTTGGCAGACTTACATTATACAAGTCCCGCCAAGGCTTGCCTGGCTTGCCAAATAATCCATAGGCGATTTATCAGCGACATGCCCAGCTTTACATGGCGGAAAAACAACTAAGCCTTATCGGCTTTGCCCGCAGCGTTGGCCAACTTGCTCAACATCCGGTCCAGCAGCCACGGTTTGCGATCCTGGTCTTCCGCCAGTTCCTTGCGCCGGATCGCATCGCGCACTACCAGCGAACCTATATAACGCAGCGGCTCCGGCGGGAACCGGCCGCGCGGGCCGGCCGCCAGCGGGCTGCGGCTCCATGCATTATCAAGGCCCAGCACCAGCGACGACAATAATTGCCCGCCCATGTAACTGGGGCCGACGCCATTGCCGGAATAACCGAAACCGTAAAATACATTCGGCATCTCGTTCAAGCGCCCGAAGAACGGGAAACCGCTTACCGAGCGGTCTGAAGCGCCGTTCCAGCTGGCGCTGATCGGCACGTCGGCCAGCGCCGGAAAAAATTCGTGCAGGCTGCGCTTGAGCTGCTGTTCATAGGGCGAGCGTTGATCGAACACCGGCAGGATGCGGCCGCGCCAGGCGAAGGTGTTGCCGCCCTTGCCCAGCATCAGGCGGCCGTCTTCGGTAGTGCGGTAATAGAAGACGAAAGTACGCGAATCCAATACCGATACGCCATCCGTCAGACCGATGCTGCGCAATAGATCAGGACATTTTTCAGTGATCACCATATCGCTGGAGACCACCGCCAGGGTGCGCTCGAATTGCGGGAAGCGGCTGGCCATCCAGGCGTTGATGGCCAACACCGTCTTGCCGACCTGCAGGCTGCCGGCCGGCGTTTGCAGCGTGACCGTGGCGCCGGGCGTAAACGACAGCATCGGCGTTCTTTCGTAGATCCGTATCCCCATCTCCAGCGCCACACGGCGCAAGCCGCGCACCAGTTTTCCCGGATGCACAGTCGCCGCCATCGGCGAGAACACGCCGGCCAGATTGCGGGTCGAGCCGGAGCGACGTTGTACTTCAGTATCCGGCAGCGCATGGTAAGAGCTGATGCCTTGCCGCTGCAACTCTTCCAGCACCGGGTCCAGCACGCCCAGTTGCGCCTTGGCGGTGGCGGTATACAAAGTGCCGTCCTGACGGAATTCAGCGTCGATCTTGTGTTCGCGGCAAAAATTGCCGATGTGATCGACTACCGCTTCCGAGGCCTTGACCAGGCGTACGGCTTCGGCTTCGCCGAACAAACGGCGCAGGGTAAAGAATTTGGTGGCCCAGGTCAGCAGGCAGCCGCCGTTGCGGCCGCTGGCGCCGGCGCCGCACAGATCGCTTTCGATGATGGCAATGTCGAGCGCCGGGTTTTGCTGCTTGAGCTGGATCGCAGTCCACAAACCGGTAAAGCCGCCGCCGACAATGCCGACGTCTGCCTGTTGCTGACCCTGCAGCGCCGGGGCCAACTCACCGTCGGCGAATAGTGCATCTTCCAGCCAGAATGGGCGCATGGGTTATCAATCCTGGGTGAGCAATGATTAAAAGTAACTAAGCGGCAACTAAGCAGTGGCCAAAGCGCAGGCAGACATCAATTTGGAGAAATGCCGCAAATCGGGAGTCGCCTTTCCTTCCACCTTGGCCTGGTCGTCCCACAGCCTCAGGCTGAGCGCATCGGCGGCATAAGGGCGGGCGATGAATTGCGCCGCATCGGCGGCGGAAAAAACGCCGCCCTGCAATTCCAGGCTACGCTTGGAATCCTCGGACAGGCGCTCCCGATAAGCGCTGTCCGTGGCGCACAAATAGCGCTTGGCGTCGACGTGCAAACGAATCGGCTCCAGCACCGCCGGGCGGAACAAACCGCGCAGATACGGTATCGCGAAATATTGATGGGTGTCGTCGACGCCGCGCGCCGACGGCGTCTCGCCTTGCGGATTCAGCAGGTGCCCGAGATCGTGCAGCAAGGCGGCGCAAACCAGCTCCGGCTCAGCGCCGGCCTGCTCTGCCAGGGTGGCCGATTGCAGCGCGTGCTGCAACTGGTTGACCGGCTCGCCGCTGTACATCTGGTGACCGCCGCGTTCGAACAGTGCGCAAATTTGCGGGATGGTCAGCATGGATTCAGTTCCAGGGCAGAGAATAGGTTTTGGTATTGCAGAAGCTCTTCATCGCTTCCTGCACGCCTTCCTTGTAGCCCAGGCCGGAATCCTTGATGCCGCCGAACGGCGTCAGTTCCAATCGATAGCCGGGGACTTCGCGGACATTGATGCTGCCGACTTCCAGTTCGCGCACGAAGCGGGTGATGTAGTCGAGCCGGTTGGTGCATACCGATGACGACAAGCCGTAAGGTGTCGAATTGGAGATGCGGATCGCTTCGGCAATATCGGTGCAGCGGATCACCGGCGATACCGGGCCGAAGGTTTCCTCGGCAACCAGTTGGCAATCGGCCGGCACATGATCCAGCACGGTGGGCGAATACAGCGCACCGTCGCGCACATTGCCGAACAGGAGTTTGGCGCCGCGTTGTTGCGCATCGTTGACCTTGGCTTCGAAGGCGCTGGCGGAACGGGCGTCGATCACGCTGCCCATGTCGTTATGCGGGTTCATTGGATCGCCGTATTTGACGGCCTTGGTTTTGTTCACCAGCAGTTCAACGAACTCGTCGGCTACCGCTTGATGCACGATCATGCGCTTGATCGCCGTGCAGCGTTGGCCGGAATTCTTGTATGAACCGGAAACCGCCAGCGTCGCCGCTTCTTCCAGATCGGCGTCCTCCATCACGATAATCGGATCGTTGCCGCCCAGCTCCAGGACCTGGCGTTTGTACACTGCCTTGCCGGCAATGTATTTGCCGATCGGCACACCGCCGGTAAATGTCACCAGGTCGACATCGGGATTGGTCAGCATCTCGTCGGCGATTTCGGCGGGATCGCCGGTGACGACCGAGAACATTGCCGGCGGCAGGCCTGCCTGGTACAAGATGTCTGCCAGCAGCAAGGCTGACAAGGGCGTCTTTTCAGTCGGCTTCAGCACCATCCGGTTATTGGTGGCGATGGACGGCGCTACTTTGTGGGCGACCTGATTGAGCGGATGATTGAACGGCGTGATCGCCGAGATGGCGCCCAGCAACGGTTCTTTCAAAGTGTAGACCTTGCGCTGCTTGCCATGCGGCGTCAGGTCGCAGGAAAACACCTGGCCGTCGTCCACCAGCGCCTGGTTCGCGGCAAACACGAACACATCGCAGGCGCGGCCGACTTCATACAGGCTGTCTTTCTTGCACAGCCCGGCTTCCGCCGTGATCAGGTCGGAAATCGCATCGGTATTGGCGCGCAATATTTCCGCCGCCCGCAGCATGATCTGGGAGCGTTCGAAACGCGTCAGCGCCGACTTGAACTGACGCGCGATACGAAAGGCTAGGCGGATATCTTCGACTGTCGCTTTCGGCACCGAACCGACCAGTACGCCATTGTATGGATTACGAATCTCTATGCGGCGCGGGTTGCCAACCGGTTTTCCGGCGATCCGCATGTTTTGATGTAAAGGTTCGCCTTGCTTGAGCTTGCTCAGTTCGGTCAGCATCATGTCCTCGGATCTGCTTGTCAGAGAGTGGAGAAAATCTATTGCGCGTTATTCATCGCCAGGAAAAACACATCGAAATTGCGCAGTCGATGATCCGCCGGGATGGCGCTCAATTTGCGGTTGAACATCAGCGGCACCTTTTGCTCGGAAATGCCGCCGTGCGAACGCAGCGGCAACTTCAATCCGGACAGATCGTGACGGCTGGCAGCGGTGCCGATCACGGTCAGGCGCTCGCTGACCGCCACCAGATCGCCGATACGATCCGGCGGCAATTCAAAGCGCCGTGCCGCCTGCGCGCGCGTCAGCACCAGTTCGATGCCGGCAATGGCGCGGATCTTGTCAGCGATGTGCACGAGGTCGGCCGCATCGGAGCCGCCGCCGAGATAGACGGTGGCGTAAGAACCGAGCGCGCCGTGATGCACCACATACGGATCGGTGATCGGCAGGATGACACGGGTTTTCTCAACGCCGACCTGGGCGTCCAGCACATCCTGCAAGTAAATCACGTTGGCATTGCCGGCGCTGTCGGTCTTGGCGTTCATGCCGTGATCGGCAGTCAGGCCAATTGCCGCGCCCAAGGTATCGAGCCGGGTCAGGTAGCGATCCATCATGGCGTAGAAAGCATTGGCGCCAGCTGTACCGGGCGCGTACTTATGCTGGATATAGTCGGTGGTCGACAGATACATGATATCCGGACGCTGTGTCTCCAGCAGTTTGACGCCGGCGGCAAACACGAACTCCGACAGTTCCGCGCTGTACACCGACGGCAGCGGCATGCCGACCAGTTCCAGCAAATTCTCTATGCCGTTCTGCTCCAGCGTAGCCTGATCGGCCCTCTCTGCCGAGAAACAGATGCCGCCGCGCATTTTATGCCCGAGCAAACTGCGCAATTTGTCCTTGGCGGTGATCACCGCGACCTTGGCGCCGGCGTTGGAGAAGGCCTCGAATATGGTGCCGGCGCGCAGGTATTTGGCGTCGTTCATCATGACTTCCTGCCTGGTCTCCAGATCATAGAAATAATTACCGCAGATGCCATGCACGGAAGGCGGCACGCCGGTCACGATCGACAGATTGTTAGGATTGGTAAAGCTCGGCACCACGCAGTCCGCGCTAAGCACCGTGCCCTGCTCCGCCATTTTTTTCAGGAATGGTGCGACGCCGGCTTGTATCGCCTGATTGATGTATTCCTGTTCACAGCCGTCGACGCAAACCACTACCAGCGGCTGCTGCATCGGTTGATAGCTGCGGCCGTTGATGGTGAGAGATTCACTGAGAGATTCGCTGAGGCTTTTGGGATTGGACATGGCTTGCTTTCGCTGTGATGCTATCAGTTGCGGCGAGTTAGTTGGACGCCGCAACGGCACCGCCGGCAGCGGCCTGCACTTGCGCCTGATGCATGCGCTTACGTCCGGCGACTGCGTGTTCGCGCATGATGTCGCCTGCAGCTTGCGCATCGCCATTGGCGATGGCATCGACGATCTTGTGATGCTCGCCGGTTGAAGTCGGCAGGCTGCCCTTTTGCGCCAGCGCCGAGCGGCGGAACAAATTGAGTTCGTTGACCAGGCGCCGATAGGTATGCAACAACTTCTTGTTGGCGGTGAACTGCACCAGCGAGTCATGGAAATGCAGATTCAACTTCAGGTAGCCGTCGATATCGCCCAGCGTCACCATGCCATCCATGCGATCGAGCAACGTGCGTAGTTCCTGCACCTGGGCCGGTTTGATGGTCGCTGCCAGCTTGCGCCCGATCAGCTCATCCAGCACGGCCCGCACTTCATAGATTTCGTCGGCTTCTTCGACCGAGATCTGGCGCACGAAGACGCCGCAATTCTTTTCCTGCAGGACCAGCCCCGCCTCTTCCAGCGCCCGGAACGCCTCGCGTACCGGACCGCGTGAAACGCCCAGCATGTCCGCCAGCGACACTTCATTGAGTTTGTCGCCGGCGACCAGATCGCCGGCCAGGATCATGCGTTCCAGCTCCTTTTGCACGAGCGAAGGCAGCGAGTTTTTCTGGACCAGGGCGATGGTGTTCATTGTGCGGCTAGTAGTCATGGCAATTTTTTTTCGAGTCGGTGATTGCACTTTAATTTAACAACGTGTAGATTGTCAACAAAATACATAAAACATGATGCAATTACAAGCAGACCCCTGCAACAGATAGACCGCGCGCCTGCTGTTGAAGAATGCGCAAAGCTGGCGCCAGATCTGCTCACCCGGCATCTTTTTATAGTTGACCAATACCTGCACCAAACCAAAGGAAATAGCATGAGCCTGCAAAGCCGCGACCCGATTCTTCTGACGCCAGGACCGCTGACCACATCGCTCGCTACCAAGAGCGCCATGCTGCAGGATTGGGGTTCATGGGATGCATCATTCAATGCCATCACCGGCAAGCTGCGCCAGCAACTGCTGGACATCGCCAATGCCCATGAGACGCATGTGTGCGTGCCGATGCAGGGCAGCGGCACGTTTTCGATAGAAGCGGCGATCAACACGCTGCTGCCGCGCAACGGCCACATGCTGGTGCTGATCAACGGCGCCTACGGCAAGCGCATGGCAAAAATCGTCGAGATGATGGGACGCCAGGTAACGGTATTCGAAACCGCCGAGGACGTGCCGACCACCGCTGCCGACGTCGAGCGCGTGCTGAGCAACGACCGCAGCATCACGCATGTCGGCGTGATCCATTGCGAAACCAGCACCGGCATCTTGAATCCCTTGCAGGAAATCGCCGCGGTGGTGGCACGGCACAAGAAGAGCCTGATCATCGACGCCATGAGTTCCTTTGGCGCGCTGGAAATCGACGCGGCGAAGATCAGTTTCGATGCGCTGATCGCGGCCAGCGGCAAATGCATAGAAGGGCCGCCAGGCATGGGTTTTGTGATTGCGCGCAAGAACGTATTGGAAAAATGCGCAGGCAACTCCAGGTCCTTGTCGCTAGATTTGCACGACCAGTGGGCCTACATGGAAAAGACCACGCAATGGCGCTTCACGCCGCCGACGCATATCGTGGTTGCCTTCCATCAGGCCTTGAACCAGTTTTTTGCGGAAGGCGGCCAGCCGGCAAGATTGGCGCGCTACACCAAAAACTACGACACCTTGATGGCGGGCATGCGCGAGTTGGGATTGATCCCGTTTTTACCGGCAAAAATCCAGGCGCCCATCATCGTCACCATGCACGCACCGCACAGCGCCAATTATGAGTTCAAGAATTTTTACAACCGGGTGCGCGCCAAAGGTTTCATTCTCTATCCGGGCAAGCTGACCCAGGTTGAGACTTTCCGCGTGGGTTGCATCGGTGCGATTGGCGCGGAAGAAATGCGGCAGGCAGTGCATGCGATAGGCGATGCGCTAAGCGAGATGGGAAAGGCAAGAAACGCAAGCTACTCTTAAAGAGATAGTTTAAAGAAAGAAAACGGGCCGGATTTTGTAAAGACGGAATCCGGCCTGGTCACGCAAGATCGTTAGGCACAACCGTGGCCGCCTGCGGCCTTGCTTGTCATCGGCAAATCCCGCCCGCTTTCTCGCGTATGGCCTGCGGCTTCCAGGCGCTGCAGGTAATCTTCCCACATCGCCTCTTGATCTCGCCCCAGCTTATACAGATAGGCCCAGGTATAAATGCCGCTGACATGTCCGTCCGAAAAAGTCGGCTTGACGGCATAGTTGCCAACCGGTTCAAGCGCAGCCATTTCAACCTTGCGCTTACCTGTTTGCAGTACCTCTTGCCCTGGACCGTGGCCGCTTACTTCGGCCGACGGCGAATAGACGCGCATCAATTCAAACGGCAGCGAAAACACCGCGCCGTCATCGAAGGCGACTTCCAGCTGGCACGATTGCTTGTGCACTGTGAATGACACCGGCATGGGCGCAGGTGCTGATTGTTTGGAGCCGGTCATAGGGATGGTCTGGATAAGCTTGAAATAAGATTAAAACTGCTCGGATATCGCCGCGCGCAACGCGCCCAGCAATGCCTGCCGCTGCGCAAGGCTGGCCGGCAGCGGTTGCCGCTGGGCTTGCGCCCACACCGGGCTGGGGAAATGGGCGTCGTCCAGATAACGTGGAATCACATGCCAGTGCAGATGCGGCGTCATGTTGCCAAGGCAAGCCAGGTTGATTTTTTCTGGCAGCATGATGTTGCGCACGGCGGTTTCCACGATCCATACGGCATCCATGAATAGCGCGCGATCGGCCGTCGACAAATCCGTCATTTCCTTGACGTGGCGGTGCCAGATGACGCGGCAGAAGCCCGGATACATGGCATCATCGACCAGCACCACGCGGAATTTTTCGGCGCGGTGGAGAATTTCCCCACCGTCGCCGCTGCACAATTCGCAATCAACCGAATGCGTTGTCATGGCTACACCAGGATCCTTTCGATGCCGCCGTTGTTGGCGCGTGCAACATAATCCGGCAGCCAGTTCTCGCCCAGCAGGTGACGCGCCATTTCAACCACGATGTAATCGGCGGTCGTGCCGGAATCATCGTTGTAGCGCGACAAACCCTGCAAGCAAGACGGGCAGGAAGTGAGGATCTTGACGTCGCCGCCAAAACCGTCGGCGCGCAGCTTATCCGCGCCCTTGTTCATCTCTTCTTCCTTGCGGAAACGGACCTGGGTCGCGACATCCGGACGGCTCACGCCGAAGGTGCCGGACTCGCCGCAGCAACGCTCGTTCTTCTCGATCTTGGCGCCGTCGTCAGTGGTGATCAAGGCATTCACCGTCTTCATCGGATCCTGCAATTTCATCGGGCTGTGGCAAGGATCGTGGTACATGTAACGGGTACCGCTGACGCCTTCCAGCTTGAGATTTTTCTCCAGCAGGTATTCGTGGATATCGATAATCCGGCAGCCGGGGAAGATCTTGTCGAACTGATAGCCCTGCAACTGATCGTAGCAAGTACCGCAAGATACGATGACGGTCTTGATGTCGAGATAGTTCAGGGTATTCGCCATGCGATGGAACAGCACGCGATTGTCGGTGATGATCTTTTCCGCCTTGTCGTAATCGCCGGAGCCGCGTTGCGGGTAACCGCAGCACAGATAACCCGGCGGCAGCACGGTTTGCACGCCGACCTCCCACAACATGGCCTGGGTCGCCAATCCTACTTGCGAGAACAGGCGCTCGGAACCGCAGCCGGGGAAATAAAACACCGCTTCGGTATCGGCCGTGGTGCTCTTCGGATCGCGGATGATCGGCACGATCTTGTCGTCTTCGATATCCAGCAAGGCGCGCGCCGTCTTCTTCGGCAGATTGCCCGGCATCTTCTTGTTGATGAAGTGGATTACCTGTTCTTTGATCGGCGCCTTGCCGACCGTGGCCGGCGGTTTCTTGGTCTGCTTCTTGGCGAATTTCTTCAGTATGTCGTTGCCGAGGCGCTGCGCCTTGAAACCCCAGTCAGTCATGACTTTGCGTGTCATGTTGATAGTGGCCGGATCGGTTGCATTCAGGAAGAACATGGCGGCCGTGGTGCCTGGATTGAACGATTTCTTGTTCATCTTGCGCAGCAGGTTGCGCATGTTCATCGAGACGTCGCCGAAATCGATGTCGACCGGGCATGGCGTCAGGCATTTATGGCAGACGGTGCAATGGTCGGCCACATCTTCAAACTCTTCCCAATGCTTGATCGAGATGCCGCGCCGCGTTTGCTCTTCATACAGAAAGGCTTCCACCAGCAGCGAAGTCGCCAGGATCTTGTTGCGCGGCGAATACAGCAGATTGGCGCGCGGCACGTGGGTGGCGCACACCGGCTTGCATTTGCCGCAGCGCAGGCAATCCTTGACGCTGTTGGCGATGGCGCCGATATCGCTTTGCTGCATGATCAGCGATTCGTGCCCCATCAGGCCGAACGACGGCGTATAGGCATTGCTCAGGTCAGCCTCGAAACCAGGCAGGTTCAGCAGCTTGCCCTTGTTGAAGCGGCCTTCCGGATCGACCCGCAGTTTGTAGCTGCGGAAATCCTTGATCTCGTCTTCCGTCAGGAATTCCAGCTTGGTGATGCCGATCCCGTGTTCGCCCGAAATCACGCCATCCAGCGAACGCGCCAGCGTCATGATGCGGGCTACGGCGGCATGCGCATCCTGCAGCATTTCATAGTGATCGGAGTTGACCGGCAAGTTGGTGTGCACGTTGCCGTCGCCGGCGTGCATGTGCAAGGCAACGAATACGCGGCCGCGCAAGACCTGCTTGTGAATCTCGTTGAACTCGTCGAGAATCAGCTTGAACGAAGCGCCGTTGAAAATCTGCCGCAGCAAAGCGCGTACTTCCTGTTTCCAGGAGACCCGCACAGTACGGTCCTGCACCACGTCGAATACGGTGGCGGCAGGCTGTTGCAGCAGGCGCTCGTCAAATGTCGCGCTGAGTTTTTCCAGCCCCAGTGCGGCCAGCTGTTCTTTCGCATCCTTGAGCGGCGTATCCAGATGCGCCAGCAGATAAGTCCAGCGCGCCTGCACCTCGGCTAACAGTTGCTCAGCCTGGTGCACGCGGTCTTCCAGGATTTCCGCCGCAGGAATGTCGTCGCCGTCAACATCGTCGCCCTTGCCCAAAGGCAGATTTCCCTTGAGCAGGAAATCGCGCAATCCGCCCAGCAATTGCAGCTTGTTCTTGACCGACAATTCAATGTTGATGCGTTCGATACCGTCGGTGTACTCGCCCATGCGATTGAGCGGAATCACCACGTCTTCATTGATCTTGAAGGCGTTGGTATGCTTGGCGATGGCAGCCGTGCGGGCGCGGTCCAGCCAGAATTTCTTGCGCGCCTCCGGGCTGACCGCGACAAAACCTTCACCGACCCGGTTGTTAGCCATGCGCACCACTTCCGATGCCGCCTGCGCTACTGCGTTTTCGTCGTCGCCGACGATATCGCCGAACAAGGCCATCTTCGGCAGCACGCCGCGCTTCGACTTGGTGGTGTAGCCGACCGCGCGCAGATAACGCTCGTCCAGATGCTCCAGGCCGGCCAGGATCGCCCCGCCCTTTCTGGTTTCGGCGTCGAGAAAGTCTTTGATCTCGACGATCGATGGAATCGCATCGCGCGCCTGGCCGAAAAATTCCAGGCAGACGGTGCGCGTGTGCTTCGGCATCTTGTGCAGAATCCAGCGCCCGGATGTAATTAAACCGTCGCAGCCTTCTTTTTGAATCCCTGGCAAACCGGCCAGGAATTTATCGGTCACGTCTTTGCCCAGGCCTTCCTTGCGGAATACGCGGCCGGCGATTTCCAGGATTTCCGTCTTGAACGGCGTTTCGCTTGGACGGCCTTTTTCAGCCGGGTGGCGCCATTCGAGCTGGAAGCGCGCCAACGGCGTGTCGTGGATCTTGCCGAGGTTGTGGTCGAGACGGGTTACATCCAGCCAGTCGCCGTTCGGATCGACCATGCGCCAGCTGGCCAGGTTGTCGAGCGCAGTGCCCCACAACACGGCTTTCTTGCCGCCTGCATTCATCGCGATATTGCCGCCGACGCAGGACGCTTCGGCCGAAGTCGGATCGACCGCAAATACGAAACCGGCTTTTTCTGCAGCGTCGGAAACCCGTTTGGTAACCACGCCGGCGCCAGAATAGATCGTGGCGTATTCTTTATCCAGACCCGGCAGCACAGCCATTTCGACTGCACCCAGTTGCTCCAGCTTTTCCGTGTTGATGACAGCCGACAAAGGCGTCAGCGGAATCGCGCCGCCGGTGTAGCCGGTGCCGCCGCCGCGCGGGATGATGGTCAGGCCAAGTTCGATGCAGCCCTTGACCAGGCCGGCCATTTCATCTTCGCTATCGGGCGTCAGCACCACGAATGGATATTCGACGCGCCAGTCGGTGGCGTCGGTCACATGCGATACGCGCGACAGACCGTCGAACTTGATGTTGTCCTTGGCGGTATAGCGGCCCAGGATTTTATTGGTGCGCTTGCGCAAATCGTAGGTCTGGCGGAATTCGTCAGAGAAGGCGGCAATCGCCTTGCGCGCGGCAGCCAGCAGCGCTTCGACATTCTCGCTGCGCCGTTTCGCTTCTTCATCGCTGGCGCTATCGCGCGCCGCGCCACTCTCCTCTTGGTCGGTGACGATACGGCGCTTGTCGACTTCGCTGAGACGATGATGCAACGCGTCAATCAAGGCCTGGCGGCGCTTCGGATTGTCCAGCATGTCATCTTGCAAATACGGATTGCGCCGCACCACCCAGATGTCGCCCAGGACTTCATACAGCATTCTGGCGGAACGGCCGGTCTGACGCTTGCTGCGCAGTTCGTCGAGCAGACGCCAGGATGCCTCGCCCAGTAGCCGGATCACAATTTCGCGATCTGAAAACGAGGTGTAGTTATAGGGAATTTCGCGCAAACGCGTAGGAGTGGCGCCGTGTGGCGCGTCTGACAATAATGCCTGGATTTTTACTGGGGCGTTCATTGGTCTAGGAAAGTTGACTGCTTTGACTACTGCTGCTGGACCAGTATTTTAGCTTATCGCGCTACTTCGCGACGGCGACATGCCGATTTGTGCAGTGCAAGAGACTGATCATGCCTGGATAGGCAAATCCAATGAAATCAATAAAAACAATCAATTTTTAATTATTAATAGTTTTTATCTAAAATACTTCCCTACCCATTTGTTTCAGGAGCTCTCATGTTTAGCCAAATCATCAGCGAAATCTTCGACAGCATTGCCCTCACGTTGGCCGACTACGGCCAGTGCAAAGGCTGATTTCCCAGAATCCAGGAGCGATCTCATGACCCCTGTCTCGCTATCAAAGAGAAACCCGTATTTCGGTATTTCTCATCTGCTGCGTGAGCGCGCATGGCCATTGCGTATGCTGTCATACCTCATACTACTGCTGATTACACCGGCGATGTTTGGGGCGGGCCTGTCCGCAATTTGATTCAAAAAAGCAACTGACGGCTCACAGCTCACCGTTCACGCGAGCCAGCTCGCAACTTCTCGCCAAAAGCCGTCCGGCACATGCATCAGCAGCCAGACCACCAACATATAGCGGACGAATTTACCGATCGCCATGTACATGACGGAAGGCCAAAACGGCAATTTCAGCCAGCCGCCCACAGTGCAGATGGGGTCGCCGATGCCCGGCACCCAGGCCAGCAGCATGGTTTTTGCGCCATAGCACTGCAGCCAGCCAAACCAGTTGCTGCCGCGCTCGCGGGCGAAAGCTTGCTTGGCGCCGTAGCCCATCCAGTAATCGACCACGCCGCCCAGGGTATTACCTGCCGTCGCGACGAAAATCACCGGCCAGAATAGCGCGCCGTTGGATTTGATCACCGCAAACACTGCCGGTTCCGAGCCCAGCGGCAGCAAGGTAGCGGCGACAAAACTGATGATAAAGACGGAAGTTAAACCGACCGTCGGCACGGCTAGTGTCTTGAGCAACCATAAAACTGCGGATTCGATCATAGGGGCACTTCAAAGAGACGGCAGATGCGGTGCGCGCAACAGCATATGAGGTTGTTGATAACGTTTATTGCGCTGCGGCCGACAAAACCTGGTGACGATTAAAAGCCGTCCATTATAATGATCCGCTGTTCTTTCCGGCCTGATCCCCTTGTCGAGTGCTCTCGACAACCCAATTTGACGACAACATGACCACAGACTATTTGCAGAAAATCCTCACCGCCCGCGTCTACGATGTCGCGGTCGAATCCCCGCTTGAATTTGCGCCGACCCTGTCGCAGCGCATTGGCAACCCGATTTATTTCAAGCGTGAAGATGTGCAAAGCGTGTTCAGTTTCAAATTGCGCGGCGCCTACAACAAGATGGCCAGCCTGACCCCGGCCCAGCTCAAGCGCGGCGTGATCTGCGCTTCCGCAGGCAACCATGCGCAAGGACTGGCGCTGTCGGCTGCCAAGCTCGGCTGCCGCGCCGTGATTGTAATGCCGACCACCACGCCGCAGGTCAAGGTCGATGCGGTCCGCGCGCGCGGCGGTGAAGTAGTGCTGTTCGGCGACTCCTATACCGATGCCTACAACCACGCGCTGACGCTGGAAAAGAAACTCAAGCTGACGTTTGTCCATCCGTTCGACGACCCGCATGTGATCGCCGGCCAGGGCACCATCGGCATGGAAATCCTGCGCCAGCACGCCGGGCCTATCCACGCGATTTTCGTGCCGATCGGCGGCGGCGGCCTGATTGCCGGTATCGCCGCCTATGTCAAAACGGTAAGGCCTGAGATCAAGATCATCGGTGTGCAAACCACCGATTCCGACGCCATGGCGCGCAGCCTGAAGGCCGGCCGCCGCGTCACGCTGCCGGATGTCGGCCTGTTTGCCGATGGCACCGCAGTCAAGCTGGTGGGTGAAGAAACCTTCCGCCTGGCGCGCATGTATGTGGACGAAGTGATCCTGGTCGATACCGATGCGGTCTGCACCGCGATCAAAGATGTTTTCCAGGATACGCGCAGCATTCTGGAACCGTCCGGAGCGCTGGCGGTGGCCGGCGCCAAAGCCTATGTCGAACGCGCCAAGAGCACCCGCAAGCCGATCAAGGACCAGACCCTGATCACCATTGCGTCCGGCGCCAACATGAATTTCGACCGCTTGCGCTTCGTCGCCGAAATGGCCGATATCGGCCAATTGCGCGAAGCCGTGTATGCCGTCACCATCCCGGAAGAGCACGGCAGCTTCCGCCGCTTCTGCGAACTGGTCGGGCCGCGTAACGTCACCGAGTTCAACTATCGCATCAGCGATGAGAAAATCGCCCATGTGTTTGTCGGCGTACAGACTTCGAGCGCCGAAGAAGCCAGCCTGATCGCCAAGAATTTCGAGAAACACGGCTTCAGCACGCTCGACCTGACCCATGACGAGCTGGCCAAGGTCCATGTGCGGCATCTGGTGGGCGGCAAAAGCCCGTTGGCGAAAAACGAATTGCTGTACCGCTTTGAATTCCCGGAGCGTCCGGGCGCGTTGATGCGTTTCTTGAATTCGATGGCGCCGGACTGGAATATCAGCCTGTTCCACTATCGCAGCCAGGGCGGCGACGTCGGCCGCATCCTGGTCGGACTGCAAGTGCCGAAAAAGGAAATGAAAGTTTTCCGCGCATTCCTGGCCGGCCTGGGCTATCGCTATTGGGATGAAAGCAGCAATCCGGTCTATAAATTATTTCTTGGTTAAGACGATCTGCCTCGCTTGCAGTGCTCGCACTGCAAGCGCCGGGCGCCTTGCTTCGCATCCGGCTGCGACCGCCCAAATATCCAACTAATACCCTTCATGCCCTCATCTGGCAAAATACTGCTTTATTAAGCACATGCAAAAGCCATGACCATCTCGAACACGCCTGACGCCTCGCCGCTAGGCAAACCCGCCGCCTACCAGACACAATACCAGCCATCGCTGCTGTTTCCGATTGCCCGCCTGGGCAAGCGCGAAGAAATCGGCATCAGCGGCACGCTGCCGTTTTTCGGCGTCGATATCTGGAACGCCTACGAGGTATCCTGGCTGAATTTGCGCGGCAAGCCGCAGGTTGCCATCGCCACTTTCACGGTCCCGGCGGATTCTCCCAATATCGTCGAGTCGAAATCGTTCAAGCTGTACCTGAATTCCTTCAACCAGACCAAGCTGGCTGACACCGATGCGCTGTTGCAGCTATTGCGCGCAGACCTGTCGGCGGGTTTCGGCGCGCCGGTACATGTCACCCTGAGCACCGCAGATGCATTCTCCGAACTCAAGCTGCAAGAGCCGCAAGGCTTGCTGCTGGACCGGCTGGATATTGAAGTCAGCGAATACCAGCCGAATCCATCTTTATTAAAATGCGACCCGAACCAGCTTGTCGTTGAAGAAACCTTGCTATCGCATTTGCTGAAATCGAATTGCCTGGTTACCGGCCAGCCGGACTGGGGCAGCGTGCAAATCCATTATGTCGGCGCCGCCATCGATCAGGAGAGCTTGCTCAAGTACCTGATCAGCTTCCGCGACCACAACGAATTCCATGAACAGTGCGTTGAGCGTATTTTTATGGACCTGATGCGCAACTGTTCGCCACAGAAGTTGTCTGTCTATGCGCGCTATACCCGGCGCGGTGGTCTCGATATCAATCCATGGCGCAGCAATTTCTCTACTTCGCAGCCACCGTTGAATTGGCGCCAGGCAAGGCAATAGTTAACAATTAGCCACAAATCGTGGCAAAAAGACAGCACTTAAATAGCTGAATGACAATTATTTGGTCAGGAATATTGACGCTCAAAGGATCGGCGTCTACCTTACGACCTCGCTGTAAAGGATCCTTTTGCATATGACAATTTCTTCTCGTTTTACCGCTCTCAGACGCACCGCTTTACTCTCCTGCATGACCGCACTGGTCGCTGCGGGTACGCCGGCCCAGGCTCAGGAAACCCCGGACACCACCGGCTGGTTCAGCAAAACCCTCTCGCAGACCAAAAACCGGTTCGACAATATTGTCGAAAACGGCGACATGGAAGTGTATCTGTCGGGTTATTCCTATCATGGCCGTCACACCTATACGAAAGAGCGCATAGAGGAATTGAATGAAAAGGCCTGGGGCCTGGGTGGCGGCCGCACCATCCGCAATGAAAGCGGCAATGACGAATCCCTGTACCTGTTTGCGATCCGCGACTCCCATTTCAAGCCGCAGGTCATGGCCGGCTATGCCTATGAATGGATCTGGAATGTGCCCAAGACGCCAGTCGAAGTCGGCGCCGGTTATACCGCCATGTTGATGAGCCGCCAGGATTATTTCGGCGGCTTTCCATTCCCGATTGCCTTGCCGGTCGTGTCGCTAGGCGTCAAAGGCGCCAAGTTAATGGGATCCTATGTGCCTCGCCTGTCGCAGAATAAGGGCAATGGCGACGTCTGGCTGGTATTTGCGCGCTTTGAAGTTAAGTAAAAACTCAGGTCATCGCGCTAAGACGATGACCGCAAGTTGATGTTGTTGACTGGAATCAAGTCTATAATCTGAGATAGGCGCCATTAATGAAGGCCGTTAATGGACGCAAAAGCAGGACGCAAAAGCAGAACGTAAAAACAGAACGCAATCACACCGTAGCCTGAGTTATGCTGACTTGGGCCAAGATCGGGGGAGACCTTGCAATGACCGCTACAATCACATTATTGCGATCGGTAGCCCCGGAAATTGGCCTGTTTTCGATATGCTGCGGCAGTTTTAGTGGTGGCCTGAATGGTTGCTTGCATGCTGACCTGAACACTGACTTAGACACAACCACCCGTATTGTGCCGCATACCAATTTGTATTATGACTAATCTTGCAAAAATCCTGCCCACACAAAATGTGGCGTTGGATCTGGAAGTCTCCAGTAAAAAACGCGCCTTCGAACAAGCCGGTTTACTCTTCGAAAACAATTGCGGGATTGCCCGCTCTACCGTCTCCGACAACTTGTTTGCGCGTGAGCGCCTAGGTTCTACCGGCCTCGGCCATGGCGTCGCCGTGCCGCATGGCCGCGTCAAGGGATTGAAAGCGCCGCTGGCCGCCTTTGTGCGCCTGGCCGAACCGATTCCCTTCGAATCGCCGGATGGCGAACCGGTCCGCCTGCTGGTGTTTTTGCTGATTCCGGACAACGTCACCCAGCAACATCTGGAAATCCTGTCGGAAATCGCCGAAATGTTTTCCAGCGATGCCTTCCGTACCATTCTGGCCAGCGATCCCGATCCGGCCTCGGTGCACGCCCATATCGTCGCCTGGCAGCCCATGGGCACCGAAAATGCGACATAATTTGGTGTAAGAACCTGTCGCTTCCAAGATCGCGCTCATCGTGTCTGGGTCGCCTACGGGCGATCTTACTTTGCCACCTAACCAAGCCAGACGCCAACCATGCCCGTTTCCACGCCCTTATCGATTCAGCAGCTGTATGACGAAAATCGCGAATCGTTGCAACTAGGCTGGTTTGCCGGTTTCCCCGGCGGCGAACGCCTGATTTCCGGCGATGCCGCCTCGGCGGCCGACCAGGTCGGCCATCTGAACCTGATCCATCCGGGCCGGATCCAGGTCTTCGGCCACCAGGAAACCGAATACTATCAACGCCTCTCGGCCTCCTCGCGAGTCCATCAGACCGCTGAACTGGTGGCCGGCGCACCACCCGCCTTCATCATCGCGCAAGGATTGGCGACGCCGCCGAACATTCTTGAGATCTGCGACGAAAAGAACATTCCGCTGTTTTCGACGCCGTTGCCGGCAGCGCAGGTGATCGATTACCTGCGGGTATACCTGTCGAAAAAACTGGCGCAACGGATCACCATGCATGGCGTGTTCATGGACGTGCTGGGAGTCGGCGTGCTGATTACCGGCGAGTCCGGCCTCGGCAAAAGCGAACTGGGGCTGGAACTGATCTCGCGCAGCCACGGCCTGGTGGCCGACGATGCGGTCGAGTTTTCCCGCATCGCGCCGAACATGATTGAGGGACGCTGCCCGCACCTGCTGCAAAATCTGCTGGAGGTACGCGGCCTGGGCCTGCTCGACATCAAGACTATCTTCGGCGAAACCGCGGTACGCCGAAAAATGCGCCTCAAGCTGATCGTACATCTGGTGCGGCGCGCCACCTTGGAAGAAAATTACGAGCGCCTGCCGCTCGACGCTAACACCCAGGAAGTACTGGGGCTGCCGATCCGCAAAGTCATCATCCCGGTCGCCGCCGGCCGCAATATTGCGGTACTGCTGGAAGCCGCTGTGCGCAATACCATCCTGCAACTGCGCGGCATCGATACGCTCAAGGATTTCATCGCCCGCCAGCGTATTGCGATGGATAGCGACAGCGATCTTTAAATATCCGAAATCCGCATCGTCATAAAATACAAGGTGGGCGCCCCACCCTGTGTTCTCGATCGCCGTACTTACGGTATCATTAAATAATGCGCATAATTCTTATCACTGGCATCTCCGGCTCCGGCAAATCGGTCGCTCTTCGCGTGCTCGAAGATGCCGGTTATTTTTGCGTCGACAATCTGCCGCCGACCTTGCTGCGGGATCTGGTCGCGACGCGCCGGCATGAGGGTGCGCAAATGCTGGCGGTGGCTACCGACGCTCGCAGCGCCGATTCGCTCACCGGCCTGGCGTCGGACATCCAGCAATTGCGAGCGGAAGGACACGACGTCAAAGTGTTTTTCCTGACAGCGCAGACCGAATCCCTGATCGCCCGCTTTTCCGAAACCCGCCGCAGCCATCCCTTATCGCACCGCCTGCTGCCGGGCCAGAATCCGGCCGACCGTCTGACATTGACCGAATGCATTTTGAATGAACGCGAGATGCTGGTCGAGATCGAAGGCATCGGCCTTACGATAGATACCTCCGACGTCAGCGCCAATCGGCTGCGCGGCTGGATCAAGGAACTGGTCGATACCGAACCGGCGCCGCTGACCTTGCTGTTCGAATCGTTTGCCTTCAAACGCGGAGTGCCGCTCGATGCCGACCTGGTGTTCGACGTGCGCATGTTGCCGAATCCTCATTACGACGCCAATCTGCGTCCGCTGACCGGACGCGATCAGCCTGTCATCGCCTTCCTGGAAGACTTGCCGAAGGTAAGCGACCTGCTCGACGATATCCGCAACTTCGTCGAGAAATGGCTGCCGGCGTTCAAGGACGATAACCGCAGTTACCTGACGGTAGCGATCGGTTGTACCGGCGGCCAGCATCGCTCGGTGTATATGGTCGAACAGCTGGCGCAATATTTCCAGGTTTCCGAACGCGTGGTGCGACGCCATCGCGAACTGGGCTAGAAAACCCGGCTTCCCGGTTCAAGGCGGGCGCCGCTCACATCCAACCTACTACCATGTCCGAAAACAACAACTGGATTCCGCTGTTCCCGCTCAATACCGTATTGTTTCCCGGTGGCGTGCTGCCGCTCAAGGTGTTTGAAACGCGTTACCTCGACATGCTGCGCGAATGCATGAGAAGTGAGCAGCCATTCGGCGTAGTGCTGATCAAATCAGGGCAAGAGGTCGGCAAGGCGGCCGAACCTGAAAGCGTAGGCTGCCTGACCAGGATTACCGAGTGGGACATGCAGGACCTGGGCGTGATGATGCTGCGCACCGAAGGCAGCCAGCGGTTCCGGATTGTGCAGCAGCGGGTGCTGTCCGACCAGCGCCTGGAGGCGCAGATAACGCTGATCGAAGCCGACCAGGTAACGCGTCCCGATGATGTACATCTGCAATGCGCCAGCACTTTGAAGCTGGTGATCGATGACATCGACAAGAAAGGCCGGACGGCGCATGGTGTAAATTTCGCCAGCCCGTTCGCACTGCCGCCGCAATTCGGCAATGCGGGCTGGGTCGCCAACCGCTGGTGCGAAATCCTGCCGATCTCCTTGAAAGCACGCCAGAAACTGCTGGAACTGACCGACGGCCGCGAGCGGCTTGGCATAGTCCATCAATATCTTCTACAGCACAACATCATCTAAGCCGTAAATTCAAGCGAACAAATCGGCTTCGCGTAAGACTTCCAGCAGCAATTTTTTGACCGGCGCCGGCAGCGGCGCGTCCGCCAGTTTTTCAGCCGGATACCAAACGTAGCTGGCTTGGGCGATACCTTCCAGTCGTCGCTTAAGCGCAATCTGGAACGGCGATATCTGCAATTTAAAATGGGTAAACACGTGAGTGAACGGCTGCAGCGGCTCGCATGATGCCACTTCGCCGAACGCCGCAGTGGCGCGATGTAACGTTGCCTCGAAATCCGCTCCCGGCGCGATTTCCGGCAGCGACAGCAAGCCGCCCCAGATACCGCTGTCGGGACGCTGCTCCAGCAACACCTGATGCTGATCGACGATCACCAGCATGCCGGTATGTTTTTCGGGAATGGCTTTTTTCGGCTTGCGCACCGGCAGTTGTCCAACCCGGTCGGCAGCCAGCGCCACACAACGTGACGCCAGCGGGCAAGTCGCACAAGATGGTTTGCTGCGGGTGCAAAGCGTTGCGCCGAGATCCATCAAGCCCTGGGTATACGACTCCACGCCTTGTTCCGGCAGCAGGGCGACGGCACGGCGCCACATTGCATCTTCGATCGGCTTGGCGCCGGGGTAACCATCGATGCCGAACACCCGGGCGAACACGCGTTTGACGTTGCCATCCAAAATCGCGGCCTGCACACCGTAAGAAAATGCCGCAATGGCAGCCGCTGTCGAACGACCGATGCCGGGCAGATCTTGCAGCAGCACAGGATCCCGTGGAAATATCCCGCCATGTTCGGCCACCACGCGTTGCGCACAGCGATGCAGATTGCGCGCTCGCGTGTAATAACCCAAGCCGCTCCAATGCGCCATCACCTCTTCGCTTGGTGCGGCAGCCAGGGATTGCACATCCGGGAAGCTCGACAGGAAACGCTGGTAGTACGGAATCACAGCGGCCACCTGCGTTTGCTGCAGCATGATTTCGGACAGCCAGACACGATAGGCGTCACGCGAAGTCTGCCATGGCAATGCATGGCGGCCGTGTTGCTTCTGCCAGAGAATCACTGCAGCGGAAAAAGATGGATCGGCAAATGCCTGCGCATCTGCAGATTCGGTACTGCCGATGCTGCTATTAGTAACTACACGTTTCATCTATACCGCAACTTTCATCGGCGCCAGATCGCTTCCCAGCGCATTCTTCAAATCATTCTCCAACGCTATCAAGGTATTCCTTTGTGCAGTCAGTTCTTTCTGCAGCATTTCCACCGACTGGATTTTTTCTTCCAGGCTGTCGATCGCCACATGCACCCGCTCAATCGAATCGGTGCGTTGCTTGAGCTGCGACTTGTGCGCGCGGATCTGCTCCTCCAGCGGCGCCATCACCACCTTGAGCCAGGCATCGACGTCGCGATTGGCTTGCAAGAAACTCTGCTTCACGCGCGAGGCGATCGAATCGAAGAATTTCTGCATCAACACCACCTGGCTGGTCTTCACCAAGGTGACCGTGCCGAACTGACGGTGATAGGCGGTTTCGATCACGCCGATTTCATTGCGATACTTATCCAGCGAGAACGGCATCGGCGTCGACAGCGCCAGGCCGTGCTCGGTCGAGAACTTGCGGTACATGATGGTCATCATTTCCGAAATTTCATCCGTCTTCTGGCCCGACAGCATCAGGTTTTCCTGCGCCTTGTCAAAAAAATCTTTCACGGCGTGGCGAAAGCCGGCGGTAAACATGCTGCCTTCCATGGTCTCCCGCGCTTTGCGGATTTCTTCTTTCAGCAAGCCCATGCCCAGCGTCGAAAACACGCCCGCCGACAGGCGCGCAAACACCATGCGCGTGCCCTGCAATTTCAGCAAGCTTTCGTCGAATTCCTTTTTCTCGATATCGATACGCTTCATCATGTGGCTGATGATGGAAGTATTCTTGCCGCGCAAGCTCTTCAATTCCAGCAACTGCTCGACCACGCTGCGGATATGCGCCGACATCAGGGCTTGCTTGGTGACCGTCAGATCATGGATGTCGCCAATCAATTGGGCCCGGATGATGTCGCGCTTGGCGGGAATCAACTCGCGCGACAAGGCATTTTCCAGGGCTGGCAAGCGGCTTTTCTTCAGCAGATCCGGCTCGCCGTTGATCTTGCCGACCAGGCCCTTTTGCGCCGACACCGGATACACCTGCGTCTCCGCCAAACCCAGCGTTTGCGCCACGCTCGATACCTGCCGGCTGATTTGCTGCTCTACCTCGAACGGCGAACGCAGCTCGTCCCACATGCTGTCGATCTTGTTCAACACCACCATGCGGCCGGCGCCGCTGCCGATATGATGGCGCCAGACGTCGATATCGCTTTTGGTGACGCCGGTATCTGCCGCCAGAATGAACAATACTGCGTGGGCGTTGGGAATCAGGTTGAGCGTCAGCTCCGGCTCGGTGCCGATCGCGTTCAAACCCGGCGTATCGATAATCACCAGCCCCTCTTTCAGCAAGGGATGCGGAAAATTGACGATGGCGTGGCGCCACTGGGAAATTTCGACGCGCCCCAGCGCATCGATGGCCATCGCGGCGTCCGGGTCGTCCTCGTCGTACAGGCCGTAGAGCTTGGCCTCTTCCACCGGCACCCATTTGGTCAGGCTGACCTGCTTGAAGGCTTCCAGCATGCCGTCGGTGGATGAGATATCCAGCGGCAATACCGTCCAGACATGGTGTGCACCCTTGTAGTCGCTGGTCGATTGCGATTCTGCCCGGGTTTCTATCGGCAACAGACGGATGCACGACGGGAAAGAAGCGTCATACAGCAACTCGGTCGGACACATGGTGGTGCGGCCGGCGGCGGACGGCAAAATGCGTTGCCCGTAATCGGCAAAAAAGATCGCATTGATCAATTCCGATTTGCCGCGCGAAAATTCCGCGACGAAGGCGATCGACAATTTGTCGTCGGTCAGGCGCGCCAAGGCGCGGCTGATGCGCTGCTCGCTGGCGACATCCGACAGCTTCGAGGCGCTCGCCCATGTCTGATAACGTCGCAAGGCGCCCGCCACGCCGGTACGCCATTCACTGTATTCCTGGAATTTTTGGACTAGATTGCTCACTATCTCTCTCGCCTATCTTCTCTAATTTTCTTTAATATTCATTTCTGACATTTTTTGCAATAAAACGTCGAACGCTGCCCCTGTTTAATCTGCGTAATCAAGGTTCCGCAATTTCTACACGGCAACCCAGCACGATCATAGACGAAATAACTCTGTTGGAAGTAGCCAGATTGACCATCGGCACCAATAAAATCACGTAAAGTGCTGCCACCCTTGTCAATTGCCGCCGCTAAAATTATCCGAATGGCATCAACCAGCCGTTCATAGCGTGCCAGGCTGATGCGATGCGCCGGGGTTTTCGGATTGATGCCGGCGCGGAACAGGCTCTCGGAAGCGTAGATATTGCCGACCCCGACCACAATGTCGCCGGCCAGCAGCACCTGCTTGATCGGCGCGCTGCGGTTACGCGTCTTTTGATAAAGAATCTGGGCGGAGAAAATATCTTCCAGCGGCTCCAGCCCCAACCCTGCCAACAGCGCGTGCTGCTCCACCGGGCCGTCGGCAGCGGCGTGCCAGAGTACTGCGCCGAAACGCCGCGGATCGGTCAGCCGCAGCAGTTGCCGGCCAACCACCAGATCAAAATGATCATGCTTTTGCGGTTCAACGCCAAGCTCCAGGATACGCAGATGCCCGGACATCCCCAGATGGATAATCACGGTGCCGTGATCGAAGCGCAGCAACAGATACTTACCGCGACGGCCAGTACTGCTTACCCTATGGCCGATCAGCAGTTCCGGCAAATCGAGCGGAAACGGCCAGCGCAGGCCGCGGTGGCGAAAAGTAACGGCAGTCACTGCACGACCATCGAGATGCGGCGCAACGCCGCGTCGTGTCACTTCGACTTCAGGTAATTCGGGCATGGTTCAGATACGTTCTCGGATGGAAAATTCTCAAACGGCATAGTCTACTTAACGGCAACTCAACTTCCAATTCAACTGCTTTTTATGTACTTTTTGAAACAAATCCGGCGGCGGCTGCTGCGCATTGCTCTCTGGTTGGGCGTAAAATCAAGATTACCTCTGAAAACCGGTTTTCAGGAAATGACTAAGAACCTGAATGTAATCTTGATTTCCTACATCAGGTCTCTACAAATGCATGCCAAGCCAGGATATTCCCTTGAAAAAAACCCTTGCCATTGTAACGCTCTCCACCTTGCTGTCGGCTTGCGCCGGTATAACACCCGGCAACGATGCTGCAAATCCTGATGCTGCCGCTGGCGCCGCTACCACTTCTTCCCCTGTAGATGCCCCGACTGCCAGTCCTGAGCAAATCACAAGCCGCAAGCTGGCGCCCAGGGTGATGCCGGTCAAACCACCGGAAGAACATTTGCCGGCGGTAGCGTTGTCCAAGGAACTCCTGTTCAAAGTGCTCAGCTCTGAAATCGCTTTCCAGCGCGGCAACTGGCAATCCGCGTATGTAACCCTGCTGGGAGCGGCCCAGCAAACACGTGACCCGCGCCTGGCCCGGCGCGCGGCCGAAATGGCGCTCAGCGCCAAACAAGCCAACGAAGCGCTGGTCGCCATCCGCCTGTGGCGTGAGCTGGCCCCCGATTCGGACGAGGCAACCCAGTATTATCTCGGCTTCATCATGCTCAGCAACAATCTGGCAGAGGCCAGGCCAATTCTTGAAAAGCGCCTGCAAGACGCACCGCTGCAAGCGCGTGGCGTGATGATGCTGCAGATCCAGCGTTTGCTGGCGCGGGCGCAAGACAAGGCCGCCGCATTCACCTTGCTGGAACAACTGGTCACGCCCTACACCGCGATGGCGGAAGCGCATCTGGCGCTGGCGCAGCAAGCGTTCGGCTCGGGCAACAGCATCCGTGCTCAGGAGGAAGCGAAAATTGCGCTGGGTCTCAAACCCGATTCTGAACTGGCGATCCTGACCAGCGCGCAAGTCGCGCCGGACAGTAAGGACGTCGCACCCATCCTGACCGATTTCCTCAAGAAATATCCGGGTTCGCGTGAAGTGCGGGTGGCTTACGCGCGTACCCTGATCGACCAGAAACAATATGAACAAGCCCGCAGTCAATTTGAAATCCTGCTCAAAAGCGACAAGCAGGATGTCACCACTCTGCTGGCGCTCGGCCTGTTAAATGCGCAGATCGGCGACACCAAGGCTGCCGAACGCTACCTGAGCAGTTACGTCGACCAACTGAACCAGCATCCAAACGAAGCACGCGACAACACCCAGGCCTTGCTGATCCTGGCACAGATCGCTGCCGATCGTAACGACACCGACACCGCGCTGAAATGGCTGGCGCAAGTCGAGCCGGGCGATGCCTACCTGGATGCCCAGTTGCGGCGCGCCCAGTTGCTGTCCAAACGCGGCGACCTGGCCGGCGCGCGCCGGGTGCTGGCTGAGATCGACACCAACGGCGAACATGAAAAGGCCCAGATAACCCAGGTGGAAGCACAATTGCTACGCGAATCCAATCGTCCGCAAGAAGCATTCAAAGTCCTGGAGACAGCGCTCAAGACGCAACCCGACAATCCCGACCTGCTGTACGACTACGCCATGGCGGCAGAAAAGCTGAACAACCTGAACGCCATGGAAACCGCGCTGCGCAAACTGATCGCGCTGGCGCCGGAGAATCAGCAAGCGTATAACGCGCTCGGCTACTCGCTGGCGGAGCGCAATATCCGTTTGCCGGAAGCGTTGGCGCTGATTCAGAAAGCGCTGGCGCTGGCGCCGCAAGATCCCTTCATTGTCGACAGCATGGGCTGGGTGCAATACCGCATGGGTAACCTGAACGAAGCCGAGTCACGGCTGCGCAATGCCTACGGCTTGCTGCCCGATCCGGAAATCGGCGTACACCTTGGCGAAGTCCTGTGGGTGAAAGGACAAAAAACCGATGCGCAAAAATTGTGGCGTGAAGTGCGCCAGAAAGATCCGCAAAACGACGCGCTGAAAAACACGCTGACGCGGCTGGGCGCCAGCTTATGATGCAAGCGTCAGGCAAGACCAGGTATATGACCAGGACCGCATGGCTGATGCTGGCGCCGATCCGGCGCAGCGGCCTGGCAGCGCTTGCCTTGGCCGCCGTTGTGCTCAGCGGCTGCAGCACTTTGCCGCCCTCATCCACATCGACCGCTGCGGCCAACACAAGCACCGCAACTACCGGCGGCAGCGGCGCGGCGCGGCAATATCATCAAACCATCGACGTCAGCGGCCGCCTGTCGATACGTTATCAGCAAGACGGCAAGGACCAGGCGATGCACGGCAGCTTTACCTGGTCGCAAGACCAGCAGGAAACCATTATCACCCTGCTCTCGCCGCTGGGACAAACCCTGGCCACCATCAATATTGCGGCTGACCAGGCAACGCTCAAGCAAAGCGGCCAGCCCGTGCGCAGCGCCAGCGATGTCGATGCGCTGACGGTGCAAGCGCTGGGCTGGCCGTTGCCGATCGCCGGCCTGCGCGACTGGCTGCAAGGCTTTGGCCAGAGCGCCGCCGGCCAGCGTTTCACTGCAACCCCGCCAGCTGCCGCCGACAGCTTCAGCGTTACGACCGCCGACAACTGGCTGATCCACTATACCAACTGGCAAGACCTGGACAGCGGCGCCGAAAGCTATCCGAAACGGATAGACCTGGCGCGCAATGCCACGCAAGCCGGCGACGTCGCGATCCGCATCGTCATCGATAGCCGCCAGCCACACTGACCACACTGAGTTTGTAATGACACGCATCCTGAACAACTGCCCGGCGCCGGCCAAGCTGAATCTTTTTTTACACGTCACCGGACGCCGCCCGGATGGCTATCATCTGCTGCAAACCGTGTTCCAGCTGGTCGATTTCAGCGATCTTTTGCATTTCGAAGTGCGCGCTGACGACCAGATCCGCCGCACCACCGAGATTGCCGGTGTGCCGGAAGAAAGCGACCTGATCGTCCGCGCCGCCAGATTGCTGCAAACCGCGATTCGTGAAAAAGCGGGCGCCGCAGGATTTGACGCCGCCCCGGCCACATTAGGCGCAAACATCCGCATCGAAAAAAATCTGCCTATGGGCGGCGGACTGGGCGGCGGCTCTTCCGATGCCGCCACCACGCTGATGGCGCTGAACCATCTCTGGCAAGGCGGCCTGTCGCGCGAAGAATTAATGGTTTTAGGCTTGCAGCTGGGCGCCGACGTGCCGTTTTTTCTGTTCGGACGGAATGCATTTGCAGAAGGAATCGGAGAAACCTTACAAATGCTTGACACTCCCGGGCAGTGGTTCGTTATAATTCAGCCCGGCGTAACAATTCCGACCGCATTAATTTTTTCAAGTTCGGAATTGACAAGGCGTACGAAACCCGTCAAAATGACGGACTTTTCGATAGGTACTAAAAAGCTCTTCGGAAAAAACGATTTGGAAGCTGTGGCTGCCAGGCAGTTCCCAGAAGTTGCCGATGCCATCAAATGGCTCAGTAATTATGGAGATGCCAGAATGACCGGATCCGGCGCCTGTATTTTTTGCGGCTTTACGCAAGAAAACGAGGCTGAGGAAGTACTGAAACTGGTACCGCGTCACTGGAAAGCATGGAAAGCCAAGGCGATGCAGGAACATCCGCTCGCGGGGTTGCTGAAGTAGTAAAGAAGTACAGAATTCGGTTTAGCATCAGATTCAAGCGCAGGTTCATGACAAGCATTGCGCGGATTTATGGTAGACAACAAGTTGCGTAGGGGAATCGCCAAGCTGGTTAAGGCACTGGATTTTGATTCCAGCATTCGAAGGTTCGAATCCTTCTTCCCCTGCCATTAAATACGGACAATAATGTCCAGCAGGAAATTTGGTCTTACAGCGGCAGTCGGATTACGCCGCATCAGAAATACAAAACTGCACACAGCGAACACATAAGCCGCCAACGCAAGACTGCACCAGTCTGGCATTGTCGGCTTTTCAACTTTTTAACGACAGTATCCAGGGATATCCATGGCAAACGAAAACCTGATGGTTTTTACCGGCAACGCAAACCCGGAACTAGCTATTGGAGTTGCCAAGCAACTCGGTATCCCGCTAGGCAAAGCCAACGTTACTAAATTCTCCGACGGCGAAGTAATGGTCGAGATTAACGAGAACGTCCGTGGCAAAGATGTATTCGTGCTGCAATCGACTTGCGCGCCGACCAATGACAACCTGATGGAAATCATGTTGATGGTCGATGCCTTGAAGCGTGCTTCGGCCGGCCGGATTACCGCCGCGATTCCTTATTATGGCTACGCACGGCAAGACCGCCGCCCACGTTCGGCGCGGGTTGCGATTTCAGCCAAGGTCGTCGCCAACATGTTGCAGGAAGCCGGCGTCGAACGTGTATTGATCATGGATCTGCACGCTGACCAGATTCAAGGCTTCTTCGATATCCCGGTCGACAATATTTACGCATCGCCGATTTTGCTGGGCGACCTGGTTAGCAAGAATTACGACGACCTGCTGGTCGTATCGCCGGACGTCGGCGGCGTGGTACGCGCCCGTGCACTGGCAAAACGCCTGAATTGCGACCTGGCGATCATCGACAAACGCCGGCCGAAGGCGAATGTGTCTGAAGTCATGAACATCATCGGTGAAGTCGAAGGCCGTAACTGCGTGATCATGGACGACATGGTCGATACCGCCGGCACCCTGACCAAGGCAGCCGAAGTATTGAAAGAGCGCGGCGCCAAGAAAGTAGTGGCTTACTGTACACATCCGGTGCTGTCCGGCCCTGCCCTCGAGCGTATCGTCAACTCGCCGCTGGATGAACTGGTGGTGGTCGACACCATCCCGCTGTCGGCAGAAGCCAAGGCTTGCGGCAAGATCCGCCAGTTGTCATGTGCGGGCTTGCTGGCTGAAACGTTCAAGCGTATTACCAAGGGCGATTCGGTCATGTCGCTGTTTGCTGAATAACTATTTAGCATACTGAATTCGTATTCCCTGTTGCGTCGGCCGAAAGGCGGACGCGGCAGGCTAACAAAACCCTCTGGTCGCGGAGGGTTTTTACCGCCGGACTTCTATCCGGCACACAATGGAGCTTCAAAATGAAAGTAATCGCATTTGTACGCAAAGAGCAGGGGACCGGAGCGAGCCGCCGCCTGCGCAATGCTGGCCAAACCCCAGGTATCGTTTATGGTGGTTCCGAAGCGCCGGTGAATATCTCGCTGGATCACAATGCGCTGTACCACGCGCTGAAAAAAGAAACTTTCCACTCCTCGATCCTCGACCTCGAAATCGACGGCGCGGTACAGAAAGTTCTGCTGCGCGACTTCCAAGTCCACGCATACAAACAACTGGTATTGCACGCTGACTTCCAGCGCGTTGATGCAAAACAAGCAATTCACGTTAAAGTGCCTCTGCACTTCGTCAATGCAGACGTAGCTCCTGCAGTGAAATTGTCTGGCGCCATCATCAGCCACGTTATCGCTGACCTGGACATCACTTGCTTGCCTGCCGACCTGCCAGAATTCGTCGAAGTCGATCTGATCAACATCGAAGTCGGTCACTCGATCCACTTGGCTGACCTGAAATTGCCTAAGGGCGTGACAGCGGTTTCGCAAGAAAACCTGACTATCGCTACTGCATCGATCCCGGCCGGCAAGGTTGAAGCTGAAGCGCCTGCCGCGGCAGCTGCACCAGCTGCTGATGCTCCAGCTGCTGACAAGAAGTAATAGCAATCGTATTTGTCAAAGCGCCAGAGCGGTTTTCTGGTCGAAAAACCCGCCTTCGTGGCGGGTTTTTTATTGCTGCAAAGCTGTTTAAGATAAATCGCCGGGCCAGGATTGGACGCTAGTGCGCAATATCCGCGATAATCGGCAAGGTCAAAACCGGCAAAGTCCAGAAAAGTACAAAGCAAACCTATGTCCATTCGCCTCATCGTCGGCCTCGGCAATCCCGGCCCGGAATACGAGCAAACGCGCCACAACGCCGGCTTCTGGCTGGTCGACAATCTTGCCAACGAGCTCGGCCGCAAACTGGCCAGGGAAGCACGCTTCCACGCCTTCGTCGCCAAGACCAGCATCGCCGGCCAGGAAGTGTGGCTGCTGGAACCGCAGACTTTCATGAACCGCTCCGGTCAATCGGTCGGTGCGCTGGCGCGTTTCTACAAGATCGCGGCGGAAGAAATCCTGGTGGTGCATGATGAGCTGGATCTGCCGCCAGGCAGCGCCAAATTGAAAAAAGGCGGCTCGTCCGGCGGACATAATGGCTTAAAAGACATCACGGCCGCCCTTGGCACACAGGAGTACTGGCGCCTGCGGCTGGGTATAGGTCATCCTCGCAGCTTGAATCTGCAGCAGGTGGTCGCCGACTTCGTACTGCATCGCCCGCGCAAGGACGAACAATCGCTGATCGAAGATGCGATCAGCGATAGCCTGAAAATCATTCCGCAGCTGTGCGAAGGTAAATTCGAGGCTGCGACCATGCAGTTGCATACCGTTAAATAAGCCACTTAGACCGCCAAATAAGTCACTAAAAAGCGTCGCTAAAAACCCGCCAATACGATTGCCGCCGCTGCATCCGGTAAAATAGCGGGTTAGTTCCAATAATTCACTCTCTAAAGTCCATATCATGAGTCTTAAATGCGGCATCGTCGGCCTACCCAACGTTGGCAAATCTACCCTCTTCAATGCCCTGACTAAAGCAGGCATTCCGGCAGAAAACTATCCTTTCTGCACCATCGAGCCGAACGTCGGCATGGTAGAGGTGCCTGACCCACGCCTGAAGGCGCTGGCCGAGATCGTCAAGCCGGAGCGCATCCTGCCGGCGACCGTGGAATTTGTCGATATCGCCGGCCTGGTGGCTGGCGCCTCCAAGGGCGAAGGCCTGGGCAACCAGTTCCTCGCCCATATCCGCGAAACCGACGCCATCGTCAACGTCGTACGCTGCTTTGAAGACGACAACGTGATCCACGTGGCCGGCAAAATCAATCCGCTGGACGATATCGACGTGATCCAGACCGAGCTGGCGCTGGCCGACATGGGCACGGTTGAAAAAGCCATCCATCGCGAAAACAAGAAAGCCCGCTCCGGCGACAAGGATGCCGCCAAGCTGGTCGCCCTGCTGGAACGCCTGATGCCGGAACTGGATCAAGCCAAGCCGGTGCGCGCCTGCGGTCTCGACGCCGAAGAAATGGCGCTGATCAAGCCGCTGTGCCTGATCACCGCCAAGCCGGCCATGTACGTCGCCAACGTCTCCGACCACGGCTTCACCAACAATCCGCTGCTGGATCAGCTGACCGCTTACGCTGCGTCGCAAAATGCCCCTATCGTCGCCATCTGCGCCGCCATCGAATCGGAAATCGCCGATCTGGACGAAGCCGATAAACACGAATTCCTGGCTGACATGGGCATGGAAGAACCTGGCCTGGACCGCCTGATCCGCGCCGCCTTCAAGCTGCTCGGCCTGCAAACCTACTTCACCTGCGGCGTCAAGGAAGTACGGGCATGGACCATCCATGTCGGCGATACCGGCCCGCAAGCGGCAGGCGTGATCCATACTGACTTCGAACGCGGCTTCATCCGCGCCCAGACTATCGCCTATGACGACTTCATCAGCCACAAGGGTGAACAAGGCGCCAAGGAAGCCGGCAAGATGCGTGCTGAAGGCAAGGAATACGTGGTCAAGGATGGCGACGTCTTGAATTTCCTGTTTAACGTTTAATATCTGCTACGACGGGCAAATTAACTGCCCTCATGGAATTCGGCACTTGCCGACCCCAGGCAGCCGCCCGATTCAAAAACAGCAAAGCCCGGCCCTCTCCCCTGCAAATCGGGGAACGAGCGCCGGGCTTTTCTGCACCAAACATCGATGAACAAAGCCGGGCACGACGCACTCTAATAAAATGTGGCCCGCGACATCCGCATGTTGCCCTCCCACCACATCTGTTCCAGGAGGAGCCATGAACGCCAAATTGCTTATCCCGGCAATTGCTGCTGCGGCGCTATGCGCCGCATGCTCATTACCACCCAGAATCGATCTCATGGGCGATCCGGCGGTAGTAACCGCCGCCACGCGAACCATCGTTATCGCTCCAGATACAAGCTACGTCAATGTAACCGGCGGCGAAATCATTAAGTTCGTCGTGGGCGACAAAGCATTTGCCTGGAATTTTGACGGCGCCGATTATCTGGATAAATTCGACTTGAATCAGACCGCGCCACCGGGCATGCTTGACCACAGAGTCATCGTCTATGTCGCCGCCAATCCGCTATATTCCGGTGGCAGCGATGGCGGTCGCCATGGCGGGGGCCATGGGGGAGGACACGGCGGCGATCATGGAGGAAATGACTTTACCGGCGGCGGTGGCCATGGCGGCGGCGGTCATAAATAGTCAAACCGGCAAGACTGCCCGGCAACTCATGCTGACAACGCAATAAAAAACCATGACAAGCACAGTTACATATAAATTTGTAACTGTGCTCTAAAAGCATCGTAGCGACTGTACATGCTGCTGTAAGCGGGCGCCAATTACACTCCCGCGGACTCTGCGCGGTTTGCGCAAGATGCTCCGGGGAATAAAATTGAGCGACCAGAAAATCCAGCAATACAAGCACCCTGCCGGCGGCTGGGGGGCCTTGAAATATGTAGCGTTGCACCTGCTGAAAGAGAAAGTGCCGGGCGGCGGCCTGCGTACCCTGCTGGCGCAGAACCAGCCGGACGGCTTCGACTGTCCCGGCTGCGCCTGGCCAGATCGCGATCATGCATCGACCTTTGAATTCTGCGAAAACGGCGTCAAGGCGGTAGCGGCGGAAGCCACCTCCAAACGCGTCACCGCAGATTTTTTTGCGCAAAACAGCGTCAGCGCATTGCTGCAGCAATCGGACTACGAACTGGAAGAGCACGGCCGCCTGACCGAACCGATGACGTACGACGCCGCCAGCGACAAATACCGGCCGATCTCGTGGCAAGACGCATTCAGCTTGATGAGCAGTCACCTGAACACGCTGGAAGATCCGAACCAGGCGTCGTTCTACACTTCCGGCCGCACCAGCAATGAGGCGGCATTCCTGTACCAGCTGTTCGTGCGCGAATACGGCAGCAACAACTTTCCCGATTGCTCCAATATGTGCCACGAACCAACCAGCGTCGGCTTGCCACAGACCGTGGGCGTCGGCAAGGGTACGGTCACGCTGGACGATTTCGACCTGGCCGATACCTTCCTGATCTTCGGCCAGAATCCCGCCACCAATCACCCCCGCATGATGGGCGAACTGCGCGAATGCGCCAAGCGCGGCGCCGCCATCGTCTCCATCAATCCCTTGCGCGAGCGCGGCCTGGAACGCTTCTCCAGCCCGCAACATCCGTCCGACATGCTGTCGCGCTCCGGCACCAGCATCAGCAACATGTTTATCCGCCCTACTCTGTGCGGCGACCTGGCGCTGGTCAAGGGCGTCATCAAGCGGGTACTGGAACTGGACGATCTGGCGCTGCAAGACCAGACCGAGCGCGTGATCGACGTCCGCTTCATCGCCGAACACACGGCCTGCTTCGAAGAGTTCGCGGCCGACATCCGCGCCGAAAGCTGGGGCGACATCGTCACCGAATCGGGCGTCGGCCGGGACGATATCGAACGGCTGACGCAAGTGTATGTGCGCGGCAAAAACGTCATCGCTACCTGGGGCATGGGCTTGACGCAGCACAAGCACGGCGTCGCGACGATCCAGATGGTCTCCAACCTGATGCTATTGCGCGGCAATATCGGCCGCCCCGGCGCCGGTTTGTGCCCGGTCCGCGGTCATTCCAACGTGCAAGGCGACCGCAGCGTCGGCATCGACGAAAAACCGACCGCCGCTTTCCTCGATCGCATCGAACAGGTATACGGCTTCAAGCCGCCGCGCGCGCATGGTCTCGACGTGGTCGGCACGATTGAAGCCATGCTGCGGGGCGAGGTCAAGGTCTTCATCGGACTTGGCGGCAACTTTGCCATGGCGACGCCCGACACGCCACGCACCTGGCAGGCGCTGCAGTCTTGCGCGCTGACCGTCCACATCACCACCAAACTGAATCGCAGCCATCTGATCCACGGCCAAGACGCCTTGATCCTGCCGACCATGGGCCGCACCGAAATCGACCTGCAGGAAAGCGGCCCGCAAGGCGTGACCGTCGAAGACTCGATGAGCATGGTGCACATTTCCTACGGCATCAACCAACCGGTCGCCAAAACCTGTCTGTCGGAAATCGACATTGTTGCGCGCCTGGCGCACGCCACGCTGAAACAGAGCCGCACACGCTGGCTGGACTACGTCAAGGACTACGCCCTGATCCGCGACGACATAGCAAAAGTGTACGACGCCTTCAAGGATTACAACCTGCGCATACAGCAGCCGGGCGGCTTCCACCTCGGCGTAGCGGCGCGCGAGCGGGTCTGGAAAACTGCCAGCGGCCGGGCCCAGTTCATCGTGCATGCGATTCCCAAGGACACGCCAATTCACCAGGCGCGCCGCAAATACGGCCCCGAACTGATGGTATTGATGACCACCCGTTCGCATGATCAGTACAACACCACCATCTATGGACTGGACGACCGTTATCGCGGCGTATTCGGACAACGGCGCGTGGTATTTGCCAACCTGCTCGATATCCGGATGCTGGGCTTCGCTGCCGGCGACTGGGTCGATCTGATCGGTGTCTGGGACGACGGCATCGAGCGCCGCGCCGATCGTTTCCTGCTGGTTGAATACGATATTCCGCGCGGCTGCATCAGTAGCTACTATCCGGAAACCAATCCGCTGGTGCCGCTCAACAGCTTCGCCGACCAGGCGCGCACGCCGACCTCGAAATCGATCCCGGTGCTGATGCGGCGCTCCATGCAGACGGCAGCGTGATCCGATGATGAATCGGGACGATCGGATTGACGATGCGGTGCTGGCGATCTTGTCCGCACTGCATGCCGATGCTAACTGCGAGCGCGGCCACAAGCAACGCAGCAACTACGCCGAACCAGGAATGTCGCTGGCGAAACTCAGCAAGCGGGTCGAGCAACGCATGAGCACTTTGCGACGCCATCTTAGCGCCCTGGAAGACGCTGAAATTGTCCGCGTCGCTCTCAACGAGGACGGCACCGGCCGCGCTGCCCTGACCGCGTTCGGGATGGCGATTGTCGATGCCCTGGATGAACGCCAGGCCGCCGAGATGGCGTGAGCTATTCCAGCATGGCGGCCAGCATTTCGCCCAGTCGCCGTATTGCCAGTTCGATCTGCGGCGTCCAGTTGTAGCTGTAATTCATGCGAATGAAACTGCGATAGGCGTCTGAAGTGGAAAACAGGCGGCCTGGCGCAATCGTGATGCCTGCCGCCAGCGCTTGCCGGTACAAGGCCATGGAATCGATCGCCGCCGGCAATTCTATCCACAGCACATAACCTCCGGCTGGCCGCGTGATGCGCGTGCCGGCTGGGAAGAAACGGCCGACGAAAGCGCTCATGATGTCGCAGCGCTGCTGCAAGGAGCGCCGCAGCCGGCGCAGATGGCGGTCGTAGCCGCCAGCCGTCAGGTAAGCGGCGATGGCCCGTTGCGGCAAAGTCGAGGTGCTGAGCGTGTTGAGGAATTTCAGCTTTTCCACCTGCTCCCGATAACGCCCCGGCAAAGTCCAGCCGATGCGGTAAGCGGAAGTCAGGCTCTTGGAAAACGATGAGCAATACAGCACGATGCCGCGTTTGTCGTAAGCCTTCAGGACACTCGGATGAGCCGTGCCGAAATACAGCTCGTTGCAGACGCCGTTTTCGATGATCGGCATGTTGTAGCGCGCGCCCAGCTCAACCAGTTGCCGCTTGTTTTCTTCCGGCATTTCGAAACCCAGCGGATTCTGGAAATTCGGCATCACCATGCAGGCCGCAACCGGCTGGCTCTGCATGATTTTTTTCAGCGCCGCGACATCCATTCCCGATCGCGGGTCGGTCGGTATTTCGATGGCGCGCATGCCGAGCCGCTCGATCGCATGCAGCATCGCATAAAAGGTCGGCGATTCCACCGCGATCGTATCGCCCGCTTTCGCCACCGCCTGCAAACACAGATTGATGGCTTCGGTGGCGCCCACCGTGATCACCACATCGCCGGGACCGACGCTAAGGCCGGTTTCCAGATGGCGCCTGACGATCTGCCGGATCAGGTCCGGATGGCCGGGCGGCAAATCGTCCAGCACGCCCAGCGGGCCGCCGCTGCGCAGGATGGCGCTGTTGTATTGGCTGATGCGCCGGGCCGGAAACAAGGTCGGATCGGGATACGGCGAGCCGAGCGGAATCGCATCGTTCTGGTGAATCGACTTAAGCGTCGCCAGTACATGGCGGCTGACATCCACTTCGGCCGACACCGGCAGCGGCTGCGATCGGTCCGGCTCAGCTGGCGCAGCCTGTGCCGACGCTGACGCCTGCAATGACGCCGCAGCATCGCGGCCAAACTGCGCCCGCACAAAATAGCCGGATTGCGGGTGGCTTTCAATCACCCCGCAGCTTTCCAGCAATTCATAAGCGCGCACCACGGTTGTGATGCTCAAGCCCTGTTGCTGGCTGGCCTGGCGCACCGAACTCAGGCGATCACCGGGACGCAGCACGCCATTCCGCAGCGAAGCCCTGATCTGCTCGGCAAAACGTTGATAAAGAGGCAGGCGCGTTGTTTTCAAACCGGACGGTGACAGAGGCCAAGGATGAGTTCATTATAGTGAAAATCAAGAAGGCCCCTTGCTTGCAAGCAGTAGTTATTACACAAACATCGCAAAAATACGCTATCGATCTATAGTGAGTGGCTGCAGCACAGCTTCGACCCGAATTGGACAATGCTGGCAATTTTTATGGCGACATTCATTTTCACACCGCAACTTGCCCGTTTTATCTCAGCGCCGGAAATTCACACCGACGCCCTCACCTTGCGCGCCGGCCTGGAAACAGCATTCGCGTCCAACCCGCGCTTGCGCGCCTATCTGCTCGATGAACAAGGCTGCCTGCGGCCGAATGTCGCGATTTTCATCGACGGCCATAACGTACGTGACCACGTGCATCTGAACGCGCCGCTGGCGGCGCACAGCAAGGTCCACGTTCTGCAAGCTCTCTCCGGAGGTTGACCATGACTGACCGCGCCTGGATCGCTAGCCGCAAAGGATTGTTTTCATTGCAAAAGCAAGATGGCGGATGGGCCTTGGGCCCGATTGCCTTTCTCGGCGAACCGGTTTCCATGGTGCTGCCTGACCCGCGCGACGGCGCAGTCTACGCCGCGCTGAACCTCGGCCATTTCGGCGTAAAGCTGCACCGCAACGATGCTGCATCGGAGCGCTGGACTGAAATTGCCGCACCTGCCTATCCTCTCAAACCCGAAGACTCAAGCGACCCGGTCGACTGGGGCGTGAAATTCATCTGGTCGCTCGCTTGCGGCGGCGCCGACCAGCCCGGCGTCATCTGGGCCGGCACCTTGCCGGGCGGCTTGTTCCGTTCCAGCGACCGCGGCGAATCCTGGACGTTGATGCGCTCCTTGTGGGATGCGCCGGAGCGCAGCGAATGGTTTGGCGGTGGTTACGACGTACCCGGGATTCACAGCATTTGCGTCGACCCGCGCGACAGCCGCCATGTCCTGGTCGGCATTTCCTGCGGCGGCGCCTGGGTTACGCATGACGGCGGCGACAGCTGGAGCTTGTGCGCAAAAGGCATGAGCGCCACTTACATGCCGCCGGAGCGCGTCGACGATCAGAATATTCAAGACCCGCATCGGATTGTGGGCGCCAGGGATACCCCCGATCTGCTTTGGTGCCAGCACCACAACGGCATCTGGCGCTCCCGCAACTTTGGCGCAGACTGGCAGGAAGTCAGCCCCGCGCCTTTGTCGAACTTCGGTTTCGCCGTGGCCGTGCATCCGGGCGATGGCAATACCGCCTGGTTTGCCCCGGCGCAGGCTGACCAGACCCGCATCCCCGTAGATGCCGCGCTGGCGGTGACGCGCACCACCGACGGCGGAAAATCCTTCACCTCCTTGCGCCACGGCCTGCCCCAGCAGCACTGCTACGACCTGATCTATCGCCATGGCCTGGCTGTGGCGGACGACGGCAGCACCCTGTTGATGGCTTCGACCACCGGCAGTGTCTGGCTGTCGCAAAACGGCGGCGACAGCTGGCAGACCATTTCCAACACCATGCCGCCGGTTTATGCGGTGTGCTTCGGTTAATCAGCCCTGTTATTTCTTGTCGCGGCAACGCGTGGGCACAATGGGTGCGATGGGCCCACCCTGCTTCTTTCCTATTCATGCCATTTCGATATTGATACAACAACAAAACATATCGATAGAGCAAAAATATATTGGACGCAGGCGCTGCCAGCCGCGATACTCTCGGGCCATCCGGTTTACGCGCCTGTCCCGGGCTTGCCACGCTCTCGCAAGACACATACTTATTCCCTGACTACTCTATGAACATTTTCTCTTTCTGGTTCCGCATCCCCTTTTGGCAACGTGTGCTGGGCGGCTTCGTGCTCGGCGCGCTGGCCGGCTGGCTGCTAGGCGCACCCGCCGAAACCTGGTTCGGCCCGCTCGGCAAGCTATATGTCACGCTGATCAAGATGATCGCCGTGCCGCTGGTTTTCTTTGCCGTCACCAACAGCATTTCTAGTTTGCACGGCATGAAAAGCGTTGCCGCATTGGGCGGCAAGACCTTCTTGTGGTTTGCCATTACGGCGGTGCTGGCGGTTGGCGTTGGCTTGCTGGTCGCGAACTTCACCAATCCGGGCCGGAACCTGGGCCAGCTCGCAATTGCTGCCGATTACACCGTGCATGAAGTGCCGACGCCGATCCAGGTGCTGCTGGACGTAGTGCCGTCGAATCCCTTCAAGGCGCTGTCCGACGGCAAGATCCTGCAAGTGATTTTCTTCGCCGGACTGCTCGGCATGGCGTTGGTGAAATTGGGCGACAAGGTGAAACAGGTACGCGAACTGATGGGTGAAGCCAGCAGCGCCATGATCCAGATCACCCGCTTTGTGCTGGAAATGACTCCGCTCGGCACCTTTGGCTTGATCGCTGCGCTGGTTGGATCTTACGGTTTCGAGCGCCTGCTGCCGCTGGGGAATTTCGTGTTGACGCTGTACCTGGCGTGCGCGCTGCACATCGTGGTGGTGTACGGCGGCCTGCTGCTGAGCCATCGCCTCAATCCGATGCGTTTTTTCCGCGGCGCCTTTCCCGCCATGCAGGTGGCATTCACCAGCTCATCGAGTTTTGCCTCGATGCCTATCGCCTTGCGCAGCGTGGTGCATAACCTCGGCGTGAAACAGGAATATGCGGCGTTTGCCGTACCGCTCGGCGCCAGCATCAAAATGGACGGCTGCGGCGCCATCTATCCGGCGATTGCTTCGATTTTCGTGGCTCAGTATTTCGGCCTGCAGCTGGATCTGTCGCAGTACTTCATCATCATGCTGGCCTCGGTGCTCGGCTCGTTCGGCACCGCCGGCGTACCCGGCACTGCAATCGTGATGGTGACCCTGGTGCTCAGCTCCGCCGGCCTGCCGCTGGAAGGCATCGGCTACCTGGTCGCCATCGACCGCATTCTCGACATGATGCGCACCATGACCAATGTCACCGGACAAATGCTGGTGCCGGTGCTGGTGGCCAAGGAAGAAGGTTTGCTGGATCTGGACATTTATAACGCCGCCAACAGCGACGTCGGGCTGGACCAGAACAGCAACGCGGCGGCCTGATCCACATGCTGCCGTGCCGCGTGTTGACGCAGCACGGCAGCGGCATCACGGTTCGCCGTCCCAATAATCGAGGTCGTTCGACCTGCGCTGCACCACATCGAAAACACGTTCGCCGCCGGCAGACGCCATCGCCAGAAACTTGCCGGAATCCGGATATTCGCACACCTCCGGCTGTTCCCTGGTGCTGATTGAAAGATACTTCAACGGCTGATCCGACGTATTCACTATCTGGTGCGGGTATTCCGGACCAGGTGGAATGAAGACCACGTCGCCGCTGCGCAGCGGCAGCATTTCGCCCGCCACTCGCAGCGTGCCGCTGCCCTCCAGGATAATAAACATCTCCTCCTGCGCGTAGTGGAAGTGATACGGGCACGACCTCTTGCCGGGCGCGACAGTATCTATGCTGGCGCCCAGCTTCTGTGCCGCAGTGCCCGGCGCCAGGCGCGCGCCGATTGAATCGTATAAAGGCTCGCGCAAGTCGTGCGTGCCCGGTACGGTGTTGAAGTTGCGAATCAAACGGCGGCTCAAACTCTCTGCGTTCTCATTCATTTTTTCTCCGAAAATTGACGACTCCAGGGACTGGATCCTGAGCCTGCACAGCAGAATACACGCAAGCACGCCCGGCTGTAATTCCCAGCGGAAATTCATGTGCACCGTCGCGGACAATCACCAGACAGAAATGGTGCAAAGCCGCATTTCCGCGCCACTTACTCGTCACTTATGCACCACTTCCGCACGCATGCGATGACACAAACCACACATCTCAAAAAAGAAAATAAATTTCCTTTACTTGAAATGAAAATGAAAATATATTTACACAAATTATAAAAAACAATCCAAGGGGCAGATGGTGCAACATTCCGCAATCACAGCATGGCAACGCGAAAGTGCAGTCGCGGCACGCATAGGTAAAGCCTATCCGGGGTTGTCGAAAGCACACCGCAAGGCGGCCGATTACGTGCTGGCGAATGTATTCCACACCGCCACCATGACCATCGACGAACTGGCCGACGCAGTCGGCGTTTCGCTGGCGACGGCCAACCGTTTCGCGCATGCACTTGGATTCGACGGTTATCCGGCATTCCGGGCAGCCCTGGTGCTGGACTTCGCGTCGTCGCTGGCGCCGGTCGAAAAGCTGCGCGACCAAGTGCTGCGCCCCGCCAGCAGCGCGGAAATCATGGCCGCAGCGCTGATGGCAGACATGCAGAACCTGGAAGCCACGCAACGCGCATTGTCGCCGGCGCATTGCGACCAGGCGGTCAGCATGATTCTGAACGCCGACCGGATATTCATACTCGGCTTCGGCGCCAGTGCTTTTCTGGCCGGTCTCATGGCGCATGCATTGGAACCCTATTGCCGTACGGTGATGCCGGTGGCCGGGCCCGGCGGGGCATCGCAAGTCAGCCGCCAGTTCTTTAAACTCGATCAGCGCGACCTGGTGATTGCGATGGCTTTTCCACGCTATGTCACCGATACCGTCACGCTGTCAGGCCGCGCCAAGGAACGCTCGGCGCAATTGCTGGCGCTTACCGACGCACCAACCTCGCCGCTGGTGCCGCTGGCGGACGTGACTTTGTACGCACAGACCGAACGCCTGCTGTCGCCAACCTCGGATGCCGCAGCGCTGGCCTTGATCCAGGCGGTATGCGACGCCGTCGCCCACCGCGCCAACCGCTCGGTGCATGCGGCATCAAAAATGACTGAAGCCGTGCTGCCATGGCTGCATCACCCGGACGGACACCGCCAACCAGTCACGCCTAACAAGGCCGGCAAGACAGCAACCAAAAAACCTGCAGCGAAAGTGAAATAACGTGAATAACACTGTGACCAAGCCCGCCAATATTGCCGCTATCGCCATCCACGGTGGCGCCGGCACCATCTTGCGTAGCGCCATGAACACCGCACAGGAACAGGCCTACCACGACGCCCTGAACGAGATCCTCGGCGCCGGCCAGAAAATCCTGGCGGACGGCGGCAGCGCGCTGGATGCCGTCGCGTGCGCCGTCAGCATGCTGGAAGATTGCCCTCTGTTCAACGCCGGCAAAGGTGCGGTCTACACGCATGCCGGCACGCACGAGCTGGACGCCGCGATCATGGACGGCGCCACGCTGGACGCCGGCGCCGTCGCCATGGTCGAACATGTGCGCAATCCGATACTGGCAGCACGTGCAGTAATGGAAAATAGCGAACACATCATGCTGGTTGGTGCAGGCGCCGAAGCATTTGTCGCCCAGCATGGCGTCGAGCTGGTCGAGCCGGAGTACTTTCATACCGAAGCCCGCCACGCCCAATGGCTGCGGGCACGCGATAAGGAGGGCATGCTGTTGCTGGATCACGACGCCACCAGCCAGGCCGCTGAAATCGCCCCCATCGATCCGGATGACAAATTCGGCACGGTCGGTGCGGTCGCCATCGATATGCACGGCAACCTGGCGGCAGCCACCTCGACCGGCGGCATTACCAATAAGCGCGTGGGCCGGGTCGGCGACTCGCCCTTGATCGGCGCCGGCTGCTACGCCAACAATCGCACCGTCGCCGTTTCCGCCACCGGCACCGGCGAAGCATTCATGCGCACGGTAGCGGCTTACGATATTTCGGCGCGCATGGAGTATGCGGGCCAATCGCTGAAAGAGGCCGCCGAACAGGTGGTGATGGATCTGCTGCCGCGCTATAAAGGCCGCGGCGGCCTGATCGCCATCGATGCCCAGGGCAACGTGGTGCTGCCGTTCAATACCGAAGGCATGTATCGCGGCTTCGCCAAGGTTGGCGAAACAGCGGTGACCGCAATCTACAAATGACGCGACAGACGATGCAAAAGATGATGCCGCAATTGATACGTAAGATGCAGAAAGCGATCCTATGAACAAGCAAATTGGCCGCCGCGTACTGACGGTAGAACAAATGAGCGTCGGCTTCACCACTTCCGAACGCAAGGTGGAAGCGGTGCGCAATCTGTCCTTCCATATCGATGCCGGTGAAACGCTGGCCATCGTCGGCGAGTCCGGCTCGGGCAAATCGGTGTCGTCGCAAGCCATCATGCGCCTGATCGATTACGGCGGCGGCCGGATCACCGGCGCCAGCATGAATTTCCAGCGGCGCGACGGTAGCATTATCGATCTGGCCAATGCCGATCAAAGCACCATGCGCCATATCCGCGGTTCGGAAATCGCCATGATTTTCCAGGAACCGATGACCTCGCTCAATCCGGTATTCACGGTCGGCGAACAGATCGCCGAATCGATACGCCTGCATCAGGGCAAGAGCATGGCGGCAGCGCGCGCCGAAGCCTTGCGCATGCTGGAAACGGTGCGTATCCCGGAAGCCAGGCGCATGCTCGACCGTCATCCGCATCAACTCTCCGGCGGCATGCGCCAGCGCGTGATGATCGCCATGGCGCTCTCCTGCAAGCCATCGCTGCTGATTGCCGACGAACCAACCACCGCGCTGGACGTGACGATACAAGCACAGATCCTGCAACTGATACGCGCGCTGCAGGATGAAATGCAGATGGCGGTGATCTTCATCACCCACGATATGGGCGTGGTGGCCGAGATCGCCGATCGCGTGGTGGTCATGTGCCGCGGCGAGAAGGTCGAAGAAAACAATGTGCACGCGATCTTTGAAGCGCCGCAACACCCCTACACCCGTGCCTTGCTGGCGGCGGTGCCGCGTTTGGGTGCGATGCATGGCACCGATCTGCCGCAGCGGATTGCCATTGCAGGCGCAAGCATCACACCGGAGATGGAAGCGGAAGCCAAGATCGTGCGCAGCATCCCAGGCGCCGACCCGCAGCAACAGCCGTTGCTGAAAGTACGCCAGCTGACCACCCGCTTCGACGTCAAGAGCGGCATCTTCAGCCGCGTCAAGCAGCGCGTGCATGCAGTGGAACAAATCAGTTTCGACCTGTATCCGGGTGAAACGCTGGCATTGGTGGGCGAATCCGGTTGTGGTAAATCGACCACCGGCCGTTCGCTGCTGCGGCTGGTCGACATCACCAGCGGCAGCGTCGAGTTCGGCGGCCGCGATCTGGCCAAGTTGCCACGGTCTGAGTTGCGCTCGCTACGACGGGATATTCAATTCATTTTCCAGGATCCTTTCGCTTCGCTGGATCCGCGCCTGACTGTCGGCTATTCCATCATGGAACCATTGCTGGTGCACGGCATGCCGGAAGGCGCACAAGATAAAGTCGCGGCGTTGCTGGAACGGGTCGGCCTGCTGCCGGAACATGCACAACGGTATCCGCACGAATTCTCCGGCGGCCAGCGCCAGCGGATCTGCATCGCCCGTGCGCTGGCGCTGAATCCGAAGATTGTGATCGCCGATGAATCGGTGTCGGCGCTGGATGTCTCGATCCAGGCGCAGATCGTCAATCTGCTGCTGGACCTGCAACAGGAACTGGGTATTTCATTCATTTTCATCTCGCACGATATGGCGGTGGTGGAACGCATCAGCCATCGGGTGGCGGTGATGTATCTGGGACAGATCGTTGAAATCGGCCCGCGCCGCGCGATCTTTGAAAATCCCCAGCATCCATATACCAAGAAGCTGATGGCGGCGGTACCGGTTGCCGATCCGAACCAGCGTCATCGCAAGCGCGAGATGCTGCCGGAAGAAATTCCCAGCCCGATCCGCAATATAGACGACCTGCCCGTGGTCGAACCGCTGAAACAGGTGGGACCGGGACATTTTGTTGCAACTCACCGGATTGCCGGTGCATTTTAAGCGTTCGTTTTAATTGTTCGTTTCAAGCGTTTTTTTGCTTTGTTTATTTGTCTACCTTCAACGATCTTTGAACCAGGGGAGTAACACATGCGCACTACTCGATATTTCGGCAAGGTACTGGCTGGCACCGCCGTCGCACTGACGGCCCAGTTTGCAGTGGGCCAGGCTTTTGCCGCCAAGGACGTCACGCTGGCAGTGGCTTCGACTTTTACCACGCTCGACCCTTACGACAGCAACGACACGCTGTCGCAGGCCGCCATCAAGTCCTTCTATCAAGGCTTGTTCGGTTTCGACAAGGATTTGAAACTGGTCAATGTGCTGGCGGAAGGCTATGAAGTCAGCAAAGACGGCCTGCTCTACACCATCCGTCTGCGCAAGGGCGTCAAATTCCAGGACGGCACCGACTTCAAGGCGGATGCGGTGAAGATGGTGCTGGAACGCGTCATCAATCCGGACAACAAGCTCAAGCGTTTCAATTTGTTCAACCGCATTTCCAAGGTCGACATCGTCAACGACTACGAAGTCAAGATCACCTTGAAAGAGCCGTTCTCGCCTTTCATCAATACCCTGGCGCACTCTTCCGCAGCGATGATTTCACCGACCGCGCTCAAGAAGTGGGGCAACAAGGATATCGCTTTCCATCCGGTCGGCACCGGGCCGTTCAAGTTCGAAGAATGGAAGCAGACCGATTACCTGAAGGTCAGCAAATTCGACGGCTACTGGAAGAAGGGCTATCCGAAGGTCGACAGCATCACCTGGAAGCCGGTGGTCGACAACAATACCCGCAGCGCCATCATGCAAACAGGCGAAGCGCAATTCGCCTATCCGCTGCCGTATGAGCAAGCCGAGCTGCTGAAATCCAAGCCTAATCTGGACCTGATTTCGTCGGCGTCCATCGTGCAACGTTACATCTCGATGAATACGCTGCAAAAACCTTTCGACAATCCGAAGGTACGGCAAGCGATCAACTACGCAATCAACAAGGAAGCATTGGTCAAGGTAGCTTTCACCGGCTACGCCATGCCACAAGATGGCGTGCTGCCGCAAGGCGTGGATTACGCCTTGAAGACAGGGCCTTGGCCGTACGATCCGAAGAAGGCCAAGCAATTGCTGGCTGAAGCCGGTTACCCGAATGGCTTCGAAACCGAATTGTGGTCTGCCTATAACCACACTACCGCGCAGAAGATCATCCAGTTCGTGCAGCAACAGCTGGCGCAGGTCGGCATCAAAGCCAAGGTCATGGCGCTGGAAGCCGGCCAGCGGGTAGAGAAAGTCGAGAGCGCGCCGGTTGCCGCCAACGCGCCGGTACGGATGTACTACACCGGCTGGTCGTCCTCGACCGGTGAAGCCGATTGGGGCCTGCGTCCTCTGCTGGCGTCGGAATCGTTCCCGCCCAAGCTGTTCAACACGGCTTATTACAAGAACGACAAAGTCGACGCCGATATCGCCAAGGCGCTGACCACCACCGACCGCATGGAAAAGACTGCGCTCTACAAAGATGCGCAAACTGAAATCTGGAAAGATGCACCGTGGGCTTTCCTGGTGACCGAAAAACTGTTGTATGCACGCAGCAAGAACCTGAAGGGTGTCTATGTGATGCCTGACGGTTCTTTCAATTTCGATGAAATTGAGTTGAAATAATTGCGGGACAGAGTTTAAGAGCCACCGTAGCGTGGCGAATTACTCTGTCCTCAACTGACCAGATAAAACGGTTAATTTGCAAAGAAAAGCTTTTGCAAACCTACTCAAACCAGGCACAGACCTGGTGAGACACATAATCCCGGGCCTGACCTGTCACCGCAGTCCAGCCAACTACCAGAGCACGCCATGTTTCCTTATGTACTAAAACGCCTGCTGGGCCTGATACCAACCTTGCTGATCGTGGCGGTCATGGTATTTTTGTTTGTCCACTTGCTGCCGGGCGATCCGGCGCGGCTGGTGGCCGGACCTGAAGCCGATTCGCAGACGGTCGAACTGATCCGCAAGGATCTCGGCCTGGATAAGCCGATGCACCAGCAATTCATCCACTATTTCAGCAAGGCCCTGCGCGGCGACTTTGGCAACTCCCTGCGCACCAAGCGTCCGGTCAGCACCGAGATCGCCGAACGTTTCTGGCCCACCTTTTGGCTCACCGTCACCAGCATGGTGTGGGCGGTGCTGTTCGGCCTGGTGATCGGTATCGTTTCCGCGGTATGGCGTAACGAGTGGCCGGACCGCCTCGGCATGACGCTGGCGGTATCGGGAATTTCTTTTCCTTCGTTTGCGCTGGGCATGCTGCTGATGCAACTGTTCTCGGTCAAGCTCGGCTGGCTGCCCGCCATAGGCGCCGACGGCTGGCGTAATTACATCTTGCCGTCGCTGGCCCTGGGCGCCGCGGTGGCTGCCGTGATGGCGCGCTTTACCCGTTCTTCCTTCGTCGAAGTCTTGCAGGAAGATTTCGTCCGGACCGCACGCGCCAAAGGCCTGTCGGAAACCATCGTGGTGCTCAAGCATTGCCTGCGCAATTCCCTGATTCCCGTGGTCACCATGATGGGACTGCAGTTCGGCTTCCTGCTGGGCGGCTCGATCGTGGTGGAAATAGTGTTCAACTGGCCCGGTATGGGACGGTTGCTGATCGACGCTGTCGAAATGCGCGATTACCCGATCATCCAGGCCGAGATCCTGTTGTTCTCGCTGGAATTTATTTTCATCAATCTGGTGGTTGACGTGCTGTATGCCGTCATCAACCCTAGCATCCGTTACAAGTGAGGCCGCCTGTGTCTACTCCATTCAATCCTGTGGCCGCGGTTGCTGCCGCGCCGCTGCCGAATACGATCCGCACACCCTGGAGCGAATTCTGGCGCAAGTTCAAGAAACAGCATCTGGCGGTCGTGGCCGGCTGTTTCGTGTTGTTCCTGATCGTCGTGGCGATTGCCGCGCCTTGGCTGACGCCTTACGACGCCGAGAACTATTTTGATTACGACGCCTTGAATGCAGGGCCGTCGCTCGCGCACTGGTTCGGCGTCGATTCCTTGGGCCGCGATATTTTCAGCCGGATCCTGATGGGCACCCGCATTTCCCTCACCGCCGGTTTTTCATCGGTGGCGGTGGGCGCGGTGATCGGCACCCTGGCCGGCTTGATTGCAGGTTATTACGAAGGCTGGGCCGAACGCATCATCATGCGCATTTGCGACGTGCTGTTTGCATTTCCCGGCATCTTGCTGGCGATCGGCATTGTGGCGATTCTCGGCAGCGGCATGACGAACGTGGTCTTCGCCGTAGCGATTTTCAGCATCCCGACTTTTGCCCGGCTGGTGCGCGGCAACACGCTGGCGCTGAAACACCTGACCTTCATCGAAGCGGTGCGCAGCATCGGCGCCAGCGATAGCACCATCATCCTGCGCCATATTTTTCCCGGCACGGTATCAGCGGTAGTGGTGTATTTCACCATGCGCATCGGCACTTCCATCATCACTGCCGCCAGTCTGTCCTTCCTTGGCATGGGTGCCCAACCGCCGATGCCGGAATGGGGGGCGATGCTGCATGAAGCGCGTTCCGACATGATGACGGCGCCGCATATTGCGATTTTCCCCAGCCTGGCGATTTTCCTGACGGTGCTGGCATTCAACCTGCTGGGGGACGGCCTGCGCGACGCCCTCGATCCCAAGATCGACCGCCGCTGATGCTTGCCCTTCCACATATCGGCCGGCTGCCTGCCGGCCCCCTGAACGCCATCAGCGACGTCGCCGGCGTCACGGTCGGCCACGCCACATTGGCGCAGGGCGCGCTGCAAACCGGCGTGACGGTGATTCGCCCGCATCAAGGCGATCCGTTTCGCGACAAGGTGCCGGCAGCGGCAACGGTGTTCAACGGCTTCGGCAAAAGCATCGGACTGGTGCAGGTGCAGGAGTTGGGACTGCTTGAAACGCCGATTGCGCTGACCAATACCTTATCGGTCGGCAGCGTGGCGACGGCCCAGATTATTTCCGCGATCCAGGCCAACCCGGAGATCGGACGCAGCGACCCCACGGTCAACCCGCTGGTATTCGAATGCAATGACGGTTATCTGAACGATATCCAGGCGATGGCGATCAGCGCCGCGCATTATCAACAGGCGCTGGCCAATGCCGCGCCTGAGTTTGCCCAAGGCGCGGTCGGCGCGGGGCGCGGCATGTCATGTTTTGACCTCAAGGGCGGCATCGGCTCGGCTTCACGCCATGCAACCATCGGCGACCTGCAATATTGCGTTGGCGCGCTGGTACTGGCCAACTTCGGCAAACTGGCGGCGCTGACGCTGGCGGGCAAGCATGTCGGCGATGAACTGATCCGGCTGCGACAATCGACTGCCGAATCCCCCGAGATGGGATCGATCATCATGATTATTGCGACCGATGCCCCGCTGGATGCGCGACAGCTGGGACGACTGGCAACCCGTTGCGGCGTGGGCCTGGGCCGTACCGGGTCGATCTACGGCCATGGCAGCGGCGACCTGGCCCTGGCTTTTTCGACGGCGCAGACGGTGCCGTATCGCGCCGGCAGCGTGCTACGACGATCCTTTTCCTTGTACGATAACTTGCTGGATCCGCTGTTTGAAGCAGTCGCCGATAGTACCGAGCAGGCTATCGTCAATGCACTGTTTGCGGCCGAAACCGTGGCCGGACGCGATGGCCGTCAACGCCAGTCTTTGCGTGAAGCGGCGGCCGGCCTTCTGCCTTAGTCTCTTATAAATAAACGACAATGAAAATCCTTATTTCTGTTGATATCGAAGGCGTCGCCGGTGTCTTCCATCCGGAACAAACCCGCGCCGGCAATCCCGAATACGAACGCGCGCGGCGCCTGATGACAGCCGAAGCCAATGCCGTCATCGAAGGTGCGCTGGCTGGCGGTGCGACCGAGATCGTGGTGAACGACTCGCATGGCGGTTTCCGCAACCTGTTGCCGGACTTGCTGCATCCTGCTGCCAACGCCATTCTCGGCAAGCCGCGCCTGCTAGGCATGATGAGCGGCGTCGACAGCGGCGTCGCCGGCGTGATGATGGTCGGCTACCATGGCCGCTCGCAAAGCCGCGGCATCCTGGCGCACACCATCAACAGTTTTGCTTTCTCCCGCGTCTGGCTCAACGATCAGGAACTAGGCGAAGCGGGCATCTACGGCGCCCTCGCCGGTGAATTCGGCGTACCGGTGATTTTCGGCAGCGGCGACGATGTTTTCGTGGCCGAGAACCAGCCGCTGTTTCCGCACGCCACGCTGGTCAGCATCAAGACCGCGGATGGCGCCAACAGCGGAACATCGCTGTCGCCGCAAAGCGCTTTGGCTATGTTGAGTGAGGGTGCCAAGGCTGCGCTCGGAAAAATTGCAGCCTGCCGTCCCTTTGTCCTGCCGCCGAGCGTCACATGCAAGCTGCAAACCGCCAGCCCGGCGTTAGCCGACCTGTTCTGTCAATTACCGATGCTGGAACGTATCGACGGCGTCAACCTCACATTTTCTGCGCCGTCCGTCCAATACGCAGTGCGGATACTGAACAGCTTGTCGGCCATGTCTTTCATGCTTCGGTAGCGGCGTAAGCAAAGCGCGGAGAACGGGCTTGCTATTCAAGAAGGTATCTGACCCTATTTAACTGCAAACCGTAGAACCAGACGCCAACGAAGTGTTTTATCCTTATTCTGGCCTTTCGATACCCGGGAAGAGGCGGCCGTCACCGAATTTCAGGACTGGCTGGGCGCAATCCGGTCTGATGCAACAACAGAAGAATAGAAACCGATGCCAACGATCACCACGCTGACGCTATACCCGATCAAATCCTGCGCCGGGATAGATCTGCCGGCAGCTACCGTCACCGCCACCGGCCTCAGCCATCAGCATGTGCATGACCGCGAATGGATGGTGGTAGACAGCGCCGGCCAGTTTCTATCGCAGCGCAGCCACGCCGTGATGGCGTTGATCGTGCCGCTTCTGCAAGCCGATGCGATGACCGTGCATGCGCCGGATATGCCGCCGCTTGAGATTGCGACTGCGGCCTTGCCTGCCGGATCGTTGCCGACCATGACAGTGCAGATCTGGGACGACAGCGTCACCGCGCACGATTGCGGCGGCCAAGCTGCCGACTGGTTCTCGCGTGTCATCGGCCTGCCCTGCCGGCTGGTGCGCTTTGATCCCGCATGCAAGCGCCTGGCCAGTAAAAAATGGACCGGTGACAGCGACGCGCCAACCCGTTTTTCGGACGGCTTTCCAATGCTGTTGATATCGCAGGAATCGCTCGACGATTTGAATCGAAAATTGCAGGCGCAGGGCCGCGCGGCCTTGCCGATGAACCGTTTCCGCCCCAACATCGTGATCGATGGGGTAGCAGCGTTTGAGGAGGATTTTCTGGCGACCATCAGGGCGGGGGCAGCATGTTTGCAACCGGTCAAGCCATGTGCGCGCTGCCCGGTGCCGTCTATCGATCAGGCCACCGCTGAACACGGCCCCGATCCCATGGATATCCTGATGACTTACCGCGCCAATCCGCGTGTCGATGGCGGCGTCACTTTCGGCATCAATACGATATTGCTGGAAGGAGATGGCGAAATCCTGCGCACCGGGCAGGAAATCGAGGTGGAACTGGCGTTCTAGGGAGTTATTACTGCGTCTTGGCGGCGGATGATGCCGCCAGCTCAGCCTGCAAGCGCTCGTACTTGGCTTGCAACTGCTCTTTGGATTCATGCCAGGCCGGATCCAGCGGAATGCAGCTGACCGGGCAGACTTGCTGGCACTGCGGCTCATTGAAATGGCCCACGCATTCGGTGCATTTGTGCGGGTCGATTTCGTAAATCAGCGGCCCCATGTAAATCGCACCGTTCGGGCACTCCGGCTCGCATACGTCGCAATTAATACAGTCGTCGGTGATCAATAAAGCCATTGCACTACTCTTTTAAATCAAGTTGCCGCGGGATCGAATGATCCCGCCTTACTGCCTTGCCGTTATTTTAATCCCGCTGGAGATTCGCCGCAGCGTAGCCCCTTAAGGTTGCTGTGCGTCCAGTTTTTCCTTCAGCCATTTTTCGACCGAAGGGAAGACGAACTTGGAGACATCGCCGCCCAGCGTCGCGATCTCGCGGACGATGGTGCCGGAGATGAACTGGTATTGATCCGACGGCGTCAGGAACAGGGTTTCCACGTCCGGCAGCAGGTAGCGGTTCATGCCGGCCATCTGAAACTCGAACTCAAAGTCGGAGACCGCACGCAAGCCGCGCACAATCACGTTGGCATCGTGTTGACGCACAAAATCCTTGAGCAAGCCGGAGAAACTTTCCACTTGCACATTGGGATAATGACCCAGCACCTCGTTCGCAATCGACAACCGCTCTTCCAGAGAGAAAAACGGTTTTTTGTTTTTACTGTCGGCGACGCCTACCACCAATTTGTCGAACAACCCGGATGCGCGACGCACCAGATCTTCGTGGCCGCGTGTGAGCGGATCGAACGTTCCCGGATAAACTGCAGTGACCATCTTCTTCCCCTTGCACCCCAATCAGATCGCGCATTATGCCTGAATTTGCATCAGCCAGAATGCCCTTGCCTTTTCAGCAAGTGGTAAAACACTATACCAGCCTTATCAGCCCGCAGCAGTTGCCAGCCGGCCAGCCAGGGCGGTAAAGCGTCCTCCTGCAACGCGAATTCGGACTCCAGGTACAGCAAACCATGCTCGGCCAGCAAACCCTGGCATTGCGGCAGCACCTTTTCCAGCCAGCCCTGCTGATACGGCGGATCGAGGAAAATCAGATCGAAGCGCGCAGAATCTGCAACGGCCTCAGTGCCAGCCTGAGCGCTAACCTTACTTAACCAGGTTGCCGCATCGCTGCGCAAAATCCGCACCTGGCTGGCATCCAGCTTGGTTTTGGTAACTTCCAGCTGGCGTGCGGCCGGTGTGTTGTGCTCAATCATCGTCACTTCCAGTGCGCCGCGGCTGGCGGCTTCAAACCCTAGCGCGCCGGTGCCGGCAAACAGGTCGAGGCAGCGGACCGCGCTCCAGTTGCCATCAAGCAAGTGTGTCAGCCAGTTGAACAAGGTTTCACGCACCCTATCCGGCGTCGGCCGCAGGCCTTCGCTATCCAATACCGCCAACGGCGTACGTTTCCAGGCGCCGCCAATGATTCTTACCTGGCGCACCAATGGCGGCTTGATGGCATGCACCGGTGTCTTCGGTGCTTTTTTGTTGCTTGGTTTTTTCATTAAGTTTAATAAAAATGGGGAAATTTGCTGGAATTCCGTCAATTCGGCGAGATTCTGAGGCCAGCCATGCCGGTAACTGCCATGATCGACGGGACTATCCCTAATTCGGCAGGCTGCGCTCTGATAGAATGCCGGAGATTGTACCTCTTGTGCAGCCTGCTTCGACAAGCTACTGCAACGCCCTATTTCACCGCCTTACAGATCAGGCCTCAGATGTTTAGTTTCTTCAAGAAAAAACCGAAACCCGAAGTTGCGCCCTTGCCAGAATCTTCTGCGCCAACGGAATTAGTGCAGATAGACAGATTGGAAACAGCGGCAGAGAGCGCCGCGCCAGCCGTTGAAGCCGAAGCTGCGGCCGAAATCATCCCGGCGCCGGTGGCCGCTGAACAAAAGCGCTCCTGGTTATCACGGTTGAAAACCGGGCTGTCGAAAACCTCGTCCAACCTGAGCATCTTGTTCGTCGGCGCCAAGATCGACGACGATTTGTACGAGGAGCTGGAGTCGGCGCTGCTGGTCTCCGACGCCGGCGTCGAAGCTACCCACTTCCTGCTCAACGCCCTGAAAAAGAAGGTCAAGGAAGACAAGCTGACCGAAGCGGCCCAGGTCAAGGCGGCATTGCGCAGCTTGCTGATCGATTTGCTCAGCCCCCTGCAAAAACCGCTGGTGCTGGATCAGCACCAGCCGCTGGTGATGATGATCGCCGGCGTCAACGGCGCCGGCAAGACCACCACCATCGGCAAGCTGGCCAAACATCTGCAAGCCCATAGACAATCGGTATTGCTGGCTGCCGGCGATACGTTCCGCGCTGCTGCGCGCGAACAATTGACGATTTGGGGCGAACGCAATAACGTCACGGTAATCTCGCAGGAATCCGGCGATCCGGCTGCGGTGGCGTTCGACGCCGTGCATTCGGCGCAGGCGCGCGGCACCAATGTAGTCATGGTCGATACCGCCGGCCGCCTGCCGACGCAATTGCATCTGATGGACGAGCTGAAGAAGATCAAGCGCGTCATCGGCAAAGGCATGGCCACCGCACCACATGAAATATTGCTGGTCATCGACGGCAACACCGGCCAGAACGCACTGGCGCAAGTCAAGGCTTTCGACGACGCGCTGGGGCTTACCGGCCTGGTGATCACCAAGCTGGACGGCACCGCCAAGGGCGGCGTGCTGGCGGCTATCGCCACCACGCGTGCGATCCCGGTATATTTCATCGGCGTCGGCGAACAGATCGAAGACTTGCAACCGTTTGATGCCGCCGAATTTGTGGATGCACTGCTAAATTGATTAATTGCGGGACAGAGTTTAAGAGCCACCGCAGCGTGGCGAATTACTCTGTCCCCAACTGACCAGATCAAGAGTATCAAGCAACGTAGGGCCTCGCAAAACAAGCGAGAAATTACAGTTTTCCATGCATTTCCATTCAACCAGCCTAGCCGTCTACCGCAATGATTGAATTCAACCAGGTCTCCAAAAAATATGCGCGTGACGTGGTCGCGCTGCGCGATATCACTTTGACGGTTAACAAGGGCGACCTGATTTTCCTGGCCGGCCCTTCCGGCGCCGGCAAAACCACGCTGCTCAACCTGATTGCAGCAATTGAGCGCCCTAGCAGCGGGACCTTGACTGTCAGCGGCGCCAATGTCGGCAAATTGAAATCTTCCGGCCTGCCTTATCTGCGGCGCAACCTCGGATTGATCCTGCAACAGCAAAAACTGCTGCAGGACCGCACCGTGCTGGCCAACGTCATGCTGCCGCTGCTGGTTACCGGCGCCACCCGCGCCGAAGCGGAAAAGCGGGCCCGGGCGGCACTCGATAAAGTCGGCCTGCTGGACAAGGGGGCGACCGATCCGAAAGCCCTGTCAGGCGGCGAGCAGCAGCGTGTGTCTATCGCCCGTGCGATTGTCAATCGGCCGCAAATCATCCTGGCCGACGAACCGACCGCCAATCTCGATCGCGACAACGCCAACAAAGTCCTGGATGCGCTCAGGTCGTTTCATGCGGTCGGCGTGACTTGCCTGATTTCCACCCATGACGAGCAATTCCTGAACAGCGCCAACCGCGTGGTGTTCCTGGATCAGGGGCAGATTGTCGACCACTGGCAGAATTCTGCCGTACGCAGCAACAGCGGAGGTGCAGCATGAAGAGCTGGCTGCGACAACATCTGTTTGCCATCAGCGACGCCTTCACCCATCTGTTCAAGGCGCCCGGCGGCTTTGCGCTGAACGTGCTGGTGGTGGCGATTGCGCTGGCGCTGCCGTTTGGCGGCCTGACCCTGATAGAAAACGTGCGCCCGGTCTCCGAACAACTGGCGGTAGAACCGGAAATCAGCATCTTCATGGCGCTGGATGCGGCACGCGACAAGACCACCGCACTGGCCAAGCCTATTGCTTCGATTCTGCAGCAACACCGCAGCTCGGCCAAAGTACTGTTCATTCCGCGCGAAGACGCCCTGATCAGCCTGAAAAACAAGACCGGCATGGATGACGCCCTGACTACCCTCGGCCAGAATCCTTTGCCGGATGCCTATGTGTTGAAGCTGGCCGGTTTCCACGACGCGCCGGACGCCGGACGCATCGACACCATTGCCGCTGATCTTAAAGCCTTGCCCGGCGTCGATACCGTGCAAGTCGACTCGGAGTGGGTCAAGCGGCTGGCGGCGCTGTTGGGAATCTTGCGCCTGGTGCTGCTGTTCCTGGCGGGCACGCTGGCGGTGGTGGTGGTGGCCGTGGTGTTCAATACCGTGCGCCTGCAAGTGCTGACCCAACGCGAAGAAATCGCCGTCGCCAAGCTGGTCGGCGCTACCGACGCGTTCATCCACCGGCCGTTTTATTACACCGGCGCACTGCTCGGCCTGTGCGCCGGCGGCCTGGCCTTGGCTGCGGTGGCGCTTGGTTTGCAACCGCTGAACCAGGCGATTGCCGAATTCGCCCGTTTGTACGCATCCGAGTTCCGCTTGTTGCCGCTGAACTGGCTGGCTAGCCTGGTGCTGCTGGCGATCAGCGCCGGCCTCGGGCTGGTCGGCGCATTGCTGTCGGTACGGCGACACCTGGCGCGGCTCGCCTGAATCCCGGTAGCCACATGTTTCACCATCCGTCCGAATTCGTCACCTTCAAGACCAGCCCGCATCTGCCGGGCGTGGAATTGTATTCGGCACGGCTGGTCGATCACGCATTTGCGCCGCATGTACACGACGCGTATTCGCTGGGGGCGATTGAAACCGGGGTCGAACGTTTCCGCCACAAGGGTTCCCAGCATCTGGCCCCGGCAGGTACGCTGGTGCTGTTGAATCCCGACGAACTGCACGACGGCCATGCCGAGATCGCCGCCGGCTGGACTTACCAGATGCTGTATATCGAGCCGCAGCTGTTGCGCGAACTGAGCGGCAGCGAGGCTTATTTTCCGGCTGCGACGGCCCACGACCCGGCACTCGCCGCCAGTTTCCAATTGCTGTTCAAGCGCATGTGGCAGGCGCCGGACGACCTTGCTTTTGTATCGCATTTCACGGTATTGATCGACCAGGTAATCCGACGCTATGGCAAGAATCTGCGGCCGACGCCCACACTGACGGCCGGCCAGCCGCGCCGCATGCTGGCAATGCGGCGCGTACTCGATTGCATCGAGGCGAATCTGGATCAGACTTTGCACATCGACACTTTGGCGGCCGAGGCCGGCATGTCGGTATTTCATTTTGTGCGGGCGTTTTCGGCCCTGTTTCACGCCACCCCGCATCAATACCTGCAAGCGCGCCGGACTGCCCGCGCCAAGACCTTGCTGGCCCAGCGCAGCACGCCTACCGACGCCGCCGCGGCCGTCGGACTGGCCGATCAAAGTCACCTGACGCGCTGGTTCAAACGCGCTTACGGCGTTACGCCGGCGCAGTATCAACAGCAAATTGGTACAAGACCGCTAAGCTGAAGACGGGCATGATGAGTAAATTGCGATTACTCGTCCTTGACCTCGACCTTCACTTTTCCATGCCATCTCTTCAATTAATTGCAGGACCCGTGCCATGCTGATCGGCCTGCTATGCGCCTTGGGCGCTGGCCTGATGTGGGGGCTGGTGTTCATCGCGCCGCTGCTGTTGCCCGACTACCCCGGCCTGATGCTGTCGTTCGGCCGTTATGCGGCGTTTGGCCTGATCGCGCTGGTGCCGGCTGTGCTTGACCGCAAGCGCATAGTCGCGCTGACCCGGGCCGACTGGCGCGTTGCCCTGAAACTCTCGCTGATCGGCAACTTGTTGTATTACGCTGCGCTGGCGACCGCGATCCAGCTGGCCGATGCGCCGCTGCCGACGATGCTGATCGGCACCCTGCCGGTGGTGATTTCGGCATTCTCCAACTGGTCGCCGGGACACGCGGCGGAAAGCGTTGCCTGGCGCCGCCTGGCGCCGTCGCTGCTGATCATCCTGATCGGCATCCTGTGTGTGAACAGCGCCGAACTGACGCATATGCGGCTGGCGGGCAGCAACAACACGCGCTCGGTTTCCGACTATGTCCTGGGCTGCCTGATTGCAGCGGCCGCGGTCGGCGCCTGGACCTGGTATCCGATTGTCAATGCCCGCTACCTGCGCGCCAATCCGCATATCAGTTCCTCTACCTGGGCTACCGCGCAAGGTTTGGCAACCTTGCCGCTGGCGCTGATCGGATTGTTCGGCTATGGCGCCTACCTGAAACTGTCGGGCGGCTCCTATGCTTTCCCGTTCGGCCCGCGGCCGCCGCAATTTATCGGCGTGATGCTGGTCATCGGCCTGTGCGCTTCCTGGATCGGCATCCTGCTCTGGAACAAGGCTAGCCAGCATTTGCCGACCGCGCTGCTGGCGCAGCTGATTGTGTTCGAAACCTTGTCGGCCCTGCTGTATGCCTTCATTTTCCGCGATGCGCTCCCGGGCGTGCTGGTCATGGCCGGAATAGCGCTGCTATGCCTGGGCATAGTTTTCGGTGTGCGCACCTTTCAGCATCAGATACCATAGGGGCTGTTCCCATTTTCGCAGCCAGCTGCGCTATCTCGTGAAATCTGCCCGCTTGCAATCCGCTCGTTTGTTTACCCGCTCATTGTCCGTATGCGCCCTGCTGGCGCTGCTGGCCTGCTCACCCAAGTTCAACTGGCGCGAAGTCCATAGCAAAGACGCTCCTTACAGCGTATTGCTGCCCGCCAAACCGTCGACATTTTCCCGTCCTATCGATCTCGACGGCGTACCGGTTACGATGACCATGACCGCCGCCAAGGTGGACGACACGGTATTCGCAGTCGGCAGCGCCACCGTGCCCGATGCCGCCAGGGCGCAAGCGGCGTTGATCGCGATGAAAACCGCGCTGGTGAAAAATATCAACGGCACAGTCAAGGCGGAGAAAACCAACGCAGCCGCCAACAATGCACAGGGCCTGTCAGCCAGTATCGACGTGGAAGCGGTCGGCGCCACGCCCGGCGGCAAGCCGGAAGTCTTGTTCGGGCATTTTGTCAGCAAGGACAAGGAAATCTATCAGGTCATCGTGATGGGGCCGGAAACCGCCGTTTCACGGGAAAATGCGGAGACTTTCATTGCTTCGTTCAAGCATAATTGACATTGAGAATCCCGGGTGCCTTGCCAACGCTGCAACCGGCAGTGACAGCAGTGGCGAGCACCTAAACAAAGGGGTATTCTGTACAATGTCTTTTTTCATCAAAAACAATATTCTGAGGTTCTATGTTAGTTACATTCAAATCCAAGGCATCGGCCGAAGTCACCATGTTCGAAAACGACGCAAAGCGCATCCTCGACCTGTTGCATAAAGACGTGAAAATCGGCGTGATCACCGCCGCAGAAGGTACTGCAGCGATTGCCCTGCTGGAAGCGGAAACATCGGAAAGCCGGGCCCACCCGATATCCGACACCGTGCAGCACGACATCACCGCCCATCACAACGAAGCCGGCGACGACAGCGGTCACGAGCCAGTGCAGACAGTCAATTTCGCCAACAAGATTTACCCCTTGCTGGAAATGCTGCGCGAAGCGCACAAGCACAATAACGACGTACTCTGGGGCGTCTGATGACCTGCGGTCTTGAGCAACAGCTTACGACCGAAGACGGCATTGCTCTCTCCGTCACCGACTGGCTGCCTGATCCCGGAGTACCGGTGACAGGCACTATCCTTTTGATGCACGGGCTGGGTGAGCATGCCGGACGTTATGCCCATGTAGTACGCTTTTTCAATCGCTGCGGCCTGCTGGTGCGCAGCTACGATCACCGCGGCCACGGCCGCTCCGGCGGTCCTCGCGGCGACGTACCGGACGGCACCGCCTTATTGCGTGATGCCAAGCTGGTGCTGGACGATCTCAGCCGCCAGCAGCAGCTGCGCTATCCGGAACTGGCAAACGGCGCCCCCTTGTTATTCGGCCATAGCATGGGCGGCTTGTTCGCTGCTCGCTTTGCGGTAGCTGGAATGTCGCCCTTGCGCGGCCTGATTTTATCTTCGCCGGGCTTGGCTTTGCGCTTAAGCCGGGTCCAATTGGGCTTGCTCAAGATGATGTCGGTGCTTGCTCCCGGCCTGGCGCTTCCCAACGGCCTGGATGTCAATCTCCTGTCGCACGACCCCGCAGTTGCCCAAGCCTACGGCGGCGATCCGCTGGTGCATAACAAGATCAGCGCGCGCTTGCTGAACAGTATGCTGCTTGCAGGTAAATTCGCCTTGGGCCAGGCGCACACCCTTTCAATACCGACGCTAATGGTGATTGCCGGCGACGACCGCATCATAGATCCCGACGGCAGCCGCCGTTTTTTTGCCGCCTTGCCACCTGCGATTGCCACGCTGCGCGACTACCACGGCATATATCACGAAATTTTCAATGAAATCGGCGCCGAGCAGGTTTTTGCGGACGTCCGCCGCTGGCTCGATGCTCTGCATTTGCCGCAAGCGCTGGCAGCATCAGCCCCTGCTTTGGCGAACTGACATCGTTTCATCTTAGTCGAAAATTGCTTATTCGATATTGAATGTCTTTATCCGGCTGGTCCGCTACGGCAAACAAATATTGCCGTCAAGAAATGCTGGATATTTCACCTTTCCCGCCACAATCGCGACCTAACTGTAGGTGAGCGACCATATCCCCGCTACAATCGCATTGTTACCATCCTGCCTTGCTGCATCGTCATGACTACCTTCGGCATAAATGATTTCGGCCTGTTCCTGATGGCTGTCTTGCTACTGAACGCCACTCCCGGCCCGGATACCGCTTATATTGTCGGCCGCAGCGTGGCGCAGGGACGCCGCGCCGGATTATTGTCAGCGCTAGGCATTACGGCCGGCTGCTGCATCCACGCAAGCTTGTCGGCCTTTGGCCTGACGGCGCTGCTGGCTGCCTCCGCCACTGCTTTTATGGCGGTCAAGCTGGCGGGCGGCGCTTACCTGATTTATCTCGGCATCAAGATGTTGCTCAGCAAGAAAGCCAGCGTAGACGAGAAGTTACCGCAACTCGACCTGCGTTCGCACAAGACCATCTTTGTGCAGGCCCTGATCACCAATGTGCTCAATCCCAAGGTGATTTTGTTTTTCCTGTCGTTCTTTCCACAGTTCGTGCGCCATGATTCGCCGCATAAGATCGCTGCATTTTTGCTGCTGGGCGCGGCGTTTTCCGTCGTCACGCTATGCTGGAACAGCGGCACCGCCATGCTGGCCGGAACGCTGACCCGGCACGCCGGCAACAATCCGCAGATCAAGCATTGGCTGGAACGCACAGTCGGCGCCGCGTTTATTGCCTTGGGCATAAAACTGGCTTTGACCAAGAACTAATTTTTTATAACCATCATCCGCAGAATCGACCTGAACCGCTTGTGACTTATTCGCCCCTCAAAAAAGACTCTCTCGCCTTTAGCCTGTTAGGCGCGGCCCAAGCCATTGCATTAGTACGCGACGGTGCGGCGCTGCCGCAGGCGCTGACCCAGGTATTTGCGCAATCGGCCGCGCCGGCGCCGACGCGCGGCGCGATTCAAGACATCGCTTATCGCACCATGCGCGGCATCGGCCGCGCTGAAACCCTGCTGGCCAACCTGGCGAGCCGTCCGCCGGAACCGACCTTGCTGCATTGCCTGCTGTGCGCCGCCTTATGTCTGCTGGCCGATGTCGACGATCCTGCGTACGAAAATTTCACGGTGGTCGATCAAGCCGTCACTGCAGTGTCTTCCGATCCGCAGATGGCCCATGCCAAGGGCATGGTGAATGCAGTGCTGCGGCGCTTCCTGCGCGAGCGCCAGGCTTTGGTCGCGATTGCCGTAAAAACGCCGTTCGGCTTGTGGAACTATCCGGTCTGGTGGATCGACCGCATGAAAGCCGCCTATCCGCAGCAATGGCAAGCCATCCTCACTGCCGGCAATACGGCGCCGCCGCTAACCTTGCGCGTCAATCGCCGTAAAACCTCGGTTGCAGCCTATCTGGAGACATTGGCAAGCCACTCTATAACGGCGCGGCAAATCGGCCCTGATGCGATACGCCTGGATAGCGCGCTGCCGGTGGCTCAGATTCCCGGTTTCGAAGAGGGCCTGGCGTCGGTGCAGGACGCCGCCGCGCAACTGGCAGCCCCGCTGCTCGACCTGCAGGACGGCATGCGGGTGCTGGACGCCTGCGCCGCACCTGGCGGCAAAACCGGTCATATCCTGGAGTGCGCCGATGTCGAACTGACTGCGCTGGACAACAACCCGAAACGCTTGCAACGTATCACCCAGAATTTGCAGCGCCTGCAACTGCAAGCCAAACTGCAACTGGGCGATGCCAGCCTGGGCAGCCAAGGCAACGACTGGTGGGACGGCGTGCCCTTCGACCGGATCCTGGCCGATGTGCCCTGTACCGCTTCCGGCATCGTGCGCCGCCATCCCGATATACGCTGGTTGCGACGCAAGACCGATACCGAGCAACTTGCAACACTTTCCGCAAAGATTCTGGACAATCTTTGGCAGATGCTACGCCCGGATGGTAAATTGTTACTCGTAACATGTTCCGTATGGCCGCAAGAATCAGAGGCCCAGGCAGTCGCTTTTGCCGAGCGGAACAATGCACGCAGACTACCCGCGCCCGGACAATTGCTGCCAACCGCCGATGGGGAACGCGATCATGACGGCTTGTTTTATGCACTGTTCCAGAAATGCTGACACGCGTAGTGTTACACCCGCAGTGCTGACGCACTCCGCAATAACTTTTTAACATAACCGAAACCAGTGACACGACCATTGCTTCAATTCATTAGATACTGGCTGCTGGCCCTGCTGCTGGCATTGTCTTTTAGCCCTGCGTCCAGCTCTGCAGCAGATGGCGTTGAATTGAGTCAGGCCCATATCGAAGCCGGCGACGACGGCTACAGGTTGTCGGCAACGTTTTCATTCGATCTCAATCGCGGCCTGGAAGACGTGGTCAATCGCGGCGTCACTCTGTATTTCACGACCGATGTCGAACTGACCCGGCCGCGTTGGTACTGGTTCGACGAAAAGGCCATCACTGCAACCCAGACCATCCGCTTGCAATACAACGTCATCACGCGGCGTTATAACGTCGCCATCAACGGCAGTCTGCAACAGAGTTTCAACACGCTGGACGACGCCCTGTCCCTGATCCGCCGGCCAAGCCGCTGGCTGATCGCCGACAAGAGCGCGCTCAAGAGCGGCGAGGTGTACCGGGTCGCGGTGCGCATGGGCCTCGATCTGGGATTATTGTCCAAACCGTTTCAAGTCAACGCCCTCAACAATAGCGACTGGCGCTTTTCTTCCGATTGGAAGAGTTTCAACTACAAGGTGGAATAGTCGTGTCGCGCGCACTACGCTATTTGCTGGTGGTCGGCGGCGCCATCGTCAGCATCCTGCTATTCCTGCTTTCTTCAGCATCGGCCAATTCAGATTTTTTCGATAAGCACTATTCATGGCTGCTAGGCATGAATGCGCTGGTGGCGGTAGCCCTGTTTTTGCTGGTCTGCCTGCTGCTCGGGCGCTTGTATAACCGTTACAAGCGCGGCAAATTCGGTTCCCGGCTGACGGCCAAGCTGGTGTTCATGTTTGCGCTGATCGGGATCTTGCCGGGCGTCGTGATTTATCTGGTCTCGGTGCAATTCGTGTCGCGCTCGATCGAATCCTGGTTTGACGTCCACGTTGAATCGGCATTGCAGTCCGGCCTGAACCTGAGCCATGCTGCGCTTGAATCATCGCTTGGCGACCTCAGCGCCCGGGCGCGCACACTGGCGGCGGAATGGTCGGATCTCTCCAATTCGGCACAGGCAACCCAGCTGGGGCGGCTCAGCGAGCAGAACCTGGAAGCCTCTATCGTCACCGCCAATGGCCAGGTGATCGCCTCTGTCGGCGGCCACCTGGGAACATTGGTGCCCAATTTGCCATCGCCTGCCATGTTGCAGCAGGCCCGCTTGCCGCGCGGCTTTTCCGCCATAGAAAGCGATCAGGACAACCCCACCGGCAACAGTGCCGCCTCCACTAGCGGCAATGAGAGCACCGACCTGCGCCTGCATGTGGTGGTGGAAATCCCCGCGCCGCTGAAGAGTTCCACCTTGCAAAACGAAACGCATTTTTTGCAAATGATACAACCGGTGCCCGCCTACCTGGCGACCAATGCCGAAGCGCTCGGCTCTGCCTATAGCGAATATCAGGAACGCTCGCTGGGCCGCTCCGGCTTGCGCAAGATCTATCTGGTGACGTTGACGCTGACCTTGCTGTTGGCGGTGTTCGGCGCCATCGCCAGCGCCTTCCTGATTGCAACCGACCTGGCCAAGCCCTTGTTATTGCTGGCCGAGGGCACCAAAGCCGTGGCCGAGGGCAATCTGTCGCCGCGGCCGATTGTCGCCACTTCGGACGAACTGGGCACCCTGACCCAATCGTTCAACCTGATGACGCGTCAGTTGTACGATGCCCGCGCCGCGGTTGAAAAAAATCGCAGCGAACTGGAAAACGCCAAGGCCTATCTGGAATCGGTATTGGCGAATATGTCGGCCGGCGTGATGGTGCTGGACGGCGATTTCCGCCTGGTCACCAGCAACCAGTCGGTAGCGCGTATCCTGCAATACGATTTTTCACCGCATATCGGCCAGCCGCTCACCATCATCGACGGCCTGGCGCATTTCGCGGAAGTCATCGTCAACGCCTTTTCTGAACAGAATGCGCAATTCGCCACCGGCAAGATCGGCCCCGAGCTGCTGCACTGGCAACAGCAGATCGAGATTCCGCGCCGGGTCGACAGCGGCGAAAACAACGATAGCGATGACATCACCTTGCTGGCGCGCGGCTCGCGCCTGCCGGTCGAGAACCGCACCGGCTATGTGGTGGTGTTCGACGATATTTCCGACGTCATCTCCGGCCAGCGCTCGATTGCCTGGGGCGAAGTGGCGCGCCGCCTGGCGCATGAAATCAAGAACCCGCTGACGCCGATCCAGCTCTCGGCCGAGCGCCTGCAGATGAAACTGGAAGACAAGCTGATGACCCACGATGCTGCCATCCTGAAGAAAAGCACCGACACCATCGTCAACCAGGTGGCCGCCATGAAGCGCATGGTGGACGATTTCCGCGATTACGCCAAGACACCGCCGGCGGTACTGAGCGAGCTCGATTTGAACGTGCTGGTGGCGGAAATCCTGCATCTCTATTTGGCCGGCGATGAACGCGATATGATTCATGCATCGCTGGCAGAGGATTTACCCAAGATCATGGGCGACGCCACGCAGCTGCGGCAGGTAATCCACAATCTTTTGCAAAATGCTCAGGATGCCGTCATGGATAGAAGCGGCGACCCCATGCCGCCGCGTATCGACCTGGTCACCGAACGTGTCAGCTACCGGAGTTCGGACGGCTTGTCGCGCACCGCGGTGCGGCTTTCGATTACCGATAACGGCTCGGGATTTTCGCCCAAGATACTGGCCAGGGCGTTCGAACCGTACGTCACTTCCAAGCCGCGCGGCACCGGCCTGGGCTTGCCGATGGTGAAAAAAATCATCGACGAACACGGCGGACGCATCGATCTGCAGAACCGAAGCGACACAAAGGGCGCAAAAATCCTGATTTTGCTGTTAAAGTTAGCGTCAAGTCATGATTCAGCCATAATTTGATACATAACATCTGCAAATTGTCAGTTGAGTGATATAGCATGTATCCGATGTATCCGGACGCGGAAATAAGACAACGAGACATCAACAATTTAATGGACTATCTGAACGGTTCACACAGTGGGATTTGATGCAACAGGAAATGGGAAGGCAACCGCATGGCTAACATCCTAGTCGTTGACGACGAAATGGGAATTCGGGAATTGCTCTCGGAAATTTTAGGTGACGAGGGACATGTAGTAACCGCCGCGGAAAATGCACAACAGGCTCGCGAATTTCGTCAGGGCGGCGTGCCCGATCTGGTGCTGCTCGATATCTGGATGCCTGACACCGACGGCGTTACGCTCCTCAAGGAATGGCAGCGTGACGGCTTGCTGACCATGCCTGTCATCATGATGTCTGGTCACGCCACTATCGACACCGCGGTAGAAGCGACCCGCATCGGCGCCCTGAATTTCCTGGAAAAACCGATTGCCTTGCAAAAGCTGTTGAAAGCAGTTCAACAGGGCTTGTCGCAAGGACCCAAGACTGCCCGGGCGCCAACCCTGTATCCGCAGCCGGTAAGCGCTTCGAATGAATTGAATGATGTGGTTGCAGCCGGCGGCAGCTTTAGCAACCCGACATCTTCTGAAACAACGCACGTTACTGCCATGCCATCGGTTGCGGTGGCATCCGAGAGTTTGTTTTCATCATCGTTCGGCCTGCCCCTGCGCGAGGCACGCGACGCTTTCGAGCGCGCCTACTTCGAATACCACCTGATCCGCGAAAGCGGCAGCATGACCAGGGTGGCGGAGAAAACCGGGCTGGAGCGCACCCATCTGTATCGCAAGCTCAAACAGCTCGGCGTTGATCCGGGAAAATTGTCGAAAAAAGGCGGATAGCGGGCAGATAGAGACCCGATAGAAAGCGTATGACCCTCACCACTCTGGTTAGCGGCGGTTCAGCCAATTTGCGCGAGGCCGCCATCAACCTCGCCATAAAGCAAGATCTGGCACGTAGTGGCCAGTACTTCGGCACGGCACTCATACTGGAAGGCCTGGCCGACGGTAAGCCGGCCGAATTACCACACGAACTCGCGCATGCTCTCGATATTAAACGGATCGCACCCGGCTGCTTTTGCTGTATTGGCAACCTGACTCTGCGTGTCACCTTGAACCGCCTGCTGCGCAAACCGCCGGCACGGCTGTATATCAGCATCGCCGATAGCACGCATCTGGCGCAGCTACGTGATTTCCTGTCCGACGCCCCATACGACGCTTTCCTCGAGATGACCCCGGACCTTGTCGTCTGACAATTGCCGACTTATTTCCATCGTATCGTGCGGCTATGCAGCATTTTTTTGCGCAAGGACGCAACTTTCCACGGATTTATGCGCTCTAATTAGGCGCTTCGAACAATCAAAAAAATAATATCGATAGCAACAGCCTATATACACTCTTTAACAAATCCTATTAGCACTCAATAATAGAGAGTGCTAATATATCCAAGTCAAACGTCTGATCGTTGATCTACCGGCAGTGTTAACTGACCGGACAGCAAGGAGAAAGAATGAAGAATCCATCAGTCAACACAGCTCTAATGCCTACCGACACCAATGCCTTGGCGCTCGGCTTTTCTGGCACGCTGGGGAATATCGATGCGTATATCTCGGCAGTCAATCGTCTGCCGATGTTGACACATGATCAAGAAATTTCACTGGCGCAACAATTGCGCGACAAAAACGACCTCGGCGCTGCTCAAAAGCTGGTGCTGTCGCATTTGCGCCTGGTGGTGTCGATCGCGCGCGGCTATCTCGGCTACGGCTTGCCGCATGCCGACCTGATCCAGGAAGGCAATATCGGCCTGATGAAGGCAGTCAAACGTTTTGATCCGGACCAAGGCGTACGGCTGGTGTCATATGCAATGCATTGGATCAAGGCCGAAATGCATGAATACATTCTGAAAAACTGGCGTTTGGTGAAAGTAGCCACCACCAAAGCACAGCGCAAACTGTTTTTCAACCTGCGCAGCCACAAAGAAGGTCTGGACGCCATGACGCCGAGCCAGGTGGATGCCTTGGCCAAGACCCTCAACGTCAAGCGTGAAGAAGTGATCGAGATGGAAACGCGCCTGACCGGCCGTGACATCGCGCTGGAAGCGCCGACTGACGACGATGACGATAAATTTGCACCGATCGCCTATCTGTCGACCGAAGCGCAAGAACCCAGCAAAGTGCTGGAAGCGCAACGCTATGACCGCATGCAGTCGGAAGGGCTGGAATCGGCCTTGAGCAAGCTGGATGTTCGTTCACGCCGTATCGTGGAAGCACGCTGGCTGGCCAACGATGACGGTTCCGGCGCCACCTTGCATGAACTGGCGGATGAGTTTGGCGTGTCCGCGGAACGGATACGGCAAATTGAAGCGGTTGCACTGAAGAAGATGAAGGGTTCGCTGGCAGCGTTTGCCTGACGATCCAGTTAAATCCGATTGCAAATAGGAAAAGGCAGCCTTGGCTGCCTTTTTCATTGCGCGCCGTTAAGATCGGGCGCCGCCTTCGCTGATCACTTCAACAACAATTTCAAATCATGGGCGATCGGGTCAGCCCCCTGGCCGTGACGTATGAACAGGCGGATATGGCCTTCCGGATCAAATACATAGCTGCCGGCGGTATGGTCCATGGTGTAGCTGCCTGGCGTCTTGCCAGGCACTTTTTGATAAAACACGCGGAATTCCTTGGCCACCTTGTCGGTCGCCGCCTGGTCGCCATACAGGCCGACGAAATTTGGATCGAACGCCGGCACATATTTGGACAGCAACTCCTGCGTATCGCGCTCCGGATCAACCGTAATGAACAATACCTGCACCTTGCTTGCCAGCGGCCCGAGTTCCTTCATGACATCGGCCATCTCAACCATGGTGGTCGGACAAACGTCAGGACATTGGGTGTAGCCGAAAAACACTAGTACTGCCTTGCCCTTGTAATCAGCCAGTGTGCGCGGCTTGCCGGTATGGTCTGTCAGGGCAAAATCGCGGGCGTAGCCGAGCCCGGTGACGTCGGTGTTGATGAAAGCGCTGTTAGCCGGCGACAGTGTCATCTCCCGGCTGCCGCCTGCCGTGCCGCTACCTGCTTTATCACCACAGGCCGACAACGACAGCGCCATCAGCAGGCCCGCGAAAATGGAGGCGACAGGAGTCACACGCTTCATGTTTGCTTTCAAAATTTGAGATAGTGATCGACCAGCAGAGCGGCGAACAACAACGACAGATAGACGATTGAATAAGCGAAAGTCTTGCGCGCAATCAAATCGGTGTAATGCCGATAAATCTGCCATGCGTACCAGAGGAAGATCAGGCCCAGCACTGTCGCGCTGGCCAGGTAAATCAGGCCGCTCATGCCGACCGCAAACGGCAGCATGGTGGTGGCCACCAAGGCAATCGTATACAGCAGGATCTGGAACTGGGTGAACTTCATGCCATGCGTGATGGGCAACATCGGCAAACCGGATTTGGCGTAGTCGTCGCGCCGATACATGGCCAGCGCCCAGAAATGCGGCGGGGTCCAGACAAAGATGATCATCACCAGCAGCCAGGCCTGCATCGGCACGTCGTTGGCAATCGCAGCCCAGCCCAGGGCTGGCGGCATGGCGCCGGCCAGGCCGCCGATGACGATATTTTGCGGCGTCGCCGGCTTCAGGATGATGGTGTAGATAATTGCGTAGCCGACAAACGTGGCGAAAGTCAGCCACATGGTCAGCGGATTGACGAAGTTGTACAGCACCCACATGCCGAGCCCGCCTATCACGCCGGAAAATACCAGGGTCTGGGGCACCGTGATTTCGCCGCGCGCCATAGGCCGCCGTGCCGTGCGCGCCATGCGCGAATCGATTTCACGCTCGACCAGGCAGTTGACGGCAAAAGCCGCGCCGGCCAGCAGCCAGATGCCGATGGTGGCGGAAATCAGGCGCTGCCATTCGGGCAAGCCCGGAGTGGACAGGAACATGCCGATCACCGCGCAAAATACCGCCAGCTGCGTAACGCGCGGCTTGGTCAGCGCCCAGTACTGGGCAATTCGATTAGGTGGTACGGTCAATGCGGTCATGGTTGCGGGTTGAGGCGATCAGCAATTGGATGGCTTGGCGCCCCCAAAACCGGGGATACGCGTAAAGCAAGTCTAGCCTTGTAGTTTAACATGACCAGCAACAGCAGCAGCAGCGCTGCCCCACCGTTGTGCGCCACGGCAATCGCCAGCGGCCAGTTCAGAAAAATAGTAGACAAGCCGGTAATCAATTGCAAGCCGACAATAATCAGCAGCCAGCGGCCGGTTTTTTGCAAGCCCTGGGTGCGTAAGGCTTTGCAGGCCAGCCAGACGACGAAGGCGATCACTACGAAAGCGAAGCTGCGGTGGGTCCAGTGTATCGCCGTCAATGCCTGGAACGACAGGAACTCGCCGTCGGCGGTCATGCCCAGATGACGCCATAAGGTAAAACCATTGGCGAAATCCATCTGCGGCACCAGTGCGCCATGGCAACTAGGGAAATCGGTACAGGCAAGCGCGGCATAGTTAGTACTTACCCATCCACCCAGGGCGATCTGCAGCACCAATAACAACATGCCGATCAAGGCCGGCTTCACCAAGGCGGCGGCGCTGGCGGCCACCGGTGCATGCGCGCTTTGACGCGCGCCGAGCCAGGTCAGCATCGCCAGCAAGGTCAGGCCAAGCAACAGATGCGTAGTCACGATCACGGGCTGCAGTTTTTGCGTCACGGTCCAGGCGCCGAAAGCGCCTTGCAGACAGACGAATAAAAACAGCACAGTTGGAAACCATGGCGAAAACTTGCTTTCCTGCTTATTTTTCCCAGTCGCAGAATTCCCGGCCTTGAGCCACCGCACCCAGGCGATCACCATCAAGGCAATGATCAGCACGCCGACGCCCATCGCGAAATAACGATGGGTCATTTCGATCCAGGCCTTCATCACCGTCACAGGGCCATCCGGCAGCGCTGCCTGGGCCGCGCTGATATGCGCATGCGCCTGCAGCGGGTTGGAATGTCCGTAGCACCCCGGCCAGTCAGGGCAACCGAGGCCGGAATCGGTGAGCCGGGTGAAGGCGCCGAACATGATCAGGTCAAACGTGAGGAACAGCGTCACCCATACCAGCTTGCGATATTTATTGGCGTCGCTGGAAACCCAGACCACGCAGAACGCCAGCAAGGCAACCAGCAATCCCATGCTGCCGAGCTGAACTAGCATTGGCGTTGTCATCGGCTCATCCTATCGCCGAAGCCCGCAGCAGCTTGGACAGGTCTTTTTTGACCAGGCTTGGATCTGCATCCTTGGGGAAACGCATCATCAGATGGCCGAGCGGATCGATCAGATAGATATGATCGGCGGCGCTGGTATTGGCCTCGGTCGGCAACCAGGCTTTCAGCAAATCCGGCTTCACCCGCAGCAGCCTGGTGCCGTCGTATTCACGCATAACCATGGTTGGCAGTGGCTGGTCATCGGTAATCAGCCAGACGCGCTCAATCCGCTCCATTTCCTTGCCTTGCATCAGGCGCAGCTGACGCATTTCGAACAGCTTGTCCTGGCAAGCTTTCTGACAGTCGCCGCCATCAACTTGCACCATCAGCCATTTACCTTTGTAGGCATCCAGGGCGAGCGGCTTGCCGTCCAGCGCGGTGCTGCCCAGCTCTGGCACGGGATAATCGCGCGGATCGAGCAGCGCGCCATAATTATTGCGGCTCTGCGGCTTGATGACGTAGTACGTGAAATAGGAGGCAATCATGGGCGCTGCGCATATCGCAATCACCGCGAACAATTTCCAGCGGCCGCTCTGGCGCTGCTTATTTTCAGCCTGATTGCCGACCATATTATTATCAGCCAGGACGTTGAGCGGCTGGCTTGCTGGTGTTTTCTGATCCACGTCTAAATCCTGTCACAACAAAAAAAATGAACGCCATCACGGCCAGCGCATACCATTGGAATGCGTAGCCGCGGTGCTTTTCGATACCGAGCGAAGGCCGCGGCCAATCGCGCAGCAGATGGTCTTCGGTGTTGCTGGTTTGCTCGATTACGAACGGCTGCAGCTTCAACTTGCTGGCCGCTGCAAATTCGTTTATTCCCAGATTTTGCATAATTGCCTGAGGCTGCGGCGGGGCCGCATCGCCCAGCTGCAAAACATGGCCGAAATCGCGCCTGACCAGCCCTTCTATCTCAATCATGCCGGCCGGCGTCGGGTAGGACGGCAACTTGCTGCGATCCGCCGGATCGCGCGGCAACCAGCCGCGTGCTACCAGTATGTAACTATCACCCATCGTGTCCGACGCCGCAAGTTTGAACGGCATCAGCACATAAAACCCGGCGACGCCGTTCAAGGGACGATTGTCGAGATAGACCGGCCAGCCGGCAATAAATTCACCGCGCAACGCCATGTGTCTATATTCAAGTTGATCGATATCCTGCAATCCGTCGCCGAATTTGACAGTAGCATCGGCTTCGCGTTGCAGCAACTTGGTTTCGATCGCCTGCTTTTGATCGCCGCGCCGCGTTTGCCATTGTGCCAACGCTATGCCCAGCACCACCAGCAATACAGTCACTACAAACGGAATCAAGCGAAAACGGAATCTGATTGGCATTACAATACCGCCTTAGTCTCTATTTTCCTGGCCCATAAAATGAAAATCGTCGTTGCCATTGCTTTCATCCTGATCATCGGCAGCCTGTTCTCGGCACTGCTTTTCCTGATGCGCGACAAAGGTAAAAGCAACCGTACGGTACAGGCTTTGACCATGCGTGTCGGCTTTTCGGTCGCCCTGTTCATCCTGCTGCTGGTCTTGTACAAATTCGGGTATATTCAGCCGACCGGACTGCACTAAGCATCGCATCGTTGCTGTAGCGCATTATTTCCGGAACTCTCCTTAGGATCCGCAGTAAAAAAGGCCGCACCGAGGTGCGGCCTTTCGTTTACACGCTTGATTAATTTAATGCGCTTAATCGATCCGTCTAATCCGCTTTTACTATTACAGCCAGTACACCACGACGTACAAGCCAAGCCAGACCACGTCCACAAAGTGCCAGTACCAGGCCGCGCCTTCAAATGCGAAATGGTGTTCCGGGGTGAAATGCCCCTTCAGTACGCGGTACAGCACTACCGATAGCATGATGGCGCCGATGGTCACATGGAAGCCGTGGAAACCGGTCAGCAGGAAGAATGTGGAACCGTAGACGCCGGAACTCAGTTTAAGATTGAAATCGCTATACGCTTCAATGTATTCGGCAGCCTGGAAACCCATGAAGGTGGCGCCCAGCACAATCGTTGCGAACAGCCAGAATGCAGTCTTGGCGCGATGGCCGGAACGCAAGGCGTGATGCGAAATCGTCAACGTGACGCCCGATGTCAGCAGCAGAGCGGTATTGATAGTCGGGATCGGGAATGGTCCCATGGTGCTGAAGGATTCGATCGTACCGGCCGGGCCGGCATTGCCCCAATGGGCGGCAAAGTCTGGCCACAACAGTTTGTTGTCGAGGTCGCCCAGCCACGGCATGGAAATGCTGCGTGCGTAAAACAAGGCGCCAAAGAACGCGGCGAAAAACATCACTTCGGAAAAAATGAACCAGCTCATGCTCCAGCGATACGAGGTATCGATGCGGGCACTGTACAAGCCGCCTTCGGATTCACGGATGGCGTCGCCGAACCATTTGAATAGCACGACCAGGAAAGACAGGATGCCGATCACGCACAGCTCCGGACCCCACACAACGCTATTGACCCACGCTGCGGCGCCAGCCATCGTCGCCAATAGCGATGCACCTCCCAACACTGGCCACCTGGATGGGCCAGGGACGAAATAGTAAGGTGCACTACCTTGTTGAGAACTCATTTCCATCTCCCGATACAAATTTAATTAGTTATTTCATTATTTGCGGGACAGAGCGTAAGTGGCGCCTGGATAAAATTTCGCGCCGAATTACTCCATCCTCAACCGAGTAAAAATATTTTGCTGCACTTATTTAGCGACAACCAGTTTCACAATCGTGATCAGGATCGCAATAAAAATCAAGGCGCCGAGTATGCCGGCTATCACTACATGCACCGGATTCAAACCGGCTGCATCGCTTTCGTAATCTTTCCGCTTACGGACCCCGAAGAACGACCAGAATACGGCCTTCATGGTGGCGCCGAATGAGGCTTTGCGACGACTTGCTTCCTTCAGATCCGACATTTGATACCCCAAGTTGCTCTGCCAGGTTACCCGGATTCAGGCCGGCTTATTCAGGTCGGCTTATCCGGCTGCCCCGTAATTTCAAAAAACGTATACGACAGCGTGATTACCTTCACATCTTTAGGTATAGCAGGATCTATGTAAAACACCACCGGCATTTCCTTGGCCTGGTTCGGCCCAAGAGTTTGCTGGGTGAAACAGAAACACTCGACTTTCTTGAAGAAAGCCGCTGCCTGCTGCGGTGCATAACTCGGAATCGCCTGTGCATCCATCTTGCGCGATTGTTTGTTCACCACTTCATATACCACCTGCGTCATTTCACCCGGATGCACCTGCAGGCTGCTGACTGTCGGCCGGAAGCGCCACGGGCCTTGCGAATTACCGTCGAATTCAACAGTAATCGTCCGGTTCTTGTCGACCTGGGTATTGGTCGGCGCTTCCACCGTTGCATCTTTCGGCGTCAGGTAATTGACGCCGGTAATTTCGCAAATCTTTTTATACACCGGCACCAGGCCATAACCGAAGCCGAACATCATCACCGCAATCACCGTCAGCTTGCCGAGCATCTGCCAATTCAGTTTTCTCGATTCGGCCTTGGCGCTTCCATTTGCACCCTTGTCTGCAGGATTGGCCATCTACTTGAACCACAACATCTTGACGAAGATCGCGATGAAGAAGCTCAAGGCAAGCAGACCTACCAGCAATCCGGTACGTACGTTATTAGGCTTTTTCGGGTTACTCATTTTGCTCAATCGCACAGAATTGGCGGGCCTGGACTGGCTCTTGCCGGCCACCCGCCGCTGCCATCATTTAAAGACCGGTGGCGTTTCAAAAGTATGGAAAGGTGCCGGGCTGGGAACAGTCCATTCCAGGCCCTCGGCGCCATCCCAAGGCTTGTCGACGGCCTTCTTGCCACCCTTGATCGATGGAATGATCACAAAGAACAGGAAGTAGACCTGGGTCAGGCCGAAGCCCAAGGCGCCGATCGAAGCCAGCATGTTGAAGTCGGTGAACTGCGCCGGATAATCGGCGTAGCGGCGCGGCATACCGGCCAGGCCGAGGAAGTGCATCGGGAAGAACGTCACGTTAAACCAGACCAGCGAATTCCAGAAATGGATCTTGCCGCGGGTTTCGTTGTACATGAAGCCAGTCCACTTTGGACTCCAGTAGTAGTAGCCGGCGAACAGGGCGAACAGGGAACCGGCCACCAGCACGTAGTGGAAATGCGCCACCACATAGTAGGTATCCTGCATCTGGATGTCGATCGGGGTTACCGCCAGGATCAAGCCGGTGAAGCCGCCCATGGTGAACACGAAAATGAAGCCGATCGCGAACAGCATCGGGGTTTCGAAAGTCATCGAACCGCGCCACATGGTAGCGATCCAGTTGAAAATCTTGACGCCGGTCGGCACCGCGATCAGCATGGTTGCGTACATGAAGAACAGCTGCGCAGTCACCGGCATGCCGGTGGTGAACATGTGGTGAGCCCAGACGATGAACGACAGGATCGCGATTGAGGCAGTGGCGTACACCATCGACGCATAACCGAACAATTGCTTGCGGGCGAACGCCGGGATGATCTGCGACACGATGCCGAACGCCGGCAGAATCATGATGTACACCTCTGGATGACCGAAGAACCAGAAGATGTGCTGATACATCACCGGATCGCCGCCGCCGGCAGCGTTAAAGAAAGAGGTGCCGAAATGACGGTCGGTCAGCGTCATGGTGATCGCGCCAGCCAGAACAGGCATCACGGCGATCAGCAGGTAAGCGGTAATCAGCCAGGTCCAGCAGAACATCGGCATCTTCATCAGCGTCATGCCAGGCGCGCGCATGTTGAGGATGGTGGTGATGATGTTGATAGAACCCATGATCGACGATGCACCCATGATATGGACGGCGAAAATCGCCATGTCCATACCAGGCCCCATTTGCGTCGACAGCGGCGCGTACAGCGTCCAGCCGGCAGCGGTTGCGCCGCCAGGAACCAGGAAGGAAGTCGCCAGCAGCAAGGCGGCCGGCGGCATCAGCCAGAACGAGAAATTGTTCATCCGCGCAAAGGCCATGTCGGAGGCGCCGATTTGCAGCGGGATCATCCAGTTGGCGAAGCCGACGAAAGCCGGCATGATCGCGCCGAACACCATGATCAAACCGTGCATGGTGGTCAGCTGATTGAAGAATTCCGGCTTGAAGAATTGCAGGCCGGGCTGGAACAGCTCGGCGCGGATCAGCAATGCCAGCACGCCGCCGGACAGCAGCATGGTGAAAGAGAACCACAGGTACAGGGTACCGATGTCCTTGTGATTGGTTGCAAACAACCAGCGCCGCCAGCCGTGTGGATGGTCATGGTGCGCGTGGTCGTCGTGAGAATGATCGTGTGCGTGATCGACTGCGGTAGTGCTCATCTCAATCTCCTGATTCAGTGGAGGACAGAGTAATTCGTCACAAGCTTCGCTTGCCGACTCTTAAACTCTGCCCCCAAAAGTTTTTATTTACGCGCAGCCAGCACTTCAGCTGGTTGGACAATATTTTCCTGGGCTTTGTTGGACCAGTTGTTACGGGTGTAGGTAATCACCGCAGCAATTTCGGTATCCGACAACACGGCTTTCCAGGCTGGCATTTGCATGCTGCCGGTGATCTTGCCGTTCAACACGACATTGATCTGTTCGGCACGCGGACCGTTGACGACCGGGTCGCCATCGAGCGGCGGGAAGGCGCCGGGCACGCCCTTGCCGGTAGCCTGGTGGCAAACTGCGCAATTGGCTGTATAGACCTTTTCGCCGCGTTGTTTCAACTCGTCGATAGTCCAGGTCTTGGTCGGATCGTCTGCCTGGGCAGCCATTTCCTTTTTCTTGCCGTCGACCCAGGCTTTGTAATCGGCCTCGCTCAGGACCTCGACAACGATCGGCATGAAGGCGTGGTCTTTACCGCACAGTTCAACGCATTGGCCGCGGTAAGTACCGACCTTCTCAGCCTTGAACCAGGTATCGCGGACAAATCCGGGAATCGCATCTTGCTTGAGGCCGAATGCAGGAACGCCCCAGGAGTGGATCACGTCGTTGGCCGTGGTAATGATGCGAACCTTCTTGTTGACCGGAACCACCATCGGATTGTCGACTTCGATCAGATAATTGTCGTTCTTGACCTTGGTCGTATCGACGATTTGTTCGTGCGGCGTCGACAGGTTGGACAGGAAGGAAATCCCGGAGCCATCGCCGTTGAGGTAGTCGTAGCCCCATTTCCACTGCATGCCGGTGACCTTGATCGTGATGTCGGCATTGGAAGTGTCCTTCATCGCCACCACCGTTTTGGTCGCAGGCAGGGCCATGCCGATAACGATGAGGAAAGGAATCACGGTCCAGGCGATTTCGACGCCTGTGCTTTCGTGGAAACTGGCCGATTTGTGGCCGAGCGATTTGCGATGCTTGAGAATGGAGTAGAACATCACCCCGAAAACCGCCAGGAAGATCACCAGGCAAATGATCAGCATCAAGTTATGCAGATCATAGATTTGCTGAGCAATCTGCGTTATCGGCGGTTGAAAGTTCATTTCCAGTACCGCTGGACCACCCGGGCTATCGACCACCGCCCAAGACGGCATTGCTGCCGACAAGAGCAACGCACCGAGCATCAACGATATAAGGCGCTTCGCATATTCCATGATTTCCTCAAAAGCCCAAAATTATAATTATGTCAAGCACAAGCCTTTTGGCTGCGCTGTAGCTCCTGTCGCAGCTCCAGAACAAACTCGCGCCGCTTCCATTCCGTCAAAAACTGACCTACCTCAACCCTGGTGCCAAGCGCCTCGATACCGATGAGGCCCTTGTTCGTCTCTTGCACCGCAATCCGGATTGAACGCAAATCCAGCTTGAATTGTCGAATTTCCTGCGCCTGTATCAATTCCACAAGCAGATAATCGTCCAGCATCGCTATGTGCTCGCGGTCCGTGGCATGTCGCGCATAGATCAGGAATGCGATAGCTACCGCAGACATTTCCAATACCGCAAACAGCAATACGAACCAGGCGCCGCGCAAGGTAAAGCCGATTGCCACGGCAAACGACGTGGCACAGAGGATTGCATAGAAAAAACCAAGTTGGCGCGGCGCGATTGCGCAGTTACGCCTCAAGTCCCATTCTCGCTTAATCATGATGCACTATCGACACCTGGCAAGTTGCCTACACGCACAAGCTAAAACCTTCGAAGTATAAGGGGTAACCGAAGATGTTATCAAGGAGAATCAAGTACGCCATACTAGCCCCGCGCCTACCCGCGCAACCGCGCTTTTCCCCTTATACGACGCCGATTTGCCCTCTGGAGTACCGGCGCGTTATCGCTCACCCTATATGTTTCATATAAGAAATTTATCATACTAAAATGGGATCAAACTGACAGAAATGTAGCGAATTGACAATGCACATCGAACTCCACCATCCAGCCCCGCCCTCGCCCGACAAGGCTTTTCCATCGACCAACAAAAATCAATTGGGGTCAGAGTCGATTTATTTCCACCAACCCGCCGACATTTTCAGATTGGTTTTTCAAGCGCTCAAAGAGACAGCCATCAGGGCCTCAAATAGGCATAGCCTTGCGACTGCAAATCAGCGAGCAACACAACTGCGCCTTTGTCGGCAACCGTAAAACCCGGCAGCAGCTCTTTTAACGATATATTCTGCGCTTTCATCGTATTGATGCAGGCACTCATCTCCAGCCCCGTTTTTTCCAGCTGGGCGACATGCTGGCTGAATTCCGGGCTTGCCAGCGCGGTGTGAAACGCCTTGAGCGCCGAGCCATGTATGACCAGATTGATTTTCACCTTGTCCGGCCCGCCCATGCCATCGAAATGACTCTGGATATTGCCGAGCACGAAATTGACCCTGTCAAGTTCGCTCAGGTGATAGGCCACCTTGGCTTTGTCCACGCCCGCAGCATTTGCCGCATTTGCACGTGACGCGGTTCCGGCAAGGACTGCCGCCGCACCGATTGATGAAAACATTGTCCACAGAATGTTGCGTCGCTGCATATTGGCTCTCGGCTGGAAAAATAAGCAAACAGGATGGAGTCGAAGGATAGAGTCGATTTATCCTGGACGTATTCACGCATCAGTATCGCGCATCAACATTACACCAGATCGGCCAAGGGGTGATTTTTCTCCGGCCACGGGTTATCGAAAAAGCCGTTGCCCCAATCGTCGGTGACAGCTGCCAAAGTTGCGGGTTGCCAGCGCGGCCGGCGATCCTTGTCGATAATCAGCGCCCGGATGCCCTCGGCGAAATCTGCACGGGCGGCGCAATGCAGGGAAACCACGTATTCCAGCCGAAACACTTCCGCCAGCGACATGTGCCGCGCCCGCTTTTGCAAGGCATGCGACAGCCAGGCAGATGCCGGACTGCCGGCTAGCAGCGTCGCGATTCCTTTTTGCAGCCAGGGATCTTCCGTTTTCAATTCAACGATATTGTGCACAACCTCGGCCAGGGTCGGCGCACTGCACAGCTGGTTAATCAACTCAAAATGCTGATGCAACGGTGTCGGCCCCGCCACCCACGTCTGAGCGTCTTGGCGCTCGGCATTTTGCAATACTCTGCTTAACAGGACGTCGTCCTGCCGGCCATCCCAAGGCTGGCTTAATAATGCCGCAAGCACCGGCTGTTTTTGCGCATGGTTGATTCGATGGTCGGCCAGCCGGGCAAAGATGGCGTCGGCAGCACCGATCGAGGCGCCGCTCAAAGCCAGGAACAAACCGATCTGGCCCGGCATGCGGTTCAGGAACCAGGTGCCGCCGACATCCGGATACAGGCCGATCGTGATCTCGGGCATGGCTAGCCGTGATTTCTCGGTCACCACGCGATGGCTGGCGCCTGCCATCAAACCAATCCCGCCGCCCATCACGATGCCATGCCCCCAGGCCAGAATCGGCTTAGGATAGGTATGGATCAGATAGTCCAGCCGGTATTCGCGTTCGAAAAAATCGCAGGCGTAGGGATTGCTCCGGATATCCTCTTGCCGGCCGGCCGCATGCTGATCCAGCATGGTGCGGTACAGGCCTTGCAAATCGCCGCCGGCGCAAAAGGCCTTGTCGCCGGCCGCCTGCAACACCACCATCGCCAGTTGCGGATCGGCGGCCCATGCGCGCAATTGCTGATCCAGCAAATCCACCATCTCCAGCGATATCGCATTCAGCGTCTTTTCGACATTCAACGTGGCGATGCCGATGCGCTTGCCGTTATCGGTCGTCAGTTCTTCAAACAAGGCCGGCGCTGCAGCTGCGGTTAAATTCATTTCTGCCATCTTTGCTTCTGCTTTCATTGGTTGCTCCAGACCGCGGGACGTTTTTGCAAGAAGGCGTTCACGCCCTCTGTTTGATCCTGAGTGTCAAACAGATCGAGGAACAATTCGCGCTCCACCGGCAGCAAGCTCGCCAAAGGATTGCTGCGTGCGCCTTGAATCAATTTCTTGCAGGCGGTGACGCTGGACGGACTTTGCTTGGCGACTTGTTCGGCCAGCGCCAGGGCGCGTTGCCTGGCTTCGCCTTTTTTAACCAACTCCTCGACCAGACCGATGCGTAATGCCGTTTCGGCATTGACCCGTTCACCGCACAAGATCATGCGCTTGGCCCAGCCTTCGCCAACCAGCCACGGCAGATTCTGGGTGCCGCCGGCGCAAGGCAACAAACCCACCGCGGCCTCCGGCAAGGCCATCTGCGCGTGCTCCTCGGCGATGCGCAGATCGCAGGCCAGCGCGCACTCCAGGCCGCCACCCATGGCATAACCATTGATGGCGGCGATGGAGACGCCGCGGAAGCTGGACAAGGTTTCGAAGGCCTCGCCAAAACGACGTGCCATTTCGCGCGCCATGACCTTGTCGCCATCGGCGAACAGTTTCAGGTCGGCGCCGGCGCAAAAGAATTTTTCGCCGGCGCCGGTCAGCACCAGGCTATAGATATTTTTATCCTGGTTCAGCGTCTGCACCAGCCGCGTCAAATCGCGCAAGGCAGCGCCGGTCCAGGTATTGGCCGGCGGGTTGGCCATCGTGACAACAGCGGTGTGGCCGATGATTTCCAGCCGCAGGTTGGTGTAAGTGCCGGTAGCATTGTTCATCGGATGTCCTCATTGGATGCATTGCTCAACAACTGGCGGGCGATGATCACCCGCATGATTTCATTGGTGCCTTCCAGGATCTGATGTACGCGGACATCGCGGAAATGGCGTTCCAGCGGAAATTCGCGGATGTAACCATAGCCGCCGTGGATTTGCAGCGCTTCGTTACAGATCTGGAAACCGATGTCGGTGGCGAACCGTTTCGCCATCGCGCAGTAGGTCGTCGCATTCGGATCTTTGGCATCCAGCTTGCAGGCTGCCAGGCGCACCATCTGGCGCGCGGCAACCAGCTCGGTCTGCATATCGGCCAACTTGAATTGCAGCGCCTGGAAATCCGACAGCGGCCGGTTGAATTGCCGCCTCTGGCCCATATACGCATGTGCCGCATCCAGCGCCGCCTGGGCAGTGCCGACCGAACAGGTGGCGATATTAATACGGCCGCCGTCCAGGCCGCGCATGGCCAGGCGGAAGCCTTCGCCTTCTTGCCCCAGCAGGTGATCGGCAGGAATCCGCACATCGTCGAAACTGATGGTGCGCGTCGGCTGGCTATTCCAACCCATCTTTTCTTCCTTGCGGCCGTAGCTGATGCCTGGCGTATCAGCCGGCACCACGAATGCCGACACCCCATGTGCGCCGCCGGCGCCGGTGCGCGCCATCAAGACCAGGACATCGGTAGCGCCGGCGCCGGAAATGAACGCCTTGGAACCGTTGATTACGTACTCGCCGTTAACCAGTTGCGCAGTGGTTTTCAAGGATGCGGCATCCGAGCCCGAGCCCGGCTCGGTCAGGCAGTAGGAGCCGAGCTTTTGACCGCTCGCCAGTTTCTCGCACCAGCCTGCGCGTACTGCCGGCGTGGCCCAGTTGGCAATCATCCAGCTCACCATATTGTGTATCGTCAGATAGGCCGTGGTCGAAGTGCAGCCGCGCGCCAGCTCCTCGAATACGATGGTGGCGTCCAGCCGCGACAAACCCAGGCCGCCCACTTCTTCCGGCGTATACAAACCACAGAAACCCAACTCGCCAGCTTTGGCGATGACATCGGTAGGGAAGATGCCTTCGGCATCCCATTTGGCGGCATGCGGCGCCAGCTCTCCGGCGGCAAAATCACGCGCGGTCTGCTGAAATGCGCGCTGATCTTCTGATAATTCGAAATCCATGGTGGTCTGTCTCCAATGCTGATGGGTAGTTTGTATTACTGCTGTCGGCAATATCTATCTCCGCAGAATAGCAATAATTGACGTTAACGTAAACGTCACCCAATCCATTTGGACAAAAAAAGCAACGTCAATTGAATGACGTTGCCCTGACTCACTCCCGCTGGACTGCATGTCGCCACCGGCACCACCGCTTGCGCGGCCGATATTGGCTGATATTATTTAGGCAGCAACACGGTATCAATCACATTGATCACGCCATTCGACTGATTCACGTCATAGGTGCTGATATTGGCAACATGGCCGCCGTCGTCCGTGACGGCAATATTGCGTGGACCATTTTGCGTAAAGGTCAACATGCCGCCACTGGCGGTTGGCAATTCGGCTTTGCCATGACCTTGCTTGATGGCGTTTTCAAGCTTGGCATAGCCATATCGGCCCGGCACCACGTGGTAAGTCAGGATTTTGGTCAGGGTTGCCTTGTTTTCCGGCTTGACCAAGGTTTCCACCGTGCCAGGCGGCAGTTTGGCGAAGGCGGCATTGGTTGGAGCAAATACGGTGAATGGGCCCTTGCCTTTCAGCGTTTCCACCAGGCCGGCGGCCTTCACTGCGGCTACCAGGGTGGTGTGATCTGCTGAATTGACAGCGTTGTCGACAATGTCCTTGCTGGGATACATGTTTTGTCCGCCGACCATCACGGTATCTTCTGCATAGGCCGCGCTGGCGGCGATCAGAGCAGCGGATAAAGTTAAAGCGTAGCTGAGTTTGCGCATGATAATTCCTTGAAAGAGTCAATTTTCGGAGCCTGCACAGTCATATACGCGACTGACCGAAAACTGGATTCAAGCGATACGACATCACGCAAAAGATGGAATGCGATGGGGTGGTAATGGGCTGGCGAAGCAGCATTCGCCGGTTGCAACCGTACAAATGCAGAAAAAACTGCAGACAACTCGCCGAAAGAAAATGAAGTAAGCCGATAGGCCGGATTCTGTTACGACGCTCAAGCTTGCGCCCTCGCGTTATGACAACCATTCCTCTAGGCGCTGGATTACTCCAGCGCTCAAGCTTCCTACCCGCACGCTCCGCGAGCAACATCAACGCGTGCCTATTTGGAATTGCTCCGAGTGGAGGTTACCGCGTTTCACCGTAACTTAATACGCTCGTCTCTGTGGCCCTATTCCTCGCCTCACGGCGGACGGCCGTTAACCGTCACCCTGCTCTATGGAGTCCGGACCTTCCTCCCGCCGACGCATTGCAACGTCGGCCAGCGGCTGTCTGGCTTACTTCAGGCGGCATTCTACCGCAATGAGGGCCTCAACTCGCGGTTTTTCATTGCGGCCGAGGGCTTAGGCCGGATGATGCCAAAACAGCATGAGACAGAACACCCGCGCATACGTATAGTATTTGAAGCTTTTTTGCACTGCAAAATCACGACACCGGCCGCATCGGCTACATCGGCAAGCAACATCGTTTTCCGCAACAGGACAGAACAAATGCACATTTGCGTATTAGGTGCTGGCGTCATCGGCGTCACTTCCGCCTATCGGCTGCTGGAAGCAGGCCACCAAGTCACCCTGGTCGACGCTGCGGCGCTGCCAGGCAGCGAGACCAGCCTGGGCAACGGCGCACAACTGAGTTATTCGTATGTCGCGCCGCTGGCCGATCCATCGGTCTGGAGCCATTGGCCGGAATACTTGTTCGGCGCGGACTCGCCGCTGACCTTGCGGCCGAAAATGGATCCCGCACAATGGCGCTGGCTGCTCAAATTCCTGGCCGCCTGCAATACCAAACGCGTCAGGCAAACCACTGTCGATCTGTTGCGGCTGGCGTTCTTCAGCCGCGAACAATTGCAGCAACTGACGCAAGCCGTCCCGCTAGACTTCCAGTATCGCAGCGCCGGCAAGCTGGTGATGTACGGCGATGCCAAAGGTCTGGACAGCGCCCGCAAGCAAATTGCGTTTCAGGCCGAGCATGGCTGCCAGCAGCAAATCATCGACGCCGCGCGCTGCGTGGAAATTGAACCGGCGCTGGCTAACGCCAAGCGCGACTGGGCCGGCGGCGTGTACACCGCGAGCGAGGAAGCGGGCGATTGCGCACTGTTTTGCCGGCAGCTGGTAGGCGCCATGTCGCAACAGTCCGGCTTCCGCTTCGCGCATTCGCAACGTATCCATCAACTGGAAATGCGCAACGGCGCCTTGACCGCGGTGCATGCCGGCCAGGAACAAATCGACGCCGATGCTTTCGTCCTGGCGCTAGGTTCAGCCAGCGCCGATTTTGCACGGCGCGCCGGCTTTTCATTGCCGCTCTACCCGCTCAAAGGCTACAGCATCACGGTGCCCTTAATCGATAGCGCCAATCAGGCTGCCGCGCCGCAGGTATCCATCACCGATCTCGCCAAGAAAATCGTTTACGCAAGGCTGGGCGAGCGCCTGCGGGTTGCCGGACGAGTAGAATTGGTCGGCATGGATCGCAGCATACCGGCCGCAGCCATCGATGAATTGAAGCGCGGCGTCAGTGAATTGTTCCCCGGTTGCGGCGATCTGTCCGACAGCGCCAGCTTGTCGCCATGGAGCGGATTCCGCCCCGCCACGCCAAGCGGCGTGCCGCTGATTGGCGCGACTCCGGTCAAGAACCTGTATCTGAATGTCGGCCATGGCAGCCTCGGATGGACCCTGGCCCATGGCAGCGCAACCCTGTTGACGCAATTGATTGCAGGCCGGGCCACCGCCATCGACGCCAGCCCTTTTTCATTTAGCGCTTAGCAACGGAAACTCGCGAAAACCCAAAGGAATGAAACCATGAAACTCATCACCAACCAGCAAGTCGCCGAGCTGATCAATACCGGCGACGCCATAGCCGCCATGCGCCAAGCCTTCGCCGGCATAGGACAGGGCGCGCAACAGGCTAGAATCCGCACCAGCGCCGGCCCCGTCATGATGTCCAGCATGGGCGCATTGCTGCCTGCCGCCGGCATCGCCGGTTACAAGATCTACACCACGATCAACGGCAAATTCCATTTTGTCACCGTGCTGTTTTCTACCGAAGATGGACGCCCGCTGGCGGCGATTGAATCCGACACCATGACCGGCTTGCGTACCGCCGCTGCTACCGCAGTCGCCGCCGATCACCTGGCCCGCCAGGATGCTGCCACGCTGGCGGTAATCGGCACCGGGGTCCAGGCGCATGCACATGTGCCGGCTTTGCTGGAGGTGCGCAAATTCAAGGAAATCCTGATTGCGGGCCGCAGCGGCCAACAGCAGTTTGCAGAACAGATCACGCAGCAAACCGGGATTCCGGCGCGCGCCGTCAGTATCGATGAGGCAGCTCAGGACGGCGATGTCGTGGTCACGGTAACGCGTTCGGCCGAACCGCTGTTTTCCGGCGATTTGCTGAAAGCGGGCGCTTTCGTGGCGGCGGTCGGCGCCAGCAAAGGCAATCTGCGTGAACTCGACGATCGCGCGATTGCCCGCGCCAACGCCCTGGTCGTTGAATGGAAACCGCAGGCACAGCAGGAAGCCGGCGATCTACTGCTGTGCCAGCCTGGCACTTTCGCCTGGGAACAAGTATGGGAACTGGGGCAAATTATCGATGGCAGCAGCACTTACCAACGCCAGCCAAACGATCTGGTGATCTACAAGGCGATTGGCGTCGGCCTCGAAGATATCGCTCTGTCCGGCCTGGTCTACCGCCGCGCCTGCGAACGTTTCGGCTGGTAAGCCTGCTTCCTGTTCCTTCCCCATTATGCGCGGCATTGCTTGCCGCCGCCATGCCGTCAGTCTAGAATCGGGCCACCGATGACTACTGACGACATGCGCACATGGAATTCCACTTACTGAGCTTCCTGAAGACCGTGCTGTTCGTGCTGGCGGCGTTGCTGCCGATCATGAACCCGCCCGGCGGCGCGCCGATTTTCCACGCGTTGACCATCACCGCATCCGACGCCACCCGCAACGCACTGGCGCGCGGAGTAGCCATCAATTCCTTCCTGCTGCTGATGGGAGGCATGTTCATCGGCACCCACGTACTGGCTTTTTTCGGCCTGTCGCTGCCCGTGGTGAAAGTTGCCGGTGGCCTGCTGGTGGTGGCCACCGCCTGGAAGATGCTGAACTCCGATGAAATGCCTATGGCAGAGGCCGTGCCTGAATCGCTCTGGACTGAGGCGCTCGCCTCCAAGAAAGCTTTTTATCCGCTGGCGTTCCCACTCACCGTCGGCCCCGGTTCGATCTCGGTCGCCATCACCCTGGGCGCCGGCGTACGCGTGCCGAACGTGCCGCTGCCGCTGTCCCTGATCGCAGCCGTCGCCGGCCTCGCCATAGCGGCATTGATCGTCTATCTCTGCAACCGTTTTGCGGGCGTGTTGATACGCCTGCTGGGCGACACCGGCACCACTGTGATGCAGCGCATGACTTCGTTCATCTTGCTCTGCATAGGCGTGCAAATCCTGTGGGACGGGGTCAGCGGCCTCCTGCTGTTGTGGCAAGCACATTAATTCATTTTTACGCCCTGCGGAATTCTAGTGATAAGATTATTGCCTTACCAACCCATTAAGGAGCACACGATGCTGAAGAAGATAATGGTAATTGCGGCAATGTTTGGCGTGCTGGGCGCACTATCAGCTTGCAATACGGTTGCCGGCATGGGCCAGGACGTAAAAACCGGCGGCGAAAAGGTAAAAGACGCGGCTCAGGACGTGCAACAGAAAATGTAATTTGCCGTAGCTTTCGCAGGATTCCTCTGACAATAAAAAACCCGACCTGGCGTCGGGTTTTTTATTCACGCTGCCAAAGCCCAGCCACAACCTTGCATCAGGTAAATTTACTGAAATCCGGCTTTCGTTTTTCGAAAAAAGCCATGAATGCCTCTGCCGCTTCCGGCGCAGTCAACATCGCGCCGAAATGCGCGATCTCCTGCTTCATGCGCGCTTCCACTGCTGCGGTCTGGCCGCCTTTCATCAGGCTCTTGGTGATGCGGATCGAGGCCGCAGGCAGAGCCACCAGCTTGGCCACCTGCGCCTGCGCAAACGCCAGCAGTTCTTGCGCCGGCAAGACCTTGTTGACCAGGCCCATGGCGGCGGCTTCGTCCGCAGTGAAGGCTTCGCCCAGCAGCAGTTTTTCAGCAGCGCGCTGATAACCGGCGATCTGCGGCAGGATCAGGCTGGAGGCGGCTTCCGGGCACAAGCCCAGCTGCGTGAACGGCATCGAGAAACGGGCGTTGTCGGCTGCGTAGACCAGGTCGCAATGCATCAGCAAGGTGGTGCCGATGCCCACCGCGGCGCCGGCAACTGCCGCTACCATCGGCTTGCTGGCATGGCTGATCTGCCACAGGAACTGGAACACCGGGCTGTCGCTGCCGGTCGACCGGTTTTTCATGAAATCTTCGAGGTCGTTGCCGGCGCTGAAGATCTGCGGTTTGCCGACGAACAGGATGGCGCGTACAGCGCTGTCTGTCTCTGCGTCTTTCAAGGCGTCGACCATGGTCTGGTACATGGCTGCGGTGATCGCATTCTTTTTTTCGAGACGGTTGAATTCAATCGTCAGGATGCCATTCTCTTTACTAGTCAATATATCCATCTGCTACTCCAGTCAATAACGCACAGTGCACCTAAAAATAAAAATCGCCAAGCCCTAGCCTTCGAATTCATATGAGGTGCGAGAACAAGGCGCATGTGCCGCAGGCAGTACGCCAGTACGGCAAGGCCATGCAACGCAGTTATCGCGCCTCATATGAATTCGAAGACAAAAAAGCCGCACGGCGGTGGCTGTACGGCTTTTTCGTTTCTGACGATTGCTTATGACAATCTGCTTGATTCAAACAATTACATGCGCTCGAAAATACCTGCAGCGCCCATGCCCGCACCAACGCACATGGTGACCATGCCGTACTTCTGGTTGCGACGGCGCATACCGTGGATTGTGGTGGCGGCGCGGATCGCGCCGGTTGCGCCCAGCGGGTGGCCGAGGGCGATGGCGCCGCCCAGCGGGTTGACCTTGGATGGATCCAGACCGAGATCCTGAATCACTGCCAGCGCTTGCGCTGCGAATGCTTCATTCAGCTCGATCCAGTCCAGCTGGTCCTGGGTCAGGCCGGCGGCGCGCAGCGCTGCCGGAATCGCTTCCTTCGGGCCGATGCCCATGATTTCCGGCGGTACGCCGCGTACTGCGAACGAGACGAAGCGTGCCAGCGGGGTCAGGTTGAATTCCTTGAGGATTTTTTCGCTGACCAGGATCAGGGCGCCGGCGCCGTCCGACATTTGCGAGCTGTTGCCTGCGGTGACGGTGCCTTTGGCAGCGAACACTGCTTTCAGCTTGCCCAGCGTTTCCATGCTCGACTCGGCGCGCGCGCCTTCGTCGCGGTCGACGGTGCGGGTCTTCAGGTCGATCTGGCCGGTGGCCAGGTTGGCGATACGCTCGATGATTTCGACCGAGGTGGTTTCGTCATTGAATTCGCCAGCCTGTTGGCCGGCGATGGCGCGGCGGTGCGACTCCACCGAGAAGGCGTCTTGCGCTTCGCGCGAGACTTTCCATTGCTGGGCGACTTTTTCTGCCGTCAGACCCATGCCGTAGGCCATGCCGACGTTTTCATCCTTGAACGCGTTCATGTTGACCGAAGGATGGAAACCCATCATCGGCACCATCGACATCGATTCGGCGCCGCCGGCGATCATGACGTCCGCCTCGCCGACGCGGATGCGGTCGGCAGCCATGGCGATCGCGGTGATGCCGGATGCGCAGTAGCGGTTGACGGTGACGCCGCCTATGGTATTCGGCAGGCCGGCCAGCAACACGGCGTTACGCGCCATGTTCAGGCCTTGCGCGCCTTCAGGGAAAGAACAGCCGATGATGGCGTCCTGGACCAGTTTAGGGTCGAGGCCCGGCACTTGCGCCATGGCGGATTGCATGACGCGCACCAGCAGGTCGTCCGGACGGGTGTTCTTGAACATGCCGCGCGGCGCCTTGCCGATCGGGGTACGGGTCGCCGAGACGATATACGCTTCTTGAAGTTGTTTGCTCATTTTGATCTTCCTCGTTAGTTCCGAACAGGCTTACCGGTCTGCATCATGCCCATGATCCGCTCTTGCGTCTTAGGGTTGTTCAGCAGTTCGACGAACGCTTTGCGCTCCAGGTCCAGCAACCATTGTTCATTCACGATGCTGCCTTCGTTGACTTCGCCGCCGCAAACGATGTTGGCAATCATGTGGCCCAGTTTGTAGTCATGTGCCGAGATGAAGCCGCCGTCGCGCATGTTGACCAGCTGCGCCAGGATGGTGGCAATGCCGTCGCGGCCTACGACCGGGATCTGCGCCTTCAGCGGCGGACGATAGCCGGCGTCGAACATGGCGCGCGCTTCGACCTTCGCCACGTGCAGCAGCTCGTACGGATTGAATACGATCACATCGGTGGCTTTCAGATAGCCCATGCTCTGCGCTTGCAGGGCCGATTTCGACACATTGGCAGTCGCAGCGTTCATGAAGGAAGTCTTCAGGAATTGCAGGATATCGTTGCCCTTGGCGTCGTTGGCGGCACGTACTGCCGCTTCCTTCAAACCGCCGCCGGCAGGGATCAAGCCAACGCCAACTTCAACCAGGCCGATATACGATTCGATTGATGCGACGCGCTTGGCTGTGTGCAGCGCCAACTCGCAGCCGCCGCCCAGCGCCAGACCGGCCACTGCCGCAACCACCGGCACGCTCGCATACTTGAGTCCCATGAATGCTTGCTGCAATTCAGCCACCATCGGTTCGATCGCCTTGGCGCCGCCCGACATGAACAACGGCAGCATCGATTGCAGGTCGGCGCCGGCAGAGAATGCGCCGCCTTCAGCTGCATCCGCGTGCCACAGCACCAGACCCTTGTAATTCTTTTCGGCTTCGGCCACCGCCTTGTTCAAACCGGCGATGACGCCAGGTCCGATAACGTGCATCTTGGTCTTGAACGACAGGACCAGTACGTCGTCGTTCTGATGCCATGCGCGTACCGCGTCGTCCTCGAATACAGTGGTGCCGGCAGTCTTGCCGTCGGCCACGCCTTCACCCAGCAACGGTGCGCGGAACACCTGGCGCTCGTAGACCGGCAAAGTGGACCGGGCGAAATTCGCCTTCTTCGCTGGCGAGTAGGAACCGTCAGCAGCGTGCACGCCGGTGCGGCCGTCGAAGACCCAGGCTGGCAGCGGTGCATTGCACAGCGCCTTGCCGGCATCGATATCTTCCTTGACCCAGCCGGCGATCTGCTTCCAGTCGGCGGCTTGCCAGATCTCGAACGGACCGACGCTCCAGCCGAAACCCCAGCGCATGGCGAAATCGATGTCGCGCGCATTGTCGGCGATAGCTTCCATATGGACGGCGATGTAATGGAAACCGTCACGGAAAATGGCCCACAGGAATTGCGCTTGCGGATTGGTCGATTCACGCAGTGTCTTCATGCGTTTGACCGGATCCTTGTCCTTCAGGATACGCGCCACCAGTTCGTCGGCCTTGCCGCCGCCGGTAACGTATTCGCCCTTGGCGGCGTCGATACGCAGGATGTCCTTGCCAACCTTCTTGTAGAAACCGGCGCCGGTTTTTTGACCCAACGCGCCCTGCTCGACCAGCTTGGCCAGCAGCGGCGGCGTAGCGTACACGCCGTAGAAAGGATCGTCCTTCAGGGTGTCCTGCATGGTCTTGATGACATGGCCCATGGTGTCCAGGCCAACCACGTCGGCGGTACGGAAGGTGCCCGACTTGGCGCGGCCCAGCTTGGCGCCGGTCAGATCATCGACGACATCGACCGACAGGCCGAATTTTTCAGCCTGATGAGCTGTCGACAAGATACCGAACACACCCACGCGGTTAGCGATGAAGTTAGGCGTGTCTTTAGCGCGGACCACGCCCTTGCCCAGCGTTGTCGCCAGGAAGCCTTCCAGCTGATCGAGGATCTCCGGCTTGGTGCTCGCGGTCGGGATCAGTTCCACCAGGTGCATGTAGCGCGGCGGGTTGAAGAAGTGCACGCCGCAGAAGCGGGCTTTCAATTCAGCGTCGAAACCTTCCGACAAAGCGGTGATCGACAGGCCGGAAGTATTGGAAGCGAAAATCGCGTTAGGCGCAATATGCGGCGCGACTTTCTTGTACAGGTCATGCTTCCAGTCCATGCGCTCGGCGATCGCTTCGATGATCAGATCGCAACCGGCGAGTACGTCCAGGTTGTCTTCGTAGTTGGCGACTTCGATCAGCGTTGCATCATCCTTGTTGCCAAGCGGCGCCGGGCTGAGTTTCTTCAGGTTTTCGATAGCGCGCAGAACGATGCCGTTCTTCGGACCTTCCTTGGCTGGCAAATCGAACAGGACTACCGGCACTTTGGCGTTCAGGCAGTGGGCGGCGATTTGCGCACCCATCACGCCGGCGCCGAGTACGGCGACTTTTTTAACGATGAAATTGGACACTTGTATCTCCTTGGTCAGTCTGTTGGGAGGGTGGGCATGTTTAGCTTCAACTCAGTTGCAACGCATGTCCGCCCTACGGCTAAATTAGAACAAATCCGCATCCAATGCCATCAAGCTGGCCGAACCGGAACGCGCCTGACGAATCAGCATTGCGGTTTCCGGCAGCAGGCGGGCAAAATAGAAGCGTGCAGTGGCCAGCTTGGAAACGTAGAACTTGTCGCCCGAGTCTTGCTTGGCGAGTGCGATCTTTGCCATTTGCGCAAAGAAGTAGGCGTAGACCAGATGGCCGACTACGCGCAGGTAAGGAACCGCCGCGGCGCCGGCTTCGTCAGGATTCTGGAAAGCCTTCATGCCGATTTCCATGGTCAGCTTGCTGACCTTGTCGCCCAGGTCCGCCAGCGGTGTGATGAATTCCGACATGGCTTCGTCGGCGCCGTTCTCTTCGATGAAAGCCTGTACCTTGGCGCCGAATTTCTTCAGCTTGGCGCCGTTATCCATCAGCACCTTACGGCCCAGCAAATCCAGCGACTGGATGGTGTTGGTGCCTTCGTAAATCATGTTGATACGGGCATCGCGCACATATTGCTCCATGCCCCATTCGGCGATGAAACCATGGCCGCCGTAGACCTGCATGCACTCTGACGTGGCCGTCCAGGCGTTGTCGGTGATGAAAGCCTTGACCACCGGCGTCAACAGGGCTACTTCATCGGCCGCATCCTTGCGCACTGCTTCGTCCGGGTGATTCAGTTCCTTGTCCAGCTGCAGCGCGACATACGAACAGAACGCGCGCGCGCCTTCAGCATACGCTTTTGCGGTCAACAGCATGCGGCGCACATCAGGATGAACGATGATAGGGTCAGCTGGCTTGTCCGGCGCCTTGATGCCCGACAGGCTGCGCATCTGGATACGGTCTTTGGCATAAACCAGTGCGTTTTGATAAGCGATTTCTGTCAAGCCGAGACCCTGCATGCCGACGCCGAGACGGGCTGCGTTCATGAACACGAACATCGCGTTCAGGCCTTTATGCGCGCCGCCGATGATCCAGCCGGTGGCGCCGTCCAGATTCATCTGGCAGGTCGAATTGCCGTGGATGCCCATTTTTTCTTCGATCGCGCCGCAGGTGATCGGATTGCGCGCACCCAGCGAGCCATCTGCATTCGGCAGGAATTTCGGCACCAGGAACAGGGAAATGCCTTTCGAGCCTTCAGGCGCGCCTGGCAAACGTGCCAGCACCAGATGCAAGATGTTGGCGGACATGTCGTGTTCGCCGGCCGAGATGAAGATCTTGCTGCCGGTGATCTTGTAGGAGCCGTCGTCTTGCGGCTCGGCCTTCGAGCGCAGCATGCCGAGATCGGTGCCGCAATGAGCTTCGGTCAGGCACATGGTGCCGGTCCATTCGCCGGACACCAGTTTAGGCAGGTACAGCGCTTGCTGTTCTGGCGTACCGTGCGCGTGCAGGCATTCGTAGGCGCCGTGCGACAAGCCCGGGTACATGGTCCAGGCCTGGTTCGACGAATTCATCATTTCATAGAATGAATTGTTCATCACCAGCGGCAAGCCTTGGCCGCCGAATTCCGGATCGCATGACAATGAAGGCCAGCCGGCTTCCACGTATTGCTTGTAAGCTTCCTTGAAGCCCTTGGGCGTGGTCACGGCATGCGTGGCCTTGTCGTGATGACAGCCTTCGCGATCGCCGGAGTGGTTCAGCGGGAACAGGACTTCGGAAGTGAACTTGCCGCCTTCTTCCAGCACTTGATTGATGATATCGGCATCGATATCAGCATGCTTTGGCAATTGTTTCAGTTCATCTTCTACATGCAGCAACTCGTGCATGACGAATTGCATATCCCGCAGTGGCGCGACGTATTGACCCATGGTGCTCTCCTGATGATTGGATTTATCTAGTGTGCAGCTGTCGTTTTGGCAGCGATTTTTTGATTCGTTTGTGAGGATTTCCTGGCAGCCGAAGCCGGGAGTGATTTCGGATCGCGGTAACTGTCGATCAGGCGATCAAAGCCCTTTTGAGCACGTTCCACGCTGCCGGCTTTTTTCAGGAAACGCGCATCGTGATGCAAGCCCAGGATCAGGCCGTACATCTCGTAGACCAACTGGTCGGCGTCGGTATCGGCACGCAGGTGGCCGGCTTCGATTGCCTGCAATGTGCAACGATGCAAGGCTTGCTGCCAGGTACGCACCATGGTGACCAATTGTTCGCGGATTTCACCGGGACGGTCGTCGTACTCGACCGCGCCGCTGATATAGATGCAACCGGAGGCAATTTCAATCGTCACCTGCCTGATCCAGCGTGCAAACATGCCTTCCAGGCGCGGCAGGCCGCGTGCTTCCTTGATGCTTGGATAGAATACTTCCTGCTCGAACTGGCGATGGTAAAGTTTCACCACTTCGATCTGCAGATCTTCGCGCGAGCCGAAATGGGCGAACACGCCGGACTTGCTCATGTTCATTTTTTCGGCCAGCAAGCCGATCGTCAGACCCTCAAGGCCGTCGCGGCTCGCCAGCGTGATGGCGACGTCGAGAATCGCTGCGCGCGTCATTTCGCCTTTGCGCATGAATTTCGGCGGCATGTCAGTATGTGCCACGATAGTCCTACCTCTGTCTGGTTAAGTCTGGCCAATAACTCTGGCTAACGAGTCTTAATACAATCGGCGTCGGCTTGCTTGAAAACGGTTTTCAGCAAGAATGCGAACGCTCGTACTATTATGCACCAGAATCGAAATGTCAAACAGCGACTTAGAGGGGCAGTTCTACCGAGAATCCCCTCGAAATACGTCGGACGCCTGTTTAGGCAGCACGACGGGGAGAGTTGGCAGCTGCAAACGTTCCGGGCAGCTCCAAGCTAGCCCGAAAATTGCGGGGATGCGATGTCAAATTACCACCAAACAGTGATTTCCCAGAAACCTGCCGGACTTGAAAGTAAACGGCTCCTACGATTGCGTCTTGTCCAGCAGACGGCGGTCACGCTTGGTCGGCCGCCCTTTGATCTGCATGGTCGGCTCTCGGAAAAACCTCCTGTCTTCCGCCAGCGTCGCGCGCTTCACCACGCTTTGTTCGGTTTCCCGATAAAGCGTCTGCGCAATCGCCGCCGAGCTGCGGGTATCGCTCAGGAGCAATATCGTCACCTCCCAAACGCTGGCGCCATTGTCAATTGCCAGGATATCGCCGATCTTGAGGTTGTGGGCGGGCTTGGTCCGCTCATCGTTCAGCCTGACCTTGCCGTTATCGACGGCATCGCTCGCCAGCGTGCGGGTCTTGAAAAACCGCGCCGCCCACAGCCATTTGTCGATACGCACTGCTTCGACTGTTTTACCCATGATCTGATTTACCTATCTAGCCAATGCCCAACCCATGCATTTACACCGGGTTGTCGATATCAATGAATTGATGCTGCAAGCCGAAACGTTCTGCCAGATGGCGCCCCAGGGCTTGCACTCCGTAGCGTTCGGTAGCGTGATGGCCGGCCGCCAGGTAAGCCACGCCGGTTTCACGCGCCAGATGCACGGTCGGCTCGGAAATCTCGCCGCTGATGTAGACCCCGGCGCCGGCGGCAATCGCATCGCCCAGTAAATTCTGCGCGGCGCCGGTGCACCAGGCAATCTGCCCCAACCGCTGCGACGGGTCGCCGATCAGGACCGGCGGGCGATGCAGCCGGCTTTCAATCAGGTTTGCCAGATCGCCCACGGTACGGACCTGCGGATCGCTCACGCTTCCCAGCCAGCCCAGCATATCGTCGCCGAAGCGGCCGTTCGGCAGCAGATCCAATTGCTGCGCCAATTGCACATTGTTGCCAAAATCCGGATGGGCGTCGAGCGGCAAATGATAGGCGAACAAATTGATGTCATGCGCCAGCAGCAATTTCAGACGTTTGTGCTTGGGCCCGATAACGCGCGCATCCTCGCCGCGCCAGAAATAGCCGTGATGCACCAGGATCGCATCTGCGCCATTGGCGACGGCGGCTTCCAGCAAAGCATAGCTGGCGCTGACGCCGCTCACCAGACGCCTAATTTCAGCCCGTCCTTCCACCTGCAAGCCATTTGGGCAATAATCACGGAACTGTGTAATATTTAATGCTTCGGCAAGATATTTTGCGAGTTCATCGCGATTTACCGATTTCTGATTCATGGTTTTTGCCTCACGATTCCTTACCCCCGATTTCCGGCTTTTGATTTCCGATTTTTTACTTCCGATTTTTTATTTAACTTAAGACTTCACTATGCGACGTTTCTGGCTGTTATTTGCGCAAACCATCACCGTCGGTTTAGCGATCTGGTTCATTGTAGCGACCTTGAAGCCGCAATGGATAAACGGCTCTCTGACCAGCTCGCCCTTGCACATCGCCACCTCCAAGGTGCCATTGCAAGAAGCCGCGCCGGGAACGCCGGCGCCGGGCTCTTATCGCCAGGCCGCGCAACGGGCCATGCCGTCAGTGGTCAATGTTTTCACCAGCAAGGACGCCAAGCCGGTCAGCCCTGAAGTAATGGAAGATCCGCTGCTCAGGAAGTTCTTCGGCGATCGCGGCGACGATGCGGAGGAGAAGCAGTCCAGTCTCGGCTCAGGCGTCATCGTCAGTTCGCAGGGTTATATCCTGACCAATAACCATGTCGTCGAAGCCGCCGATGAAATCGAAGTGGCGCTGGCCGATGGCCGCACCGCCACCGCCAAAGTCGTCGGCACCGATCCGGAAACCGACCTGGCCGTGATCAAGATCGATTTGCCGAACCTGCCTGCGGTCACGCTGGGCCGGGTCGACCAGGCCAGCGTCGGCGACGTCGTGCTGGCCATCGGCAATCCGTTCGGCGTCGGCCAGACGGTCACCATGGGGATTATTTCGGCGCTGGGCAGAAGCCATCTCGGCATCAATCAGTTTGAAAATTTCATCCAGACCGACGCCGCGATCAATCCGGGCAATTCCGGCGGCGCCTTGATCGACACCAACGGCAACCTGATCGGCATCAATACCGCCATCTATTCACGCACCGGCGGTTCGCTCGGGATCGGTTTTGCGGTGCCGATGACTACGGCAAAATCCGTCATGGAATCGATCATCAATACCGGCCATATGGTACGCGGCTTTATTGGCGTCGAACCTCAGGACATCACACCGGAACTGGCGGAAAGCTTCGGCTTGAACAGAAGCACCGGCGCCATCATCGCCGGCGTGATCAAGAACGGTCCGGGCGACAAGGCCGGCTTGAAACCGGGCGATATCCTGGTAGCGATCGACGGCAAGTCGATCGCCGACAGCAATGACATGACCAATCTGATAGCCCAGCTGCAGCCCGGCAGCAAAGCCAAATTGACGGTATTGCGCAAGGCCCGGGAAACCACGGTGGAAGCCGTTATCGGCAAGCGGCCGCCGATGAAACGGGCTGCAGAATAAATGCGCGACGCTGTCCGCGCTCAATGTCCCACATTCGCACAATCGCACAAAGGAAACCCGTAATGCACGTACGTGATCTGACGCAATACCTTGCCGAACTGTCGGAGAATAACAACCGGGCCTGGTTCGTCATGAACAAGCCGCGCTACGATATCTTGCGCGCGGAATTTCTGGAACTGGTGGTGCGCCTGATCGCCCAGATCAGCAAATTCGATCCGGCGATCGCCGGTTGCAATCCAAAGAAGGCGCTCTTCCGGATTAACCGCGACATGCGCTTCTCGCACGACAAGAGTCCGTACAAAACCTACTTCTCGGCATCCATCACCGCCAGCGGCCTGAAGAAACCGAGCCAGGGCGGCGGTCCTGCTTATTACTTCCATATCGACGCCGGCGGCACCCTGCTCATCGCCGGCGGCGAATACATGCCGCCGCCAGACCGCTTGCGGGCGATTCGCCGGCAAGTGATCGCCGATGCAAGCGGCTTTGGCAAACTGCTGAAAAACAAGAAATTGAAGGAGACTTACGGCGATTTGCAGACCGAGGGGCAACTGACGCGTCCGCCCAAAGGCTTTGATGCGGACTCGCCGCACATCGAATATATCAAGCTGAAGAATTTCATCGTCTGGAAGGAGCAGGCGCTGAAGAAGATGCTGTCGGATGCGCTGGAGAAAGAGCTGGTGGCGGGCTTTAAAGACGCCTACCCGCTGGTCGGCTGGTTGCGGCAGATCAAAACCCCGGTCGCCGAATAGGCCCTAACGGCCGCTCCGTGAATTCAGATAGTCTCTTCCGACTCAGCCGGCGCCTGCGTCGCCTTGACGAACAGCGGCGCCACCAGCAAGCCGATCTCGAACAACAGGCATAAAGGCACAGCCAGCAGCATTTGGCTCATGATGTCCGGTGGCGTAACGATTGCCGCCACCACGAAGGCGCCCACAATCACGTAAGGGCGGATCGATTTCAGCTTTTCCACCGAAACCAGGCCCATGCGCACCAGTACGATGACCACGATAGGGACTTCAAAAGTCATGCCGAAGGCGAGAAACATGGTCATCACAAAGTCGAAGTAACTATCGATATCCGGCGCCACCGAGACCGATTTCGGCGCGAAATTGTTGATGAAGTGGAAGATCACTCCGAATACCAGGTAATAACAAAACGCGACACCGGTGATGAACAATACCGACGACGAAATCACCAGCGGCGCGATCAGCTTCTTTTCATGCGTGTACAAGCCTGGCGCGATAAACGCCCACAGCTGGTACAGCACCCACGGCAAGGCAATCACAAAAGCCAGCAGCAAGGTTACCTTGACCGGAATCAGGAACGGCGTGATGACGCCGGTAGCAATCATCTTGCTGCCCACCGGCAAAGCCGCCAGCATCGGCGCCGCCAGCAAATCGTAGATATGCGCGGCCCAAGGCATCAGGCACAGGAACACCACGATCACCGCAATCGATGCCTTCATGATGCGATTGCGCAATTCCACCAGGTGCGAAATGAACGTCTCTTCGACGCCGCTGGTTTTTTCGAAACCGCTGGTTTTTTCGAAACCGCTGGTTTTCTCGAAACCGCTGGTTTTCTGTTCTTCAGTCATGGGAGCACGGTGTATTGCAAACAAGCGAATTTGCGGATTTCAAGCTGCGGCCGGCAGTACGAAATGTTGCAGGGCGAAGGTTGCCGGACGAAGCATGAAATCATGAAAAAAATGAACCGGAAGCCTTGTTTTGGCTGGCCGGGCGATATTTCGCAACACGTGCGGCGCCGGACAAGACACGCGCCTTCTGGCCGCTTTGTTGTTTGTACCAGGCGGGAATGGCGCTGGTACGCGCCAGCTTTTTCTTGCGAAAACTCCTGGCCTTGATGGCCAGCTGCTCGACGTTGAAACTGTCCGCGCTACTGGCACTGCCATCGTCCCAGACGTCATGCAGCGACTGCCTGGTATCTGAGACGCTACGGGCGATGCTTTGCTCGATATCGCTGGCCGCTTCCTGCACGTCTTGCTGCATCTTGCGCAATTCTTCCAGCTCGATCTCGCGGCTGACTTCCGATTTGACTTCATTGATATAACGTTGCGCACGGCCGAACAGAGAGCCCGCCATGCGAGCTACCGTCGGCAATTTTTCCGGCCCGACGACAACCAGTGCAACGACGCCAATCAGAGCAAGTTTAGTAAGACCAATATCGATCATGGGAAGGAGCGGCAAACATCACTCGGGCCGGCTTGAGACAGGTGCCGGCCGCAATGAATCAATTGCCGGACTTGTCCTTTTCTTTAGTTGCAACGTCAATCGTCGTTTTGTCGGCGGCTTGCTTTTCTTCCTCGCCCTTGACGCCATCCTTGAAACCTTTGACGGCCTTGCCCAGGTCGGAACCCATATTGCCGATTTTTTTGGTGCCAAACACCAACATGACGATAACCAGCACGATCAACCAGTGCCAAATACTGAACGAACCCATTTCTTTCTCCTTGTCGGACAAACGCCCGATCCTGCTAAGTCAACACACCGTTAAACCCTTACCAACCATCTGCAGCGCAACTGCCGCGCATCTGCCACATCCGCTGCCGCTGAACCCGGATTCGGTCAGCTCAGCGCTGGCCACGCCACGGCCTTGGTCCGCCAATGACGTGCATATGCAAATGGTACACCTCTTGGCCGCCGTCTGGCCCGACGTTGAATATCGTCTTGTAGCCACCGCTGGCCTCGCCTTGCCCGTCCTGCTGGTAACCGCAGCCCTGCTCTTGCGCCAGGCGCGGCGCCAATAAGGTCATTTTACCCAACAAAGCGGCGTGCGCCTCAGTACAATCGGCGAGAGTCGGAATATGCTGCTTGGGCACGATCAGGAAATGGATAGGCGCGGCCGGATGAATGTCATGAAAGGCGATCAGGTCATCGTCTTCATAGATCGCTTTCGAGGGAATCTGCTTGGCTGCAATTTTGCAAAAAATACAATTTTCCAAATTATCTCCGGGTTTTAAACGATTCTGGAACAATTCTTGAAAGACTCTTAAGCGATCCTCAAACGACTCAGATCTTGCGCTGATCGGTTTCTTGCTGTTCGCGCGCCGTCAGCTTGCGGCTGGCTTTCTCTTCGATGCCGGACAAGCCTTCGCGCCGCGCCAGTTCCTGCAGCACGTCCTGTGGCGTCAGATTGAACTGGGCCAGCATGATCATCGAGTGAAACCACAAATCGGCGCATTCATACAGCACATGGGAAACATCGCCGTCTACCCGCGCATCCTTGGCCGCCATCACTGTTTCGGTAGCTTCCTCGCCGATTTTTTTCAGAATCGCATCGTCACCCTTGGCGAACAGACGCGCGACGTACGAGGTTTCAGGATCGCCGCCGTTTGCCGGTTTGCGCGATTCGATGACCGCGGCCAGGCGCTGTAGAGTTTCACTCATGATTGCTTCAGATCCGCTTATCTATAAAAATAAAATCAAAAAATAAAATCTAAAAACGAAAGTTACTTGTAAATATCGTCCGGTTCTTTCAACACCGGCTCGACCGCTTCCCAGGTATTGCTGCTGCTCTCAAGCTTCTGGAAGAAGCAGGAATGGCGGCCGGTATGGCAGGCAATGTCGCCGGCCTGGGTCACTTTCAGCAACACCACGTCTTCATCGCAATCGAGGCGGATTTCATGCACTTTCTGCACATGGCCGGATTCTTCACCCTTGTGCCACAGTTTCTTGCGCGAGCGGCTCCAGTAAACCGCCTCGCCCAGCGCCACCGTCTTTGCCAGAGCGTCGCGATTCATCCAGGCAAACATCAGCACATCGTTCGATCCGAGTTCCTGGGCGATCACCGGCACCAGGCCGTGTTCATCCCATCTCACCTTGTTTAACCAACTCACGCCGCTCATGCTAGCCTCATCGGAATCTGCTGTGCCGCCATGAACTGCTTGGCTTCCTGCACAGTGTGTTGACCATAGTGGAAAATGCTCGCTGCCAGCACTGCATCGGCGCGGCCGATCTTGATGCCGTCGGCCAGGTCCTGCAAGCCGCCGACGCCGCCGGAGGCGATCACCGGAATCGTCACGGCATTGGAGACGCTGCTGGTCAGGGCCAGATCGAAACCGACCTTGGTGCCGTCGCGGTCCATGCTGGTCAGTAAAATTTCACCCGCGCCCAGTTGCTCCATCTTCTGCGCCCACTCGATTGCATCGAGGCCGGTGGCTTTGCGCCCGCCATGGGTGAACACTTCCCATTTGCCCGGTGCGACCTGCTTGGCGTCGATGGCGACCACGATGCATTGCGAGCCGTATTTGGCCGCGGCATCCGCCACCAGCTGCGGATTGGTGACTGCGGACGTATTGATGCCGACCTTGTCGGCGCCGGCATTCAGCAAACGACGCACGTCTTCCACGGCGCGCACACCGCCCCCCACCGTCAGGGGAATGAACACCTGCGAAGCAACCGCTTCGATAATTGGCAAGATCAGGTCGCGATTATCGGACGAGGCCGTGATGTCGAGGAAGGTAAGTTCGTCGGCGCCCTGCTCATCGTAACGGCGGGCGATTTCGACCGGATCGCCGGCATCGCGCAACTCAAGGAAATTGACGCCCTTGACCACGCGGCCATTGGTCACATCGAGACAGGGAATGATGCGTTTGGCAAGCGTCATGGCTGGTCAGCGTCGGGCTGCTCCGATAAATCTTCGTCTCTGAACATGTCATCGCTCAACTCGTCGGCCCGCTCTTGCGCCGAACGCAAATCGAGTGTGCCTTCATAAATCGAACGGCCGCAAATCACCGCCTCGATGCCTTCATCCTGCACCGCGCACAATGCTTCCACATCGTGGACGTTGTGGACGCCGCCGGAAGCTATCACCGGGATCGTCATGCTTTGCGCCAGCTTGACGGTGGCTTCGATGTTGACGCCGCCCATCATGCCGTCGCGGCCGATATCGGTATACACGATCGATGCACAACCGTAATCTTCGAACTTCTTGGCCAGGTCGATCACTTCATGGCCGGACAGCTTGCTCCAGCCATCGGTGGCTACCTTGCCGTCCCTGGCGTCCAGGCCGACGATGATCTGCCCCGGGAACGCGCTGCAGGCATCGTGCAGGAAACCCGGATTCTTGACCGCTGCGGTGCCGATGATGATGTAGCTCAGGCCGTCGTCGAGATAGCGTTCGATGGTATCGAGGTCGCGGATGCCGCCACCCAGCTGCACCGGGATTTCTTCGATGCCGTTGAGCACGGCGAATTCGCGCACGGCCTTGATGATGGCTTTGACCGCCGGTTCATTCTTGGGCTTGCCGGCAAACGCGCCATTCAGGTCGACCAGATGCAGGCGACGTGCGCCCTGCATCAACCAATGGCGGGCCATTTCGCCCGGATCGTCGGAAAATACTGTGGCTTGGTCCATATCGCCTTGTTTCAGGCGTACGCAGTGACCGTCTTTGAGGTCGATGGCAGGTATCAGCAGCATGGCTACAATGTGTATGAGGTGAGGTCAGTTAAAGATCTAAATAAGGATCTGAAAAGTATCGGTTTGAATGCTGGAAAAAGCTCAAGGTTTCCATTGCACAAAATTTTTGTACAACTGCAACCCTGCACTGGCGCTTTTTTCCGGATGGAACTGCGTCGCAAAAATATTATCACGGCCGACCGCGCAGCTAAACGCCGCCCCGTATTCCGTTTCGCCGAAGGTATGCGCAGCATCGGCCGGCACCGCATAGTAACTATGCACGAAATAAAAATAGTCCTGGTCGGCAATGCCGTTCCACAGCGCATGAGGCTGCGCCTGGCGGACACGATTCCAGCCCATTTGCGGCACCTTGAAACGCGAGCCGTCGTCTTGCAACTGGCCGTCCAGGCGGAAGCGCACTACTTTGCCGGGCAACAAACCGAGGCCCGGAGTATTGCCTTCCTCGCTCAGCTCGAACAACATTTGCTCGCCGACGCAAACGCCCAGCAGCGGCTTGTTGCGCGCCGCCTCCAGCAAGGCCTCCTGCAGCCCGGATTCGCGCAAGCTGCGCATGCAGTCCGGCATTGCGCCTTGGCCAGGCAAGACCAGGCGATCGGCGGCCTGGATATCGGCAACCGTACCGGAAATATGGACTTCAGCTTCTGGCGCTACCTGACGCAAGGCTTGCGCCACCGAGCGCAAGTTGCCCATGCCATAGTCAACCACAACGATTTTGTTCATGATAAAGATTCAAGTCCGGGAAAAAATTCCAGGTAGTTAAATTTGTGCGTAAGCCTTTGCGCCAACCGCATCGCCCGTGAAAACCTGCAAGCCACAGATGGCGGCAAGGGACTAAAGCGGCACATAATCACCAAATAAGGATCAAATATGGATTAATTGGTGTTTGATCAACGCTGCAACACTGTTTAAATTTAAAGGCTGCCCTTAGTCGAAGGAATGGTGCCGGCGGAACGCGGATCCAGCTCTGCAGCCATGCGCAACGCGCGGCCGAACGCCTTGAAAACGGTTTCGCATTGATGATGGGCGTTTTCGCCGCGCAGGTTGTCGATATGCAAAGACACCAGTGCATGGTTGACAAAACCCTGGAAAAATTCGTGGGTAAGATCGACGTCGAAGCCGCCTATCATGGCGCGCTTGAACGGTACGTGGAACTCGAGTCCGGGCCGGCCGGAGAAATCGATCACCACGCGCGACAACGCTTCATCCAGCGGCACATACGCGTGGCCATAGCGGCGGATACCCTTCTTGTCGCCCATCGCCTTGGCAAATGCTTGCCCCAAAGTAATGCCGACATCTTCCACCGTGTGGTGGGCGTCGATATGCAGGTCGCCATTGGCTTCGATATCCAGGTCGATCAAGCCATGCCGCGCAATCTGATCCAGCATATGATCCAGGAACGGTACGCCGGTATTCAGCTTTTGCTGGCCGGTGCCGTCCAGATTGATGGAGACGCGGATTTGCGTCTCATTGGTATTGCGCGTGATCGATGCAGTTCGAGGCGTAGACATGTTGAGCTTGAAACCAATTTACTATGTGGTGGCGCACAGGCGCCGTGGAGGTAAGTGTACTAAATTATTCGACGATCTGATTTAGATTGTTGTCGCTTCTCCGCTAGTCACTAGTGAAGCTTGATCGGTGCGGCCTTTTGAGCCGCATCGCCATTTTACCGACATTTTCATGTTTTCCCGCTAATCGGGGCTTTGATAATCCCTATCAGTGTTGCTATTCAAGCCAAACGCTCGGCCAGCGGCCGTTCGTCGGTTTTTTGACTATCCAGCTGAGCCAGGCGCCGTTCAATCAGCGCGCAATACTCCGGATTCAGCTCAAAACCGACAAACCGGCGGCCGCAACGGCGCGCCGCCACCGCAGTGGTGCCGCTGCCCATGAAGGGATCCAGCACAATCCCGCCCGGCGGGCAGGAAGCCTTGATCATCCGTTCCACGATTTCCAGCGGCTTTTGGGTCGGATGGTCGGCCCGCTCGCGATGTTCGCGGTGCAGGCGCGAGACGCTCCAGACGTCCTTCGGGTTGTAACCCAGCTCCAGCCATTTGGCGCCGACAAAAATCGAACGTGAACGGGCTTTCTTGGTTTCAGCGTCGTAGGGAATCCGGATAGCATCCAGGTCGAAGTAATAGTCTTTGGCGCGGGCAAAGAATCCTATGGTGTCGTGCACCGAGGAAAAACGCCGGGTGCCGCCGCCCATCGACGGTACCCGCCGATCCCAGATGATTTCGTTATTCATGATCATGCGCTGCTTCAGCATGACGAAAATCTCGGGCGAGAAACGCCAGGTCAGGAAAATGTAAAGGCTGCCGTTCGGTTTCAGTTTTGGCAACGCGGCGTCTATCCACTCTTCGGTCCAGAGCAAATAGGCTGCTGTATCGAGCTTATCGGAATCGTTGCCGTAATCCTTGCCCAGGCCGTAGGGCGGATCGGCCAGCAGCAGATCGACCGAACCGTCCGGGATGCGCTGCAAACCTTGCAGCGCGTCTTCGCCGTAGATGCGGTCGATCCAGTCGTCGCTCATCGCTGCCACGCCGCCGCAGCCGCTGTCATGGAGGACCATCTTTCAGGCGATTTTGCAAACGATGCAAACGATATTCGGCCGAACCCGCATGCGCCTGCAACCCTTCGCCGTACGCCAGTTCCGCCGCGACTTCGCCCAGTGTCTGGGCGCCGGCCTCGCTGATGTTGATCATGCTGGAACGCTTCTGGAAATCGTAGACGCCGAGCGGCGACGAGAAACGCGCCGTGCGCGAAGTCGGCAATACGTGATTCGGTCCGGCACAGTAATCGCCCAGCGCTTCCGATGAAAAACGGCCGAGGAACATGGCGCCGGCATGACGGATTTTGTCGGCCCAGCGTTGCGGGTTCTCGGTAGAGATTTCCAGATGTTCGGCAGCGATATGGTTGGCGATTTCGCAGGCTTGTTCCATGTCGCGCACCTTGATCAGCGCGCCGCGATCGGTCAGCGAGGTGCGGATCACTTCGCGCCGCGGCATCAAGGGCAATTGCCGCTTGATGCTGGCTTCCACTGCGGCGATATAGCCGGCGTCGGGGCACAACAAGATCGACTGCGCCAATTCGTCATGTTCGGCTTGCGAAAACAGATCCATGGCGATCCAGTCGGGATCGGTAGTGCCGTCGCAGATCACCAGGATTTCCGACGGCCCTGCGATCATGTCGATCCCGACCGTACCGAACACGCGGCGCTTGGCGGCCGCCACATAGGCGTTGCCGGGGCCCACGATCTTGTCGACTTGCGGAATGCTGGCGGTACCGTAGGCTAACGCCCCCACGGCTTGCGCACCGCCGACGGTGAATACGCGATCGACGCCGGCGATGGCTGCCGCCGCCAGCACCAGCGGATTCTTGATGCCGTCCGGGGTCGGCACCACCATGATGATTTCCTGCACGCCGGCGACCTTGGCTGGAATCGCATTCATCAGCACCGAAGAAGGATAAGCCGCCTTGCCGCCGGGGACGTAGATACCGACGCGGTCCAGCGCTGTGACTTTCTGTCCCAGCACGGTGCCGTCGGCTTCGGTGTAGCTGAAGCCATTCGAACCGCATTCGATTTTCTGGCGCTCATGGTAGGCACGCACACGGCCGGCCGCGGTTTGCAAGGCGCTGCGGCGCTCTGGCGACAACTGCGCCAACGCATCCTGCAATTCCTGCCGGCCGATTTCCAGCGCCGTCACGCTGCCGGCGCTGAGGCGATCGAAGCGATTGGTGTATTCCAGCACGGCGGCGTCGCCGCGCGCTTTGACATCGGCCAGGATACGCGCCGCGGCCTGATCGATGGCTTCATCTTCGCCGGCTTCAAAGGCCAGCACGGCAGTCAGCTGCGCCTGGAAATCCGGCTGCGCCGCATCGAGTTTTCTGATTGCTATGCTCATGTTGCTTCCGTTGTTTCCGGTTTGCCGGTTGCGGCGCCAAGCCGCAGCCTTGCTTTACAGCCGGGTTTTATTTGGTCGAGGCTTGTTCGAATGCGTCCAGGATCGGCTGCAGCCGTTCGCGCTTCAATTTCAAGGCTGCCTGGTTGACCACCAGCCGCGACGAGATATCCATGATGTGTTCGACTTCGACCAGGTTATTGGCGCGCAGCGTGCCGCCGGTGCTGACCAGGTCGACAATCGCATCGGCCAGCCCGACCAGCGGCGCCAGTTCCATCGAACCGTACAATTTGATCAGGTCGACGTGCATGCCTTTGGCCGCGAAGTGTTCGCGCGCGGTCAGCAGGTATTTGGTGGCGACCCGCAACCGTGCGCCCTGGCGGATCGCGCTGGCGTAGTCGAAGCCGGCCGAGACCGCCACCGACATCCGGCATTTTGCGATTTCCAGGTCGATCGGCTGATACAGGCCCTCGCCGCCATGCTCCAGCAGCACATCCTTGCCGGCCACGCCGAAATCGGCGGCGCCGTATTGCACATAGGTCGGTACGTCGGAAGCGCGCACGATGATCACGTTCACTTGCGGATCGTTAGTCGGCAAGATCAGCTTGCGCGAGGTTTCCGGATCTTCGGTGACCTCGATGCCGGCCGCCTTCAACAGCGGCAAGGTCTCTTCAAAGATGCGGCCCTTGGACAGGGCCAGGGTTAATTTCTGGCTCATTTGATTCTTTCGATATGCGCGCCGACCGCCGACAGCTTGCGTTCCATCTGATCGTAACCGCGGTCCAGATGATAAACGCGCTCGATCAAGGTTTCGCCCTGCGCCATCAGGCCGGCGATCACCAGCGAAGCCGAGGCGCGCAAATCGGTCGCCATGACCGGCGCGCCGACCAGCTTGTCGACGCCTTTGATAATGGCGGTATTGCCCTGGACATCGATGGCAGCGCCGAGGCGATTCATTTCCTGCACGTGCATGAAGCGATTTTCAAAGATGGTTTCGGTGACATGGCTGGTGCCTTCGGCAATGCTGTTCATGGCCATGAACTGCGCTTGCATATCGGTCGGGAAGCCCGGATATTCGGTAGTACGGAAACTGACCGCCTTGGGCCGCGCCGCCATCTGCACGCGAATCCAGTCATCACCGGAAGTCAGGATCACGCCCGCTTCGCGCAATTTGTCGAGCACCGCATCGAGGATGTGGCTACGGGTGTTCTTCAACATGACGTCGCCGCCGGTTGCAGCTACCGCGCACAGGAAGGTACCGGTCTCGATGCGATCGGCAATCACTGCATGCTCAGCGCCGTGCAATCTGTCCACGCCTTGAATCGTCAGGCGATCGGTGCCGATGCCGTCGATCTTCGCGCCCATCGCCACCAGCAGGTTAGCCAGATCGGTGACTTCAGGTTCGCGCGCCGCATTTTCCAGCACCGTCTCACCGTCAGCCAGGGTCGCAGCCATCAACAGGTTTTCCGTACCGGTGACGGTGATCATGTCGGTAACGACGCGGGTACCCTTCAGTTTCTTGGCCTTGGCATGGATGTAGCCGGCTTCGATCGAAATCTCGGCGCCCATCGCCTGCAAGCCTTTGATATGCTGGTCGACCGGGCGCGAACCGATGCCGCAGCCGCCCGGCAGCGACACCCGCGCTTCGCCAAAGCGTGCCAGCAGCGGACCCAGCACCAGGATCGATGCGCGCATGGTTTTCACCATTTCGTAAGGCGCTTCCAGATTGGTGATGGCGTCGCCTTGCAAGGTCACGAAATGGCCGTCCTGGGTCGCCTTCAATCCCATCTGGCGCAGCAGCTTCAATATGGTCGACACATCGTGCAGGTTCGGCACATTGCTCAGATGCAGCTGATCCGAGCTCAGCAAACCCGCGCACAGGATAGGCAGCGCCGCATTCTTTGCGCCGGAAATGGTGATTTCGCCGGAAAGACGGTTACCGCCTTGTATCAATAATTTATCCATTATTACTTCTCACTTTGCTACACATTATGCCTGGCCATCCGGACCAGAGATGTTCATCGGGCTGCGGCGACTCTGACGAGTTGCGCCGCAATTAATTATTAATTGGCAAATTCAATTGGCAAATTCTTCGGGTGTCAACGTCTTCATCGACAGCGCATGAATCTCTGCGCGCATGCGGTCGCCCAACGCTGCGTAGACGATCTGATGGCGTTGTATCGGGCGCTTGCCGGCAAACGCCGCCGACACGATCACCGCCTTGAAATGCTGGCCGTCGCCCTCGACTTCCAGATGCGAACATTCAAGGCCGGCGGCGATGTAACTTTTAACGAGATCGGGTGTAGGGAACATGATATTTTTTACCGGCTAACTGAACAAATGTGAATGAACTGAATGAACGCAAACGTATTGACCTGCTTAGTGACGCAGCTTGTAGCCGCGTTTCAGCATCTGCACCGCCAACGTCGACAGCAGCGCCAGCGAGATGCAAATGACCGCCAGGCTGATCAGCGGATTGATATCCGACTGGCCGAAAAAGCCGTAGCGGAAACCATCGATCATATAAAAAAACGGATTCAAATGCGACACGGCTTGCCAAAATGGCGGCAACGACTTAATCGAATAAAACACGCCGGCGAGAAAGGTCAGCGGCATGATCAGGAAGTTCTGGAACACCGCCAGCTGGTCGAACTTGTCCGCCCAGATGCCGGCGATCATGCCCATGGTACCAAGCAGCGCTGCGCCGAGGAAGGCAAAAATCACAATCCACCATGGCGCCACAAAGGACAGATTGCCAAACCAGGCCGTGATCGCGAATACGCCGAGACCAACCGCGACCCCGCGCACCACGGCGGCCAGCACATAGCCGCCATACAATTCCCAGTGCGACAAAGGCGGCAACAGGACAAACACCAGATTGCCGGTCATTTTCGACTGTGTCAACGATGATGAGGTATTGGCGAAGGCATTTTGCAACACGCTCATCATGACCAGGCCGGGAATCAGGAACGCCGTGTACTGCACGCCCGGATAAACTTCGACGTGATCTTTCAGCGTGTGGCCGAAAATCAGCAGGTACAGCAAGGCTGTCAGGATAGGCGCGCCGACGGTTTGCGTCGCGACTTTCCAGAAGCGCAGCACTTCCTTGTAAAACACCGTTTGAAAACCGACCATCATTTGCCACCACCCGCGTTGTATTCGTCGGCGTAGACGTTGAAACCGTTGGCGCTGACCTTGCTATCCATGATCTGCAGGAACACGTCCTCCAGGTCAGCCTGTTGCAGCTGCATGTCTTCAATCACAGCACCGGCCTGGCGCAAGGAAGCGAGGATCGGCTCGACATCGGCATATTGATTGACCCGCAAGGCGAACTTGCCGGCGTCTGCATGCAACACCAGATGTTGCAAGGCCGGCGGCAGGCTGCCGCTGGACAGCTGGACCAGCAGCTGCGAACCGGCAATCCGTTTGATCAGCGCCGACGTGGTATCGAGCGCCACCACCTGCCCCAGCTTGAGCATGGCGATGCGGTTGCACTGTTCCTGCGCTTCTTCCAGATAATGCGTGGTCAGGACCACGGTGTGGCCTTCGCGGTTCAGACGCGAAATGAAGCGCCATAAAGTCTGGCGCAGTTCAACGTCAACCCCGGCGGTCGGCTCATCCAGCACAATCACCGGCGGCTTGTGCACCAGCGCTTGCGCCACCAGTACGCGCCGCTTCATGCCACCCGACAGCGCGCGCATATTGGTATCGGCCTTGTTGCTCAGGTCGAGGTTTTCCATCACCTCGTCTATCCATTTGTCGTTATTCTTCAGGCCGTAATAGCCTGACTGCATGCGCAAGGTTTCGCGCACCGTGAAAAATGGATCGAACACCAGCTCTTGCGGCACCACGCCAAGATTGCGGCGCGCGGCGCGATAGTCGCTGACGACATCGTGGCCGAGAATCGCGACGTTGCCGGAATCCGGCCGATTGAGGCCGGCAATGATGGAAATCAAGGTGGTTTTACCGGCGCCGTTAGGGCCTAGCAAACCGAAGAACTCGCCTTCTTCGATGGTCAGGGAAACGCCGCCCAATGCCTGCAAAGACTGGTAACGTTTCTTGACATTGGTGATTTGAATGGCCGCCATAGTGCCTTGCTAAATATTCTTCAATTGGGGACGCCGCAACAATGTTGACGCTTCTGCTGCCGATTCCGTCTCTGGAGCCGTCCTGGACCCAGATGAGTGGCGTAACCCTTGATTATATTGGATTTTTGCTGCGAGAGCCGGGCGACAACGACAAACCCGGCATGCTAAGAAGGGAAGGAAAGGTAAAGCTCAATGATGCAGTGTACTAGCGGCAACAATCACCGTCGCAGGCGACAACAATTCTGTCACGCCATACAAGTCGATCAGACTTTCCAGATTGGCGGGCAAACTGGAAAAATGCAGGGTAAGCCCTTGATTCAGGGCGGCACATTGCCATGCCAGCAAGGTAGCAACAGCGGCCGAATCGACCGCCACCACTTCGCTCAGGTCAATCTCGGTCTCGCCCCCGGCGATCGCGCGCAAGCCCTCTTCCAGAGTGCCTTTGGCGTTACCGACAGTTAGCGAGTGAGAAGGTCTGAACATGATAGTCAATCAACAGATTATTTGAGGCCGCGGGCGGCGCGCTGCTTGTTCTTATCCGCCAGCACCTTGATCAGGCCATCAATGCCGGTTCTGCCGATTTCCGAAGCAAACGTGCCCTTGTATGACTCAACGAGCCAAGCCCCCAGCACGTTGACATCATATATTTTCCAGCTTGTACCAGATTTTTCCATACGGTAATTCAGCTGGATCGGCTCGCCGCGCGGCTGGATCACTTGTGAACGCACTTCGACGTCGGCATCGGCCGGATCGCCGCGCATCGGCTTGAAATCGATCTTCTGGTCGCGTACCTGCGACAAGGCGCCGGAATAGGTATAGATCAGCAAGCTGCGGAACTGGGTAATCAGTTGTTTCTTCTGATCATCAGTTGCATCGCGCCAATAACGGCCAGCTGCCAGGGAAGTCATGCGCTCAAAGTCGACGTACGGGATGATCTTTTCTTCAACCAGCGCCAGGATGCGCTGCTGATTGCCGCCCTGGATGCTCTTGTCGCTCTTGGCAGTATCCAGCACGTCCTGGCTGATACGCTTGACCAGCGCGTCAGGCGCTTCCTGCGCCTGTGCCGCTGCGGTGAATAACAGGCTGCCGACAGTCAGCGACAGCGCCAGGTATTTTTTAAAAATTTTCATATGTATTTTAACAATCTTAGTAGTAGTTGCTAGAAGATGAGAGGACGCCTCAGACGCGCTATATGTCGATCCTAAGACGGCAATTTCAAGCATCGGTTCCAGCCGGCGCCGATTATCATTCCTCAATCGTCATTCGTCAGCCGGCTTGGTCTTGGCCGGTTTATCTGCCTTATCCGTCTTGTTCCCTGTGTCGTTGTCGTCAGCGTTGCCGCGAATCTGGCTTTGACGGCGCTGGGTATACGCGTCACGCATGAACTCATACTTGTCCAGGGCCGCCTCTTCCATCAGATCGCCGGCGTCCAGCAGATTTGCGCGCTTGTCGATCAAACGCACCACGGAACCAGTGTTGCGCCAACGCACCGGGTATTTATATGACCATATGTCGCCGTAAAAATCCACCGGCAATGCTGCGGCATCACGAATATTCGACGGCCCGAACAACGGCAGCACCAGATAAGGACCGGAGCCGACGCCCCACTTGCCCAGGGTCTGGCCGAAATCCTTGTTGTGTTTCTGCAAACCGGCTTCCGAACCGATATCCAGCAAGCCGCCCAGACCGAGCGTCGAGTTAACCGCAACCCGCATCACGTCAGACGTCCCGTCTGCAACATTCCCCTGCAAGAAACCGTTAACCGAACTCCAGACATCGCCCAGGTTACCGAAGAAATTGTTGACGCCGGTCTGCACAAAGCTCGGCAGCCAGGAGCGGTAGGCGGTAGCAACTGGTTTCAGGGCAACCTTGTCAAGCGTATCGTTGAAGCTGAACATGGCACGATTGAAGCCCTCCAGCGGGTCTTGCGGATTGCTGGCGGTGGCACAGCCGGCCAGCGCGGCAACCAGGGCCAGCGAGCCCAGACGATTCATGATTTTCATTGTTCTGTATCCTTTACATCCGCAGCTTTGCTATACAAGAACTGGCTGATCAGGTTCTCCAGCACAATCGCAGATTGTGTTAATTTAATACGGTCGCCAGCTGCCAGATTCTTGGCGGCGCCGCCCGGCTCGATACCGATATATTGCTCGCCCAGCAAGCCCGCGGTGAGAATTTTTGCCGAACTGTCTTCCGGAAACTGGTAACGCTGGTCCAGATTCAAGGTCACCACCGCCTGGAAATTCTTGTCGTCGAAATTAATCGCTGCGACCCGCCCGACCACCACACCGGCGCTTCTGACCGAAGCGCGCACTTTCAGACCGCCGATGTTGTCGAATTTAGTCACTACCGGATAGGTCTTGTTGAACGTAGAGCTGCTCAGGTTACCGGCTTTCAACGCCAGAAAACCCAGAGCCAGTATCCCGACCAACACAAATAAGCCTACCCATACGTCTACGGTTTTTTGTTGCATGATTCATCACCTTAAAAATACCACTTGAGGCGAATAATCCCCCAAGAAAATAGTAACGAGAAGTAAAGCGCTCCGCGAAAACGCGCTGCGGCAGATCGCCTTGAGCGCAATAATCAATTAAACATCAAAGCTGTCAGCAGGAAGTCCAGCGCCAATACCGCCAGCGAGGAAATCACCACGGTGCGCGTGGTTGCCCTGGAAACACCTTCCGGTGTCGGCTTTGCTTCATATCCTTGCCATACTGCGACAAAAGTCGCCGCGACGCCAAACACAATACTTTTCACGACGCCGTTAGCAATATCTTGCCAAATATCTACCCCGCCCTGCATCTGCGACCAGAACGCGCCTTCATCGACGCCGATCAGCTTGACCCCGACCAGGTAGCCGCCGAATACACCCAGCGCGCTGAACAAGGCCGCCAGCATCGGCATTGCCACCACGCCAGCCCAGAAACGCGGCGCCACCACCCTTTGCAGAGGGTCGACCGCCATCATTTCCATCGCCGATAATTGTTCGCCCGCTTTCATCAAACCGATTTCCGCAGTCAGGGAAGTACCGGCACGGCCGGCGAACAGCAGCGCCGTCACCACCGGCCCCAGTTCACGTACCAGCGACAGCGCCACCAGCAAACCCAGCGCCTGCTCGGAACCGTATTTATTGAGCGTGTAATACCCCTGCAGGCCCAACACGAAACCGACGAACAATCCCGATACGCCAATAATGACCAGCGAGTAATTGCCGATGAAGTGGATCTGGTCGGTAATCAGCCGAGGGCGCCGCCAGAGGCCGGCCGAGGCGCGCAAGATCGCAAAAAACATCCGCGCCGCCGCACCCAGGCCGGTGACCGACTCGCGCAAGGTGCGCCCGGTTGCGGCAAGAGAATTGCTTACAAGTTTAGTTACAGCATCAAGCATTAAGCGCGTCCCTTCAATCCCAGATCCTCGGACAACGATTTGCCGGGATAGTGGAACGGCACCGGACCGTCCGGTTCAGCGTTGACGAATTGCTTCACGTAGGGATGAGCCGACGCCTGCATTTCGGCCGGTGTGCCTTGCGCCACGATTTGCCCTTGCGACAGGAAATACACATAGTCGGCAATGCTAAACGATTCGTGGACGTCATGCGACACCAGGATACTGGTCGAACCAAGCGCATCATTGAGCTTACGGATCAAGTTGGCCGTCACGCCCATGGAAATCGGATCCAGGCCGGCGAACGGTTCGTCATACATGATCAGCGACGGATCCAGCGCTATCGCGCGCGCCAACGCTACCCGCCTTGCCATGCCGCCGGAAATCTCGGATGGTTTCAATTGCGCCGCATTGCGCAGGCCCACCGCGTTCAATTTCAGCAGCACCAGCTTGTTTAACAAATCTGGCGGCAGATCGGTATGTTCGCGCAACGGGAAGGCCACGTTTTCAAATGCGGTCAGGTCGGTAAACAAAGCGCCGCTCTGAAACAGCATGCCCATCTTGCGCCTCAGCGCATACAAGGCTGAAGTCGACAGTGTATGCACTGTTTCGCCGTCGACCTTGACGCTGCCTACCTGCGGCCGCAACTGGCCGCCAATCAGCCGCAATATGGTGGTCTTGCCGGAGCCGGAGCCGCCCATGACGGCGATTACCTTGCCACGTGCAAAGTCCATGTTGAGACCCGATAAAATCGACCTCTCACCATAGCCAAATTGCAGATCACGAATCTCGACGATATTTGCCACACTGCTCACCGAATAAATCAAAGGGGGTATTGTAGTGCAAATGCGACAATCGTTCAGAGCGCACCAATAGTAGACAGACTGATATGTAGCCCTGTTACAACAATTTGACTATTGCCTGAATGCATGGGCAAAACGCCCGCAGCAGAAAAAAGAGCACGCCCGCGTTGCCACCGACATGCTCTTTCCCTGAATGCTGCAAAACCGCGGTTGAAACGCGGTTGGTATCACAGGTGGTTTATTACCGCGGCAAAACCGACGCCCCCATCAGGAACTCATCGACAGCACGTGCGCATTGACGGCCTTCGCGGATGGCCCACACCACCAGCGACTGGCCGCGACGCATGTCGCCGGCCGCAAACACCTTATCGACCGAAGTCTGGTAGCAGCCGTCGCCGTCGGTGCTCGCCTTGGCATTGCCGCGCGCATCCTTGTCGACGCCAAACGCCTCCAGCACCTGCGCCACCGGCGAGACGAAGCCCATGGCCAGGAATACCAGGTCAGCCTTCATTTCGAATTCCGAATTGGGCACTTCCTGCATCTTGCCGTCTTTCCACTCGACGCGGGCTGCTATCAATTTCTCGACCTTGCCGTTCTTGCCCTCCAGGCGCTTGGTCGCCACTGCCCAGTCGCGGTCGCAACCTTCTTCATGCGAAGACGAGGTGCGCAACTTGGTCGGCCAGTACGGCCATACCAGCGGCTTGTTTTCCAGCTCCGGCGGTTGCGGCATCAGCTCAAACTGCTGGATCGATACCGCGCCCTGGCGATTGGAAGTGCCGACGCAATCGGAACCGGTATCGCCGCCGCCGATCACCACCACATGCTTGCCGCCAGCCAGTATCTGGTCCTTGACCTTGTCGCCGGCGTTGATCTTGTTTTGCTGCGGCAGGAAGTCCATGGCGAAATGCACACCCTTCAGCTCGCGCCCCGGCACCGGCAGATCGCGCGGCTGCTCAGCGCCGCCGGCGATGACTACGGCGTCGAATTCCGCCTTCAGCTCATCCGGAGCAATGGTTTTCTTGGCCCAGTTGTTCACATTCGACGGAAAATCCTTGCCGACCAGAACGCCGGTGCGGAAAGTCACGCCTTCTGCTTCCATCTGCTCGACACGGCGATCGATGTGCGATTTTTCCATCTTGAAATCGGGAATACCGTAACGCAGCAAACCGCCGATCCGATCGCTCTTTTCAAACACGGTGACGTCATGGCCGATACGCGCCAACTGCTGCGCTGCGGCCATACCGGCAGGCCCGGAGCCTACCACCGCAACTTTTTTACCGGTTTTAAGCAACGGCGGCTGCGGCACAATCCAGCCGTTTTCCCAGCCCTTGTCGACGATGAAATGCTCGATCGACTTGATGCCGACCGGGTCGCTGTTGATGCCCAGGGTGCAGGCACTTTCGCATGGCGCAGGGCAGATGCGGCCGGTAAACTCCGGGAAATTGTTGGTCGAGTGCAAAGTCTCCAGCGCCTCGTGATAAGCGCCGCGATACACCAGGTCGTTCCAGTCAGGAATGATGTTATTCACCGGGCAACCGTTGTTACAGAATGGTATACCGCAGTCCATGCAACGCGCGCCCTGGGTCTTGGCTTCGCTATCGCTCAGACTCAGGATGAATTCCTTGTAATGCTTCTTGCGTGCCTGCGGCGCTTCATACGTTTCGCCGACCCGCTGAAACTCCATAAAACCCGTTACTTTTCCCATTTTTCACTCACATTTTCTCTGCAGGACGCACCGTGATCGGGTAGAACCGAGGTCCGGCGCGTCCTTATCGTTACTTGGTTTAGGCGCTTGTGTCTGCTGACGCTGAGCTTACGCGGCGACTTTTTCCTTGACTGGCGCGGCGTGGCGGGCCGCATCCAATTCGCTCAGCGCCCGCTTGTATTCAGTCGGGAACACTTTGACGAATTTGCTGCGCGAGGCAACCCAGTTGTCCAGCAAGTTGCGGGCGCGCGTGCTGCCTGTGTACTTGAAGTGACGTTCGATCAAACCTTTCAAGATCGCCTCGTCAGCCTGTACTTCGCCGCCGCGCACAGTGCTGTGCCAGATCGCCTTATCGATCGTGGCTTCTTGCTCGCCCTGGCTCAATACCGGTTCCAGCGTCACCATCGCCATATTGCATTGCGCGCCAAACGTGCCGTCCGGATCGTAGACATAAGCCAGGCCGCCAGACATGCCGGCGCCAAAGTTACGGCCGGTTTCGCCCAGCACCACCACTGTGCCGCCGGTCATGTATTCGCAACCATGATCGCCGCTGCCTTCAACCACCGCAATCGCACCTGAGTTACGCACCGCGAAGCGCTCGCCGGCGACGCCGTTGAGGAAAGCCTCGCCGGCAATCGCGCCGTACAGCACCGTGTTGCCGGCGATGATGTTATCGACCGCACGACCACGGAACTCGGTGTTCGGACGCACGATAATGCGCCCTCCGGACAATCCCTTGCCGACGTAGTCATTACCCTCGCCAACCAGATCCAGTGTCACGCCATGCGCCAGGAATGCACCTGCCGACTGGCCTGCAGTGCCTTGCAACTGAATATGGATGGTGTCGTCGGGCAGGCCCTCATGACCGTATTTCTTGGCGACTTCGCCTGACAGCATGGCGCCGACGGTACGGTTCAGATTCTTGATCGGCGAGATGAACGAGACGCGCTCGCCCTTGTCCAGCGCGGCCTTGGCTTGCGCGATCAGCTTGTGATCGAGCGCCTTGTCCAGGCCGTGATCCTGCTCTTCGGTGTGGTAATACACGCCGCCTTCAGGCAATGCAGGCTGATAGAAAATACGGCTGAAATCCAGGCCTTGTGCTTTCCAGTGTGTAATCGCCCGCGACTTGTCCAGCAAATCAGCGCGGCCGATCAGTTCATTGAAACTGCGTATACCCAGCGAGGCCATGATCTGGCGCACTTCTTCGGCAATGAAGAAGAAGAAGTTGACCACATGCTCCGGCTTGCCGGAGAACTTGGCGCGCAGCACAGGATCTTGCGTCGCAACGCCGACCGGGCAAGTGTTCAGATGGCATTTGCGCATCATGATGCAGCCTTCAACCACCAGCGGTGCGGTAGCAAAACCGAACTCATCGGCCCCCAGCAAAGCGCCGATCACAACGTCGCGGCCGGTCTTCATCTGGCCATCGGCCTGAACCCGGATACGGTTACGCAAACCATTCAGCACCAGCGTTTGCTGGGTTTCCGCCAGGCCCAGCTCCCAAGGTGAGCCGGCATGCTTGATCGACGACAGCGGCGAAGCGCCGGTACCACCGTCATGGCCTGCGATCACCACGTGATCCGACTTGGCTTTTGCCACGCCGGCAGCCACCGTGCCGACACCGACTTCGGACACCAGCTTGACCGAAATCGAGGCACGCGGATTGACGTTTTTCAGATCGTGAATCAGCTGCGCCAAATCTTCGATCGAATAAATATCATGATGCGGCGGCGGCGAAATCAGGCCGACGCCAGGCACCGAGAAACGCAGCTTGGCGATGTACTCGGACACCTTGTGGCCTGGCAGCTGGCCGCCCTCGCCCGGCTTGGCGCCCTGCGCCATCTTGATCTGGATCTGGTCGGCGGAAATCAGGTATTCCGCAGTCACGCCGAAACGTCCGGACGCCACCTGCTTGATGCGCGAGCGCAGCGAATCGCCGGCTTGCAACGGGATATCGACTTCGATGCGGTCCTTACCGATTACCGACGCCAGGGTTTCGCCTTGCTTGATCGGGATGCCCTTCAATTCCTGGCGATAGCGGTTCTCGTCCTCGCCGCCTTCGCCGGTGTTGGACTTGCCGCCGATGCGGTTCATCGCCACTGCCAAGGTGGCATGTGCCTCAGTCGAAATCGAGCCGAGCGACATCGCACCGGTGGCGAAACGCTTGACGATTTCCTTGGCCGGCTCGACTTCATCCAGCGGAATCGCCTTGCTTGGATCGATCTTGAATTCAAACAAACCGCGCAAGGTCATGTGACGCTTGGACTGATCGTTGATCAGCTGTGCGTACTCTTTATAGCTGTTGAAATTGTTGGCGCGGGTCGAGTGCTGCAGCTTGGCGATCGCATCCGGCGTCCACATGTGCCCTTCGCCGCGGATACGGAAAGCATATTCGCCGCCGGCGTCGAGCGCGTTGGCCAGCACCGGATCGTCGCTGAACGCAGCGCGATGCAGGCGCAAAGCCTCTTCCGCCACTTCAAATACGCCGATCCCTTCGACATTCGATGCGGTGCCCTTGAAGTACTTCTGGGTCATGGCCTTGTTGAGGCCGATCGCTTCGAAAATCTGCGCGCCGCAATACGACATGTAGGTCGAAATACCCATCTTCGACATGACTTTCAACAAGCCCTTGCCGATCGCCTTCTGGAAGTTGTAGATCGCTTTTTCCGGCGACAACGCGCCGGGCAAGCCATGCGCCAGTTCGGTCAAGGTATCCATCGCCAGGTAAGGATGGATGGCTTCGGCGCCGTAACCGGCCAGCAGCGCAAAGTGATGCGTCTCGCGTGCCGAACCGGTTTCGACTACCAGGCCGGTTGAAGTGCGCAGGCCTTTGCTCACCAGATGCTGGTGAATCGCGGACGTGGCCAGCAATGCCGGGATCGCCACTTGCTCGGCATCGACCTTGCGGTCCGATACGATCAGGATGTTGTGGCCGGATTTGACCGCATCGACCGCCTTGGCGCACAACGACGCCAGGCGCGCTTCGATGCCTTCCTTGCCCCAGGCGACCGGATAGCAGATATTCAATTCATGCGACTTGAACTTGCCGCCGGTATGCGCGCTGATGTTGCGCAACTTGGCGATGTCGTCGTAGTTCAGGATCGGCTGCGCGACCTCCAGACGCATCGGCGGATTGATGTTGTTGGTGTCCAGCACGTTCGGCTTCGGTCCGATGAAGGACACCAGCGACATCACCATCGCTTCGCGAATCGGATCGATAGGCGGGTTGGTGACTTGCGCGAACAGTTGCTTGAAGTAGTTATACAGCGTCTTGTCCTTGTTGGACATGACCGCCAGCGGCGAGTCGTTACCCATGGAACCGATCGCTTCTTCGCCAGCGGCCGCCATCGGCGACATCAGGAACTTGATGTCTTCCTGGGTGTAGCCGAACAATTGCTGGCGATCCAGCAGCGGGATGGTCGAGCCCGATTCGAAAGGTTCCGCCTTCAGCTCATCCAGCTTGACCCGCACCGATTCAATCCATTGCTTGTATGGCTTGGCGTTGGCGAAGGTGTCTTTCAATTCCTTGTCGTCGATGATGCGGCCGGCGTCGAGGTCGATCAGGAACATCTTGCCCGGTTGCAGACGCCATTTCTGGATGATCTTGGATTCCGGGATCGGCAATACGCCGGATTCGGAAGCCATCACCACGAGGTCGTCGTCGGTGACGATATAACGCGCCGGACGCAGGCCGTTGCGGTCCAGCGTGCCGCCGATATGACGGCCGTCGGTAAACGCCATCGCGGCCGGGCCGTCCCACGGCTCCATCATCGCGGCGTGGTATTCGTAGAAGGCGCGGCGGTTGTCATCCATGGTCGTGTGGTTTTCCCACGCTTCCGGAATCATCATCATCATCGCTTGCGCAATCGGATAACCGGCCATCAGCAACAGTTCCAGCGCGTTGTCGAAACTGGCGGTGTCGGACTGACCTTCATAGATCAGCGGGAACAGTTTTTTCAGGTCGTCGCCCAGCACATGCGACTTCATCACGCCTTCGCGCGCGCGCATCCAGTTGAAGTTGCCTTTGACAGTGTTGATCTCGCCGTTATGCGCCAGCAGGCGATACGGGTGGGCCAGCGGCCATTCAGGGAAGGTGTTGGTGGAGAAGCGTTGATGCACCAGCGCCAGCGCCGACAGGCAGCGCGGATCTTGCAGGTCCTTGTAATACACGCCGACCTGGTCCGCCAGCAGCAAGCCCTTGTAGACCACGGTACGCGCCGACATCGACGGCACGAAGAACTCCTTGCCGTGCAACAGGTTCAGCGCCTGGATCGCGTGGCCGGAGGATTTGCGAATCACATATAACTTACGCTCGAGCGCATCGGTCACCATGATGTCCGGGCCGCGGCCGATAAAGATCTGGCGGATCACCGGTTCCTTATCGCGCACAGTTGGCGACATCGGCATCTCGATATCCACCGGCACATCGCGCCAGCCCAGCACGACCTGGCCTTCGGCCAGCACCGCACGTTCGATTTCCTGTTCGCAAGCGATGCGGGACGCGTTCTCTTTCGGCAGGAACACCATGCCGACGCCAAATTCGCCCGGCGGCGGCAAGCTCACGCCCAGCTTCGCCATTTCTTCGCGATAGAACTGGTCCGGCACCTGGATCAGGATCCCGGCGCCATCGCCCATCAGTTTATCCGCGCCGACCGCGCCCCGATGATCCAGATTCTTCAGGATCAGCAAACCCTGCTCAATGATCGAGTGGCTCTTCTTGCCTTTGATATGGGCGATAAAACCGACGCCACAGGCATCGTGCTCATTAGCCGGATCGTATAAACCTTGCGCTTGCATAACGTTGCTCCACCACTTTTAGAGAGTAAGGATATTAAGAATAGTGCAGACCGTCCCAGACTTCAATCACAACAATTAGGGTCAGAGTAAAATTAATCAGTCTTATTTTTGCACCAAAATCAAATGGGGACAGAGTCAATTTGGTGCATTTGATGCTTTCCATGCCCTGCTTTGTATTTTTTTATTTGTGCCCTGGCGGCTGATCCGCTACGTCGGACTGCGCCTTGAACGGCCGCCCGCGCCTGGCCGGTCGCACTCTGAGATTGCCCTGCTTCTCGAGATTTGATTTGAATTTTTCCGAGCCCAGCGCCCAACCCTTGTTGGTAGCATCCGCCAACTGGCGCGCCTGGTCGGATGTAAGTGCTTGCTCTGCCATTTGCCTATAAGCTGCTTCACGGTCGAACGGTGTATTGCCCAACGCCCAATAGAGTGCGTGATCCACGACCAAAGGATCGGCCTTGACCCCGACATGGTGCAAATAGCTCGACCACGGGTACTCGCCAGGCGTTGCCACAATGCCGGCGCGCACCGGATTCTGGTCAATGTAGCAACTACACAACATGAAATACCGCTCTGAATCTATCACCGTCGCCCTGTAGCGTCCTTGCCACAAAGTCCCGACCCGCTCGTATTTCTGATTGAAATAGGGCACATAGAAACGCCCTACCCACTGCATCATTTTCGCCAAACCTTCTGTATCGGAAGGCGTGGCGAGCAGATGTATGTGATTGCTCATCAGTACATAAGCATGGATGGCGACCTTGAATTGCTTGGAGGCATCACGCAGGCGGCCAAGAAAATTCACGTAGTCTTCCGTCTCGCGGAAGATTGCCTGGCGATCGACGCCACGCTGGATCAGGTGATGTGGCTGGTTGGGAATGACGAGTCGGGGCAGGCGGGCCATGGTAAAAAAAGGGAGCGATGAATGGATCTGTTATTTTAACGAATAATTCGACTCTGACCCCAATTGTTTGGATTTCAAAGCTTCTGCTTGCAGGATCTGGCTTAGGGCGTCGAAGGCTGGGGAGCTGTAGTCTTGGCGGCGGATCAGGAAGGTGGTGACTTTTCCTGCGCGGCCGAGGGGGTAGATGGCCAGGCTTTCGGTGCAGTTGTGTAAATCCAGTACCGATCTGGGGGCGAGGGCTATGCCGGCGCCGGCGGCGACGCAGGCTAGCATGGCGTGGTATGAGCCGAGTTCCAGGATCCGGTCCGGGCGACGGCCGGGGACGCTGCCGGACGCCAGCCAGTTTTCGGCGTGGCGCCGGTAGGCGCAGCCGTGCTCGAAGGCGACCAGGGTGCGGCTCTGCAAATCGTCGGGACCGTTTATCGGCGGGTGGCTGCGCGCGGCTAACACTACCAGCTCTTCAGCATAGAGAGGCAGCACGTCAAACAGCGGATCTTCCAGCGGGCCGGCGACCAGAGCGGCATCCAGGGTAAATGCGCGGACCCGGTCGATGAGTTGCTGGGTGGGGCCGGTGCTCAGTTCCAGCTGCACTGCCGGCCACTCCTGGTGGAAACGGGCCAGCGGTAACGGCAAGCGACTGGCGGCCGTGCTTTCCATCGAACCGATGCGCAAGCGGCCCTGGGGGACTGCGGGTTGCACCGCTTCGCGTGCTTCGCCGGCCAGATTCAATAGACGTTCGGCGTAGCCGAGCAGGGTTTCGCCGGCGGGCGTCAGCACCATGCGCTTGTGGCCACGCGAAAACAGCGGCACGCCAAGCGAGGCTTCCAGCTGGCGGATGCGCGTCGTCACATTCGATTGCACCCGATGCAATTGCTCCGCCGCGCGGGTAATGCCACCCTCGCGGACCACGGTACGGAAAATTTCCAGAGATAATAAATCCATAACTCATCTCAATTTAAGATGGATAACATTTTTATTATTCATTTTTCAGAATGATCATGTCAAGGTAGCATGCAGGTAACGTAAGCAATGCGGCCAGTCACCCTCACCCACTCATCAGGAGTATCAGCATGTCCGACATCGATACAGGCGCAACAGCATTCACGGCAGCGCTCGGCATCCGCTATCCGATCGTGCAAGGCCCGATGAACGGCGGCTCGCCGATTGAACTGGTGACTGCTGTCAGCAACGCCGGAGGCCTGGGGTCGTTTGCCGCCGCCCTGCTGCCGCCGGCGGCAATCATCGAAGCCGTGAAAAAAATCCGCAGCCTGACTTCACAACCGTTCAACGTCAATTTATTTATCCTGCAGCCGATCCAGCCAAGCGCAGCCGAACTCGATGCCGCGCAAGCTCTGCTGTTACCGTTCCGGACCGCGCTCGGTCTCGGCGCGGCGACCAATCCGCAGAAATTCAGCGAAAACTTCCAGGACCAGCTGGCTGCCTTGCTGGAAGCAGCGCCTCCGGTTGTCAGTTTCACCTTCGGCATACTCGATGCCGCAACGGTGGCGCAATTCCAGCGCAAGGGCTGCAAGGTCATCGGCACCGCAACCAACGTTGCCGAAGCGCGCGCCTGGGAACAAGCTGGCGCCGATTTCATCTGCCTCCAAGGCGGCGAAGCCGGCGGCCATCGGGCGACATTTATCGGCGATATCGAACAATCCTGCATTGGCTTGATGACCTTGATTCCACAAGCGGCCGCCGCAGTCAACGTTCCGCTGATCGCCGCCGGCGGCATCATGGACGGCCGCGGCATCGCCGCCGCCATGCTGCTGGGCGCGCAGGCAGCGCAACTGGGCACAGCCTTCCTGGCGAGCCCCGAATCGGGCATAGCGCCGGCCTGGCGCGAACAGCTGGCTAGTGCGGGCGACGACAGCACGCGCCTGACCCGCAGCTTTTCAGGCAGATACGCACGCGGCATCGTCAATCCGTACATGGAGCAGATGCGGCCGCACGAAAACGCGCTGCCCGCTTATCCGATTCAAAATGCGCTGAGCGCAGAAATCCGCCAGACCGCTGCGAAACTGGGACGATCGGAATTCATGTCGCTGTGGGCTGGCCAAGGCGTCGCGATGGCGCGCCCCATGCCGGCAGCGCAACTGGTGGCCACCCTGGCAGCGGAGCTGCAAGCTGTCGGCAATCACTAGCCTCAACTGGCAGCAACCAGCGCCGGAAAGAAATGATGTGAGCAAAAATCAGCGGAACGCCGGCTCGCTGAAACTGCGCAGCTTGCGGCTGTGCAGCTGCTCGACACCCTGATTGCGCAGCAGTTCCAGGGCCTTGATGCCGATCTTCAAATGCTGGCTGACCCGCTGCTCGTAAAAACGATTGGCCATGCCAGGCAATTTGATTTCGCCGTGCAAGGGCTTGTCCGAGACGCACAGCAAAGTACCGTAAGGAACGCGGAAACGGAAACCGTTGGCGGCCACCGTGGCGCTTTCCATATCCAGCGCAATCGCGCGGCTTTGATTGAAGCGCAACAGCGGCTTGCGATGATCGCGCAACTCCCAGTTGCGATCGTCGATAGAGGCCACCGTACCGGTACGCATGATGCGTTTCAGTTCATAGCCTTCCAGCTGGGTAATGGCAGCCACTGCATCCTGCAATGCCAGCTGCACCTCGGCCAGCGCCGGCACCGGCACCCACAGCGGCAAGTCGTCATCGAGCACATGGTCGTCGCGCACATAGGCATGCGCCAGTACGTAATCGCCCATCCGCTGCGAGGTCGACAAGCCGGCGCAATGGCCCAGCATGATCCAGCCATGCGGGCGCAGTACCGCAACGTGGTCGGTAATGGTTTTGGCATTCGACGGACCGACGCCGATATTGATCAGCGTGATGCCGGAACCGTCCGCGCGCTGCAAGTGGTAGGCCGGCATCTGCGGCTGGCGCGCTGGGGCGATACCGGTGAGCGCGCGGTCGGAAGGCAGATCGTCGAGATTGGCATTCCAGGTCGTCAAATCGCCCGGCTCGACAAACGCCGTGTATTGCTGGCGGTAGGCGCGCTGCTCAGGATCGCCGGTGGCTTGCATCAGTTCGCGCCCCATGCGGATGAATTCATCGACATAAAACGCATAGTTGGTAAACAACACATAGCGCTGGAAACGATCGGGGGAAGTCGCCGTGTAGTGCTTCAGCCGGTGCAGCGAATAATCGATACGCGGCGCAGTAAACAAAGCCAGCGGATGCGGATCGCCCGGCATTTCCTCATAAGTGCCGTTGACGATGCGATCGTCCATGGTCGCCAGGTTCGGCAGGTCAAACACATCCGGCAAAGTCCGCAAATGATCGGGATCCAGATTGCCTTCGACATGGATGCCTTCGGGGAAGGCAAAGTGCACAGGAATCGGCATGTCGCTGACGCCGATTTCCAAGGGCACGTCGTGGTTATCGCGCAGCAGCTTGAACTGGCTGACCAGGTAGTTTGTGTAGAGCGATGGCCGGGTCAAGGTGGTTTCATAGACGCCCGGGCCGGACACGAAACCGAAGGAATGGCGGGTATCGGCACGGGTGTTGAATTCGGTTGTGACGCGTACAAACGGATAGCAGGCGCGCACCCGTTCCGGCATGATTTCGCCATTCGAAAAGCGCTTGAAAGCGTCCCGCAATAACGCGGTGTGATGCTCGTAAATCTCTTGCACGCGCGCGACGGCGGCGTGGGGATCGGTGAATTGCTCAGTCGGGAACATCGAATCTCCGTAGCGATATCTGTACGCCAAGCCGATTGGCGTCATGGTCCGGACAGTTTTATCCGGACCTTACAGTTCAATTCTAACGGGATTGGCGCGAGAATGGGGTGGGAACGAGATTCGAACGCCAGGACCAGCACAGTATTACTTCAGCAAATCGTATTGGCCGCCCTTGTCGATCGCACGCCGATACGCCGGCCGTGCATGGATACGCTGTAAAAAGGCGAACAGCTTCGGCCGGCTGGCGTCCAGGCCGCCGCGCGATTGCGCAGCTTCCAGCGGGAAGCTCATCTGGATGTCGGCGGCGCTGAATTCTTCGCCGGCAAACCAGGCCGACTTACCCAATTCTCCCTCCATGAAATCCAGATGCGCCTTGAGTTGCGGATCGATGTAATTGCGCTGCACGCCGTTCGCAATCGAACGCGCCAGCGGCCGCAGCAGCGCCGGCATCGGCGGGCGCCCCAGGCGTGCGAAGATCAGCTTCATCAGCAACGGCGGCATGGCCGAACCTTCGGCGTAATGCAGCCAGTAGGTGTAGCGCAGGCGATCCTTGCTGCCCGCCGCCGGAATCAGCCTGCCGCCGCCATATTGCTGCAGCAGGTACTCGATAATCGCGCCCGATTCCGCAATCGTGTTCTCGCCGTCTGTGATGACTGGCGATTTACCCAAGGGATGAACCGCTTTCAGCGACGGCGGCGCCAACATGGTTTTCGGATCGCGCTGATACAGCTTGAGTTCATAATCCAGCCCCAGCTCTTCGAGCAACCACAGGACGCGCTGTGAACGGGAGTTGTTGAGATGGTGAACAATGATCATGGTCGGCAAGTCCGGTCGGATAGTAGGGAAAATACACGGGTATGCACAAGGGCCAGGCACCAGGGCAAGCGGAAATTACAGTCCCGCTAGCGTAACCGATTTACCCGGAATGATCCCGATTTACTAAACCTGGGCCGGACTCAATAAACCCTGGCAAGTAGCGCGCTGCGCATCTGCCGCCGCCAATTTTCCGCAAACAGCGTCCAGTTGCAGCCGCAAACGCCCTAGCGCCGCCTGATGCTTGCCGTCGCCATTCCAGGTATTGAGTTTTTTCCCCAGGCGCTCCAGCACTGAACGATTACGTTCGTAGAATGCATTCTGGGTGCTGCCCAGCTCTTGCAACATACTATGCGCAACCTTTTCTATACGGCTTTCATCCTGCGGCGCCAGTTCCAGCAAACCTGACAAATACGCCGCGCCCCATTGCAAGCGTGTCGCCGGTCCCTGTGCGGCCTGGTACGCCTGTTCATACCAGTTGATGGCGCCGGTTTTGTCGCCGCGTTTCTTGGCATTCGAGGCCAGGCTAAGCATGAAATAGTATGGCGCATGCGAACGCTTCAGCTCTGCCTTGAGCAAGCGATCAGAATCATCCAGCAAGCCGGCGTCGCTCAAGGCATGCGCGCCGGCATTGATCACCGATTGCCGCTCATAGACGTCCGTGGTTGCGCTATCGGCCAGCGCCACGCGTTGCCGCACGTCTTTGAGCAGGGCCGGCGCCAGCGCGCCGTCCGGGGTATCGATGCGCGCCAGTGATATTTGTGCCGCCAGGGCCGATAGGCGATCAGTCTTGGACAGTGTCTTAGCGCCGGACAAACGCTGCATGGCGAGGTCCCAGGCGGCGATCAGCTTGGCCCTGGCCGGCGTTTTCGGCAGCGTGGCCAGCTGCACCAGGTCAGCCGGATAGTTGGCAAATATGTCCATATTCTCACGTGCTGTATGGGCATCGCTCACCGCTTTCATCAATTGCGCTGCCGCTGCCGTTTTGTCGACGCTAGCGCTTTCACCCGACTGAGCGGCAGCTGCCGCTACCAATGCGCTCAAGGCCAGGCGATTGGCGGTATCACCAGGCGGGCAGCTTGCCGCCAGCCGCTTCAGCGTGGACGATAACTCCCTGCTGCCGACCAGCTGCTGCTCGTCGGTGTCCCAGGAATAATAAGCCAGCAAGCGCCATTCGTCCGCCGTCAGCTTGCCGCCGGCGAGGGCTGCCTGCAAGGTTTGCCGGACCGGACGATTGGCGCTGATGCCGAGTGTCAGCGTCTGCAAATAGCGGTCGGCGTCGACTTCGCCTGGCAAACGGGTGATTTCCTTGCCGTCGGGCTGGAACAGGATCATGGTCGGATAGCCGCGCACCTTGAACCGTTCGCCGAGCTTTTGTGCGCCGGCGCTGTCGCCGTCGATATGCACCGGCACGAAGAAACGCGAACGCTCGATAAACCCTTGCCGGTTAAAAATCGTGGCTTTGACTTGGTTGCATGGCGGGCACCAGGCCGCGCCCCAATACAGGAACAAAGGCTTGTTATGCGCTTTGGCAAAGGCGAAAGCGGCATCGACGTCGCCTTCATACCAATTGATGCCTTCCGCGGCTGCAGCCGGCTTTGATTCGGTAGCGGTCAAGGCCATGGCAGGCGCGGCTGCGCACAGCAGTGCGGCCAATACCGCCGCGGTAGCGGATAAATTCTTCATCTTATCCTTCATCCCATATTCATCCATCATGCAAACAGGTAAAGCCGCAACCGGCCGGAGCCGGCTGCAGCTCTGAAAATATCTGTTACGAACCAAAGTGATCATTGAATTCCAGCCACCCCTGACGACCGTAAGGGTTGTGGCTAGCTACGGGATAATACGGCCAACCGGCGGCATTGTCTTGTCTCATGGAATTAAATACATTATTGACGATCAGCGCACTCTCGCAACGGATGCCGTTACGCGCAAAGCATCTTTACCCGGCTTGCTTTAGACTAAGCGTTTTTCGACGTTTGGCGCCTGCACATTTCAAGCAGATCAATCCCAGCAAAAAGGCATTCTGATGACCGATCTTTCCACCTTCCGCATCACAAAAAAATGGCCGGCCCAGCATCCCGACCGGATCCAGCTGTATTCCCTGCCTACGCCCAATGGCGTCAAAATCTCGATCATGCTGGAAGAAACCGGCCTGCCCTATGAGCCGCATCTGGTCAGTTTCGACACCAATGACCAGACCTCGCCGGAGTTCCTGTCGCTCAATCCCAATAACAAGATTCCGGCGATCCTCGATCCCAATGGTCCGGACGGCAAACCGCTGCCTCTGTTTGAATCCGGCGCGATCCTGATTTACCTGGCGGACAAGAGCGGCCAGTTCATGCCGAAAGACCTGGCCGGCCGCTACCAGACCATCCAATGGCTGATGTTCCAGATGGGCGGTATCGGACCGATGTTCGGCCAGCTTGGTTTTTTCAATAAATTCGCCGGCAAGGATTACGAAGACAAACGCCCGCGCGACCGCTACGTGGCGGAATCGAAACGCTTGCTGGCGGTACTCAACCAACGGCTTGCCGAGCGCAACTGGATCATGGGAGATACCTATACCATCGCTGACATCGCCACCTTCCCGTGGATACGCAACCTGATCGGGTTCTACGAAGCGGGCGAGCTGGTGGGGATTGCGGATTTTCCGCACGTCACACGGGCGCTTGCAGCGTTTGTCGCACGTCCGGCGGTAGCAAAAGGTCTTACGATTCCGAAGCGCGGCTGAGCGCAGCCCGACTGATCGCAGCCCGACTGATTTTCAGGTTGCGCGAAGCAGTGCGTATAATCCGGCGGCTACTCAAAGCGGGGATGGTGCGATAAAATCGGCCATCCCATCACATTTGGACCGCCATGTCATTGCGCCGAAAATTCCTGCAGAAGAGCTTGTTCCTGACCGCCTCCGGGCTCTTTTCCAGCCAGCTGCCATTTACTGCGCCGACGGCTTTCGCAACAGAGACCTCAGCCAGCCCGTCCGGCGCCTCGGCGCCGATGGACCCGCCGCCAGACATCTTTGACGCGCAACTGGTAGACATGGAGTTCTGGCTCAAACCCCGGGTGCTGGAAGTGACGCGTCCGGCCAGCGGCGAACGCGCCAAACTGCTGTATTGGAAAGACGGTGAAATTCAAGAGTCCGCCTATCAGCAGTTATGCCATCTGCTGCGCGACGTCCAAGGCAAGCAAACCGCACCGATAGATCCCAAGCTGCTCGAGACCTTGTGGGGCACCCAGGCTTTTATCGCGCGCTATGGGATTAGCCAGCCGCTGGAAATCCTGTCTGGATTCCGCACCGCAAGCACCAATCGGCACCTGATCGAAACCGGCGTGCCGGCGGCGCGCAAATCATTGCACCTGGAAGGACGCGCGGCTGACATCCGCCTGACGCAGCTGGACGCCGACGTGCTGGGAGGTTTGATACGCAGCTTCCGCCAGGGCGGGGTCGGCTTCTATTATCGGCCGGGAAAAAACGGCGGCTGGATCCATGCCGACACGGGACTGCAGCGCACCTGGAAAGGGTGATTGCCTGCAGCCCGGCGGCGGCACGAAACGATTGATTATCCCGCCGCAGAATATCTACTTCAGATACGCTCGATGATCAGCGCAATGCCTTGGCCGCCGCCAATGCACATGGTGATCAAACCGTAGCGCTTGTTAGTGCGCATCAGCTCATACAGACATTTGACCGCAATGATCGCCCCGCTTGCACCCAGCGGATGACCAAGCGCGATGGCGCCGCCGTTGACGTTGGTCAGCGCCGGATCAAGCCCCAATCCCTTGCAAACGCCCAGCGACTGCGCGGCGAACGCTTCGTTCGATTCGATCACCGCCATGTCGCTGAGGCTAAGACCGGCGCGCTTCAACGCCAGCTGGACCGCCGGAATCGGACCGGTTCCCATGATCGATGGATCAACCCCGGCCACCCCGTAGGAAACCACGCGCGCCAGCGGCTTCAAACCGGCTTGAGCGGCAGCATCAGCGGCCATCAGGACACAGGCAGCCGCACCGTCGTTGATGCCAGACGCATTGCCGGCCGTGACTGTACCGCCTTCTTTTTTGAAAGCCGGCTTGAGCTTCGCCAGCGACTCCATGGTGGCGTCGGCTTTTGGATATTCGTCAGTGTCGAATAGCGTGATGCCTTTACGCGTCTTGATTTCGACCGGCACGATCTGCGACTTGAAGTGACCGGCAGCGATGGCTGCCGTCGCACGTCTCTGGCTTTCCAGCGCGAACGCGTCCTGCTCTTCACGCGAGATGCCGTATTTCTCCGCCACGTTTTCAGCAGTGATGCCCATATGGCCGCCGCCGAAAGGATCCGACAAGGCGCCCACCATCATGTCGATCATCTTGATGTCGCCCATGCGCGCACCCCAGCGTGCAGCTTGGGTTGCGTACATCGAGCGGCTCATGCATTCGACGCCGCCGCCGACTGCGACATCGGTCTCGCCCAGCTGGATAGCGTTGGCTGCAGTGATGATGGCCTGCAAACCCGAGCCGCACAGGCGGTTAAGCGTCAGCGCCGTGGATTCCTTACCCATGCCGGCATTGATGCCGACCACGCGTGACACGTACATGTCGCGCGCCTCGGTGTGGATGACGTTGCCGAATATGATCTGGCCGGCCTGGAGCGGATCGACTCCGGCCCGTGCGAATGCTTCCTTGACCGCGATCGCGCCCAGCTCGCCCGGCGCGAAATCCTTCAATGCGCCGCCATATGTCCCAATCGCCGTACGTGCAGCGCCGACGATAACTACCTCTCTTGTATTAGCCATGCTTATCTCCTCGTTGATATTGATTGATTTGACGGTGTGATCGCATGCCGGCTTGCCGCCGTCTGGGAAGCCAGCAGGTGTAGTGCTTTCATTACTTCAGTAGCGGTATGTTCGGAATGTTCGCGCAATACCTGCGGCAAGCTTGCCGAACCGGTGCTCAGCGCCTGCATGATTTGTTCATGCTCAAGCAGCGATTCCTGCCAGCGCAGGGATTCTGCATTGGCGACGCCGCGTGCGCGGTGGATTTTTGCCATCAGGTTTGCATAGATCGACGACAGCACCGGATTGCGGGCGGCGTCCACGATCATTTGATGGATTTCCTGGTTCAGCCGGAAATAGGCGGTGCGCTTACCGTTAGCATGCTGCACCAGCATGGCCTGATGCTTGCGTTCAATCGCGCTAAGCGCATCTTCATCGATGCCTATGCATAGCTGCCGGCCGGCCAATTCTTCCAATCCATGCAGCACGTCAAAAATCGCGCCGATTTCGTCGATGTCGATTTCGGAGATGTGGTAACCGAGATGCTGGCGATGCTTGATCAAGCCTTCCGCCACCAGCACCTTCAGCGCCTCGCGCAGCGGCGTTTTTGAAATCTCGAAATATTCGCACAACTCTTTTTCCATGATGCGGCTGGCGGGCGCGAGCTCGCCCTCCTGGATCATTTCCCGCAGCCGGTCGGCAATCTCGCTTGAAAGCCCGCTACGACGCACGCCCCGGCCATTGACGGGACTGGTCTTCACTTTTGCGGTTGTTTCGGGGGCGGTCAACATGGCGGTTACATCACATCTGGACTGATTTCGATAAAAAATCTTAACACATATCAATTAAACTTTTAAATATCACTATAAATCAATAACTTACATGACTTGTAATTACAGATTAAGTATTATATGCTTACGTCAGCACGGAAAATACCGTGCCCAACAAACGAGCCAAAAAGAGCCGTTCACCCTGAATGGAGACAAAATGAACACCACGACCAATACAGCAGTGGCAGCAACAGAGGGGAAAACTTCCGTCCGATGGAGAATTTTCTTCACCATGTTGCTACTAATTTCGATTAACTATATCGACCGCGCATCGCTGTCAGTCGCCATGCCGCTGATCGCAAAAGAGTTCGATCTCGGTCCGGCCATGCAAGGCTTGATCCTGAGTTCCTTCTTCTGGACTTATGCGTTCATGCAAATCCCCGGCGGCATGCTGGCCGATCGTTTCAAACCGCGTATCGTGATCGCCATCGCCACTATCTTCTGGGGCGCATTCCAGGCACTTGCCGCGATCTGCACCAATTCCACCGCATTGTTATTGACACGCCTCGGCCTGGGTGCGGCAGAAGCGCCGATCTATCCGGCCGGCGGCAAGCTGAATGCGATCTGGATGACGCAAAACGAACGCGGCCGCGGCGCCACCCTGCTGGATGGCGGCGCACCGCTCGGTGCAGCGTTGGGCGCGATCATCATCACCGGGCTGATTACGACGCTGGGCTCATGGCGCATCGCATTCGCCGTGGCCGGCGTGGGTACAGTAATGGCCGGCATGTGGTCCTGGTATTACATCCGCAACAATCCGCGCGACCACAGCGGTGTCAATGACGCCGAGGCCAGCTATATCGAAGAAGCGCAAGCCAGCGAGTTCAAGAAAGAACCGGCTAACCTGAGCGGCCGTTCCGTTGATTTTTTCAAACACCGTTCAGTGTTGTTCATGTTCTTCGGCTGGATGTGTTTCAACTCGGTGTTCTACGGCTTGCTGACCTGGATGCCGAACTATCTGAATAAAGTGCATGGCTTCGATATCAAGCAAATGGGCGGCGCCAGCTTCATCATTTTCTTCTCCGGATTTGTCGGCGAACTGGTTGGCGGCTACATTGCCGACAAATGGAAAACGGCCGGCGGCTCACCAAATAAAGTGATGCGCACGCTGTTTGGCATTGCCGCCGTGATTGCCACGCTCTCGATCTTCTCGGTGGCTTACATCAAAGACGCGACAACCGTCGTGGTGATGTTATCCGTTACCTTGTTTTTCATCCGCTGGTGCGGCCTCTACTGGTGCATTCCATCCATCCTCGGCACCCGCGACAAGGTGGGCTTCCTCGGCGGCCTGATGAACCTGGGCGGCAATATCGGCGGCATCTGCGTACCGATTATCGTCGGCACCATTGTCCAGATCACCGGCTCCTATTTCCTGGCGCTGATGTTCTTTGCAGCGGCTGGCGTCGGCCTGTTCATCTGCTCGACCAGCATCGATTACGAGAAAAAAATCCCGATCTGATTTCCGTCCGATGCGGAGCATCAAATCAAAATCACTATCTTTAATTTATTATTTACGGAGCAACACAAATGACAAAGCGCACTCTCTTGGGCATGCTGACCCCATCTTCCAATACTTCGCTGGAACCGATCACCAGCGCCATGGTCAGCGGACTGCCTGGCGTTTCCGCCCATTTCTCCCGTTTCACCGTGACTGAAATATCGCTGCGCGACCAGGCGCTGGGACAATTCGACGACAGCAAGATCATCGAGGCCGCCAAGCTGCTGGCCGACGCCAAGGTCGACGTCATCGGCTGGAACGGCACCTCGTCCGGCTGGCTCGGCTTCGAAGCCGACGAACGCTTATGCCAGCGCATTACTGAAGCGACCGGCATTCCGGCCACTACCTCGGTGCTGGCGCTAAATGAAATCCTGGAAAAAACCAATGCCAGGGATTTCGGCCTGGTGACGCCTTATCTCGACAATGTGATGGAAAAGATCATCGAGAATTATGGCCGTTCTGGTTTCAACTGCATCGCGGAACGTCACCTGAACCTGCATGTGAATTTTTCCTTCTCGGAAGTCACTGAAGAGCAGATTCGCAGCATGGTGCGTGAGGTTGCCCGCAAGGACCCGAAAGCGATTTCGACCTTCTGCACCAATCTGAAAGCAGCGCATCTGGTGCCGGAACTGGAAGCGGAAACCGGCCTACCGATCTACGACACCATTTCCACCGTGGTCTGGAAGTCGTTGCGTATCGCCGGTTACGACACCACCAAGCTGACCGGCTGGGGCCGTTTGTTCCAAGAAGTTGTGTAAGTAACTTTAGATTAGCGGAGAAAACCATCATGACAACAGCGTTCGACCTGGTCATTCGCAATGCCGATGTGGCGACCGCGTCTGACCGATTTCAATGCGATATCGGCATTCGCGACGGCAAGATCGAGGCACTCGGCAAGAATTTACCGGCCGGCGCTGAAGAAATTGATGCAACCGGATTATTGGTCTTGCCGGGGGGCGTGGATGCCCATTGCCACCTGGATCAGCCAATGCCGGACGGCATGCGCATGGCGGATGATTTCTTTACCGGAACCCGGTCCGCTGCCTGCGGCGGAACCACCACGGTGATTCCGTTTGCGGCGCAAAGCAAAGGCGGTTCGCTGTATGCCGCGGTCGAGGATTATCATCGGCGCGCAGCCGGCAAGGCGGCAATCGATTACGCCTTTCACCTGATCGTAGCCGATCCGACTCCGAAGGTATTGCAGGAAGAACTGCCGGACCTGATCCGGCAGGGTTATACCTCGTTCAAGATCTACATGACGTACGACGATCTGAAACTCAACGACCGCGAAATACTGGAAGTGCTGTCGGTGGCACGCGAGCATAAGGCGCTGGTGATGATCCATGCTGAGAATTCCGATTGCATCGGCTGGCTGACCGACCGCCTGAGCGATGCCGGCCACAGCGCGCCGAAGTATCACGCCGTGTCCCGGCCGATGGCGGTGGAGCGGGAAGCTACGCACCGCGCCATCACGTTCTCGGAACTGGTCGATGTGCCGATCCTGATCGTGCACGTATCGGGACGCGAAGCAATCGAACAGATCCGCTGGGCGCATGGCCGCGGCTTGCGCATCTATGCCGAGACCTGCCCGCAATATCTGTTCCTCACTGAACATGATCTTGGCGGCGAAGGCTATCACGGCGCCAAGTGCGTCTGCAGCCCGCCGCCACGCGACCATGAAAATCAAAAAGCAGTATGGGACGGTTTGACCAACGGCGCCTTCAGCATCTTCTCGTCCGATCATGCGCCGTTCCGTTATGACGACGCCGAAGGCAAGAAGCTGGGCGGCAAGGAACAGCCATTCCAATATATTCCGAACGGCATCCCCGGCCTGGAAACCCGCCTGCCGCTGCTGTTCTCCGGCGGTGTAATGGAAGGGCGGCTCGACGTGCATCAGTTTGTCGCCTTGACTGCAACCAATCCGGCCAAGATGTACGGACTGTATCCACGCAAGGGGTCGATCATGGTCGGCGCGGATGCTGACATCGTATTGTGGGACGCCAAGCGTCAAATGGTGATCAACAACGCCATGCTGCACCACGAGGTCGATTACACGCCGTACGAAGGCAAGACGGTGCAAGGCTGGCCGGTGCTGACGCTGTCGCACGGCAAAGTGGTCAGTGAGAATCAGGCCTTCACCGGCACGGCTGGCGCCGGGCAGTTCCTGCCTTGCGGTATGCCGTCGATTTAAGACACATGCCCATGCAGCGTGTCGCGCTGCGCTGAGTCGGCCGCGACATTTTAGAAAAAGGGAAAGCCAGTGAAATTAATACGCTACGGCCCCAAAGGCCATGAAAAGCCGGCACTGATCGATGCTGACAACCTGCTCCGCGATTTGTCGGGCCAGCTATCAGACATTAATGCGCAAACATTGTCGCCTGCCCAGCTTGCCCGCCTGGCAGCGCTGGATATCCGGCCCCTCCCGATCGTTGCAAACCCGGGCCGCATTGCCCCACCCTACAACGGCATCGGCAAATTCATTTGCGTCGGGTTGAACTACGCCGACCATGCGGCCGAATCCGGTCTTACCGCACCGGCCGAGCCGGTGTTGTTCATGAAGCCAACCAGCGCCGTAATCGGCTGCAACGATCCGGTGGTGCTGCCGCAGGGATCGCTAAAAAGCGATTGGGAGGTGGAACTGGGCGTGATCATCGGTACCACGGCGCGTTATGTGTCTGAAGCCGATGCGCTCAAGCATGTGGCGGGGTATTGCGTGGTCAACGACATCTCCGAGCGTGAATACCAGCTCGAACGCGGCGGCCAGTGGGATAAAGGCAAGGGCTGCGACACCTTCGGTCCGATCGGACCCTGGCTGGTGACAGCGGACGAGGTGCCCGACCCGCAGAACCTGGACCTATGGCTGGAGATCAACGGCCGCCGCTTTCAAAACGGCAGCACGCGCAACATGCTGTTCAGCGTCGCCCATCTGGTCAGCTATATCAGCCGCTTCATGACGCTCTACCCGGGAGACATCATCAGCACCGGCACCCCGGCCGGCGTGGGACTTGCCCAGAAACCCGGCCCGATCTACCTCAAGCCTGGCGACCGGATGCGCCTGGGCATTGCCGGCCTGGGTGAGCAGCAGCAATCGGTGCATGCATGGAGTCCGGAATTGATTGACGGTTGATTGCGTTACTTGGCTGCAGCCTGTGCTACGCCGTGCCAGGCGAAATACAGGGCAATGAAAAAACCCGCTAAATCAGTGACTTAGCGGGTCTTGTTTACAGAATTAACTAGCTGGGTGCTAGAACGGAATATCGTCATCCATATCCGAGAAATTCGGCGCTGGCCGTGAAGCCGGCGCCTGGCGGGCCGGGGCCGCCGGGGCGCTGGTGTTTTGCTGGCGAGCCGGTGGCGCGCTGTTGTAGCCACCGCCATCGTCCATAGGCGCGCTGCCGCCCGCACCTTGACGGCTGCCGAGCATCTGCATGGTGTCCGCGATGATTTCGGTGGTGAAGCGTTCGGCGCCATCCTTATCTTGCCATTTGCGCGTTTGCAGACGGCCTTCGACGTAGATCTGCGAACCTTTTTTCAGGTACTGGCCGGCGATCTCCGCCAGCTTGCGATAGAAGGTGATGCGGTGCCACTCGGTTAATTCTTTTTTCTCGCCGCTATTCTTGTCTTTCCAGCTTTCCGTGGTGGCAACGGCGATGTTGGTGACCGCTTCGCCGTTCGGCATGTAGCGTGTTTCCGGGTCGCGGCCGAGATTGCCGACGATAATGACTTTATTGACCGATGCCATGTAATGCTCTCCTAAATGCTCATATCTTGAAAATGCGTTGAAAATTACGCCTGATGCGTTGTGCCCGGGACCCTGGCGCTGGCTGTCTGATGTTGCTTAATGGTTGCCTAACGAAACTTGCCGCGCGCCATGCACTACGCTGCCGCGGCCGTGGTCGATGAAGCGCCCCGGCGCGGCAAATTTTTCATGCTGGATGCGATTATAAGCCAGCACAGGGCCGCTGCCCCTCCTAATATAAAAACCGAGGGGGCGCCGACGTGCTGTTTAAGCAATCCGCCTAGGGCGCCGCCGCAGAACAAACCCAGGGCTTGCATGGTGTTGTACACGCCCAGCGCGGCGCCTTTGGCCGCCGGCGGCGCGATGCGCGACACCAGCGACGGCTGGCTGGCTTCCAGCACGTTGAAAGCAATGAAGAACCCTAGCAACAACACGACCAGCCATTGCCAATGAATAGTTGCCATGGAGAATGTCAACAGCAATCCGAGTTGCACTATAAACAACAAAGTCACGGCGGCCAGCATCACTTGTTTCATCTTGCCTTGCTTCTCGCCGACAAATACCGGCGGCAGCATCAATACAAAAGAAGCCAGCACCACCGGCAGATAGATTTTCCAGTGCGACTCGAGCGGCAGGCCGGCGTATTTGACCAGCGCCGCCGGCATCACCACGAACATCGCCATTTGCGTCATGTGCAAGGCGAACACGCCATAGTTCAAGCGCATCAGTTCGCCGTTACGCAGGATTTCCGACCACGCCACACGCTTGGCCTTGATCAGCGGCGCCGAAGGCACCAGCCACACCACCACCGCAATCGCCGCCAGCGACAAGATACCGGTCATGGCAAAGATGCCGCCCATGCCGACCCATTCATACAGCAATGGTGAAATGATCAGCGACAAGGCAAACGTCAAACCGATGGAACCGCCAACCATGGCCATGGCCTTGGTGCGGTGTTCTTCCCTTGTGGAATCGGCGATGAAAGCAGTCACCGCAGCCGAAATCGCGCCGGAACCTTGTATCGCGCGGCCGATGATGACCCAGTAGATATTGTCGGCAGCGGCGGCAATGAAAGAGCCCAGTGCAAACAGGATCAGTCCGATGACGATGATCTTCTTGCGGCCGTATTTATCGGAAGCCACGCCGAACGGAATTTGTCCGAACGATTGCGCCAGGCCGTAAATCCCCATGGCGAGTCCGACCAGGGTGGCGCTGTCGCCGCCGGCCAGGGTTTTAGCGTGCACCGCAAATACCGGCAAAATCAAAAACAGGCCGAGCATGCGCAATGCAAAGATCGAAGCCAGGGCGCCGCTGGCTTTGACTTCGGCGCGGCTCATGCCGCTGCCTGCGTCATTATCGGGAGAGGAGGACGAATTATTCATATTGGGCAACCGGATGGGAACGTTAAGGCTGTACGACGGCGCAGATCGAAACCCATCATAGTATCAGGGAATGAAATGGCTGTGACCCGCACGGATATTGGACATACCCAAAATTTGCCGGAGACCGATGCGAAATGCCTTGATTTATTTGCGCTCCATCGCGGTTTGTCATCCAACGGCCATCAGACGCTTTCCCTTGGAAATTTCACAGCCTGTTTTTTTATTTTCAGTGACTTTTTGCCATCGCCAGCATCATCAAACAGTCAGTTTTCCTCAAAGTAGTTTACAGTTTCTTTGCCCATATATAGTATACCCCCCTATATTATCTACTGAGACGGTCATGGGACATACGATCAAAGACAAGCAAAAACTCTTGAACCGGGTGCGCCGCATTCGCGGCCAGGTCGATGCCATCGAACGCGCGTTGGAAGATGAGAAGGGTTGCATGGATGTACTCCAGCAAATTACCAGCTGTCGCGGCGCCATGAACGGCTTGCTGGCGGTTGTTCTGGAAGATCACATACGCACCCACCTGGTGGATGCAGACCCGGACAGCCATGAAGGGCACGGCGACGCCAGGGAGCAATTGATTGATGTCGTCAACAGCTATTTCAAGTGAGTCCGGCGAGCATGCAGTGACTGCGCAGTGAGCGGCCCCTTGCCGTTTTTTGCATGCCTGCGCCGACTCGAAGCAATCTACAAAAACATATAAGGCTGTCCCATGACTGAATTTGCAACTCTGCTGCAGCAGGGCGCGTCCAATGCCTGGCTGTTCATTCCCAGCGCGATCTTGCTGGGCGCATTACATGGCCTCGAACCTGGTCACTCCAAGACCATGATGGCGGCCTTCATCGTCGCGATACGCGGCACGATGACGCAAGCCATCCTGCTCGGACTATCGGCGACTATCTCCCACACCGCTGTCGTGTGGGCCGTCGCATTGATAGGATTATACTTTGGCCGGCAATGGAATGCCGAGGCTAGCGAACCGTACTTTCAAGTGGCGTCCGCGGTACTGATTATCGGTGTCGCAGCATGGATGATATGGCGGACCTGGCGGCACCAGCAGCTCGCCGGGCACAGCCATGATCACGCTCACAATCACAACCATCAGCACGATGAAACCAAGCGGATCGACACCGGTCACGGCATAGTGCGATTGGAAATATTCGAGGATGGCATCCCGCCGCGCTTCCGGCTGTACAGCGACAACAAGCATGGCCACACCTGGGGTGCGGATCAGGTGAGGATAACGACGGAGCGGGCTGACGGCGGCACGCAGTCATTCACCTTCGGACAACGCGACGGCTTTGTCGAATCGGAGCAAGTGATTCCCGAACCCCACGAATTCGTGGCGCGCCTGCGCCTGGGACATGAACAGCATGGCCACGACTATGACGTGGAGTACGTAGAACACGCCGGCCACGATCGCCACGTCATCAAGGATTATGAAAGGCTGGATGTATCGGCGCCGGGTTATCAAGACCCGCACGAGTTAGCGCACGCCAACGACATCCGCCACCGCTTCGCCAATCGTGAGGTGACAACCGGGCAGATCATCATGTTCGGCTTGACCGGCGGCCTGATTCCCTGCCCTGCCTCGATCACCGTATTGCTGTTGTGCCTGCAACTGAAAAAGATCGCCCTTGGGGCGACATTGGTTCTGTGTTTCAGTATCGGCCTGGCATTGACGATGGTGCTGTCCGGTGCTTTAGCCGCCTTGAGCGTAAAACACGTGTCCAAACGCTGGAGTGGATTCGGTGAATTTGCACGCAAAGCGCCATATTTTTCCGGCGCGCTGATCCTGCTGGTTGGCTTCTATGTTGCTTATCAAGGCTTGCACGCCTTGCTATGAATGCCTTTTTTGTGGGTATCGCGAACAACAAATTTCACATTTTTTAACAGCTGTAACGTGTGCAATTTAGATGTAATTTATTGCATCATTAATCGTTTTCGAAATAAAAACGGATATAGTTTGTAACACCAAATAACTGTGGGAAATAGATATGAAACGCATACTCTGCGCAGCAGCGCTTGTAGCAGCCAGCGCCACCGCCTTTATGCCAACCTCGGCTATGGCGCAAATAGGTGTAAACATCACGATTGGAACACCGCCGCCTCCGCCAAGATACGAAATTGTGCCGCCGCCGCGGGTTGGCTACATCTGGGCGCCAGGATACTGGAATTGGGACGGCGGCCGCCATGTTTGGGCTGGCGGACATTGGGAAAGAGCGCGCAGCGGGTATCTGTACGACCGGCCGGAATGGTTTCAAGGAAGTAACGGATGGGAACTGCGTCGCGGCGGCTGGCGCCAGGGCGGCGACCGCCATGAAAATTATCGTGACGAGCGTCGCGATGATGACCGGCGTGACGACGACAGAGGCCGCTATCATTGCCCGCCAGGACAAGCCAAAAAAGGTAATTGCTGAAGTATGGCTGCGCCAGCCTGATCCGATCTATCCATCGGATCAGGCTTGGATTCATGCGTTCCAGATTCATTCGCTCCCCTCTCATCCCTTCACTCCGCCAGCGCGCCCCATTCACGCGTGATCGCCGGAGCAAACTCTAAAATCCCGACCCTGATATAGTGCTAGGTTGATCCGTTTGATATGGCATTTGCAGCAGCGGCTGGATATTCTCGCCGATGGCAGCCGCAAGCCCTTCACACGTGAAAATTGCATTTCCAACAAGCCAACACGGCCTTAAACTTACGCTGAAAGCTGTAGATGGATAATAAACGGGAAGAAATCCGCATCCGGGGTGCGCGTACGCATAACCTCAAGAACATCAATCTGGATTTACCGCGCAACAAACTGATCGTGATCACCGGCTTGTCCGGCTCCGGCAAGTCGTCGCTGGCGTTTGACACGCTGTATGCGGAAGGCCAGCGGCGCTACGTCGAATCGCTGTCCTCCTACGCCAGGCAATTCCTGCAGTTGATGGAGAAGCCGGATGTCGATCTGATCGAAGGTTTGTCGCCGGCGATTTCGATTGAACAGAAAGCCACTTCGCATAATCCGCGCTCCACCGTTGGCACAGTGACGGAGATCCACGATTATCTGCGGCTGCTGTATGCACGCGTCGGCACGCCGTATTGCCCGGATCATCCGGAGAAACCGCTGGCGGCGCAGTCGGTGTCGCAGATGGTGGATGCGGTGCTGGCGATGCCGGAAGACACCAAGCTGATGATCCTGGCGCCGGTGGTGGCGAATCGCAAGGGCGAACATGTCGATCTGTTTGAACAGATGCAGGCACAGGGCTTTGTGCGCTTCCGCATCCAGAGCGGCACCGGCACCGCCAAGATTTATGAAGTCGACGATTTGCCCAAGCTGAAGAAGACCGAGAAGCACACTATCGATGTGGTGATCGATCGCTTGAAGGTGAAGGCCGACACCAAGCAACGGCTGGCGGAAAGTTTTGAAACCGCGCTGCGCCTGGCTGAAGGTCGCGCGATTGCGCTGGAAATGGACAGCGGCGCCGAGCACGTGTACTCCAACAAGTTTGCCTGCCCGATCTGCGGCTATTCGCTGCAGGAGCTGGAGCCGCGCCTGTTCTCTTTCAATAATCCGATGGGCGCCTGTCCGGAATGCGATGGCTTGGGCCATATCGAATTTTTCGATCCCAAGCGCATCGTCGCCTTCCCTAACCTGTCGCTGGCCAGCGGCGCGGTCAAGGGTTGGGACCGACGCAACCAGTTTTATTTCCAGATGCTGACCAATATCGCGGCGCACTACGATTTCGACATCGATGTGCCGTTCGAAAAGCTGCCGGAAAAATCGCAGCAAGCTGTGTTGTACGGCTCCGGCAAGGAAACCATTCCGTTCAGCTATGTCAATGAACGCGGCCGTACCGTGATCAAGGAACACACGTTTGAAGGGGTGGTCAACAATCTGCAGCGCCGTTATCGCGAGACGGATTCGATGGCGGTGAAAGAAGAACTGGCCAAGTTCATCAACGAAAAAGAATGCCCGTCCTGCCACGGCGCGCGATTGCGCGTCGAAGCGCGTTTCGTCAAGGTTGGCAACGGCAAACAGGAAAGAGCCATTTACGAAATCGCGGCGACGCCGCTGCGCGAGACTTTGTCGTTCTTCGAAAAGCTGAAACTGACAGGCGCCAAGAAAGAAATCGCTGACCGCATCATCAAGGAAATCGTTTCGCGCCTGACCTTCCTCAACAATGTCGGCCTCGATTACCTGTCGCTGGAACGCAGCGCCGACACCTTGTCCGGCGGCGAAGCGCAACGGATCCGGCTGGCTTCGCAAATCGGTTCCGGCCTGACTGGCGTCATGTACGTGCTGGATGAACCGTCGATCGGCTTGCATCAGCGCGACAACGATCGCCTGATCGAAACCTTGCGCCATCTGCGCGACATCGGCAATAGCGTGCTGGTGGTGGAACACGATGAAGATGCGATCCGCACCGCCGACTATGTGGTCGACATGGGACTGGGCGCCGGCGTGCACGGCGGCGAGGTGATTGCAGAAGGTACGCTGGATCAGATTCTCAAGAACAAAAAATCGCTGACGGCGAAATACCTGAACGGCACGCTGAAGATCGCGGTGCCGGAACAGCGCGTGCCGGCCGATCCTGATCGCCAGTTCATCATCACCGGCGCCACCGGCAACAACCTGAAGAACGTCACGATGAATTTGCCGGTCGGCTTGCTGACCTGCGTTACCGGCGTGTCCGGTTCGGGTAAATCGACACTGGTCAACGATACCTTGTATCACGCCGCGGCGCGTCACCTGTACGGCTCGCAAGCCGAACCGGCGGCGCATGAGTCGATCGGCGGGCTGGAGCATTTCGACAAGGTGATCTCGGTCGACCAGGCGCCTATCGGACGCACGCCGCGCTCCAATCCGGCGACCTATACCGGCTTGTTTACACCGATCCGCGATTTGTTCTCCACCGTGCCGATGGCCAAGGAACGCGGCTACAACGCCGGACGCTTCTCGTTCAACGTCAAGGGCGGCCGCTGCGAGGCTTGCCAGGGCGATGGCGTGATCAAGGTTGAAATGCATTTCCTGCCTGACGTGTATGTGCCTTGCGACGTCTGCCACGGCAAGCGCTACAACCGCGAAACGCTGGAAGTGCAATACAAGGGCAAGAACATTACCGAAGTGCTGGGCATGACGGTGGAAGAAGCTTACGAATTCTTCAAGCCGGTGCCGGTCATTGCGCGCAAACTGCATACACTGCTGGATGTGGGCCTCGGCTATATCCGGCTCGGCCAAAGCGCAACCACCTTGTCCGGCGGCGAAGCGCAGCGGGTCAAGCTGTCGCTGGAACTGTCGAAACGCGACACCGGCCGCACCCTGTACATCCTGGATGAGCCGACCACCGGCTTGCATTTCCATGATATCGATCTGCTGCTGAAGGTGATTCACCGCCTGCGCAACCAGGGCAATACCGTGGTCATCATCGAACATAACCTGGATGTCATCAAAACCGCCGACTGGCTGATTGACCTCGGGCCCGAAGGCGGCGCCGGCGGCGGCCGTATCATTGCTACCGGGACGCCGGAGCAGGTGGCGGCAAACGCGGCCAGCGTCACCGGCAAATATTTGGGGCCTTTGCTGCAGAAAAATAAATAATATAACGAGATAACCATGTCGACCAACACCACTCCGGCGCTGTCCGCAGCGCAAATCGCCGCCTTTCAAACAGACGGTTATCTGATCTTGCCGCGCATGGTGCCGGCCGCGGATTGCGAGCTGATGATCGCCACCGCCAATGACCATCTGGCGCAGGCGGTGGCGCCGCTGGAATACGAATCCGAAGTCGGCTACCCCGGCGCGCCAAAGTCGCTCGATAGCGTCGGCGGCCGCACTGCACGCCGCCTGCGCAATGCCTATCAGCGACACGACGCCTATCGCGCCTGGGCTCGCAATCCGCAGCTGGTGGCGATGCTGGAGCTGCTGCTGGGCGAGCCGGTATGCCTGACCTTATCGCATCACAATTGCGTGATGACCAAGCACCCGCATTTCGGCACCGCCACCGGCTGGCATCGCGATATTCGCTACTGGTCGTTCCCGCGCAACGAGTTGATCTCGGTCTGGCTGGCGCTCGATAGCGAGAACCAGAATAATGGCGGCCTGTGCTTCATTCCAGGTTCGCACCGCTTCGACGTCAAACCCGAACAGATGGACCAGCTGGATTTCCTGCGGCCGGAAATCGCCGCAAACCAGGCCTTGTTTGCACAAGGGAAAGCGGTAGAATTGCAGCAAGGCGATGTGGTCTTTTTCCATAGCGGACTGTTCCACGCAGCCGGCAGGAATAATACCGAAGCGGTCAAGGAATCGGTGGTATTTGCTTATCATGGACAAAGCAACCAGCCGGTGCCGGGCAGCCGTTCCGCCGCCTCGGAAGATATCCTACTGAGCCATTGAAGCCAGGTGCAAACGACGCGCGCGCGCCAAGGTTTCCGATTTCCGCTTTTGCAGCCAGATGGCGATCCCGGTAATCATGAACAAGAGCGGCAGCAGACCCAGGAACGCGACCAGTATCTTGCCCGGCAAACCCAGTATCTGACCGGTATGCAAGCCATACTGCACGCCCATGAAGGTATCGCCGGCAGAACCTTTTAGCGGATCCAGCGCGCGCAGCACATGGCCGTCCGCGGCATCGATAAATACCCGCACACTGCCGCCATCCTGGATGTCATCCGGCTTGCGCAAACGGACTTGGTAGATGCCGCGCTTCTCGTCACGCGCGATGCGCGCCGGCGTAGCGAGCGGCATGCTTGCCTGTGCCGCAGCCAGCGCTTGCTGCCAATTGATTTGCAGGACTTTCGGCTGGCTTTCAGCGGCCGAGCCCTTGGGCGGCGGCGTCAGCACCGACAGGCTGGAAACCAGCGGACGGGCGACGTCCGGCAAATTCATCACAGCGCCGGTAAAGGCCGTTATCACCAGCAATATTCCAGCGACCAGGCCTACCGTGCGATGCAGGTCGTACATCAGGCGAAAACTGCCGGCGCCGCGTTTGATCGACAGTGCCTTGCCCCAGCCATTGCGATGCTTGGGCCAGGCCAGTGCAAAGCCGATCAATAGCGTCGCTACCCACAACAAACCGAGGCTGCCGGAGATGATGGCACCGGGCTTGTCCAGCAACAGATAGCGATGCAAGCGGAATAGAAACGGCATCAGGTTTTGCGGCGCCAGGCCGACCGCTTTGGTATTGCGTTCACCGACTACGGTAGCGCTGAACGGATCGATAAATACCGTATCCACCGGCAGCTCGCCGTTCGGTTTGCGCGAACGCAGTTTTGCCTGGAGCGGCGCGGCGGCGTCCTGCCCCATGGCAAAAAAAGCCAGCCGCGCATGCGGATAATCGTGTTCAATCCGGGCTGCCAGCACATCGACAGGCTGCCGGCTGCTTGTGGCGCTGGCGGGGACGGCGAGATGGTAGAACTGCGGATTCAGCCAGGCATCGATGTCATCGTTAAACGCCAGCGCTGCGCCGGTCAGGCCAGCCATGACAAGAAACAGGGACAGCAACAAACCGCTGTAGCGATGTAATTTAACCAGCCAATGACGCATTGCTTTTTTCACAATCAAACTCGCTTACACCTTACATAAAGCGAGTATTGTAAATCTCGATTGAATGAGAATGGGTATTATTCTCAAAAATCTTCGTCACTGTGATGGCTGCTGCTGGCCCACGCTTGCAGCAAGCGCCCTTCGGCCCGGGAGATGGCATCTGCCGCACCACGCAGGACGACAATGTCTCCTGCCTGCAACACCGCCTCCGGGGTGATGGCAATACCGTTGCGGCCGCGCCGCAAAGCGGTGATCTCAGCGCCCATTTCCGGCAGGCCCAGCCAGGCCAGCGAGCGGCCGATGGCGCGAGCGCCTGGCGGCAAAGCCACTGAATGCAAGCGCACTTGCAAATGATCGGCGGCATCCGGCGCATCGTCGATGCCGTGGAAAAATCCGCGCAAGGTGGCATAGCGTTCATCACGCGTAGCCTGCACCCGGTGCACCACGCGGCGCAAGGGCACTCCCAGCAAGACCAGCGCATGCGAGGCCAGCATCAGGCTGCCTTCCATGGCTTCCGGCACCACTTCGGTGGCGCCGGCGGCGCGCAACTGGTCGAGATCGGTATCGTCGTAGCTGCGCACGATCACCGGCAGCGTCGGCGCCAGTTCGCTCACATGGTGCAGCACTTTCAGGGCGGACGGCGTGCTGGCATAGGTGATCACCAGGGCGGCGGCGCGATGCACGCCCGCTGCTACCAGGCTCTCGCGGCGCGAGGCGTCGCCATAAGAAACCTGGGCGCCGGCAGCGCGTGCGTCGCGCACGCGATCCGGATCGAGATCCAGCGCGTGGTAATCGATGCCTTCTTCCTTCAGCAGCTTGGCCAGGCTCTGGCCGCTGCGGCCGAAGCCGGCGATGATCACATGCTTCTTGGTTGCCATGGTGCGCGTTGCAATCTGGGTCAGGGCCAGCGACTGCATCATCCATTCGCTGGAAGACAGTTTCATCACGATCGCGTCCGATTTGGCCAGGACGAACGGCGCGGCCAGCATCGACAGCACCATGGACGCCAGGATCAGCTGGATCAGCAAAGGATCGATCAGTTGCAGGCCGCCGGCCTGATTCAGCAGCACGAAGCCGAACTCCCCTGCCTGCGCCAGCGCCAAGCCGGTGCGCAGCGCCACGCCGGTGGAAGAGCGAAAGACTTTTGCCAGCAAGGCGATCAATACGAACTTGAGAAACACGGGCCCTATCAGCAACAGCAATACCAGCCACCAGTGTTCCATTACCAGGCGCAGATTGAGCAACATGCCGACGGTGATGAAGAACAAACCCAGCAAGACGTCGCGAAACGATTTGATGTCTTCTTCCACCTGATGCTTGTATTCGGTTTCGGAAATCAGCATGCCTGCAATAAATGCGCCCAGCGCCAGCGACAAACCGGCGCGTTCGGTAATCCATGCGGACGCCAGCGTGATCAACAGCAGATTCAGCATGAACAGCTCTTGCGAGCGGCGCCGTACCACGATCTGGAACCAGCGCCGCATCAGTTTCTGGCCGAAGAACAGCAGCAGCGCCAGCAGCAGCACCGCTTTGCCGCTAGCCCAGGCCAGCGTCGCCAGCAAATTGCCGGAATGCTCGCTGAGCGCCGGCACGATAATCAGCAGCGGCACCAGCGCCAGGTCCTGAAACAGCAGAATGCCGATGATGCGGCGCCCGTGCTCGGTTTCCAGCTCCATTCTTTCCGTCAGCAACTTGGAGACGATGGCGGTGGACGACATGGTCAGCGCGCCGCCCAGGGCGAACGCCGCCTGCCAGCTGATATTGGTGAATTGCGGCAGGACGATCGCCATCAGCCAGCCGAAAAGCATGGTGGCGCCGATGGTCAGCAGCACCTGCGCCATGCCCAGTCCGAACACGATATGCCGCATGGCCGTCAATTTCGGCAGCGAAAATTCGAGTCCGATGGAAAACATCAAAAACACCACGCCAAATTCGGCCAGCGCGTGGGTGGTGGCGTTATCTTCTGCAAAGCCCAGCGCATGCGGGCCGATCAGGATCCCCACCACCAGATAGCCCAGCATGGGTGGCAAATGGAAGCTGCGAAAAGCTACCACCCCAAGTACGGCGGAGCCAAGCAACAAGATTGTCAGTTCAAGTCCGGAAAGCATTATTGGCAATCAATTAATTCAATATCAACATTATGTTGCGGCAACGCTAAATCGAAAAGGGCTGAAGACAGATTAATTGAAGCCGATGAAGACTGGCAAGTTTTTTGCTTTAGGATTTCGTTTATACTTTCGGGATGAGTCTATCCGATACCAAAAATTTGCCACACTCCCTGTCCAGGTCATTCGATGCCGGCCGTGCGCTAGAGCTTGCCCGCAGCACCCTGCAAATCGAAGCCGATGCCATTATTGCATTGAAAAACCGGATCTCGGACAACCTCAACGATCCCTTCGCCCAGGCAATTGGCTTGCTGCTCAATTGCAACGGCCGGGTAGTCGTGTCCGGCATAGGAAAATCCGGCCACATTGCCCGCAAGATCGCCGCGACGCTAGCCTCTACCGGCACCCCGGCGCTGTTCATCCATCCTGCCGAAGCCGCGCATGGCGATCTTGGCATGGTGACCGAGGACGATGCCTTCATTGCCATCTCCAATTCAGGCGAAACCGCCGAGCTGATGGCGATCGTGCCGATCATCAAACGCATGGGCGCCAGCCTGATCGCGATGACCGGCAATGACGGCTCGGCATTGGCGCAACTCGCCAACGTGCACCTGAATGTCAAGGTGGACCAGGAAGCCTGCCCCTTGAATCTGGCCCCCACCGCCAGCACCACCGCCACCTTGGCGATGGGCGACGCCTTGGCGGTAGCGCTGCTGGATGCGCGTGGCTTCCGCGAGGAAGATTTCGCCCGCTCCCATCCTGGCGGCGCACTTGGACGCCGTCTGCTGACCCATGTGCGTGACGTCATGCGCAGCGGCGAAGCAATCCCGGCGGTGACTGCGGATGTATCGCTGTCGATGGCCTTGCTTGAGATCACCCGCAAGGGGATCGCCATGACCGCCGTGGTGGACGAACATTTCCATGCCATCGGCGTGTTTACCGATGGCGATCTGCGGCGCCTGATCGAGCAGGTGCAAGATTTCACCAAGCTGACGATCGCCGACGTGATGCACGCCAATCCGCGCACCATAGGCCCCGATCAACTGGCGGTCGATGCGGTGCATATGATGGAGCAGTTCCGCATCAATCAGCTGCTGGTAAGCGATGCCGCCGGCAAGCTGGTCGGCGCGCTGCATATCCATGACCTGACCCGCGCCAAGGTGATCTGATGACGACCCTGGCTAGCCATGGCGAAAGCACCGATCTGACAGCGCGTGCCGCGCGGGTTCGCCTGATGATTTTTGATGTCGACGGCATCCTGACCGACGGCGGCCTGCTGTATGGCGCCGACGGCGAACAACTCAAACGCTTTAACGTGCTCGATGGGCATGGCATCAAACAGCTGCAGCAAAGCGGCGTCGCCACTGCGATCATCAGCGCACGCCAGTCGGCGATTGTCAGCCGTCGCGCCAGCGACCTCGGCATCGCCCATGTGCATCAAGGTGTGCATGACAAGCACGCAGCTTTTGCAGCGTTGCTGGCGCAACTGCAGCTGACGCCGGACGCATGCGGATTCATCGGCGACGATGTGATCGACTTGCCGATCCTGTCGCAAGTCGGTTTTGCCGCCAGCGTGCCGAACGGCCATCCAGACGTCAGAAGTCGCGTACACTACGTCACCCAGGCCGGCGGCGGCCACGGTGCCGCGCGTGAAATCTGCGACCTGATCATGCTTGCACAAAATACTTATGCCGGTGCATTGGCATCGTATCTGCACGTTACTTTGCGTGCAACTCCGCCAGGTACAGCATGAAAAATCTGCGCACCGCCTATCGCTTTCGCTTCCTGCTGTTGCTGATATTGCTCATCTTGCTGGCGCTCGGCAGTTTCTGGCTGGTGCAGGTGATGAACAAACATACCGAGGACTCGCAGCCGAAGGCGGCGCGCAGCGAGCCGGATTACTTCGTCGAGCATTTCAACTATGTACAAATGTCGCCCAGCGGACTGCCGCGCTACAACATCTCCGGCGATCTGCTGACGCACAATCCGGTGGACGATTCGTTTGATGTACAAAAGCCGCTGATCCATAGCCTGGATAAAGAAAAGCCGCCGATGAACCTGCGCGCGAACAGCGGCAAGATTGAAGACAACAATAGCAAGGTGCATTTATACGGCGACGTTAACGCGGATCGGCCCAAGACGCCGAAGGCAGATAATTTTCACCTGAAATCCGAGTATCTGCTGCTATTGCCAGACGACGATGTCATGCAATCAGACAAACCGGTGGAACTCACGCTGGGGCAATCGGTATTGCACGGCACCGGCATGGATTTCAACAATTCCACGCGCGTACTGAAACTGTTTAGCAAGGTGCATGGCGTGTTTCCGCCGACACCGCGTTGAGCGACGACGAATATGCACCCATTGCAATCCAGCGCGACCCATTTTATGCATACAGCTCTATCCTTTATTCAGGATTTTTCATGAAACGAATCTTTTTCATATCTCTGCTATTACTCGGCGTCAGCGTCGGCGCCGCCGGCGTGGCGCATGCGGAAAAAGCAGACTCCGAGAAACCGACGCTGATCGATTCCGACCAGCTTACTTATGACGACGTCAAGCAAGTCAACGTCGCCACCGGTAATGTGGTCCTGACGCGTGGCACGCTGCTGATGAAAGCCGATCGCGTAGTGGTGACCACCGACCCGTCGGGCTATCAATTCGCTACCTTGTATGCGGATCCGGGCAAGCTGGCGACGTTCCGTCAAAAGCGCGACGGCGGTCCGGACCTGTGGATCGACGGCCACGCCGAGCGTATTGAATACGACGGCAAGACCGAAGTCACCAAGCTGTTTTCGAAGGCCCAAATGCGACGCCTGCAAGGCGACAAGCCGACTGACGAAGTGAACGGCGAATTCATTTCCTACGACAGCCGCACTGAATTCTATTCAGTCAACAATACGGTCAACGGCACTAGCCAGTCTGGCGCCGGACGCATACGCGCAGTGATCCAGCCACGTCCGAAGGCGGCGCCATGACCGCGCCTAGCACCCTGATCGCCAAAGGTTTGCAAAAAAGTTATGGCGCGCGCCAGGTGGTGCATGACGTGTCGCTGGAAGTCCGGTGCGGCGAAGTGGTCGGTCTGCTGGGGCCGAACGGCGCCGGCAAAACCACTTCCTTCTATATGATCGTCGGCCTGGTGCCATCGGATGGCGGCGAGATCGATCTGGACGGCGTCGACATCTCGCGCCTGCCGATCCATCGGCGCGCAGTGCTTGGCCTGTCGTATCTGCCGCAGGAAGCATCGGTATTCCGCAAGCTGACCGTAGAAGACAATATCCGCGCCGTACTGGAATTGCAGCGCCCCAATGGCAAGGCGCTCACCAAGGCTGAGATCGACGAGCAGTTACATAAGCTGTTGCACGAATTGCAAATCGAAAAACTGCGTGAAAGCCAGGCCTTGTCGCTCTCCGGCGGCGAACGTCGGCGTGTCGAAATTGCCCGCGCGCTGGCGACCAATCCGCGCTTCGTCCTGCTGGATGAACCGTTTGCCGGGATCGATCCGATTGCCGTGATCGAGATCCAGCGCATCGTCCGCTTCCTCAAGGAGCGCGGCATAGGCGTGTTGATTACCGATCACAATGTGCGCGAAACCTTGGGCATTTGCGATCGCGCCTACATCATCAATCAGGGCAGCGTGCTGGCCAGCGGCAGTCCGGACGACATCATCGCCGACGAGTCGGTACGGCGCGTATATCTCGGTGAGCATTTCCGCATGTAACGTCACGAACGTGAGAACGATGTAATTGCAGGCAGCGTAATTCGCCGCACCACGGCTGCGCTTAAACTCCTTACAACAAATAATAGAAGTGAATTGTCCGCACGGTAGCCATGAAACAATCACTCCAGCTTCGCACTTCCCAGCATCTTGCGCTGACGCCTCAGCTGCAGCAGTCGATACGACTGTTGCAACTGTCTACGCTCGAACTGCATCAGGAACTGGAACAGATCTTGTCGGACAATCCGCTGCTGGAGAGGGTCGACGACCCGCTCGATAATTCCGTACGCCTGCTGGCGGACGGCGCCATCAGCGGCAGTACGTCAACCATGGATGCGCCGGTAGGCGATAGTGAGGTCAGCAGCTCGCCCAGCGAAAGCGAAGCCAGTTTAGATACGCCGGCGGCGGCGGATGGCAGCCCCGAAAACGGTGATAGCGGCGATAGCGAATGGAGTTTTGACGATATCGCACGCAGCTCAAAAACCTCGGACGACGAGGATGCGCGGCCGCAGCTGGGAGCCCACGAGTTGACCTTGCGTGAACATCTGCTGCAGCAAATGCGCGAAACGCTGCACGACATACGCGATCGGGCATTGGTCGAACTGACCATCGATGCGTTGGACGATAATGGCTACCTGGAAGAAACGCTGGAAGAAATTCTGGAGCGTCTGCCACCCGAGTTGGAGATCGCTATCGAAGAGTTGTCGATGGCGCTGAAAATGGTGCAAAGCTTCGACCCGGCAGGCGTCGGCGCACGTAACGCGGCGGAATGCCTGAGCTTGCAGATCAAGCGTTTTATCAAAGTGCCATTTGTCACGCGCCGCCTGGCATTGGCGATTGTACAAGATCACCTGATGCTTTTTGCGCAACGTGATTTCAACAGAATCAAGAAAGCGCTCGATTGCGACGACGAGGATCTGCGTGAGGCGCAGGCCGTCATCAAACAATGCAATCCCCATCCCGGCGCGCCCTTCGCCGCCAACACTTCAGACTATGTGGTGCCGGATGTGATCGTCAGGCGCAGCAAGCAAGGCTGGCAGGTAATGCTGAATAATGACGTCATGCCAAGGTTGAGGGTGAATGTCATGTATGCCAATATTCTGAAGCAAAGCAAGGGCGACGGTGCGCTCACTTCACAACTGCAGGAAGCCAAGTGGCTGATCAAGAATATGCGTCAGCGCTTCGACACCATCTTGCGCGTGGCGCAAGCGATAGTGGAGCGCCAGAGGAACTTCTTTTCTCATGGGGCGGTCGCGATGAGGCCGCTTGTGTTGCGTGAAATAGCTGATACACTGGGACTACACGAGAGCACTATTTCTCGTGTAACCACACAGAAATACATGCTTACTCCCCATGGGATGTTTGAACTGAAGTATTTCTTCGGCAGCCATGTTGCTACTGAGGCAGGTGGAGAGGCTTCCTCAACGGCAATCAGGGCACTCATTAAGCAATTGATAGGAGCGGAAGATTCAAAAAATCCTTTCTCTGACAGCAAGATTGCCGACATGCTTGCGGAACAAGGTATGGTGGTCGCCCGCCGCACCGTCGCAAAATATCGCGAAGCTCTGAAAATTCCGTCTGTTAATCTTCGCAAGGCTTTGTAGTTTTTTTCTGGTTTGATTGTAAAGCTTACCCTTGCTGTGTTTGGATCAAGCGGGTTTCATTGAGTTTTAGTTGATTCTTGCCAGGACAGTTCCTCTTGAACCGTTCGCCTAAAGATTCAGCCTATTCTGTTCCGGACCGCCAGCAATATTCTTGATAGGAGCGCTGTATGAACTTCACCATCAGTGGGCATCACCTCGAATTAACCCCCGCCATTCGCGAATATGTACAAAGCAAACTAGAGCGTATCAAACGCCACTTCGACCAGGTCATCGATATCAGCGTGATTCTGACCGTCGACAAAATCACTGAAAAAGAAAAGCGCCAAAAAGCGGAAATTAATCTGCGCGTAAAAGGAAAAGATTTGCATGCTGAAAGTATTGCTCACGATCTTTATGCCGCCATTGATGCACTGGTCGACAAGCTCGATCGCCAGGTGATCAAATACAAGGACAAGATGCAGGACCATCAGCACGATGCTATCAAGCATCTGCCGGAAGAACTCCCCGCCGCGACCTGAACCCGGTCGCCGAGCGCGCGCTGCATAGCTCACGCCAATCAATGAACAAGGGCGCAGTCAATGCGCCCTTTGTTATTGGTCAAGCTGATTATTAATAAATCATATTATTATTGTTGAAGTGCTCTTCCGCGCCTACTTAAGCGCACCAAAGACCTTGCCGATAATCGCACTGCCCGCACCGACAGGATCCTGGCGAATCGCTTTCTCTTCCTCGCCGATTACAGTGTACAAGCCATCCAGCGCGCGTTGGGTAACATAGCCCTCCACGGTGCTTTGCTGAGCCGGCACCATGCCGGTTTTACCGACTTGTCCCATGACCGCGTTATATTGCGCCGACAGGCCGTTGCGATCGGTCACGCCTTTGACGATAGGCAGGAATTTCTGTCCCAATTGCGCCGACGTCTTTTGTTTGAAAAAATCGGTCACCGACGTATCGCCGCCGGTCAGGATATTTTTTGCATCTGTCACCGACATCGATTTGACCGCATTCAACAGCAAGGGCTTGGCCAATGGTACTGCCTGTTCCGCCGCATGATTCATCGACACCACCAGATCGTCCAGTTTCTGTCCCTGGCCAGTCATCCTCAACAGAGGCATGGCTTTATCGAGCACGCTGGGCAAGCCGATCTTGACCTTGTCATTATTCAGGAAGCCATTTTCGACGCCTAGCTTGGACACCGCAACATCCGCGCCTTTTTGCAGCGCAGCTTTCAGGCCGCTGCTGGCGTCCTGGTTACTCAGGTCGCTTATCGATAAAGCCAGCGCGGCTGATGCAGTTACCGCCAGAGCGACTGTCAATGCTGTTTGGTATGCGCGACGCATAATTGATCCTCATGAAGTTGGACGGAGTTGGACGAATACCCGCAAAGTCTAACGCAACTGCTTGCGATTACTCAAAATCACTGCGGTGCGAAGGTTAAAGATGTCCTTCGTCCACCAGAAACAAACGCCGGTGCTCACGTATCGCATAGCGGTCGGTCATGCCGGCGATGTAATCGGCAATCGCGCGCGCTTGCTGCTGCGGATTGCTCTGCCCGAGCTGATAGTCGGGCGGCAGCAGATTCGGCTCGGCGCTGAAACATGCATACAATTCGGCTACGATGCGGCGCGCCTTGGCGGTCATCCGGTTGACCAGATAGTGGCGGTAAAGATTTTCGCGCAAGAAGCGTTTCAGCAAAGCGGCTTGCTGCGCCATGCCATCGGAAAATGCGATCAAGGGTGGCGCATTACGTACATCGTCGACGCTTTGCAGACGCGCATCCAGGATGCGTTGTTGCGATGTCTGGATCAGGTCGGTGATCAAGGCATTGATCATGCGCCGCACCGTTTCATTGATCGCACGGCGCCCGCTCAGACCCGGGAACAGCGACTCGACCTGGCGGCTGTGCGTGGCATAGAACTCAATCTGGTTCATCTGCTCCAGCGTCAGCAAGCCTGAGCGCAAACCGTCGTCGACATCGTGGTTGTTATAAGCGATCTCATCTGCCAGATTGGCGACTTGCGCTTCCAGCGTCGGTTGCTTGCGTTGAATGAAGCGCTCGCCGATATCGCCCAGTTTCTTGGCATTGGCCAGCGAACAATGTTTCAGAATACCCTCGCGGGTTTCGAACATCAGGTTCAAGCCGTCAAAAGCGCCGTAGCGCTGTTCCAGCTGATCGACCACACGCAGGCTTTGCAAATTGTGTTCGAAGCCGCCGTGGGCTTCCATGCAGTCATTCAAGGCATCCTGGCCGGCATGGCCGAATGGCGTGTGCCCCAGATCGTGGGCCAGTGAAATGGCTTCCACCAGATCTTCGTTCAAGCGCAGGTTGCGCGCAATCGAACGGGCGATTTGCGCCACTTCGATGCTGTGCGTCAAACGCGTGCGGAACAGATCTCCCTCGTGATTGACGAATACCTGAGTCTTGTATTCCAGCCGGCGGAATGCGGTGCAATGGATGATACGGTCACGGTCACGCTGAAACTCGCTGCGTGCGCTAGGCGGCGCTTCCTCGAACAAACGTCCTCGCGACAGCGCAGAATGTGCGGCATAGGTTGCGAGAGACGTTTCCTGGTTCATCGCGGCATGTCTCCGGAAGCTAGTTGTCGCAATGTCGCCAGCAACGCATCTTGCGGTGCGGTGGCGATCAGATGACCGCCCAGGGGTTTCATCAAAATGAACTTTATCTGGCCGTCTTCGTTCTTCTTATCGATCTGCATCAGTTCCAGCCAGCGCTGGGCGCCCAGGTTGGGCGCTTCGGTCGGCAAACCGGCGGCGCGCACCAGTGCGCAAACCCGTTCCTTGTCGATGGCGCTGATATGTCCCAATCGATGCGACAGATCCGCCGCCATCACCATGCCGCAACCGACCGCTTCGCCATGCAGCCATTTACCGTAGCCCAGGCCGGACTCAATCGCGTGGCCGAAGGTGTGGCCGAAATTCAGGATCGCGCGCAAACCGCCCTCGCGCTCGTCTTGCCTGACGACGTCAGCTTTCAGTTCGCAGGAACGGCGGATGGCATAAGCCAGGGCGGCGTTATCGCGCGCCATCAGCTTGCCGATGTTGTCCTCTATCCATTTGAAAAATGCGGCGTCGATCACAGCCCCGTATTTAATCACCTCCGCCAGCCCGGCCGACAGCTCGCGCTCCGGCAGGGTATGCAAGGTCATGGTATCGGCGATCACGGCTTGCGGCTGATAGAAAGCGCCGATCATGTTCTTGCCCAGCGGATGATTGATGCCGGTTTTCCCGCCCACGGAAGAATCGACCTGCGCCAGCAGGGTAGTCGGAATTTGCACGAATGGCACGCCGCGCATGTAGGCCGAAGCAGCGAAACCGGTAAGATCGCCGATCACCCCGCCGCCCAAGGCGATCAGGGTGGTCTTGCGATCGCATTTCGCGCTCAGCAGGCGATCGAAGATCTGCATCAGGCTAGCCCAGTTCTTTTCTTCTTCGCCGTCCGGCAACACGATTTCCAGCACGCTCTTGCCGGCATCTTTCAATGCCTGGCTAAAACCTTGCAGATACAAGGGTGCGACGGTGGTGTTGGTCACCACGGCGACCTGCTTGCCCGTGATCAGGCGGGCGATGCGCTCGCGGTCGTTCAACAGCGACGGCCCGATCTCGATCGGATAGCTGCGTTCGCCCAGTTCTACCTGGAGCGTGACGGTTGGCGCTGAGGCCGGGAGGGTCGACGGTTGATTCATAGAAAAATTTGATGAAATAGGGACGCTGGCGCCAGCCTGGCTAAGTGTACCCGCTTGCGGTTCTTGTTCAAGCTGGTCTGGCAACTGGTTTGGCAACAATTCCAGCTGGCTCAAAATGCTGTGCACCAGGAATTGTACGTTAGGTCGGCCGGTGTCGATGACAATGTCGGCCACCTCGCGATAATAGGGCTCTCTCTGGCGCGACAGTTCTTCAAGGCGTCGGCGCGGATCGGCAGTTTGCAATAGCGGCCGGTTTTTATCGCGGCTGGTGCGTTGCAGGATGTTATGAATGCTGGCACGCAGGTAAATCACGGTGCCGCGGCTTTTAAGATATTCGCGATTTTCAGGCCGCATGACGGCGCCGCCGCCAGTGGCCAGCACGATGCCGCGCCGGCCGCTCAGGTCACGTATCACCTCCGTCTCGCGCTGACGGAAGCTCTCTTCGCCTTCTATTTCGAAAATCAAAGGAATCGAGACGCCGGTACGCGCCTCGATTTCGTGATCCGAATCAATGAATAGCTTGTTGAGTTTTTTTGCCAGGGCACGGCCAACCGTAGTCTTGCCCGCGCCCATCAGGCCTACCAGAAAGATATTGCCTGTGTACCGCACCATTTCACCACTCAACCTTTTGCTCAAAATGCTGACACCGGCGTCTAACCGGTGCCTTCTGTGCAATTACTGCCCAGAGATACGGTCGATGACAATCTTCGGTGTCAGGAAAATCAATAATTCAGTTCGCTTGTTAACAATTGCCGTTTTCTTGAAAAGATAACCCAGAACCGGAATATCTCCAAGTAGCGGCACTTTATCAACATTATTTGAAATTTGCTGGGTAAAGATGCCGCCAATCACCACCGTGCCGCCATTTTCAACCTGCACCTGGGTCTGGACATGCTTGGTATTGATCGAAACGCCGCCAGGAACGACCTGGCCCACACTGTCGTTGGTTACATCCACTGTCAAAATGACATTGCCGTCCGGGGTAATCTGCGGGGTCACTTCCAGCTTCAGGTTAGCCTTCTTGAACTCTACGGAGGTAGCGCCGCTACTGGTTGCATTTTGGTAAGGGATTTCAGTACCTTGTTCAATCAAGGCCTTTTGCTGATCCGCCGTAACCACACGTGGGCTGGAGATGATCTTGCCTTGCCCTTCCGCTTCCAGTGCCGACAACTCCAGGCTGATGAATTTCGACGCGGCCGAATTAAACAAGGTCAGAGCCACCGAACCAGCTGTACCGGTACTAGGACTGGCGGGCAGGTTCACCGAATTCCCTGAAGTTAGGGGAACTGTGCCAGTCGTTGTTGTCGCATTTTGCGAGCCTCCGGAGGAGACGTTCTTGCTGTTGAAGCCAAATCCAAGCTTGGCGCCAAGATCGCGGCTGAAGCCATCATTCGCTTCGACCATACGTGCCTCGATCAAGACTTGCCGCGAGGCGACATCGATTTTTTGAATCAGATTGCGAATGTTCTGCAAGGTAGTCGGCGTATCGGTCACGAACAATTGATTGGTGCGCGGGTCGATCACGGCGCTGCCGCGACTAGACAAGATGGAATTCTTCTTCTTGCCGGCAGCCCCGCCGCCGGCATCATCGATCCCGAATACTTTCTTGAAGGCTTCGGCTTTCTGATAATTCAGCTGGAATGACTCGGTACGCAGTGGCTCCAGTTCCGCAATTTGCGAACGCTGCTCAAGCTCCAGCTTTTCCTTGGTCAATAATTCGTCTTTCGGCGCGATCCAGATGACCGAACCGTTTTTACGCATATCCAGGCCCTTGGCTTGCATCACGATATCCAAAGCCTGATCCCAAGGAACGTCTTTCAGGCGCAAGGTCAGATTGCCGCCGACGGTATCGCTGGTAATGATGTTCAGACCGGTAAAGTCGGCAATCACCTGCAACACCGAGCGCACTTCCACGTTCTGGAAATTCAGGGACAGCTTGTCGCCGTGATAACCTTGCGTACCTTGCGCCAGCTTGTTCGGGTCTTCCTTGAGCGGCTTGACTTCGATCACCAGCTGGCTGTCGCTTTGATAAGCGCTTTGTTCCCAAAGACCTTTCGGCTCGATGATCATGCGTACATTTTCACCCTGGGTCACAGTCGTGATGGTTTTGACCGGCGTACCGAAATCACCGACATCAAGCTTGCGGCGCAAGACATCCGGCAAACTGGTCTTCAGGAAATCCACCACGATCGTCTGGCCTTGCTGGCGCACATCGACGCCGACCTGAGTGTTCGGCAAATCAATCACGACCCGGCCTTCACCCGCAGTGCCGCGACGGAAATCGATATCGCGCAGGGCCGGTTTGCCGTTTAACAAGGGTGCCGGCGCTGCTGCCCCGGCTCCGGCTACCGCCGCAGTCGCCGCCGCTGGACGCACCGGGATGCCAACAGCATTGACCGGGGTTGCCAGACCGCCGGAACCGTCGATAGTGACGATCAAGGCATTGCCGTCCATCGCGGTGGCATACGACAAAGTGCGTTTCAGGTTGAATACCAAACGCGAGCGATCGTCAGCTTGCGCCACGACCACATTACGTACATCGCCCAGACTGATGTCTTGCGAGGTTTTGCCGGTGGCGTTGCCGACGCCGATAAAATCAAAAGCGATGCGGGCTGGACTGATCACCGAAAACGCCGTCGGCTGTGCATTTAAAGGACGCTTGAAACTAATCTTGACGATGACGTTGGCGCCCTGCTGATTGGCATTGATGGATGTAATGGCATTATCTTCGGCCGCCATTACCGATGTTCCGCTTGCCAGTAAACACACCAGCGCAACAAACATCAATACCTTCTGTCGCATCACGCTCAGCCGGCTTACGCTCAGGTTAACGAATTTTTTTCCTGCTGCAATCATTTTGTGCTCTCCTGCAACGCTAACTTGGCTTCGCGCTCGACCCATTCGCCGGACGCATCTTGTACGATTTCTTTCAAAATTACTTCGGACTCAGTGATCTTGGTAACCATGCCGAAATTCTGTCCCACGTAATTCCCCACCTTGGCTTGGAACACGGTCTTGTCGACTTGCAGCAAGCCATAGCTCAAACCCACTTTTTGCAAGGTTCCGACCATCTTGATCGTATCCAGCGGATAGTTTTCCAGCGTTTCACGGCGGCGATCCAGGTTCGGCTTCAAGCCGGTTGAATTGCCGCGCAATTTGGCCAGCGCCACCAGCAACTTGTTGGGGTTGTATGGATCGACGCTGGTCGCGCTGGCATACGTGAAAGGGATGAACTTTTTCGGTTCGGTCAGCTTAGGAATCCCGACCTTGGTATGGCTCTTGACATCGGCCATCCACTCTTTCAATTCCGGCACGCCGCTGTCACCGCAACCTGACAAAGTTGAGATGAATACGACAAAAAATGTCACCTGGGTCAGACGCCCAATGCGAAAAAACGTCATTTTTGACCTTTCTGCTTAGCTTCATCGGTGGCCTTGCGCTGCGCCACCACTTCGTCCTTATCCAGGTACCGGAAGGTCTTGGCAATCGCATCCAGGCTCAGCGTGCCATCTTTGCCGGTTACCAGGCTCATGTTATTCAGGGTTACGATGCGCGGCAGGTTGGCGATGTCGCTGGCGAACGAACCGACATCGTGATAATTGCCAGTTACCTTGATATTGATCGGCAGTTCGGCGTAGTAATTCTTCACCACCACCTGGCCTGGCTTGAACAATTCAAACTGCAGCCCGCGTCCCAGCCCGGCCTGATTGATATCGGACAGCAGCGCATCCATCTCCGCCTTGCTCGGCAATTGCTTTTCCAAGGTGGCGACGTAATCGGCTACCTGCAGCTTTTGCTTTTGCAATGCTTCCAGATTGATGGCTTGCTGGATTTTCGACTTGTACTGATCTTTCAGCTGCACTTCCTGCTGTTCGCCAGCGCTGAGCTCATCTTTTTGATCGCTCCAATAAAAAAACCAACCCACCAGCAGCACCAGCAGGAATACCCCGACCCCGGATAAAACACGAGGAACTATCGGCCATTGACCAGGATGGCGGCCATTCAATCCGCGAAACTGCGCGCTCAGCGAGGCGCCCAAATTATTCAGATCCGTCATTTGGCGTCTTTCAAAGTTGCTTTTGGTGCAGCCGCAGCGCCGCCGGCAGCTGAAGTAGCCGCCCCGGCTGCCGCAGTTTTCGGCGTTGCAGCGGTATCTTTAGCGTCCTTGTCAGACGGCCGTTTGATGCCGACATTGACGGTGAAAGAGAACACATGCTTGCTATCGCGGCCGGTACCGATATTGGCGGAACGGATCTCGATCAGGTCGGGGTGCTCCAGCCAGGCCGAGTTGTTACCCAAATTGCGCAGCAATTCAGACACCCGCTCATTCGACTGCGCATAACCGTTCAACGCTACCCGCTGCCCTTCCTGCTTGAAGGAATTCAGATAGACGCCTTCCGGCACCTGTTTGACCAATTCATCCATCAGATACACAGGCTGGTTGCGATCGCTCTGCAGATCTTCCACAGCTTGCTGGCGCGCCTTCAATGCCTCGATTTCCTGCTTAAGAGTGGCAACTTCCTTGATTTCGCCGTCCAGACGCTTGTTTTCTGCCGTAATGAAACGGTTGCGCTCAGCCTGGTTAGCAATACTGCTGGCGATAAATGCGCCGACCACCAGCACCGTTACCAAGCCGATAACTGCGGACAATGCCAGCATGGCGAAATAAGCATTCTTGCGCTGTTTGCGCTTGGCTTCACGGTGCGGCAGTAAGTTAATCTTAATCATCAGCCAAACCTCCGCATGGCAAGACCGCAGGCAACCAGGTAAGACGGTGCATCCATGCGCAATTGTTTTTCCCTCACGTTCGGCCCCAGTTGCATGCCGGTAAACGGACTGACAACCGAGGTGGAAATCTTGGCGCGTCCGGCCACCACCTCAACCAGGCCGGGAATAGTGGCGCAGCCGCCAGCCAGGAACAGCTGGTCGATGCGGGTGTACGGCGTCGAGGTAAAGAAGAACTGGATCGCCCGCGTGACTTCCAGCGCAGCGCTCTCCAGGAACGGGTTGAGCACCTCTTGTTGATAGCCCTCAGGCAGATCGCCGCTGCGCTTTTTGGCATCCGCCTCTTCGTACGACAAGCCATAGGCGCGCACGATATCCTGAGTCAGCTGATTGCCGCCAAACGGCTGCTCGCGCTCATAAATCAGCTGGCCGTCCAGCAAAGCCGATACGTGCGTGGTTTGCGTGCCGATTTGAAACAGGCCGACAATCTGCCCTTGCCCGGCTTTCGGCAATTGTCCGATGATGCGGTTAATCGCCGCGCGCGCTGCGTAGGACTCGATGTCCATCACGGTAGGCTTGAGGCCAGCCGCCTCTGCCACCGCCACACGGTCTTCGACCTTTTCCTTACGGGTGGCCGCCAGCAGCACTTCGACGTCGTCCGGCGAATGCTGCGCCGGGCCGATGACGTCAAAATCCAGACTCACCTCATCCAGCGCAAACGGAATATATTGGCTCGCTTCGGATTCGACCTGCATCTCTAGCTCTTCTTCCAGCATGCCGCTGGCCAGAATGATCTTTTTGGTAATCACCGATGCCGGCGGCATGCCTAAAGCCACCAGCTTGGTGCTGGAGCCGCTTTTTTTCCACAGCCGCCGCACTACCTCCGTGACTTGCTCGATATTTTCAATGTTGCCGTCCACCACTGCGCCACGCGGCAATGGTTCCGAGGCGAAGCGGTCAAGACGCAATTGATCCTTGCCCGTCTCGGACAACTCAACCAGCCTGACGCCCGACGTACTAATATCAATCCCCACCAGAGGCGGGTTCTTTTTACCGATCAGCGATCCAAGATCTAATGCCAAGAGCATTTCTCCCGAGTATGTATTATTTGGGGAACATTCTGCCTGCAAGGCGATCCCATTAACGGGATTCCGTCTCGAAGTTAGGAAAAACCTGTAAAACAGGGCTTACAGCAATGTTAAATTTTATAAGGTGAAATCGTAGCAATAAGAGTGTGGTGCTGTAAAGAAATTTCCACATGGCAATTGTTAAAGTGACACTGAAATCAGCCCCACCGTGACTCCATTCATATAAATTTGTTTTTCACCGACAATTTCTGTCTGAATTACGCAACGTAGCTTGCTGTTCATCAAGAACGCATGATGCAGAGCAAGTTTTGAGCCAAGGGGGTATTCGGAGGCAATTCGGGCAAAGTTCTGCGCATTACCTGACGGGTGCCAGACGCTGTGCCGCTATAATGCGTGGCATCCATCTTTCATAAAACACATCGCATGACGCCTCCAGATACAGCCAGCGACACCCAGCAATCCTCTCCTCCTCCGCACCATCGCTTACCGCTGCTTCTGCGGCTGATACTCGGCTTTTTCGGGATTATTGTCGGTTTGCTGGTTATCGGCTGTCTAACTTTTTTCCTGATGCTGGCGATGGCTTACCCGAATTTGCCGGAGCTCGATTCGCTGACCGACTACAAACCCAAGATTCCGTTGCGCATTTTCTCGGCCGACGGCGTCCTGATCGGCGAATTCGGTGAAGAGCGGCGCAGCCTGGTGCGCATCAACGAAATTCCCGACGTGATGAAGAAGGCTGTGCTGGCGATTGAAGACGATCGTTTTTACCAACATGGCGGGGTCGACTACCAAGGCATCCTGCGCGCCAGTTTTTCCAACCTGACCGGCGGCGGCGGCGGCGCCAGTACGATCACGCAGCAAGTCGCCCGCAATTTTTTCCTGACCAGCAACGAGCCGACCTTCTTCCAGAAAGCGTCGCGCAAATTTCTCTATGAAATTCCGCTGGCATGGAAAATCGAACGCAACCTGAGCAAGGACCAGATTCTTGAGGTCTACATGAACCAGATTTATCTGGGCCAGCGTGCCTACGGCTTTGCTTCGGCAGCGCAGATCTATTTCGGCAAGAAACTGCAAGACATCACCACCGCCGAAGCGGCGATGCTGGCCGGTTTGCCAAAAGCGCCGTCAGCCAACAATCCAGTCGTCAATCCGAAACGGGCGACCGTGCGCCAGCAATATATTTTGCTGCGCATGCTGCAACTGGGTTACCTCACCGAAGCGCAGTACGAACAAGCCAAGAACGAAACCCTGCACATCAAGAGCGGCGCCAGCGAGTTTGGCGTGCATGCCGAATTCGTCGCTGAAATGGCGCGCCAGCTGGTGTACGAGCAGTTCAAGGAAAATACCTACACGCGCGGCCTCAACGTCTTCACCACCATCACCAAGGCCGACCAGGACGCGGCGTATATAGCGCTGCGCCGCGGCGTCATGGATTACGAGAAGCGGCGCGGCTATCGTGGCCCGGAGGGCTATATGGACATCCCGGACGGCACCAAGGAAGAAGCCGAAGACGCGATCGAAGTAGAGCTGGCGGACCATCCCGACAGCGATGAAATCGTGGCGGCGGTGGTACTGGAGGCGAACCCGAAACTGGTCCGTGCGCTACTGTCGTCGGGCCAGGAAATCGATATCAGCGGCGCCGGCCTGGGCATCGCCACCAATCTGTTAAGCGACAAAGCGCCGCCGCAACGTAAAGTCAAGCGCGGCGCCATCATCCGCGTCATGCTGGAGGGAAAAAACTGGAGCATCACGCAGATGCCGGCAGTGGAATCGGCCTTTGTCGCAGCCGACACCAAGGATGGCGCCATCCGCGCCTTGATAGGCGGTTTCGACTTCAACCGCAACAAATTCAATCACGTCACGCAAGCCTGGCGCCAGCCGGGTTCGTCATTCAAGCCATTCATCTATTCCGCCTCGCTGGAAAAGGGCTTGTCGCCGGCCACCATCATCAATGATGCGCCGCTTACCTACGGCGGCGGCCAGACCGGCGGCCAGATCTGGCAACCGAAGAACTACGGCAACAAGTACGAGGGTCCGATGAGCATGCGCCGTGCGCTGACCAAGTCGAAGAACGTGGTCTCGGTGCGCATCCTGGATAAGATCGGCGCCCAATACGGGCAGGAATATGTGACGCGTTTTGGCTTCGATGCTGACAAAAATCCGCCATACCTGACACTGGCCCTGGGCGCCGGCGCAGTGACGCCGCTGCAAATGGTGGGCGGCTACGCAGTCTTTGCCAACGGCGGTTATAAGATCAGTCCCTACATCATCAGCAAGATTACCGATGCCGACGGCAATGTCTTGTCGCAAGTCCATCCGGAGATCGCTGGCGATGAAGCCAATCGCATCATCGATCCGCGCAATGCCTTCATGATGGATAGCATGATGCGCGACGTCGTGCGCTACGGCACCGCGGTCAAGGCGCTGTCGCTCAACCGTACCGATCTGGCCGGCAAGACCGGCACCACCAACGACTCGCTGGATGCCTGGTTTGCCGGTTATCAGCCGTCGCTGGTGGCAGTCGGCTGGATGGGTTACGATCAGCCGCGCAGTCTGGGCGACAAGGAAACCGGCGGCGGCCTGGCGCTGCCGATCTGGATCAGCTTCATGCAACAGGCGTTGAAAGGCGTGCCGACGGAAGACCGCGTGGTGCCGGAAGGCTTGGTGCATTCCGGCGGCGAATATTATTACGCTGAATACCCGCCGGGCATCGCCACCCAAAGCCTTGGCGGCGGCAACATCGCACCGACAGAAGAAGAGAAAGCCAGGGACGAGGTCAAGAACGAATTGTTCTGATCGATATGCGTAGGCGTGGGCAAGCTTGTTTGCCCACGCCTTACCGAGATAGTTTCCGCCTGGGCACGCGTACCCATGCCAGGTTTTAATTCGAATACAGATCCAGCAGGCGCCGGGTATAGATTTCAATATTCTCCGGCAAGCTCACATCCAGCGTGCGCAGCAATGTCTGCGCGTTGCGCCGATAATCGTCGAGCTGCGCATCATGCGTGGCAAATGCCCGCAGCACTGCCTGGCCGCCGGCGAAAGAATCGAACTCCGGATAATAGTAGCCGTAGTCCTTGATGAATTCCGAATTGTGGATCAGCGGATAAGCACCGTACAAGGCTTCGTAGTACAGGTAATTCTGGCCATTTTCCCAGTGGTGCGAAATGATGCAGTCGCCATAACTGGCCATGAATTCATACACTGCAAAGCGTCCTTCAAAAGATGCCAGGCCGTGATTGACGACATCAAGCGCCCGCGCAAATTGCGAGAATTTCAGGTGCTCTTTCAAATGCAGGGTATTGCAGACACGCAGGTACTCCAGGAATGCCGGCTGCGCGCGATACGCCTCTTCGCAGGCCAGCATCGGCAGTAGCGAGGTTTTCACCATGCAGACATTGGGTTCGAAACTGCACACCCGCCAGCGCGGTTTGCCAGGCTGGTAACCGTAACTGAGGTGATCCGGCAAGCTAGCTATGCCTTTGGCGAAAAACAGCGGGGTCCACAAATGCGGCACGATATGCACGGGCGCCCGCGCCGTAAGGCTAAAGTAGTCCTTGCAGCTGTGCAGATATTCCGGCAAGGTCCACACCGCATCGTAGGGCTTATCGCTGCACAGGCCGCCATGCGGCTTATTGAATATGGCGCGTTCGACGTCGATCACATAGTCGTTTCCGACCCGCATCCAGGCGTAACGTCCGCCGCGCTGACGAAACCTTCTTACCCAATCTTCATTCAACTGGGCACTCATCTCGATCACAACGTCCAGGGTCTCCATGGCCTGCTCCAGGCCGATCATGTCGATTCCCAGATCGCCCATCATCATGGCGTCGTTGACCTGGTCGGCCGCGCCGTCCAGCACCAGCACCGCGCGTTCGACCGCCGGCGACCGGTTGAACAATTGCACCAGGAACGCGCAATTCTGAAATATGCCGTTTTCCCAGATCGATTGCGCCCCGCCCCGCACAAACAGGGTGACGCCTACGCGCAATTTGCGTTGCGGCAGCGGGTGGTTCATACCTGGCCCTCCACGGTGTGCTGCAGTCTTTTCACAAACGCTTCCACATTTTCAGGGTGTATCGGATCAAGCTTGCTCAGGTAAGCCGCACCCGCCTTTTTATAGTCATCCCAGAATTCCGGCTCCTGGCGCCAGGCATCCAGCAAGGCATGGCCGCCGGCGCTGGCTTCGAAACCCGGATAATAGATACCGACGCCGCCGGCTTTCAGATATTCCGAATTGTGTACCAGCGGATAACCGCCATACAGCGCATCGTAGTACAGGTAATTCAAGCCCCATTCCCAATGATGCGAGACCACCGCATCCATCTTTTGCTGCGCCATGCATTCGACAAATGCCACGCGCGGCTCGTAACTGGCCTTATGCTGCCTGGTCAGATCGAGATTGATGGCGAAACGATTGAAGGTGGGATGTTCTTTCATGTGCATCGTGTTCATGACCATCATCATGCTCACCGAACGCTGATCCAGACGGTATGCCTGCTCGCATACCAGCATCGGAATAAAGCAAGTCTTACCGACCGAGATATTCGGTTCGAAAATCGCAGTGCGCCAACCCGGCCTATCGGCGCCGGTGCTGGCCTGATAGCCGAATTGATGACCGTTTTTTTCGACCACATCGACATGCGCCTGGATAAACAGCGGCGACCAGATATGCGGCACGGCAAACACCGGCACCCGCGACACGGTGCGCAACAAAGGTCCGCTGCTTTTCATGAATTGCGGCAGTATCCATATTTCATGCCACGGCGTGCCATTGAAAATCTGGCCGCTGGGGCGGTCGAACATCGGCGCTTCGGCATTATCAGCATAAGTGTGGCCGACAAAGAAAGTAATGATCTTGACGCCCAAAGCACGCACGTGACGCAACCATTCCAGCGGCAGCTGCGCCCCCATTTCAATCACGACGTCTAGCTCGAAGGTGACATCCTCAGGTTTCACCAGAGGTACATCGAGGCCGCTCAGCCCCATCGCCTCAGGCAAATGGTCAAGGGCTCCGCCGTTTAACAAGAACACGCGGCCGACTTGCGGGCTGTGCTGCAACAACAGCACCAGGAACGCCAGATTCTGGTTAAGGCCGTTGGACCAAAGCTGCGCACCATGAACCGGAAAGATCGAGATGCCTACATTGATTTTTTTCATGGATTAGGAAAGATTGAAAATCGTTTTTTCACACTTCTCACACTGTTGGCTGTTGCAGCAATGCCGCCAATAAGCGCTCATACTCCGCGGTGACTTGCGCACAGCCTGGCAGATAGCGGCTCAACACTTGCCGCTGGCGCGTCAGGTAATCTTGCCAACTGCCATCGTGCGTGGACAGCACTTCGAGCAATCTTCCGCAGCCGGCCTGCACGTCATTTCCCTCGTAGTAATAACCGAGATCGCTGCACATATGAGCGTTATGCACCAGCGGATAACCTTGCCAGCAAACGTCGAAATAAAAATAGTTCAACGCATTCTCGATTTGATGGGAAATCACCACGTCAGTCATCTGGCTCAGGAACTGCGGCGTGTCGAAACGCCCCAGAAATACCGCCTTGTGCTGACGGACGATATCCAGCTGGTTCATCACCGCAATGAATTCCTTGCTCTCGCGCGCCAGCCGATCGGCATTGGTGACCTGCAAAATCTCGATGTCTTGCGGCCGCCGCCGATAGGCTTCTTCCGCGATGAATGCCGGGTACATGCAGAATTTCACAATATCGTTATTCGGCTCCATCACGGTCAGCCGCTTGGGGCCCGGGTGAGGACGATATTCGCCTTGATGCGCAAAACCCTGGCTGCGCTGGTTGACGAAAATCGGATCCCAGATAAACGGCACCACCTGCGCCGGCCGACGGCGTAAAGTCTCGAAATAGGATTGGCTGTTGGTGGCAACCTGCGGCACCATCCAGATCGCATCGTAACGCTGGTTGACGAACAGATCGTAGCCCCATAGCGGCCGGTTGAATAATACCGATTGCATCACATGCACATACTCGAACCCGCAACAGTAGGATATCAGGCGACAGCCGCGTGTCTTCAGGTAAGCAGTTTGATTGGCGTCGATCTGGCCGCCTAGTTCAATCAGCACATCCAGGTTGTCCTTGGCTTGCTCGAAGCTCACCGTCGGCCAGCGCGCCTGATCCCACGGCAGAGCCGCGGTGATGGCGATCGCAGTGGTATTCACCAGATGCACCGACGCCACGCTCGGGCAATGTTTTAAAGCCTCTGCCAGGTACACGGCATTTTGCTTGATGCCGTTATTCCATAGCGATTCGTTTTCCTGGTGTAAACCAATAGTAATGCCGATACGCAAGCTGCCGGTTGAAGAACTCATGTCTTGGATTCAAATCTAAAGTAAGGGATGCATAGTCACTATTATTTACACGTCATTTGCGCACCGGCGCCGCCATGTTCGTCTGCTCGGTCCAGTTGTACTGCACGTAGCGCCGGATAATCAGACAGCCCGGCGGTGAATCCACCAGCGAGACCGAACCGCCCGGCTCGTCCGGCGATACATATACCGTGAAAGTCGGCAGCAACGGTGTCGCGCCATACCCTTTCAACTCAGTGTCGGCAATACTCTTGCATGAATACGGCGCGATGGAAATGCGCTCGGCGGCAACCGAACATGCGCCGCCGCCCTGCGGCACGGCGGTGATGGATACCGCCGCTGACGCCCCTGCATATTCGATGCCGGTCAGCGAAAAGAACGGGCCGCGATCAGGATGGGCGCGGTCCCAATCGACCAGCACGTCGTGCGCCCCGGTGCCATTGATGGCAAGCGCCGACAAACGTGTAATCGCTGGCTGGCACTGTTTGACGCCGACGCTGCGCGCTGCTTCTGCCAACAGGTTTTTCGGTGCGGCAGCCTTGGCGCCGGGCAGGTCGGCTTTCATTTGTCCGTGCGCGACGGACATCATCCACGATGCAAGAACAACGCCGAGCAACACCCGCAATATTCGCCATGGCTGCCGGTATCCGCTGGATGTGCTTGATGCGGTGAAACCTGTTGAATTGCCTTGTCCGCTTGTTTCAAAAATATGTGGTGCAAACTTCATCAGCTGGATCCGTTTTAAATTGAGTGCTGCATCATGCCCGGAATCCTAGCTGACCGGCGCCGCCTCTGGTACGACTGCAGGCTTGGCGTCAGGCGCTGCCGGCAAATGAACGTATCAAAACAACATCGCATTGCTCATATATTACGACAGATGCACCTTGAGAAATCCCTGGCCAGGCTGTGCCGGCAAGAAAAATTTATAGCGCTATCGCTACGCCCCCCTGGGAACTGATCATCGCCGACAAGGCCGCAAAGAATTCTGAACCGTCGCGTGTATTGACCCAGATATCGCCCTTTTGCTTGTAGTGGAAACCACCGGATTTTGCGGCAATCCACAATTCCTGCATCGGTGCCTGGCTATTGACGATAATCTTGCTGCCATTGCCGACGAACTCGATCTCCAGCACGTTGCCGCTACGGCTGCACTCAACATCCAGATCGGTATTATCTGCGGCATGCTCAAGCGCCGTCTCGATCTTGCCCAAGGCAACCTCCGCCGCAGCCAGGAATTCTGATTCTGTCATGCTACACTCCAATCCGTTTCGTTAAACTGTGATTCTAATCCGTGAAACCCATTTTTGATTTGTCGCGTATCACCACGGTCGCCATGATCGCCATGATCCCGGTTACGCTCAGCCTGGCGGGATGCGGCCAAAAAGGCCCGCTGTTCATGCCAGCCAAGCTGCCGCCGCCTATCGTCAGAACTGCGCCGGCGCCGGCTCAGCCCAATGTTGCCCCAGAGGCATCTGACGAATCCGCCGCTCCGACACCCGCGGCGCAACCGAAAACCATAGTCACTCCAACAACATCCGCACCCAAATAAGCTGCCCTATGTCGTATTTTTCATACAAAAATGGCGTCCTGCACGCTGAAAACGTCGCGCTCAGCGCAATTTCGCAGCAATTTGGCAGCCCCACTTACGTCTATTCAAAAGCCGCACTGGTCGCCAATTTTTCAGCTTACGCCGATGCTTGCAAACAACACAGCCGTGAACCGGATGGCACGCTCATCTGTTACTCGGTCAAATCCAATTCCAATCTGGCCGTGCTGCAATTGCTGAGCCAGCTTGGTTCTGGTTTCGATATCGTCTCGGGAGGCGAATTATTACGTGTAATCGCCGCCGGCGGCGATCCGGCCAAGGTAATTTTTTCCGGCGTCGGCAAATCGCGTGAAGAAATGCGCCTGGCCTTGTCGCATGACATTCTTTGCTTCAACGTTGAATCGATTCCGGAACTGCATCGCCTGAACGAAGTTGCCGGCGCCATGGGCAAGCGTGCTGCCATTTCGCTGCGCGTCAATCCCAACGTCGATGCCAAAACCCATCCTTACATCTCGACCGGCCTCAAGGAAAACAAATTCGGGGTAGCCTATGAGGATGCCTTGTCCTGCTACCGGACCGCGGCGGCGCTGCCGCATATCGATGTGGCCGGGATTGATTGCCATATCGGTTCGCAGTTGCTGGACGACGCTCCCATGCTGGAAGCATTGGACAAGTTGATTGAACTGATCGACCAGCTGGCGAGCGAAGGCATCCACCTGCATCACCTGGACATCGGCGGCGGCATCGGCATTACCTATGATGACGAACAGCCGGTCGCCATCGGCGATTACCTGGGCCGTTTGTTTGCCCGTATCGACGCCTGGCGCCAGCAAAAATACCAGGGCGCGCCGATCAAGGTGATGTTTGAACCGGGCCGTTCAATTGTCGGCAATGCCGGCATTCTCCTTACCGAGGTTCAGTACCTGAAACATTCGGAAGCGAAGAATTTTGCGGTGGTCGATGCCGCCATGAACGACTTGATGCGGCCGGCAATGTACCAAGCCTGGCATGGCGTGCAGACTGTCATCCAGCGCGACGCTGCGGCGCAGACCTACGACGTGGTCGGCCCGGTGTGCGAGTCGGGCGATTGGCTGGCGCGCTCCCGTTCGCTGGCGATCGAAGCAGGCGATTTGCTGGCGCTGATGTCAGCAGGCGCTTACGGCATGACGATGGCTTCCAACTACAACACACGCGGCCGCGCCGCCGAAGTCATGGTGGACGGCGCACAAGTGCACCTGATTCGTCAACGCGAGAATCCAGCTGATCTGTTTACTCTGGAATCACTCATATCGCCTTAAGCAAAGAAACTGGAAGACCATGCGACAGCTCTTGCTCACTGCCCTATCTTCCTGTTTTCTGATGCAGGCCGCATATGCCAATCATCCGTTGGTGACCGACGACACCGGCACCCAGGATAGCGGCAACCATCAGCTTGAACTGAACACCGACTGGCTGCGCCAGAATGATACGCACAGCCACGTGGCGAATTTCACCTACAGCTACGGCTTGCTGAAAAATCTCGATATCTATGTCAATCCGCCGGCAACCCTGTCACAGCCTTCGGGTATCAATGACATTGCACTGGGTGTGAAATGGCGGCTGCTGGAACACGATGACTTTAGCCTCGGCGTTAAGCCCGAGATAACGTTTCCGAGCGGAGATCCCAACCGCGGCCTGGGACATGGCGCCGCCAGCATGTCGCTGACGCTGCTCGGCAGCTATCAAAGCGGCGACTGGGCTTTCAGCGGCAACCTGGCCGCGTATTACAACCGGTACCGCCTGACCAGCGATCAGCAAGCCAACCGCACCATGCAGTGGCGTTTATCGGCTTATGCGCTGTATGAGTTTAGTCCCAAGTTGAGCCTGGCCCTGGACGGCGGCATCCTGAGCAATACCGAGCGCGCCGGCGACACCAGCGGCGACATGCATTCGAGTAGCAATCCGGGCTATCTCCTGACCGGAATAATCTATTCGCCGACGCCGAATCTGGACCTCGACCTGGGGCTGAAATTCGGCATCGGCTGCGGTCCTTGCGCAGCCCAAACCCATCGTCAGGTCGGCGTCGGGGCGACTTGGCGCTTCTGAACGGCGGCACGCGATCTTGCAGCGCCGTCGCCGCGATTGCGCCAGGCAAACCAGACCCGCACCAGCAGCAGCACGCCGACGATAGCTCCAAACAGAATCGGCTTTTCGAAATTATGCTTGCCGGCGCGCATCCACCAGAAATGCAAGATCCCCAGCATGGCAATTGCATACAAGCTGCGATGCAGCCATTGCCAGCGCTTGCCGCCAAGGCGGCGGATCATGCCCTTGGTGCTGGTCAGGGCCAACGGTATCAGCAGGACGAAGGCGATGAAGCCGACCGTAATGAAGCGGCGTTTGACTACGTCTTTGAGCATCTCCGCAACATCGAAGAAATGATCGAACCAGAGAAATGTCGTGAAATGCAGGCTGGCATAAAAGAAGGCGAACAAACCCAGCATGCGCCGTAACTTGATGAGCCAGCTCCAGTTGGTGAACCGCCGCAAGGGCGTGACGGCCAAGGTGATGCAGAGAAAATAAAGAGTCCAGTCGCCGCTGCTGCGCGTGATGAATTCGATCGGGTTGGCGCCCAGCCGATCGCTAAGGCCAAACAGCAGCAGTCGCGCGGCCGGCAGCAAGGCCAGCGCAAACAGGGCGATTTTGAGGAACTTGAATTGCCTGGGGGTCGGATTGAACATGCTGCGCATTCCAGATCTAGAAGTACTTCTTCAAGTCCATGCCCGTATACAGCGAGGCAACCTCGTTGTAGCCGTTGAACATCAAGGTCTTGCGCTTCCTGGTGAAGAAACCGTCTTCGCCGATGCGGCGCTCGGTCGCCTGCGACCAGCGCGGATGATCGACGTCCGGATTCACATTCGCATAAAACCCGTACTCGCGCGCCGCTGCAATATTCCATGCCGTCCGCGGCTGATCTTTGACGAAGCGAATCTTGACGATCGACTTGGCCGATTTGAAACCGTATTTCCAGGGCAGCACCATGCGCACCGGGGCCCCGCTCTGGTTCGGCAATACCTGGCCGTACATGCCCACCGTCAGCAAGGCCAGCGGGTGCATCGCCTCATCCATGCGTAAGCCTTCGACATACGGCCATTCCAGCACCGGATTGCGCAAACCCGGCATCTGGCGGTTATCGGCTAGGGTCGTGAATTCAAGATACCTGGCGTTGCCGGTCGGCTCCACTTTCTTGATCAGCTCGGACAAGGAGTAGCCGATCCAGGGAATCACCATCGACCACCCCTCAACGCAGCGCAGCCGGTAGATACGTTCTTCCAGCGGCGCCAGTTTCAGCAGGCTGTCGATATCCAGCATCATCGGCTTCTTGACTTCACCTTCAATCGCTATCGTCCAGGGCCGTGGTTTGAGGCTGCCGGCTTTTTCGGCAGGATCGGATTTTTCGGTGCCGAACTCATAAAAATTATTGTAGGTGGTGGCGTCTTTATAAGGCGTCGCCTTGTCCATCACGACATAAGCCGGATTCGCCTTCGCCGCCAATTTCTGCCCGGCGCCCGCGTTCCCCTGGGCGAAAGCATCGCCGGCAGTCAGCTCCAGCAATGCGCCGGCGCCGACTGCGCCTACGGCAATTTGCTTGATAAAGCTGCGGCGGGATTCAAATACTGCTTGCGGGGTAATGTCGGAAGCGAACGGCAGATCGATTCCGTTGGGGCGACGATACAGCGGCATACGGCTCTCCTGTGAGGTAGATAGAACTTAGTCACTTGGGCTGACGATTCCTTACAGGACCGCAGAAAAATCGCTTATCCGGCGATATTGATATGGTCGTGCAGCTGCGCCAATCGGGAAATGATTTTTGCCTGAGTGGGAAACTGCGCTTCAAGCTGCTCAGGCTGCAACGCAAATACCTGCATGCCGGCAGCAACGCCGGCTTGCACGCCAGGCAGGCTATCTTCGACTACAGCGCAGCGGGAAGGTTCGACGCCCATGGTTTTGGCGGCATGCAAGAACAGGTCCGGCGCCGGCTTCCAGGACGAGACTTCGTAGGCGCTGAAGATACGGCCTTCGAAATAAGGCCACAAGCCGGTGACGCTGAGCGACACTTTAATCTGGTGCAACGGCCCGTTGGACGCCATGCAAAACGGCACTCTGAGGGATCGCACCAACTCGAGCGCGCCATCGATCGGTTGCAGGCGCTGGTACAAAACGGGGGCGATACGGTCGCGCAGGATTTTAGCGAAATCGACCGGCAGAGCCCGGCTGAACATCCGTTCCAGTTCAGTCACGCAATCCGCCATCCGGCCGCCCTTGAAGCGCGCTAGTGCTTCGTCGGCCGACAATTGCATGCCCAGCTCCGCCAGATAGCCGACCATCACATCGGTGGCGACCGTCTCGCTGTCGACCAGAGTGCCGTCGCAATCGAAAATCACCAAGTCCACTGGAACCGGGTCTGCCTCCGCTTTTGCATTTACCATCGGATCACAGTTCTCCGTAAGAATGCAGGCCGGACAGGAACATGTTGACGCCAAGGAAGGCAAACGTCGTCACCAGCAAGCCGATCAGCGCCCACCATGCCCCGACCCGCCCGCGCAATCCCTTCATCAGGCGCATATGCAGCCACGCTGCGTAGTTGAGCCAGACAATCAGCGCCCAGGTTTCCTTCGGATCCCACGACCAGTAGCCGCCCCAGGCTTCTGCCGCCCACAGCGCGCCGAGAATGGTGGCGATGGTGAAAAAGGTGAAGCCGACGGCGATCGCCTTGTACATCACATCGTCCAGTACTTCCAGCGTCGGCAGGCGATCGGCCAGGTAGCCATGCGATTTCAGCAGATACGCCATCGCCACCATCGCCGACAGGGCGAACGTGCCGTAGCCGATGAAGTTGGCCGGCACATGAATCTTCATCCACCAGCTTTGCAGCGCCGGCACCAGCGGCTGGATTTCCGCGGCATCGCGCGACACCATGTACCACAGCAGGAATCCTACCGCGGCCGAGATGACCAGCAAGACGAAAGCGCCGAGCTGGCGGGTACGGTAATGGTGTTCGTAGTACAGGTAGAACAGGGCGGTAATCAGGCTGAACAGAACAAATACTTCATACAGGTTGGAAATAGGAATATGGCCGATGTCAGCGCCGATCAGGTATGACTCGTACCAGCGCACCAGCATCCCGGTGAAGCCCATCACCACCGCAGCCCAGCACAGCTTGGAACCGATCGATGCGCCAAAATCGGAGCGCGTGATCAAGCCGCCCCAGAAAAACAAGGTCGACAGGAAAAACAGCGTGCTCATCCACAGAATCGCGGACTGGCTGGAGAGCAGGTACTTCAGAAAGAATTTCTGGCTGGCCATATCCAGCACGCCGCCATACATGGCGATTGCCGACAGCGACAACACGGCCAGCAAAGCCATCAGCCAGCGTACCGGTTTCCAGTGCCAGCCGAGCCAGGAGAAAGTCGGCGCAGCTAGCAGCAGCACACCTTTTTCGTAATAATCCATGTGGCTGCCATAGCGGTTCAGGGCGAACAGCGAAGCGGCCACCAGCGCGACGGCAAACAGCCAGTCGATCACAGACAGGCGCTTGATAAAGCTGCTGGGGGGGGAATACGTTTGCGTCAGTTCCATCATCTTCTCCATATCGTTCCGCTACTGCGCCGGAGGCGCAACGGCACGCTTGCTTTGCTAGCCTTGCAGCTCGACCGTCAATCTATGCTTCCGGCTGCTTTAATTGTGTTTTCAATACTTCAAATTCTTTTTCAAAGTCCATCGTCTTACGCTGCGAACTCATCGCCATCAGCGCATGCGACTGCCCTTCCGCATTCTTGTCCGGGCGTATCCACACCCACAACCTGCGCTCACGCACGTACAGCATCGAAAACACGCCCAGCACCAACAACAGGCAGCCCAGATACACCACCTTCTTGCCCGGTGAACGGGTGACCTGGAACACCGATGCCTTGATCTCGTCGAAACCGGTCATTTGCAGGTATACAGGCGCATTATAGAAGCTTGCATCCGACAGTGCATTGGTACTCAATTGCAAGAAGCGGGCACGCTTTTCATCGGCCGGCATTTCCTTCAATCCGTCTTTCTCACGTGCAACCTGCCACAGATCCCACATGCTGCCGTTCAGGATCTTCATGAAAATGTCTGCCGCCTTTTCCTGCTCTTGCGGCGGCACTTGTTCCAGGAATCTGGAAATCGCCATGTAGCCGGCTTCTTTACCATTGCCGGCAAACAGGGACAAACCGCGCAGGGCCGATTGCTCCAGCTGGACGCGCAAGACGGCGATGCCTTCGCGGCTTTCGGGAATCGCGCGTTGCGCATAGCGATGTGCCGCTGCTGCGCGCAATTCCGGATTCAACAAGGCCGCCCGCATGCGCATCCACTCTTGCACCGAATCGTTGTCATCGGCGGGAATCCGCAAATAACGGAACGGCTCGTCCGGCGTATCGCGCACCCCGGCCAGGAACACGTAGGCATCGTCAACCTTGATCGATTGCATGTAGTTGCTGAACTCGCGCGCCTGGCCTGTCTTGTCGCGCAATTTATATTGCACGCTAGGCCCGACATTCTTCAGGTCTTTCTTGTTGGCGCTTTTTGCCGCATTGCCAAGATGATTGCTCAAATCGTCGCTCAAGCGTTGATCGAGGCTCTTGGCCTTGGTCACGGCGCGCAGATCGTCACCTGACTGAGCCATATTTTCCACGTTGAATGGGCGGAAACCAGACCATTCAATCGTATAGTCGCTATTACCGTTATTGGCTAAAGCGGGATTGGCCAGGGAGGTGCTGCCATTGACTTCGCCAGTCACCGGAAAGCTGGTTTCGCTGCTGCCGGCCATCGGATAGGCCGTCAGCCTGAGTTTGCTGCCGCCGTCTTCGAAACTCGATTGATAGACCGCGATCCCCTTGTAAATCAACGGCTGGTTGACTTTGATGGTTGCCGCGAAAGTATGGCCGTCGGCGTTATCCCGGATCACGACTTCACTGGCGAACAGCTTCGGCATGCCGGTGCTATAAAAGTCGATGATGAATTTTTTCAGCTGGATCGTGAATGGCAAGTCCTGGATCATCACGCCGTCTTTTTGCGGAATGATGGCTGTGCTGCTGGCGGAGCCTTCCGGAATCAGGGTATTGCCGCGGAATGTAGGATTGCCAAGTCCCAAACGATGTTCTTCCGGGATTTCAGCGATGATGCCGTTGCCGTTAAATGGCGTTTTGCCATAGAACCATTGCTGCGCGCGTATCGGCATGTCGGAGTCCAGCAAACCGCCGACACAGATGATCACGATCGCGCTATGGGCGAAGATGTAGCCCCATTTATTGGCGGCGCCTTGCTTGGCCGTAATCAAGGTGGCATTGTCTTTCGCCACCAGCCTGGTCTTGTAGCCCTTGGCGGCAATCCGTGCGACCAGTTGCTGCGTCAGCACGGCAGGCGCCGTGACGGAAGTCCACTCGGCCTTGTGGTGAAAATTGCGCAGCGATTGTTCGCGCACATTTTCGCGCCAGCTGCGCATGTCCTTCAACATCTTCGGGGCGTTGCGCGCGATGCACAATGAGGTCGAAATCACCAGGAAGGTCATGATGAGCAAAAACCACCAGGACGAATACACTGCGTACAAACCCAGCTTGCTGAAGATTTCAAACCAGAACGGACCGAACTGATTGACGTAGTTCGGCATGGGTTCGTTTTGCTTGAGCACCGTGCCGATCACGGAGGCGATGGCGATAATCGTCAACAAACTGATGGCGAACCGCATCGATGACAATAATTCAACTCCGTCCGCCAGCCAGCGCCGGCTGGTTTTCAGCTGTATGCCTGCCGTCGTAATCTCGCCATCCTTGATTTCGTTGTTACTTTTGCTCATAGCCGATTCATCTTTTTGAAAAGAAAAAGGGGTGGCCTAGGCCACCCCTGAATACATGTTTTATTATTATTATTTTTACTTCAGGCCGGCGATATAGTCAGCTACAGCTTTGATTTCATCATCAGACATGTCCTTGGCGATCGTCGTCATCATCGGCCCGTTCTTGCGGACGCCGCTGCGGAAATTGGTCAACTCAGCCACGGTGTAGTCCTGATGCTGGCCGCCGATGCGCGGAAACTGGGCCGGGATGCCGGCGCCGTTCGGGCTGTGGCAACCGGCACAAGCCGGAACGCTCTTTTCGGCAATCCCGCCGCGATAGATCTTTTTGCCCAGGTCCAGCGTATCCTTATTCCTGGCGGCGCCGGGTTTGGCCGCTTGCGCATCCAGGTAGGCAGCGATGTTTTTCATTTCATCGTCGGTCAACAGCTTGGCCAGCGGCGACATGATCGGATTGTTCCGGTCGGCGCCCTGGAAATTGGTCAACTGCTTGTGGATATACGCAGCGTGCTGGCCGCCCAGTTTCGGGTTGGTGCTGATGGTCGAAGCACCGGCTGCACCGTGGCAAGAAACGCAAGCGGTAATGTTGCGCGCTGCGTCGCCATTGGTATACAGTGCTTCGCCCTTGGCTGGATCCGCTTTGGCAGGCCCGGCTTTTGGCGCATCCGCAGCATAGGCCACGGAGGAAAGTGCTAGCACTGCAACGAAGAAAGATGTCACTACTGGAAAAAACGCACGGTTCATTCAAACACCCTGAGACTTGATTTTAGAATTCGGTGGCGACGAAGCTGAGCGGCTGAGCACCATCAATTGATTGCCTGGCTCCCAAAGGCTATCAATTGCGTATAAGGCAAAGCTAAGCAGAACAGCAGTACATAACCCCTTATTGTACAATAGCTTTCCGGCATTTTTGCCCCCCTTACCGCATTTTCTGCTCAACCCATGTCCCTACTTTGGCAAGCCCGCTTCTTTACTACGGTTAATCATCTTCGAGACTTGCCAACTTTGCAAGTCCCCGAGATCGCTTTCGCCGGCCGTTCCAACGCCGGCAAGTCGACCGCCATCAATCTTTTGTGCAATCAGAAGAAGCTGGCTTTCGCGTCTAAAACACCCGGCCGCACCCAGCATATCAACTATTTTTCCATAGGCGGCGCCCACGTCGCCCAGCATCGCAAGGACGAAACCAAGATCGACGAGATTCGCGCCTTGCTAGTCGACTTGCCCGGTTATGGCTATGCTGAAGTGTCCGGTTCGGCCAAGCTGCACTGGCAGCAGTTGCTTGGCGATTACGTGCGCCGCCGCCAACAGCTGGCGGCGCTGGTGCTGATCGTCGACTCGCGCCGCCCGTTCACTGAACTCGATGTCCAGATGGTGGAATGGTTTGCGCCTACCGGCAAGCCGATTCATTGCATCTTGAGCAAATCCGACAAGCTCAACCGCAATGACGCGACCAATGCCCTGCGTCAGGCTCGCACTTTCCTGGCGAGTTACGTTGATGAAAACAATCAGCAACTGCCGTTTACCGCGCAGCTGTTTTCAGCGCTGAACCGCAATGGGCTAGAAGAAGCCAATGATCGCATTTTGGAACTGGCGGGCCTGACAAGCGTGGCCGATGATAAGGCTGATGCTGGCGATGCAGCGGCCTCGGGCGACGACGGAGAACAAGTTTAGTAAATAACTAAACATAAAAAAGCCCTGGAGAAAGGGGAATATCTCCAGGGCGTAATGCCTTATCACCAAAAGCGATACGGCCCCGCTCAGGGAGGGAAGCGGGAGGCGAATGATGCACCTATTGCTAGGAGAAGGACTAGGCCGAAAAAGTTCACGATTTTTTTATTTTTCGGCGAAAATATTAGCGATGCAGACCAGATCGCTCTCCACTCACCCGATATCTTAAAAACCGCCATGCCATATTCTCAAAAAACTGCCCAATTCCCAGCCATCCGCATGCGCCGTATGCGCAAAGATGCATTCTCGCGCGCAATGATGCGGGAAAATACCGTCACCGCTGCCGATCTGATTTATCCGGTATTTGTGTTGGACGGCAAGCATCAGCGTGAAAAAATAAATTCGATGCCGGGAGTTGAACGCCTGTCGATTGATTTGCTGCTGAATGTGGCAGAAGAGTGCGTGGCGCTGGGAATACCGGTCATGGCTTTATTTCCTGTCATCAATCCGTCGCTGAAAACCCCTGACGGCATCGAAGCCACCAACCCGCAAGGATTGATTCCGCGCGCGGTACGCGAGCTCAAACAGCGGTTTCCTGAACTCGGCATACTGACCGATGTTGCCTTGGACCCTTACACCAGCCACGGCCAGGACGGCGTGCTGAACGCAGACGGCTACGTGTTGAATGATGAAACCTGCACCATTCTGGTCAAGCAAGCCCTGACCCAGGCCGAAGCCGGGGTGGACATCGTGGCGCCGTCCGACATGATGGATGGCCGCATCGGCGCGATCCGCAACGCGCTGGAAGCGCATCACCATATCTATACCCGCATCATGGCTTATTCCGCCAAGTACGCCTCGGCTTTTTATGGCCCGTTCCGCGACGCTGTCGGTTCTTCCGCAACGCTGGGCAAGAGCAATAAAAGCACCTACCAGATGGATCCGGCCAACAGCGACGAGGCATTGCATGAAGTCGCGCTGGACCTGGCCGAAGGCGCCGACATGGTGATGGTGAAACCGGGCATGCCCTATCTGGATATCGTGCGCCGCGTGAAAGACGAATTCAAGGTCCCGACTTTTGCCTATCAGGTCAGCGGCGAATACGCGATGATCAAAGCAGCCGCTCAAAATGGCTGGCTCGATCATGACAAGACCATGATGGAAGCCATGATGGCTTTCAAGCGTGCCGGAGCCGACGGCGTGCTGACCTATTTCGCGTTGGATATTGCCCGCCACCTGAAAAAGGGTTGAGCAGCCGTTCCGGCAACAACAGCAGCAAATACCAAGGAATGGCAAGAGCGCGTGAGAATGCGGCTCTTGCCAGGCGCTAGGCACGCTTTGTTTCCTCGGATTACTAGACACCGCGCTCTAATCCAAATGCGGCCCGCATTGGTTACCATGCAAGCACATAACGATCGATCGCCCTCCGGGCGACAAGGAGACTGACGTGCAAGAAAAGGTGATTACGCTGGCAACGCCGGTGTTCTTTTTATTGATATTCATCGAGCTGATCGTCGGCCTGCTGCGACGACGCAATACCTACCGCCTCAACGATGCCATCAATAGCATCAGTCTTGGCGTGCTGAGCCAGGTATCGGGCGTTTTCATGCAAGTGCTGCGGGTCGGCATATATGCCTGGCTGGCGAGCCATATCGGGCTGTTCAGGCTGCCGGCCGACAGCATTTGGGTCTGGCTGTCCGGCTTGCTGCTCTACGATCTCTGCTACTACTGGCTGCATCGCTGCGGCCATGAAGTCAACGTCTTGTGGGCGGCCCACGTGGTGCACCATCAAAGCGAGGACTACAACCTCTCCACCGCCCTGCGCCAGACCAGCAGCGGCCATCTCCTGGGCTGGATTTTCTATGTGCCGCTGGCCATCCTTGGCTATCCGGTGGAAGTGTTTGCCGCGTTGGCGCTGATCGATCTGCTGTATCAGTTCTGGGTCCACACCCAGCAGATAGGCAAGTTGGGCTGGCTCGACCGGGTGCTCGTCACACCGTCGAATCATCGCGTGCACCACGGCGTCAACGACATTTACCTGGATAAGAATTACGGCGGCATCCTGATTGTGTGGGATCGCCTGTTCGGCACCTTCATCGAAGAACGCGATCAGGATCCGGTGGTCTACGGCACCCGCAGTCCGTTGCGCAGCTGGAACCCGATCTGGGCCAATTTCGAAGTGTACAAAGTGCTCTGGCTGGATGCCTGGCGCGCGCGGAACCTCGGAGACAAATTGCGGGTCTGGCTGGCCGCGCCAGGCTGGCGGCCTGCCGACGTTGCGGCAAAATGGCCGAGCGCGCCGTTCGACATCGCCCGGCCGCTGTATCATCCGCAACTAAGTCGCGCCGCCCAGGTCTATTGCTTGTTGCAATTCATCATCCTGTTGCTGGTAACCACCCACTTCCTGGCGGCACAGGTCGCCATGCCTTGGCCGCAAGGGCTGGCTTACGCGATCTGGCTGGCGGCGGGGCTCTGGATTGTCGGCGGCCTGATGGAGATGCGGCCCCGCTACATCGCGCTGGAAGCATTACGCCTGGCGGCAAGCAGCGCCGGCGTGGTAATCGGCAAAGCCTGGTTCGGCGCGGTATCCTTATCACCGCTGATGCAGGGCGCAGTCATCAGCGTATCGCTGGTTTCGATGATCGCGCTCTGGCTTATATTTAAACGCTTATCGACAATGCATGGACATCTTTCTCATCAGTGACAACCAGGTCAGCCAAAGCAAGGAAGTACCCGACACCGTACCGGTCAAAGGCTTCCTGTGGATCGACGCCACCCACGAAGAAGTAGGCGCCGATCCGGAAGCCTGGCGCAACGCCATTGCTCTGGCCACCGGCGTCCAGATCTACGATCCGCACATGACGGATACGCTCAATCCGAGTCACCCGTCGTATTTCGATTCGACTCAGGATTACGGCATGGTGGTGTTTCGCAAGTTGATGCTGAACGGCGCCGGTGGTGGAAACGGCAGCGGCAGTTCCCGCGCAGCTGAAAACAATGCAGCGGATAGCGCTGATACAAATACTGCGCCGCCAGCGGCTACGCCCGAAAGGGAACCCGGCAAGCGCCGGATTCCCGCGGCATTGAGCAAGCTGGCGACACAACCGGTAACTTTCCTGATCATGGAGCATGCGCTGGTGACGGTGCATGAGCGCTATAGCCGCACCATCGATGCAGCGCGCACTCGCCTGCTCGATCTGTGCGACAAACCGGAAAAGACGCCGCACTCGACGCGGCCCCCGACATCGCCGGAAGATTTATTGCTGCGGCTGATCAACGCCATGGTCGACCAATATCTGGACTTGCGCCAGCCGCTGACAACGCAACTGGATCGCTGGCAGCGGGCGCTACTGGATCCGCGCCGGCCGTTCAAGGATTGGATGGCTCTGCTGGATGCGCGGATCGAATTGCGCAAGCTGGAAAACCTGTGCGAGGAACAGCACGATGCCATGCAAGAGCTGCGCGACTATTTCGTCGACATCGACGACGGCGTCGAGCTCAGCCGCGCCAAGGATCTGCTGCTGGTGCGCATCAATGACGTGATGGAACACATCACGCGGGTGTTGAATCACGCGCGCCGGCTGGAGTCTTCGATTGAATCGGCGGTGCAAATTCATTTTTCCGCAGTCGCTCATCGCACCAATGAAATCATGCGCACACTTACCGTCATTACCGCGCTGTTCATGCCCTTGACGCTGATTACCGGGATTTTCGGCATGAACTTTATCGAGATGCCGCTGCTGAAAAACAATGCCGGATTCTGGCTCACGATGGCTAGCATGCTGCTGATCGTGGTCGGCATGCTGGTATTTTTCCAGCGCCGGCGTTACCTGGAAAGCCAGGCGCTGGACCGACGCTGAACACGGACGCCGAACATGATATGGCCGCAATGAAAAAGCCCCGTCGTTATTTGACGGGGCTTTTTCATGTTGATCTGCCGGCCTCACAAACCGCAAAAAATTCAATCACGGTTAGGCTGCGGAGTCAGGCGCAGATAGGGGCGGATCGCCTTGTAGCCCTTGGGGAATTTCTGCTTGAGAATCTCAGGGTCCTGCAACGACGGAACGATCACGACGTCCTCGCCATCCTTCCAGTTTCCTGGCGTGGCGACCGAATAATTGTCGGTCAGTTGCAGGGAATCGATGACGCGCAGGATTTCGTCGAAGTTGCGGCCGGTGCTGGCCGGATAGGTGATGATCAAGCGTACTTTCCTGGATGGATCAATCACGAACAGCGAACGCACGGTCGCCGTTGCGCTGGCATTCGGATGAATCAGGTCGTACAGCTCCGACACCTTGCGATCGGCGTCGGCAATGATGGGAAAGCCGACCACGGTGTTCTGTGTTTCGTTGATATCCTTGATCCATTCCTGATGCTTGTCGGCAGGATCCACAGACAATGCGATCACTTTGACGCCGCGCCGTTCGAATTGCGATTTCAATTTGGAAGTCAGTCCAAGCTCGGTGGTGCAGACTGGCGTGAAGTCAGCCGGATGTGAAAACAGCACCACCCACGAAGCGCCGGCCCAATCGTAAAATCTGATCTTGCCGAGTGAAGAATCCTGCTCAAAATCGGGGGCGACATCGCCAAGGCGTAAAGTCATTTCAGGCTCCTTTAAATTGCACGGGTTTGCAAATCACGTAGAACTAAAACTATAGCGTTGCGGCGGCAATCGCCTAAAGAATTTTATCGACTATCGATATAAGCCGCGGTTAGAAGCGAGTTATGTTTTTGCGCCCAGAACCGATAGCGATTGCAGGAATTTATCGGCTTTCTGATAGCCGATGACGCGGCCATGCGGCACTTCCTGCCCACGCCCGTCGAACAATATGATGCCGGGCGGCCCAAACAGATTGAAGCGCTTGAGCATCGCTTTGTCGTCCGCGTTGTTGGCGGTGACATCGATTTGCAGCAAGATCATTTCGCCAAAGCGCGTCTGTACGCGCGGGTCGGTGAACGTGAATTTTTCCATTTCCTTGCATGACACACACCAGTCGGCATAAAAATCCAGCATTGCGGATTTACCATTGGCCTGGGCTAATGCCGCGTCCAGTTCCGCCACGGATCTGACCTTGACGAATTGCGTGTGCACACTTTCCCGGGCGCCGCCCAGATGTGCCAGCGGCATCCAGACATCGCGCCCGCCGGTGACTCCGCCAACCAGCTGCAGCGCGCCACATACCATGAACGCCACGCCGAATGCTTTGGCGAACCAGGCGGACGATGCTGACGATTTCCCCCACAACAGAAACGCGCCATAGCCGATACCCAAGGCAGCCCAGCCCAGCATCTGCGCCGACACCGGTATAACCGGCGCCACCATCCACAACGCAACCGCCAGCATCAATACACCGAAGAATCGTTTCACCGATTCCATCCAGGCGCCGGCACGCGGCAGCAGGGAACCGGCGGAAATCCCGACCAGCAGCAGCGGCACGCTCATGCCGACCGCCATCGCAAACAAAGCACTGCCGCCGATCACGACGTCGCGCGTCTGGCTGATATACACCAGGGCCCCTGCCAGCGGCGCAGCCACGCATGGTCCGACGATCAATGCCGAGATCGCCCCCATGACAAACACGCCGATCAGCTTGCCGGCGGATTGCTGGCCGGAAGCCTGGGTCAATTTGGTTTGGAGCGCCGCGGGCAACTGCAACTCATAGAAGCCGAACATGGACAAGGACATCAACACCATCAGCAAAGCAAACGCTGACAATACCCAGGGATTCTGCAAGGTCGCAGCCAAGCCTTCACCAGCCAGGCCGGCCGCAATGCCTAAAGCGGTGTAGATCAATGCCATTCCCAACGCATAGGTGACGGAAAGCAGGAAGCCGCGACGGCGGCTGACCTTGGCGCCCTCGCCGACAATAATCGATGACAGGATCGGCACCATCGGCAAGACGCAGGGGGTGAACGCCAGTCCCAGCCCAAGCAACAGGAACAAGGGCATGATGACCAGCAGTCTGCCGCCCTTCAGCGATGATTCGATGCGGCCGCTTTCAGAGTCGGCCGGAATCGACGAAACTGCATTGTCTGACGTCTGAGCGGCGACAGGCGCGTTGCTATCATTGCTGTTATTGCTACCAACCGCAGAGTTTGCTTGCGGCGTATCGATAGCTGCACCGCTGCCTTTGGCCAGTCCGATTGCACTCAACAAGCCCCCGTCGGCGCTGCCGCCGGTTGTGGACAGGCTGATGCGCGTATCCATGGGTGGATAGCACAAGCCCTTGTCGGCACAGCCCTGGCCGGTGGAAATCAGCGTGAAATTACCATTGGCCTGAACCGGCAAGCGGATAGTGACGCTGTGGTGATAAGTTTCGACATTCTTGTTGAAGGTCTGGTCGAACTTGACGGTGCCGGCCGGAATTTGCGGTTCGCCCAAGGTAGCGCCTTCGGCCTTGAAGTGGAAACGTTCTCGGTACATGTAGTAGCCGTCGGCGATCGCATAGCTCACTTCAGCGGTCTTGGCGTCGGCCATGCGGGCAGAGAACTTGAACGCGACTTCCGGCGCCAGATAGTCGTCATCATCGGCATGCGCCAGGGAAAACACGAACATCATGGCAAACAGCAAGAACAATTGCTTGAAAAGCTTAAACATTCACGTCCTTTTGGGTTTCTGCAGTAATCCAGTCCAGATAGGCCGGCAAACCGGCCACAATCGGTAAGGCAATTATTTCCGGCAGCGCGTACGGATGGAGCGCTCTGATCGCGCTTTCCAGCTCCGCGTAACGACTGCTGACGCTCTTGATCAATACAGTCACCTCGCTAGCCTGTTCCACCACACCCTGCCAGCGATACACCGCCTGCACCGCAGGCATGATATTGACACAAGCAGCCAATTTACGTTCCACCAGCTGCAGTGCCAGCGCTTGGGCACTGGCTGCGTCGGGCAAGTTGGTAAGTATGAGCAAGGCTTCTGACATAGTCGATCTCCGAGAACATTCCTTACAACGGTCGCCGCCCGTTGGCGGCAGGATGACAGGAGAACTGCGCGGAGAACGGTGTCCAGAATGCAAAAAAGCCAGGCTAGGCCTGGCTTTTTATTTTAACGCAGCTTGGCTGCTTAAGTTAGCTAACTAAGTTGGCTAACCAAGCTTAGTCAGCTGTCGGCACTTCAGCGCTGTCGCTGATTTCCGGACGGTCCATCAGCTCGATGTAAGCCATAGGAGCGTTATCGCCAACGCGGAAACCCATTTTCAGGATGCGCAGGTAGCCGCCGTTACGGTTAGCGTAGCGTGGGCCCAGTTCAGCAAACAGCTTCAAGACCATTTCGCGGTCGCGCAGACGGGCGAATGCCAGGCGCTTGTTTGCCAGTGTATCGGTCTTGCCCAGTGTCAGGATCGGTTCGATCACGCGACGCAGTTCTTTCGCCTTTGGCAATGTGGTCTTGATTGCTTCGTGACGCAGCAGCGAAACAGTCATGTTGCGCAACATGGCGAGGCGGTGGGAAGAGGTACGATTTAATTTACGAAGGCCGTGACGGTGACGCATGGTAATTCCTTTCAGTTTTTGAGTTTACATCCAGCTCTTCGATCGACTTTGGCGTATTGCCTTGGCCGCGGGCCGGTTGAAATTAGATACAACAATGAGTACAACAAGGGTCAAGCGGTAAAACAAGCCCAGGAGCGAGGCCCAAGGGCGTGACCCAAGGGCGAGATTCTATCCCACCCCGGGCCGAACAACAAATATTACTTTTCCAGGCCTGCAGGCGGCCAGTTTTCCAGCTTCATGCCCAGTGTCAAACCACGGGACGCCAGAACTTCCTTGATTTCATTCAAGGACTTGCGGCCCAGGTTTGGCGTCTTCAGCAGTTCATTTTCGCTACGCTGGATCAGATCGCCGATGTAGTAAATGTTTTCTGCTTTCAGGCAGTTTGCCGAACGTACTGTCAGCTCCAGGTCGTCGACCGGACGCAACAGGATAGGATCGACTTGCGGTGCACGCGATGGCGCTTCAGCAGCAGCTTCGGTGCCTTCCAGCGCAGCGAACACGTTCAGCTGGTCAACCAGCACGCGTGCCGATTGGCGGATCGCTTCTTCCGGAGTGATCACGCCATTGGTTTCAATGTTGATGACCAGCTTGTCCAGGTCGGTACGTTGTTCCACACGCGCCGATTCGACAGCGTAGGAAACACGGCGTACTGGCGAGAACGATGCGTCCAGAATGATACGGCCGATAGTCTTGTTGGCATCTTCCGTCAGACGACGGACGTTGCCTGGCACGTAGCCACGGCCTTTTTCAACCTTGATCTGCATGTCGAGTGCGCCGCCAGCTGTCAGGTGGGCAATCACGTGATCCGGATTAACCAGTTCGACGTCATGCGGCAGATCGATGTCGGAAGCCAGCACGGCGCCTTCGCCATCTTTTTTCAGAGTCAGCGTGACTTCGTCACGGTTATGCAGCTTGAATACGACACCCTTCAGGTTCAGAAGAATATCGACTACGTCTTCTTGCACGCCATCGAGCGACGAATATTCGTGCACCACGCCAGCGATCGTCACTTCAGTCGGCGCGTAGCCAACCATCGACGACAGCAGCACGCGACGCAGCGCATTGCCCAGGGTGTGGCCGTAACCACGTTCAAACGGTTCCATCACGACTTTAGCGTGGCCGGCACCCAGTGCTTCTACTTCGATAATACGTGGCTTCAACAAGCTGTTTTGCATGAAATGTCCTTTTCAATACCCTCGGCTCATTACACCGATAAGGCTGATGGCATTAAGGGTGCCGCCGGCAATCCAGAAGATTGCCGGCGGCACCCAGATGAAAAAGCCCAACCTAAAAAGGCCGGGCCGGAAAAAACTAAAATTAACGCGAGTACAGTTCGACGATCAGCGATTCGTTGACATCGTTAGCGATTTCGTTGCGGTCTGGCAGGGACTTGAAAGTACCTTCCATTTTCTTCGCATCAACCGAAACCCACGATGGCATGCCGCCTTGTTCTGCCAGCGACAGAGCTTCAACGATACGTACTTGCTTCTTGGCTTTTTCGCGAACGGCAACTACGTCGCCTGGCTTCACTTGATAGGAAGCGATGTTGACCACGTTACCGTTGACGGTGAACGCCTTGTGCGAGACCAACTGACGGCCTTCAGCACGAGTCGAACCGAAACCCATACGGTATACGACGTTGTCCAGACGCGCTTCCAGCAAACGCAGCAGCGTTTCGCCGGTGTTGCCCTTGCGGCGGTCGGCTTCAGCGAAATAACGACGGAACTGACGTTCCAGAATGCCGTACATACGCTTAACTTTTTGCTTTTCGCGCAATTGGTTACCGTAGTCGGAGGTACGTGCGCCAGATGTGCGGCCATGCTGACCTGGCTTGGAATCCAGTTTGCACTTGGAATCCAGCGAGCGGCGGGCGCTCTTCAGGAACAGGTCCGTACCTTCACGGCGGGAAAGTTTTGCTTTAGGTCCGATATAACGTGCCACGATGCTTCCTTTTAAAAATATGACGCCGAGCTGCAACCAGCAACCAGGGTTGCCGACGGCACGACGCTAGTCTGATTTGCTTTCAATCAGACGGTGGGCTTAAGAACAAAACCCGCCAAGGTCATTGGCGGGCAACTTGCAATCGCTACCGCAGGACGGTAGCGACAATCAGAATCGATTTAGATACGACGGCGCTTAGGTGGACGGCAACCGTTATGTGGCACTGGTGTCACATCTTGAATCTGGGTGATCTTGATACCCAGGTTGTTCAATGCACGAACAGCGGATTCACGACCTGGGCCTGGGCCCTTGATGCGCACTTCCAAGTTCTTCACGCCACATTCCACAGCCACTTTACCAGCGGCTTCGGCTGCAACCTGCGCTGCAAATGGAGTCGACTTGCGGGAGCCTTTAAAGCCAGCGCCACCAGATGTCGCCCACGACAACGCATTACCTTGACGATCGGTAATCGTGATGATGGTGTTGTTGAAAGACGCGTGGATATGCGCGATACCTTCAGCAACGTTCTTTTTAACTTTTTTACGCACACGTGCTGCTGCGGCGTTATTTGGGGACTTTGCCATAATAATTTCCTTGAATCCGACTACCTAAATGAAACAATCAGTTGCCACGGGAGCGTGGCACCTTAATTATTTCTTCAGCGATTGAGCGGCTTTGCGCGGGCCCTTGCGGGTACGTGCATTAGTACGAGTACGTTGGCCACGGCAAGGCAAGCCTTTGCGATGACGCATACCACGATAGCAACCCAGATCCATCAAACGCTTGATGTTCATCGACAGTTCACGACGCAGGTCACCTTCGACGACGAATTTTGCAATTTCGTCGCGCAGCTTTTCCAGCTCGTTATCGTCGAGATCTTTGATCTTCTTCGTAGTCAAAATACCCGTGCTGTCGCAAATTTCTTGTGCGCGTGGGCGGCCAACACCGTAGATGGCTGTCAAGCCGATGACGGTGTGCTGATGATTGGGGATGTTTACCCCTGCAATACGTGCCATTCGTTATTCCTCGATCAATAACGTTAATTAACCTTGGCGCTGTTTATGGCGCGGCTCTGTACAAATGACGCGAACCACGCCTTTGCGCTTAATGATCTTACAGTTGCGGCAGATGCGCTTGACTGATGCGAGCACTTTCATTTTCGTCTTCTTTCTATACTAAAAGTTACTTGGTACGGAACACAATCCGTGCCCGGCTTAAATCATAAGGTGTCAATTCTACCGTCACCTTATCTCCTGGGAGGATGCGAATATAGTTCATGCGCATCTTGCCAGAAATATGACCGAGGACGATATGTCCGTTTTCCAACTTGACTCTAAATGTTGCATTGGGGAGATTCTCAAGAATCTCGCCTTGCATCTGGATAACGTCGTCTTTTGCCATTCGGTCTACTGGTTCCTCTGGTCGTTCATTTCAACTTACCGCGTCGAAACGCCGCCCTTGAAATTTGCCTTACGCAGCAGCGAATCATATTGCTGCGACATCACGTAATTCTGTACTTGCGCCATGAAGTCCATGGTAACCACTACGATAATCAACAGCGATGTGCCACCAAAATAAAACGGTACCTTCCAGCGAGCAATCAAGAATTCCGGAACCAGACACACAACCGTAATATAGACCGCGCCAACCAGAGTCAAACGCATCAGAATCTTGTCGATATAACGTGCAGTCTGCTCACCTGGACGAATCCCTGGCACAAACGCGCCGCTCTTCTTCAGGTTGTCAGCTGTTTCCTTGCTGTTGAACACCAATGCGGTGTAGAAGAAGCAGAAGAAAACAATTGCAATCGCATACAGCAAAGCATGTATCGGCTCGCCTGGCGCCAAAGAAGCCGCCATATCCTTCAGAAAGTTGACTACCGGATTGGTTGAATCACCGGAAGTAAACCAACTCGTGATTGTCGCAGGAAACAAGATGATCGAGGAAGCAAAGATTGGAGGAATTACACCAGCCATATTCAGCTTCAACGGCAAATGACTGCTTTGACCGCCATAAATCTTGTTTCCTACCTGGCGCTTGGCATAATTCACCAAGATCTTGCGCTGGCCGCGTTCGATAAATACCACCAGGAATGTCACGCCGGCAGCGATCAAACAAATCACAATCGCCGACACGGGACTCATGGAACCGGTACTTACCTGTCCGAACAAACCACCTACCGCATTCGGCAAACCAGCCGCGATACCTGCAAAAATGATGATCGAGATGCCATTACCCAGACCACGCTCGGTAATCTGTTCGCCCAGCCACATCAAAAACATTGTTCCAGTTACCAGCGTCACAACTGTCGTGAAGCGGAAAGCCAAGCCTGCATCCAACACCAGGCCAGGCTGCGATTCCAGTGCTACCGCGATCCCCAGAGCCTGAAACGTCGCCAGCAGCAGCGTACCGTAACGGGTGTATTGGGTAATCTTGCGGCGACCTGATTCGCCCTCTTTCTTCAACGCTTCCAGCTGAGGCGACACAATCGACATCAATTGCATCACGATCGATGCCGAGATATACGGCATGATTCCCAGCGCAAACACGGTGAAGCGCGACAACGCGCCACCAGAGAACATGTTGAACATGCCCAAAATGCCGCCCTGGTGCTGCTTAAACAATTGTGCCAACTGCGATGGGTCAATTCCCGGTACGGGAATGTGCGCACCAATACGATATACAACCAATGCAGCAAGCAAGAACCACAGACGGCCCCAAGGGAAGCCGCTCGCAGCACTCTTTGCAAGTTGGGGAGAAGTCGCCACTTATTGCTCCATTGCTACGAGTTAGAACGACAAATCAAGCAACCGATCCGCCAGCCGCTTCAATCGCAGCTTTTGCACCTTTAGTAGCGATCAAACCTTTGAGCGTTACCTTTTTGGTCAGTTCGCCGGACAGGATCACGCGTACTACGCGCGCCAGTTCGCCGATCACGCCAGCTTGCTTCAACACCAGGATATCTACTTCAGTTACCGGCAGGTTTTCCAGGTCCGACAAACGAACTTCAGCTTTGAACGGGGTTGCCATCGACTTGAAGCCACGCTTTGGCAAACGACGTTGCAAAGGCATCTGACCGCCTTCAAAACCTACTTTGTGGAAACCGCCCGAACGCGATTTTTGACCCTTGTGACCGCGGCCGGCTGTCTTACCGATACCTGAGCCGATACCACGACCAACGCGACGCTTGTAATGCTTGGCGCCATCTGCAGGTTGAATAGTATTCAATTCCATAATTTGCTCCGTTCGCAAGCCTAAGCTTACGACACCACTTTCACAAGATAGGACACTTTATTGATCATGCCGCGCACAGACGGAGTGTCTTGCAATTCGGAAACCGAATTGACGCGACGCAGGCCCAAACCGCGAACTGTCGCGCGATGAGTTTCGCGCGTGCCGATCAAACCCTTGATCAATTGTACTTTTACAGTTTTTGTCATTTTGATCACCTTAGCCCAGGATTTCTTCAACGGACTTGCCGCGTTTTGCCGCGATTTCCGATGGTGTGTTCATCTTAGACAAGCCGTTCAAAGTAGCACGAACCATGTTGTACGGATTGGTCGAACCGGTGGACTTGGCCACAACGTTCGTCACACCCAGTACTTCGAAGATTGCGCGCATTGGACCGCCGGCGATAACGCCGGTACCGTCTTTAGCTGGCAACATCAGCACCGATGAAGCACCGTGCTTGCCGGAGATTGCATGTTGCAATGTACCGTTCTTCAGCGTTACCTTGATCATCTTGCGACGGGCTTCTTCCATAGCCTTCTGCACGGCAACCGGCACTTCTTTCGACTTGCCCTTGCCCATGCCGATACGGCCATCGCCATCACCAACAACAGCCAATGCTGCGAAACCCATGATACGACCACCCTTGACCACTTTGGTCACACGGTTGACCGCGATCATTTTTTCGCGCATGCCATCATCCGGCTTATCGCTTTGCATTTTTGATTGCATTTTTGCCATGACGATTCTTCCTTAGAACTTCAGACCGGCTTCACGGGCGGCATCTGCCAGCACCTTGACGCGGCCGTGGTAACGGAAACCGGAGCGATCAAACGCAACTTCGGTAACTCCTGCTTTCAGTGCCTTCTCGGCAACGCGCTTGCCAACCAGAGATGCAGCTGCTGTATTGCCGCCTGCACCGGACTTGCCGGCCAGTTCCGCACGTACTTCAGCTTCCAGTGTGGAGGCCGAAGCCAGCACTTTAGCGTCAGGGCCGATGATGCTGGCGTAAATGTGCAAGTTGGTACGATGCACTGCCAGGCGGTTCACCTTTAACTCTGCGATCTTGGCACGCGTTTGGCGTGAACGGCGCAGACGTGATTGTTTCTTATCCATCGTCAACCCCTATTACTTCTTCTTGGTTTCTTTAAGGATTACCACTTCGTCCGAGTAACGAACGCCCTTGCCCTTATAAGGCTCAGGTTCGCGGTAAGCACGAACTTCAGCAGCAACCTGACCAACACGTTGCTTGTCGATACCCTTGATCAGGATTTCGGTCTGCGTCGGTGTTGCCACGGTAACGCCTTCCGGCATTTGGTGCACAACAGGATGCGAGAAACCGAGCGACAGGTTCAACTTATCACCTTGTGCTTGCGCACGAAAACCAACGCCAACCAGGTTCAGCTTCTTTTCAAAGCCTTTGGTGACACCATTGACCATGTTGTTGACCAGGGCACGCAAGGTGCCTGACATCGCATTGGCTTCACGGCTGTCGTCAGCGGCAGCGAAATTCAGCGTGCCGTTGTTGTTTTCGATTTTTACCAGGCCATTCAAAGCCTGGGAAAGCGAGCCCAATGGGCCCTTAACTGTGATCTGCGCTGCTGTAATGGTCGCTTCCGCGCCAGTTGGCAGTGCAATCGGCATTTTACCTACACGTGACATGTTGCACTCCTTAGGCGACGTAGCAAATAACTTCGCCACCGACACCGGTTGCGCGCGCTTTGCGGTCCGTCATGACACCAGAAGGTGTCGAAATAATTGCCACACCTAAGCCGTTCATCACGTTAGGGATGTCATCTTTGCCCTTGTAGATCCGCAGCCCTGGACGGGATACACGATCAAGACGTTCGATAACAGGACGGCCGGCGTAATACTTCAAACCGATTTTGAGTTCCGCTTTGCCGCCTTCTTCTGCGACAGCGAAATCTTCAATGTAACCCTCGTCCTTGAGGACGTTGGCAATCGCAATCTTGACCTTCGACGATGGCATTGCCACGGTTGTCTTGTGAACTACTTGCGCATTGCGGATACGGGTCAGCATATCGGCGATAGGATCGCTCATACTCATTGCATATTCTCCTATTACCAGCTGGCTTTAGTCATACCCGGAATTTCGCCACGCATGGCGATTTCACGGAGCTTAATACGGCCCAGACCGAACTTGCGGAAAGTGCCACGTGGACGACCAGTCAGGGAGCAACGATTACGTTGACGGGTCGGAGCCGAGTTACGTGGCAGCGCTTGCAATTTCAAGCGAGCTTCGTAGCGCTCTTCTTCCGACTTCGATTGGTCATCAATGATTGCCTTTAACTCGGCACGCTTGCCGGCGTATTTCTTCACCAGGTCAGCGCGCTTTTGTTCACGGTTAATCAGTGCCAGTTTTGCCATGGCAACCTCAGTTTCTGAACGGAAATTTAAATGCGGCGAGAAGCGATTTTGCTTCGTCGTCGGTCTTTGCAGTCGTCGTGATACTGATATTCATACCACGCAACACATCAATCTTGTCGTATTCAATTTCGGGGAAAATGATCTGCTCTTTCACACCGATATTGTAGTTACCACGACCGTCAAATGCACGACCGGAGACGCCACGGAAGTCACGAACGCGCGGCAGCGCGACGGTAACCAGGCGATCCAGGAACTCGTACATATGAGCGCCACGCAGTGTAACCATGCAACCGATTGGATAGCCTTCACGGATTTTAAAACCCGCAATAGCTTTCCGCGCCTTGGTCACGACTGGCTTCTGACCTGCAATCTTGGTCAAATCGCCAACAGCGTGTTCAATGATCTTCTTGTCCGCAATCGCTTCCGACAGACCCATGTTCAGGGTGATCTTCAGGATGCGCGGCACTTCCATCACGGACTTGTAAGCGTATTTCGCTGTCAAGTCGGCAACGACTTTTTCTTTATAGAATTCTTGGAGACGGGCCATGATCTCTTAAACCTTAACAACTTCGCCGCTGGACTTGAAAACGCGGACTTTCTTGCCATCCACATCTTTAAAACCAACGCGATCTGCCTTGCCAGTTGCTGCATTGAACAACGCAACATTTGACACGTGAATTGGCATCAACTTGTCAATGATGCCACCAGTTACACCAGTCATCGGGTTTGGCTTGGTTGCTTTTTTAGCAACGTTAATGCCTTCTACGACAACGTGGTTAGCATCAACGCGTTGCTTAACAACACCGCGCTTGCCCTTGTCTTTACCAGTCAGGACGATTACCTCGTCGCTTTTCCGAATCTTATCCATCTCGACTCCTTACAGCACTTCAGGCGCGAGCGACACAATCTTCATGAAGCGCTCAGTGCGCAATTCACGAGTGACTGGTCCAAAAATACGCGTACCAATTGGCTCAAGCTTCGCGTTCAGCAGCACTGCTGCATTGCCATCGAACTTGACCAACGAACCATCTTGACGACGAACACCTTTAGCGGTCCGTACGACAACGGCGTTATAGATCTCGCCTTTTTTGACGCGACCACGTGGCGCTGCCACTTTGACGGTAACCTTGATCACATCACCAATGCTGGCATAGCGACGCTTGGAACCACCCAGAACTTTGATACACATAACTTCGCGTGCACCAGTGTTGTCGGCTACTTCGAGCCGGCTTTCCGTTTGAATCATAATATTTTCTTTCCCAACTTAACTCGCTGCCGCACGATGCGGATTTACGGTCAGTCTTGGTCCTGTCAGGGCAACTCTGCTGAGCGCACTGCTTAGGTGGACGACTTCCAAAACTTCTTGCTAGATACTGCAGGGTGTTTTCTACTGCTATCGCTCTTGTCGGAAGCCAACAGGAGCGAAGCCAAGCATTATTACATCAAAATGCTTGGCTCGCAACAAATACTTATAATACCTGTGCTACTTGTACCACACGTGTCACGCTCCAAGCTTTAGTCTTGGAAATCGGACGGCCTTCTTGGATCTCGACTACGTCGCCTTCCTTGGCCTGGTTGGTTTCGTCATGTGCATGGTACTTATTAGTACGCACAATGATTTTGCCATACAGAGGATGTTTGACGTGGCGTTCGATCAGGACGGTAACAGTCTTGTCCATTTTATCGGACACAACTTTACCAACCAGCGTGCGCTTGAGCGCTTGTTTCACTTGATCGTTCATTACAGGGCGCCCTTCGAATTGATGACGGTCTTGACCCGTGCTATATCGCGACGAACTTTCTTCAATTGCGACGTATTGCTCAATTGCTGAGTAGCGATTTGCATGCGAAGGCTAAACTGCGCCTTCAGCAACTCGTTCAGCTCTTTCGTCAAGGCCGCTTGATCTTTGTCGCGGAGTTCAGATGCTTTCATGATTCACTCCAATTATTGGCCAACTTGACGCACGACGAACGTGGTCAAAAGCGGCAATTTAGCTGCAGCCAAACGGAATGCCTCACGCGCCAGAGCTTCGTCGACGCCATCCATCTCGTACAGCACTTTACCCGGCTGAATTTCAGCCACGTAGTACTCGGGATTACCCTTACCGTTACCCATCCGGACTTCGGCAGGCTTTTGCGAAATTGGCTTATCTGGGAAAATACGAATCCAGATACGACCACCCCGTTTGATATGACGGGTCATTGCGCGACGAGCTGCTTCAATTTGACGCGCAGTGATACGACCGCGGCCAATCGCCTTCAAGCCAAATTCGCCGAACGACACGGCAGTGCCGCGCGAATGCGAAATGCCTTTGTTGCGGCCCTTTTGCTCTTTACGATATTTTCTGCGTGCTGGTTGCAGCATGATTATTCTCCTGCTTTCTCGGCCGGCGCAGCAACTGCAGCAACTGCAGTTACAACACCATCAGCAGCGCCATCCGGCTTCTTGGCACGTGCAGGACGCGCACCAGGCGCACCGGCAGTTGCCGTAGTTTTAGGACGTGGACGGCTAGATGGCTTGCCATCATCGCGACGTGGACCACGGCGTTTCTTGTCGTCGTCGTTAGGTACGTCGATTACCGGCGCTTCGCCGTTAGCCAGACGATCGCCCTTGTAAACCCAGACCTTGATGCCGATAATGCCGTAGGTGGTTTCAGCTTCGCCGAAACCGTAGTCGATGTCAGCGCGCAGTGTGTGAAGTGGCACGCGACCTTCGCGGTACCATTCGGTACGTGCGATTTCGATACCATTCAAACGACCGGACGACATGATCTTGATCCCTTGCGCGCCCAGACGCATTGCGTTCTGCATCGCACGTTTCATCGCGCGGCGGAACATAATACGTTTTTCGAGCTGTTGCGCGATCGAATCAGCGATCAGTTGTGCGTCGATTTCAGGTTTACGAATTTCTTCGATATTAACGTGAACCGGCACACCCATCAGCTTGGTCAGCGCCGACTTCAATACTTCGATGTCTTCGCCTTTTTTACCGATAACGACACCAGGACGCGAGCTGTAAATCGTGATGCGTGCGTTCTTTGCAGGACGCTCGATAACAACGCGGCCGACCGATGCGTTCTTCAGTTTCTTCTTGAGGAAAGCGCGTACTTTCAAATCTTCGCCGAGCATTTGGGCAAAATTGCTATTGCCGGCATACCAGCGGGATCCCCAGTTACGTGTAACCGCAAGACGGAAACCGGTTGGATGAATCTTCTGTCCCATCGTGACTCCTTAGTTTCCGACAGTCACGTAAATGTGACAGGATTGCTTCGAGATACGATCGCCACGGCCTTTAGCACGCGCTGTGAAGCGCTTGAGGACCGAACCTTTTTCCACATATATCGTCGTGACTTTCAGCTCGTCGATATCAGCACCGTCATTGTGTTCTGCATTCGCAATTGCAGATTCCAGAACACGTTTGATGATAGCTGCACCTTTTTTCGGGCTGAAGGCCAGGATGTTAAGTGCTTGATCAATTTTTTTGCCGCGAATCAGGTCGGCGACCAGACGGCCCTTTTGGGCCGACAGGCGCACACCGCGGAGGGTAGCTTTAGTTTCCATCATCGGACCTTATTTCTTAGCCTTCTTATCAGCGGCATGACCCTTGAACGTACGGGTCAGCGCGAATTCGCCGAGCTTGTGACCAACCATGTTCTCGGACACATATACCGGGACGTGTTGTTTGCCGTTATGCACAGCAATCGTCAGACCGATAAAATCCGGCATGATGGTCGAGCGACGGGACCAAGTCTTGATTGGCTTCTTGTCTTTGACTGCTTGCGCAGTTTCAACTTTTTTCACCAGATGGGCGTCGCAGAACGGCCCTTTTTTCAATGAACGTGTCATGTGTTACCCCTTATTTCTTGCCACGGCGCGAGACGATCATGGAAGTAGTACGCTTGTTGCTGCGTGTCTTCTTACCCTTAGTCTGTTGACCCCATGGCGAAACTGGATGACGACCAGCTGCGGTCTTACCTTCACCACCACCGTGAGGATGGTCGACCGGGTTCATGACCACACCGCGAACGGTAGGACGAACACCACGCCAACGCATCGCACCCGCTTTACCGATCTTGCGCAGGCTGTGTTCGGCATTGCCGACTTCACCTACGGTAGCGCGGCACTCGATGTGAACGCGGCGAACTTCACCGGAACGCAAACGAATTTGAGCGTAAGTACCTTCACGAGCCATCAACACCACGCCGGCACCGGCGGTACGGGCCATTTGGGCGCCCTTACCTGGCAGCATTTCAACGCAATGCAGAATCGTGCCAACCGGAATGTTGCGGATTGGCAGGCAGTTACCGGATTTGATCGGCGCTTCCGAGCCGCTCATTACCTGATCGCCTACAGCCATGCCTTTAGTGGCGATGATGTAGTGACGTTCGCCGTCGGCGTAGCACAACAGAGCGATATTCGCTGTGCGGTTTGGATCGTATTCGAGACGTTCCACTTTCGCTGGAATACCATCTTTGGTGCGCTTGAAGTCGATCAGGCGGTAATGTTGCTTATGACCACCGCCGATGTGGCGAGTAGTGATATGGCCGTTGTTGTTACGACCGGCTGTTTTCGACTTCTTCTCGATCAGGGCAGCAAATGGACGGCCTTTGTACAGGTCGGGATTAACGACCTTGACCATGCCACGGCGGCCCGGCGAGGTTGGTTTAACTTTAACGAGTGCCATTATTTAGCCTCCTCGGTGAAGTTGATCTCTTGACCCGGCTTCAAGCATACGAATGCGCGACGGGTATGGTTGCGGCGACCCATGGTCTTGCCGCTACGCTTTTGCTTACCCAGACGATTGGCAACTTGTACCGACTCAACTTGAACTTTGAAGAGCAGCTCGACAGCAGCCTTGACTTCCAGTTTGGTAGCGTCTGGTGCGATACGGAAAACGACTTGCTCGTTCTTCTCCGCAACCATCGTTGCCTTTTCGGAAATCACCGGCGCCAGCAACACTTTCATCAAGCGTTCTTCGCTATGTTTAATTGCGTTCATGCCAGCATCTCCTCAATCTTCGCCAAAGCCAGCTTGGTGATCAAGATCTTCTTGTAGAACACAAGCGATACTGGATCAGCGTGACGTGGCTCACATACCAGGAAGCCTGGCAGGTTACGCGACGCCAACAACAGGTTTTCTTCCAGGTTGTCGGTAATCACCAACACGGAATCCAGACCCATGGTCTTCAGCTTTTGTGACAGCAATTTGGTCTTTGGCGCTTCGACCGAGAAATTCTCGACGACCGACAAACGACCTTCGCGTGCCAACTGCGACAGAATCGAGCAGAGACCTGCGCGATACATCTTCTTGTTTACTTTGTGCGTGAAGTTTTCATCAGGCGAGTTCGGGAAAATCCGACCACCGCCGCGCCACAGTGGCGAAGACGACATACCGGCACGAGCGCGGCCGGTACCCTTTTGGCGCCATGGCTTTTTAGTCGTGTGATGAACTTCTTCACGGTCTTTTTGCTTACGGTTACCGCTACGAGCGTTAGCCTGGTAAGCAACTACGACCTGGTGAATCAGAGCTTCGTTGTAGTCGCGACCGAAAATGGTATCCGGTGCAGCAACGTTCGAAGCAGCTTGACCTTGGTCATTCAGGAGCTTGAGTTCCATGAATTAGGCTCCCTTCTTAGCTTTGATTTTGATCGCAGGGCTGACCACAACTTGGCCGTTCTTTGCACCTGGAACCGCGCCCTTGATCAGCAGCAGTTGGCGCTCAGCGTCAACACGTGCGATTTCGAGGTTTTGCGTGGTTACAGTAACGTCACCCATGTGACCGGTCATGCGCTTACCAGGGAAAACACGACCTGGATCTTGCGCCATACCGATGGAACCTGGGACATTATGCGAACGGGAGTTACCGTGGCTGGCACGACCGGATGCAAAGTTGTGACGCTTGATAGTACCGGCGTAACCTTTACCGATCGAGACACCTTGAACGTCAACCTTTTGACCGACTTCGAACAGGCTTGCAGCGATAACTTCGCCAGCCTTCAGCTCGGAAGCCTTGGTTGCATCAATGCGGAATTCTCTGAGGATGGTACCAGCCTCGACGCCAGCTTTGGCGTAGTGACCGGCAGCAGCTTTAGTCACGCGTGAAGCGCGACGCTGACCGAATGCAACTTGAACAGCGGTATAACCGTCTGTTTCAGGCGTTTTGATTTGGGTCACGCGGTTGTTCGATACGTCCAACACGGTTACCGGGATTGAATCCCCATCTTCCGTGAAAATGCGCATCATGCCAACCTTGCGACCAACAAGGCCTAAGCTCATTGTTTTTCTCCATTCCCGCCTACGATTGGGCGGGGCTGATGTTTGTACAACTAAAATAAGTGCGATTGCATTAGGCCAAAGCAGCCGCAATCGCACCGAAGCCGATCAGTATAACCGGGTAAATTTTTATTTGCAAGACCATCTTTGTCGTGGTATGTCAAACATTCGCCGGCTACACCTTATTTACAACACTACTAAATTCGGGATGCAGCGGGGGCACAGGTGCCCACGCTACGAAATACGAATTACTGCAGCTTGATTTCTACGTCTACGCCAGCTGGCAGGTCCAGCTTCATCAACGCATCGACAGTCTTGTCGGTTGGGTCAACGATGTCCATCAGGCGTTGATGGGTACGAATTTCGAACTGGTCGCGCGATGTCTTGTTGACGTGCGGCGAGCGCAGTACGTCAAAACGCTGGATACGTGTTGGCAGAGGCACTGGACCCTTGACAACTGCGCCGGTACGCTTGGCTGTATCAACGATTTCCTGTGCGGACTGGTCGATCAGCTTGTAGTCGAACGCCTTCAGGCGGATGCGGATTTTTTGGTTAGCAGCGGACATGATTTTCCTTTAAAGAACGAACCGTGGATGACTATCAGCCACGGCATATTGTTACGTTGACAGCAAACCACCGAAGTGGCTTGCTTATTGCACTACAGTTTTGCTATTACGCGTCAGGCAGGATCTTGGCAACCACACCTGCGCCAACAGTACGGCCACCTTCGCGGATCGCGAAACGCAGACCTTCTTCCATCGCGATCGGGTTGATCAGCATGACTGTGATCGACACGTTATCGCCTGGCATGACCATTTCCTTGTCTTTCGGCAACTCGATCGAACCAGTCACGTCCGTAGTACGGAAGTAGAACTGTGGACGATAGTTGTTGAAGAAAGGTGTATGACGGCCGCCTTCGTCTTTCGACAGAACATAGATCTCGCCAGTGAAATGCTTGTGTGGCTTGATCGAGTTCGGTTTAGCCAACACCTGGCCCCGCTCTACGTCTTCACGCTTGGTGCCGCGCAACAACACA
>NZ_FNOR01000023.1 GCF_900107095.1 Collimonas sp. OK242
TAAAGACCTTCAGCCAGAATTTGGCGCCCTCGGTTTGCTCGATCCACAACCCCAGCACTTCCTTCTTGCCATCGGCCCGGATACCCAGCGCCAGGTACACGGCCTTGTTCTTGACCGTGCCTTCATCCCGGATCTTCAGCCGCAGTGCGTCGAAATAGACGATGGGGTACATCGGTTCCAGCGGCCGTTGCTGCCACTGTGTGACCTCGTCGAGGACTTCGTCGGTGATGGTGGAAATCAGGTCCGGCGACACCTGCGTGCCATACAGCTCCAGCAGATGGCCCTGGATCTCGCGCACGCTCATGCCGCGTGCGTACATGCTGATGACGTGGTCGTCAAAGCCTGGCATACGTCGTTGGTGCTTGGCGACCAGCTTGGGTTCGAAGCTCGCCAGCCGGTCACGGGGAATGTCCAGGTGCAGTGCGCCGCCTGGCGTGAGCACTTTCTTCGGGCTGCTGCCATTGCGGTGGTTCTGGCTCGCCTCGCCTTCGCTGGCCAGATGATGGCTCAACTCCGCCGTCAACATACGTTCGGCCAGCATCTTCTTGAGCTGCCCAGCCAGGCCAGATTCGCCAAGGATCGACTCGGCGTCCTTGTTCTGCACTTGGGCCAGCAACTGGTCGATCAGCTCGACTGGGATGAGGCTAGGTGCTTTCTGCTTCTTCGGTTTCTTTGTGGTCATTACGTCAGTCATGGAATTTCCCTTTCGGTATTATTTCATAACCCCGTTCACACAGAAAATCTGACAGGCTCACTAGGTTGGCTTTTTCTCAATCGGAATCTATGACTTGCACAATTCCAGCGACTGCCTAGTCCCAGTAACTAACGACCATATGGTGGTTTCAAAATTTGCGACGTCATTTATACATAATTGGCGCCAGTTTCCGATAATCACATTTTGATTGACTAGTCTCTTACGACTTAGCTATAAGTTTATTCGCAAGAGCCGTAGCAAGCAATGAGCTGGTACCACGGGTCTCTAGTCCCATTATCTCCACGCGATAGCGCGCTCGGGTGATTGCAACATATAGGCGTTGATGAGAAGCATAGCTCAGAAAGTTTAAACTTTCGGGTTGAGACTCAGAGGGTTTCGGCGGTACGCGGTCTTGGTCTACCCCAACCAAAATCACAGCCGAAAACTCCAGGCCACCCACATAATCGGCCGTGGTCAAAATGAACCGCCCACCTTGTCTAGCACGTTTGACAACATCAGAATCACCGCGACGTTTGATTGTCTCAACGGGTTTGTTCGTTGCCTTGACCAATTTTTCAGCCTCAGCGAACAACCCGTCGCTGAATACAACAATTGCGACATCAGCCTTTGCACACCCAAGTTCGCTTGAAAGTTCATCCGCTCGTGCGAAGGCCTTTTTCAACATTTGTTCGTCTGTACCCAACATCCAATAATGTGGCAGGGCGCATTTTTTTTCCTCTTCATAAGTAAAGGCGCTGCTTGCGGCTGCGACAGGGTCGTGAAAATTCGTAAATAGCGTTGCGCCAGAGGATGTTACAGAGAAGGCGAGGCTGACAATATCAGGTGAACATCGAAAAATCGAACTAAATACGGTAGACGAACCCTCTCCTTGCTTGCCTTCCGATACCCCCATTGCCTCATCGAATGTTTCATTGTCCCATCCACGATCACCTAATGATTGGCTGACATCCGCAGAATAGACAATAGGAAAAAAACTCTCCGATTTCGTGAGTTTATGAAAAACCGATAATTCATTGACGTTAAATAGATGCGTCTCGTCAATATAAATACTATCAAAAGCCTCACGCGACCTGCGGCGTCGCCAAATAGGAGTGTTTAGTTGCCCCAAGGCACTTAGGATGATGTCGTCAGTATCAAATTGCCCAGCACGCTCTAAGCGCTTGCGGTACCCTTTGAAAGCCAAGAAAGCAAATACTTTATCACCATCGTTTTTAACTGGTAGACCATAGGCAAGACGTGGCAATTTCCGATATTTTGTCTCGTCTTCGTCTGCGCGCCCTTTAATTTTAACGCTCACCTCGTGTTGGAGCATTTCCGCTACAACCCACCTGTCCTCCCGCTCAATGAACTCTATAAATTCTGCCGTCATAAATGACCGATGAGTTGGCAGATGAGTCTCAATTGCTTCGTCAAGGGCTTCCAGAGTGTAGAGCAGTTGCGCCTGCTTAGATTCAAAAGCGTCACGATCCAGGAATTCCGATTCAGAAATTTCAGTATTTAGCACTTCCGCACAATATGCTTGCAGGGTCGTTACCTTGACGCTTTGAAGGGACATCACGCCATCGGCGCTGATAATACCTTTATCAAATTCAGGTTGGAATAGCCCTGCGATGTTTCGACGCGTTGCATCGCTATGCGCGATGAATAACGCGCTGTGGGCTCCAGATCCCTGGTGCGCCTTCCGGAGTGTTGCGATACATTTCAATACTAGACTAAGTGTTTTTCCAGTGCCAGCAGGCCCTTCAATGCGATGTGGGGCAACGACGTCCGCTTCAATAAAGTCGCGTTGTGCTCTAGTTAGAAGCGGCATCCACTCTTCAAAACTTGCATCCCCAACCTGTGGGAAATCTTGATTTCCATCAAGCCTCGTCACCCCAATAACAGTAGAAATTTCATTCGCATGTGTATCTTTCAGCTTCAGGCATGCTGCCTGTGCTTCAGGCAAAGCTTCGATTGCTTTCTTGAAATTCGTTGTGCCTGCCTCTTCGGCCGCCCCACCACCCTCCTCGTTCCCACACTTGTAAACCAGAAGTTCTTCACCCTTGGCCCTTTTTTCTCGCCTGCGTTGGTCTGGAGCCAATTCAAATGTGATCCGAAACGGAACTTGAGCCGAATTGGCAAACGGGAACAACAACCCTTTTGTACTGTTCGGCAACACGCGTTCCGCCCACGTGAAGCTCATCTTTTCCCATCGCTTAATTGCAAACCGAATTACCTTTTGAAAAAGAAGTAGTGCCTCAGAGTCGGACCGTTTATCAAACAGAGGGGCCTCTTGAAGATCAATGACCAAAACATCATGCGACTCTTCCTTTCTTGAGAGTAAATAAAGACCTTGCTTTATCATCACCTGAGCAACCCTCTTGTTTATCGGAAAATCGACAGATTTCCCTAAAATGAGGAATGCAAGCGCTTGTCCGTTTGGAAAGTCAGTCGACTGAAAGCTTCGATCACCAACCAACTCTCCAACTGCAATACGGTCAATAACGATATATCTCATATTTTCAAGCGACATGAATGACTGCCTCATTTAAAATTTTTAATGACGCCAATGTTGGGTCGGGCAGCCCTATTCGCGAAAACATGAGCGAAAATTGTTGCAAAAAATGTTCAATCCAAGGTGACCTTATTACACCAGTCGTATATGCAAAATCAAACACGCGTGCATTCAGGTGTATGGGGCCATGTCCATGAATCGTCGACTCTTCGGTCATCGAGCCATTTGCTATGTCGGTGGCAACATTTCTTGGAATGTGATGAATTTCGCGAAGCATAACTACATAACCATATTTCGATTCATGTTCAGTACTACCGATATTATCAAAAAAATAGTATCCAGCTAATTGATTCGCCCATAATTCCTTCACTAGCCTCTCCGCCGTCTTGTGACTTACGGCAACCAGCTCACACAACGTTTTCGAATCAAGTGGAAGAGAATTTCGAGCATGGCTTACGATATCCAGTTTCCGTGCAATTTCGTGAAATTTTCCACCATCAGGAAAAAGCAACTCTGCTATCTGAGTTGGTGAATATGAATCGAGCACACTTTCTGATTTGTTCTGTGTGGTCAAAAAATTCCTTGCAGCGTTCAGCACCTCCGCTCCAATTCTATCAATCAGCACTCGCGCTCCGTCTTCTCGTAACCAATCTTCATAACGAACGATTGGAACATAATTAAATACGCGAATCTTATTCTCATGGGCCATATCACATCTTGCTGTAATACATAATCCCCAAACGGGAGCGAGTTGATAGTTTTCGGCCGATGCGGCAGTAAATATGGTGCCTTGAGTAATTTGACCAAGTACGGGCTTTTCAATATGCATAATTTGAGCAAGAATTCTTCATAATTGGCTAGCGGATTTGCGAATCGGCATTGAAATCCAGCAGTTCATTTTTCAAGACACTTCGACGCATCGCTCACGACTGAGGCTTGTGACGCCATAGGAATCGGCCACCGAATCGACCTGCCAACTATACAGTGTTGTCACTTGGAAAATCACGGATTTTTAGTAAGGCAGATTAAAGAAGGCACTTTAGTCAATCAAAACTTTTCGTTCGCACGATTGATTCAGATCAAAGTTGAAATAAAGCATACGAAGCGAGTGACAGACAGTTGATGGGCCGTTCCGATCATTGAGTCGCATGGAGACTTTGCCCGGATCACTCGCGCTCAAATGCCTGGCGCCACGTGTCGGGATCGCTGCTTGTGGTTTGTCGGCAAAAATCCAAAATTTTCGCGACATGTGCAGATCAAACAATCGAGATATAGCACCTTGACTTATCGATATGTAGCACAAGTAACTCATTGATTGACAAGGATATTTTCCGCATTTAGGCTTCTGGATATAAATCAAAAAATATCCAGAAACGATGAGTCCCTTTTCCCATTTCCTGCATGAGCTGCGTCTTCGGCTTGAAATCCGCCAAGCGGACTTGGCGAAGCTCGTCGGCTACGAGCAGAGTTATATCTCGGCACTCGAAGTGGGATTAAAAGGGCCACCGACGCAAGAATTCATCACACGTTTGATACAAGCAGTGGCACTCTCCCCGTCCGAGCAGCAGCAATTGCGTAATGCTGTCGGCGCTTCCGAACGAAAGCTGGTCATTGACGCCGACACGCCCCAAGACATCTACTGGCTGCTGAAGGATTTGCGGGATCAGGTCACTTGCGCTTAGTAGCTTAGCAAAAAATAAACCGTACAACTTTACGGGGTCAGTTCACACGGTTGGCTTTTCTTTTTTGGATACCGACGGGAGCCTACTTGCGATCTACCAGAGGTTTCGCCACCAGACAGTTTGCTTCGAAGCCTGAAGCAGTTGATATGGCACCAACACACTCTCAGTTTCATGCCATTTCCGCAGTCTGCTGGCCGTGAAAGCCTCCAGCACAATTCCGTCGACGGCGAACCCCAGGTCTACAAGCTCATACTCAAAAAGCGCCGCCTGAGATGCCTTGTACCATTCATTGGCCACCCGCTCGGAAATACCTAAGCGAGAGGCTCCAGCAAGTCCATGTGTAAAAGCGACGTAAGCCCTCGACAAGGGATGAGGATGTGTTGCTTCCGGTGCATCATCGTGAATCACATATCCATTTTGATACAACACTTCATACATGCCTCGCGTCCCGAGGGCAAAGGCTCTCAGGAGCGTTGATGGAGCAATGCGATTGCGCTTAGCCGCCAGAATCGCGACCAAACGAGCCATTAAGAACTGGGCACCATAAATATCCGCGTCGAGCTCAATGAACTGCCATGTGCTGAATGAATCAGATATGGCTGCTACATCGCTTGCCGAGTTGGAGCCGCTTTCTGTTATGTCAAAAGCAGGTAGCAGGCCTTGTCCCCTCAGGTAACCGATATGTCCACGGACTATGTGCGCAAATTCATGCCAGAAGATCATTTCCGACGCAGAGCCGCATACTGTGCGAACGAAAAGCTCTTCCGTTACGTCGAAATGAGTTGAGTTGCGCCGATAGAATTGACGCGCGGTTGTGTTAAAGAGCTCAAAACATCCCCTTAATAGTCCATCATTCAAACGAATAAGAAATTGGTCTTTCGCAGTTTGATGGGCACTTGCATTTACCTCCGGGTCCTTCACAACCATTGCGATTATCTGCGCACCTCCGCGCAATGTTAGGGATTTGGCTCGGAGGATTTGCTTGGCATTCTCGTCAGCGTCCACGACGTACTGTGAAAAAATAAAAGGCGATTCATTCATTTAAACAAATAGCATAGATTCTATTAGCGGATAGATATATTAATATTTCCGCTGTGCGAGCAATTAGAGAGCGAATAGCAAGCCCCGCAGTTGAGTCAGTATCCTTGCTGCTTTAACTTTACTGTCTGATTGAAGATAGTCATTCATAAGTTGATTAATCTTCTGATCATTCATGTATTCTTCTTCCCAGCCATTGTTGTGAAAAAATCTATTTAATTTGCAAGCACTAATTGTAAAACAACCCTTTTTAGATCTATCAACGTATGCTTTACCAAATTGCAGGATGTGCTCTTCCCAAACATCGAAATGAGGGTGCACTATCTTAAACGCGCTGCTGGAACGGGGATATGTTCGACGATATTGGGGGGAATCAACTGTGTCAGGAACATCTGCTATGACTTCCTGAGCACGCTTTATTGTGTTGCAATCTGCGCAAATTGCGCATAAATTTTTAGGCTGAAAAATATGTTCTTTGTAGAGTGATTTTGGCGCAATATGCTCTACGTGGCAATTCGCTGCGGTTGCAAGTGAAAGTGGCCCTCTACAATACGCACAGGTTCCGCGTTGTATCTCGCGATAGTAATGTCGTATATCGTGTCGCACTGACGTTAAATCATCATCACTCCAATTCTGATGCTGAAATTCAGCATCCTTTTGCTTGGCTTCAATGATGGCTTTGGTCGTCGCGGAGTACCTGATGGGGTAATCTATCATTGCCATTCATACTTCTCCATCTCTGAGAGCGAGAAAATTAACTCAGTAATTGCAGTGCCAGATGGTAATGATTTACTTAGATTTTTTAGCTTTCTCAACATTTTCTGATCGTCTGTACTGAAGGTTTTGCTCTTGCTTACTCGCAGAAACAAATTCATAGCTAAGCGCCCCAAATATTCATTGTTACTGCCAGGTGCACCAAATAATTCTGCTAGTTGAAAGTCAGACGATTTGTTTTGATAATGTCTAGAATCGTAAATTTCATTTTCTGAAAGAGATAGTATGAAACAATTTTTCGAAGGGAGACTAGCCACAATTTGAGGTGAATGTGTGGCAATTACAAATTGACACCGCTTGTAGTGTGAGAAAGCGCTATGAAGAATTTCAAAGTATTTTTCTTGCCATTCTGGATGCAGACTAATCTCTGGCTCATCAATTAATATCAGTGAGTCATCCGATATATAGCTTGCTATTCCCAACATTGATACAAGCATGCACTGTTCACCCGAACTAGCTCTGCGTAATGATATGCTGCCATGCTCGTGTTTATTTAATCTGACATCAATGAGTCTAATAATATTTTTGTCAAGCAAAAATAATATTTTTTTCATGAATCGGCGATCGTAATATTTACGCTCTTTGATCGAATAACTGGTTGTTTCTAACGAAAATTTTAGAACGAAATTTTCGTTATGATCGGTGAGTTTTTGCAGTTCTTTTAACGTTAGTTCCACTTCCAGTAGCATCTCTTCACTAAGTCCGTCCTCTTTCTCTGTACGCTCGAAATAGCTAGGTGAGCGGTGACCCTCAAACTTCGAACTCAGTTTAAAAATTAAATCTAGGTCGGATGAAAATCCGAGAAGCTCAAAGACCGAGATAAGGCGTAGATTATCGTGATCTTCTAAGTACTTGCTAAGTAGCCCTCGCGCGGCCGAGGCAATAAGTCCAATCGATGATGTATTGCCAAATGGCAATCTACTTCTCATTCCGACATACGAATATTTATCTTCTGAATTACTGTCACCAGAAAATTTTCTAGAAAGAGGAAAAATGTCGAACGGGCTTGTTGAGACGGCGATAACTCTTCTAAATGGATGGTAGGAATTCGCAGAAAAGAAATGCCGCTGCGCAGCCTTAGTTGTCTCGGTTGCTAATGCTGATAGCAATCTGCTTTTGCCAACCCCATTTTTCCCCACGACGACGGTGAAGCAGCTAGCCGAAGGTGAGACTAGACTTTCTTTAATAACGAGTGGTACATGTTTTTTTTCGTTATCGTGTGCGAATGTAAATATCAATCTGATCCTCAAATATTTTTAGTACAGCGACCTTCGAGGGAAACTACTGTCATCCAAAATCTTTCTTGTTGTGACAAGCCACTATTCTACGGCCCCGTCAAGAGTCGGAAGATTCAGCACCTTCAACGGAGGGGGAGATTTTCTGACCAAAAATTGCCTAGCCGAGCCAAATCTCTCTTCTAACAACAAAGATACAATCGAAGCCAGTATTGAACAGCTTCCTAAGAAAAAGAAGAAAATAAACTTCAAATCCACGGAGTCATGAGTCTTAATAACAAAAGACGTCAGAGCGATCAATAAAATTGAGCCGAAGAACGCAAAAACGAAATAAAGGAGAAAAAGAAGCCATCTTGTTTTGTACAACCTTAGCTTCCAGTGAAAAATTTTCAAACGATATCTTTTTTGTTTTTTCCGAAAGCGGAATTTCCCTAGCGCTCCATTTTTTATCTCTAGTTTTAAATATGGCCTAGTGAGCAGATACTCCCTGATCGAATCGCTCGGATCTGTTGCAGATACAAGTTTTTTTATCTCATGATGAGCTAATTGTTTTTTGTAGTAAAACCAAAATGTTTGCTCAAGTTGATAATTCAAGAATTCCGGGGCGTATCCTGGCGCAGAGATTAGGTAACTGTTCATTGCGGCAAACAAGGCCGACTGCCTGTCTTTTTTTACCGTGTGCGAACCTGTTCTCATATCGGCCCAATTTTTGATGACCGGAGCCAATACTATGATTAACGCGACGACGATGATCCATGGATTGTGCGTGCCTACAGCCTCGATTATATTGCCCATGCGTTAAACCTACCTTTGGGTATTGAGCGGCTACGTCAACAAACTGGCGAATTTTCAAAGCTATTGATTTGGGCCAGCAGGATTTGATTTTTCATTGCACCGTCCCGTCCATGATGAATCTCACGATGGCAGTTTGGACAGATTGCTGCCATCCAGGAAGGAATGTCTAATCCGTCATCTGATAATTGACGAATGTGATGTGCTTCCAAATACGACTTCCCGTCTTTATTTAAGAATGGCGCCGCCTTCCCGCATGATTCGCACATACCTTTAGCACGTGCTAAGACGTAGGCTTTGACGTCTTCGCTTCGCTTGTATAAATTCTTTTTTGAGACCGCCGGCGCAGTGAACACTTTGTTTTCAACGGCGGCGTAAGCACGCTTTCTCATCTCGTCTAGACTGATATTTTCATGCGTTACCATTTCACTTGATTCATCTTGGAGATGTGCCGCTAGCACCGACGAAGGAGTTAAGTGAAATTGTATTAATTTCCTCGGATTGCCATTTCTATCAGGTCCGATTTTTTTGTCGTCGCATCCTGCGCACAAAAACATTCCTTTAAATCGATAGATTCCACTTTTCTTTGTGGAGGCAAAGAAGAGCAGTTCTTTCCCATCTTTGATATGGTCGCGGACCGCGCGATTTCCCCGGTGGAATTGCATGGGACCAACCTGCCCTTCACCCGTATAGATGAATAAGCCGTTCTCGTCGTAGCCGTCATGGTAGCCGTGCTGTTCGCCAGCTTCGCTCGTAAAAAGAAAGATAAAAGGCGCGTTCGCCGGCGTCGCGATTCCGCCTTGCTGCTGTCCGCCGAATTTTTCGTGGATATCTCTGCGACGGCTATAAAGTTTTTCGAGTTCGAACGCCACGGTCATTTTTCATTCTTGATAATTTCCAATATATTATCTTAAGGCAATTGAATTTATGCAACATTTGCCGGTAAGTATCAAGAAATGATGATGAATCGCACAATTTATTGTGCGCCATTAGATTGGCTTGAACGATCTAAAGGGATTCAGACTTAAAAAAATGATGCACTGGGCATCTTCAGTGCCAACGGAGATACGGCGCGTGCCTTGCACCTGGTCTGCGATCGAAGCACTGAAAGAGGTTGGCTGACCGTCGCGGTGGCTGCGACTTGTAGCGCGTTATCCGGACGGGTAATTCAGAAGCGACGCCGCGAATGACTATGCTGGAGTTTGCTCGTCCAAAATGACACGAACTGCCGCCGCCATTTTTATCAGCGTCGGATAGTCTGCTTTGTTTGCCGCCCGCAATAAGAAATCCCTCAACCCTTCTGCCGATGGTTGGTCATCAAAGTCAAAGAAGTTCGCTAAATTGACGCCCAGCTCTGCGCGAATCTTGTCCAAAGTCTCCAGCGACGGATAGTGAGCGCCGCGCTCCAGTCGGCTGAGCGAATTCGTATCTATCCCAACCCGTCCAGCCAGTTCCTCCTGAGACAACTCCTTTCGCTTACGCAGTATCTGAACCCTCTCGCCGATTAGCCGCCGAACATCTTGCATGTATTCCTCCCAAGTTGATTCGGCTAGTTAATCAACATTGGACGTTTCTTATAACAACGTTCTACGTATATGTTTATAATATATCTACGCACAAGGAATATTTGCAGAAAAATGAATCAATAAAGGAGGTCAAGCCAACATGAATCAGCTCACCGATTAGTGATTGCGTCTCCCCCTGACCTGAACACACAAAGCGATAAGGAGCACGAAATGCCTCTATTTGTCTTACCAGAATACATGTGATGAATATGTGACGATTAGTCCGTTCACGGTCAGCCAAAAAAATGGCCCAATGCATATGTGAAACCTTTATCAATACACTTCGGTGAACGAATACGAAAGCTAAGAAAAGATCGGGGTCTTTCTCAGGATGGATTTGCCGATTTGTGTGGCTTTGATCGCACATACATTAGCGGCATCGAAAGAGGACGTCGCAACCCATCTCTGTTAGCCATAGAGGCTTTGGCTAATGCATTGAGTGTCACCGTAGCGGAGCTTTTGGACGGCTGACAGCTATATACAACTTTGGTTATGGAACAAGAGCGAGGTAGACAAGGTCTTGGCGGCGCCCGGACCAATGAACGCCTCCATCGTGGCCCAAACACGCGATAAGGAATACGAAATGCCGCTATTCGCCTTACCAGATCCTCAAGATCTCGCCGACACCATTGCCGATCGCCTGGATGCATTGTGCGACGAACCTCTTTCGGCAGAGACCCGGGCGCAGGTGATCGACAACTGCATCGCGCCAGTGACGCTGATGATGCGGGCTGGCGAAATGGCGTGCGCCGCTGGCGAGCGGGAACAGATGGTCTTCGTCCATATGATCGCTACGCTGGCGGCACAGGCCGAAACCGCGAAATGGGTGAGCTGACATGCATCCGCTCGCCCCCTATTTTTCCCTTAAAAACAAGGTAGCAGTGATCACCGGCGCGGCGCGTGGCATGGCGCTGCATATCGCCGCTGCGCTGTCCGCTGCCGGCGCCCGGTTGGCGATTCTGGATGTGCGCGCGCAGGAAGGACGCGCCGTCGCCGGCATGCTTGGCGGCGCTCTGGACCGGGCCCGCTTCTGGCAACTCGATGTCAGCGACAACGATGCGGTGCGGCGGACGATGGAGGCAGTCGAGGCTTATTTCGGCCGTATCGATATTCTGATCAACAGCGCCGGCATCGAAGCCGGCAATGCGTCTGCGCAGGGACTGGCGCTGAAGCAATGGGAAAAGGCGATGCAGGCCAATGTCAACGGCAGCATCTTGTGCAGCAAGCATGTGAGAGCCGCGATGGAGCGGGTCGGCGGCGGCTCTATTGTCAACGTACTGTCGTTGTGCCGCCTGGACGACAAGCGGCAGGAGGCGGCCGACCATGTCGCCAAGGCGGTGCTGCGCATGGCAAACATGAATGCGATGCACTATGCCGCGCACAACATACGCATCAATTCCATTTATCCCAGCGTAACGCGGCCGGCCGCCTTGGCTGCGGCCAGGCGCAAACAGGGCGACCTGACGCAGGCGCTGAGCGATACCGCCGAATTGCGGATGCTGACCAACCGCGGTTCGGCCACGGACGTGGCGGCGGGGATCTTGTATCTGGTCTCGGACGCGGGCCGTTTTGTCAGCGGCAGCGAGTTGGTGATCGATGCCGGGTATGACGGATAAGCGACGCTCATGCTGCGCGCTGGCGAAATGGCGAATTGGCGTGTACCGGCCGCCGCTGGCGAGCGGGAACAGATGGTCTTCGTCAATAGATCGAGAGTGCCCTATGTGTATTTTTTCAGCCCCACCTACCCAAAAAAAAGGAGACAAAATGGCTATTTCATTGCGTGAAAAAATCAGCTACGGATTAGGCGACGCCGCATCCAACCTGGTGTTCACCACCATCCTCAGTTTCATGATGTTTTTCTATACCGATATTTTTAAGATTCCGGCCGCGCAGGTCGGGATGCTGTTTTTGTTTTCCCGCGTGCTGGACGGATTTCTGGATTTTTCCATGGGCGCCATTGCCGATCGCACCCGCAGCAGATTCGGCAGTTTTCGTCCGTACATCCTGTGGATGGCCTTGCCGTTTTCGGTATTTTTCATCCTGGCGTTTTCCACGCCCGATCTGGACGAACGCGGGCGCATCATCTATGCGTGGATCACCTATAACGCGCTGATGATCGCCTACACCGCCATCAATATTCCCTATTCGGCCCTGTCCGGCGTGATGACGGACGATCCCAAGGAGCGCAACGATCTATCCTCCTTCCGCATCGCCTTGGCGCAGGTGGGCGGATTGGTCATCAACGGCTGCACCTTGCCGCTGGTGAATTACTTTGCCAACGGCGATCCGGCGCATGGCTACCGCATGACGGTGATCATTTTCGCGGCATTGGCCTTGCTGTTGTTCATGCTGACCTTTGTGAACACCCGCGAACGCATCGTCCCCTTGCCGCAGCAGCATTCCACTGTTTTGCAGGATGTTGCGCTGATGTTCAAGAGCGTGCCGTGGCGGGTCATGACGATTGCCGCCATTCTGATGTTCGTCGCCATCATCATCCAGACCGGTGCGGTCATGTATTACTTTCACTATGTCGTGCCGCCTGCCGCCATCGGTGGCAACGCCGTATTGCTGCTGCTGGGCTGGTCGGATTGGGATGGCAATGATTTGGCCACCTTGTTTTTAGCCGCCGGCAGTGCGGCAGGTATTGCCGGCGCTGCTTCGGCGACTTTTTTTGCGCAATATGTTGGTAAATTGACCAGTTTTATTGTCGCTTGCGTGCTGTGTGCGGCAGGACTAATGTTGTTTTACTTTACGCCCGTCGCCAGCCTGGAATTCTTGTTTCTGGAATATCTATCGGTTACCGCCACGACCAGTGTCGTCGCGGCGCTGTACTTCTCCATCTTGGCCGATGTGGCCGATTACGGCGAGTGGCATTACCAGGTGCGGACGACCGGATTGATTTTTGCCAGCGGCACCTGCGCCGCCAAAATCGGCATGGGGATCGGCGGCGCCCTATCAGGCTGGTTGCTGGGGTATTTCGGCTATGTCTCCAATCAGGTGCAAACCGCCGCAGCCAGTCATGGCATCACGCTGTTGCTCAGTCTGGTGCCCGCCTTCATTTTTCTGAGCATCGCCGCTTTAATGCATTTCACTTATACGCTCGATGCCGAAAAGCTTGCGCACATCAAACAGGGTTTGCAGCAACGCCGCCAAACCCTGGCCTCTGCATAGCAGCGGTTTCACTTCTCACTTCTGTTAAAGAAACTACTGAAAGGACTATGATGAATTCCTCCCTACTGTTCAATTCTCTGGCGCACTCACCGTTTCACTTGAATGAAGCGCGCCGGCAATGGGTGCAAGCGACTTTTGCTGCACTCAGCAACGATGAAAAAATCGGCCAGACCTTGCTGCCGCTGCTGCCTGATCTGGAGCAGGCCAGTCTGGACGCCGTACTGCGGGTTCCGGTCGGCGGCGTGTTCCGCATGCATCAGGGGCCGCTGGCGGCCTTACAGCAATCGGCAAGGTATCTGCAAGCACGGAGCAAGCTGCCCTTGCTGATGCCGGGCGATCTGGAATATGTCGAAAACGGCGCCATCGGCCAGGGCGCCATGTTATCGAATCAGCTGGCGCTGGCGGCGACGCACAATACCCGGCTGCTTGCCGATGCGGCGCGCATTGCCGCGCTGGAAGGGCGTAATGCCGGCTATAACTGGTCGTTCAGCCCGATAGTCGATCTCAGCATCCATCCGCGCAATCCGATCGTCTGCACCCGTTCCTTCGGCAGCGATCCGGAGCAGGTGGCGGAGTTGGGCGCGCGCTATATCGCATCGATGCAGCAACACGGCATGGCGGCCTGCGCCAAACATTGGCCGGGCGACGGCATGGGCGATACCGACCAGCATCTGCTGCTGAGCGAAAATCCGCTGTCCTTCGAGCGCTGGCAAGAAACCTATGGCGCCATCTACCGGCGCATGATCGATGGCGGCGTGTTGTCGGTGATGAGCGCGCACATCAGCCTGCCCAGCGTCGACGCCAGCGGCGCCCCCGCGAGTTTGTCGGCCAAATTGAATCTAGATTTACTGCGTGAGCAACTCGGCTTTGCCGGGGTGATCGTGTCGGATGCCTCGACCATGGCAGGCATGACTTCCCAGGCCAAGCGGGCCGACCTGGTGGCGGCATGCATAGAAAACGACTGCGATATTTTATTGTTCCCGGAAGATGTGGAAGCCGATTTCAATCACCTGAAAACCGCCTTGCGAGAGGGGCGTTTGAGCCAGCAGCGCCTGGACGCCGCAGTGCTGCGCATCCTGGCGCTGAAAGCCGCGCTGGGCTTGGCGGAAACGCGCGTGGAAGCGGTGCCGTTCGATGCTGCCGCCCACGCAGAAACAGCGCGCGATATCGCTCAAGGCTGTCTCACGCTGCTGCGCGACGATGCGCAAATCCTGCCCCTGTCGCCCCAAAAGTACCCGCGCGTCTTGCTGATTCAACCGCAACGGCGCGACACGATATTAGGGGCCGGCGCAACACTGCAGATCGCATCGCTGTTGCAAGCGCAGGGGTTTGCGGTCACGCCATTTACCACGGGCATGCAGATCAGTCCTGCCTTGTTTGATCTGGTGCTGGTCACCACCGCCGATGAAGCCGCCTTGTGCAAAGCGTATATCGGGATTGACTGGCAAAACCTGCAGCCGGGATTGCACCATGCCATGCAACGCTTTTGGCATGACATTCCCACCGTGTTTATTTCACTCGGCAATCCTTACCAGGCCCAGGAAGTGGCGCAATGCCCGACGGTGATTTTAGGTTATTGCCCGAGCGCGCCGATTCAAGAAGCGCTGGTACAGGCGCTGATGGGAAATATCCCCTTCCTTGGTAAGAACCCGGTGCGTCTGGAGATCAAGGCCACAGTGGAATTTTAACGATGCCGGTTTTGCATAAGGTGGCCTTGCTTTTTACCGCGTCAAAACAATAAGACGCGGATGCAACGCCACCATCCTCAGGAGACAATTCATGAAAAAGTTTAACGTTCTATCCAGCCTGCGCGCCATTGGCAGCAGCATCGTATTAACCGGCGCCGGCCTCGCCTCGGCCGAGGGTTTGCCGCTAGATGAATCGCTAGTTGAGGCGGCGCCAGACTGGCGGCAGCGCATGCAGGCCAAGGGCTATCAATTCGAAATCGGTTACCTGAATCAAACCGCTTACCTGGCGCACGGCGGTTATACCGATCGGCGCTCGACGCAGATGATTGATCAGTTCCATTTTAAATTCACTGCCGATTTACAGAAAATAGCCGGTATCGACGATGGCGCGATTGAAGCCTTGGCCGTCAATCGCAATCATGACAACAACCTGACGTATCGCGATCTCTACGATCCACAGGCGCCGTTTGTGAATTCAACCCAGGAAAGCCATGGGCGCGGCTCTATCTGGCGGCTAGGCTTGCTGTCGTATCGCCAGTCATTTCTGGATCGGCACCTGAAAATCCGCGCCGGCCTGATCAATAAAATCTGGGATTTCGACGACGCCACGCCGTGCGATTTCCAGACCCTGCAGTTATGCGGCGGCAAATCCGGCGGCTCGGGCATCTGGTATAACTGGAACGTGGCGCAGTGGGGCGTGAGCATGCAATACCGCCTTGCTCCGCAGTGGATAATCAAAACCGCTGTGTACGATCAAAATCCAAAACGACAAGACCGAAATCAGGCGTTTTCCTTGTTCACCTCCGGCACCCAGGGCGTGATTGTGCCGCTGGAACTGGACTATCGTCCGGTCTTTGCGAACGGCACATTGCCCGGTATTTATCAGTTCGGCTTGACCACCAGTAATGCCCGCAGCCGGGATTTGTATTTGGCCTCCAATGACAGCCCGCAGGCGCTCTATCCTGATCTGGGCGCCAAAACCTACCGGCGTCAACAGTATGCTTACTGGAACTTTACCCAGCAGGTAACGCGGCGCGGCGCGGCGGCCGATAACGGCATGCATCTGTTTTTCACCGGTGGCATCGGGGACCGCAGCGCGATAGTCAAGCAGAGCTACTCCACAGGAATCCGCTACCCCGGTGTGTTCCCGCAGCGTTCTGCGGATGTGCTTGGGGCTGGCGTTTCTTACACAAAAATCAATAAGGATTACGTGAATAACGATCGTCTGATCAACCGGCTCAACGCCGGCCAGGCGGGATTCAGCCCCTTATTGATGCGCGACGCAGCCGAAGTGGTTGGGGAGATTTATTACCGCGTTCAAGCAACCCCGGCTATCGCCATACAGCCGGGGTTGCAATACTGGCGTCATCCGGCGGGTGTCGGGCAAGCATCGGATGCTTATGTGCTTGGCTTGAAAATGACGGCTAATTTTTAAAACAGCATGCCGCCCAAGTGGCGGCATTTTTATGAACGGCGCAAATAATTCTTTTACATCAGTGTTCATAAACGGCCGTTTGTGAACACATATGGACACCATAGAGGCGGTATAAAACAGATCGGTAAATAGGTTTGGCGGGTGGCTTCGGTCACTCTCCTTCTTTCAGGCCAGACAAATTTTGAGGTTGGGCAAGCATGACATGGGAACCATACGTAAGACGATCACTTTGACCGATGCGCAAGACGGCTGGATTAAGTCCCGGATTGCAGCTGGCGGCTATACCAATGACAGCGAGTATATCCGTGACCTCATCCGGCGCGAACAGGAACGCGGCGCCCATATCGAGGCCATACGTGCCGATCTGATCGAAGGCGAGGCCAGCGGTGAACCAAGGCCGTTCGACGCCGCTGCGTTCAAGCAGCGGATGTTAGCGACACATGGCTGAATATCGGCTTACTCCCGCCGCCAAAGTGTCGAGCGTCACATGATCTAATTTCGCATCACGAACTACGGTATCGCCGTAGTTCGTATTCTGCATGACCGTATGGATGCCTCACGTTATCTGTGACACACGTCGGTGACGTGACCGCAGCCACGATAGTCAAGCAAAGCTACTCCACCGGAATCCGCTACCCCGGGGTGTTCCCGCAACGTTCTGCGGATGTGCTTGGCGTGGGCGTTTCTTACGCGAAAATCAATAAGGATTACGTGAACAATGATCGCCTGATCAACCGGCTCAATGCCGGCCAAGCGGGATTCAGCCCCTTATTGATGCGCGGTGCCGCCGAAGTGGTCGGGGAGATTTATTACCGCGTTCAAGCAACCCCGGCTATCGCCATACAGCCGGGATTGCAATACTGGCGTCATCCGGCGGGTGTCGGACAGGCATCGGATGCTTATTGAGGAGCCGCGGTCTGCGCCGCGCTGAGCCAGGCGCTGGCTTATTGAGCGTGCGGCAGCTGGCGCAGACGCTCTGCGATTTCGTCAGCCTCCCGCGCATTTGGCGAATCATTTGGCGAATCTTGGACTAAGTTTTTTTAAATAGAAATCTGTTTAAAACCAACAGCTTATATCAGGCAAGGCGAATCTGTTGGCGAGTCTTGGCGACTTGGAAGAGAAGCTGAGGGTGCGCGGCGGCGCTTAGGGGCAACACGCATGGTGTTCTGCCAAACCGTAAGCGCGCTCTGCAATTGAAATTTCTAATATATTGATTTATATACGTTTTCGGTATGAATTTAAATAGTCATGAAATATACCGAAAGGCCCCGCATCTACTCCTGACGAAACCCATCTGGTGCGTACCAGTGCTTCCGACAGCGAAAAGAGTTGGCCGGACAACGACGCGACGGCTTGAAAGCCTCGCTCGACAACATAAGGTGATGAATAGTGCCCTCAGAGTCGGACGCGTTGCGCAGCTCGTTGTCGATATCCTGAATCGCTTGGCAGCTTGAATAACTGGATGCCGCACGATTTGATCAGGTGATTAAGGCAGCTTCCAGCTCGGCCGGCGAATACACAGTGATAGTCGATTTTTTGAAGTCCGGCCCGTTTCTTGTGACGATGCCTTGCGCACCAACGCTGATTGCCGCTTGATGAAGCACTGCGTTTTCAAAATCGGTAAATCCGTCATTTAGTGCAGCATCCAGCACAGAGCGGGTAACTGCGGCCACTTCAAAGATGCTGAGCAGCTTCTTGATGCTGGCCTGAGCCACTGCAGCCCCTAGTTGTTTTTCTACGAAATAGAACACCGTGGTCACAGTGGTCGCACAAAGAGCGCCGCTTATTCTCCCGGTTTCAACTTTTGCCACGAGTGGCGCAGACAGGGCTGCATGCGGCTGCCGATTCAGCAGCACATCAAGGATGACGTTCGTATCATAGAGGATCTTCACCGATATTTTTCCTCTAAGTGCGCACGGTAATCCCGCTTGTCGTCAACCTCATGGCCTGACGTCAAGATTCCTACGAGGGATCTTGTAACAGGCGGGAGATTATCGACCGGACCCAAATCCTTGGCTGGCTGCTGGCCGCTAGTTGGCTCCAGGTCATCCAGGAGCGCGAAAAAATCACCAACCATCTTAGAGAGGGACTTACCCGACCTTTCTGCACGCGCCTTCGCATGTTTGATCAACTCGTCATCGAGCCGAAGCGTAAGTTTCGTTTCCATACCCACTCCATATCTGTTTGACGTACATGTACAACGAAACCGTACGTCACAAACTCGATGGAAGCAAGCATCCGTGGCAAAAGGGGCATAGAGAAAACGCCATTTTCTATATGCATCAACACTTACATGTATAAAAAAGCGATTTTTCTATACATGACAAATTGCAGCACCAACCCCCAGCATAATTTTCAGAATGGATGATAAATAATAGTCGACAGCCGGCAAATTATTGAAGCCATTCAAATTCTTACAGTATCTTCAGCCGGAAAGATTTGATGAACCTCTAAAACCAGTATAAATCCAAGGGATAGTCGTTTTTTTAGCACTAACCAATGGAAATACAATGGATTTTCCCCATCGCTTCCAGATGAGATTTGCGCCGAGTTACCTGGCAATAAATATGTATGCCAGGCATCGTTTGCTTGGCAGACGACCTCTCAATCTCCCAGTTCCACCACCGCCGCCAGCGGCACTCCCTCCGGCGCTTCATAAAGCGCAATCACCCAAGCCTGCCCCGGATTGCCGGCAACCTGATTCAGCATCTTCACAACGAAATTGATCGATGCCTTATCCAGCCCGGCAAACGGATCGTCCAGCAAATTGAGCGTGGCGCCGGCAGCGAACGCCGCGGCCAGCCAGACTTTTCGTTTGCTTCCTGTGGATAATTTATATAGCTGCTTGTCCAGATGCGGCGTCAGCGACAATCCTTCAGTGAGCGCCGGCAACAGCCCATCGTCAAACCCGGGATATGCGGCATGCAGCGATGCAAAATACTCGTGCGCCGTCATCTGGTCGAATGCTTCCGAACGCGGGTCCACCCAAAATACCTGGCGCCGATAAGCATCGGACTGCTCATGCAAGCGCACATCGTTGATCTGCAATTCCCCCGCCTGGGCCGGCAGGTCGCCGGCCAGCAGCCGCAACAAACTGCTCTTGCCGCGTCCATCGCCGCCGCGCACCAGCGTGATGCCTGCAGGAATGTCGGCTGACCAGTTGCTGAATAATTTTTGCTCGGGGTAATGAAAAGTGAGATTGACGGCTTGCAGGATGGCTGTGTGATGCTGCTTCATGGCATGGATTTTCAACTATAAACGGGGAACCGGATACTGCTTGCAGCGCGTCAGCCGATGTGTTTCCGTGCAGCCTGGCGAGGGTCGCAAGAACAGGTCAAAACCATTTGTAATAGGTCAAGACGTGCACTAATCTTCACTCAATGAAAACACATTTTTTGACAATGAATTTACGCGCCATCTTACGTGCGCGCAACGTCTCAATGCTGAAGCACAACATGTCTCGATTGTAAGCATTCAAAGGATCTGCTGACCTGCTTCAGGCTCGCATGTCGATCGCGTCGAACACCGATGCGTTCACAAACACTGACAGGAGAATAACATGGCACAAGCTGACTGGCGCCTCGAAGGCGAATGGATCAAGAACTGCAACTGCGCATTCGGATGCCCTTGCGATTTCAACGCCAGGCCGACGCAGGGCAGCTGCAAGGGCCTCGCAGGCATGCGTATCACCAAGGGCCATTTCGGCACCACCAATCTGGATGGCTTGAGCTTCTTCGTGGTGGTGTCGTTCCCGGGCGCATTGCATGAAGGAAACGGGCAACTGCAGCCTATCATTGAAGAGCGCGCCAGCCCGGCCCAGCGCGAGGCATTGTTCGGCATCATGTCGGGGCAGAACTCGGCGGAAGGGACCTTGTTCCATATCTTCAGCCTGATCGTGACGACGATGCACGACCCCATTTTCGCTCCCGTCACGTTTGAGTTCGACAAGGCTGCCAGGACCGCGCGCCTGGTCATCCCCGGCGTGCTGGAAACCGAGGTGGAGCCGATCAAGAACCCGGTGACCGGTGCGCCGCACCGGATCCGGATTGTGATGCCGGAGGGTTTCGAGCATCACGAGGGCGAGGTGGCGTCGGCCAATATCCGCAGCAACGGCGCCATCAAGTTCGAGACTACGGGCAGCCACAGTACGCTGGCGAACGTGGTGCAGACACCGGACGGCGTGGCGGCTTGAATGGCCGATAGCACATTCATGCAAGGAGTGCTGCAAAGAGTGCTGCGACATGATCGTGTCCTGGTCGTGGCCGGACTGCTGGTCGTCGTCATCCTGTCCTGGACCTACCTGCTGACCGGCGCCGGGATGGTGCAGGCGATGGGCGACATGCTGATGCCGATGAGCATGGGGCCGTGGACGCTCGGCCATGCAGTCCTTGTGTTCGCGATGTGGGCGGTCATGATGGCGGCCATGATGTTGCCAAGCGCCGCGCCGATGATACTGCTCTATTCCATTATCGCGCGCAGCAAAGCCGCAAGCGGCGAGCTGGTGACCGCATCCGGCGGCTTCATGCTGGGCTACGTCGCGGTCTGGGCTACGTTCAGCCTGGCGGCTGCCGCGCTGCAGTATGTGCTGGAGCAAAGTGCGTTGCTGTCGCCGATGATGGCAAGCACCAGCACCTTCCTGGCGGCAGCGGTGTTGATCACCGCCGGCCTGTACCAATGGACGCCGCTAAAGCAGGTTTGCCTGCGCCACTGCCGTTCGCCGATCGATTTCCTGACGACGCATTGGCGGGCCGGGGTGCGCGGGGCGTTTGTGATGGGTTTCCGGCACGGTGCTTACTGTGTCGGTTGCTGCTGGCTGCTGATGCTGCTGCTGTTCGTCGGCGGCGTGATGAACTTTACCTGGATCGGCGGCATCGCCCTGTTTATCCTGATCGAAAAACTTGCGCCCGCCGGTCACTGGATCGGCCGTGGCGCCGGCGTCCTGTTGATCGCGTGGGGCGCGGCGACTTTGTATTCGATGGCCTGAACAGAACATCCCATGCAGCGAGGTTTGATGCCGTCCAAGGCGCGAGTATGTGCTGGCATGGGCTGGCGTAATGCATCTTTCCGGGAGACAGGAAAATGAAAACTGCGTTGAAGCACAAGTTCGGATGCGTCGTTTCCGGGGCTGCCAGTTATGTGAGCAAGCAGGGATCGGAATACATCCCGGGCATCAGCAAAGAGACGGTCGGATCGCAGGTCCTGTTTCTCGGGATGGTAACGATTCCGCCCGAAGGCCGGACCAGGGCGCATATTCATCCATACCACGAGTCGGCTTTCTATATGCTGAGCGGAGATGTAGTTGAGTTATGGACAGGTAATGCACTGGAGCAGCAGGAGAAGGCGTATCCCGGGGATTATCTCTATATCCCGGCCGGCATTCCGCACGTTGCGGTGAATCGCAGCAACGTGCCAGCGGTCTTTATCGGTGTGCGCGATGAGCCGACTGCCCAGGAAAGCGTAGAGATGCATCCCGAACTGGATGCCCGGGTACCGTAGACCGGTTTGAATCTTTTTCAGGCGCTCTGCAACCTGCGCACAATCGCATCGGTAAACTCTTGAGTGGATGCCTTACCCTTCAGATCGCCGGTAGCAATTTTGTCCTTGTTCAACGTGTCGGTGATCGCGGTGCGCAGTCGCAGGGCCATGTCATCGTGGCCGACATGGTCCAGCATCTGCCCCGCTGCCAGCAGCAACGAGATCGGATTGGCGATGCCCTTGCCGGCAATATCCGGCGCCGAGCCGTGCACCGCTTCGAAGATCGCGACGTCATCGCCGATATTCGCGCCGGGCGCCATGCCGAGGCCGCCCACCAGGCCTGCCAGCTGATCCGACAGGATATCGCCGAACAGATTGGTGCACAGGAGCATGTCGAACTGCCAGGGGTTGAGCACCAGCTGCATCGCGCAGGCGTCGACGATCATGTCGTTCATCTGCACTTTGCCTTCATACTCGCGCGCTACTTCGCGGGCGGCTTCGAGAAAGATGCCGGTCAGCGCCTTGAGGATGTTGGCCTTGTGCACCACGGTGATTTTCTTGCGGCCGTTCTTTACCGCGTATTCAAAGGCGAAGCGCGCAATCTTCCGGCAGGCTTCGCGCGTGTTGATGCCGGTGGAGACGGCAACGGCGCGCGGATCGTCGCCGACCGGAATATAGTATTCGTGCGCCACATAGAAGCCGCCGATGTTTTCCCGGATCAGGACGACGTCGATGTCTTCATAGCGGCCCGGAACAATCGTTCTTACTGGCCGCACATTGGCATATAGCTGGAATTCTTCGCGCAGACGGACGTTGGAGGAACGGAAGCCTTCGCCTATCGGCGTGGTCAGCGGGCCTTTGAGGGCGAGCCTGGTCTTGCGGATGCTGGCCAGGGTGGCTTCCGGCAGCGGGTCGCCGCTGCTGTTGACGCCGGCCACGCCTGCTTGTTGTATATCCCAGGAGAAAGGAGATCCCAGAGCGGCCAACACCTGGACCGTGGCCTCGACCACTTCAGGGCCGATGCCGTCGCCGGGAATCAGCGTGGCGGGAATTTGCTTAAGTGTCGGGGTATTCATGGAATCCTCTTGAGAGCGCAATGACGGAACAAGCGCGAACAGGCGCTGAGACCGACAATATTAGCACCGCGATGCTTTCGGCCAGTTTACATAGACGGCGCGCAGGGGAAAGCACGCGGCATCGCTGTCGCGTTGCGTTTCAAACAAATAAGGGGGGAATCGCGGCAGGTCGCGGTTGCGCCAGCCGCGGATCGGGCTGGCGCAGAACTTCATGGCAAGTTGCTTACTTAAGTTGCTTACTTAGGCAGCAACAGCCTCGGCTTCGCTGGCGACATCTTCTTCATCCGAGTCCGAACTGCGGATCAGATAATCGAATGCGCTCAAGGAAGCCTTGGCGCCCTCGCCCACCGCAATCACGATCTGCTTGAACGGCACGGTGGTGACGTCGCCGGCGGCGAATACGCCCGGGATCGAGGTCTGGCCCTTGGCGTCGACTTCGATCTCGCCATGGCGCGACAAGGCCAGCGTGCCTTTCAGCCATTCGGTATTCGGCACCAGGCCGATTTGCACGAACACGCCTTCGAGTTCGACGGTATGCGCGGCGCCGGTCTTGCGGTCCTGGTACACCAGGCCGTTGACCTTCTTGCTGTCGCCGGTGATTTCGGTGGTTTGCGCCGAGGTGATCACGGTCACGTTGGCCAGGCTGTGCAGCTTGCGTTGCAGCACTGCATCCGCGCGCAACTCGTCGCCGAATTCGATCAAGGTGACGTGGCTCACCAAACCGGCCAGGTCGATCGCCGCTTCCACGCCGGAATTGCCGCCGCCGATCACCGCCACGCGCTTGCCTTTGAACAGCGGGCCGTCGCAGTGCGGGCAGTAGGCGACGCCGTGGTTACGGTATTCGCGTTCGCCCGGCACGTTGATTTCGCGCCAGCGGGCGCCGGTGGCCAGCACCACGGTCTTGCTTTTCAGCGAACCGCCGTTGGCCAGCTTGATTTCGATCAGCTTGCCTGGAACCAGGGCCGACGCCAGTTGCACGTTCATGATGTCGACTTCATAGGTCTTGACGTGCTGTTCCAGCGCGGTGGCGAACTTCGGTCCCTCGGTTTCTTTTACCGAAACGAAGTTTTCAATCGCCAGCGTATCCAGCACCTGGCCGCCGAAGCGTTCCGACACCACGCCGGTGCGGATGCCCTTGCGCGCTGCATAGATCGCAGCTGCCGCGCCGGCAGGACCGCCGCCGACGATCAGCACATCGTAGGCTTCCTTGGCGCTCAGTTCGACCGCCTTGCGGGCGCCGGCGCCGGTATCCAGCTTGGCGAGGATTTCTTCGACGCTGGTGCGGCCCTGGCCGAACACTGCACCGTTCAGGTAGGTGGTCGGCACCGCCATGATTTCGCGTTGTTCCACTTCATCCTGGAACAGGGCGCCGTCGATGGTGACTTGACGGATGCGCGGATTGATCAGCGCCATCACGTTCAGCGCCTGCACTACCTCAGGGCAGTTCTGGCAAGACAGGGAGATATAGGTTTCGAATACGTAATCGCCATCCAGGTTGCGGATCTGTTCGATCACGGCTTCGTCCAGCTTCACCGGATGGCCGCCGACTTGCAGCAAGGCCAGCACCAGCGAAGTGAATTCGTGGCCCATCGGAATGGCGGCAAAACGGATGCCGCTATCGACGCCTGGGCGATTGATGGAGAACGAGGGCTTGCGTTCGTTGTCGTCGCTGCGCTCGATCAGCGTGATGCGTTCCGACAGCGTCGCGATTTCCTGCAACAGCGATTGCAGTTCACGCGACTTGTCACCGTTATCCAGCGACGCAACGATCTCAATCGGTTGCACGATTTTTTCCAAATAGCTTTTCAATTGGGTTTTGAGATTTGCATCAAGCATGGCGGTTCCTTGCGTGTGTCACGTTGTTTGTGACGATTGGAATAGGGGTAGTGCCGGTTCGAGCCGGGTTTCAGACTCGAACCGTAAAACACGTGCAGCTAAATCAGATCTTGCCGACCAGGTCCAGCGATGGCGTCAGGGTTGCTTCGCCTTCTTTCCACTTGGCTGGGCAAACTTCGCCTGGGTGCGAAGCCACGTATTGCGCTGCCTTGACTTTGCGCAGCAATTCCGAAGCGTCGCGGCCGATGCCGTTGTCGTGGATTTCGTACAGCTTGATCAGGCCTTCCGGATTGATCACGAAGGTGCCGCGCAGCGCCAGGCCTTCTTCTTCGATCAGCACTTCAAAGTTGCGCGACAGCGTTGCAGTCGGATCGCCGATCAGCGGGTAGTTCACTTTCTTGATCGCGTCCGATGTGTCGTGCCATGCCTTGTGAGCGAAATGGGTGTCGGTCGAGATGCCGTAGATTTCCACGCCCAGTTTTTGGAATTCAGCGTAGTTGTCGGCCAGGTCTTCCAGTTCGGTCGGGCAGACGAAAGTGAAGTCGGCTGGGTAGAAAACGAATACCGACCATTTGCCCTTCAGGGTGTCCTGAGTGACTGGAACGAATTTGCCGTTGTGCAGGGCAGTTGCCGAGAACGGCTTAACTTGGGTATTGATCAGAGACATAGTGTTTTCCTTACTAAGTACTGGGTTGAGAAGCTGGGTTGAGAAGTCTAGGTAGCAACGATAAACCAGGTTGGTTCATTTGTATAATTGATTTAATTTTGTGTTTCGATTTGAAATAACTATCGATAACCGACGAATTCCTCCTTTGCATGCATTTTGCCTTGGTACACATCATGCTTTCCAGGCAATCAAAAAAACTGACCAGAAATGAATGGACGCTTTATCGGGCTATTAGTTTAAGCAAACTGCTCTGATTCGTCATGCCGAGATCCTGGAACCCTGCAAATGTACAAGTCCGACCCGAATGTAACGCAATGTAATGAACGGGAAATATTTCCAAAATATAATCTCCGCCCGGAACGCCCCCAAAAAGTGCGTGTCAGTGGCGCCAGCTTCTTATCAAGACCAGCCCCGTAAATATTTCCGAAAGTTACCATGCATAAAAAGATGCGTTTGACCGCGTTGACCGTCCTGGCCGCGCTGGCCGTTTCCGCCGCCGTTACCGCTTGCAGCAGCAATGGCGGCAGCAATCTTGAAGTCGTCATCCCGGAGGGGACGGTGCTGAAGCTGGCATTGCTGGAAACCACCGACATCCACCAGAACGTCCTCAGCTACGACTACTACGGCTTGAAGGCCGACACCAGCCTCGGCCTTGAACGCACCGCAACCCTGATCAAGGGCGCGCGCCAGGAAAATCCCAATAATCTCTTGCTGGACGATGGCGATGTGATCCAGGGCACGCTGCTCGGCGATTACCAGGCGGTTGCCGCGCCGCTTACCTGCAGCGGCACGCTGGCGGTGCATAAGGTGATGAATGCCTTGCAGTACGACGGCGCCGGCATGGGCAATCATGAATTCAACTACGGTCTCGATTTCCTGAGCCAGATCACCAATACCGACTTCGGCGTTCCGGGCGTGCAGAAAGGCAGCAACTGCGGCGCGCCGAATTTCCCGCTGGTGTTGTCCAACGTGGTCGGCGTGGCGTCGGGCAAGCCGATTTTCAATCCGTATGCGCTGATCGCCAAGCAGTTCGGCGCCACCAAGCCTGACGGCAGCACCATGAATGTCGCGCTGAATGTCGGCATCATCAGCTTTGTGCCGCCGCAGATCATGGATTGGGACCAGAAGAACCTGGCCGGCAAGGTGATGGTCAACGGCGTGCAGGAAACGGCGCTCAAGTATGTGCCGGAGATGCGCAGCAAGGGCGCCGACCTGGTGGTGGCCCTGTCGCACGGCGGGCTGGATGCTGCGCCTTACAGCCCCAAGATGGAAAACGGCAGTTTGTATCTTGCCGGTACCGGCATCGACGCGCTGATGCTGGGCCACGCCCACCTGATCTTCCCGCAAGCGCGTGAAGCCGGCGCGCCAGCCATCGATGCTTCGTTGTCGGCCTTGCCGAGCACCCTGGTGGATACCAGCAAAGGCCTGGTCAACGGCATTCCGGCAGTGATGGCGCAAAGCTGGGGGCGGCGTCTCGGCATCATCAAGATGGTGCTGAAATACCAGGGCGGTAAATGGGTGGTGCAGAAAGACCAGACCAATGTTGAGGCGCGCGGCTTCAAATATACCGACGGCAAGACCATCATCGCTGCCGAGCCGTCGATTGCGCCGCTGGTCGCCACCGAACACCAGGCCACGCTGTCCTACGCCACGCAGCCGCTGGGCACCACCACCGATTTCGAGATGTCGGCGTACTTTTCGCTGGTGGGCGATGTCAGCGCGATCCAGATCGTCAACCAGGCGCAGATCGACTATGTGAAGAACTTCCTCGCCAATTCGACCGATCCGGTGCTGGCCGGCTACAAGGCGATCCCGGTCATTTCCTGCAGCGCGCCGTTCAAAGCCGGCCGCAACGGTCCGACCGACTTTACCGATGTCGCTCCCGGTGCTTCGTCGGCTGCGCCGTTCGGCTTGCAAGTACGGAATCCGGGCGATCTGTACTTATATGGCAACAACAACCTGCAAGCGGTCAAGATCAAGGGTTCCGACCTGAAAAAATGGCTGGAAACCGCAGCGAAGCAGTTCGCCACGATCGATCCGGCCAGCACCGCCGAGCAAGACCTGGTGCCGTCCTACTCGACGATCTTCAACTACGACGTGTTCTATGCCGAAAACAATGCGATGCAATATCAGATCGATGTCACCAAACCGGTCGGCAGCCGCGTCAGCAACCTGACCTATGCCGGCAAGGCGGTGGCTGATACCGACGATTTCATCGTCGCCACCAATGACTACCGTGCCGGCGGCGGAGGCAATGTGCCGGGCATAGACGGCAGCAAGACCATCATCAAGTCGCCCGACGCCAACCAGGCGGTGGTCAGCGCTTATCTGAAAAAGCAGGGCAAGGTCACCAGCGCGGCAAACGGCAGCGGGCAAAGCTGGAGTTTCGTCAAGGTGACCACCCAAGGCCCGGTCATCCTGCGTTCGGCGCCGGGCAAGCTGCCGGTGGCGCAAGCGCTGGGCTTGAGCCAGGTGAAAGCGGAAGGCGCGCTGGATGCCAGCGGGTTTGCCAAATACGCTATCGACCTGAGCAAGTGATGAGTAATAAAAAATTGCAGGTGATGGCGCTCTTGCTGGCTGCGGCTGCCTTGGGTGCATGCAGGCAGACCCAGGATACGGGGCCGGACAATGCCCGCATCGAATCGGTGGGTTTGCTGGCCCTGCACGGCCGCCAGCAAAGCGCGATTGCCCAGCTGCGCGCCTGGGCCGTCGCCGGCCGGCCGGTGGCGCAGCGCGAACTGGCGTTGGCGCTGGCGTCGATGCCTGAGCAATCCGCACAAGCCGGCGCATGGCTGCAGAACGCGGCAGCCGCAAATGATGTCGAAGCGCAGTTTCAGCTGGGGCAGGCTTTCTATCAAGGCGGGCTGGGTTTCCAGCTTGACTACGGCCAAGCCTGGAACTGGTATGAGCGAGCGGCCGTAGCAGGCAATGCAAAAGCCGGTTTCATGCTGGCCCGCATGGCGAAATATGGCGAAGGCGTGCCACGCGATCTCAAGCGCTCGGCTAAATGGCTGCTGGAGGCTAGCGTGCAGGGCAATGCGCAGGCGATGTTCCTGCTGTCGAATGCTTATGCCGCAGGTGAAGGGGTGGAACAGGACCCGCGCTTGGCCCGGGAATGGCTGGAACGCTCGGCCGCGGGCGATTTTCCGGTAGCGATACAGGCGCTGGCCATGAGCCTGGAGAGCAGCGACCGGCATGGCGGACGCGATCCGGTGCGGGCGCGCCACCTGATCAAGGAAGCGACTGACGAACGCAGCATGCGCTGGAATAATTACCAGTGACAAGCAGGGCCATATAAGTCATTTTCAAAATATCCTCATACTCAACGGAGTAGAATTAGCCAGGAACCTGTGTGCCGATCCGGCGTCATATGCCGGCTGCCAGCGTCCGCGCCGGCATCATCCGCACACACCTGACCTGCATTCTCCATGAGGATTTTTCATGCTTTTGTCATTACGACGCACTTTGGTTGCCGCCATTTTCCTCACCGCCGCACAGCTTACCTTCGCGCAAACGCCGAAAACCGTCGTCCTTGAAGACCTGACCTGGACCGAGCTGCGGGCCCAGATCGCGGCCGGCAAGACCACCATCATCATTCCCATCGGCGCCACCGAGCAAAGCGGCCCCGACGTCGCGCTGGGCAAGCACAACGTCCGCGTGAAGATCTTGTCGCAGCGGATTGCCGAAGGCTTGGGTAATGCGCTGGTGGCGCCGGTGATCGCCTACGTGCCGGAAGGCGGTTACGCTCCGGCCACATCGCACATGCGTTTTCCCGGCACCATCACGGTGCCGGACGATGTCTTTGAAAAGACGCTGGAATCCGCCGCCAACAGTTTCAAGGTGCACGGCTTCAAGAACATCGTCTTTCTAGGCGATCACGGCGGTTATCAGAACGATATCAAGAAGGTGGTGGCGCAGCTCAACAAGGCCTGGTCCGGCTCGCCGGCGCGGGCCATCCTGCCGCCGGAATATTACGCCAGCAGCTCGGACGGCTACGCGCAAATCCTGCGCAAACGCGGTTATCGCGATGACGAGATCGGCACCCACGCCGGGCTGGCGGATACTTCATTGCAGCTCGCCGTGGCGCCGCAGATGGTGCGCCAGGACAGCCTGCGCAACGGTCCGAAACTCGGGCAGGCCGACGGCGTCTATGGCGGCGATCCGCGCCGTTCGACGGCGGAGCTTGGCCAGCTGGGCATCGATGCGATCGTGACGCAGACCGTCAATGCCCTGAAGACGGCTACCGCCGCCCGCTAGATTTTTTCCGCTATTTGTTTACAGTTACGACCTACTCGGTTACCACCTCAGTTGCCTCATATTTAATCAAGGAATCTCTCATGGCTTTTCAACTTCGCCGCCTGTCGCGCCTCGCATCCTCCGTCAGCGTTGCATTGGCTGCCTTATGCATCGCCGGCAGCGCCGCCGCTGCGCCCGCCCCCGCAATTACCACGGTGCCGGGCATGCCGCCGGTACTCAATCCGGCTAATCTGTACAGCGAAGCCGGCGCCGGTCGTTTCAGCCCGGCGGTGGCCGGCGCTTTGCCGCGGATTTATGTGCCGAATCTGCGTTCGAACGACGTCTACGTGATTGACCCGGCGACGTTCAAGGTGGTCGAGAAATTCCGCGTCGGTTTCAGCCCGCAGCACGTGGTCCCGGCATGGGATCTGCAAACCCTGTGGGTAGCCAACAATGCCGAAGGCCGGCCCGACGGCAGCCTGACCCCGGTCGATCCGAAGACCGCGAAGCCGGGCAAGGAGCTGCCGGTGGACGATCCCTACAATATGTATTTCACGCCCGACGGCAAGGAAGCCATCGTGGTGGTGGAAGCCCACGCCCAGCTGGATTTCCGCGATCCGCATACGATGGCCCTGAAGTCGAGCCTGGCGGTGCCGGAATGCAAAGGCATCAACCACGCCGATTTTTCTATCGACGGTAAATACGCCCTCTTCACCTGCGAGTTCGGCGGCCGCCTGGCGAAGATCGACCTGGTCAACCGCAAAGTGGTCGGCTACCTGCAACTCGACAAGAAGGGCATGCCGCAGGACATCCGCATTGCACCGGACGGCAAGGTGTTCTTTGTCGCCGACATGATGGCTGACGGCGTGTTCGTGATCGATGGCGACAATTTCACCAAGGTCGGCTTCATCAAGACCGGCACCGGCACCCACGGCCTGTACCCGAGCCGCGACGGCAGCAAGCTGTACGTCGCCAATCGCGGTTCGAACAAGATCCATGGCGCGCGCCATGGCAAAGGCAGCGTCTCGGTGATCGACTTCGCCACGCGCCAGGTGGTGGCCAACTGGCCGATCCCGGGCGGCGGCAGTCCCGACATGGGCAACGTCAGCGCGGATGGCAAGATGTTGTGGCTGTCCGGCCGCTTTGACGATGTGGTATATGCCATCGACACCACCAGCGGCGCCGTCAAATCGATCGCGGTCGGCGCGGAACCGCACGGTCTCACCGTCTGGCCGCAACCCGGCCGTTATTCGCTGGGCCACACCGGCAATATGCGTTAATCATGCCGGCAATAGAAGCCTTCGACGTCGCCTATGAAAATTTCACGCTGAAAGCCGATTTTCAGGCCGGCGCGTCGTCTTGCCATGCTTTGATACTGCATGGCGCCGGCGGCAGTTCGCGCGCCACCGCCAGCCGCTCGGGATTGCGGCCGGCATTGCAGGCGCGCGGCGTGGCGAGCACTTCTTTCGATTGCATCGGCCACGGCGATACCGGCGGCTTGCTGCAATACTCTTCGCTGAGCAGCCGCACGCGCCAGGCCGAGGCGGTGATCGCGGCGCAGAATTTGCTGCACCCGCTATCACAGCCGCTGGTGATATTCGGCAGCAGCATGGGGGCTTACAACGCCATCAAGCTGACGCAAACGCATGAGGTAGGCGCCTTGATTCTGATTGTGCCGGGCGTGTATGAACCTGCCGCTTACGATGTGCCGTTCGGGCCGCAGTTCTCGGAGATCATCCGGCGCGGCCGCAGCTGGGCCGACAGCGATGCCTGCGCGATCCTGTCGGAATTCAAGGGTAATCTGCTGATCATTGCCGCCGAACACGACGCCGTGATCCCCCCGGAAATACCGGAGCGGCTGCTGCTGGCGGCGCGCAAAGCCGGTTCGCGCCAGCTGCGGGTAGTGGCCGGGGCCGACCATCAGCGCCTGTTTCCATTGTTGAGCGAAGAGCGACCGGACGAATTTGACGAACTGATGGGCTTGATTGTCGATTGCGCCCAAGGTTCATCGCCCTAGCCCTTACGTTGCACAGTTGAACGGCGCCGCCGGCGCTACCGTCTGTCGGGACGAATGTTGATTTGCCGCCATACTGCCGCTACTCTTGCATCCACCTTTTATCAGGAGGAACCGCATGAAAATTGTATGGCTAGGCTGCCTTATCCTCGCTCTGACGTCCACCCAGGTCCATGCGCAACAGTCCGCCGACACGGCAAACTACAGGAAAGCACAAGAAGTCGTACGCGATCTGGAGCGCATCGTCGCCCCATCCGGCATACAAGAGTCCTATAAAACCAGCATCGGCGGCATAGACCAATGGCTGAACGTCAGGGGCCAGGATCAAGCCAACCCCATCGTCCTGTTCGTTCACGGCGGGCCGGCCTCCCCTTTGACCCCCACCATCTGGCAGTTCCAGCGGCCTATGGAAGAATATTTCACCGTGGTTAACTGGGACCAGCGCGGCGCCGGCAAGACCTATGGCGGCACCGATCCGAAGGACATTGGCGACAGCATACATATCGCCCGTTACGTCGACGATGCGATAGAAGTAGCCGAATACATCAAGCAGCGCTATCACAAAAAGAAAATCATCCTGATGGGGCATAGCTGGGGCACCATCGTCGCCATGAGCGCCGCGCTGAAGCGGCCGGATCTGTTCTACGCCTACGTCGGCATCGGACAGGTCATCAGCACCAGGGAAAACGAAAGCATCAGCTTTGAATACGCGCTTGAGCAAGCGAAAGCGCAGAACAACACGGCCGCACTGAAAGAGATGGAATCGATAGCGCCGTACCCGGGCGACCAGCCCATCACCCGCGAGCGCATCATCATCGCCAGGAAATGGCCTCAGTTTTACGGCGGCCTGAGTGCATTCCGTCATGCATCCAACTATTATTTCGACGCGCCGCTGCTATCGCCAGAGTATGACGAGGCCGACAGCCGCGCCATCGACGAGGGCAGCCTGTTCACCTTGGGTAAAATCCTGCCCGAATTCGTCAGTGTCGATTTTACGAATATCCATAGCTTCCCGATACCTGTCGTGATGTTCATGGGACGCCACGACTACACCACCCCGACCGCGCCCGCCGCCGCCTGGCTGGGCAAGCTGCATGCGCCCTACAAGCAGGGTGTCTGGTTCGAGCACTCGGCGCACATGATTCCATGGGAAGAGCCGGGAAAAATGCTGGTCAGCCTGCTGCAGTACGTGCGCCCTCTGGCAGAGAAGGCCAACTAGGGCCGCTTCGAGGGAGGGGATGGCAGCGAAAAATATCGATTCCCGATTTCCTCTATGATGCCAATGTGCCGGCAGCGTTACGCGCGGGCCGTTCCGGCTTTTTGGCTTTTGCTTAACCATTAGAGAGAATTCCATGAAAATCGATCTAAGCGACAAACATGCAATAGTGAGCGGCTCGACCGCCGGCATCGGCCTGGCGATTGCGCTCGGCCTGGCGCAAGCGGGCGCAACGGTAGTAGTGAACGGCCGCACCCAGCAGCGCGTCGACCAGGCGCTGGCGCAGATCCACGACAAATTCCCCACCGCCCGCTTGCAAGGCATCGCGGCCGACCTCGGCACGCAAGAAGGCGCGGCCTTGTTGTTCAGGCAAGTGCCGGATACCGACATCCTGGTGAACAATCTCGGCATCTTCGAAGCCAAGCCCTTCTTCGATATCAGCGATGAAGAATGGCAGCGCTTCTTCGACGTCAATGTGATGAGCGCAGTCCGCTTGTCGCGCCACTATGCGCCCGCCATGGCTAAGCGCGGCTGGGGCCGGGTGTTGTTTCTGTCGAGCGAATCGGGACTGCAGATTCCCAAGGAAATGGTGCATTACGGGATGACCAAGACCGCCCTGCTGGCGGTTTCGCGCGGCCTGGCGGAAACCATGGCCGGCAGCGGCGTCACAGTCAATGCGGTGTTGCCGGGACCGACCCGCTCCGAGGGTGTCGGCGACTTTTTCGCCTCGCTGGCGCGCGACAAAGGGGTTGCGGCCGAAGCGCTGGAGCGCGATTTCCTGACCGAGCACCGTCCGAGCTCGCTGATCCAGCGTCTTGCCACGGTAGAGGAAGTCGCCAATATGGTGGTCTACCTCGCTTCTGTGCAAGCCTCGGCCACCACCGGTGCCGCGCTGCGCGTGGATGGCGGCGTGGTGCGTTCGATTGCCTGATCATGCAGGGCTGGCGTTTGAAGTTGCTAAGCGGGATAATCTGGGCCGGAACGTTTCGCTCCGCAGCCTGTCTGTCAGAGTTGCCATTCAATGTATGAGACAACTATGCGCCTGTTCTTCCCTTTGATCGCAAGCCTGCTGCTGGCGGCTTGCGGCCATGTAACATCGCCTGGCGGCGAAAGCGGGACCACCATTACCCCTTATGGCGTGATCGATACCGGCGTCACGCGCAGTACGAATCGCTAATTACCGGACTGGAGTGCCGATTGAAGCAAGCCCCGAAGTCACACTTGAAGCAACACATCAACGCCAGCCTGGTCGAAGCGCAGCAAGCGCTGAATGGCTTGCTGGCCAACGACGCCGCTTTGCAATCCATCGAACAGGCGGCCGACTTGCTGATCGATGTATTTGAACGCAAGGGCCGCGTGTACTCGTGCGGCAACGGCGGCTCCATGTGCGACGCCATGCACTTCGCCGAAGAGCTGACCGGCCGCTACCGGCTGGATCGGGCGGCGCTGGGTGCGACGGCGATCAGCGATGCCGGGCATCTCACCTGCGTCGGCAACGACCATGGTTATGAACAGGTGTTTTCGCGCTATCTCGAAGGACATGGACGCGGCGGCGATTGCCTGGTCGCGCTGAGCACCAGCGGCACCAGCAAGAACATCGTGCGCGCGGCGCAAACCGCGCGCGATCTCGGGATGCATGTGATTGTGCTGTCGGGTAAGCAGAGTGAGTTGCTGGCGTCGTTGAGCAGCGTCTATATCTGCACTCCGGGCGGTACATTCGCCGATCGCGTGCAAGAGCTGCACATCAAGGTATTGCACATTTTGATCGAGCTTATCGAGCGGCATTTCTTTCCCGAGAATTACGCTGACAAGACCTAGGGCCTGTTAACAATTTTCCGGCGCCGGAATCAGCGCCGCTGTGGCTGCCAAAGTGAATGTAAAAAGGATGGTATTAGCTGAAAAACGGCATATTTCATCGATTATTCGCTGTTTAAGGCCGATTTCAGGCGATTTAAATCCTTTGCCGGAAGTCGGGTATTGGCAGGCCTTAGTTCAACTCGCGCAGCCGGCTGTGCCTGGGCAGCCGGGCGGCCAGGTAGTCATGCTGGTCGGCCAGGACATTTCTGCCGCTGAGCAGATAGTGCTCCGCACGGCAAGGCACATAGGGCACATACAGAAGCGGGCGAAAACTTTCCAGCGGCTTGTTGCCCTTTTCCTGGTTGCACTCCTTGCAGGCGGTGACGCAGTTCATCCAGGTATCCTTGCCGCCGTGGGAACGCGCATGGATGTGATCGCGCGATAGTTCGTTGTGCGGGAAGTGGCCGCCGCAGTAGGCGCAAGTGTAGCGGTCGCGTTTGAACAGCAGATCGTTGTGATGGCCCAGCGGCAGTTCCAGGTGCAGCATGCGCGCCATGATGGCGCTGCCGGCGATGGCGATGATAGGTTTGACGGCGATGCGCGACTGCACGCCGGTGCGGGAGTAGCCGCCGCGAAAAACGATGTCGTTGTCGTCGTCGCCGAGTTCCCAAGCCACCTTCCCGCTCGCATAATAGAGCACAGCATCTTGTGGCGAAATCCAGTCGAACGGATTGCCCGCGATATCGAGAGTCAGAATATGGGAATTCATTTTCTTCACCTTTGCCGTTGATTATAACCAGCATCCCGCTATTTCGGAAAGCCGGTGTTTTTTCGTTGTTTTAGCCGGCAATTAAGCTGGCAAGCAAAGGTGAGGCGCATCAAGCCTGGCGCTCAGGCATATGGCGGCCCCTTGAGTTCGACCACATTGCCTTCCGGATCGGTGACGTAGATCGAGGGGCCTTCCCCTTCCGCGCCGTTTCTTGAAGCAAGCTCGCCGGCTGCCACGCCGTTGGCGGCGAGGTGGGCGCGAATTGCTGCTTCGTCGAAAGGTTCGACGCGCAAGCAGAAATGATCCAGGTTGCGGCCTTCCTTGCCCGGCGCCGCGCCGCCCGCGCTGCCGAGCTTGCCGGCGACCGGCACCAGGTCGAGCATTGCGCTGCCGGCCCGAAGTTGCACCAGGCCAATGCTGTCTACTCTCCGGTCTATGCTGCATCCGAGTGCATCGCAGTAAAAATGCAGCATCCGCTCAAGGTCGGTCACGCGCAATACGAGGTGGTCGATTTCACGAATATGTATCATCTTGATGCTCGTTCAAAAATTTTATTGTAGGCGGGAGGCAGCATTCATGCCGGCTTGCGCCATACCACCAGTTTGGATACGAACAGCTGCAGCACTTCTCCGCGCTGGTTGCGCGTCTCGCTGCGCAGTTTCACGATGCCGCGCTCCGGGCGCGAGCGGGAAGGTGTAATTTCGATGATCTCGCTTTCCACATGCAAGATGTCGCTGGCGCGGGTCGGCTGCGGCCAGCTGATTTCGCCGCCCGCGCCGATGAGGCCGTCTTGCAGCGGCATGCCGCTGGTGACCAGCAGGCGCATGGTGATAGCGGCGGTATGCCAGCCGCTGGCCGCCAGTCCGCCAAACATGGTGTTCTTGGCGGCGGCGTCGCTCAAATGGAAAGGCTGGGGATCGAATTGCCGGGCAAATGCCAGGATTTGCTGTTCGTCCAGCACATGTTCGGCGCTGCTGAAGCGGTCGCCGACTTTCAGGTCGTCCAGGTATAGCGTGGGCTGTGGGGTGGGCTTGCTGGTGGGGTTGTTGTCGGCGCCGCTCATTACGGGTTCCTCGCTGTAGTCAAAGCTTGCTGCGGTCAAGAGTCATGGGCCAGGGGCACGGTGGTCAGGTAAGCAGTGAATAGTTGTTCGAATGTGTGCTAACGTACAGATGCAATCTTACATGCCGCCTACAGTTTCATCATGCACGCGGAGAAAGATGCGCCGCACCATAAATATCGCCTGGTCAGGGAGTCGCATCAGGAGCTGGGAGGTTATGGAAGGAAGCTCAGTCAAAATGCTGGTTGATACACATCTTTGCCATGCAATACAACGGTTATAGCGTGCTTGCAACGCGGTTATAACGTTGCTTAGTTAATATTACTATTATTATTGATGGAGAAAAAAATGCAAAAAAAATCCTCTTTCCCTTCCAAGGGACTGGCAGCCATCGCGGTCGCCATGGCCAGCCTCACATTTGCCGGTTGCTCCACAACCATGCCGGGTCACGAAGCAAGTTCTCAAACCAGCCGCAACGATGTCAATGCGGGCGTAGATGCCACTTTATCCAAACTGTATCAGACCGCACCCGCCTCGCGCGAGCTGGTAGCCCGGGCCAAGGGCGTGCTGGTATTCCCGGCAGTGCTGGAAGCCAGTTTTGTGCTCGGCGCTGAATACGGCAAGGGCGCACTGCGCGTCGGCGGCCGTACCGAGGGTTATTACAGCACCACTGCCGGTTCGATCGGTTTCCAGGCCGGAGCGCAATCGAAAGCAATCATCTTGTTATTCATGACGCAGGATGCGCTGGATAAATTCCGCAACAGCAATGGCTGGACGGTGGGCGCCGACGCCACCGTGGCGCTGGCCAATATCGGCGCCAACGGCAGCATAGACACCAATACGGCGCAGCAGCCTATCATTGGCTTCATCAATACCAATGGCGGATTGATTGCCGGCGTGTCGCTGCAAGGCGCGAAGATCTCGAAGATTTCGCTCTAAATCGAGACCGGTAAATCAGCAGCTGCAACACTGCAGATGCAACACCGATGCGGCATCTTTCCGAGGATGCCGTATTTTTTTGCGGCGGCGGACAGCCGGCAGATTTTCACTTAGTCGCCCAGCAGTTCAGCCACCGCCTGCATGCCGTCGACACGTTTGGCGATGACTTTGACGATGACGATAATCGGGATGCCGAGCAGCAGGCCCCATATTCCCCACAGCCATCCCCAGAAAAGCAGTCCGATAAATACCGCCGCCGCATTCATTTTGGCGATTCTGCCCGTCATCCAGGTGGTCACGAAGGTGCCGATCAGGGTGGCGATAACCAGGGTCGACGCCGACACCAGCAACATCATCGAAAACGATTGAAACTGCATGAACGCGGTCAAGCCGGTGGCGACGGCGATCAGCAGCGGGCCGAAGTACGGGATGATATGCAAGAAGCCGCCCGCCACCGCCCAGGCGCCGGCGTTTTCCAGCCCGACCGAGCGAAATACCACCCACATCATGGTCGCCAGCAAGGCATTCGTCACCAGCAGCATGAACATGTAATTCTGGATCGACGTATTGATATCGAGCAGGATATTGACGGCGATCTTTTTGTTGGACAAAGACGGCCCGGTCAGCTTGACCAGCTTGCGTTTGAAGGTGTCGCCGGACAGCAAGAGAAAAAAGACCAGGAAAATCACCATCACCACCTGTCCGATGAATAGCATCGCACCCATCGAACCGGTCCACAGCCATTCGCCCAATTGAAACGCCGGCGGCGCCGGACTGGCCTGGCGCTTACTATCCGGCTTTACGCCTGCGGCCTGGCCGGCGGCGGTTTGGATTTCGTTGGCTGCGGCCTGCATTTTCTGGATAGTGCTGGCCTCTCCGCCCTGTGTCCTGGCTTGGATGCTGACCATGGCGCGCGATAATTGATGGGCGGCGGCCGGCAGGCGTTCGACTATCGATTGGAATTCACCGCGTAAAGAATAGGCAACCTGGCCCAGGCCAAGCAGCAAGGTCGCCATCACGACGCACGTGCCGACCAAACGCGGGATACGGATACGCTCCAGCCAGGCCACCAAAGGATTCAAGGTGTAGGCAATGAAAATGCCGAACAGCAACGGGACCAGGAAACTGCGCGCCCATTGCAGGGCAAATACCAGTGCCAATACGGTAAGTGTGCGCAGGCAAAGACTGCGGACATTGGTCGAACCGGTAGGGGAAAGCGGCGCCAGCGGCCCGGTCATCAGGGGGGCGGCTGCCGCGTTTGTATCCGGCCCATCCTCGGTCACATTCTCAGGCACATCCGCAGCTACATGTTCAGGCGCATCGTTGGCGCTTGCTTCAGCTGTTGCGACTGCTGCATGGGCGATTGGTGGTTTCATTGGATAATTTGCTGCGCAATTCTTGAATCTAGCTTGATGGGGAGAGATTACCTACCTTAACGCAAAAAGTAGGTACGTCACCGTACAGAGACTGCATTATTTTCCTCGGATGATAGCCTGGCGATGATGATCGGAAAGACAAGTTCAGCTTGTCACTTTCCCATGTGATGTCGCCGGCTCTGGAAAAAGAGTATTCTTGATCTGAAACATTAATTACAAAAAATTCACTGCTGGCTATATCCGTTCGCAACTCTTAAACTCTTGCATCACCTCTCCGGAGCTTCCCGCATGACCGCATCGCCCGAGCCGCGCATCACCGGCTATCACGCCCACATCTATTTCGATGCAAGCACCCTGGCGCAGGCGCAAGCCTTGTGCGAGGAGGCGGCGCGGCGGTTTACGTTAAGCATGGGCCGGGTTCATCAACGGCCGGTAGGGCCGCATCCGGACTGGAGTTGCCAGCTGGCGTTCGAACCGGCCGTGTTTGGCGGCCTGATTCCGTGGCTGGCCTTGCATCGTGCGGGGCTGGTGGTGTTTATCCATCCATTGAGCGGCGACGATCTGCAGGATCATCGCGACCATGCCATCTGGATGGGCGCGGTACGGCCATTGAAATTGTCGATTTTCTCCAGCGAGTCAGAGACAGCGAGCCAGGAATAATGAAACCAGGCCAGTGCAGAAAGGCGGGTCCGTATCATGAGTAATACAGTCGTGCGCAATCGAATCTTGCCGCAGCTCGCAGGGCTGGCGCTGCTCGCCTTGCAACTGGCTCCCGGCGTCAGCGCGGCCGCCGGCCCGGTGACCGCGATCGATCCCGGCCGCACCGACAAGCCGGGTTTCCTGGTCGTCATCGAACAGGCGGGATATTACCGCCTGTCCGGCAACTTGAAAGTAGCTGACGCCAACACCACGGCGATCGAAATCAATGCCGACAACGTTACCCTGGATCTGAACGGCCACGTCATCCAGGGACCGACCCGATGCTTGCAATTGCCGGCGCCTTGCTGGCCGAGCGGCGTCGGCAATGGCGTACATGCGGTTAATCGCAGCGGCATCGCAATCAAGAACGGGATCATCCAGGGCATGGGGAATTACGGCGTCTACCTGGAAACCAATTCGGTCAGTCTCGACCACATAGTGCTTGCCCGCAACGGCCACGGCGGCGCGGTATTCTTTGGCGGTTCCATCAGCAACAGCGTAGCTGAGGCGAACGGCGGCGATGGCATCTTCGGCGTCGATCTGAAGGTGCGCAGCAATGTGATGCGCGGCAATCAGATGATGGGGCTGGCTGCTTTCGGCCGCTCCAGTTTCAGTAATAATCAATTCAAGGGCAATAACAGCAACGCCGCCCAAACCAATCTGAAGTCCGCCGCCGCCGATCGCAATGTCTGCAATATGGCGGCTTGTCAGTAACTGCTCAACGGTCAACCCAGGCCATGCGTTCCTTGCTATAGCGTTCGCCGGCCACCTGTCGCAGGGCATTTTCCAGCAGCGTGGTTTCGCCTTGGTCTAAGGTCACTGCAACGGCGCCGGCATTTTGCTCAAGGTAGGCGCGGCGCTTGGTGCCTGGAATCGGCACGATGTCGTCGCCTTGCTGCAATACCCAGGCGAGCGCGATCTGGCTGCTGCTGACGCCTTTCGCGGCAGCGATCGCGCCGACCACTTTCGCCGCCCGCATATTGGCATCGAAATTGGCGCCCTGCATGCGCGGATCAAGATGGCGGAAATCGGAGGCCGGATAGCTTTCCGCCCGTTGCGCAGTGCCGCTCAGGAAGCCGCGCCCGAGCGGGCTGAATGGCACCAGCCCGATACCGAGTTCGCGCAAGGTCGGCAGAATATCGGCTTCCAGGTTACGTTCCCATAGCGAATATTCGCTTTGCAGGACGCTGATCGGATGCACTGCGTGGGCTTTGCGGATATTCGCCACGCCGGCCTCGGACAGGCCCAGAAAGCGGACCTTGCCTTCACGCACCAGATCGGCCATGACGCCCACCACTTCTTCAATCGGCACGGCCGGATCGACCCGGTGCTGATACAGCAAATCGATGTAATCGGTAGCGAGGCGGCGCAGCGATCCTTCCACCGCCCGTCGTATGTGGCCCGGTTCGCTGGTGATGCCGGTGGTGACGCCATTCTCTATCTTGAAGCCGAATTTGGTGGCCAGCACCACTTCATGCCGGCGGCCCTTGAAGACGCGCCCCAGCAGGGTTTCATTCTCGTAGGGACCGTATTGTTCCGCCGTGTCGAAAAAGTTGATGCCCAATGCCAGCGCCCGCTCCAGGGTGGCGATGGATTCCGCTTCATCCGCTGCGCCGTATGCGGTACTCATGCCCATGCAGCCGAGGCCGATGGCCGATACCGTCAGTCCGCCTGATCCCAGTTTCCGTTGTTTCATCATGGATTGCTCCGGATAGAGTTAACTTTGGCGCTCCAGCCTGGCCTCGCGTTGAGGGTTGACCGGGCCAAGCGCCGCAAGTTAGTATAAGCGATGCTTACGCAATCCTTCATCCTCCCGCCCCGCCACGTCTGCACGCACTGTCTGTGTTGTTGCTGCACGCTGTCAATGCAGCGCGCCTGATTTCTTCCGGTTCGCTGGCCTGTATTGGTCAACTCATGGCCAACCTGTTTTCGCTGGCTTATCTAACTAATTTTTAAAAAAAACGGCATGGAACTCCATCTGTACGATAGCTGGGAGCGGCGCGTCCGGCGCTTTGAAAGTATTACGGCGGGGCGCGTGGGTTTGTATTGCTGCGGTCCGACGGTTTACGACTACGCCCATATCGGCAACCTGCGCACCTATATTTTCGAAGATTTGCTGCGGCGTACGCTGAGCTTCAATCACTATCAGGTACAGCATGTGGTGAATATCACTGACGTCGGCCACCTGGTATCGGATGCCGACGACGGCGAGGACAAGATGGAAAAAGGCAGCAGGCGCAGCGGCAAGAGCGCCTGGGAAATCGCGGCGTTCTATAGCGCTGCGTTCATGGCCGATTTCCGCGCCCTGAATCTGCTGGAGCCAGCCATCTGGTGCCGCGCCACCGAATACCTGCCCGAGCAGATCGCCTTCATCCGCCAACTGGAACAGAAGGGGTATACCTATCGCACCCAGGATGGCGTCTACTTCGACACCAGCCGCCAAAGCGACTATGGCTACCTGGCCAGGCTAGCCCGCGGCGCTCTGCAGGCCGGTTCGCGCGTGGCCTTGGGAGAGAAGCGCAGCAATACCGATTTCGCCCTGTGGAAATTCAGCCCCGCCGATTCCCGCCGCCAGATGGAATGGGACAGCCCCTGGGGCCGCGGTTTCCCCGGCTGGCACATCGAGTGCTCGGCGATGTCGGCGGCCCATCTCGGCACCTGGTTCGATATCCATTGCGGCGGCGAAGACCATATCGCCGTCCATCACAGCAATGAGATCGCGCAGACCGAGGCATGCCACGGCACCCGCCTTGCGAATTTCTGGATGCATGGCTATTTCCTGCAGACCGGCAGCGAAAAAATGTCGAAGTCCGGCGGCGGCTTCCTGCGCCTGCAGACATTGAGCGAGCAAGGATACGATCCCCTGGCGTATCGCTATCTGTGCCTGATGGCGCATTATCGCAGCCAGCTGGAATTCAGCTGGGATGGCTTGCAAGCCGCGGCAACCGGCTTGCAGCGCTTGAGAGAGGCTTACCATCGCTGGCCGGATGGGGGCCGGATCGACCACACGTGGTTAACGCGCTTTCGCGATGAAATCAACAATGATTTAAATCTCCCGCGCGCATTGGCTGTCGTATGGGAGCTGGTGCGTAGCGAGACCGACGCTGCAATATGCAGAGCGACCTTGCGTGAGATGGACCAGGTGTTGGGACTGGGCTTGGCCGACTGGCGGCCGGCCAGCTATGAAATACCCGCAGCGGTAGCGGCGCTGGCCAGGCAACGCCAGGCCGCACGCGAAATGCGGCAGTGGCAGGAGGCCGACCGTTTGCGGCTGGAACTCAAGGCGTGTGGATTTCTGGTGGAAGACAGCGCTTCCGGCTCTACCCTTAAACCTTGCGAAAACTAGAATCGTCGCCGTCCGCCATGTAACGCGGCGGGTGGCGACGATAGTCCGACTTGCTTGGCTACTTACTTTGCAGTAGGCATGGTGAACTCGGCGCCCTTGGCGATGCTGTCCGGCCAGCGCTGCATGATGCTCTTGTAGCGCGTGTAGAAACGGATGCCTTCCTCGCCGTAAGCATGGTGATCGCCGAATAGCGAACGCTTCCAGCCGCCGAAGGAATGCCACGCCATCGGCACCGGAATCGGCACGTTGATGCCGACCATGCCGACCTGGATCTGCCGTGCGAAAGCGCGGGCGACCCCGCCGTCGCTGGTAAAACAGGAAACGCCGTTGCCGAATTCATGGGCATTGATCAGCTCCACCGCGCTGGCCAGGTCCGGCACGCGCACCACCGCCAGCACCGGGCCGAAGATTTCTTCCTTGTAGATGGTCATTTCCGGTGTGACGTGATCGAACAAGGTGCCGCCGACGAAGAAACCGTTTTCATGGCCGGTAACGCTCAAGCCGCGGCCGTCGACCAGCAGCTTGGCGCCCTCTTCGACACCCTTGGCGATGTAAGCCTCGACCTTGGCCTTGTGCACGCCGGTGACCAGCGGCCCCATCTCGGAATCGGCCTGATCGCCGTTGCCGATCTTCAGCGCAGCGGCGCGTTCTGCCAGGCGCTGCACCAGGCGGTCGGCGATGTCGCCCACCGCCACCGCCACCGAAATCGCCATGCAGCGCTCGCCGGCGGAACCGTAGGCGGCGCCGATCAAGGCGTCGACCGCCTGGTCCAGGTCGGCATCCGGCATCACCACCAGATGGTTCTTGGCGCCGCCCAGCGCTTGCACGCGTTTGCCGCGGCGTGCGCCTTCGGTGTAGATGTATTCCGCAATCGGGGTCGAGCCGACAAAGGAAACGGCTTGCACGTCCGGATGCGCAAGCAAGGCATCCACGGCCAGCTTGTCGCCCTGGACCACGTTGAATACGCCGTCCGGCAAACCGGCCTGCTTGAGCAGGTCGGCGATCAGCAGGCTGGCCGACGGATCGCGTTCGGACGGTTTCAGGATGAAGCAATTGCCGCATGCCAGCGCCACCGGGAACATCCACATCGGCACCATCACCGGGAAATTGAACGGCGTGATGCCGGCCACCACGCCCAGCGGCTGGCGCAGGTTCCAGTTATCGATGCCGCCGCCGATATTGTCGGTGTGGCTGGTTTTCAGCAGGTGCGGGATGCCGCAGGCAAATTCCACCACTTCGATGCCGCGCACCACTTCCCCTTTGGCGTCGGAAAACACCTTGCCATGCTCGTGCGTAATCAAGGCTGCCAGCTTGTCATGGTTCTGCTCCAGCAGTTCCTTGAACTTGAACATGACACGGGCGCGACGCAACGGCGAAGTCTCGGACCAGTCCGGAAATGCCGCGCGCGCAGCGGCGACGGCTTTATCGACTTCCTGCACGGATGCCAGCGCAACCTGGGCGACCACTGCGCCGGTGGCTGGATTGAAGACGTCGGAATAACGCTCGGAGCGGCCGGGCGCCGATGCGCCGGCAATGAAATGATTGATTTGGGGAATGCTCATGATCTGTCTCGCTTATCTGGTTGCGGTTATTTTGTTTCGTTGAGTGCTTCACGCACCGTGCTGAACATGCGTTCGATTTCTTCCGGCTGCACGATCAGCGGCGGCGAGAAGGCCAGGATGTCGCCGGTGTAGCGCACCATCACGCCCTTTTCATAGCATTTGCGGAACACTTCGTAAGCGCGCGCGCCCGGCGCCTGCGGCCGCGGCTCCAGCTCGATGCCGGCTACCAGGCCGAGATTGCGGATATCCTTGACGTGCGGCGCACCGGCCACGCCGTGCGCGGCTTGCTCGAACAGCGGCGACAACCCGCGCGCGCGCTCGAACAGCTGCTCGCTCTGGTACAAATCGATGGCGGCGATGGCGGCGGCGGCGGCCACCGGATGGGCCGAATAGGTATAACCGTGCATCAGCTCGATCGCCCCGGCGGCGGCGGATTGCAGCACCATATCGTGGAGCTCGCGTTTGACGGCCACCGCGCCCATCGGGATCGCGGCGTTGTTGATGCCCTTGGCGAGCGTGATCAGGTCCGGCGTTACGCCGAAATAGGCGCTGGCGGTCGGCGCCCCGAGGCGGCCGAAACCGGTAATCACTTCATCGAAAATCAGCAGGATGCCATGCTTGCTGCACAGTTCGCGCAAGCGTTCCAGATAACCCAGCGGCGGGATCAGCACGCCGGTCGATCCTGCCAGCGGTTCGACGATGACGGCGGCGATGGTCGAAGCGTCGTGCAGCGCGACCAGGCGTTCCAGTTCATCCGCCAGATGCGCGCCCCAGGCCGGCTGGCCGTGGCTGAAGCCGGCTTCGGCGATATTCAGCGTGTGCTGCAAATGGTCGACGCCAGGCATCAGGTTGCCCGAGAACGCCTTGCGGTTATTCAAGATGCCGCCGACCGAGATGCCGCCGAACCCGACGCCGTGGTAACCGCGTTCGCGGCCGATGAAACGGGTGCGCTGGCCTTCGCCGCGTGCGCGGTGGTATGCCAGTGCAATCTTGAGTGCGCTGTCGACCGCTTCCGAGCCGGAGTTGGTGAAGAAGATACGGTCCAGTCCGGCCGGCATCAGTCCGGCCACCTTGCGTGCCGCCTCGAACGCCAGCGGATGGCCCATCTGGAACGACGGCGCGTAATCCATGGTGCCGATCTGGCGCGTCACGGCGGCGGTAATCTCATCGCGGCAATGGCCGGCGTTGACGCACCACAAGCCGGCGGTGGCATCCAGTATCGAGCGGCCGTCGTCGGTCTGGTAATACATACCCTTGGCCGAAACGAACATGCGCGGCGCTTCCTTGAACTGCCGGTTGGCGGTGAATGGCATCCAGAATGCCGACAGGTCCTGATCCGATTGATGTGTGCTCATGGTGGCTTCGATGGTGGTGGTTGGCGCGGGGCGGGTTAACGGGGTTTGACCATGGCGTCGATTATTGCAGTTACAATCCAGATTGTTAGATACACTTCGTACAAATCGTGGAAAGTGTATTGTTGTGAATGATAAACTGTACTGAATACACTTGAAGACGCCATGACTGAACCACAGGTTTCGCGCTTTCCCCCGCTGTTGCAGCCGCAATCGGCGCTGGGCCTGGTCGAGCAGATCGTCGCCGGCTTGAGCCGCATGATCGAAAACGGCAAGCTGCGGCCGGGCGAACGCCTGCCGTCGATCCGTCAGTTCGGGCTGGAACAAGGCGTGAGCAATTCGACCATCGTCGAAGCGTATGAGCGCCTGGTGGCCAACGGCATGCTGATTGCGCGGCGCGGTTCCGGTTTCTTCATTGCCAAGCGCGAGCTGCCGGAAAGCAGCGACATGCCGGCCATCCGCCTCAATCCGGTGATCGATTCGGCCTGGCTGTTTTCTGAAGTGTTTGCCGACGAACGGGTGCCGATCAAGGCCGGCTGCGGCTGGCTGCCGAGCAGCATGCTGGACGGCGAGGGTTTGCATGCAGCCGAGCGGCGCATCATCCGTTCGCCCGGCGCCCAGCAGGTCGGCTACGGCCATCCGTTCGGCTACGGCCCGCTGCGGCAAACCATCGCCAAATCGTTCGCCAACTGGGCGCTCGATATCGGTCCGGACCAGGTGATCACCACCCATGGCGTAACCCAGGCGCTGGACTTGATCATGCGCACTCTGGTCAAGCCCGGCGATACCGTGTTCATCGAAGAGCCCGGTTATTGCAACCTGATCGCCATGCTGCGGCTGGCCAACATCCATGTGGTCGGCGTGCGGCGCACCGTGAGCGGGGTCGATCTCGAGCAGTTGGAGGAGCTGGCGCTGCTGCACCGGCCGAAGATTTTCTTCACCAATCCGGTCCTGCAAAATCCGACCGGAACCACCTATACCCCTGCCTGTGCGATGCGGGTATTGCAAGCGGCCGAGCGGCACGGCTTCTGGGTGGTGGAAGACGATCTGTACCGCGAGCTGGCGCAAGCCACCGATCCGATGCTGGCCGCGCTGGACGGCTTGCGGCGGGTGATTTATGTCAGCGGCTTCTCCAAAACCATCGCGCCGTCGCTGCGGCTGGGCTTCATCGCTTGCCAGAGCGATCTCGCCAAGGAGTTTGCGCGTACCAAGATGGTATTGACGCTGACCAATTCCGAAATTACCGAACGCCTGGTCTACAACGCGCTGACCGAAGGCCATCACCGGCGCCACGTCGAGCGCCTGGCCAGCACCTTGCTCACCGCGCAGGCGCAGGTCAGCGCCCGGCTGGAAGATGCCGGCTTGCTGCCGTTCGGGCCGCTGCGCGGCGGCATGTTTTATTGGGCCAGGATGCAGCGCACGACATTCAGCGCCAAGGAAATCGGCGATCAAGCCCTGAAAGAAGGTATCTGGCTGGCGCCGGGAGAGTTCTTTTATGTGTCGCAGCCCGAGCATCCGTGGTTTCGTTTCAATGTCGCCTTTTCGGATCTGCCCAAGCTATCCGATTTCTTTCGTAAACTGGCGTAGCTCCCCCAATAAAAAACCCGCGCACTCATCATGAGGCGCGGGTTTTGTCGACAGATCAAAAGCGGATCGCAGGCGATCAGTTACCGGTATTTGTTTCAAGCAGATATTGCGAACCGGCAAAATCGAGCTGGCCGGAAGCGCGTGCGGCGGCGAGTTCCGCCTTGACTTCAGCACGGGTCTTGCCCGGGGCGCTGGAGACGGCCACTACCGGATATTCTGAATAAGCGACATCGAGTTCCCCGGCAGCGCGGGCTCTTGCCACTTCTGCCTGCACTTCAGCGCGGGTCTTGCCGGGAACATTGCTTGCTGCGCGGGCAGGCAGGGACGTCGGATAATTCGAGCCAGCGAAGTCGAGTTCACCGGCAGCGCGAGCCCTTGCCAGTTCCGACTGGACTTGAGCGCGGGTGAGCGGGGTGACGTTGTCAGCAGCGAATACAGGAGCCGAAACAATTGCGGCGAGTGCCAAGGCGGCGATCAGTTGGGTTTTCATGATGGTTTCTTTCTTTTGAAGTTAATGACAAAGTGCCAAATACAGCGGTCACACAAGCGCATGTACTGACGGGTCGGCATCTTTGCTGCACCGTCATGGCTGTAGATGGGGGGGGGTAATGTTATCTATCACTAGATAGATAACATTGGAAATTAAAAAGCGCCTTTATCAATCGACGCCTTCGAATCCATGCATCCGTCATCTGCAGTCCGGGCACGTTGAGCTATCCAGTTACTGGGTCAAAACAGCCTATAACAACGTGTCTGCAACTACTGTAGTCTCACTATAGTTATCTACTGGTAGGTAGTCAAACAGTATTTGCTTATAATAATAAATCATTACCAAATTGCCGACACGGTGATGAAATCGCTTGATTGTCTACCTTTCAGTAGATAACATATGAACAAAGCGTCTTGATGATTTTGCCTGCCGCGCCGCCAGCGTCAGAACATTGCCGATTGCTGGCTAAAGACGTAGCATGGCGGCCATGGCGGTATTTGCAGCCGCCTGAAGCACGTTCGCCCTGTTTTGGCGTCCCTATCTATAGGTAAAAAAATCATGAAGGCCGTTTCCCCCGTACGCGAACAATTACTGGAGCACACGCTGGTCCTGCTGGGAACGCGCGGCTACAACGGTTTCAGTTATCGCGACCTGGCCGAACTGGTCGGCGTCAAGACTTCCAGCATCCACTATTATTTCCCGACCAAGGAAGATCTGGCGCTGGCCGCAGTGCAAGCCTATGCAACGAACATCGGCGACATCATGCGCAGCATGGACGTCAACGGGCCGCTCAAGGAGCAGATCGAGCAATACCTGGCTTTGTGGCGCAAGAATCTCGGCACCGGCCGCGTTTGCCTGTGCGGCATGCTGGCTTCCGAAGCCACCAGCCTGCCGCAAAATGTACTCGCCGCCATACAGAGTTTTTACTCCATGCACGAAACCTGGATCACCCAGCGGCTGGAGCGCGCAGTTGCTGAAAAGGGCGTGAAACTGCCGGCCGCACCGTCGGTCTACGCCATGACCATCCTGGGCGCCCTGCAAAGCGGACTGGTGTCCGCCCGCCTGTTCGGCAAACCTTGCCGTCTCGACGCCGCATCGGCGATGTTGCGTTCCGCCGTGACCCGGGAAGACGGCAAGCAGCAAGCCGACGCCGCAATTTCCTGAATCCATCGGGACGCCGCGCATGCAATCGGCCAGGCTTCGCGAGCCTGGCTGGAGTGTCAGTTGTCTTCTGCAATATAGCGCGACACGCCGGCAACCAAGGCGTCAAACACAATCCGGCAGCGCTCGCTGGAACGCAAATCCTCATGCATCACGATCCAGGTTTCGAGTTCACCCGTGACCGCTTGCGGCAGCACCGGCCGCAACTCAGGATCGGGTTTGGCCAGCGCCGTCTGGCACATGCCGATGCCGTAGCCGGCGCGTATCGCCGCCAGTTGCGCCAGCTGGTTGTCGGTGCATAGCGAGAACATATCGCGCGTCAGCGGCAGGCCGCGCTTTTGCATGTTGCGGATGTAACTGGTTTCCTGGTCGAAGCCGATCAGCGCATGGTTTTTGAGCTCGGCTATGCCGGCCGGCATGCCGCACTGCTCCAGATAGCGCCGGTGCGCGAACAAGCCGAGCGGAATGGCGCCGACCCGGCGCGCGATCAGGGCGGCCTGGCTGGGCTGCACCATGCGGATCGCAATATCGGCGTCGCGCTGCAACAGATCCTGGGTCCGGTTCGACAACACCAATTCAATCTTGATGGCGGGATGCGCCTCGCGCAGCGCGGTCAGGATCGGCGGCAAGACTTCCACGCCGACCACATCCGAGACCGTAATGCGCACTGTGCCATGGCTGCTGACGCTGGCGTCGGCCGATGCGCGCCGCAGGGCGTTGGCGGTGGCGCGCAGGTTTTCCGCAAACGGGCGCAGGGTCAGCGCGGTGTCGGTGGCCGCCAGCCCGGTTTGCGAGCGGGTGAATAATTTGACGCCTAATGCCTGTTCCAGCGCCTCTATCTGACGGCCGACGGTGGGCTGGGTCAGCCCCAGGCGCCGGGCTCCGCCCGACAGCGAACCTTCCTCCATGACAGCCAGGAAAGCGCGATAGAGATCCCATCCGGGTTCTTGCGTAGTCATACAAATATGTATAGTGGCTATGTTGAGATCGCCAATTTTAAACTAAGGGCGACGCTGTTACGCTGGATTCCGTCACGTTAGTCAATCGAAGGAGGGAATCCCCATGAAACAGAAAATAGCGCTGGTATCAGGAGTAACAGGCGGCATCGGCAATGCCATGGCAAAAACATTGATGCAGCGCGGCTGGCAGGTGCGCGCCCTGCATCGGCGCGCGGATCGGATGGCGGCCAGCGATGGCGGCAGCAAGCTCGGCAGTCACCCTGGCATCGACTGGCGGCAGGGCGATGCGATGCATGAGCAGGACGTGATCGCCGCCGCCGCCGGCGTGGATCTCATCGTGCATGCGGTCAATCCGCCGGCGTATCGCAACTGGGCGCAACTGGTCATGCCGATGATAGAAAACAGCATCGCCGCGGCGCGAGTCTCTGGCGCCCGCATCGTTTTGCCCGGTACCGTCTACAACTACGGCCCGGATGCCTTGCCGACCTTGAGCGAGACCTCGCCGCAGCACCCGGAAACCCGCAAGGGTGCGATCCGGGTGCAGCTGGAGCGGCGGCTGCAGCTTGCCAGCCAAGATGGAGTGCGTACGCTGGTGGTGCGGGCCGGCGATTTCTTCGGGCCGCACCTGGCCAATTCCTGGTTCTCGCAAGGGCTGCTCAAGAGGGGCCGGCCGGTCACTGCGGTCAGCTATCCCGGCCAACGCGGCATCGGCCACCAATGGGCTTACCTGCCCGATGTCGCCGAGACCATGATGCAATTGATCGAGCGCGAAGACGCGCTGGCCGACTTCGATACCTTCCACATGAACGGCCACTGGGATGCGGACGGCACGCAAATGGTCGCCGCCATCGGCCGCGTCACAGGGCAGCCGGGCCTCAAGGCAAAAAGCTTTCCCTGGTGGCTGTTGCCGCTGGCGTCGCCCTTTGTCCCGGTCATGCGCGAGCTGCGCGAGGTCAGCTATCTATGGCGGCAGCCGGTGCGGCTGGATAACCGCCGCCTGCTCAAATTGCTTGGCAGCGAGCCGCACACAGCGCTTGACGACGCCGTCAAGGCGACGCTGACAGGCATCGGCTGTTTGAAAGGATAACCGGCGAACAACATTATATTTTACCGTGATCCGGTCCAGGTAAATCGTGTCGGGGGATAATGCGTACTGCAATTGATTCATAAACGGCTGTTATTGCACTATGCAATATGCAGCCATCATTATTGGAAGTAACGCATTTTGAAGACGACAAGAACCAAACGCTGGAGCGGCAAGATGGACTCCCTGACAACGGCTTATTTGAAAGATGTCATGGGCAAGATGGAAGTGTACGGCGACCGCGTGCAATTCGGACTGACCAGCCCGGGGCCGCGCCCGTATTACCAGCTTACCAACAGCGCCGAAAAGAAAATGGCATTCGACAGCAATAGCCATCTGCTGCATCCCAAGGAAGATGAATTTGTCGGCCCCAACGCCACCCCGGTATTCACCCTGGAACAAATCAAGGCAGCCATCGCCGCCGGCGGTTTCCGCTCGGTTGGCGTCACGCGCGTCAGCTCTGCCGGCGGCCGCGTCGTCAGCCGTAGCGGCGCTACCCGCGGCGGCGCGGTAGCGATGAAAGCCAAGGATTTGATCGACGCTGCCAGGTATGACTATTTCCGTAATAATCGCCAGACGTTGCCGGATGGCATCGGTGAGCATACGGCCGAAATCACCGAGCTGATGCTCAAAGGCAGTTCAGCCGAAGAGGCATTCGGCGAAGTCGTCAAACGGCATTTCTGATTGCGATTGCCGGACAATGGCCTGGCAGAGATGTCAGGCCATTTTTTTATCGGGCCATGCCCGCGCGATCCCTGCGATTTCTTCGCGCTGAGATGTCTCCTAACCCGAAGTCTTATCGCTTGGCCCCGCCAACTTCGTAATAAGCCAGGAACATATCCACCGCCGAATCCAGCACCTGCTGTTGCTGCGCTGGCGGTAACGGCGGCTGGCCCAGCGTAACCTGCGGCCAGAACGCAAAAGCTTTCAGCAGGCTTTGCAGCTGGTGCGCCGCGAATGCGGGATCGGCCGGTTTCAGCTTGCCAGCCGCCTGGGCTGCGCTGATCCATGCGCTGACGCTTTCTTCCCGCTCCTCCATTTTGGCGACGATGTCCTGGGTCCGCTCCGGCGAGTGGATGGCGGCAGCAATCGCAACCCGCGCCAGGTCGAGGAAATTGCTGTCGCTCAGCATGCCCATCTTGGTTTGCATCAGCGCGCGCAACTGCGCGCGCAGCGGCTTATCATGACGAAAGCTCAGGGCGCCTTGTTCCGCGCTGGCTTGCCACAGGCGCGCCAGGATTTCGGCGAACAATTCTTCCTTGCCGGGAAAATGGTTGTACACCGTGCGCTTTGAAACTTCCGCCCGCGCGGCGATCCTGTCCATGCTAGTGGTTTCAAAACCGTGGGCGCGGAATTCCGCAATCGCGGCCTGGATGATGGCCTCGCGTTTGCGATCGGTAAGGCGTTGGACTGTGGCCATGGTGTACTTCAGGAAGACGAATAACTGAATTTTACACCAGGCAGTTTACTTCTCAATAATGAGAAACACCACTGCATTGCAAGCTTACGACGCTTGCTTCTTCTGCCTTGGCGTATCATCGGCCGGCATGTCGGAGGCACGCAACAGCGAACTTAGCTACGACCTCAAACTGGCGCGGCAGGGTGGTCCCAAGCAGGTGCTTGAGGCGGCAGACAGCAACGCCGCCTGGTTTTTTCACCGGAAAACGCTCAAGCCAAGCCATTGCGGCCATGCCGCAGAAAAGCCGGCCGCTGGCTCAGGCGTTCAAAATAGGCCGCCACCGCCGGATATTCCGGATGCTGCAAAGGCGTCATCAGCCAGCGATTGACCGACAGGCCGAGCGGCACATCGGCCAGCGAGAAGGCATCGCCTAAAATATAGGCACCGGTTGCCGCCAGTTGCTGCTCCAGGATGCCGATGTGTTTAGCCCAGCTTGCCACTGATGCCGCCAGCGCGGCCGGGTCGGAGTACGCCGGATTCTTCCTCACCAGCGCCACGAATGCATAGCGCCAGGCATTGTTCAGTTCGGTCGCCTGCCAGTCCATCCACTGCTCGGCCTTGGCCCGTTCGCGCGGCGCCGCCGGCAGCAATGCGCCGTCGCCGTAGGCCGCCGCCAGGTAGCGGATGATGGCGTTGGATTCCCACAGCACGAAATCGCCGTCGCGGATTACCGGCACCATGGCGTTCGGATTCAAGGCCAGGTAATCGGCCGTATCGGTAGCGCGGAAGCCGCTGCCCCAGTCTTCCCGTTCGAACGGCAGGCCCAGTTCATCGCATGTCCAAAGCACTTTACGGACATTGATCGACGCTGCCTTCCCCAATATTTTCAACATGAATTTCCTCTTTTCCTATCGCAAAACCTGGTTTTTGTGCTAAAGATACGACCGACTGCAAACGAACTTTAAAAGCAATTTGTCTCAAACACGCGTTTGCGGTAGTCTACATCGCCGATTCCAAGCAAATACGGTGCTAGAATTTGCAACTCACCACTTTTTTTGAGGATTTAACGAAATGAACAAAACCGAATTGATCGACGCCATTGCCACCGATTGCGAAATCTCGAAAGCCGCCGCACAGCGCGCTTTGGAATCCGTCGTAGACAACGTGATCAAGGCCGTGACTAAAGGTAATACTGTTCAGTTGATTGGATTTGGTTCGTTCTCTTCCGGCAAACGCGCTGCGCGCGTCGGTCGCAATCCACGCACCGGCGAAGCAATCAAGATTGCTGCAGCCAAGACCGTCAAGTTCACAGCTGGTAAAGCATTCAAAGATGCAGTGAACAAAAAGAAGAAATGATGTAACGAAAGCCCCTTGAAGAAATTCAGGGGGCTTTTTTTTCGTCGGAAGAGATCCTGATGCCGGATATCTCGAGGGAGAACTGATTAAATAACTGCGAAACGGCTGCTGACGAAATGGCCTGTATTTTTTACCGCATGGCGAAACTATGATCCGACAATGCCTGGCTTGCTTGGTGCTTTCAGTGTGCGGCCTTGGCAGCGCAGTTGCAGCCGGTCCCGACTGCTCGCGTCCCTTTACGCTCGCATTGCACGATCACGGCCTGCTTTATTCGGTCGACACCGATACCGGCATCGACAAGGATTTCGCCGACGAACTGATACGCCGCAGCGGCTGCAAGGTCAACGTCAGCCTGATGTCGCGCGACCGCATCTGGCAATTGATCGAGTCCGGCGCGCTTGATTTCAGCCTGTCCGGCATCGCCAATGCCGAGCGCAACCGGTTCGCGGGCTTTGCCTGGTACTTCACCAACAAATACTATTTGCTGGTGCGCAAGGATGCCGGCATGCGCAAACTGTCCGACTTCGAACACAGCGACCGCTTTCAGCTTGGCGTCATCCGGAGTTTCCGTTACAGCGAATCCGCCAACCGCCTGGTCGACCAACTGACCGCCGCCAGCCGCGTCAGCCAGGCCAATGGCCTGGCTCCGCTGTATCAGACGCTGCTCCTCGGCCGGATTCAGGGCATGATCATCGAGCCCTTCGATTATCCGGCCCTGGAGGAAAAGAAGATCCGCGACATCACCACCGTCATCGAATTCAACGATCCCGCGATACCGCACGGACTCATCATGTCGAACCAGGCGCTGACGGCAGCCGAGCAGGATAAGTGGCGCGCATTGGTGAACGAGATGCGTGCAGACGGCAGCGTCCGCCGTATCTTCGAGAAATACTTCAGCCCCGCCTTCGCCGGCCCCATGGTCGATTTCCAGGCGCCGCCGTGAGCTGGCCGCGTCCGATCCTGCTGCCCTTGCTTATCTTGGCCGCTGCACTCGGCGTTACCTGGGCGGTCTGGGATCATGAACAGCAAGCCTCGCAAAAAGAGTTGCTGTCCCAGTTCGATATTTCCCTGCGCGAGACCGTCAGCCGGGTTGAGCTGCGTATGGAGACCTACGAGCAGATGCTGCGCGGTGTGCAGAGTTTGTGCACCGTCGCCGGCGAGATGGACCGCGATAGTTTTCGCGACTACGTCGGCGCGCTCAATCTTGACGCCAATTATTCCGGGATCCAGTCCATCGGCGTAGGTAAATGGGTGCCGGCGGCGAATAAAGAAAGCCATGTCGTCGCCATGCGCCGGCTCGGCTTCGCCGACTACTCGGTGCAACCGGACGGGCAGCGTGAAAACTACGTTCCCATCGTTCAACGCGAACCTTACGTCGGCCGCAATCGCGGCCCTCTTGGTTTCGACGCCTGGTCCGATCCCGTGCGGCGGCGTGCCATGGAGACGGCGCGTGACTCAGGCAGTCCGGCGATTTCCGGGAAGATCCGGCTGGTCGTGGATAGCGAGGCGGATGCGCGCCCCGGCTTCGTCATGTACCTGCCTATCTATACCCGGGGCCAGCCGCATGACAGCGTCGCCGAGCGTCGCGCCCACCTGGCCGGCTGGGTCTACGCATCCTTCCATATGAGCGACGTGATGGCCAGCCTGTACGGCGAACTGCCGCCCGGCCTGGCTTTTGCCATTTACGACGGGGTCGAACCATCCGTCGCCGCACTTACCTACCTCTCGCCGCTTGAACCCGGGCGGCGCCTGCCTGCCGTCATTTCGGCCAATGAGTATCTGGTCATCGCCGGGCACAACTGGACGCTTTCCATGAGCGCCACGGATGACTTCAGGGGACGCTTCAGAAGTAACGCCCAGCTGCCGATTGCGCTCACCGGCATCGGCCTCAGCCTGCTGCTGGCGCTGCTCTCCTGGTTATTGCTGACCGGCCGCCGCCGGGCCATGCAACTGGCCGCCGCCATGACCACGGAGCTGCGCGAGAGCGAGGAGAAATTCCGTGCAATCGCCGATTGCATGGTCAACTGGGAAGTCTGGTGGGGGCTGGATGGCAAACCGCGCTGGATCAATCCGTCCGTCAAGGAATACACCGGCTATACGGTGGCGGAGTGCATGGCGATGCCCGACCTGGCCGCCACACTCATTCATCCTGACGATATGCCCCGCGTGGGGCCTGAATTCCAGAAAGCGCTGCAGGGCCTGCGCGGCGACGATCTGGAATTTCGCAGCGTGCGCAAGGATGGTTCGGTGTTCTGGCTTTCCATGTCCTGGGCGCCGATTTGCGATGCCAAGGGTGCTTTCACGGGCTTTCGCACCAGTGGCCGCGACATCACCGAACGCAAACAGTCCGAGGCTGAACTGCGCATCGCGGCGGTCGCTTTCGATTCGCGCGAGGGCATGATGATCACCGATGCCGGGTGCAGGATCCTGCGCGTCAACGGCGCTTTCACCGAAAGCACCGGTTATGCGGCGGCGGAGGTTGTCGGCCAGACACCGCGCATGCTGCAGTCGGGCCGCCACAATCCAGCTTTTTACCGCGAGATGTGGGACGCCATTCACAACAGCGGCGGCTGGCAGGGGGAGATATGGGATCGCCGCAAGAATGGCGAAGTGTATCCGAAATGGCTGACGATCTCGGCGGTGGCGGGAGACGACGGCGTCGTCACCCACTATATCGGCACCCATCACGACATCACCGAGCGCAAGATCTCGGAAGAAAGAATCAAGGAATTGGCTTTCTTTGACGCCCTTACCCATTTGCCCAACCGTACCCTGCTGCTGGATCGCCTGACGCAGGCGATCACGGTCAGCGCCCGTAATGAGACCTGCGGCGCCCTGCTGTTCGTTGACCTCGATCACTTCAAGACATTGAACGACACCCTGGGCCATGATCAAGGCGACCTGCTGCTGCTGCAAGCGGCGCAACGTCTTGCTGCCAGCGTGCGTGAAGTCGATACGGTGGCGCGGGTGGGCGGCGACGAGTTCGTGGTTGTGTTGGGAAGCTTGAGTGAAAGTCCGCAAGAAGCAGCCAGCCAGACCGAAGCCGTGGGTGAAAAAATCCTCGCCGTACTCAGCGGCGTGTATCAGCTTGACGATATCGAATACCGTTGCACCGCAAGTATCGGCGCCACCTTGTTCCAGGGGCATCAGACTTCGATTGAGGAACTCCTGAAGCAGGCCGACCTGGCCATGTACAAGGCCAAGGAAACAGGACGCAACGCGCTGCGCTTTTTCGATCCGGCCATGCAGACTGTGGTGCTGGCGCGCGCCGCGCTGGAGGCAGGGCTGCGCAAGGCGATCGAGCGCAAACAATTCTTGCTGTATTACCAGGCCCAGGTAGCCGATGGCGGCCGCGTCACGGGTGTCGAGGCGTTGGTGCGTTGGCAGCATCCGCAGCGCGGCATCGTGCTTCCGGCCGCTTTCATTCCCATGGCTGAAGAAACCAGATTGATTATTCCACTGGGTGACTGGGTGCTGCAAACCGCGTGCAACCAGCTGGCGGCATGGGCCACTCGTCCGGAAATGGCTCATCTCACAGTGGCCGTGAATATCAGCGCCCAGCAGTTCCGCGAGCCTGATTTTGTCGACAAGGTGCTGGCGGTAATCAGTCAAAGCGGCGCCAATCCGAGCCGGCTGAAACTGGAGCTGACGGAAAGCCTGTTGGTGGACAATATGCAAGACATCATCCAAAAGATGGTTGCACTCAAAATCAAAGGTGTGTGTTTTTCGTTGGACGATTTCGGCACCGGCTATTCCTCGCTGGCCTATCTGAAGCGCTTGCCGCTGGACCAGTTGAAGATCGACCATTCGTTCGTACGCGACATCCTGTTCGATGCCAACGACGCCGCCATCGCCAAGACTATCCTGGCCTTAGCCGAAAGCCTTGGCCTGGAGGTCATCGCCGAGGGAGTCGAGACTATAGCGCAGCGGGATTTCCTGGCGAGTATCGGATGCCACGCCTATCAGGGTAACTATTTTTGCCTGCCGCTGCCGAGCGAGGATTTTGAAGAGTTTGCGCGTGAAGCCGGATTGCTGCCGATGGTCATTGGCATGCGCGCACAAGGGGCGATGTCATGACAGCAAATTTCATTGACACCGTTCCACCACGCGCGATATGGTCGGCGACGCATCAATTCTTTTTTCCTGCACTCCCCGCATTGAAAGGATTCCATGAAAGATACGCCACTGACTTTTTCCCGCCGTGAGCTGCTGCTGAGCGCACTGTCCGCCGCCGCTGTTGTTACGCTACCCCGCATCGCCCTGGCTCAGACCCAGAGCAAGGAAGCACTTTCTGCCGACGCTCGCTTTTCAAGCTTGCTGGCCGACTTTGCCGAAGAAATCCTGCGCCTGTCGCCGACTTCGGCCACTTCGCTGGGACTCGATTCCGGCGCGCGCCTTGCGCTCAAATCGCGTCTGCCGGATGCATCACCCGCCGGACAAGCTGCATGGGCCGGCCAGGTGAAATCGATGCTGGCCCGCATGGCGACGCTGGACCGCGCCAAGCTTGGCGCGGATGCGCAAATCCGCTACGACAGCGTGCGTTATGCGGCGAACGAAGGAGTGGACGGGCTGCGCTTTTCGTATGGCGGCGCGGCCAGCGGTTTCTATGGCGGCACGCAGCCATTCCCGGTTACCCAACAGGATGGCGCGGTGCTTTCCGTGCCGGAGTTTCTCGACTCGCAGCATACCATCGCCAACGCGGCCGATGCCGAAGCCTATCTTGAGCGCGTGACAGCGATGGCCCGCGTGCTCGACCAGGAAAGCGCACGCATCGCCGAGCAGGCCGCCAAAGGCATCATGCCGCCTGATTTCATCGCACACACTGCGCTTATCCAGCTGCGGAATTATCGCAAGACCCCGGCTGCGGCGCAGAAGCTGGTCACCTCGATTGCCGGACGCACCAGGAAACTCGGCATCGCCGGCGACTGGGAAGCGCGCGCGACGAAGCTGGTCAATACGCTGGTATATCCGGCGCTCGACCGCCAGATCGACACTTTCGCCAAGGCTAGCGCCAAGGCCAGCGATGTCGCCGGCGTGCACCGCTTGCCCGACGGTGCGGCGTATTACGAATGGGCGCTGAAGCTGGGCACGTCCACCACCCGCAGCGCCGCAGAAATCCACGCGATCGGATTGGAGCAGAACAAAATGCTGCAAGCCCGCATCGACGCCATCCTCAAGGCGCAAGGCATTACCCAGGGCACGGTCGGCGCACGCCTGCTGGCCCTGTCGAAAGATCCCAAACGCTTCTATGCCGACAATGATCAAGGACGCGAACAACTGATCGCCTATTGCAATGAACGGGTTGCGGTGGTCCGCGCGCTGATGCCGAAAATTTCGCATCTGGGCCTGAAAGCGCCTCTGGTGATCAAGCGTGTGCCGCCTGATATCGAAACAGGCGCCCCGCTCGGCTATATGAATTTCGCCGCGCTGGATGGCTCGCGGCCGGCGATTTATTACATCAACCTGAAATCGACCACGCTGTGGCCGAAATCCGAGATCGCCACGCTGACCGCACACGAAGGCATCCCCGGCCACACCTGGCAGAGCGCGTATCTGGCTGAACACCATGCCGCTATGCCGCTGATCACTTCGATGATGGGTTTCAACGCTTTCATCGAAGGCTGGGCGCTGTATGCCGAGCAGCTGGTCGATGAGTTCGGCGTGTATGCGGATGATCCGTTCAGCCAGATCGGCTATCTCCAGGCGCAGCAGTTCCGCGCCTGCCGCCTGGTGGTCGTACCGGCCTGCACGCGATGCAATGGACGCGCCAGCAGGCGATCCGCTTCCTGCTTGAAAACAGCGGGCGCGGCGTCGCCGCCATGACCAGTGAAGTCGACCGCTACTGCGCGTCGCCGGGACAGGCCTGCGGCTACAAGATGGGGCACAACGAAATCCTGCGCCAGCGCGAACGGGCGAAAGTGGCGCTGGGCGGCCGCTTCGACCTGGCGGGTTTCAATGATGCGCTGGTGAAAAGCGGCGGCGTGCCGTTGACGGCGCTGCCGACCGTGGTCGATAACTACATTGCCGGGGTGCAGGCGATATAGGCGCATATTCCGCGACGGGCCGCAACCGCCAAAAGCGGCCCGTCGTAGAGGACCGCCACTTTCCCATTAACTGGTTGCGAGGCCGTTTGCACTGACCACTGCCGGAACATGGTGAACCTCTGTTTCGGAAATTGCTGTCCGGTATGGCGGCTATCCAGCCTGCTTGCCAGCTGCATCTGTTTGCCGTTCGTCTCCACGCTCCTATTCCGACGTGGCAAGAAATGGCAGAACACCGTTATCTAAAGGGATTGACAATAGTTTTCAAACACGATAAGTTTCCACGGGGAAATAGAAAAATCCTGCCAGGACCGTCGCATCCGAGTGAATAAAACGGGAGGCAAGCATGCTGGATACCCTTTCTTCTTACTTCGAGACGACCGGTTTCATGCCTCATGGCCATTGTTTTCTCTGGACCCCTTCATTGCTTTGGAGCTATGTAATAGCTGACTCCATCATCGCCGCCTCCTATTACTCGATTCCGGTCGCACTGTGGTACTTCGTGCAGAAGCGGCCGGATCTCCCATTCCGCTGGATTTTCGTGATGTTCGGCGTCTTTGTGATGGCCTGCGGTACTACCCACATCTTTGCGATCTGGAACATATGGTTGCCCAATTACTGGGCCGACGCGGGAATGAAGGTATTCACGGCAACTGTGTCGGTTGTGACAGCCGCCTTGCTGTGGCCGCTGATACCCCAGGCGCTCGCCATCCCAAGCCCTGAACTGCTTAAGCGTGCCAACCAGGAATTACAAAATGAAGTGAGCCGGCGCACTCAGGCAGAAAACGAGCTGCGGGAAACCAACAGCGCACTGAAACAGCGCACTGCACAACTTGAGATCGCAAACAAGGAACTTGACGCTTTCAGCTATTCGGTGGCCCACGATCTGAGAGCGCCTCTGCGCCACATCGGCGCCTTCTCGCAGTTTCTCCAGGAGGATCTTAAGGATCTTAATGCCACCGACACTCACTATCTCGATGTCGTCATCCAGTCGGCCAGAAAAATGGGCAAGTTGGTTGATGACTTGCTCACTTTGGCGCACACAGACCGTCTTAAGATTAATCGGCAAGCCGTCGATCTGAATGGCATTATCGAAGTGGCGCGCAAAGAGTGTGAGTCCTTAGGCGGAGAAGACGCCGAATGGCAATTAAGCAGCTTGCCGACAGTCCGAGGGGACGCAACGCTATTGCAGGTGGTTTTCACGAACCTTCTGTCCAATGCGGTGAAGTTTAGCCGTGGGCGTGACCACCCAATCATCGAGATTAAATCTCTGAGCGATGACGGCGATGAAACGATTGTGGCCGTAAAAGACAATGGTGTGGGCTTCGATCCCAGTTTAGAGGACAAGCTGTTCGGCGTCTTCCAGCGCCTTCACCGGGACGGAGAATTCGAAGGCAACGGCGTCGGCCTCGCAACCGTGCAGCGTATTATGCATCGACTTGATGGTCGGGTCTGGGCTGAAGGAAAACTGGATCAGGGCGCGATTTTTTTCGTCGCCCTACGGCGCGCATAGCTGCGCCGACTGCGGCATTCATCGGGAAACCTTCAATCGAGCAGATGACGTTTCTTGACACACCGGAACATCGGAGCACAGTGCGCTACGGGCCACATGCCGCACTCGGAAGAATAGTCGTTACAGGATTCGGAAATGGTCCGATTGAACGGCCAGCCTACGCAGCTGCCTCAACGTCGGCTTAAGAGAACGCTGTATGGCGGTTCGGGGTCGAACTGACCCCTCGCGACCGGCTCGAAACGGCCCAGAGTGTGTAAAAACATAGAAATTCGTTGGCACGATCAATAACGTGTTCAACGACCGCCATCCAAGTCACGAGAGCGGTTTATTCTGACGAGTTTTTCCGTCTGCGGCACGGAATATTTTTTGAGTGGCAGTCTAAAAACCGCCGCAATCCGCTCCAAATCACGTTCATTTTCACAGCAAAAAGAGCCCTTCAGGCCCGGATCTCTCGCATCAATCGGTCGACACCCAATATCTGCATTACACGTTTCAAATTGTAGGCAAGTACGTGCAGACTCATCTCGGTTTTGACCCGTTTCAAAGTCTTCGTCAAGAAGTGCGCCGATCCCATCCACAACTTGATCGTC
>NZ_FNOR01000032.1 GCF_900107095.1 Collimonas sp. OK242
TCTGTGAACATTTAATGTTTTAAGTTATACGCCATCCATTTACATGAACAGCGCTGCACTTCCATCAAACGCCCACACTTATCGACTGTTAATTGTTAAAGAACCTTCCACTTCGCGCCACCCAAACCCGGGCTCGCGGCGCTGTCAAATCGTTTTGTTTGTCAGCAGCAGAGAGATGAGATTATGTGGCGTTTCCAGTTTTTCGTCAACTACTTTTTTACTACCCACCGAAAAACTTCTTACTGCCCACAACCACTTCATCCCGCTTTATCCCCCTCTAACTTCGCGCCCAAATCAACCTCTTTTACTACTCGGCTGCTTCGTTTATTGCGCGTCGTTCTCAACGGGAGGCGAACTATAGCAACCCGCTCTCCCCATGGCAAGCGATTTGTTAAAGATTTTTAAAAACAGGTAAACGTTTCCCCAGGAACGCCTGCATGCCTTCCTTTTGATCCTCTGTGGCGAAGGTGCTGTGGAACAGCCGGCGCTCATAGTTGATGCCCTCTGCCAGGGTAGTTTCATAGGCGCGGTTGACCGATTCCTTGATCATCATGACTGCCGGCAACGACATCGAGGCAATCATGATTGCTGCTTCCATTGCCTCCTGCAACAGCCGCTCCAATGGAACGACGCGAGACACCAGGCCGGCGCGCTCGGCTTCAACGGCGTCCATCATGCGGGCTGTCAGGCACATATCCATTGCCTTGGATTTGGAGATCGCCCGCGGCAAGCGCTGGGTGCCGCCGGCGCCGGGAATGATACCCAGCTTGATTTCCGGCTGGCCGAATTTGGCATTGTCGGCGGCAATAATGAAATCGCACATCATCGCCAGCTCACAGCCGCCACCTAAGGCAAATCCTGCGACAGCAGCAATCACAGGCTTGCGCACGCTACGGATCTTCTCCCAGTTACGGGTGATGAAATCACCCTTGAATGCATCCATATAGCTTAGCTGGGCCATGCTGCCGATGTCGGCTCCGGCGGCAAATGCCTTGTCGCTGCCGGCAATGATGATGCAGCCGATTTCAGCATCAGCGTCGAATCCCAGTAAAGCCTCGCCCAGTTCGCTCATCAGCGGATCGTTCAGGGCGTTCAGGGCGTTAGGGCGATTCAGACGGATCAGACCAACTTTTCCCTGTGTTTCAACCAGAATATTTTCGTATGTCATTGCAGGTCCCATTTACGTGAGTCGAATAAACTTAATTGTAGCGCCGCCAGATAAGGGATAGGATGGCTGTAAGCCAGATACTTAACAGTCTCTCAAGGAATCTTCTTGTTTTCAGACTGTCTATATATATGTAAGGCTATATATATTACTGATTACCGACAAGATCGCCCGATTTTGACCGACACACCTTTTTCACCAGAAGGAGGCAAGCCATGTTCAAAACCATTCTTGTACCTACCGACGGCTCCCATTTGTCGGACAAGGCCATCGATACAGCGATTGAATTTGCCAAATTCAGCAGCGGTAAGATAATCGCCCTCTCAGTTGCCGAACCTTATCCATTCTCGCCAATGGCAGAGAGCACCATGGCGACCGATCCCAGCACCTATGAAGAAAACATGTTGGCGCTGGCAAAGCTCAACGTCCAAAAAGTCGCCGATGCCGCCAGGAATGCGGGCGTGCCCTGCGAAATGCTGACGGCACAAGCCTTCAATCCGGACGAAGAAATCATCAGCGCAGCAGAAAAGTACCATTGCGACGCTATTTTCATGGCTTCGCATGGACGCAGCGGCCTGAGCCGGCTGTTCTTGGGCAGCAAAACCCAGCGGGTGCTGGCGCATTCGACTATCCCGGTGCTGGTTCTGCGCTGAGCTTTTCGCCAGCTCGACGCCGGACGGCGTCGAGTCTTATCCCTCACTCCTTCATTTTTTAATGCCTTAACGCGAAGCTGCCAGCTTTGGCAACAACAGCCACATCATGCCGCGTTGCTTCATCTTGCCGGCTTTATCCCCCGCCTCATTGCCAAAACCCCAGAAGAAGTCAGCTCTTACCGCCCCCTTGATAGCGCCGCCGGTATCCTGCGCCACCACCAGCTGCTGCAACGGTGCATTGTTATTCGGCTGAGTAGTCGCCAGGAACACCGGCGTGCCGAGAGGCACGAACTGCGGATCCACCGCGATCGAACGCAGCGGCGTCAGCGGCACGCCTTGCGCACCTTTGGGGCCGACGTTCGGATCGAGCACTTTCTCCTCCTTAAAGAAGACATAGCTAGGATTCGCATTCAACAACTCCTGCTGCCGGTCCGGGTTGGCCGCCAGCCAGGTCTTGATCCCTTGCGCCGACGCCTGGGCCAGGGTCAGCTCCCCTCTATCGACCAGATAACGGCCAATCGACTTGTAGGGATAACCGTTTTGATCGGCATAAGCGACGCGCACCATACTGCTGCCGTCATTCAGCTGGACCCGGCCGGAACCCTGCACCTGCAGGAAGAAGGCATCGACAGGATCGTCCACCCATAAGATTTCCTTACCGGCCAGCACCCCGGATTTGTCCAGTTCTGCACGGCTCGGATACGGCAGCACTTTATTCCCCACCAGGCGGCCGCGCAGACGCAAGCCCTTCAATTCGGGATAGATGCTCGCCAGATCGACTGTGATCAAATCGTCCGGCGTCCGGTAAATAGGCGTTTGATACGAGCCGCCGCGCTTGCGGGCGCCTTTTAGCAAAGGCTCGTAATAACCGGTCACCAGGCCATTATCGGAGCCATCGGCGTTAATCACTTGATAAGGCGTAAAGAAAGACTGGAAAAATGTGCGTATTGCATTGCCATTGTTGCCGTCCAGGCTCGCGGCAACGGCGCATGGCTCTTTCCAGTCGCTTTTGCGCGCCAGCGTTGAACATGAAGTCAGGAAAGCCGGCAATGCCTGGCGCAAATCGTCGCTGCCCCAGCCCGGCAAAGCGGCAAAGGTGGCGGCGCGCAAATTGGTGCCGGGTGCGGCAGACGGTGCAGTCGGGACGCCGGGCTGCGGTAAGGTCGGTGGCGTCGGCGGTGTAATCGGGGTGGTGGTGCAGGCAGCTAAACCGAGTCCGATGATCAAGGCAGTTAAGGCAGAAACAGGTAGACTGATACGTTTAAATAGCATTTAGGATTCTTTATGTGGTTAGTGGCTCTCGAAGCGTGCTTCGCCTTCTTTGTCTTCGCATTCATTGTCTGGTGGACCATGTTTTCCGGCCGCAAGCCGGATCAGAAACCACCCGCCAAATCATTGCCATCTGAAGACAAGGGCAAGGACCAATAGATTCAATCTAAGTACCGTCTATCCGAATACGGCCAATCCAGGCGCCTCAATGCAGCGTGCGCGGCAGGGACAGGATGAATTCCGGGATCCGCGCCTCGAATTGCTCGCCGTCCTCGGCGACGCAGAAATATTCGCCCAGCATCGAACCTTGCGGCGTCGCCATCGAAGTCCCGCTGGTGTATTCAAACTTCTCGCCCGGCTGCAGCAAGGGCTGGTGGCCGATCACACCCAGACCGCGCACTTCCTCGACGTGGTTATTCGCGTCGGTAATCACCCAATGACGTGAAATCAATTGGGCGGCGACTTGCCCGGTGTTCTGGATCGTTATCGCATAGGCAAATACATAGTGCGAACTGTCAGGCTCGGATTGTTCTTCCAGATATTGGGTTCTGACAGTAACGGTAAATTCATAGGCGGCCATGCTGGTTTCCTCGATTGAACTAGCCCGTTGCGGACAGAATGATTAGCCGCCGGGCAAATCTCGGCGACTCTCAAACCCTGTCCCGCAACAGGTGTAGTTGTGGCTAGAGGGCCATTGCACACGAATTTACCCTGGGACGCAAGCTGCCAGAAAGCCAGGCGCGAGGCTAAAGGGTAAAATAGCGCTCTTTTAGCGCCCTTTCCTGGATTTGCCCGCCATGCCAACCTATCGTATCGCTCCCAGTATCCTTTCCGCCGACTTCGCCCGCCTGGGGGAAGAAGTACGCAATGTCGTCCGTGACGGCGCCGACATCATTCACTTCGACGTGATGGACAACCATTATGTTCCCAACCTGACCATAGGACCGCTGGTATGCGAAGCAATCCGGCCGCATGTGCAGGTGCCGATCGACGTCCACCTGATGGTAAAACCGGTAGACCGCATCATTCCCGATTTCGCCAAGGCCGGCGCCAACATCATTACTTTCCACCCGGAAGCGTCGGACCACGTCGACCGCTCCCTGCAACTGATCCGCGACAACGGCTGCAAGGCCGGCCTGGTGTTCAATCCGGCCACGCCGCTGAGCTACCTGGATTACGTCATGGACAAGATCGACATCATCCTGATCATGTCGGTCAATCCCGGCTTCGGCGGCCAGTCGTTCATCCCTGAAGCGCTCAAGAAAATCGCCGAAGCACGCCAGCGGATTGACGCCTCGGGCCGCGAGATCATGCTGGAAGTCGACGGCGGCATCAAAATCGACAATATCGCCGCGGCCGCAAAGGCCGGCGCCGATACTTTTGTCGCCGGCTCGGCCATCTTCGGCAAACCGGACTACAAAGCGGTAATCGACGCCATGCGGACCCAGTTGGCAGCCGCATGAGTACAACCGGCAGAGCAGCCGCGCCTGAAATCGTTGCCCTGAAGGGCATCGCCGCCGCCATCATCGACCTGGACGGCACCATGCTGGATACCGCGCCGGATTTCCATGTCGCCGTCAATCGCATGCGGGCCGAGCTGGAATTGGCGCCGCTGCCGCAAAAAACGATTATCGATTTTGTCGGCAAAGGCAGCGAAAACCTGATCCGGCGCGTACTCGGCGTCGATTATCCGCCGGCGCAAGTGGAACAGCGTTTCGACGCGGCGCTGGCTTCCTATCAAAGCCATTATGCTGCCGTCAACGGCAGCTATGCCACGCTCTATCCAGACGTGGTGGATGGCTTGCAAGCGATGCAGGATAAAGGTTTACGGCTGGCATGCGTCACCAACAAACCGCTGGCATTCGCCGTGGCGCTGCTGGAAAAAACCGGTTTACGCGCGTATTTCGAGGTAGTCTACGGCGGCGATTCCTTCCCGTTGAAAAAACCGGACCCGATGCCGCTGCTGGCAGTGTGCGCCGATTTCAAGCTGCAACCGGCGCAAGTCGTCGCCATCGGCGACTCCAGCAACGATGCCCAGGCCGCGCGCGCCGCCGGTTGCCCGGTGTTTAACGTGCCTTACGGCTACAACCACGGCGAGTCTATACAAGATGTCGATTCCGATGGTATAGTCGCTTCGCTGCTTATTGCAGCACAAAATATAAGCCACTGAATCGACTTATTTAAAACACCCTATCTCTCATGTTTCTCGACAAAAAACATCAAGTCCCACTAGCCGCCCCTGAGGCCTGGCTATGGCGACGCTGGCAATCCTGGACTAACTAAGTAAGTCCGCCGATCGCTGCTGCCTGCTATTCAATAAAGATTAAATCGCAAGCAACGTTTTTTGTAGTACGCCACCGCTGTTTTACAATAGCGACCTGGAGAGAAACATGACCGAACTTGAATTCAAATCGCTGGCCACGCAAGGCTACAACCGTATCCCGCTGATCGCAGAAGCTTTTGCCGATCTTGAAACGCCGTTGACGCTGTACCTGAAGCTGGCGCAAACCCAGCAGACCGGCAAAAACACCTTCCTGCTTGAATCGGTAGTCGGCGGCGAACGCTTCGGCCGCTATTCCTTCATCGGCCTGCCTGCATCGACGCTGCTGCGCAGCTACGGCACGCGGATTGAAGTGCTCAAGGACGACAAGATCATCGAAAGCCGCGAAGGCAATCCGCTCGATTTCATCGCCGAATTCCAGTCGCGCTATAAAGTGGCGCTGCGCCCCGGCCTGCCCCGTTTCTGCGGTGGCCTGGCCGGTTATTTCGGCTACGACACGGTGCGCCATATCGAAAAGCGCCTGGCCAACTCGACGCCCAAGGATGATCTCGGCCTGCCCGACATTCAATTGTTGCTGACGGAAGAACTGGCGGTAATCGACAATCTGTCCGGCAAACTGTATCTGATCGTGTATGCCGATCCGACCCAGCCGGAAGCGTTCTCCAAAGGCCGGCAACGCCTGAAAGATTTGCGCAACATGCTGCGCCGTCCGGCCGATGCACCGGTTACCTCAGCCTCGGTGCGCACCGAAATCATCCGCGAATTCAAAAAAGACGATTATCTGAAAGCCGTCGCCAAGGCCCAGGAATATGTGATGGCCGGCGACTTGATGCAGGTCCAGATCGGCCAGCGCATCAAGAAACCCTATGTCGATTCGCCGCTGATGCTGTATCGCGCCTTGCGTTCGCTGAATCCGTCGCCGTATATGTATTTCTACAATTTCGGCGACATGCAAATCGTAGGGGCATCGCCAGAAATCCTGGTGCGCAATGAGCAAACCTCAGCGCCCAAGGCAGACGGCGAAGTTAAACGCAAAGTCACCATCCGTCCTCTGGCCGGCACCCGCCCACGCGGCGCCACGCCAGAGCAAGATGCGCAGCTGGCCACCGAATTGCTGGCCGACCCGAAAGAAATCGCCGAGCACGTGATGCTGATCGATCTGGCGCGTAACGACATCGGCCGTATCGCCGAGACCGGCAGCGTCAAGGTCACCGACCAGATGGTGATCGAAAAATATTCACATGTGCAGCACATCGTTTCCAACGTCGAAGGCGAACTCAAATCCGGCCTGTCGAACCTGGACGTACTGAAAGCCACCTTCCCGGCCGGCACCCTGTCCGGCGCGCCCAAGGTAAGGGCGATGGAAATCATCGACGAACTGGAACTGACCAAGCGCGGCATCTACGGCGGCGCCTGCGGCTACCTGTCGTTCGGCGGCGAAATGGATGTCGCCATCGCGATCCGCACCGGCGTCATCAAGGACGGCATGCTGTATGTGCAAGCGGCAGCCGGCATCGTCGCCGATTCGGTGCCTGAGATGGAATGGCAGGAAACCGAGAACAAGGCGCGCGCCGTATTGCGCGCGGCGGAACAGGTACAAGACGGTCTGGACGGGGAAATCTGATCCGGAACGATGTCGCCCCTGGTCAGATTTTCAGCGGCGGGGTGCCTTCCTTGAATAGCAGCCCAAGCTGGCTACGCAATTCCGGCGTGTCCTGGTGGCCGTGAACGCTGACTGCGTGCTGGACTGCCGCCGCCAGCAATTCTTCATCGTTATCTGCGGCGATCGCCACTGAACAATTGGTATCGCTTGGATATTCGCGGCAATCGATGTATTTGCGTGACATGGTGAACTCCTTCATTGCAGCAATGTGATTGCGCAAATCCGATGCACATAAACGGCCTGCTGCGAGCTCGCTTGAGAATAAATCTTAGGAATGAAATACGCATTTGTCAACGCAGCGCCGAAGGGTTGGCATCAGGATTTCCTGTTGCCAATATTGACGAAGGATAACCACGACGAACCGCCACAAACCACGGCGGCCCGCTGCCCCCAAACGCACCATTTGAATAAAATCAGGGCGATTCCGATATTTCCCGAATTTTCCGATTATGATCATGATTATTGCCACCCTTTGCCGCCATGACGCTATACTTTGCATCAACGACATGTGCTTGCACTGATACCTATCTCCATAGATGAATACAGCCCGCCTCACTGCCAACTTTATCCAGCTTGCGACTCCGCGGCTGCGATGGCGTCCCTAGATTAAGGTTGGTGGAAAGCCAAAACCACACTACGCCCTATAATTAAGGGCTGATTTAGTGTTGCCCGCGAGATCTTTGCATTCATGTTGTAACAACAGGACAACATACTGTACAAACAAGCATGCTGCGGGCAGAACTCCCAAACAAAATCAATGGGTTAGAACTACTATGCTGCTAATGATCGACAACTACGATTCCTTCACCTACAACCTGGTGCAATACTTCGGTGAACTGGGTGAAGATGTGCGGACTTTCCGTAATGACGAAATCACGCTCGATGAAATCAATGCGCTGAAGCCGGACCGCATCTGCCTGTCGCCTGGCCCCTGCAGCCCGAAGGAAGCCGGGATTTGCGTCGACCTGCTGCAGCAATTTGCCGGCAAGCTGCCTATCCTCGGCGTTTGCCTTGGCCATCAGGCGGTCGGCGAAGCATTCGGCGGCAAGGTGATCCGCGCGCAACAAGTCATGCATGGCAAGACCTCGCCAATCAGCCACACCGGCGTCGGTGTATTCAAGGATTTGCCCAATCCGTTTACAGTGATTCGCTACCATTCGCTGGCCATCGAGCGCAGTTCGATCCCGGCCTGCCTGGAAATCACGGCATGGACCGAAGACGGCGAAATCATGGGTGTTCGGCACAAGGAATACGATATCGAGGGCGTGCAATTTCACCCGGAATCGATCTTGTCGGAACATGGACACGCCCTGCTGCGTAATTTCGTTCAAAGAACCGCTTGAACCTTTAGCGCCGGCACACCGCTAGCTGAACCGGTGCCGCCGCCCAAATCCGTATTTCGTAGCAAGGAAACCATGTCAATCTCGGATCAAGAAGCTCTGTTGCGCTGTATCGAGCATCGCGAAATCTTTCACGATGAAATGCTGTCGCTGTTCCGCCGCATCATGAAGGGCGAAATGTCGCCGCTCATGATTGCGGCGCTGACCATGGGCCTGCGCGTCAAAAAAGAAACCATCGGCGAAATCGCCGCAGCGGCGCAAGTCATGCGCGAATTCGCCACGCCCGTACCCTGCCGCGACACTGCCAATCTGGTGGATATCGTCGGCACCGGCGGCGATGGTGCGCAAACCTTCAATATTTCAACTGCCTCGATGTTTGTCGCCGCCGCTGCCGGCGCCCGAGTGGCCAAGCATGGCGGCCGCAGCGTATCGTCTTCGTCCGGCAGCGCCGATGTGCTGGAATCGCTCGGCGCCAATATCAACCTGACGCCGGCCCAGGTGGCGGAATCGATAGAGCAGACCGGCATCGGCTTCATGTTCGCGCCGAATCACCACGCGGCGATGAAGCATGCGGCGCCGGTACGGAAAGAACTGGGTGTGCGCACCATTTTCAATATCCTTGGCCCTTTGACCAATCCGGCCGGTGCGCCGAATATCCTGATGGGCGTGTTCCACGCCGACCTGGTCGGGATCCAGGTGCGCGTGCTGCAACGCCTGGGCGCGCAACATGCCATCGTCGTGTGGGGCCGCGATAATATGGATGAAGTCTCATTAGGCGCCGGCACCATGGTGGGCGAGCTGGTGAACGGTGAAATCCGCGAATACGAAATCCATCCCGAAGACTTTGGCATGCAAATGATCGCCAGCCGCAATCTGAAAGTATCCAATTCGACAGAGTCGAAACAACGGGTGTTGGAAGCACTGGAAGACCAGCCGGGTCCGGCACGCGATATCGTCGCCATCAACGCCGGCGCAGCTTTATACGCGGCCGGTATCGCCAGTTCGATTGCCGATGGGCTGGATAAAGCGCGCGCTGTTCTCGCCTCAGGTGCAGCCAAAGCCAAACTCGATCAATTCGTGCAAGCCACGCAAGCCATCGCCGCTGCCGGCCGATCGCAAGCGCAGTAAAAGGAACAGCGTCATGTCAGATATTTTGAATAAGATCCTCACCGTCAAAGCGGATGAAGTTGCCGCGGCAAAAAAACAGCAAGACTTTGCCAGCCTGCGCCGTGACGTCGAGTCCGATTCGGAAGCGCGCGCCGGTTTGCGCGCTTATGAAGCAGCCCTGCGTGCAAAAATAGCAGCGGGCCATGCCGGTGTGATTGCCGAAGTCAAGAAGGCTTCGCCGTCCAAAGGCGTGATTCGGGCGGATTTCCGGCCGGCCGAGATTGCCGTCGACTACGCAGCACATGGCGCGGCTTGCTTGTCGGTGCTTACCGACATCCAGTTTTTCCAGGGCGCCCCCGAATACCTGCAACAAGCGCGCGCCGCATGCGCCCTGCCTGTCCTGCGCAAGGATTTCATGATCGATCCCTACCAGGTCTATCAAGCCCGTTCATGGGGCGCTGACGCCATCTTGCTGATCGTCGCTGCCTTGGATCATGGCTTGATGGCGGAGTTGGAGGCGATTGCCCATGAGCTGGGCATGAGCGTGCTGGTGGAAGTACACAATGCAGAAGAACTGCAAGCGGCGCTGAAACTGAAAACCGCCCTGCTCGGCATCAATAACCGTAATCTGCGTACTTTCGACACTTCGCTCCAAAACACGCTGGACTTGCTGCCGCAGATACCCGCGGACAAGCTGGTCGTGACCGAATCCGGGATTCACACCCGGGACGACGTCAAACTCATGCGCGACGCCAACGTCAATGCATTCCTGGTGGGCGAGGCGTTCATGCGCGCCCCACAGCCGGGTGTCGAACTGGGCCGTCTGTTCGATAATTGATCAGAATGCGGGAATCAAGGAGCCCTTGAATTCCGCTTCGATAAACTGCCGCACCTGCCCCGACTGATAGGCTTGGGCCAGTTTCTTCACCCAAGGTTTGTCTTTATCTTCCGTCCGCCTAGCAATCAGATTGGCAAAAGATCCCTTGGCCTCCTCAACGGCGATCGCATCGCATTGCAATGACAAACCCGCTTTCTGCAACATCACTAACGAACGATTTCGCATGTCGACATGTCCTAGACATATGCCCGGATGCTGAGTGATTGAGAGTCATTTCCAATTTATCCATATAATGGAAATTCAATAGAACCGGCTCGGGAACAATTCGACGACGCCCACGACCGAAGTATTTTTGGAGGTTTTTGATGCGCGCTATTTATCAAGTGGTTACCGCAACATGTTTCAGCTTGTCCGTACTGGGCGGAGATGCGCTGGCGGCGAGCCAGCAAAAGCAGTATTCAGTACGCGACTTCTTCCGTAATCCCGAGCAGAGCGGATTCCAGATTTCGCCCAACGGCAAATACATCAGCTTCATGCAACCCTGGGAAGGACGCATGAACATCTTCGTCAAAACCGTCGGTTCAGATGCAGCGGCGCAGCGCATCACCTCGGAGAAGGCACGCGACATCAGCGGTTATTTCTGGAAAGGCGACGATCATCTCCTGTTTGCCAAGGATTTCGGCGGCGATGAAAATTTTCACGTGGTGTCGGTGGGCCGCGACGGCAAAGGCCTCAAAGACTTGACCCCGTATCCCAAGGTAAGGGCCCAGATTGTCGATGACCTGGAGGACAACAAGGAAGAAATACTGGTCAGCCACAACAAGCGCAATGCAGAAGTATTCGATGTCTATCGCGTCAACGTCAGGACCGGCGCCGAAAAACTGGTCGCGCAAAACCCTGGCACCATCCAATCCTGGATTACCGATCACGACGGCAAGGTACGCGCCGCGACCACTTCCGACGGCGTCAACACCAGCCTGCTGTATCGCGCCACGGAAAGCGCGCCGTTCAAGACCGTGTTGACGACTTCCTTCAAGGATTCGGTCAGCCCGCTGTTCTTCACCTTCGACAACAAGAAGCTCTACGCATCGTCCAACCTCGGCCGCGACAAACAGGCGATCGTCATCCTCGATCCGGAAACGGCGAAGGAAGAACAGCTGCTGTATGAAAATCCCGAAGTCGACGTCGACGGACTTTCCTACTCGAAGAAGCGCAAGGTGCTGACCGAGATCAGCTATACCACCTGGAAAACCCAGTACAAATACCTCGATCCGCAAAGCGAAGCCTTGCATAAAACCCTGCAAGAAAAACTGCCAGGCTACGAAATCATCACGCAGTCGCACACCAAGGACGAATCGAAGTGGATAGTGGCGGCCTACAATGACCGCACCCAAGGCAGCCGCTATCTGTTCGACAGCAAGACCGGCGCACTGACCAAGCTGGCCGATATCAATCCCGCCATCGCCGAACAAGATATGGCGGTGATGAAGCCGGTGCAATACAAGGCGCGCGACGGCTTGCTCATCAACGGCTATCTGACGCTGCCGCTCGGCAAAGATCCGAAAAACCTGCCGGTGATCGTCAACCCGCATGGCGGCCCTTGGGTGCGCGACGTGTGGGGCTACAACCCGGAAGTGCAACTGCTGGCAAACCGCGGCTACGCAGTGCTGCAGATGAACTACCGCGGCTCGACCGGCTACGGCCGCGAGTTCTGGGAAGCCTCGTTCAAGCAATGGGGCAAGACCATGCAGGATGACATCACCGATGGCGTGCAATGGCTGGTTCAACAAGGCATCGCCGATCCCAAACGAGTCGCGATCTACGGCGGTTCGTACGGCGGTTATGCGACCTTGGCCGGAGTTGCCTTCACGCCGGATCTGTACGCGGCGGCGGTGGACTATGTCGGCGTCTCCAATATGTTCACCTTCATGAAAACCATCCCGCCGTACTGGAAGCCGTTCCTCGACCAGATGCATGAAATGGTCGGCGATCCGGTCAAGGACAAGGACTTGCTGACGGCGGTCTCGCCAGCCTTGCACACCGACCGCATCAAGACGCCGCTATTCGTTGCGCAAGGCGCCAACGATCCGCGCGTCAACAAGGCCGAATCCGAGCAGATCGTCGAAAGCCTGCGCAAGCGCGGCGTACCGGTCGAATACATGGTGAAGGATAACGAAGGCCACGGTTTTCACAACGAGGAAAACCGGTTTGATTTTTATACGGCGATGGAAGGATTTTTAGCTAAACACCTGAGGCCGCAATAAAGTCCGGCAACGATGATCTGGCAGTAGGTAACGCCGAATAGCTCATAATGAAAATGGCGGATGACCGGAAACGGCCATCCGCCATTTTGTTTCTGACTGCGACGGCGCGCCAAACCCAGCGCACGACAAGAACATTTGTCCGGCCCTGCTTTCGATACTGTTATTCGGAATATGTTTATTAAACCAACCGATTTAACAAAATACGAATAAATCCTTATATAACAAGGTGTTATGAAACTATATTTTGAAGACAAATTGAAAATTTATTTTTTTTACTATACATTACAATCCAATGAAAACAATCCTGAGTAACAGAGGCGCCGGCGACAAGCAGCGGCACCCACTCAGGCAAATGCATGCGCCAAACGCAGGAAGAAATCATGAGACCAACGATTCGGGATATCGCATCGCTTGCAAAAGTATCCATCGGCACCGTATCGCGCGCCCTGAAAAAGCAGCCGGGCCTGACCGAGCAAACGCGCCTCCATGTACAGAAAATTGCGGCCCAACTCGGCTACAACGAATCCAATCTGCGCCAGGGAAGAATCCGGCGCCTGACCTTCCTGCAACATCGCCAGCACAACAACTTTGTCGCCAGCCCGTTTTTTTCGCAAGTGTTGCACGGCGTGGAAGCCGCCTGCCGCGAGCGCAGCATCGTGCCAACCGTGCTGTCGATCGGACCCGCCGACAACGTGATGGAACAGATACGCCTGCATGAACCCGATGCGCTGGCAGTGGCCGGCTTCATGGAACCGGAAGTGCTGGAATTACTGACACGGAGCGGCAAGCCGATGGTATTGATCGACTTGTGCGCGCCCGGCTTCCGCTCCGTCATTTCAGACAATCTGGGCGGCGCACTGGCCGCCACCCGCCATCTGATGGAACTTGGGCGCCAGCGACTGGCATTCATCAGCGGGCCGTTGTCACACTACAGTATTGCGCAACGCGCGCTAGGTTACCGCCAGGCGCTGTTCGAAGCGGGCCGCTTGTTCGATCCGCGCCTGGAGATCACCCTGCCATCAGACCCGGAACTCCATCTGCATGCCGCCGCCGCGATGCAGAGCTTGCTGGAATCCGACGCTCCGCCCGATGCCGTGTTTTGCTATAACGACGCGACTGCGCTGGCCGTCATGAACGCGTGCCAGGCGCGCGGCCTGCGAATTCCTGAAGATATCGCGATTGTCGGCTTCGACAATATCGATGCCGCCGCCAGCTCCACCCCGCCGCTCACTACGCTGGCGGTAGACAAGGAAGCGATGGGCCGGATGGGCATCAAGCTATTGCTGGAAGACGCTCAGGTACAAACCCAAGTGATGCTGCCGGTGGAGCTGATCCGGCGCGCCAGCACAGTCGCTAACTGACGGCCTATAGCCAAGTTAGAATTCCGCGTGCAGCCGCAGCGAGCCAACAGTCACCGGCCCACGGTCGGCGTTATAGGCGGGATTATAAAAACGCTGCAGATCGGCCGTTAATGAAACACCTTTCGACACGCTGAAGCTGTAGTAGGCTTCCAGGATACGCTCCGGCCTGTAGTTCAGCTGGCCGTCGCCGATAAACACGCCAAGACCGCCGGCTGCCAGATACTGTTGATGCGCTTTGCTTAAACCGTTTTGTATCAATGCCAGGCCTACCGTGTCATTTTCACGATGCCAGCTGCTGCCCTTGAGCGAGATTCCCGTGCTCAGGGAGCGCTCGATTTCAGAAAACGAATAGGTTTCCGTTTTGCCGTCGTTGCGGCTGGCCCGGGCAAAAACGCCGATGTCCTCGCTCAGGCTTTGCTCCAGATTAATGCCATAACCATATTTAATCTGACCTTTACGTACCAAGGCCACATCAGGCGTACCGCCGTTGAGCGCTGCGTAAGCCAGGGCATCGGAAAAGCTGCCCATGATTTCCTTGTTACGGAAAAACAGCAGGCGCACTTTCCCAGGCTGGGCACCGATCACATGGTCATGTTCCAGCTCGATCTGATCGCTATGATATTTGGTCAGACGGGTATCCAGGCGCTGGCCGTTGGATTCCAGCGGCACCATGAATCTGCCGCCGCGCAAAACCCAGTCGTCATAATAATATTCCGCCGCAGCGCCCCAGGTATAGCCACGCGTATCGCCGGCATAATCGTAGGCGCCATACGTCGACAACGCCCAGTTCAGAAACTGGGTGCGGCCATCATGGGCATACGCATTGCTGTCGAAGATATCGATGATGCTGAGGTTGCCCACGGTGAGCACCAGGCGCCGTTTATCCACCATCCCGGCCAGCTGGTTGGGCGCCGATTCAAGCGCCTGCTGGTCGCCGCCGAAACCCCAGGTTTGGCGCAAGAACAATCTTGCACGGTAAAAGGTAGGATTCGGGTTGCTGCCCTTTTGCTGTTCCGAATCCATCATCCCGCCCAAGCCGGTCAGACTGGACATGGGCACCGCTTGCACGACTTCCGGATTGAAATACAACTCGCCGCCGCGCCATGGCCGCAAACCCAAAAACAGCGTGCCGGAAAAGGAATAACCCTTTTCCGCCTGCGTGCCCAAGCTATTCGTTCCCGAGTAAGCCGCATCGAAAGAAGGCTTTTTTTGCCAGATATAGGTGGCCTGACCTTTGATGCCCCAGGCCTCTTCCTCGACATCGTCCGCATGCGCGACGATCGGCAGCGCTGTCGCCGCCATCAGCATCAGGCCAAACCAAAACCGGCCGTCGGACCTGAACATGATCAGCTCGCGTTGGCATATACATTCGGCGCGAAACGCTCCATCAGCGCTTGCGGCTTGAGCGGCGCGGTGAAACCGAACCTGGCGTACAGGCCGTGAGCGGTGCTGGTCGCCAGCATGAAGCGCCGCAGCCCTTGCAGCCGGGGATGGTCCATGACAGCAGCCATCAGTTCGGCGCTATAACCTTTACCGCGATGCTCGGCCAGCACGAAGACATCGACCAGGTAGGCAAATGTCGCGTAATCGGTGACGACGCGTGCGTAAGCCACTTGCGCAGGACCAGAAAACAGGCCGAAATTCAGGGAATGGCGGATAGATTCTTCGACCGTGGCGAGCGGGATTCCGCGCGCCCATGCTGATTCTTCAGACAGGAAGCGATGAATCAACGGCACATCCAATTCGGCTGGTTCGGTGGCAATACGCAGTTTTTCCATCAAATGATTCTTTCTGCTTACTCTCTGATTAATTACGGAGAAATATACGCCATCAAATTAGCATATTCCCGAATGAAAAACAGCGCCTTATCGGCGCTGTATCGGGAGTCCTATTTCTCAGCCGTTGCTCTCGAGGGCTAATCGGCCAGCGTCTTCATCCAACTCCCCCTCCCACTTCGCAATCACCGATGTCGCAATGCCGTTGCCAATCACGTTGGTGGCGGTACGGCCCATGTCGAGGAACTGGTCGATGCCGATGATCAGCAGGATGCCGGCTTCCGGCAGGTGGAACATCGGCAGGATGGCGGCCACCACCACCAGCGAACCGCGCGGCACGCCGGCCATGCCCTTGCTGCTCACCATCAACACCAGCAGCATGGTGAGTTGCTGGGTAAACGACATTTCGATGTTGTAAGCCTGCGCCACGAACAAGGCGGCGAATGCCTGGTACATCATCGAGCCGTCTAGATTGAATGAATAGCCGAGCGGCAGCACGAAGCCGGTGATCTTGTCATTCACGCCGAATTTTTCCAGCTGCTCCATCGTCTTCGGATAAGCGGCTTCGCTGCTGGCGGTGGAAAATGCCAGCATGATTGGCTCTTTCAATAAGCGCAATAAGGTGAAGATCGAGCCGCGCAAGAATATATAGCCGATCGCAATCAACAGCGCCCACAGTGTGGCCAGACCGGCATAGAAACCGCCCAGGAACTTGGCATAGGTCGCCAGCACGCCGAACCCCTGCACCGTAATGACAGCGGCGATCGAGGCAAACACGCCAAGCGGCGCAAAGCGCATCACATAATCCGTGACCTTCAGCATGACATGCACCAGGCCGTCCATGGCCGCAGTAATTACTTTGGCCGACTCGCCTTTGACGGAAGCCAGGCCGAACCCGAAAAACAGCGAGAACACGAGGATCTGTAAGATTTCGTTTTTCGCCATGGCGTCGACGAAACTGCTCGGAAACACGTGAGAGACAAAGTCTTTCAGATTGAAGCCGCTGGTATTCAGCTTGGTGTCAGCCCCCAGCGCCGGCAGCGGCAAGTTGAGCGCATGGCCAACCTGGAGTACGTTGACAAACAACATGCCCAGCGCCAACGACAGCAAGGAAGCGATGACAAACCAGCCCAGGGCCCGGACGCCGATGCGGCCGACAGAACTGCTGTCCTTCATGCCGGCAATACCGGATACCAGCGTGCCGAACACCAAAGGCGCGATGATCATCTTGATCAACCGCAAAAACACATCGGTGATGATGGAGAAGTAAGCGGCGATTTCCTTTGCTGCCGCTTCGTCCGGTGCGAGATTGTGACAAATATAACCGACCACTATCCCCAGAACCATGCCGCCCAGAATCCAAGTCGTTGCCTTAATTTTTCTCATTTGCGTATCCTGCCCCATACAAAAAATACAAAACTGTCGATCCAAAAATATTCTTAAGCCTGAGCGCCCTGGGCAGCCTTGCATAGGAATTGCTGCCTTGTTACCTAGCTGCCGTTGCTTGCGCAGTCCATGTTGTTTTATATCGACATGCGCCGATCAAAGTCAGCGGCACATACGGAAGAGTTTGCAAGCAACAACGTGAATTTTGCGGAAATGGCAATATTTGCGAGGCAAAATAAAAAAGCCCTCATGCTGGAGGGCCTTATGAAACCTGATGCTGGCTGCGACTTGAACCTGCCGCTCTCTGCCCGCAAGTCCGCATCACAGCTCAAACTGGTGCGCATGTTACCTTACAAAACACCCCTCAATCAACATAAAAAAGGGCTGTACGCGCTGGCTCGCACGATGCCAAGACATTTGCCGTTCATGCCAATTTCGCAATCAGATCTCGCCCCCTTTGCCGCCCACCACGTCATCCCTGTCAATTTCGCACTACCACGTTGTATTTTGATTTTGGAGCATCAAAATCCCATACGCATCATCACCCTGATGTATATTTCCTGACAGAAACTTAAAACAACGATACACCAAGGAGATAGCGATGCAAAAACGTAGTACGTGTAGCGTCATTTTTTGTCTTACCGCACTAGGTGCACTAGGATTCAGCGCAAGTGCATCAGCTGAATCACCGCCGATTAAAATCGGCGTCATCGGCCCCATCACCGGGCCTTCGGAAGACATGGGACTGAGCATGGTCGGCGGCGCCCGGGTCTTCCTGGCCGACATCAACCAGGTCGGCGGCGTCCTCGGCCGCAAGATCGAACTGGTCGAGCGCGACGATCACGCCAAACCGGACGTCGGCGCGGCCATGGCCAAGGAAATGATCGAGAAGGAAAATGTCGTCGCCGTGGTCGGTTTCGGCAATACCGGTGTCGCCTTGCCCGCGGCGAAAATCTTCCAGGAAGCCAAGATCCCGCTGATCGTCACCGGCGCCACCGGCGCCACGATCACCAAATCGTTCATGCCGCCGGCTTATCCCGTCAGCTACATATTCCGCACGTCCGCCAGCGATGCGCTGCAGCCGATCGTGATCCTCAACGATGTGATCGACCGCCGCAAGATCGACAAGATCGCGCTGCTGCATGACGACAGCCCCTACGGCCAGTTCGGCAAGCAAAGCATGCTGGCAGAGTTGGAACGGCGCAAGATCAAACCGGTGCTGGTGGAAAGTTTCAAGGTCGGCGATCAAGACATGACGACGCAACTGCAGCACGCCAAAGACAACGGCGCGCAAGCCATCGTGATGTACTGCCTCGCCACCGAGGGCGCGATGGTGGTGAAGAGCTCGGAAAAACTGAAACTGAAACTGCCGATAGTCGGCCCCTGGACCTTGTCGCAGCAGACATTCATCGACAAGGCAGGCCAGGGAGCGGAAGGTGTGCGCAGCTCGGTGACCTTCATCGAAAACGAATTGAGTTCGGTCAGCAACCAGTTCTCGCTGACCTACCGCAATGTGAACAAGACCAATCACATCCCGTCGGCCGTGGCCGCGGCCCAGACCTATGACGCACTGCGCCTGATTACGCTGGCGATATTCCAGGCCAATTCAGTGGACGGCGCAAAGATCAAAGATGCGTTGGAAAATCTGCAGGTGCACACCACATCCACCATCGTCTCGCGTTACTTCAAACCCTTCTCGCCGACCGACCATGAAGCGATCGCCCTGAACATGATCGTCATGGGTGAAATCCGCAACGGCAAGGTGGCTTACGCCTACAGGGAAGATGCGAGCAACGGATCGATTGCTCGTACCAAGAAGAATTAGCAGGCGAGATTGCCAGCAAAAGATAACTGGTGTTATTCCCTCAAAGCGATAATTGCAGCAAATGAGAAAGGCCCGCATTACCGCGGGCCTTTTCATAATTTTCTGGCTCACGATGCGGCTTTGATTTGTGACCACAAAGGCAGATTATAAGTACGCGCCCTGATGCGATAGTAGAGCGCCACGATCAATCCGAAAAATACACCGCTCAGTATCGATGCGAAAACGGCCTCAACGCCAGACATCCCCCGCTGCGACCAAACGAAAAGCCACATCCACAGTCCCCAAACAGCACCGAACCATGCGCCCATGAACACGACATTAAATCCGAAGCTCGCGAAATGCGGCGGTGGAATTGAAACACCTGCCCGCCAGAGCATGCGATGAAAAAAAGGGGCGTAGTTGCTGCGCCAGATGCCGGTAGTTTTCAAAATCCCCAGCGCAGCATTGACTTCAAGCGGGTAGGACAAGGAAGCACCTATTGAGTTAGGTAGATCATCCTGCAAAACAACCAGGGAAATACGCCGAAAATTTCGGCTATGAATCACATCTTAACCATGGAAGACTATACACAAGCGGACAGCAATTATTGCAAGCCCTGTGAAAAATAATCGGCGATGGCAGCGGAGCCATGGACGATGTGAGTTAGCGCGGCGTATTCAAGCCGCGGGATGGCGTTGTCGTACTGTTGTCCAGTTATGGCATCATGTGACCATCGTTTTTTCCGCGCCACCATCGTCAACGTCTGTCATGAAGGATTTCCATGGTCACCTGCTATTTGCGCTACATCATCGATCCATACAAACTCAAGGAATTCGAGCATTACGGCAAAGTCTGGATTCCGCTGGTCGAGAAATTCGGCGGACAGCACCATGGATACTTTCTCCCGTCAGAGGGAATCAATAACGTAGCACTCGCGATGTTCACGTTTCCATCGCTCGCATCGTATGAAGAGTACAGAGAGAAATCAATGCAGGACCCCGCCTGCCAGGCCGCATTCAGATATGCCGAGGAAACGCGTTGCATCATCAGCTACGAGCGCAGCTTCTTCCGTCCTGTATTCAGGTAAAGCCGGCTCCATATAAAGCCTACAATGAGCTTGTGTGGATCTCGACGCGTTAAAAAGGGGCAATATGATGAGCACAATCAATCTGACCTGCACAGTAGTTAGCGATCCCGATGCTTTCGTAGCTTTCCAATATTACGTAAAGGCTGGAGAGCTGTTTGACGCCCATGACTACGCAGTGACCTATAGACTAAATCGCGCCGACCTCGATGCCGACGACGTGCGCGCCACGCAAGACGCCGCCGCAAAGCTCAACGCCGGCGAATGCCTGATGGTTTCCCATTCGATTGCAACATGACAGTTAAATGCGCCGGACCGGGCTGCCAACGAGTTCCTACCGTTGGTTGACGGTAAGACTCTCGACGACTCTGTTGAATTTTGCGGTCAGGAAGTCGGCAATGCGGTTCTGCGTTGCTTCGAGATAGGGAATGTTGTAATGGTCCGAGTCAGGGATGGTTTCGTCCTGCGGCGTGTTGACCAATTTGGCCACCAGCATGTCGGTATGCGAGGCCGGCACTACGTCATCAGATGCAGCGCGAATGATAAACGTCGGCGCGGACAACAAAGGCGCATGCTTGACTGAATCGAAGCGATGTTTGAGGACAAAGGCCGGCACGGACGGAAAGCGGCGTTTTGCCAGCGCCAGCAGCGAGTCATAGGGCGTAATCAACACCACCGCTGCGACCGGCCGGCGCACCGCAACCTGCACTGCCACACCCGAGCCAAGACTACGCCCGACCACGGCGATTTGTCCAGCGTTGATATGGCGATGCTCGGCAAACCAGTCGAACAGCATCTCGGCGTCTTCTATCATTTTCAGCTCACCGGGAATACCCTCCGAATCCCCATAGCCGCGATAGTTAATGGCAAGCACGGTCATATTGGGGAACATGCGCCACGCATCGCGCGCCACCCAGGAAACTTCCTCGGAGCGACCGCCGAAATACACCACAGCTGGATGCGGACCGGGCACGCGCGGCGTCAACAACCATCCCGAGAGCCTGGTGCCGTCGGTGCTGCGCAACACGACAAGCCGAGACCTGTGCCCGATGCTATGGGGGTGCTCGACTTCCTTGCTGCGGACCGGCTTGAAAATCAGTTTGCGCTGGCTAACCGCGACTGCGGTGGTAAAAATCAGCCACCCGAGGGCGACGATGCCGCCCATCCCGGTGATTTTTTTGTACTTGATGCGCTTCATAACGCTAGTGCGACTGCACGGGCTCTACCCTATGCTGCGCACAACCCCCTCGTTATTTATTCTAGTCCTTCAATTTGTTGTCGTCTCTATAATTTCGTTGTTACGGATACGATGAGTTAAATTAGCCACAATTTGTGTGATTAATTTATGCCGTTCCCGTGCAATGCCAATGACCAAACTGACGCTTCGGTGCCTCGCAGAAATAGAAGGACGCTTGCGATTCTGCGCACGTCATGATGTCGGATTTAAACTCGCCGGCAACAGGAAGTTCGACTTGAATATGGCGCGAACATATCCTATTGTGGCTTTGCGGTACAACGATTAAACATCGCAAATCTGCGAGAAAAACCAAAGTGAAAAAGTGACGGATGCCAACGGATTTATTGATATCCGACACTTTCACTCTCGCTCTTCACTCCGACACCTGGCTGGCACGAATCCGGTGATGAACGGTGAATAATTCACGCAGATCAGCATTTCTCCAGCCCCGAAAAAATCTCTTTAACTGCCACATACTCAACCAGTTGGCCAGCATGAATTGGTTTCCGGAAAATCATTTCCCTGCGCACTGCGGCATTGCTCTTCCTACTCACAAAGAAGAATGTAGCAAGCTCTTCTCGCTGTCTGGCAGACCGCCGTCAGAATGACACTCCAAAAATTTATATTTAGCGAAAACAGAAAGGATGTTCATCATGAAAAACCTTGTCTTCATTTCGATCGCAAGCCTGTTCGTGTTGGCGGCCTCGGCACAAACAACGCCAGACAATCAGACTGTGAATGTCACGGGCCCGGCACTCCGCATTGACCTGCCCAGTCAGCACCATCGGATGCATCCGGATGAATTCTATGACTACATGCGGTCATACAATCTTTCTAATGGCGCAACACTTGCCGTGTTCTACAGGGGCAGGAAGATGTATGCGGAAGTTGGAGATCTCGGGAGGCATGAAATTGTCGCCACTGCACCAAATGTTTTCGTCGCATTGGACAGGCAATTGAAAATGACGATCAATCTCCGCGGGGATAATGATGCGAGCGGAGAGCTGATCATGGCCGCTCCGCGCAAGCAACTTGCAAACGCTGGCGTGATCCGCAAGCAACGATTGGTCGCTTCGGTCCGCTAAACAGGTGTCACCGACGAGGATCGCCAGACGTTTCGCGTTACACTGGTCGACTTGAAATAAATCACCGCTGGCGTTTCTCTGTATTGCTTGCACCGCCGATTGTAATTAAACCCGTAAGGAAAAATTATTGATGACGCCTGTTTTCCCCCGATCTACAGCGCGTATCACGTTACGGCGCTTGAGCGAGTCAGATTTGGCAGATTTTCAGGCATATCGCCAGTGCGAGGAACTGTCGCGATATCAAGGATGGGTCCCACAACCCGATTCGGAAGCCAGCGCATTCTTAAATGAAATGGCTTCTGCCGAACTATTTCAGCCGGGAATTTGGGCGCAAATCGGAATTGCCGATGGCAGTAACGACAAATTGATTGGCGACATGGGAGTTTGCATATCTGCCGATGGGCAGTATGCAGAAATTGGTTTCACGCTGTCCGATACCTATCATGGCAAGGGCCTGGCTAGCGAAGCCGTACGCGAAACAATTTCCATGCTGTTTGAGGCAAATGATATTCAGCGCGTCATCGGCATCACGGATAGCCGCAATATCCCCTCCATTCAATTGCTTGAGCGAGTCGGAATGAAATTGGCGTCAACGGATAGAGCAATGTTTCGGGGGCAGGATTGCGACGAGCATACTTACCTTGTCGAGCGGCCTCTTTGATCAGTGAATCCGTGACGACTCGTTCGAATTGGATACGCTGGCCATAAGCGGCATGGAAGCTATTCCCTTCCTTTTGCGCTTGGCCAGATAGCGACGACGAATGGCGACATCGGCGGGCTCGGAAACATAGCGCGACACCAACGATGACAGCAGCGCCGTCAATCCAAGGAACAGCAGCAACCAGGGCAATCTGGCGCCATAACTCAACTGCTCTTTGGTTAGCACATTCCGCATCAAACCCAGCACCACGATATGGAACAGATAGATTTCATAACTGTGCCGCTCCATGCAGCGCACCGCGCGACTGCCCCGCCCTGTGCTCCAAGCTGAAGTACGATCATTGGTGCAATCGTTTGCCGCTCCAGAAAACAACTAGATTTCTGCCAAATGACGGGTAGCTAAATTGACCAGAAAACCTACAATAGAAATTGCCTTTACGGCAGCTGATCAAAATCTTTGGCGGAGATGTTATGAAAATTTCTAAGGAGAAATCATGCGGATGCTATTGAATGTCAAACTCCCTAACACCGAATTCAACGCTGCGGTCAAGGACGGTTCTGTCAGCAAGAAAATGGGGCAGATTCTGGAGGAGATGAAACCGGAGGCGGCTTACTTCACCGAACAGAACGGACAGCGATCAGCCCTCTTGATCGTCGACATCGACGACCCGGCGGAAATCCCTATGCTTGCGGAACCATGGTTTCTCACCTTTAATGCCAGCGTGGAATTGAGAGTGATCATGACGTCGGAGGATTTGAAAAGAGCCGGGCTTGAAGAGCTCGGCAGGAAGTGGTCGACGTAGCGTTCGGAAGCAACCCTGATGCTGAATAGCGAATCGCGGAATTGTCCAGTCCTAAAATAGGTTGACAATATTTATTGCCATAGAAACGCTTGATGCACTGCATCGGGCGTTTTGTATTTCAAGGCGGTGTGCGGCC
>NZ_FNOR01000053.1 GCF_900107095.1 Collimonas sp. OK242
ATCGAAAGTCCGGATCTATGGCTGCAATCTCTACCTTCTTCACATCATTGATTGAACGCTTGGCAAAATGGGGGCGACCATCTATGTGTAAAAACAGATCCAAGCCGGAACCTGCTTCAAATATAACGTAATTTTCTTGTTCCCTGAGTAAACGAAATATACCCTGCTGTGTCATAGCGATATCTCGTCATATCTCAGGTGATCAATATGGGACGTTTCATAGAAGGCAGGGATCGGACACAAGGCATATTGCTTCCCGAGCAGCTGGACGACTACGTCACAGAAAGCAACCCAGTGCGGGTAGTCGACGTCTTCGTTGACGAACTGAATCTGGATCAGATGGGATTTGATGGCGTCAATCCAGCAGAAACCGGACGACCTGCGTATCACCCCTCTGTACTCCTTAAAATCTACATTTACGGTTACCTCAATCGCATTCAATCGAGCCGGCGTCTTGAGCGGGAAGCGCAACGCAATGTGGAATTGATGTGGCTGACAGGTCACCTGAAACCTGACTTCAAGACGATCGCCAGCTTTCGTAAAGATAACGGCAAAGCGATTTCACGCGTGTGCCGGCAGTTCGTCGTGATATGCCAGCAACTCGGATTGTTCTCGGAAGCCCTTGTTGCCGTTGACGGCAGCAAATTCAAGGCAGTCAATAACCGTGATCGAAACTTTACCAGTGCCAAGCTTCAACGAAGGATGGAGGAGATCGAATCGAGCATTGCGCGTTATCTCATTGCGCTTGATGCATCGGACAGGCAGGAGCCTGAGCGAAAGCAGGCCACTACGGTTCGATTGCAAGAGAAGATCGCTGCTCTCAGGGTCCAGATGCAAGCGCTAAAGGAAGTGGAGATCAAGCTTGAACAGGCACCCGATAAGCAAATTTCCCTGACCGATCCAGATGCCCGTTCGATGAAGACACGCGGAACAGGCGTCGTCGGCTACAACGTCCAAACGGCGGTCGATGCGAAACATCATCTGATTGTGGCGCATGATGTGACTAATGTCGGTATCGACCGAGACCAACTCTCTTCAATGAGCGAGCGGGCTCGTGCAGCAATGGCGACGGAGTCTTTGACGGTGATTGCAGACAGAGGCTATTTCAAGGGCGAAGAAATCCTGGCATGCCATGAAGCTGGCATTGATGTGATCGTCCCAAAGACTGTGACATCAAATGCCACTGCCGAGGGACGATTTGACAAAGCCGGAGCCTGTCAGATTTTCTGTGTGAACGGGGTCATGAAATAATACCGAAAGGGAAATTCCATGACTGACGTAATGACCACAAAGAAACCGAAGAAG
>NZ_FNOR01000019.1 GCF_900107095.1 Collimonas sp. OK242
TTCAACAACGGTGGCCAGACCAAGGATTGGTCGTTCACTCAGACCGTGGCAGCCAGTACGCAAGTGCCCAGTACCAAGCATTGTTGACCAGCCACGGTTTCATCTGCAGCATGAGCCGTAAAGGGAACTGCTGGGACAATGCAGTTGCCGAACGCTTCTTCCTGAATCTCAAGATGGAACGGGTGTGGCAGCGCCAATATGCCAATCACGCGGAGGCCAAGATCGATATCGCCGCCTACATCGTCGGCTTCTACAACAACGAACGTCTGCATTCAGTTCTGGGCAATCTGCCGCCCTCCGTCTACGAACGGAACATGGCAGCAAAAAAACCTATCGCCGTGTCCGAATTTACTTGACCACTACACAGTGAGGATCGGCTAGCCATGGTCAACAATCCCGACTTTCTCGGTCTGGGTCGGATGTTCCCGGCGCATATACCTGCGTAACGGCTTCAAGGTACACTGCCGGCTGAATTTTTGTTTGGCGCCTAAACGCGAGGTCGAATAAACTTCACCCCTTGGGAAATTTGGCTTGCATTCAAGGGAACGTTGCCTCCATGTAATCGCAGTTTCCTGGCTAATTCAGCGTGCCCTTAAGGGAGTGGTGGCAGGAAGCACCAAACCAATGCTGCCGCGCCAACCGACACACCAACCGCAAGGAGATTACAGTGACTGCAGGTAAATCAACCATCATCTATACGCTTACCGACGAAGCGCCGCTTCTGGCAACCGCTTCTTTTCTGCCTATCGTCAGGACCTTCGCCGCAGCGGCCGGTATTGACGTCGTCGAGAGCGACATCTCGGTGTCGGCGCGGATTCTTGCCGAATTCTCCGATTGCCTCGCTGATGAAAAGAAAGTGCCGGACAACCTGGCTGAGTTGGGCCGCCTCACCCAGGAACCCGATACCAATATCATCAAGCTGCCGAACATCAGTGCCTCGGTGCCGCAGCTGATCGCGGCTATTCGCGAACTGCAGGCACGCGGCTACCAGATCCCCGACTTCCCGGAAGACCCGAAGACCGACGAAGAAAAATCCATTTTGAAGCGTTATTCAAAGACGCTGGGTAGCGCGGTCAATCCGGTGTTGCGCGAGGGTAATTCCGACCGCCGTGCGCCAGCGGCGGTGAAACGCTATGCGCGCAAGAACCCGCACTCCATGGCCAAGTGGAGCCCGGCATCTCGCACCCACGTATCCCACATGCACGGTGGGGATTTTTACGCCAGCGAAAAATGCATGACGCTATCCAAGGCCTGCGACGTCAGGATGGAGCTGGTCGCCAAGGATGGCGCAAACACTGTCTTGAAGAACAAGGTGTCGCTGCAGGAAGGCGAGATCATCGACAGCATGTTCATGAGCAAGAAGGCGCTGTGCCAGTTCTACGAAGAACAGATGGAGGACGCGCGCGAAACCGGTGTGATGTTGTCGCTGCACGTCAAGGCGACGATGATGAAAGTCTCGCACCCGATCGTTTTCGGGCATGCGGTGAAGATTTTCTACAAGGACGCCTTCGCCAAGCACGGCAAGCTGTTCGAGGAACTGGGCGTCAATGCGAATAACGGTTTGAGCAGCGTCTATGAGAAGATCGCCACCCTGCCGGAATCCAAGCGTGATGAAGTGATCCACGACCTGCACGCCTGTCATGAACACCGTCCGGAACTGGCGATGGTGGACTCGGCCAAGGGTATCTCCAATCTGCATGCGCCTAACGACGTGATCGTCGATGCTTCGATGCCGGCCATGATCCGTCTCGGCGGCAAGATGTGGGGGGCGGATGGCCGTCCGAAAGACACCAAGGCGGTGATCCCCGAAAGCACGTTCGCCCGCATCTATCAGGAGATGATCAACTTCTGCAAGACCAACGGCGCGTTCGATCCGACCACCATGGGCACCGTGCCGAACGTCGGCCTGATGGCGCAAAAGGCCGAGGAGTACGGCTCACATGACAAGACTTTCGAAGTCCCTGCCGATGGCGTGGCGCGCATTGTCGACCTTGACGGCACCGTGCTGCTGGAGCAGAACGTCGAGCAGGGCGACATCTGGCGCATGTGCCAGGTCAAGGATGCGCCGATCCGCGACTGGGTCAAGCTGGCGGTGAACCGCGCCCGCCTGTCGGGCATGCCGGCGATTTTCTGGCTGGACGAGTACCGCCCGCATGAAGCCGAGCTGATCAAGAAGGTGAAGACCTACCTGAAGGACTACGATCTGACCGGTCTCGACATCCAGATCATGTCGCAAGTACGCGCCATGCGCTACACCCTGGAGCGCGTGATCCGCGGCAAAGACACCATCTCGGTGACCGGCAACATCCTGCGCGACTACCTGACCGACCTGTTCCCGATCATGGAACTCGGCACCAGCGCCAAGATGCTGTCGATCGTGCCGTTGATGGCGGGCGGCGGCATGTTTGAAACCGGCGCGGGTGGCTCGGCCCCGAAGCACGTCAAGCAACTGGTGGAAGAAAACCACCTGCGCTGGGATTCGCTGGGCGAATTCCTGGCACTGGCCGTGTCGCTCGAAGATATCGGCATCAAGACCGGTAACAGCAAGGCCAAGATCCTGGCGCAGACCCTCGACGACGCCACCGGCAAGCTGCTGGAAAATAACAAGTCGCCTTCACCACGCACCGGCGAGCTGGATAACCGCGGCAGCCATTTCTATCTGGCCATGTACTGGGCACAGGCGCTGGCGCAACAGACCGACGACGCAGAACTGCAGGCGCAGTTTGCACCACTGGCCAAAAGCCTCACCGAGAACGAGCAGGCCATCACGGCGGAGTTCAAGGCGGTACAGGGTAATCCGGTGGACATCGGCGGCTACTTCATGGTCGACACGGAGAAGCTCAAGGCAGTCATGCGCCCAAGCGCAACCTTCAATGCGGCATTGAACGCCGCGGGCAACTGACGGCAAGGTAATGCGGATCTGCATAATTATGCAGATCCGCACCAGCTTTCCGGCGCAATTTCGCACTTCGCGTCGCAACGCTACGTGTTTTGGAATGGAAGCGGTTCGAATTATTGTGTGCGAAGTACAATTCCCGACTCCGTCTAGTGCGGAGTCGGGAGCGACTTTCTGTTTGCCGACGATGTCAGTGAAATCTAGTCACTGGTAATCATCAGGCATCCGGGCATGACCCTGACACGTACGTTGGCATTGGGGTTGAAGCCTGTTTGCCTGATCCCGTTGCCATGCAGGCGAATCCAGAGTGTTTCAGGATCGTCGTCCTGATAGAAGGAGACGTTGAGCCGTTGTGCTGGGTTTACTATCGATGTGCTGCTATCTCGCGTACTATTGCGCTTAGCCATATTCAACTCCGGTTTAGTTGCTTGTGGTTAGCGGGTCATGGGTGTTTCCGCACCTCTGACCCGCGTCTATTTACTGCTCTGCATAGCGCTCTTTACTCTGAACGCCTTCTTAAAAATAGCACGTGCGCATGTTTAAAGACATCATTATCGTGCGTCGATGGATTTTTAAGAAAATGCAGATACTTGGCGTTGTTGGCTTCGACTCAGCGGGTGCAGGCTTCTTTGGATTCTTTGCCGAAAAGAAGGTCATACCTATTAGCGGATAGGGGCAAAGGCGGTTGGTATTTCAATCACACAGAATATCTGGAGATGTTTCTGCTGTATGCTCGTTTTCGCAATCTATGAGAAACTAATCGACGGCAAATTTTACGGTCACACGATATGGAGATATAGCTATGGGACGGGCAAAACAAGGGCAATTCGATCAAGAGGAAAAAACGAATCGAGCTTTAGCGTTATGCGTTGAAATTGGCGCCATCGAAATATGCGATTCGCATGAGGATACATACATCGATACTCTAGAATATTCAGACTACGACGAATTGACAACAGCAATCCTAAAAAATAATCCTGACTCGATTGATTTCTTTGATAATCGAGACGACATGCTTGACTCTATAGGAGACGCTATGGGTTCTGCTGGGGATGAGTGTGGCTCTTGCGAAAAAAACCGTAATTCATAGATTGCAAATTCGAAGACCAAACATAAAATGCAAACCTGCCTGTTATAACAGGATTAAAAGTAACGCTTAACTTGGACTTGCCAAAGGCTTTCGTTTCCGAGGGCCTTTGGTTTTTAGACTTATCAACAGTTGCGTGATAAGCCCATGAGCTGGAAAGGGTGGAATTGTAACTCGGCGTTGGATGTCATATATCCTTGGTCGGCATAGAGGTGACTTTACACGACGCTGCCTGCTTCGCCGCTGCGTATCTAGCATTTCATTTTGCCCCCGACCCAATAGTCTCGTACATGGCAACATCGAACACCGAGTGTTCGACTTGATACAACTTAACGTCTTTTTTCCTGAAATGCTATTGCGTTGTCTGCGGCCATTGAAATGACTACGCGATTAAACAGTGGAGAGCGCTATCTCTGCTTCGCTTTCTGTCGCTGTCGATGCCAATTGTTGTATGAGCCGGGCCAGTTGGCGGGCTGTATAGCAAACGTGATGGTTCATGTCAGCTATGACCCACGTAGCAAGTGAACCGGGCCTAATTAGGCGTCTTGCGCAATCATCGATGTAAGTATCACCAAAGCTGCGTGTCCGACCCACATATCGAAAATCTGCGCTAACGCGACTGGCTAGATCGTGATACTGATCATAGTCCTTGATGGGGTGGTGGAGGGCATGGCCTCTAAAATAGATGATTTTATCGCCAGCGGTATAGCGAATTTTGGCGTTCACGTACCGGCTTGTTGTTTGATCACTGAAATCGGGATGTATGATGCCGTAATCCCCAAATGTTGGTTTGATTGTATCGGGCATGTCCCGCCAGAGAGCTGACCAAAGACGCAGTTCTTGGCGAATCACCTCGCCGACCTTATTTTTCTCGATACTACCCACGGTTTTCAGTGCGGAAGAACCGGCAATTACTATTGATCTATAACCGGCGATGTTCGGGTTGTGAAAGAGAAAAGAAACTATGTTCTCTGCTAGGTTCGATGTGTCGTCCCCATCTATGTGTCGCAAGTCTAAAAGTAAATCAATTTTGTTTTGTGGCAGCCGCATCTGAGCGGTGCGTTCGATAATTTGCGCCCAGACATCATCGAAGAGATATTCAGCTAGATCGTCACGAGACAAGCGAAAGCAAAATCCTTTATTGAAATCCCGAGCAATCACGCCGAGCGCATCCCACAAATCATCATTTCGTTCGAATCCATACGCCGGAGTCACGGAGCGTCCGAATGCTTTTAATAGCGCGAATCCATGAAGGGTAGCGTTTGTGCCGTCTGAGATCGTCGCGTCCGGCATCAAACCGTGGAAATCTACGAAAATCTCACCAAGCGGCAAATGCTTTCGAATGTACTCGCAGAGTTTGAAGACGTGCTCCTCTACCAGTGGAGCCTTGGGATTGATTGGCATCGCTTCGATGAACGGTTTCATCAGTTGACGAACATCATTGTTGACCCTGCCAACGGCCATCAAATCATTTTTTTTGCCCTTGACCAGCGGCACATAAACTGAGCGACTATTCATCGATATCTCCTGCTTACGTCAACAAGATTTCATTGAAAATGCTGTTGTACCAATCCCTGCTCTAAAAATTCACGAAAATGCTCGTAGTGACCGCTCTCGAACTGAATTCGTCCAGCCACAATTGCTGGGTGAATATGCAGACTGTCCGCAAGTTCTTGAATGCTTTGATTTGTAGGGGCGAGTCTAGCCGACGAACGCTCCCAAACGGCACGGCGAATAAATGAATCGCGGGCTATACGATTCGCTTCATTCTCTTTTTGTTCGCTCTTCTCAGTACTCGCAATTCGTTCAATGCGATCAATAAACGCCTCGTCGGCAGTATTCAAGTGTTTCCACACGTGCGCGACCTCGTGCATCAATGTGAACCAAAAATAGTCAGTTCGATCAATTCGCAGCGTCAGACCAATCACCGGGGTGCCTCGCTCAGACAGCATCGCTGCGCCATCTATTACAGCGTTCGGTAGCCGAGGCTCGACGATCACTGCAATACCACACTTCGATAGGAATTCAACTGCCAGGCGAGGGCCATTACTGAACCAACTTAGTCGAGCAAGGTCTCGCAACGTATCAGCAGAAATTTTTCCAGGATCAAATTTAGGTAAATCATTCTCGACATCCTTGGCACGCATCAAGACCCGGGCTGTCCATGCTAATGTCGAATAGTACGCCTTTTCATCGAGCTTATCGCCCCGAAACCTGCGTCTAAACATGATAGGCACTTGGCGGCTCGGAACAATCTGGGTAAGGAAAGAGCGAAGCCTCTCTTCTGCATTCTTCCCGCTAATTTTTGCTGCGCTGAACCACCCACGCCTTTCCATCTCCCGATAGGGAAACCGTTTCCAGTCGATTTCTTCGACGTTGCTCTCACTGTCACGTGATGGAACGGGTTCTCTTCCGATGAGAGCATCTGCTGGAATTCCAAGGCCGCTCGACAGAGCGCGAATCATTTGCACCGTTAGAGGTCGTTTGCCTCCTAACACTTCAGAAACCCGGCTTCTGCTGCCCAAGAGCGGAACGAGGTCCTTCTGTCGAAGTCCCTGTTCAGCCATTCGAAATTCAATAATCTCGATTGGATCAAGTGCCTCGAATTGATATGCACGCTTTTCGTAATCTTCAATCAGGAGAGCAAGCAATGCGAGGCGATCACCTTCGGTCGATCCAATCGGTGGGTCAAGTGCAACAAGCTCCTCCGCTTCTAGCAGCGCAGTTTGATGTTCAGTTTCGCTTTTCAGAATTCTATATTCCATATCAATGCATCCGCTTCGTGTACTGGTCATGTGTGCCCACCCATTTGATGGATATCACCCCTGCGTTGTACGCCACCTGGGTTTCCAGGCGGTACTCGTTGCCGCGCACGTTAAAGATGACAATGTTTGTCGCTAAAAAGCTGGCAGACGGATATCTGTCCTTGATATCGTGGCTAGTCTCCCAGCGACTGGCGCGTGCATCTGCGATCCAGTTCGATATCCACTTGCGGCAGTCTGCGTGCTTGTCGCAAAAGGCGGCAAGCACCCCAAGTCCAACAATCCTCATTAAAACCAGGCTCCCATAAATGCTTCGAATCTCGAATCCCATTATGGGAACATATTTATTGTTACCGATTTGGGATCGGTCGTCAATGCCAAATTGCACCTAAGTAAGTGCCTTCCTGTCGCGACATGCCTGGTAATCGAGGAATTAGTGTTTAGCTAGAAACAGACATGTGGTGATATTCATGCAGTGTGACAAAAACAGCGCCAAATGCATTTTCCAATTATGAGCATTGCTCAAGTGCAAATATTTCTCAGCTTGAATGCGATAGTGCCAGCCCGTCCAACAAGGCATACTTTCTTTGCAATACTAATTCATCCGCACTTGCCCCACAGATTTTGTCCAACAAGTATATGTTTAAGATTTTCTTTACATATTCTATGAAGTACTAAATACTTGTTATGCATTATCAAAAAAGGGGAACAGAATGGCAGCAGGGCAAACTATTGGATACTTGCGAGTATCGACCGCTGGGCAAAATACAGCGCGTCAACTTGACGGCATTGCGCTAGATCAAGTATTTGAAGACAAATGCAGTGGAAGCACGACGGATAGGCCACAACTTACGGCAATGCTCAAACATGCTCGATCAGGTGACACAGTCGTAGTGCATGAGATAAGCCGACTAGCTCGTAACACTGCCGATTTGCTAGACCTCGTAAAGCTGCTCACTACCAAGGGTGTGACTGTCTCGTTCATCAACGAGTCAATGACCTTTGCCGCTGGCAAAGATAACCCGATGAATACCATGTTCCTAACCATCATTGGAGCCATTAGTGCATTCGAGCTATCGATGATTAATGAGAGACGTGCTGAAGGCCAAGCCAAGGCGCGAGCTGAAGGTAAACACATGGGACGTACTGCGAAGCTGACAGCCGAGCAGATCGCAGTAATTAAGCAACGCGCTGCAACTGAGAGCAAGACCGCGCTGGCTGATGAGTATGGCGTATCCAGGGCAACGCTATATTCAGTATTGAAGGTGGCTTAGGTCCATACAGCCGTCGGAATTGCATTAGGCCCATAGGCCGTCGTGAGTCGCACAAACCGGGAGCTGTACGATGCTTTTTTTCCTGACAATTCAACCCACAATTAAGGCTTGATTCTTACTATCTGATATACGATGTTATTCTTATTTGGCCAGAGAGGTCAGTCATGAAAAAATCTGCAAGGATCAGAAACACAGTTTCCTATGTCAATGAGAAAAACCAACGCATCAATGTTCCGTTGGGACCGTGCGAGATTGAAGAATATCCTTCATCGAGCAAGATCGCTGCAAGAATTTGGTGGACTGACAAGGATGTGGAGAATATGACTGATCTCAGTGATGCGGAATGGGCGCACTACAAGTCCACAAAAGCATTCGTCATTGATGATTAATATGGTGCAGCCATTTGGAATTGCTCATGCAAACCAATCGTCGCCATTCGATACTCAATGACGGCAGCATTTGAAATAACTAATACTGGGCACGCGACCATGAAGAATTCCAAGAAAAATAATCTACAAAGCGCAGGCAATTTCACGATACCAAATGAACAAAAAGTATTTGGAAACCTTCATCTAAATGGCCGCAGCACAGTATTGCATCTTCAGCCCAAAGCTGAATTATCACCGCTCGATGAGAACAGCGTAATAAATGGAGAGTTGGGTGATCTCAGAAAAGTGAGCTGCTTACAGTGCGTCGTTGGATCTACAGGAGGTGGATTTCGAGGTGATGCTGGACAGTATCACTATGCTGACATATTCCCACATTTTGTCACTATAGGGGATCAGCACTTAAAACCTGACGCGCACTCCATCAAAGCCGCTCATTTCACAACCAATGACGTGCCCTTGATTTTCAACGACTTTGGCGCATTCGGCCACTTTACAGATTCAAACTCGCTAGTTAAATCTTTTGTTAAGGAAAATAGGCCCACGCACGAAATTGCACTTGGCGACTCACCCGAAATTTTCTATTTTTCAGGGAAAGATGAGGTTATTGCAGTAGATACACCTATCGGCCAGTTCCGCGTATCTCATCGACCAAGCTACCGTACGGGCGGTTCAAATGGTTCGCTCGTAAAGAACAGCATGATTGTGACCTTGGAATACTCTGAGCCGGTCGTCCTTGGCGTGTGCATCGAGAGACTGATGTCGATCCACCGATTCCTTAGCCTCATGGCAGGTCGCAAGCAGTCAATCGAGTCAGTCTCTCTTGAGCTTGTCGGCCATTCCGTCAGCAAGCCGTCACTGCTTGAGTTGCACTGGTCTTTCGCGCCCAAACGGCCCAAAAAAGATGATAACGTGCCTCGTATAGGAGATATTCCTCTCGATGCAGTTCGTCGACCGGAGGAATTTAAAGTCGTTCTCAAAAATTGGCTAAGTCGAGAAGCCGAATGGCGGACAGCACGTATCCGATACGCAGGATGTATGGGAAAAGGAAACTCTTATAGTATTGATCGCATTGTCGCCGCCGCAAATATGTTTGATATTTTGCCCCAGGATGCGATGCCATCGGCATCTCCTCTTTCGGACGAACTTATCAAGGCACAGAAGGATTGTCGTGAAATTTTGAAGCGATTAGCTGTGGGAGTAGAGCGAGACAGCATACTTGGGGCACTAGGCAGGATGAACCAGCCTTCGCTCACGAAGAAAGTACTTCATCGAGTCGATATGGTGAATGTCCATTTGGCCAGTCAATTTCCTGAGCTTGCGTCGGTTGCTACTACAGCGGTCAAGATCCGCAATTTCTTCGTGCATGGAAGCTCAGGTGGCTTTGATCCAGAGAAATTAGAGCCGTTACTGCCATTTCTCACGAATACTCTGGAATTTATCTTTGCCGCGTCTGATTTGATAAATGCCGGTTGGGATGCTCCAGCTTGGGGCAAAAGGCACCATAGTCGGGGGCATAATTTCATAAGTTTTCGGTGGGGTTACGAAAATCATCTTGCGCTTCTGAAGAAAGCTCTGTCGTAACATCGCTACGACGTTCGAAGTGACATGCGTCACGCTTCTATGCCGGTGCTGGACCGAATAGTCTCTCAAACAAGGCCAGAACATTCTTTCTCATATCTAACTGCTGCTGCATGAACTCTGCCTCATCAGGCGACAAGTGAATTTCTTTCCTCAACGAGCTAATTAGCTGCACCATTGTTTTTTGTAAAGGTTCCATTTCCGCGATCAGTTTACGCGAGTAGGCTAATTGTTGCGGGGCGAGAGCTTCTCTCATATGAGCCCGGTGTCTTTTGATTGCATCCACAAGATCATTTGCCTCTTTCCAAGCCTTTTGAACTGCCTCGATAACGTTAGCGTCTGCCCCTTGCTCAGCCAGATCGGCAAGTTTCACACTTTTGCGCAGCACCTCGCTTTCGGCGTGGATCAGCTTCTTATTTAGCTCCCAGACTGGATCCAGCGCTAATCGTAGAGGAAATGCAGATGCTAGCGCCAGCAAGTACACTTCTGACATTTTGTTAGCAAGGTCGCGCGATAAATGAGCAGCTTCCGACTCTGCTACAAGCCAAATTTTTGAGTTGGCCTTTAAGAAAACCTGAAGGGCATCACTATCAGTGTTTCCGGAAAAATCTAAGGGCTTAAAAGGGAAACCACCAATAGCCCCAAGAGCCGCGTGTGTCTCCTCCACTGCTTTCGTGTAGACCTCACGCCTAATTGCTGCTTTTCGATCTTCCTCTTTTTGGATGGCGTCATGGGATCGCTGTTTGTCAGCTTCCAATTTATCGTGAACGTGTTGGTCTCTCAAACGCTTGTAGCTGCTATTGTTGGCAGAACGGATCCCAACATACGACATGCCGGATGCCAGCAAGGCACCAATTGCCCCCGACCAAATCACAGCCGGTATGCTATCAATCCAAACGAAAAACGCGTCCCACAAATCCATCTTTCACCTCAAATCATTGATGTAACTTGGAACACGTGGGCTTCGCGTAAGCTGAAGCTGTTATTGCTTCATCTCTGGTTTTCCAGCCGCTTTGAGTTTTGCATTTAGTGCATCTCGTCTTTGCTTTGCTTTTTCCGGTTGAACGTAGAAAAAATCAAATAACTCTTCCAAAACGTCTAAGTTCCACTCTGCCTCCTCGGGTTCCACGGACATAATTGACCCGCTGCTGGTGTCCTTCATTGGATGGGCGGCAAAATTACCTATATTGCGTACCGCGTCCAGATTGTCGGCAATTGCAGGTGGCAATTTATTTGAATCTATAGCTGCCTTAATTGCTGGAGCAAGATTGTGTTGAGTGAAGCCATTCTCGTGCAACACGCCTTGAAGACAACGCCGACTCAATGCAGCAGACGCTTTAGGGCTATCAGATAGTACAAGGCACGCTTCGTTAAAATCCTCTGCGAGATTTGCTGGCACCTCTGCCGGTGCCTTCGGCCTATTAGCCGCACGAGGATAGACTAATCGCATCGGTGTACCAATAATCCCGTTTCCTAACTGAGAGGATAGGAAAATTATCGCGTCATGGCAGGATGGACATTCCATATGCGTCGCGGTCCAATATAAAGGTGCGCCGTGTTTTTCCCCAATTGCTGGATTAAACGTTGTTGTGTGAAAGCCTGGATGAATCTCAATTTGGCAGTGCGGACATTGCATTGTTGGCCCCTAACAGAAAATGATTGTGCAGTTCATATAGTTTTTATTTATGCAAGTTAGAGTATCCGGAATACTGCCCAATTGCATCAATTTGCATCAAAATAATTCTCACCTGTCTTGCCATTGCCATATTTCGCAAATCTCATATACTGTACATTCATACAGTTGTTTGGGGTGGCAAAAATGTTTGTGCGTGTCGAATGCCTCTGGGATGAGGGACGCCGATTAGAACGTGACGTATTGGCAGCACGCAAGAGAAATTGCATTTGTGGCGAACTGCGCCTAGAGCGTCAAAAGCATGAATATCTTGCGGAGTGAACTACTCTTGTGGCACGTCTAATGAATGGGGACTTTGACTCACTGTCACCGTTACAAGATGCTGTAGATTAGATCGGTGGATAGCGTTTTAAAACGCTATTTGAGTCTTAAATTAATCCGCTGATTTCGCAATCAATTACGATTTTGGTTCAGCCTATGGCTGTATCTGATACGTCTTGAAAATTTGGAGATTCCGGCGAATGCGGGAACCTTTATTCTGATTGCAATGTTTTTTGAGCGAATCGTATTTGCACAAAACTTTGCCCGGGAAATATGCTTTGCAACGCGATTTGCATTTGGTTATCCATTTTCTTCGTCGTGGCGATGCCCTCGTCCACTTGCCTGATGAATTGATCGGTCAACGCGGCCAGCTTGGCATACTCAGCTCTAAAAATCGTCTGCAATGATTCGTGCGTCAGATTAGGGATGTTCTTTGAAAGCACGGCCTTGCGCAAATCATCGTGCGCGACGGCTCGCAGTTCAACGGTGTTGAGCAGAGCTTGATGATGCCAGTCAAGGACTCGCAACTCCACCAGAGCCATTGAGCACAGCTCGCCGTCTTGATCCAGAAAATAGTTGAGGCTGTCGAAATCGAAATGGAGCGATTGCATCATGCCGGGCTGCGGCGAGTCCATGAGGAATGCACGGTCTTCGCTTTGCCTGATGTCTTCGTGATCTATGAAGAATTGACGCAAATTGTCGAATACGTTGAACATGGTTGCAATTGTGAACAACGCTTTGTTCGCTGACGAAATACGTATATTGCGCTCGGCCTCATCGCGTGTTTTCCGCTCCGCGCTGAACGCAGCCCATCCGCCTGCCCACGCCGCTACAAATGTTCCGAAGACTGTGACGATGAGATCGACGTATCTATCATGATGCGTGTAGATCAGCACTCCGGAAAAAATGAATGCGGCGAGAATGACTACGATGAACGGACGGTTGAATTTGGACAGCATCGCGCTTTTCCATGAAATGGGGGCAGTGCACAGTATGAAAATGGGTTGAATGTCTATGCGTCGGTGCGCGGCTTCGATTCTCGAAATCCACGAACGATCCAACGGACGACGGAAGCGAAAAGCTCAGAAAACATCCATAACAGCAATGGAAGCGCGATGCCGACAAGTAGGAAGCGGGACCAACGAATTTCCGATGTCTTCGGAATGCCATCCTGTTTCGACCAATAGATTTCCCAAGGTTTGATCTCTCTCTCCGTCGACAGATCGAATCCTTTCTTATCGCCACTCTGCTTGGCTTGCTGATTCTTGGGAACGAGAGATGCGGCCGAGCGGGGGGCGCGCAGCAAGGCTTCCAATCGGGCCGCGAGTTCCGGCGTCAACTTGTTGGGCATGTCCACTATGGTGCCGTCAGGCATCTGCACGGGGACAGCGGACTGTCCCTCTTCCTTTTCTCGGCGAACAGCGAATTCAATTTCTTCTTGGTCCGAAAGCCGGACGTTGCGGCCATCCGGCAAAGTGGCCGTGTCGCCTTTGACCAATGTCCCGACAGGAATACCTTGATAAACGAAGTAGCCGTCGTTCTTGCTGAAATAATCCGTTCCCGCGATTATCGACGCGATGCCGATCCACAGTATCGACATCGCCAAGGCGATGCGCCTCCACCCATTTAAGCGGACAACCATATTTTTCTCCCGTCGATATACCGCTGGAGTAGACAGGCTATCACAACAGGCAAATTCGATGCCTCCATTCAATCAAAGCGGCAATTAGAGACTCTATGGATCAGATCGGGGAATTGTTTGGCGAGTGGCTTCGGTCACTCGCCATTTTTATCGGGCAAACGAAAAGTTTAAAAAATTGCCGGAGATTTTTGAGGCTACGGGTGAGCAAAATTAAAAAATTGCCCGTTAATAAGTGTACCCGCCACTTTCAAAGCGGACGGCTAACTAACTTTGGTCTCGATGGTGGCGAGTTAGGATTTTCTGACCGAATAAGTTCTTGGTTTTTGCGACTCAAAGAAATGAAGCGGGTCGATACAGACCATCCATTTTGTACCCTGAGAGGCAAAAAATGAAAAAGGCCAATCCGAAGATTGGCCTAAGTCATTGATTCAATTGGTCGGGGCGAGAAGATTCGAACTTCCGACCCCTTGCACCCCATGCAAGTACGCTACCAGGCTGCGCTACGCCCCGACAAGCCTGCTATTATATCAGAGCAAAATTGCTTTGTTTCCAAGGCAATACATAAAATTTTAACTGTTTGTTCGCCAGACGATGACGCCGTTCATTGCAGTTTGCAATGAACCGTCAGATCGCCCGGCCGGCAATCCTCATTCGATAATCTTATGCCAATAAAAATTAGCCAGCAGTTTGACGCCGCCGCCATCGAAGTGTTGCGCGCCGATAGTCCTCAGCAGATTGAATTGAACATCCGTAGCGACTCGCATGCGGATTTCACGCAATGGTTCTATTTCCGCTTGCAAGGTGCGCGCGGCGAGGCTTGCCGCATCCGTTTCATGAATGCCGGCGCCGCTACCTATCCCAAGGGCTGGGAAAACTATCAGGCGGTGGCCAGCTACGATCGCGAGACCTGGTTCCGGGTGCCGACCAGTTTTGACTGCGAGGTGATGACCATTGCCCATACGCCGGAACGCGATAGCGTGTATTACGCCTATTTCGAACCGTATTCGTGGGAGCGTCATCTGGCCTTGCTGGGGCGCGCAGAGAAATCGCCTTTGGCGCGGGTGCAGGATCTGGGCGGCACGGTTGACGGTCGCGATATGAATCTGCTGGTGATCGGCAATCCGGCCGCGGCCAAGAAGGTGTGGGTGATTGCGCGCCAGCATCCGGGTGAAACCATGGCGGAATGGTTTGTCGAGGGCATGGTCGATGCATTGCTGGACCGTGCCAATCCGCTGGCGAACAAGGTGCTGCAGCATGCGGTGTTCTACATCGTGCCGAACATGAATCCGGATGGTTCCGTGCGCGGCAACCTGCGGACCAACGCTGCCGGCGCCAACCTGAATCGCGAGTGGATGACGCCGTCGCTGGAGCGCAGCCCCGAAGTATTTGTGGTCAAGAACAAGATTCACGAAACCGGCTGCGATCTGTTCCTGGACGTGCATGGCGATGAGGCTTTGCCGTATGTGTTTGTGGCCGGCTCGGAAATGCTGGAAGATTTTAGTCCGCAGCAGGGCGTGGAGCAGCAAAAATTCATAGCCGATTTCTTGCGCGCCAGCCCGGATTTCCAGACTGAATACGGCTATGCGGCGAGCAAGTACAGCAGCGATGTGCTGACCCTGGCGTCGAAATATGTCGGCCATACCTTCAAGTGCATATCGCTGACCCTGGAGTTGCCGTTCAAGGATAACGTCAACCTGCCGGATGCGCAGGTCGGCTGGGATGGCGCTCGCAGTGCGCGTTTGGGGGCGGTGGTGTTGCAGCCGATATTGCGGGCGTTTGAATAGGCCGTACTGCATGCGGTCTTGGTGCATGTTGTGAAAGAGCCGGGCATGTCCAACATGCCCGGCTTTTTTTTGCGCCGTAGTTCTGCTGAGCCGGCAGCGACTGCTAGGCCTGTTCAGTTATCTGCGCAAAGCGCCCGCTGTTGAAGTCGACGATCGCCTGGGCGATTTCTTCCTGGCTGTTCATGACGAACGGGCCATGGCCGACGATCGCTTCATCGATCGGCTCGCCGCTAAGCACCAGCACTACCGCGTCGTTGTTGGCTTCGATATCGACGCTGTTGCCGTCGTTGTCGAGCAACGCCATTTGCGCTTCGCGCGCCACGGTCTCGCCATTGATCAGCACGGTTCCGTGCAACACCACCAGCGCAGAATGCCAGCCGGCGGGCAAGGACAGTCTGGTGTTGCCGCCCTGGTTCAAGCGCATATCCCACACGTTCATCGGTGTGAAAGTACGCGCCGGACCGGCATGGCCGTCGTATTCGCCGGCAATCACCCTTACTGTGCCGGCGCCGTCAGGCAAGGCCACAACAGGAATGTCGCGATCTGCGATGGCTTGATAACCGGGCGCTGTCATCTTGTCCTTCGCCGGCAGGTTCACCCACAGCTGCACCATTTCGAGCGTGCCGCCGGAGCGCGTGAACGCTTCGGAGTGGAACTCCTCATGCAGGATGCCGCTGCCTGCTGTCATCCATTGCACGTCGCCGGGGCCGATAGTGCCGCCATTGCCGGTCGAGTCGCGGTGCGTCACTTCGCCCTTGTAGACGATGGTGACGGTTTCGAAGCCGCGATGCGGATGCGAGCCGACGCCGCGTGGGCGGGTAGCAGGCCTGAACTCGGCCGGACCGGCGTAATCGAGCAGCAGGAAAGGACTTAGTTGCTTGCCGTGGCTGGTGTAAGAAAACATCGAACGAGCAGGAAAACCGTCGCCGACCCAATGTTGGCGAGGTGCGCTGTAGATGCCGAGGACTTTTTTCATGATCGATTCCTTGTGGTGGTTGCATAGTTGTTGCAGGTAGAAGATTAAATCAAGGACAATGGCTGCGGTAGTCTGTGGAATTTGCCATCAGCGTCCTATTTTATGAACGATGAAATGTTTGCGCGGGAATTGTTATGCAGGATTTGAACGATCTCTACTATTACGTTCAGGTGGTCGACCATGGCGGCTTTGCGCCGGCCGGACGGGCCCTGGGCATGCCGAAGTCCAAGCTGAGCCGGCGCCTGGCGTTATTGGAGGAGCGCTTGGGCGTCAGGCTGATCCAGCGTACTACCCGGCAATTTTCCGTGACAGAAGTCGGGCAGTCGTATTACGAGCACTGCAAGGCGATGCTGGTGGAGGCAGAGGCTGCGCAAGACGCGGTCGAGCTGACGCGGGGCGAACCGCGCGGCATTGTGCGCCTGACTTGCCCGGTGGCTTTGCTGCATGCGAATGTGGACGTGATGCTGGCAGATTTCATGGCGGCCAACCCGCGTGTGACGGTGCTGCTGGAGGCGAGCAATCGCCGGGTTGACGTGGTGGCCGAGGCGGTGGATATTGCGATCCGGGTACGGCCGCCGCCGATTCCGGATAGCGAGCTGGTGCTGCGGGTACTGGCTGAACGCAGTCAATGCCTGGTCGCCAGTCCGCTGCTGCTTAAGGGGCGCTCGCTGCCGGCCTCGCCTGCCGATTTAAACGGCTGGCCGAGCCTGGGGCTGGGGACAGGGCAGCAAAATCATATATGGACATTGTTCGGCCCGGATGGCGCCAAGGCGGCGATTCATCACACGCCGCGTTTTGTCACCGGCGATATGGTGGCATTGTTGCGGGCGGCAGTGGCTGGCGTCGGCATTGTGCAATTGCCGACCATGATGATACGCGAACAGGTAGCGCAAGGCACGCTGTTGCATGTGCTGGATGACTGGCGGCCGCGCCACGAAATCATCCATGTGGTATTCCCGTCGCGGCGCGGCTTGCTGCCCTTGGTGCGTACCCTGATCGATTATCTGGTACAGCGTTTCCGGGCACTGGAAGAAGATTGAGATGATTGAAGGGCGTGCGCCGGCTCAGTGAAAATGGGCTGAGCCGCTTGGTGTGTCATCAGGCATTTCCGGATGCACCAGATCGCCTTCGCGGTCCGGGTAAAGCGGGGTGCCGCAATCGTCGCAGAATTCCATCGCATACATTTCGGCATGCCGCTGAATGTCGTCGATACCGCATTCGCGCAGCAGGCTCAGGATTTGTTCCAGCGGGGTTTCCGGTTCGGCCGCGGCCTCGTCGCTGTCGCTGGCGCGGGTAATGATTTCTTCAGTCGCTTCTTCCTGCCCGTACAGCGGCCACACCACGCCGTAGATCACCTCATTGGTTTGGCCCAGCGAGAAGCCGATCCGGTATTCGTCGACCCGGCCGCTTTCCGGCTGTTCGCTAAAGCGGCCGATGCTGGCGTGCAGGTCTTTCGATGCGATGTCCAGCGTGTGCGTCAGGTAATAGCTGGCGGCGCGCAGGGAAGCCGGACGGATTTGCAGGTCGGCCTCGCGGCAGGCGGCAAAGTAAGCCTCGGGTAGCAACACCTGGATGCCGCAACCTGGCAGCAAGCGTGTCAGGTTGGGAGTGACTTGAACGCGCCATTGTTCCAGTGCGTTTTCCTTGTCGGCGGCAATATGCCCCGTTTGTCCACGCGTCATTTGCCAGTGGAACAAGGGCATGCCGCTCGGGACTACCAGGGCGGCCAGCAAATAACGGGTATCGGCCAGGAAGGGCGCGGTCTCCGGCGGATTTGCGGGGCTGCGCACCGGTGCGGCGTTGAGTGCGGCATGCGACAGTTGCTGCAGCAGGGTAAAGGTTTCGCAATGGGTGCGCGGCAACTGATCGATGGCGTACAAGGTCGGCACGATGGCGGTTAGCACTTCCGGCGCCAGGATATGGGCGTGCAGATGGGCGTTCAGCGTCATGACGACGTCGGCCGGAATCGGCCCCGATCCGATCGAGAAGCGCGTCCACGCCAGCAGCGGAATGCCGACCAGCAGGCAGTCGTATTGCTTGCCTTGGTACTCGATGGTGCTGGATTCGCTGCAGGCTTCGACCACGTCCATCAAGGCGTCGTAGGCATCGGGCTGGGTCGGAAACAGCTGTTCCAGCGCGCCGTCGATAGGCTCCTGGTGATGGGCTTTGAAATGCCTGCCGAGCAGGGCTTCAATCTCGCGTTCCCATGCGCGCTCCTCAAGACGGCTGGAGGCTTGTATCAATGCTTGCGCCAGCTCGGCCAGGCGGTGGCTGTCGGCGGAAAATTTACGGGAAGGTTTTTTTGACGGGCGGCGCATAGTAGATAAGGTAAGGAGCTGACAACATAGTCAAAATCTTACTGCGCGACCGTAGCGGATGCATGCATCCGATGACCGGCAACTGAGACGCTCACATATTCATGGATGAATATGCTCCGCTTTTCTGCGCTGCCTTCTGGCCTACGACCGCTTGCTGAGAGTTTTCAAAGACTCTGAGGCAGGAAGACTGCAAGATCCTATTGTAGTGGATTTAACGGTATGTTGAATAACTACCGTAGATGAATGGCAACAATCCCTTGATTGAGGCCGAAAACGAGAAACGCCGGCATGGCCGGCGCTTTTTTTGTACATTCTTGAGTGACTTTGTCGGTGCATCCGACTGCCAGCCGGCCGCCCATGCAGAAGGGGCGGCCGGCTGGTGTGTCGTTATGCCGCCAGCAACTGGCGCAGCACGAACGGCAGGATGCCGCCGTGTTTGTAGTAGTCGACTTCGATTGGCGTATCGATGCGCAGCAGAACCTTGACTTCCTTGGTTTCGCCGTTGGCGCGATGGATCACCAGGGTAGCGTCTTGCTGCGGCTTGATTTCGCCCTCGATACCTTTCAGGTCGAAAGTCTCGTGGCCGGTGATGCCCAGGGTTTGCACGCTGTCGTTACCGATGAATTGCAAAGGCAAGACGCCCATGCCGACCAGGTTGGAACGGTGGATACGCTCGAACGAACGCGCAAACACGGCCTTCACGCCCAGCAACTGGGTACCCTTGGCTGCCCAGTCGCGCGACGAACCTGTACCGTATTCTTCACCTGCAAACACCATGGTTGGCACGCCGTCTTTGACGTACTGCATGGCTGCGTCATAGATCGATGTTTCTTCGCCGGTCGGCTGGAACAAGGTGATGCCGCCTTCAACCCGCGAACCGTCCGGTGTAGCAGGAATCATCAGATTCTTGATACGGACGTTGGCGAATGTGCCGCGCATCATGATTTCGTGATTGCCGCGCCGCGAGCCGTAGGAGTTGAAGTCAGCCTTCAGCACGCCGTTGGCGATCAGCCATTTGCCGGCCGGGCTGGATTCCTTGATGGAACCAGCTGGCGAGATGTGGTCGGTAGTGATCGAATCGCCGAACACGCCCAGTGCGCGCGCGCCGGTGATGCCGGTCGCAGCTGCCTTCGGCACCATGGTGAAGTCCTGGAAGAACGGTGGCTCAGCGATGTAAGTCGATTTCGGCCAGTTATAGACTTCGCCGCCGGCGACGCCTTTGATGGCTTCCCACAGCTTGCCAGGTGCGCCCTTGACGTCAGCGTAGTTGGTCTTGAAGGTCTTGGCGTTCATCGCAAACTTCATCAGCTTGGCGACTTCTTGCGAAGTCGGCCAGATGTCGCCCAGATAAATGTCTTTGCCGCCCTTGCCCTTGCCGACAGGTTCCGTCATCAGGTCGCGCGTCATGTTGCCGGCGATCGCGTAAGCAACCACCAGCGGCGGCGAAGCCAGGAAGTTGGAGCGGATGTTCGGATGGATACGCGCTTCGAAGTTACGGTTGCCCGACAACACAGCCGACGCCACCACGTCGTTCTTGACGATGGCTTCGTTCATGGCTGGCGTCAGGTCGCCGGCGTTACCGATACAGGTTGTGCAACCGTAGGCAGTGACGCCGAAGCCGAGCTTTTCCAGGTACGGCAGCAGGCCAGCCGCTTCCAGGTACTCGGTGACGACGCGCGAGCCAGGGGCCAGCGAAGTCTTGATGTGCGACGACACCTTGAGGCCGGCTTCGACCGCTTTCTTGGCCAGCAAACCAGCCGCCAGCATGACGCTCGGGTTGGAAGTGTTGGTGCAGGAAGTGATTGCAGCAATCAGCACGTCGCCGTTTTGCAGTTTGACGCCGTCAGCGTTGGTGTAAGTCGCGTCCAGGTCTTCCACTTTCTTGTTGAAGCCGTTTTCTGCGACAGGCTTGCTGAACAATTCTGCGAAGTTGGCCTTGACGTTGCCGATTTCGATACGGTCTTGCGGACGCTTTGGACCAGCCAGCGACGGTGCAACGGTAGCCAGGTCGAGTTCGACCACAGTGGTGTAGTCGATGTCGCCGGCTTTTGGAATGCCGTACAGGTTTTGCGCCTTGAAGTAGCCGGCGAATGCGTCGATTTCAGCTTTGCTGCGGCCAGTGCCTTGGAAATATTCGATAGTCGCGTCGTCCACCGGGAAGAAGCCCATGGTGGCGCCGTATTCAGGCGCCATGTTGGCGATGGTGGCGCGGTCGGTCAGGCTCAGCGAGGCAGTGCCTTCGCCGAAGAATTCGACAAACTTGCCGACCACTTTGGCTTTGCGCAGCAGTTCGGTAATGGTCAGCACCAGATCGGTTGCGGTGACGCCTTCACGCAACTGGCCGGTCAGGTTGACGCCGACCACGTCCGGTGTCAGGAAGTAGACCGGTTGGCCCAGCATGCCGGCTTCCGCCTCGATGCCGCCCACGCCCCAGCCGACGACGCCGATGCCGTTGATCATGGTGGTGTGGGAGTCAGTGCCGACTAGGGTGTCCGGATAGTAAACCGAATCCTTCTTGTGGACGCCGCGCGCCAGGTATTCCAGGTTGACCTGGTGGACGATACCGAAGCCCGGCGGCACGACGCCGAAAGTGTCGAATGCCTGCATGCCCCATTTCATGAACTGGTAGCGCTCGTTGTTGCGCTGGAATTCCAGTTTCATGTTGAGGTCGAGTGCTTTCTTTTCACGGAAGTGGTCGATCTGCACCGAGTGGTCGACTACCAGGTCGACCGGCACCAGCGGCTCGATGTTCTTGGCGTTCTTGCCCAGCGAGGCGGCGACGTTGCGCATGGCGGCGAGGTCGGCCAGCAGCGGCACGCCGGTAAAGTCTTGCAGCACTACGCGCGCTACCACGAACGGGATTTCGTCAGTGCGGGCTGCGTTGGCGCCCCAGGCGGCCAGTTGCTTGACGTGTTCTTCGGTGACCTTCTTGCCGTCGCAATTACGCAGTACGGATTCCAGAACGATACGGATCGACACCGGCAGGCGCGAAATGTTGATGCCGAGTTTTTTCTCCAGGGCCGGCAAGGAGTAGAACTTGCCTTTCTTGGAGTCGGAAATCTTGAATTCCTTGAGTGTATTCAGCGTGTTGCGGGACATGATTTCTCCTGGGGTTTTAATTTAATTACAAGCTGTGTGCTGGATCGACAGCTGCGGCGGCCGGCATTGCTTCTTGCGCTGCGGATTTACATTCGTTCGCAAGTTGATGTCCTGTTTTCGAATCCAGCAAAATACCCTTGGCAGGGATGCCGATCCAGAGCAGGCCGTATTTGCGGTTTTCGAAGCGGATGGCGCCGGTGGTGGTCGGTACGCGCGACAGGCGGTGCAAGGTTTTGCCCCAGCGCAGCGCGATGTGCTTCTCGTCTTCGGCGTTGGTGAAAATTGTCAGGCTGTTGCCGAGTTCGCATTTGTAATCGACGGAAACGGAAGTCTTGACGTCCGGCGTGCCTTCGTCCTCGCCATCGTCGACTTCTGCCGGCGCTGCTTTTGCAGCTGGCTTCTTGACGGCTTTCTTGCTGGTTTTCTTGGTGGTGGTCTGGGCCTGAACTTGCGGCGCTACAACTGCCAGGCTGGCGCATAGTAAAACAAGCATTGATAAACTCGTCGACAATCTCTTTTTCATTTTCATTGCTCCGTAATGCATCCCGTTATCTCGGAAAAGGCGGGCTGCGGTTATAACAAAATTGTTGCATCTTCGGGTAGTGCGATGCCGTTATTTTTTGCGCGCTGCAGAACACCCCAGTAATAACGATAACTGGCGCGGTCATGCAGCGTGCCCTCGTGTTGTATTGGTCCCCATGCTGCTTGCCTGGCCGCAAGCAGGATTTGTGCCGCGGCGGCTATCTCTGACGGCGGCGGGGTAAATGCGTTCAATATCGGTTTGATCTGTTGCGGATGGATGCTCCACATCCGGGTATAGCCGAATTCAGCCATGGCGCGGCTGGCATCGGCGGCGACGGTGGCGTTGTCCTTGATGTCGGTGGTGACGTTATGCGAGGGCACCTTGCCGTGCGCATGGCAAGCCGCGGCAATTTCCAGTTTTGCGCGCGCGACCAGCGGATGGCTGAACTGCGCCGGCGAACGCATCGCCGCGCTGGGAATGGCGCCGTAATGCGCTGAAACGAAATCCATGATGCCGAACGACAGCGACTGTACTTGCGGCAGGGCGGCGATGGCGAACACATCTGCCAGCGCGCCATGGGTTTCTATCAATACATGGACCGGCAGCGCCTGCCGTCCGGCCAGGCTGCTGTGGTGATCTATCAGGGCGATGGCGGCGCTGACGTCGGCCAGGCTTTCGGCCTTGGGCAGCATCAGGTAAGCCAGCCGGCGCGCTGCGCCTTGGCAGATGATCTCTACGTCTTGTTCGAAAAAAGTGCTGCCGATGTCGTGTACGCGAGCGCCAATGCGCTCAAAGCGATTGTCGGCGCCGGCGATGACGCCGGCGACCAGTTGTGCGTGCGCTGCTTCGTTGCCGGCGCTGGCGCCGTCTTCGCAGTCAAGTGTGATGTCGAATACCGGACCCAGCTCCTGCTGCAAAGCGACTGATTTACGCATGAGCTTTTCAGCGCCGGCGTAATGATCGCAGACCGGTAGCGAGACCGGCTGTTGCTTGCCTAGGAATAAGACCTGGGTAGGATGCATTGCGAAGTTCTTAATAATAATTGCGGAGTAGGGCAGACACCTGTGCGTACCAACGAGTACCAGCGTCCGCCCTACATTGAAGCAGTTGCTTAGCCGACCAGGTGTTTCACGCCGTCACGCTCTTCTTGCAGTTCTTGCAGCGTAATGTTGATGCGCTCTTGCGAGAAAGCGTCGATTTCCAGGCCTTGAACGATTTTGTATTCGCCGTTTTCGGTGGTTACCGGGAAGCCGAACATGGTGCCTTCAGGAATGCCGTAGGAGCCGTCCGATGGCACGCCCATGGTGGTCCACTTGCCGTTGGTGCCGAGTACCCAGTCACGCACGTGATCGATGGCTGCGTTGGCGGCCGAAGCAGCCGACGACAGGCCGCGCGCTTCGATGATGGCGGCGCCGCGCTTGCCGACGGTTGGCAGGAACACGTCTTTGTTCCAGACTTGATCGTTGATCAGGTCTTTGACCGACGCGCCGTCAGCTGTCGCGTAGCGATAGTCTGCGTACATGGTTGGCGAGTGATTGCCCCAGACGAACAGCTTTTCGATGGCTGCAACCGGTTTGCCGATCTTGGCCGCGACTTGCGACAGGGCGCGGTTGTGGTCTAGGCGCAGCATTGCGGTGAAGTTCTTGGCTGGCAGGTTGGGCGCCGATTTCATGGCGATGTAAGCGTTGGTGTTGGCTGGATTGCCCACCACCAGGACCTTGACATTGCGCGAAGCGACGGCGTCCAGCGCCTTGCCTTGCACGGTGAAAATCTGTGCATTGGCTTCCAGCAGGTCTTTACGTTCCATGCCTGGGCCGCGTGGGCGGGCGCCAACCAGCAGGGCAACGTCAGCATCCTTGAATGCTGTCATCGGGTCGCTGTGCGCGGTGATGCCGGCCAGCAGCGGGAACGCGCAATCGTCGACTTCCATGATCACGCCCTTCAACGCTTTTTGTGCTTTTTCGTCAGGGATTTCCAGCAGTTGCAAAATGACCGGCTGGTCTTTGCCGAGCAGGTCGCCGTTGGCGATGCGGAACAGAAGGGAATAACCGATTTGACCAGCGGCGCCGGTCACGGCAACACGCAGAGGGGACTTAGCCATGTTGAATCTCCAGAGAGGTGATAAAAATATTCGCGGGGCAGAATCCAAGAGCCGCCAGGCTGAGCTGAGCCCCGTGGCGGATTACTCTGCCCTTAACCGTTCAATTCAAATAAGAAAGACGGTTAAATTACAAAAAATCCCAGCAAAATATATAGCAAGATACAAAAAGCGGCGACTTAAATACGCAACCTCTAATCATACCGGCGAAAACCGCCTGCGTCAGTTTGTTTCGCTTTAATCCCGGCGCCAGAATTTACAGCCGGCATCTATGCCATGAAAATCGATTTGCGCGAAACAAACACTATCCAGCGATCGTCAAATAGTGCTTATGCCCGCGAGTTTAGGCGTGGCAACATGGTATGTCAATCAATATCTTATGTCTTATATAAGACATATCATTGCGTATTTTTTACTGGACGACAAGGGGTGTTTTATGGTGAAATCTGAGCTTATGAGTTCCATCCCGTCCAATGTGAGTAGTGACCCAGCCGGCCAGAGCGCTGCGGTTCCTGCGTCCCCCTCAGTATCGTCTCCAACCTTCAGTCCACTCTATCAACAAATCAAGGCGCTGATCATGCAGCGCCTGCAATCCGGTGAGTGGAAGCCGGGCGAACTGATTCCTAGCGAAGTCGAGCTTGGCAACCGTTTCAAGGTAAGCCAGGGCACGGTGCGCAAAGCGATTGACGAACTGGCGGCAGAGAACCTGCTGGTGCGGCGTCAGGGCAAGGGCACGTTTGTCGCCACCCATCACGAAGCGCGCTCGCAATTTCGCTTCCTGCGCCTGATGCCCGACAGTGACCAGCCGCAAGTTACCGATAAAAGAGTGATCGAGCTGAAGCGCTTGCGCGCGCCGGCGGAAATCGCCCGTCTGCTGGGCATGAAATCGGGCGACTCGGTGATATATGTCAAGCGCGTCATGTCATTTGACGGCGTGCCGACGATACTGGAAGAATTGTGGCTGCCGGGTGCGCTGTTCAAGGCTTTGACGCTGGAGCGCCTGGTCGAGTACAAGGGGCCGATGTACGGTTTGTTTGAAACCGAATTCGGCACGCGCATGATCCGTGCCACCGAGCAGATTCGCGCCGCCGGCGCCGACGCCGATGCGGCTGAGTTGCTGGCGGTGGAAAAAACATCGCCTTTACTGTGCGTGGAACGCGTGTCTTTTACCTATGGCGACAAGCCGGTGGAAGTGCGGCGTGGTTTGTATGTGACCAATCGCCATCACTATCAGAACGAATTGAGCTGACAAGTGGGAGCGGCGAGTTGGAGTAGGGAGTTGGAATAGGTGGCTGGCTGGCGACAGCGGCGACTGGTGGCAATATGAGCAAGCTGACCAAGCAATATCAAGCGCAACATAATGATTGCCAGGGATTATTTGCAATATCGAATAATAACTATTGGTGTGCTGCACAAAAATCGGCGAAAATTGCGGGATTGCGCTTGCTCTAAAAATTTTAAACTGAGGAGAACCCTGTTATGTCTGAAGCCGCGAAGCCCAATCGGCCACAGTTTCGTAATATAAGCATTACTCAAATTGTCGGTTACCGCTTTCCGTTGGCAGCCTTCATTTCGATTTTGCATCGTATTAGTGGCTTGCTGATGTTTTTGCTCCTGCCTTTTATCTTGTTCATGTTGGATAAAAGCCTGGTATCTGAAAGTTCTTTCGAATACTTCAAAGGTTTTACGTCGGGCTGGTTCGTAAAGCTTGTCATCCTGGCCCTGTCCTGGGCCTATCTGCACCACTTCTGCGCCGGCATTCGCCACCTGATCATGGATAACCACATCGGCCTGGATAAGGATAGTGCGCGCAAATCGGCTGCGGGAGTCCTGATTATCAGCGTGCCGCTGGCGTTGATCGTTGCATTGAAACTGTTCGGAGCGTTCTGATGGCTGACAACAAGAATATTGGCGCCAAGCGCCTGGTAGTGGGAGCCCATTACGGTTTGCGGGACTGGCTGGCGCAACGCCTCACGGCTGTCGTCATGGCGATCTATACCGTCATCCTGCTGGTGTCGTTTCTGACCGCCAGCAATTTTACTTATGAAGGCTGGGCAGGGCTGTTTTCGCATCAGTGGTTCAAGCTGGCTACGTTCGTAGCGCTGATGTCGCTGTTCTTTCATGCATGGATAGGCGTGCGTGATGTCTGGATGGATTATGTCAAGCCGGTCGCTCTGCGCCTGGTCTTGGATGTTGCCACAATCCTGTGGTTGGTTGCTTGTGCCGGATGGGCGGCGCAGATTTTGTGGAGAGTGTAATCGTGGCAGCTATTAAATCCACAATTCCTACACGCCGCTTTGATGCGGTAATCGTTGGGGCCGGTGGTTCCGGTATGCGTGCTTCGCTGCAGTTGGCGGAAGCTGGTTTGAATGTAGCAGTCTTGTCGAAGGTGTTTCCTACCCGTTCGCACACAGTGGCGGCGCAGGGCGGCATCGGCGCCTCGCTGGGCAACATGTCCGAGGACAGCTGGTACTGGCACATGTTTGACACCGTCAAGGGCTCGGATTACCTGGGTGACCAGGACGCGATCGAATTCATGTGTCGCGAAGCGCCAAAGGCGGTGTATGAGCTGGAACACTTCGGCATGCCGTTCGACCGTAATGCCGACGGCACGATTTATCAGCGTCCGTTCGGCGGCCACTCGGCCAACTTCGGCGAAAAGCCGGTAGCGCGCGCTTGCGCCGCTGCCGACCGTACCGGCCATGCGCTGTTGCACACGCTGTATCAGCGTAACGTGCGCGCCAAGACGCATTTCTTCGTCGAATGGATGGCGATCGATCTGGTGCGCGATGCCGAAGGCGATGTCATCGGCGTAGTGGCGCTGGAAATGGAAACCGGCGATGTCATGATCCTGGAAGCCAAGACCACCGTGATGGCTACCGGCGGCGCAGGGCGTATCTGGGCGGCTTCGACCAATGCCTTTATCAATACCGGCGACGGTATGGGTATGGCGGCGCGTGCCGGCTTGCCGCTGGAAGACATGGAATTCTGGCAATTCCACCCGACCGGCGTGGCTGGTGCGGGCGTTCTGATTACCGAAGGCGTGCGCGGCGAAGGCGGGATTCTGATCAACGCCAACGGCGAACGTTTCATGGAGCGCTATGCGCCTACCCTGAAAGATCTGGCGCCGCGCGATTTCGTATCGCGTTCGATGGACCAGGAAATCAAGGAAGGCCGCGGCTGCGGTCCGAACAAGGATCACGTGATGCTGGATCTGCGCCACATCGGCGCCGAAACCATCATGAAGCGTCTGCCTTCGATTTTGGAAATCGGCCACAAGTTCGCTAACGTTGACGCTCTGAAAGAGCCGATTCCAGTGGTGCCGACCATCCACTATCAAATGGGCGGCATCCCGACCAACGTTTACGGTCAGGTCGTAGTGCCGAAGAACGGTATCCCGAACGCGGTAGTCAATGGCTTGTACGCCATCGGCGAATGCGCTTGCGTATCGGTGCACGGCGCCAATCGCCTGGGCACCAATTCGCTGCTGGATCTGGTGGTGTTCGGCCGCGCCGCCGGCAATCATATTGTCGACAGCAAGCTCAAGGAACGCAGCAACAAGGCTTTGCCGGCAGACGCAGCCGACGTCGCCCTGGCGCGCCTGGCCAAGCTGGAAGCCAGCACCGGTTCCGAGCGCGTGCAAGACGTGGCCGGCGATATCCGCAAGACCATGCAGCACTACTGCGGCGTGTTCCGTACCGATGAGCTGCTGCAGCAAGGCTACAAGGAAATCATGGTGCTGGACGAGCGGCGCAAGCATGTTGCGTTCAAGGACAAGTCCAAGGTATTCAACACCGCACGTGTCGAAGCGCTGGAGCTGGACAACCTGATCGAAACCGCCAAGGCCACCATTACCTCGGCTGCAGCTCGTAAGGAATCGCGCGGCGCCCATGCGCATCGCGATTATGAAAAGCGTGATGACGAAAACTGGATGAAGCACACTTTGTGGTATTCCGAAGGTAATCGTCTCGACTACAAGCCTGTCGTTACCAAGCCGCTGACAGTTGATACGTTCAAGCCAAAGCCACGCACATTCTGATTTGTCGCGGCAGGGCGGTGCGCCACATGGTGGCCCGCAGCTCTGCCGCACAATTAATAAAAAGGTATAGCCATGTCATCACGTACTTTGAAATTCAAAATCTACCGTTACGATCCCGATAAGGATGCCAAGCCTTATATGCAGGACCTGACGGTGGAACTGCTGCCGACCGACAAGATGCTGCTGGATGCCCTGCAGCGTATCAAGGCCGACGTCGACGATTCGCTGGCGCTGCGCCGCTCCTGCCGCGAAGGCGTGTGCGGTTCCGACGCCATGAACATCAACGGCAAGAACGGTCTGGCTTGCACCACCAATCTGAACGAGCTGAGCGAGCCTATCATCCTGAAGCCGTTGCCAGGCCTGCCGGTGATCCGCGATCTGATCGTCGACATGACGCAATTCTTCAAGCAATACGATTCGATCAAGCCGTTCCTGATCAACGACAGCATTCCGCCGGAAAAAGAGCGTCTGCAGTCGCCGGAACAGCGCGAAGAGCTGGATGGCCTGTACGAGTGCATCCTGTGCGCATGCTGCTCGACTTCCTGCCCGTCGTTCTGGTGGAATCCGGACAAGTTCGTCGGCCCGGCCGGCTTGCTGCAAGCCTACCGCTTCATCGCCGACAGCCGCGACGAAGCCACCGGCGCCCGCCTGGATAATCTGGAAGATCCGTATCGCCTGTTCCGTTGCCGTTCGATCATGAACTGCGTCGATGTCTGTCCGAAGGGCTTGAATCCTAACGCAGCGATCGGCAAGATCAAAGAGTTGATGGTCCGTCGCGCTGTATAAGAGAGTAAGCAGGGCGGCGGAGCTTCCGAGTCTTCCCGCCCTGGTTTTTGCAACAGTTTTAGAACTGTTCGTCGAAAGCGCCGAACGGCGATATCAAATAGAATAAGTGGTTTCCATGCCTATCATCCATCAAGCCGATCCAGCTAACCGAGCCCGCCTGCGCTGGCGTGCGCGACGCGGCCTGCTTGAAAACGATCTGATACTGACCCGTTTCCTGGATGCAAACGAGGTCAGCATGACGGACGACGACGTCGACGCTTTTTCGCGCCTGATGGAACTGTCCGACATTGAACTAATGGATTTGCTGCTGGTCCGTAAAGAACCGGACGGCCTGCTGGATTTGCCGCAAGTGCATGCACTGTTAGCCAGAATACGCACTGCTTAAGCCCGTATCTTCGCCGGCGGCGACGGCCGCTGAAGATGCCGATCGGCTTGCGGGCGCATCTTTTGTTTTTTTTGATTGAGGGAAGAGCCATGACCACCGCTGATACAAAAGCCACGCTATCGTTTTCCGATGGCAGTCCATCCGTAGAGTTTCCTATTTACAAGGGCACCGTCGGCCCGGAAGTTATCGATATCCGCAAGCTGTACGGCGCTACCGGCAAGTTCACTTACGACCCCGGTTTCATGTCGACGGCGGCATGCAATTCGTCGATCACCTATATCGATGGCGACAAGGGCGAATTGCTGTATCGCGGCTATCCGATCGAGCAACTGGCGGTCAATTGCGACTTCCTGGAAACCTGCTACCTGTTGCTGAACGGCGAACTGCCGACTGCAAAGGAAAAGGAAAAATTCGACGCCACCGTGACCCAGCACACCATGGTGCACGAGCAGATGCAATTCTTCTTCCGCGGCTTCCGCCGCGATGCACATCCGATGGCTGTGCTGGTTGGTACCGTCGGCGCCTTGTCGTCGTTCTACCATGACTCGCTCGATATCACCAATGAGCACCATCGCGAAGTGTCCGCGATCCGCCTGATCGCCAAATTGCCGACCCTGGTCGCCATGGCGTACAAGTACACAGTCGGCCAGCCTTTCGTCTATCCGCGTAACGACCTGTCGTACAGCGCGAACTTCATGCACATGATGTTTTCCACGCCGTGCGAAGAGTACAAGGTCAACGACGTGCTGGTGCGCGCACTGGACCGTATCCTGACCTTGCATGCCGACCACGAGCAGAACGCTTCGACTTCGACCGTACGCTTGGCCGGTTCCAGCGGCGCCAATCCGTTTGCCTGTATCGCTGCCGGTATCGCTTGCCTGTGGGGCCCTGCGCATGGCGGCGCCAACGAAGCCGCACTGAACATGCTCAAGGAAATCGGTTCGGTCGACAAGATCCCTGAGTTCATCGCCAAAGTGAAAGACAAGAACTCCGGCGTCAAGCTGATGGGCTTCGGTCATCGCGTCTACAAGAACTTCGATCCGCGCGCCAAGCTGATGCGCGAAACCTGCTACGAAGTGCTGAACGAACTCGGCCTGCATGACGACCCGTTGTTCAAGCTGGCGATGGCCTTGGAAAAAGTGGCGTTGGAAGACGAATACTTCGTTTCCCGCAAACTGTATCCGAACGTCGACTTCTACTCCGGCATCGTGCAGTCGGCGCTGGGCATCCCGGTATCGCTGTTCACCGGCATCTTTGCCATGGCGCGTACAGTCGGCTGGATCGCGCAATGGAACGAAATGATTTCCGATCCTGAGCAAAAGATCGGCCGCCCGCGCCAGCTGTTCGTCGGTTCGCCGACCCGTGACGTGCCGGCAATCGCCAAGCGCGGCTAAAAAGGGCGCGAGCAGGCAATAGCAACACAAGCAACACAAAAACAGCGAATCCAAGGATTCGCTGTTTGCATTTCTGCAGGTTATGCTATGCTCTCAATCTGTGCCGATTTGTACCGTCACAGCATAGTAAAAGCATGTGATGAGCATGTTTTGAAGGGCAGGCGTAAAGAAGTACCCGAATTGAAATTGTAGTAATAGAGCCCTTCCCCACAACTTGATGTGCAATCCGCTAACCGGTCAGGCCGTGTCGCGGAAGGTTATGTTAACCCGCTAATCTCGCGAAACGCGAAGAAAGGTGAGCAAGATGATGCAACAATACCGCTCTAATTCTTATCTCTTCGGAGGTAATGCACCGTACATTGAAGAGCTGTACGAGTCTTACCTCGACAATCCCGGTTCAGTTGCCGATAACTGGCGTGCTTATTTTGACGCCATGCAACATGTGCCTGCCGTCGACGGCACCGACAAGCCTGACGTAGGCCACGCCTCTGTCATCGCCTCGTTTGCCGAGCGCGCCAAACATGGTCCGATCCGCACTATCTCCGCTTCGGCAGATGCTGAAATGGGACGCAAGCGTGTTGCTGCAACGCAACTTATCGCCGCCTACCGTTATCTGGGTTCACGCTGGGCCAATCTGGACCCGCTGCAACGCCAGGAACGTTCCGTATTGCCTGAACTGGAACCAAGCTTCTACGGTTTCACCGATGCCGACATGGACATCGTGTTCAACATCAGCAATACCTACTTCGGTACTGAAACTGCTACGCTGCGCGACCTGCTGAATTCGCTGCGCGATACGTATTGCCGTTCTATCGGCACCGAGTACATGTACATCAGCGACCCGACTGAAAAACGCTGGATGCAGGAGCGCCTGGAGTCGACGCGTTCGGCGCCGGTGTTCACCGCAGAAAAGAAAAAACACATCCTCGACCGCCTGACCGCGGCTGAAGGACTGGAGCGCTACCTGCACACCCGTTACGTCGGTCAAAAGCGTTTCTCGCTGGAAGGCGGCGAAAGTTTCATCGTGTCGCTGGACGAAACGATCCAGCGCGCCGGCGCCAAGGGTGTCCAGGAAATCGTTATCGGCATGGCCCACCGCGGCCGCCTGAACGTGCTGGTCAATACCTTGGGCAAGATGCCGCAAGAACTGTTTGCCGAATTCGAAGGCAAGCATGCCGACGACCTGCCGGCAGGCGACGTCAAGTATCACCAAGGCTTCTCTTCCGACATCACCAGCCCGGGCGGCCCGGTGCATCTGTCGCTGGCATTCAATCCATCGCATCTGGAAATCGTCAACCCGGTGGTTGAGGGTTCGGTCAAGGCGCGCATGGAGCGTCGCGGCGACACCGACGGCTCGCAAGTGCTGCCGATCCTGGTCCACGGCGACGCTGCATTTGCCGGCCAGGGCGTTGTGATGGAAACCCTGAACCTGGCGCAAACGCGTGGTTACGGCACTGGCGGCACCGTGCATATCGTGATCAACAACCAGATCGGTTTCACCACTTCAGATCCGCGCGATTCCCGTTCCACCCTGTATTGCTCGGACGTCGTCAAGATGATCGAAGCACCGGTCCTGCACGTCAACGGCGACGATCCTGAAGCGGTCGTGTTCGCTACCCAGATCGCGCTCGATTACCGGATCGAGTTCAAGAAAGATATCGTGGTCGATATCATCTGCTTCCGCAAACTGGGCCACAACGAGCAAGATACGCCAGCGCTGACGCAGCCGCTGATGTACAAGAAAATCGGCCAGCATCCAGGCACCCGCAAGCTGTACGCGGACAAACTGGTGGCGCAAGGCACTATCGCTGCCGACGCTGGCGACGCCATGGTCAAGGCGTTCCGCGATGCGATGGACGCCGGCAAGCACACCATCGATCCGGTCATCACCAACTTCAAGAGCAAATACGCGGTCGACTGGCTGCCGTTCCTGAACCGCAAGTGGACCGATGCCGCAGACACTTCGGTGCCGGTCACCGAATTGAAACGCCTGGCGGCACGCATCACTACCGTGCCGGAAAATTTCAAGGTTCACGCGCTGGTCGAAAAGGTGTTGAACGACCGCGCCGCCATGGGCCGCGGCGAACTCAACCTCGACTGGGGCATGGGTGAGCATCTGGCCTACGCATCGCTGGTATCGTCGGGTTATGCGATTCGCCTGACCGGCCAGGATGCAGGCCGCGGCACATTCGTCCATCGCCACGCTGTACTGCACGATCAGAACCGCGAGCGTTGGGATGCCGGCAGCTATATTCCGCTGCAAAACATCTCCGAACAGCAAGCGCCGTTCAAGGTGATCGACTCGGTCCTGTCGGAAGAGGCGGTACTCGGTTTCGAATACGGTTATTCCACCGCAGAGCCAAATACGCTGACCATCTGGGAAGCCCAGTTCGGCGATTTCGCCAACGGCGCGCAAGTCGTGATCGACCAGTTCATCAGCTCCGGCGAAGTGAAGTGGGGCCGTGCTTCCGGCCTGGTCATGATGCTGCCGCACGGTTACGAAGGCCAGGGCCCGGAACACTCGTCGGCACGCCTCGAGCGTTATCTGCAACTGTGCGCAGACAACAACATGCAAGTGGTGCAGCCGACTACCGCAGCGCAGATTTTCCATCTGCTGCGCCGTCAGATGATCCGCTTGTTCCGCAAGCCGCTGGTGATCATGACGCCGAAGTCGCTGCTGCGTAACAAAGATGCCGGTTCGCCGTTGTCCGATTTCAGCAAGGGCAGCTTCCAGACCGTGATCGGCGAAATCGATGACAAGATCGATCCCAAGAAGGTCAAGCGCATCGTCGCTTGCTCGGGCAAGGTTTACTACGATCTGGTTAACGCACGTAAAGAGCGCGGTCAGACCGACGTGGCAATTATCCGTCTGGAACAACTGTATCCATTCCCGCACAAGGCGTTTGCTGCCGAGTTGAAGCAGTTCCCGAACTTCAACGAGCTGGTATGGACCCAGGACGAGCCGCAGAATCAAGGCGCATGGCTGCAGATTCAGCACAACATTTTTGAAAACCTGGAAGATGGCCAGAAGCTTGCATACGCAGGCCGTCCGGCCAGCGCATCGCCAGCGGTCGGTTACTACGACAAGCACTATGCGCAGCAAAAAGCATTGCTGGACACAGCATTTTCCAAGCTCAAAGGCTTTGTTCTTACAAAATAATTGACGCCAGGGCAGGATGCCTGCCCGACGCACCATCTTACGGAGAATTAAATGGCACTTCTAGAAGTAAAAGTTCCGCAATTGTCGGAATCGGTCGCTGAAGCGACTTTGTTGACATGGCATAAAAAAGTCGGCGACGCTGTCAAGCGCGATGAAAACCTGATTGATATCGAGACAGATAAAGTTGTGCTTGAGCTGCCGGCTCCAGCCGACGGCGTGATCGTCCAGCTGATCAAAGGCGACGGCAGCACCGTGGTTGCCGATGAAATCATCGCTGTGATCGACACCGAAGCAACAGCTGGCGCAGTTGCCGCTCCGGCTGCAGCACCAGTAGCTGCTGCAGCTCCGGCAGCGGCTTCGGCGGCAGTGGCAGTGGCAGCACCGGCAGCATCGCAATCGGCAGCGGGCATCGCCATGCCTGCCGCAGCAAAACTGCTGGCGGAAAACAATCTGTCGGCGTCGCAGATCGGCGGCAGCGGTAAAGACGGCCGCGTCACCAAGGGCGACGTTCTGGGCGCACTGGCCAACAAGCCGGCTGCACCTGCACCTCTGGCAGCGGCGCCAGCCAAGCCGGCACTGCAGCAAGTTGCCGCGCCGACCAAGGCCCAGCTGGACGAGCGTCCGGAAGAGCGTGTGCCTATGAGCCGTTTGCGCGCACGCATCGCCGAGCGCCTGGTGCAATCGCAATCGACCAACGCCATCTTGACGACATTCAATGAAGTCAACATGCAGCCAGTCATGGACCTGCGCACCAAGTACAAAGACAAGTTTGAAAAAGAGCACGGCGTCAAGCTCGGCTTCATGTCGTTCTTCGTCAAGGCCGCGGTTGCCGCACTGAAAAAATACCCGATCGTCAACGCTTCGGTTGATGGCAACGACATCGTGTACCACGGTTATTTCGATATCGGTATCGCCGTTGGTTCGCCGCGCGGCCTGGTCGTGCCTGTATTGCGCGATGCGGATCAAATGTCGATCGCTGACATTGAGAAGAAAATCGGCGAATTCGGCGCCAAGGCCAAGGATGGCAAGCTGACGCTGGACGACCTGACCGGCGGTACATTCTCGATCTCCAACGGCGGTACTTTTGGTTCGATGCTGTCGACGCCGATCATCAACCCGCCGCAATCGGCGATCCTGGGCGTGCATGCGACCAAGGACCGTGCCGTTGTCGAAAACGGCCAAATCGTGATTCGCCCGATGAACTATCTGGCCATGTCTTATGATCACCGTATCATCGATGGTCGTGAAGCAGTGCTGGCATTGGTAGCGATGAAGGAAGCGCTGGAAGATCCGGCCCGTCTGTTGCTGGATCTGTAAGCTTTAAATCTCGCCAGGCGAGGGCGCCCTGACTCCTATTTCCGCGTAAGGAAAATGGAGCAGGGCGTATCGTTTAGGCGGCTAAGTAAATGATGATGAGAGCCTTGCTGCTGTCGCTTGCCGGAATTAACTGCTTTGAGCTACAGAGCAGGCGGCTTAAGTTGACAATCGGCCGGCAAGGCAATAACTCGAAGGATGGAAATGAGCAAACAATTTGATGTCGTCGTGATCGGTGGCGGTCCTGGCGGTTATATTGCAGCAATTCGCGCCGCACAACTGGGTTTCAATACTGCCTGTATTGATGAATGGAAAAATGCCAAGAACGGTCCTGCGCCGGGCGGCACTTGCACCAATGTCGGCTGCATTCCATCCAAAGCGTTGTTGCAATCGTCTGAGCATTACGAGCATGCCGGCCATGCATTCGCCGAGCACGGCATCGAAGTCAAGGGCCTGGGGCTGAACCTGGGACAGATGCTGGCGCGCAAGGATAATGTCGTCAAGCAAAACAATGAAGGCATTTTGTACCTGTTCAAGAAGAACAAGGTCACCTTCTTCCACGGCCGCGGTTCGTTCGTCAAAGGCGACGCCAACGCTTACGAAATCAACGTTGCCGGCGCTACCGAAGAAACCATCACAGCCAAGCACATTATCGTGGCTACCGGCTCTAACCCCCGTGCATTGCCAGGCACGCCGTTTGATGAAAAACTGATTCTGTCGAACACCGGCGCACTGGCAATTGAAGCGGTTCCGGCTAAACTGGGTGTTATCGGTGCTGGCGTCATCGGCCTCGAAATGGGCAGTGTCTGGCGTCGCCTGGGTTCAGATGTCAGCGTATTGGAAGCGCTCCCGACTTTCCTCGGCGCAGTGGACGATCAGATCGCCAAGGAAGCCGCCAAACTGTTCACCAAACAGGGGTTGAAGGTCAGCCTGGGCGTCACGATTGGCGCCATTACGGCCGGCAAGAATGATGTCACGGTAGAGTATGTCGATGCCGCCGGCGCAGCACAAAAAGTGGTGTACGACAAACTGATCGTATCCATCGGCCGGACGCCGAACACCATCGGCCTGAACGCCGAAGGCGTCGGCCTGCAGCTGGACGAGCGCGGCTTTATCGCTGTCGACGCTGATTGCAAGACCAACTTGCCGAACGTCTGGGCGGTAGGCGATGTGGTGCGCGGCCCGATGCTGGCGCACAAGGCGGAGGAAGAAGGCGTGGCGGTTGCTGAGCGTATTGCCGGACAGCATGGTCACGTTAACTTCAACACGATTCCATGGGTGATCTATACTTCGCCGGAAATCGCCTGGGTTGGCAAGACTGAACAACAACTGAAGGCAGATGGAGTAGCATATAAAGCTGGCACATTCCCGTTCCTGGCCAATGGCCGGGCACGCGCTTTGGGTGATACCTCAGGCATGGTCAAATTCCTGGCAGATGCCAAGACCGACGAAATCCTGGGTGTTCACATTGTTGGGCCTATGGCATCAGAGTTGATTTCAGAAGCCGTGGTGGCGATGGAATTCCGCGCATCTGCGGAAGATATCGCCCGTATCTGTCACGCGCACCCATCCTTGTCGGAAGCGACCAAGGAAGCGGCGCTGGCAGTCGACAAACGGTCCCTGAATTTCTAAGGGAGAAGCACATGCGCGATCTGACACCACCGTTGATCCTGTTGTTAGGCCTTGCACTGTCCGGCTGCGCGACTACGGCGTCGGATAACGGTCGTGTGCTGATCGTGGCTACCTCCGACAGCCAGCAGCTGGAAGGCGCGCGCTGTGTGGTGAAAACCGACAGCAGCCGCTGGAATGTGGTTACGCCCGGCGATGTCCTGATTGTTGAAGCCGACGGCGACTTGCATGTGGTGTGCGACAAACCAGGCTATCGCACCTCGGAAGTGGTGTATCGGGCTCCGCCTGGATTGAATTCTCCTAGCGTCGGCATCGGCGCCACCGGCGGCAGCGGCGGCATCGGTGCGGTCGGCCTCGGTTTGGGGGCCAACCTGCCGCTCAGTTTCGGCGGTAAGGAGAAGGCTTATCCCAGCCGCGTGCTGGTAGAGATGGGGCGGTCATAGTTGCGGGGTAGTTGTCACGGTGTTGTCAGGGCGGTTGCCTGGATTGAAGTGGGTGAGCGGAAGCTCGCCCATTTTTATTTTAAGCGGCTTGTTCAATGAGCATGATTAATTTTTTGTCAATCACAAAGATTGGCAAACGGGTTTGAGCTTTTCGTCAAGAATTGAAAACACAATGAACGTCTTAGAGTTTTACGAACAGACACTGGCACAAAGGGGTTTCCAGGCCGATGACGCGCAACGGCGCGCGGTCGATCGCCTGCAGCAGTCTTACGATGAATGGGTCGGGTACAAGGCGCGGCGTTCCAGCTCCTTCAAACGCTTGATCAACCGGCCTGACGTGCCGCGCGGCGTATATATGTGGGGCGGGGTCGGACGCGGGAAATCGTTTTTGATGGACAGTTTTTATTCGGTGGTGCCGGTGGTGCGTAAAACCCGCCTGCATTTCCACGAATTCATGCGCGCGGTGCATCGGCAGCTGGATGAACTCAAAGGCGTTGCCGATCCGCTCGATGAAGTGGCGAAGCGGGTCGCCAGGAAATATCGGCTGATCTGTTTTGACGAGTTTCATGTGTCCGATATCGCCGACGCCATGATCCTCTATAACCTGCTGAAAGCCTTGTTCGATAACGGCGTGTCATTTGTCATGACCTCGAATTACGAGCCGGGCACGCTTTATCCTGACGGTTTGCATCGCGATCGCATGCTGCCGACCATCAAGTTACTGCGGGATAACCTGGATGTGATGAATATCGATGCCGGCATCGATTACCGCAAGCGCGCCCTGGAACAGGTGGATAGCTACCATTCGCCGCTCAATGCCGATACCGATCGCGCCTTGCGGCATGCCTTTACCGGGCTTGCCGAGACTACTGACGAAGATCCTGTGGTCGATATCGAAGCACGTAAAATCAAAGCCTTGCGCCGGGCCGGCGGCGTGATCTGGTTCGATTTCAATACCTTGTGCGGGGGGCCGCGCTCGCAAAACGATTATCTGGAAATTGCCAGCCGCTTCCATACGGTGATATTGTCCGGTATTCCGCAGATGTCGGCGGCGATGTCGTCAGAGGCGCGCCGGTTTACCTGGCTGATCGATGTGTTCTATGATCACAAGATCAAGTTGATCATGTCGGCCGCGGTGGAGCCCGGCGAGCTGTATACGCAAGGCATGCTGGCCAACGAGTTTCACCGTACCGTATCGCGTATCATGGAAATGCAGTCGCGCGAATACATGGATAGCGAACGACGTTCCGAAGCCGACTCGATTGTGTGAGCCAAGCTGCAGGTAGCGGTGTTTGAAAGATAACGTACAGAAATGGATAGGTTTACGTGGAATTTGTTTCCTTGAGTTTGGCCCCTAGGTCTTTATGGACATTGTCAGCGCCGGCGCGCGCGCGTCTTCAGCGACCTGTCTTGCTGGGTGTTGCTGCGCTGCTGCTGACGCTGTCGGCCAGCGTGCAGGCCGCAGACGCCGAGTTGAAGCCGGTCGCCGAGCCTGCCGCCGAGCTGACCGCACGCTACCCGCTGGAAACGCTCAATTCGGTGCAAACGTCGAATCGGGCTTTGGCCGATGTCGCCAATGCCAAGGCCGAAGTCGAGGCGCGCGATCTGGAACAGCGGCGCGCCTGCTACGCAAAGTTCTTCGTCAACCATTGCCTGGATGCCGCCAAGGAGCAGCGCCGCCTGGCGCTGAAGGCCATCCGTCCGGTAGACATCACGGCCAACGCCTTCTTGCGTAAGGACCGTGCCGACGAGCGCGACAAGGCGCTGGCAGTGCACGATGCCCAGCAGCCGGCCGAAGCAGCGCAAAAAGCGCAGGATCAAAAGGAAAAAGAGCTGAGCAACGCCGACAAGGTCAAGCAGGGCGCTGCAAAGGAAAAAGAAGTGGCAGCCAATACCCGCAAGCATCTGGGTGAGGCAGACAAGCGCGTGGCAGCGCATAACGCCCGCGTGCAAAAGGCGCAGCAGGATGGGGCAGCCAAAGCCTCGCAACGTGCAGCCAATGTAGCCGCTTTTGAGAAAAAGGCGCAGGACTCGGCAGCGCGTCAGCGTGAAGTAGCCGCAAACAAGGCTGCCAAAGCCAAGGATCTGGCAGACAAGAAGGCGGCTGCAACGGGCGTGCCGGTAGCGCCTGCTGCGCCTGTGTTGAAATCGCCGTCGCCGGCCAGCACTGCACCGGCGTCAGCGCCGTAAGCCAGGCCGGAATTACACTGCGCGGCGCATCTTCTTGACGGTGTAGTTCTGCGCTTCCTTAGGCAGCGCCACCAGTTTGACGATCGCAAAGGTGCAATTGTCCGCGGCATGGCCTTCGGCCCGCTTGCGGGTCTTGGTGATCAGCATTTCGGCGGCGTCGCGCGGTTTGTTCATGGCGATGGCCGCACCCAGTTCATCTTCCGTAAAGTAGTGCCACAACCCATCCGAGCATAGCAGGAAGGCGTCGCCAGCCTTCAAACCGGTATAGCGGTTGATGGTGACCGTAGGTGTGTCGGTGCTGGAGCCGAGCGCGTTCAGCAGGATGTTGGACAGATTGTGCGATTTCGCTTCGCTGCGCGACAGCTTGCCTTCGGCCACCAGTTTCTCGACATAGGAATGGTCGATGGTGTGCTCGGCGAAATTGGGACCGTCGAAACGGTACAGGCGCGAATCGCCGACGTGGCCCCAGGTTGCCGTGCCGTCCGGCGCCAGCACCAGGATCACCATGGTGGTATGCGGATCCTTGTCGTTGGAAAAGCCGCTCAGCTTGATGACAGTGTGGGTCTCCAGCGCAATGTTGCGCAGCATGACCTCGACATCGTCGATCAGCGGCGAGAACCCCTCAAATATCTGTTTGGCGGTGCAAATCACCTGTTCGGCAGCCAGTGCGCCGCCGCTGCGGCCGCCCATGCCGTCGGCGAGTACTGCCATCATGTAACCGGGCGCTTTGGGGGCGGTGAATAATGCGGCGCGGTCCTGTTGTTCCTGGCGGTCGCCGATGTGTTGGCCGGTACCGGCTTCGATCTTGTATTGGCTCATTCGTCTGGGTAGATTAAACTGCATCCTGTTCTGGGTAATTCCGGGCTGGCCGGGCCTCGATCGAGCGTGAGGTTGGCATACATCGCAACTCGCAGCAACTCACCGCCATTCGCATACAGTAGTACAGTAAGAAGTCGATGGGAAATATTATACGCAGGAATAATTTTTAAAGTGTTTCCAGATGTTAACATTTTCCAACGCTAGAATACGACCGTGATTGATATGACCATGATTGATCGAGAAGAAATCCTGCGCCGCATTATAGAACTTGAAGTCGAACATCGCGATCTGGATGCGGCAATTCATACTATGACGAATCAGGTCTTGCATGAAGAATTGCAGTTACGCCGCCTGAAAAAGCGGAAATTGCAACTCAAGGACCAGATCACGCTGTTAAGAATGCAATTAATTCCCGACATCCCTGCCTGATAGCCCACCCCGAGGCTGTTAGGATAAACACCCAGCCTCTGCTTTAAGTAAGTTACCTTGACCGAAGATACATCTCCCCTTGTTGCAGAAGGCGCTTTGTCCGCTGCAATTGCCACGGCAGCTCCCGGCGCCCACGATGCCGACATCGATCGCCTGTTCGCCAGTTCCGGCCCGCTTGGACAGGCGGTCGGCGGCTTTCGCCCGCGCCAGGCGCAGACCGAAATGGCGAAAGCCATCGCCGACGCCATCGCCCAGCAAAGAACGCTGATTGCCGAAGCCGGCACCGGTACCGGCAAGACTTTCGCTTACCTGGTGCCGGCCTTGCTGTGGGGCGGCAAGGTGATCGTCTCGACCGGCACCAAGAATTTGCAAGACCAGTTGTACTTGCGCGACATTCCTACCGTGCGCAAGGCGCTCAGCGCGCCGGTCTCAGTCGCGCTGCTGAAAGGGCGCGCCAATTACGTCTGCCATTTTCATTTGGAACGGACCCTGCAGAATGGCCGCATGACATCGCGCGAGGATGTCGGCTACCTGCGTGAAATTTCCCGTTTCATGAAAACCACCTCGTCCGGCGACAAGGCTGAGTTATCCAAGGTGCCGGAAACCGCGTTGATCTGGAATCTGGTGACCTCGACCCGCGATACCTGCATGGGCGCCGAATGCCAGTATTACCAGGACTGTTTCGTGATGAAGGCGCGCAAGGAAGCGCAGCAGGCTGACGTGGTGGTGGTCAATCACCACCTGTTCTTTGCCGATGTGGCTTTGAAGGACACCGGCGTCGCGGAATTGCTGCCGTCGGCCAACACCATCATCTTCGACGAAGCGCACCAATTGCCCGAAGTCGCCACTTTATTTTTTGGCAATACCGTCTCTACCTCGCAGATCCTGGAATTGTGTCGTGACGTGCTGGCAGAAGGCTTGTCGCATGCCCGCGACGGCGCCGACTGGGGACAAGTGGTGGTGCCGGTAGAAAAAGCCGCACGCGATTTACGGCTGGCCTTTCCGCAGGAAGGGGTACGGCTGGCGGTGAACCAGATTGCGCCGTCGAGCGCATTCTTCCCGGCGCTGGAAACCATGCGCGCGCAATTGCACGGCATGATTGCCGTCCTCGAAAAGCAGGCGGAACGGGCGGAAACCATTGAGCAGTGCCGGACCCGCGCAGTGGAGCTGGGCCACCAGCTGGACAGCTGGAACAGTGCGCCAGGCGCCAGCAGCGGCAAGAGCGCAAAGAAAGCCAAGGCAAGCGGAGCGGAAGGCGAAGAAGGCAGCGTGCTGTGGGTAGAAGCCTTTTCATCGTCCTTGCAATTGCATCAGACACCGCTGTCGATTGCGCCGATTTTTAATAAACAGCGTGAAGGTGTCGCCCGCTCCTGGATTTTTACCTCCGCCACGCTGGCGGTGAAGAACGATTTCCAGCACTACGCCTCGCAAATGGGCTTGTGGGACGAGCCGGCCCAATCCTGGCCTAGTCCCTTCGACTATGGCGAGCAGGGCCTGCTCTACGTGCCGCACAACCTGCCGCAGCCGAATTCGCCTGACTATACCGACGCCGTCATCGACGCCGCGCTGCCGGTGATTGAAGCCGCGGGCGGCCGTGCCTTTCTGTTGTGCACGACGATACGCGCAGTCAATCGCGCCGCCGAACGATTACGCGCCGAATTCGAAGCGCGCCATCTGGATTTTCCCCTGATGGTGCAAGGCGAGGCGGGGCGCACCGAGCTGCTGGACCGTTTCCGCGCTGCCGGCAACGCCGTGCTGATCGGCAGCCAGAGTTTCTGGGAAGGCGTCGATGTGCGCGGCGAAGCATTGTCCCTGGTGATTATCGACAAGCTGCCATTTTCACCGCCCGACGATCCGGTCCTGGCGGCACGTATCGATGCGCTCGAATCCAAAGGCATGAACGGTTTCATGCACCACCAGTTACCGGCTGCCATCATTAACCTGAAGCAGGGCGCCGGCCGCCTGATCCGCGATGAAGCCGATCGCGGCGTCTTGATGATTTGCGATCCGCGCCTGATTTCCAAAGGCTACGGCCGGCGCATCTGGCAGAGTTTGCCGCCGTTCAAGCGGACCCGGGAGCTGGATGCGGTAAAGGCGTTCTGGCGCGGCGACGCGATTGATCCTGATTGAACATGAGATAGCGCTATCACTCTTGTACCGGACAGGACGGTGCGGTACATTGATGCTGGCGCGGTCAATTGCGATCGGCTAAGCTGCCCCGGATTTCCCTTCTTGAGTTGTCATCAACTTGTAATACTCGGCGTCTATTGTCACAGCTTGCGTTTTCAGGCGGCTGACGCCGGTTTTGTCGAACGTTCGTTTGGATAAAGGTAAGCAATGTTTGCAGCAGTGGATTTGGGGTCCAACAGTTTCCGTTTGCATATAGGCAAATACAATGGTGATGCGATTCGCGTCATCAAGAGTGCGCGCGACCCGATCCGACTGGCTGCCGGCCTGGATAGCAAGGGCTATCTGACCGAACAGGCGATGCAGGTTGCGCTGGATTCCCTGTCGCGCTTCCGCAATATCCTGGCCGACTATCAATTGGAAGCCGTGCGGGTGGTGGCGACCAACACGCTGCGCGTCGCCAAGAACGCGGCGGAATTCCTGCCGATCGCCGAACAGGTCGTCGGCTACCCGATCGAAATCATTTCGGGAGAAGAAGAGGGGCGGCTGATTTACATGGGCGTCGCCAGCATGCTGCGTCTGCCCAATGAAAAGCGGCTGGTGCTGGACATCGGCGGCGGCTCCACCGAGCTGATCCTGGGGCGCGGTCAACAGATCGAGCGGGTCGAGTCGTTCGGCATCGGCACCGTCAATCAAAGCCTGGCTTTTTTTGCCGATGGCCAGATTACTGCGCAAGCCTACGATGCCGCGGTGCTTTCCGCGCGCAGCCATTTCGAAGACGCGGCGCCGCCGTATCGTCCGCAAAACTGGAGCCATGCCTACGGTTCTTCCGGCACTATCCGGGCGATTTCCGAGACCATCGAAAGAAACGGCCTGGGCGATTACCGTCTGTCGTACACCAGCCTGGAAGCCTTGCGGGCACGTTTCGTCGAGTTCGGCCACGTCAGCCGTATCGATTTGCTGGGCATGAAACCGGAGCGTGCTGCGGTCATGGTTGGCGGCCTGGCTGTATTGATCGGCCTGATGCAGGAGTTGGGGATAGAAGTGATCCAGCCGATCGAAGCCGGCCTGCGCATGGGCGTGATGTGGGATCTGCAGCTGCGCGGCACGCGCCTGGACCGGCGCGATCAATCGGTGCACGATTTCTCGCAGCGCTTTCACGTAGACCAATTACGCGCAAGCCGGGTTGCTGAAACGGCGACCTCCCTGTTTGAAATGCTCAGGCCCAGCAGCGATGGCCTCAGCCAGTATTTGCACTGGAGCGCCTTGCTGCATGAAGTCGGGCTGGTGGTCTCGCAAAGCGGCTATCACAAGCATGCCGCCTACCTGATCGAAAATGCCGATCTGTCCGGTTTCACCACCCGTGAACAGCGTGCGATGAGCATGTTGATCCTGGGGCAGAAGGGAAACCTGCGGAAGATCAGCGATGCGCTGCTGGATCCTGATTTTTCCAAGGCGGTGCTGGCTCTGCGCCTGGCGGTGATGTTCCTGCATTCGCGGATCGAGGTCGATCTGGATGAGTTGCGCTTGAAAATGAAGAGCAAGATCGAGCTCGATATCAAGCGCGACTTGATTGAAGATCATCCAACCGCGAGTTACTGGATGAGCAAGGAGCAAGACTGGTGGCGCGAGATTGGCGTCGATTTCGCCATTCGCCGGACCTGACGCAAGCCGCCGCTATTATCCGCAGGGCGGGCACAGCCTGGCCATCCGGCTCACCCCGCCGGGGCGAAGATTCTCAGTAAGTCAGCCCATTGGCCTTGTTGAACAGCGCCATGTCCACGTAGCCGGAGAGGTGATTGCTGTTGGCGGCTTCGCCCACGGTATAGCCGCCTATATCGAAACCGCCGCCGGGGATCGTGTATTCAGCCTGGCCGGGGGCTCTTTTGCCGGCTGGCAGCAGCCGTGTCCATGATTTGGCTGCAGTGAAACCTTCCAGCGTCAGTGCCGACACCGGCTCATCGCGGTACTTCCGCATCATGTTCAAATGTTCAAGCTGTATCGAAGAACTGCCGAGGTTGGGGTTGGGGACGACTTGCGAGAATACTGTCCATTCCACGGCTTTGACGCCTGCCAGCTGGCGCAGCGTGGTCAGGTTAGTGAGGGATAAGCCGGCGACAAAGGTTTGCGGCGCAAGTTTGCGAAATTCCTTCAGGAATACCCCGGCGCTCACCGTGTCCGCGATCATGATCACGAAACCCGGCCTGGCGCTGGCCAGCTGCGCCGTCTCACTGCGCATTTTTGCCTGATCATTGCTCAGGTGGACGGTGCCGCTAAGCTTGATGCCGCTTTCACGCATCTGATCGGTGAGCCGCCGATAGGCGTCCGCGGTGGCGGCAGATTCTTGATATACGATGCCCACATTGTTGATGCCCAGCTTATCGAAATGGGAAAATATGTGGCGGATTTCCTGCTGGTAGCTGGGACGCCAAAACAAGACTTTGGCATCTTTCTGGTAATCGGCGCCAGCCAATGGGGCATATAAGGTCAAGCCGCTGCGTTTGAATTCTGCCGAATCCAGCACCGCCCGGGTCACATCGTCGCCGACGCCGCCAAACAGGTAGGAGACGTGGGCCTGGGCGATCAGTTCGGTCACCGCCTTCACGGCCAGGTCGGCCTGGCCGCGGTCGTCGCGCACCAGATATTGAATGCGGCGGCCGTTGATCCCGCCCTTTGCATTGAGAACGTCGAAATAGGTCTTGATGCCGGCGACATAATCGCGTCCCAGATCCGCATTAGGTCCGGACAAGTCGATGGCCTGGCCGATCACGATGGCGTCGGCGGCCGCATTTGCCAGCAACGGCAGACACAGCGAGAGGGCGACCAGATACTTGCACAAAAAGCGTTTCAAGTTTAAGTTCATTGGGAAGTCGACATATGGCGATGGAGGTGCCGCGATTCTGGTTGTAAATTGTGACGGCTTGATGAATTTGTTTCGTTTTTGAAACGGTTCTTGCCGATGGCTGGATAATTGTATATATTATTTATACGATTTAATTATGGAGAGTTGAATGGTTACCAGTAAAAATGTAAAAACAGGTGTGGCGCCAGCTGTGAAACGCGCCGTCAAGAAGCCTGCAGCGGCGATCAAGACCGTTGCCAAGGCCAAGCCGGCAGCGCGTTCCGCCGCCAAACCAGGGCCGAAGGCCGCGCCCGCAATTAAGCCTGCGGCCAAGGCCGTAGTGAAGCCCGCAATGAAACCCTTGCTCGTCGCCAAGCCGCTCGCAGCGAAACCCGCGCTGCCTGTCAGCAAATCGGCGCCTGGCATCAAATCTTTGCCGGACCTGAAGGCCAAAGTAAAAAAGGCCAAGCTGGTACGCGATAGCTTCACCATGCCCGCCGATGAATATCAAGTCCTGGGCGACGTCAAAAAGACTTTCTTGAAGGCTGGCCTGGAAGTGAAGAAGAGTGAACTGTTGCGCGTTGGCGTTGCCTTGATCCGCGAGCTGGATCTGGCAAGACTGAAACTGGCCGTGGCCAGCTTGCCGCCGGTGAAGGCAGGTCGTCCGAAGAAAGAGAAATAAGACAGATTCGCTGCGCTCAGCGGTCCGCTAAATGGGGTCCGGATTGGTACGACGGCAGGACGCGTCGTCGTACCAATCCGGACCCCATTTATTTGCTGCCGATTTATCGAAAAACATCGGGATTGAAACGGTGAAAATTGGTTTTTTAACACTGTTGCTATGTCATGGAACCGAAATAAATCTGTCATTTTCTTGAAGTAATCGGTGGTTAGGCTTGTCATCGTCACAATCAGAAAGGACGATGAATGCAACTACTAACGAATCCAGGCGAAGCCAGTCCTAGTGTTTCCAAGTTGACGGTTAGTCTTGCCAGTACGCCGGAAGAAGTGCGCGAAGTGCAACGCCTGCGCTACAAGGTTTTTATCGAGGCGATGGGCTTGTCTACGCTAGCCAATGCAGATGGTCTGGACAGCGATGAATTCGATTCTTATTGCGATCACCTGATCGTCCGCGATACCAATACCTTGCGCGTGGTCGGCACTTATCGTGTGATGAGTCCGCATGCTGCGCGGCGCATGGGGCGTTATTATTCAGAGCAGGAATTCGATCTCGGCCGGCTCGATAATCTACGCGACAGGATAGCCGAAGCCGGGCGCGCCTGCATCGATCCCGCCTACCGCAGCGGCAGCGTCATCATGCTGTTGTGGGCAGGCCTGGCGGCGTTCATGCGGCGCGAGCGGTGCGACTATCTGATGGGGTGCGCCAGCGTCAGTCTGGCCGACGGTGGCCATAACGCCGCGGCTTTGTATCATGGCCTCGATCACAGCAATTTTTCTCCTGCCGAATACCGCGTCACGCCGCATGTGCCGTTTCCGGTATATGAACGCGAAGCCGGCCACGTGGCGCAGATGCCGCCGCTGTTAAAGGGATATTTGCGCAGCGGCGCCTGGGTCTGCGGCGACCCGGCCTGGGATCCCGATTTCCATTCCGCCGATTTCTTCCTGCTGCTGCCTTTATCCAAGCTGGACCAGCGCTACGCTCGCCACTATCTTAAAGAAACGAGGGCGGCATGAAGCCGGGCGAGCAGTTCCTGGATGCCGCGCTGTTCCATTCTCTGGATGGCGCCGCGTCCGGCAGCGGATCCGGTTCGAAGCGCGACCCGATCCGCTTCCGCACTATCTGGATTTCCGACGTTCACCTGGGAACCACGGGCTGCCAGGCTGCTCGCCTGCTGGAGTTTTTGCGTGCGACCGAATCCGATACCTTATATCTGGTCGGCGATATCATCGACGGCTGGCAATTGAAGCGTCGCTGGTATTGGGACCAGGTGCACAACAACGTGGTGCAAACGGTGTTGAAAAAGGCGCGCAAGGGGACTGAGGTGATTTTCGTTCCCGGCAATCACGACGAGGCTGTGCGCCAATTCATCGATCTGGACTTCGGCGGTATCCGGATTCGCGATGAATTGGTGCATACCACCGCGCAAGGCAAGCGCATGCTGGTGCTGCACGGCGATCGTTTCGATGGCGTGATTGCCTGCGCCAAATGGCTGGCGTATGTGGGCGATGGCTTGTACACCGTGATCCTGAAATTCAACCAATGGTTCAACGGCTGGCGCGCACGTGCCGGTTTGCCCTACTGGTCGCTATCGCAATACCTGAAACTCAAGGTGAAAAACGCAGTGAATTATATTTCCTCGTTTGAAGACGCATTGGCGGCGGAAGCAAAAAAGAAGGGCCTGGACGGCGTCATTTGCGGCCATATCCATAAGCCGGAAATTCGCGACATCGACGGCATCAAATATTGTAACGACGGCGACTGGGTGGAAAGCTTGTCGGCGCTGGTGGAGGAAGCCAGCGGCGAACTGCGCCTGGTGACCTGGCAGGAAATCATGCAACAAAAGAATGCTGTGTCCAGCAACCGGGTCCGTGAGTTATGCGAATTGCCATCGTAACTGACGCGGGGCAATCGCAAATAAACGGAGTCGTCAATACTTTACGCGCCACCAGCGCTTGTCTGCGCCAGAACGGCCACGAAGTATTGCTGCTCAATCCTGATGATTTTCCAACCTTTGCCTGTCCCACTTATCCGGAAATCCGCCTGGCCCACAAACCTTACGCCAGGATTGCCGCCAGCCTGAAAGCGTTTGCGCCGGACTGCATCCATATCTCGACCGAAGGGCCAATGGGCTTGGCCGCCAGGCGCTTTTGCCTGCGTCAGGGAATAGGCTTCACCACCGCCTACCATACCCGTTTTCCCGAATACCTGAGCGCACGTTCGATTTTGCCGAAGGCGCTGACTTATCGCTGGCTACGCTGGTTTCACGGCCCTTCGAAGGCGGTGATGGTGCCCACTCCGCATGTGCTCAGGGAGTTGGAGCAGCGCGGCTTTCGCCATCTGGTGCTGTGGGGCCGGGGCGTCGATACCGAGCGCTTCAAGCCGGTGGATGAGGATCATGCCTGTATCGCGCGTCCCCTGTATTTGTATGTCGGCCGGGTCGCGGTGGAAAAGAATATCGAATCTTTCTTGCAAGCCGATCTGCCAGGCAGCAAGTGGGTGATCGGCGATGGGCCATTACGCGAAGAATTGCAGCAACGCTATCCGGAGGTGCAATTTCTGGGGGCAAAACCGCACCACGAACTCACTTCGTACTACAACTGCGCCGATGTCATGGTATTCCCCAGCCATACCGATACCTTCGGCCTGGTCATGGTAGAGGCTATGGCGTGCGGCGTTCCGGTTGCGGCCTATCCGGTGGCAGGCCCGTTAGATGTTGTGGCGCATGGCCGCTCCGGAATACTGGATGTGGACCTGACTTCGGCTTGCCTGCGCGCCCTGGTCCTGGATCGGCATGAGGTCCGCAAACATGCGTTGGAGTATTCCTGGGAAATTGCAACCCAGCAGTTCCAGCAGCATTTGTTTCAAATCCACAGCGTGAAAGCCCGTCCCGCGCATCTGCTGGCGAGAAGATCACGGCCGCTATCCGGTTTGTAGCTCCAGCTAGCTGCACCGGCTTGCCGCCATAAAAAAACCTCGCATTGCGAGGTTTTTTTATGGCCGGGGCGCGACGGCTGTCGCATGCGGCTATTACCAGAATTTCCACCAATGCGTCTTCGCCACCTTGGTGCTGTCGGTGCCGGTGCCGCCGACATACTTGCTGTTCGGGTAGGTTTTTTTCAGCACGCGCTCGGAGTCGTCGCGCAACTGCTTGAGGCCCAGCGCATCGTAAGATTGCACCATGATATACAGCGCTTCCTCAACCGCTGGCGCATCGCGATATTCCTGGATGGCGTTTTGTGCGCGATTGGCGGCAGCCACATACGCGCCGCGCCGATAGTAATAGCTGGCGACGTGGACGTCATATTGCGCCAGCGCATTCACCAGATACTTCATGCGTGCCAGCGAATCGGCAGCGTAAGTGCTTTCCGGGAAGCGGACTGCCACTTGCTTGAAGGCATCGAATGCATCGCGTGCAGCTTTTGGATCGCGCTCGGTAGCATCTTCGCTAGACAAGAAATCGAAAATACTGACCTTGTCATTGAAATTTACCAGGCCCCGCAAGTAGTACATATAGTCTACGTTAGGGTGATTCGGATGCAGCTTGATGAAGCGGTCAATCGCCGCCAGCGCCTCTGGCTGCTCGCCTTGCCGGTAATGCGCATAGGCGATATCCATTTGCGCCTGTTGCGCGTAAGTGCCGAACGGGTAACGCGATTCCAGCTTTTCAAAGTACTTAATTGCCTTATCGTAGCCGCCGCTGTTCATTTCATCCTTGGCCTCCGAGTATAATCGGGGGGCGGACCAGTTTGCGGTTTCATCGACTTTGTCTGGCAATAAGCCACACGCAGATAAGGATAGAGCGAATGCGACAGCAGCTAGTTTTAAGAGTCTTTTTTGCATAGTGGTTTGCAAGATTGCGCGTGTTTGCGTGTGGTTTGCGTGTGTTAACAACGATTGATTATAGCTGATGGGACTTCAAGTGATGTCATTTACCAAGCCAAATTTGGCTGAAAGTCTGCCTGACGCTGATTTTGACGCCAATATCGAGGATATTGATAACAGCGTCGACGACGGCGATGCGGCTACTGCCAGCGCGCCGATAGTACTGCAATTGACGCCGGATGTGTGCGGTACGCGTCTGGATAAAGTGGTTTCAAGCCTGGTGCCGCAATATTCGCGTAGCCGGATCCAGCAATGGATAGAAGCCGGCCACGTCACCGTGGACGGTAAACCCGGCACCACGAAAATGACCACCTACGGCGATGAAACCGTCATTGTGCTGCCGCAGCCGGCGCCCGATGAGCAGGCATTCAAGGCGGAAGACATGCCGCTGGACGTGGTTTATGAAGATGCTGCCATTGTCGTCATCAACAAGCCGGCCGGGCTGGTGGTGCATCCTGCGGCCGGCAACTGGTCTGGTACCTTGCTGAACGGCTTGCTGTTTCGCTGGCCGTCGCTGGTCGGGGTGCCGCGCGCCGGGATTGTGCATCGCCTGGATAAAGATACCAGCGGCCTGATGGTGGTCGCCAAAACGCTGGAAGCGCAGACCGATCTGGTGCGCCAGCTGCAGGCCCGCACCGTTAAACGCCAATACCTGGCGCTGGTGTGGGGTTCGCCGCAACTGAATGGAACCGTGGATGCCGCCATGGCGCGCCATCCGCGCGACCGCATCAAGATGGCGGTATCGGAAAGTTTGATCGCCAAGCCGGCCATCACGCATTATCAGCGGCTGGCGACCGGCCTGCTGGAGCGCCGCCCGGTCAGTTTGATGGGTTGCCGCCTGGAAACTGGACGCACACACCAGATTCGCGTCCATATGCAGTCTCTTGGCTTTTCACTGGTGGGCGACGCCTTGTATGGCAAGCAACATCTGATGCCGGCTTTCCCGCGCCAGGCCTTGCATGCATCCCGCCTGGGGCTGATTCATCCTGTCAGCGGCAAGGCTTGCGAATGGTTTGCGCCGCTGCCGGACGATTTTGCCGCACTGCTGGCGCGCGCCGGCATGAGCGCGCCTGAATAGGGGCGACTGGCCGTGGCTTTGCTGATGCAAGAGAACAATCGGAGAACATTCGGCACATGCAATTAATTATTCCGGACTGGCCTGAACTGCCGCCCAATGTTGGTGCTTTTGCCACCTTGCGTAGCGGCGGCTGCAGCCGTGCTCCTTATGACGATGGCAACGGCGGCGGCGGCCTGAATCTCGGTACGCATGTCGGTGATCTGCTGCGAGACGTGGAACGCAACCGTGCGCGCCTGGATAGGTTGCTGCCGGCGTCGCCAGTCTGGCTGTCGCAGGTGCACGGCCATCATGTGATCAATGCTGACGGCTTTGGCGCCGGCGCGGTAGTGGGAGTCGAAGCGGATGCCGCAATTGCCACCCGGGCCGGCGTGGTGTGTGCGATACAGACTGCCGATTGTCTTCCGGTATTGTTCGCCGATTCGAATGGCGGCGTGGTCGGCGCAGCGCACGCCGGCTGGCGCGGCCTGGTGGGCGGGGTTTTGCAAAACACGGTGGCGCGCATGCGGGCAGCCGGCGCCGGGCCGATTTCCGTCTGGCTTGGGGCTGCTATCGGCCCTGAACGATTCGAGGTCGGCGCCGATGTTCTTGCGGCATTTGTCGAGGCTGCAGAACCCGGTCAGGCGCGGCCGCAAAGCCTGGCGCAAATCGAGGCTTGTTTTACGCCCATCGCCCAAAGGCCAGGCAAATATTTGGCTGATATCTACCAGCTGGCGCGGATCGCGCTACGCCAGGCAGATGTACAGCATATTCATGGCGGCGGTTTATGCACGGTCAGCGACAGGAATTTCTATTCCTACCGTAGAGATCATGTGACAGGTCGCATGGCCTCGCTAATATGGCTAAAATGAGCAGCGCAACTCATTCATCCGTTTTTTCTGAAGAGACGGGCGTTTGAGCGGCTGTGGCAGCCGTTGCGGCAGCTTTCCGTTGTGCCGCGAGCCGGGCAGAATTTTCAGCGCGCTGTCGATTTCTCTTGCGCTGCGGCGTGCCCATCAGGTATAAAACAATTGTCAAAGGGAGAACACCGTAGAGTAAAAATGTCATCACCCCTGCGACTGCGTTAGCTTCGGTAATTGCCATCATGAAGACGACGTAGATCCATGCGATGGCGACGATATGCATTTGTGTAAGCTGCTTTAGAGTAAATCCGATAAAAGATACACGAAAATAAGCCAAAACAACGGTCACCGCATGAATACGCCTAATTTTTCCGTCTTCGATCCCGCCGCATTGTCGCAACTCTCGCAACAATTCAGTCCAACCTTCAATCCGCAATTCCTCCAGCAACTTAGCCATATAGCTGATCCCAATATGTTCCTGGGCCTCAATCCGCCTGCGCCAAATCATGGCGGCGCTGCAGGCCTGGGCGATCTCGGCATTTCGCTGGACCCCGCTGTGCTGAAAAAGCTGCAGGCCGAATACACGCAACAGTTGTCGGCCTTATGGCAGGACATGCTGGCGGCGCGCATCCCGGCCATCGCCGACCGCCGTTTCAGTGCCGCAGCCTGGCATGATAATCCGGTGTATGCATTCAATGCGGCGGCGTACTTGTTGAATGCCCATTTTCTGAACGCAATGGTCGATGCTCTCGACGCTCCGCCGAAGATCAAACGGAAAATCGGCTTCACGGTGCAGCAGATGATGGACGCCATGGCGCCTTCGAATTTCCTGGCAACCAATCCGGCGGCCCAGCAGAAAATTGTCGAGACCAATGGCGAGAGCCTGACCAAGGGCATCGCCCAGATGCTTGCAGACATGCATAAGGGCCGGGTGTCGCAGACCGATGAGTCCGCGTTCGAGGTCGGCAAAGATGTGGCAACCACTGAAGGTGCGGTGGTATTTGAGAACGACCTGTTTCAACTGATTCAATACCAGCCGCTCACCGCCAAGGTGTATCAGCGGCCGCTGCTGATCGTACCGCCGTGCATCAACAAATTCTACATTCTGGATTTGCAGCCGCAGAACTCGCTGGTGCGCTATGCGGTCGAGCAAGGACACAGCGTATTCCTGGTTTCCTGGCGCAACGCCGATGAGTCAATGGCGCATGCGACCTGGGACCAATACATAGTCGATGGCGCAATCCGGGCGATCCGGGCGGTGCAGGATATATCCGGCCAGGACAAGATCAATACGCTCGGTTTTTGTGTCGGCGGCACAATCCTGTCGACCGCCTTGGCGAAACTGGCGGCGGATAAAGTCAATCCGATAGCCAGCCTGACCTTGCTGACTGCCTTCCTGGATTTTAGCGATACGGGGATTCTGGACGTGTATATCGACGACATGCAAATACGCATGCGGGAGCAAGCCATCGGCCACGGCGGTTTGATGCCCGGACGCGAGTTCGGCTCGGCCTTTTCCAGCCTGCGCCCCAATGACTTGCTATGGAATTATGTCGAATCGAATTATCTCAAGGGCGAGCAGCCGACCCCCTTCGATTTGTTGTACTGGAACGCCGACAGCACCAATTTGCCAGGCCCGATGTTTTGCTACTATCTGCGCCATATGTATCTGGATAATTCCTTGAAAGATGCCGGCAAGCTGACGGTGGACGGGCAGAAAATCGACCTTGGCAAGATAGCTGCGCCGGCCTTTATCTATGCGTCCCGCGAAGATCATATCGTGCCATGGACATCGGCCTATGCCTCGGTTTCTCTGCTGAATCCCAAAAATCCGAAACAGAATCGCTTCGTGCTCGGCGCCTCGGGTCATATCGCCGGTGTGATCAATCCCCCGGCAAAAAAGAAACGCAGCTATTGGACAAGCGACGGGGCCAACAACGGAAGCAACAGGAAAATGGCCGTGGATGCCGAAACCTGGCTGGCGGCGGCGGTCGAGCACCCTGGCAGCTGGTGGACAGAATGGGCGGAATTCTTGTCCGCGCATGCGGGAAAACAAGTGGCCGCGCCGCGTAAATTAGGAAGTGCCGAGTATGCCATCATCGAAGCGGCGCCGGGACGGTATGTCAAGGTCAGGGCGGAGTAAATAAAACAGCGGAATAATGTAAAACGCAGCGGTACGACTGCGGGATAGGTAGATAAGACGTAGATGGATTTTCTGAATTGTTTTTTTGAAGGAGACAAAGATGGCAAAGCGAATCGTTTATGTGACAGGGGGAATGGGCGGCATCGGTACCCCAATTTGTACTCGTCTTTGCACAGATGGTTTTACCGTGGTCGCCGGCTGCGGGCCGAATTCCACGCGCAAGGACAAATGGCTGGCCGACATGCGGGCCAAGGGTTTTGATATTCACGCTTCAGAAGGCAATGTCTCCGACTGGGAGTCGACCAAGGCGGCATTTGAGAAGGTCAAGGCTGAAGTCGGCGAAGTCGATATCCTCATCAACAATGCCGGCATTACGCGCGACGGCCAGTTCCGCAAGATGTCCAAAGCGGATTGGGATGCAGTCATCGATACCAATCTGAACTCCCTGTTCAACGTCACCAAGCAGGTCATCGACGGCATGGCGGATCGCGGCTGGGGACGGATTGTCAATATTTCATCGGTGAATGGTCAGAAGGGGCAGTTCGGCCAGACCAACTATTCGACTGCCAAAGCCGGGATTCACGGCTTTACCATGGCGCTGGCGCAGGAAGTGGCGACCAAAGGCGTTACCGTCAATACGGTATCTCCCGGCTATGTCGGTACCGACATGGTGCGTTCGATCAGGCCGGACGTGCTGGAAAAGATCGTTGCCGGGATTCCGGTAAAACGTCTGGGTGAGCCGGAGGAAATCGCTTCCATCATCTCCTGGATCGTGTCGGACGAGGGCGGTTATGCGACAGGCTCCGACTTCTCCTTGAACGGCGGCCTGCACATGGGCTAATGCCGGTTCTCGCGTGGATCGCAGGCCGGTTTTGCGGGCGTGCTATCCACGCGGCTTATCGGAATGCTTGCTTCTATTGCAATGCAATAGAACTTCCTGCAATGGATGCTGCACGTGCATATAATAGGGATGTTCTGTAGCAAAGCTGATTGCAAAAGTAGCAAACAAATAGAAAATAAGTAGCAAATATAAAATGCCTTATGGGCGCAGCAACCTGGGACTGAAATGACTACTACAAAAAAAATGTCTGAACGTTTGATTAAGAAGTATCCGAATCGTCGCCTGTACGATACGCAAACCAGTTCATACATTACCTTGGCAGACGTCAAGCAACTGGTGCTGGACAATGAGGAATTCGTTGTGCTGGACGCCAAGACCGACGACGATCTGACGCGCAGCATCCTGTTGCAGATTATTCTGGAAGAAGAATCAAACGGCACTCCCATGTTTTCCAGTGCGGCGCTGTCGCAAATCATTCGCTACTACGGCCACGCCATGCAGGGAATGATGGGTTCCTACCTGGAAAAAAATATCCAGGCTTTCATCGATATCCAGAACAAGCTGACTGAAAATTCCAAGGGGCTTTACGAAGGCAAGCCTTTCAGCCCGGAGATGTGGGCGCAGTTCATGAATATCCAGGGGCCGATGATGCAGGGCATGATGAGCAACTACATCGAACAGAGCAAAGGCTTGTTCGTTCAGATGCAGGAACAGATGCAAAACCAGACCAAGAATATGTTCGGCACCTTCCCATTCGCGCCGCCACCGCCGGACAAGACAAAAAAATAATCATTCTGAACATACCCTGCAGCAGGTTTTAGACCGGCGCAGGGTAACCATGGCAGTGGACGGGGTACAATAGCGACTTTGCTTTGACCCTACCTCCCGTCATGTCCAATGTTATTCCCGCAGCGCCTGCTGCACCAGCCACCGCACTAGCCGCCGCCCCCAAAGTTGGTTTCGTCTCGCTTGGTTGTCCTAAGGCACTAGTCGACTCCGAACAAATCCTGACCCAGCTGCGTGCCGAGGGTTATGAAACTGCCAAGTCGTATGAGGGCGCCGATCTGGTGATCGTCAACACTTGCGGCTTTATCGACGCTGCGGTGCAAGAGTCGCTGGACGCCATCGGCGAAGCCCTGAGCGAAAACGGCAAAGTCATCGTGACCGGCTGTCTGGGCGCAAAAAAGGATGCTGACGGCGACGACATCATCCAGAAGATCCATCCCAAAGTATTGGAAGTCACCGGTCCGCATGCGGTCGGCGAAGTCATGTTTGCAGTGCATAAGCACCTGCCCAAGCCGCATGCGCCGTTCCTCGATCTGTTGCCGCCACAAGGCATCAAGCTGACGCCTAAGCATTTCGCCTATCTGAAAATTTCGGAAGGCTGCAACCATCGTTGCAGTTTTTGCATCATTCCATCGATGCGTGGCGACCTGGTGTCGCGGCCGATTGCCGATGTCATGCTGGAAGCTGAAAACCTGTTCAAGGCCGGCGTCAAAGAGTTGCTGGTGATTTCGCAAGACACTAGCGCCTACGGCGTCGATGTCAAGTTCCGCATGGGTTTCTGGAACGGCAAGCCGGTCAAGACCCACATGACGCAACTGGTCACCGCGCTGGGCGAACTGGCGGCCCAATACGGCGCCTGGGTGCGTCTGCACTATGTGTATCCTTACCCGCACGTCGACCAGATCATTCCGCTGATGGCGCAGGGCAAGGTGCTGCCATATCTGGACGTACCGCTGCAACATGCCCATCCCGACGTGTTGAAGCGCATGAAGCGTCCGGCCAGCGGCGAAAAGAATATCGAACGGATTCAAGCCTGGCGCGCAATGTGCCCGGACCTGACCATACGCTCAACCTTCATCGCCGGCTTTCCAGGCGAAACCGATGCAGAGTTCGACTACCTGCTGGATTTCCTTAAAGAAGCGGAAATCGATCGCCTCGGCTGTTTCGCCTATTCGCCGGTCGAAGGTGCGACCGCCAATGCGCTGGATAATCCGGTGCCGGAAGAACTGCGCGAAGAGCGCCGTGGACGCGTGATGCAGCTGCAAGAGGAAATTTCCAAGAAGCGCTTGCAGGCCAAAGTCGGCAAGACCATGCGGGTGCTGATCGATGAAGTCGATCGTAATGGCGGTATCGGCCGTTCCAGCGCCGATGCACCGGAAATCGATGGCGTGGTCTATGTCAAGCCGCCATATGAGCCGCACAAGAAACTGGTGGTTGGCGAGTTTGTCGATGTCACCATCACTGCCTCCGACGCGCATGATTTGTGGGCTGCTGCATGATGGCAGGGAAGTTTGCCGCAGCACTGGTGTTAGTGCTTGGTGCTGCTTCCGCTCCGCTATTTGCGGGCAATGATAAGGTAGGCGCTGAGGCTGCCGACGTCGCCACTGCCCCCGCAGCGCCGAATTTGTTCGCCAAGCCCTTGACCTTGCGCGGCAAGCTGGGCGACGCGCAGATCGAAATGCATTTGCAATTGAAGCCGGATCCGACCGAAGGCATACAAGGTACTTATACGATTGCCGGCCAATCCACTAAAATCCTGCTGGCCGGCGAATCGGAAAACACCGATGTCATCATGGAAGAATCCATCAATGGCAAAGATGTCTCCGGCGAGTGGGCCGGAAAACTGGTCGACAATACTTTCAGCGGCACCTGGTCCACCATGGACGATGCGGTGACCAAACCCTTCGTGCTGACCGTCCTGACTGCTAAACCCGTTAAATAAATTCTGCTTACTATTGAACATGCCAAAAAAGACCCCTCAAACCGCATTGATGCACAGCGAATATTGCGCGCCGCCAGGTTTTGACGCTTTTCCGGTGGCGATTCATCACGCTTCCACGGTGCTGTTCAAGAATGTCGCGGCGATGCGGGCCCGCGACTGGCAGGAAAAGAGCAGTTATACCTACGGCCTGCACGGCACGCCAACCTCATTCACGTTGGAAGCGCGCCTGGCTGAAATCGAAGGCGGCCGGCATTGCCTGCTCGCGCCGAGTGGCCTGGCGGCGATCACCATGGTTGATCTGGCCTTGCTGAAGAGCGGTGACGATGTGCTGTTGCCAGACAACGTATATAACCCGAATCGTGAACTCAACAACTGGCTGGCCAGGGATTTCGGCATTACAGCCCGTTATTACGATCCTTTGATCGGCGCCGGCATTGCCGATCTGATACAGCCGAATACACGCTTGATCTGGACCGAAGCGCCGGGCTCGGTATCGATGGAAGTGCCGGATCTTCCTGCTATTTGCGCCGCAGCACATGCCAAGGGCGCGCTGGTGGCGATCGACAACACCTGGTCTGCCGGGCTGGCTTTGCGTGCGTTCGATCTTGGCATCGATATCGTGATGCAAGCGCTGACCAAGTACCAGTCGGGCGGATCGGATGTGCTGATGGGCGCCGTGCTCACCAGAGATCCCGCTTTGAATCAGCGCCTGCAGACTGCGCACATGCGGCTGGGTTTCGGGGTCGGCATGGACGACGCCTATCTTGTGTTGCGCAGCCTGCCAACCATGAAGTTGCGCTTCGAAGCGCATGATGCAGCGGCACGTACAGTCGCCGCCTGGCTGCAGCAGCAGCCGCAGATCAGCAAGGTGTTGCATCCGGCTTTTGCGGATTGCCCGGGGCATGAAATCTGGAAGCGTGACTTTAGCGGAGCAGGTGGTTTGTTCTCGGTGCTGTTCGACGCCGGTTATAGCGAAGAGCAGACCGACCGCTTCGTCGACAGCTTGAAATTATTCAAGATCGGCTATAGCTGGGGTGGTGCAAACAGTCTCTGTGTTCCTTACCGGATTCAGAGCATGCGGAAAAACTGGCAGGATCAGGGCGTATTGGTACGCTTCAATATCGGCCTGGAAGATCCGCAGGATTTGATTGCCGATATCGAGCAAGCGTTCGCTGCCATGTAGATGTAGAGTCTGGATCGCATGTGGCAATGGCCACGATCAAATAGAAATGCCGACCCTTTAGCTTTAGGTCGGCATTTTCTATTTATGGATCAGCGCCATAGGGTGGCACGATGCGCCCACCCTATGAGTCCTTCAGCTTTTTTCAAGCAAGTAGTAGCCAAATCCGAGCATAGCCTTGCCTGACGCCAGATAGCTGTCATACCAGCGCTGGGCTCGCTCGCTGAAGCCTGTGGCATCCGGGTCCTCAGGGTGCGTTGCTACATGGCGCATCATTGCCTGGTAGTACATGCCTTCATATTGATCCCATTCATCGTCACTGCTCACCGTTGATGTCAGTAGCTTGTAGCCATGTGTCAGCGCACGGCTCGCGTTCTGTTCGTGACTGGTGAGTTCGTCGCGTGTCGCGCCGAGCATGGCGAGATATTGCTCCGAAGGGGATAGTTTCCAATAGCTTTCGCCAATGAGAAGTAAGCCACCGGGTTTGAGCCATTGCTTGCTGATAGCGAGAGAGCGATCAAAGCCGCCAAATGCGTGGCTCGACCCAATGCAAAGAATGGCATCGTAACCGGTTGCCGGCAGTGGGTGCTGCACTATCAGGCTTTCGACAAGGGTCAGGCGGTCATCGCCCGGATTACTACTAGCCCATTCATTTGCTGCTTCGGCAAGGAACCGTGAATTGATGTCGACGCCGATGCCACGAACCGACGCCGGCGTCGACTGCAACAGATCACGCAGCAGCGCGGCTTTACCGCATCCAGCATCCAGCACCAAGGCATCCGGTGCCAGCTGCAACGCAGCTATTAGCGTGCTGGCTTTAGCAGGCGAAAGAGGGCAGCAATAGCGATGGTCGCTATGCGCGATAGTGGTGTATTTGAATTGATCTTGCGAGGAACTGGACATGCGTCAGGTCAGGTATTGCAGCATATAGATGGCACTTGGCTGGCCAGCCGATACTTGATAGCTGGCGAGATTTTCCTTGGCCGGAGAGTGCGCTACTTCCACGGCTGTGTAGCCCAGCGCGCCCCAAAATATGTGCGACTGTTGCACCGATACCAGCGCACTCCAATGCAAACCGCTGGCGCGCGCGTGTTCCAGCGCAGCCGCCACCAAAACATTACCCGCTTGCCGGCCCCGTGCGTTTGGCGCTACGGCCAGGTCATGCAAGTACAAGCAATCCGGCGTTGTTGCGATCTTGAAAGGCTGGTCCAGCGCGGTGATGACATCTTTGTTTGACGGATAACTGAATAAATACGCCGCCGGGTTTTGTCCCGGCGGCGACCATACCCAGCAAGTGGCCGGCGTCAGGGCGAGGCGGGCGCGGAATACGGCTTCCGACTCTTGCATGGGCGATGGATAACATGCCGCCTGAATGCGCATGATGGCAGGAATGTCATTGTCAGACATGATTCTGACAGCACTGCCGGCGTCAGCCGACGCATGCAGCGCTGTTAATGCCGCGATAGCTGAAGTCAAGCCGGCATCGCCTTATTGTCATTCAAATCAACCAGGCCCTTGATCAGGCGATAGCCTTTCCATAGCCATGCAATACCCCACACAGCGAAAGCCAACGGGATGCCGATCACCGTCAGGAACAGGGCGCCGCCGACGAACATCCACAGCAGATACCACCAGAATGAACGAATTTGCCAATTGTGATGGCTGTACACAAAGGTGTCTGCCGCATCCTGGCGTTTGACATAATTGATGATCAGAGGGATCCAGGAAAATGCCCCCAGGGAAAATACCAGGCTGGCGGCGTGAAAAAGATAAAGCCACCAGGCAAGATTCTTCTCGGAGTGCAATTTGCTATCGAAAACCAATTCTTGTGCCATGGCCGTCCTTTGCATTTTGTTAAGGGGGAAGGCGCTTATTTCAACGGAAATTACGCCAATATAGGCAAGATGCCATCCAAACCGACAAAATTCAAGGCCACGCCGGCTTGCGCCCGCACCACCGGCTTGGCGCGGAAGGCTACCGACAGGCCTGCAATTCTCATCATGTTCAGGTCGTTGGCGCCGTCGCCCATGACGATTGCCTGGCTTGGGGCGATATTCAAGTCGGCGCAGACGCGCTCGACGGTCAGTTTCTTTACCTCGGCGTTGACGATGCCGCCGACTACTTTGCCGGTCAGTTTGCCGTCGACGATTTCAAGTACGTTGGAATGGGCGTAATCGAGTCCCAGGGCGGCTTTCATGCGATCGGTAAAGAAGGTGAAACCGCCGGATACCAGCAAGGTCTTGATGCCGGCAGCCTTGACTGCCGCCAGCATGTTTTCCGCTCCCGGCGATAATTGCAGCCGCTCGTCAAACACCCGTTGCAATGCCGAAGCATCCAGGCCGTTGAGCAAGGCCACGCGCCGGGTCAGGCTCTCATTGAACTCGATTTCGCCACGCATCGCCGCTTCGGTAATCGTCGAGACTTGCGGCTTCAAGCCTTGCATGTCGGCGATTTCATCGATGCATTCGATGGTGATCAAGGTCGAGTCCATGTCCATGACCAGCAGCTTGAAATCCCCCAGTTTTGCGCCCGGTTCCGGCGCTGACGGCAGCCAGGCGCAGTCGATCCCGGCGCCGTAGCACGCAGCGTCGATCAGCGTCTTCAGGCTTCCGGAATACGCGACATTGTCGCAACGCCATGCATGGCGGCCACCGCTGCTTATATCTACAGCGGCAACGCCAGCCAGGTTGGCGATGCGGTCAATGGCGTTGCGTTCTGCACTCAGGCTTTGCAAGATGAGATTCATGTGTCTGTATGGCTTTACGAAAATTTAAATAATTTAATAATTGAGTAGCGATGCCGGCCGATTTTATCTTATTCACCTTGCTTGCCTTGCTCACCCCGCCAGGGCCTTGATGGTGGCCTTGACCTGCGTCAGGCGCGCCGCCAGGTCGGGCATGTTGACGGTAATCCGCAATTTGTCCTGGCCGTTGAGCTTGATATGGCGGTTTTTTTGAATCAGTTCGATGATGCGCATCGCGTCGATCGGCGGATTCGGCAAGAACTGCAGCAGGGCGGAGTCGGTATGGGCGTCGATCTTGACGATGCCTATCGACTTCGCGGCAATCCGCAGGCGATGGGTTTCGATCAAGGCTTTCGCCGGATCCGGCAGCTTGCCGAAGCGATCGATCAATTCCTCCTGCAGGTCGTCGATCTTGTCTTGCGCGTTGCAATTGGCCAGCCGCTTGTAGATCGATAAGCGTTCGTGCACATCGCCGCAATAATCGTTGGGCAGCAAGGCCGGCACATGCAGATTGATTTCGGTGGTGGTCGACAGCGGCGCCGCCAGATCCGGCTCCTTGCCATTCTTCAATGAGCGCACGGCTTCGTTGAGCATGTCGGAATACAGCTGGAAGCCGATCTCTTGCATTTCTCCAGATTGGTTTTCGCCCAGCACCTCGCCGGCGCCGCGGATTTCGAGATCGTGCATGGCCAGGTAGAAACCGCTGCCCAGCTCTTCCATTTGCTGGATCGCATCCAGCCGGCGCTGCGCCAGTTTGGTCAAACCCTGGACGTCATGCACCAGCAGGTAGGCGTAAGCCTGGTGATGCGAGCGGCCGACCCGGCCGCGCAACTGATGCAGCTGCGCCAGGCCAAACTTGTCGGCGCGATGCATGATGATGGTGTTGGCGGTTGGAACATCGATGCCGGTTTCGATAATGGTGGTGCACAACAGGATGTTGAAGCGCTGGGCAACGAAGTCGCGCATCACTTTTTCCAGGTCGCGTTCGTGCATCTGGCCGTGGGCGATGGCAATCCGCGCCTCCGGCAACAGCGCTTCCAGCATCGCCTTGCGGTTCTGGATGGTGTCGACTTCGTTATGCAGGAAGTAGACCTGGCCGCCGCGTTTCAATTCGCGCAAACAGGCTTCGCGGATGGTCGATTCGCCTTCGCTGCGCACGAAAGTCTTGATGGCCAGGCGCTTTTGCGGCGCGGTGGCGATGATCGAAAATTCACGCAAGCCTTCCAATGCCATCCCCAGCGTACGCGGGATAGGCGTGGCGGTCAGCGTCAGGACGTCGACTTCCGCCCGCAACGCCTTGAGCGCTTCTTTCTGGCGCACGCCAAACCGGTGTTCTTCATCGATGATCACCAGCCCGAGGCGCGAGAACTTGATGTCATCGGATAATAATTTGTGGGTGCCGATCACGATATCCAGCGTGCCGTCGGCCATGCCTTTGATCGCTTGCGCGACTTCCTTGCCGGAGCGGAAGCGCGACAGTTCGGCGATTTTTACCGGCCAGTCGGCAAAACGGTCGGCAAAGGTTTGCGCGTGCTGTTCTGCCAGCAAGGTAGTCGGCGCCAGGATCGCAACTTGTTTGCCGCCGAGCACGGCGACAAACGCCGCGCGCAATGCGACCTCGGTCTTGCCGAAGCCGACATCGCCGCAAATCAGCCGGTCCATCGGCTTGCCGCTGGTCATGTCCTGGATCACGGCGTTGATCGCCGCGGCCTGATCGACCGTTTCTTCAAAGCCGAAACTTTCAGAGAAAGCCTCGTAATCATGTGCCGAATATTCGAATGCATGGCCCTGGCGCAAAGCGCGCCGCGCATACAAATTCAATAACTCTGCAGCAGTATCGCGTACCTGTTGCGCAGCTTTGCGCTTGGCCTTTTCCCATTGCCCGGAACCGAGCGCATGCAGCGGCGCATCTTCAGGCGAGGCGCCGGAGTAGCGTGAAATCACATGCAGCTGCGATACCGGCACGTATAACTTGGTATCCTTGGCGTATTCCAGATGCAGGAATTCGGTTTCGCCTTCGCCCAGATCCATGCTGAGCAAGCCCATGTAACGGCCGATGCCGTGGTTGATATGCACCACCGGATCGCCGATCTTGAGTTCCGACAGGTCGCGCACCATCGACTCGACCTGGGTCGCGCCTTCCTGCTTCTTTTTGCCGATGCGGCGGCCGGAGCCGGCGTACAGTTCGGTTTCCGTGATGAAGATGAACTGCGGCAGCTCAAAGCCGGCGTGCAAGGGCGCCACGCCCAGCATCAGTTTCTTGGTGGAGGTGGCGAAGTCGGCATAGCCGTCGCACAGCGCCAACGGTAAATCGTATTCGTTGAAATACTGCTGCAAGGTTTCGCGGCGGCCATTCGATTCGGCGCAGATCATCACCCGCCGCTCGCTTTGCAGCAGATAGGCGCGCAGATTGGTCAAGGGGTCGTCGATACGCCGATTGACCGCGATATTGGGAATCGGCGCCGACAACTCGGAGGCGGCGTCGCTGTGCTGAATCACCCAGCGGCCATACGCTTTGGCCAGGCTGAAAAAAATCTCGTCGGTCAAGAACAAGGCTTCCGGCGCCAGCAAGGGGCGCTCGCGATCCGACTTCAGGAATTTGTAGCGTGACTGGGTATCGCTCCAGAAGCGCTGGATGGCGCCGTCGATATCGCCGACCAGGGCAAACGTCGCAGTGGCGGGGAGATAGTCGAACAAGGTCGCCGTGGCTTCAAAAAACAGCGGCAGGTAATATTCGATGCCGGCCGAGGCGATGCCGTTGCCGATGTCCTTGTATATCGCCGAACGCGACGGGTCGCCTTCGAATACCTCACGCCAGCGGCTACGGAAAGCCGAGCGCGCCGCCTCGTCCATCGGAAATTCGCGGCCCGGCAGCAAGCGTACTTCCTTGACCGGATATAGTGAGCGCTGGGTATCGGCGTCGAAGGTGCGTATGGTTTCGATGGCGTCGCCGAACAAATCCAGCCGGTACGGCAACACCGAGCCCATCGGGAAAATATCGATCAAGCCGCCGCGCACCGAATATTCGCCGGGCGACATGACCTGGTTGACATGGCTGTAACCTGCCAGCGTCAGCTGCGATTTCAGGCGCGCTTCATCCAGCGTCTCGCCCTGCTTGAAAAAGAAGGTGTAACCCGCCAGGAAGGACGGCGGCGCCATTCTGACCAAGGCAGTGGTGGCGGGCACCAGCAGCACGTCGCATTGACCGCTCTGTACCTCATACAAGGTCGCCAGCCGCTCCGATACCAGGTCCTGGTGCGGCGAGAAGGCATCGTAGGGCAGGGTTTCCCAGTCCGGCAGCAAATGGCAGCGCAGGCCGTTGGGCTCATCGCCAGCGGTTTGGAACCAGGGGATTTCCGCGCGCAGCCGCTGGCCATCGGTGGCGTCGGCCACCACTACCACCAGCATCCGTTGTTGCAATTTGAGCGCCAGCGCAGCCTGCGCCAATGCGTAAGCATCGGCCGAGCCGTGCAAAGCCGGCAGCACAAAACGGGCAGCCGGCCTGGGCAGCAATTTTTCTAGATCAAAGGACATTAGGGCCTGTTGAAAATAACATGCGAATAACATACGGCGTGACATACGGCGGCACAAACGATAGTGCAAGCACGGGCATGGTCAAAAAAAGCCGCAATACGCCTGATTTGACAGTTAAAATTCAGAGCCGCATTATAAACCACGGGCATCAATGCCGATTCTTACGGCTCAGGACATGCTTCAGCTAATATCGTCTCAGGCACGCAGCCATTTTTTTCACCGCCATTTTTGCTATGCATTCATGACATTTTCTCAGAATTTCCAGCGAGCCCATTGCGCATGAATTCCTCACGCTATTTTGCCCTGATTCCTGCTGCCGGCATCGGCGCCCGCCTTGGCGCGGATATTCCCAAACAGTATATGCCCCTGGCCGGCCGGCCGATGCTGACGCATGTCTTGACGACCTTTGCCGCGGCCAGCGTGATCAGCCATGTTTTTGTAGTGGTCAGCGCCGATGACGGCTATATAGGCGAACTGATGGCGGCCGCACCGCATTTGCAGGGAAGGGTCAGCGTGCTGTTTAACGGCGGCGCCAGCCGTCGGGAGTCGGTATTGAACGGTTTGCAGGCGATCCGGCCCCTGGTTGGCGATGACGACTGGGTGCTGGTGCATGACGCCGCCCGGCCCGGCCTGACTGGCGGCTTGATAGAACATTTGATTGAGACGCTGCAAGATGACCCGGTGGGCGGTTTGCTGGCGCTGCCGGTGGTCGATACCCTGAAGCGCAGCGATCAGGAAACGCGCGTGGAGCAAACTGTGGAGCGCACCGCATTGTGGGCAGCTCAGACTCCGCAAATGTTTCGCTACAGCCTGCTGTTGCGTGCATTAATGCGGGCATTGGCCTTGGCCGAAGCCGTTACCGATGAAGCCGGTGCGGTTGAATTGCTAGGCCTGCAGCCGCGCCTGGTCGAAGGCAGCCCGCGCAATTTTAAAGTGACCCTGCCACACGATGTGGCATTGGCGGAGATGTTTTTAAAGGAAGAATCGTGAAGTCAATTGCACTGTATTCAAAGGAGCACGTATGAGCCATCCCGGGTTTCGCATCGGCCAGGGCTACGATTGCCACGCCTTGCAGGCCGGCCGGCCATTGATCATCGGCGGTGTGACGATTCCGCATAAAACCGGCTTGCTGGGGCATTCCGACGCCGACGTGCTGCTGCATGCGATTATCGACGCCCTGTTTGGCGCGGCAGCCTTGGGCGATATCGGCCGCCATTTCTCCGATACCGATGCGCAGTTTGCCGGCGCCGATTCACGGAAATTGCTGCGCGAAGCGGTCAGGCTGATCGGTGCGGCCGGTTACGCTGTCGGCAATATAGATTCCACCATCATTGCGCAAGCGCCGAAAATGGCGCCGCATATTCCATTGATGGCGGCGCAGATTGCCGCCGATTGCGGGATTGCCGTCAATCAGGTCAATGTGAAGGCTAAAACCAATGAAAAACTGGGTTATCTGGGCCGGGAAGAAGGAATCGCAGCGGAGGCTGTGGCTTTGCTGTTTCCGCTGTAATCAAGTCCCGCAGGGCGGGCATTATGTGCCCACCCTGCGAAAATTCCCTTAGGTTTTCAGCTGCAGTTCGATCTGGGTCGCCAGGCCGCCGCCATCGCGGTTGTTGACGCGCAACTTGCCGCCGTGTTGCTTGACAATCCGGCTGACGATCGCAAGGCCCAGCCCTGAACCGTTGGCTTGTCCGCGCGCGACATCGAGCCGGGTGAACGGCCGCAGCAGGCGGTCGATCTCGCTATCCGGCACGCCATCGCCGTGATCGGCAATATTCACGATGACTTTGTCCTGGCGGATATGGCAGCTGATGTCGATCTCGACGCAGTCGTCGCCTTCCTTTTTTCCATAGCGGCGAGAATTTTCCAGCAGATTATCCAATACACGCCTGAGTTCGGTTTCGTTGCCGGATATATGCACATTGGGCGTGATGTTGGTTTGAATCTTGATATCGGTTTGGCGCGTCGCGGTTTGCACCACGTTATCGATCAGCTCGCTGAGGTTGATTTTCTCGAAATTGCTGGTATCGGTCGGCTTCGCGTAGTCGAGGAACTGACCGATGATGCCATCCATCTGCGCCAGGTCGGATTGCATGCCGGTGCGCGCGTCATCGGATAAATTTGCCATTTCCACTTCCAGCAGCATACGCGCCAGCGGCGTCCGTAAATCGTGCGAAATGCCGGCCAGGATGATCGCGCGATCCGATTCGATGCGCTGCAAATCGTTGACCATCTGGTTAAAGCTGCGATTGGCTTCTTCAATTTCGGTCGGCCCGGTTTCCGGCAACGGTTCGGGCCGTATGCCTTTGGCCACCGCGCGCGTGGCCGCGGTAAGGCGCGATAGCGGCTGGTTAATCAGGGTCGAAATAAACATGGCGCCCAACAGCGACAGCAACAGTGCGACGCTGGCCCATTGCAGCCATTGAATGCCGGAAGTGCGTTCAAGCCGCTCGCTGTCGAGCATCAGCCAGTATTCGTCGCTATCGATCTTGAAGCTGATCCAGAAGCCATCGATATCATTGACCTTGGATGAAAACCGGGTCTGGTTACCGAGGCGAGCCCGGACTTCTCTTTCGAGGTCTGGCATCAACGCGTTATCGGGCGGCGGATCGATCTTGTCGCTGTCTTCCAGCGGGTAGATGCGGATGCCTTCATTGCTGGCCAGGTCGAACAATAGCTCGCTGCGCAAGTCCGGCGCGGAATGGGTGAGGGCGGCGCGGGTAATGGTGACGATGGAAATGATCTGCGCTGCGATTTGTTGCGCGCGCGGACCCCGTTCGACAATCCTGAAGCTGGCGACCCACGTCGCCATGCTGACCGTAATCAGAAAGGCGAGCATGAAAAAGGTCCGCCACAGCAGACCGCTTTTCAGCCAGGCCAGCCGGTTAGTCGTTACCATGTGGCCGCTTGATACAGTTGTTGCCAGGTGGAAATTTCGAGCAAACCGACATCAACGCGGCTGGCCTTCAGGAATGAATACGTAGCCGAGTCCCCATACTGTCTGTATGTAGAGCGGGCTGGCCGGATCGGGCTCGATCAGCTTGCGCAGGCGCGAAATCTGAACGTCCAGGCTGCGGTCGAATACTTCATACTCGCGGCCGCGCGCCAGCTCCATCAATTTTTCGCGGGACAGCGGTTGCCGTGCGTGCCGCGCAAATACCTTGAGCACCGAGAATTCGCCGGTGGTGAGCGGAATCGACTCGCCATTTTTTTTCAATGTGCGCGTGCCGAGGTCCAGTATGAATTCGCCGAACTCGAAAGATTGCGGGGTCTCCGACGGTGCGCCCGGCAATTCATCGGGGCCTTTGCGTCGCAGCACTGCGCCGATGCGCGCCACCAGTTCACGTGGGTTGAACGGTTTCGGCAGGTAATCGTCGGCGCCCATTTCCAGTCCGACGATGCGATCTACATCTTCGCCTTTGGCGGTCAGCATGATGATCGGCGTCTGGTCGCCGGCGCCGCGCAAACGGCGGCAGATCGCCAGGCCATCTTCGCCCGGCAGCATCAGGTCAAGCACCAGCAGGTCATAACGTTCGCGTATCCACAACTTGTTCATCGCCTGGGCGTTCTCTGCCGTGACCACCTGGAAGCCTTGCTCCGTCAGGTAGCGTCGCAGCAGATCGCGCAATCGAATGTCGTCATCGACCACCAGGATTTTATGTTGGTGGGCTGCGCTTGCTTGATTTTGGGTGTTGATCGTATTCATGGTCATATGGTAACGTCAGAGTGCGCATCGAAAGTACAGTAAATGCTCATGGATTACAAAGTGTTACACACTTTACTAAAAACGTCTTATGCCAATTAATAGAGGAGCTTACACTCAATTTGTGGCGATTAAATCTTAACCGTTATCCAGTATTCACAGAAGAAGTCCATATGATGATGTTTCGGAAAATCAGTGTCTGTTTGTTGTTGCTGTCGGCAATGATGAGCGCCTCTGCACGTTCCGACCGGGCGCCTGATGAGCGCGGAGAGCGCCGCGCGCCGCCGCCGTCGCAGTATGAGCCGCAGCGCGGCCAGGCGCCGGATCAGCAATGGCAAAATCGCGGGCGTGGGTCTGAGCCTAATGATGGCGGACGTGGCAGGATGTCGCCGGACGACCGGCGCGCTCTGCGCCAGCAAATCGACAGGGCTGGCCGCGATATTTATCCGCAGCGTCGGTGATGCGCCTTTGATATTTGATATCCGAAAAAATCAGACACGCCAGCTTGTATGGCATAGCGAAGCGAACCGAACCGGTGATGAGGATCACCGGTTTTTTTTTGTTGCGTGTTACTTTTTAAAGGAAGGCGAGTCGGGAATGCTGTGCGCCATGCGGATGCTGCTTCGGTTTTCCGGCTTTGGCTGACAGGAATCGAATTCACGACCCCTTGGTTCGTAGGAGCGCCGGCAAACAGGGAGTTCATATAAATCAATGCCTTGCGCACCTCGCAAATTGCAAAACAAGGCCAATCAATAGCAATTATTCAGTCAGTCACTCCAAAGCGCGGCATTTATCGGCAACACTCGGTCGCATTCAAACGCGCCGTTGTTGAACAATCATCAACCTCTGACGCTGCCGTCGCGCGCATCGTTCGCCAGCATGATGTCGATGCCCATCAAGTTTTTGCATGGCGCGAGCAGTTCAAGAAGGACGACTCATGGCAGCTATCAAATATAGCAGCTATCAAATATAGCAGCTATCAAATATAGCAGCTATTAATGGGACGCCGGCCCGAGTAACTTTGATTGAGTGTGGGCAACTAACTTAGCGCTGGCATCTGATTTTTGATAAAAGCGATAAACAAAATGGCTACACAAAACTGGGTATTCATTGATGTTCGCACAACAATTGGGAGATACACATGACTGCATATGTGATTCAAAGTTTGCAAAACACAGGTCTATGCATCGGCGCCACGAGCACAGCGGCGGGTTCACTCGTCACTTTGCAAACCCTCTCTGGCGTTGGAGGGAAGTTGTCTCAATGGATTATGGATCCGAATAGCGGCTATATCACGCTGGCGGCTGATCCAAGCAAGTGCCTCGATGTCCAGGGATATACTGGCCAGCAGGGACAGGTCATCATTGCCGACTTGGTTCTGGGGCGGACAAGCCAGCTGTGGAACTGGGTTGGCAATCCTCCACGCATTTCAAACGTGGAATATCCGACCATGGTGCTTGATAATTCCGGCGGTAACGCCAGCCCTGGGAATCCCATTCTGATTTGGCCATCTAATGGCGGGCAAAATCAAAAATGGAGTTCACTGGCCGTACCGGCACTTGCCATGCTTCAAAAAAGCACTGCTCACCTGTCGGGAAGTCCGACACTTGAGGTGGTTCATAACGACGATGCCCAAGAGCAGGATCGCATTGCATTGAGAAAATAGCATCGTTACGCGCGGGGAAATACATCGGTGTCCGATCCCCGCGCGTTTTTGCAACACTGTGCTTCCAAGGCTCACACTCAGGTTTTGTCGCATCAGCGAATTGTGGGCGTTTTGACGATCTGATGCTGCCGATCCCTTACGCGGTACGATTTTGTCCCGTCAACGCGTAAAATTGCTCAAAAAAATTTTGAGATTCACCGCAAATAACAGCATCCCTTATGAAGGGCAGGGCGCGCTTACCACCGCAACCAAAGACAACCCCGACGATTTCAAGAGCGAAGATTAAAATTGACTTAACGCCCCGCACGGTGAAATGCCGCTTGCTCTTTGTCGAAATCATTGCGCCGCTCAGCGCGATCCGCAACATCGCTCATTGTTTTTTCTCCTCGCCTGTTATCAATTCATATTTGTTAAAGCGCACCACCTCCTGCCCAAGCCAATCGTTGAGCGCCAGGAATTGCGTTTGTAGCGGCACCAGCTCGTTACGCGCAAACACCCGCGCGGCCGGTTCTACAGCCCCGAAGCCGCCGGCATTGCTGGGCATGATTCCCATCAGTTGAGGCAGTGCGCGATGGGCGGCCAGCACGTCGTCGCGGGTCACGCCCTTGGTGTTGAAAATTCATTCTTTGCCGCCACGTCCGACACCGGCCTATCCGATGCGCCAGGACGTGAATAAAGGCTGGCTGCAGCAAAGGAATTCATCGATTCCATTTTTGTATATCGCGGCAGGCCAGTACATCAAACCGGCACGTTAGCCTGGAAAAATGCGCTGAAAAAAGTGGCTATTAGCGATTTTCGTTGGCATGACTTGCGACATACCTGGACATGTCGGCAGGTTCAGCGTGGGACGCCGCTGCATGTATTAAAAGAATTGGGAGGATGGGAGACGATGGAGATGGTGCAGCGCTACGCGCACTTGTCAGCCGATCATTTGGCGCAATGGGTACAGTCAGTTAGCAATGATGGCTGTAATCTGGCTGTAGTAGGGTGATGTAAACCAGAAAGGGGTTGCAAGATTTCTCTTGCAACCCCTCGTAATACTGGTGCGGCTGGCAGGAATCGAACCCACGACCCCTTGGTTCGTAGCCAAGTACTCTATCCAGCTGAGCTACAGCCGCGAAAAACAAAATTATATATTAGCTTTGTTAATTTTGGAAGAGGGAAATATCTAAAAACTTAATATTTCCTCTCGCTTACAGAGGTAAAACACTTTTTCTGCTTGCACTCAACCAAGTCCGTTACTATGCCACAGACATTGCACATTGGGAAGCCTTATTTCTAATTTCGCTCTAATTTTGCGCTCGCTGTTTTAATCTTTCTCACTTCTCGTACCGGGTCGCCGCAGATTTCATCGGATGATATAATTAAACAATAATCATTATCATTTGTGGTTTATAGATTGAGAAAGGTTGATGACATGAATATGAAATTGTTGACGGCGGCTGTGCTTGTTTCGTTTGGTCTTGCGGGTGCTGCTTCAGCGGCTGAATATCCGATCGGCAAGCAGCAAATCATGAACGGTCTGGAGATTGCAGCTGTTTATTTGCAGCCGATCAAAATGGAGCCGGAAGGCATGATGCGCAAGGCGGAGCTGTCGGACATTCATGTCGAGGCGGATATTCGTGCAGTGAAGAACAATCCAAACGGTTTTGCCGAAGGTGACTGGATGCCGAACCTGGTCATCTCTTACGAATTCACCAAAGCCGGTTCAACCCAGGTAATCAAAGGCGACATGATGCCGATGGTGGCTAGCGACGGTCCGCACTATGGCGATAACGTCAAACTGGCGGGGCCGGGTAAATATACATTGAAGATGATTATTTCCCCGCCGTCAGCTAATGCGGGTGCGCATTTTGGCCGCCATGTGGATAAGGAAACCGGTGTCGGCGCCTGGTTCAAGCCGTTCACGGTGGTCAACGAATTCACTTTCGCTGGCGTCGGTAAAAAAGGCGGATATTAATTCAGCAGAAATGCGCCCCATGAAATTCTTATCGGAGAGTATGGCTATGGTGTCAGGCAAGGTGCGTGGTTTATTCGGTATCAGCCTGTTGGCGGTGGCGGCGATTTCGGCGGCCGCTGACTTGCCGACCTTCAGGCTGGAAATGAAGGATGGCGTTTTGAATCCGGCGCGGATAGCGGTTCCTGCCGGCCAAAAAATAAAAATCGAAATTCACAATCTCGGCCAGTCCGCGGCCGAATTTGAAAGCGTTCAGCTGCGCAAGGAAAAGGTGCTGGCGCCAGGCGCGCAATCTTTCGTGGTGATTGCACCGCTGCAGCCGGGCGAATACAAGTTTTTCGATGATTTTCATACGCAGGCGCAGGGTGTGATTGTTGCCAAGTAAATGTCTCTATATATAGCTGTGCAGTAATGTAGAGGCAGTCGTTTTTTGTTGCGGGGCAGGGTTGAAGAGTCGCCATGGCGTGACGCGATGCTTTCCCCGCAATTGACTGGAGATGGGTGATGGGTCAGATATTGTTCATCGTCTGGCGCGAGAGCGTCGAGGCGTTGCTGGTAGTCGGTATTTTGCATGCGTGGCTGAAAAATGGCGGCGAGGCTGCGCGCCACGGTCTGCCTTATCTGTGGAGCGGTGTCGGCGTCGGTATTTTGGGAGCGATCGGCCTGGGTGGGGCGTTGCTGGGTTTCAGCGAGCTGCTGTCCGGCGATGCCCAGGATTACTTTCAGATCGTCATGGTGATATTGGCGGCGATACTGATTGTGCAGATGGTGTTCTGGATGCGCAAGCATGGCCGCACACTCAAGCGCGAAATGGAAACCTCGCTCAGCGCAAATCTGCAAAACGCCAACTGGTGGGGCGTATTTGCGCTGGCGGCATTGGCGATTGCGCGCGAGGGCAGCGAAACCGTGATATTTCTTTACGGCCTGGGCCTGGCGCAGCACGGCGACAGCACGGGAGCGATGATGCTGGCCGCAGCGCTTGGTTTTGCGCTGGCGTTCCTGACTTTCTATCTGTTGCAGCTCGGTGGTAAAATTTTTTCCTGGCGCCGCTTCTTCCAAGTCACTGAAATTATCTTGCTGTTCCTCGCCGCGGGTTTGCTGCTGACCGGTATCGAGCGATTGATGTCGCTCGATATTATTCCGACGCTGATCGATCCGATATGGGATAGTTCGCACTTGCTTGACGACACGACTTCCTTTGGCAACCTGGTTTCCACATTGACCGGCTATCGCGCGCAACCGGCGCTGATGAGCTTGCTGGTGTATGTGGCATATTGGGTGTGCGTTTTGTTATTCCTCAAGCGAGCCAGGCCGCAGGCAACCCCAGCTAAATAATCTAATGAATACTTGTGCAACGCCTCAAACAAGACTTTCCCGCGTGGCCGACTGGATGCGGGACCATGCGCAACTGATTCGCTGGGTGCAGTGGGGGATTGTGCTGGTGTATGGCTTGCTGATCCTGGTGCCGATCTTTTTACCGTTGCCGGACGAGACAGCGCACATCTGGTCGAATCTGACATTGATCGCCCAGTTTGCATTCTGGGGCGTCTGGTGGCCGTTCGTGCTGATCAGCATGGTGTTGATGGGCCGCGTCTGGTGCGGCGTGCTGTGTCCTGAAGGTGCGTTGACCGAGTTCGCCAGCCGCCACGGCCGCGGCAAAGCCATTCCGCACTGGATGCGCTGGGGCGGCTGGCCGTTCGTGGCGTTTGCGCTGACCACCATCTACGGCCAGATGGTGAGCGTCTATCAATATCCTAAAGCCGTATTGCTGGTGCTGGGCGGATCTACAGCCGGCGCCATCATCGTCGGTTATCTGTATGGACGCGACAAACGCGTCTGGTGCAAATACCTGTGTCCTGTGAATGGTGTGTTCGGCTTGCTGGCGAAACTGGCGCCGTTCCATTACAAAGTCAATGAAACCGCCTGGCGCGCTTCGTACGGCACGCACAGCCACACGCAGGGCCGCACGGTGATTCCTGTCAATTGCGCGCCGCTGCTGCCGTTGCGGGCCATGAAAGGCGCTGCCGATTGCCATATGTGCGGCCGCTGCAGCGGTCATCGCGATGCGATTGCATTGACCTGGCGCGCGCCGACCGAAGAAATCGTCGAGCACGGCGCGCAGCACAACAATCTGTGGGAAAGCGCCTTGGCCTTGTACGGGTTGATGGGAATTGCGATTGGCGCTTTCCACTGGTCGGCCAGTCCCTGGTTTGTGCAGGTCAAGCAAGCTATCGCTACCTGGCTGATCGACCGCGACATCATGTGGCCTTTCGATACGCACGCGCCGTGGTGGGTGTTTACCAATTATCCGGCGCAGAACGATGTCTTCAGCTGGCTCGACGGCAGCCTGGTGATCGCCTATATCCTCACCACCGGCCTGGTGCTGGGTAGCGCGCTGACGCTGTTGTTCGCACTTGGCAGCCGTGCGCTCGGCGACTGGGATCGCAAGCGTTTCAATCATCTGGTGCAAGCCACGATTCCCCTGGCCGGATGCGGCGTGTTCGTCGGCTTGTCGGCTACCACCGTCAGTTTGTTGCGCGGCGAGCATTTGCCGATATTCTGGGCTAACGACTTGCGCGCCATCCTTCTGATCGCCACAAGTTTATGGAGCGTCTGGCTGGCCTGGCGCGTGACCGGCTGCTATACGACATCGTCTGCACGCCGTCTAGTGAGCATGACGCCGGTGATTGCCGGTTTGGCGCTGGTCAATTTTGCCTGGCTGCTGATGTTCTGGCTGTGGTGAAATCCCATCGTTTTCGAGACATAACCCGACTATTCTTCGATGCCTGGGTTTTAGTGCGTAAAATGAAGCTTGTTATCCCGTCTATTGATCCCGTCCATATTTGGACAGTCTCGGCGTTTTCCTGATCGCTGAGACGGCTGACGGTGACCGGGATACCCTTTTCAACTTTAGCGCACGTTCCTTCTATCATGGTTCGCCCACGTTTTTTGCCTGACAACTTCACGTTGTTATTGGTTACCACAGTTCTTGTCGCCAGTCTGTTGCCGGCCAAAGGCCAGGTTGCGGTTTCTTTCAACCTGATTACCACGCTGGCTATCGGCCTGCTGTTTTTCCTGCATGGCGCCAAGCTGTCGCGCGAGGCGGTAGTGCAGGGTGCGCTGCACTGGCGCTTGCATTTGACGGTGTTGCTTGCCACCTTCGTATTGTTTCCATTGCTCGGGCTGCTGTTCAAGCCGGCATTGCTGCCGCTGGTGACGCCCGATCTGTATCTCGGCATCTTGTTCTTATGCACTTTGCCATCCACGGTGCAGTCGTCGATTGCCTTTACTTCGGTTGCCCGCGGCAATGTGCCTGCCGCGGTGTGCAGTGCATCCGCATCCAATCTGCTCGGCATATTCCTGACCCCGGTGCTGGTCGGACTGGTGGTTGTGGCGCACGGCCAAGGCAAGGGCTCCTTCGAGTCCATCATGAATATCGTGATGCAGTTGCTGCTGCCCTTTGTCGCCGGCCAGATCGCCCGCCGCTGGATCAGCAAGTGGCTCGACAAGCACAGGATCATCCTGAAGATGGTGGACCAGGGCTCGATCCTGCTGGTGGTCTACACCGCATTCAGCGAGGCCGTGGTGCAGGGCTTGTGGCAGCAACTGCCGCCGCTGTCCTTGCTCGGTTTGATGGTAGTGCTGACCTTGCTGTTGTTCGCGATGCTGGTTATCGCTACCTTCACCAGCCGCCGTCTGGGTTTCAATAAGGAAGACGAAATCACGATCGTGTTTTGCGGCTCGAAGAAAAGCCTGGCGAGCGGCGTGCCGATGGCGAAAGTCTTGTTTGCCGGGCATACCGTCGGCATGATCGTTTTGCCCCTGATGCTGTTCCATCAGATGCAATTGATGGTCTGTGCGGTGCTGGCAAAACGTTATGCCGCCCGCCCGGTCGAAATAGCCACCGGCGGCCCGCCGCCGGTCTGGTCCGATGTGAGTCCGGAAGATTAAACCCGGAAGGCTGACTTGCCGGGCGCCGTGCTTAAGGAGCCGGGTTAGGCTGGCGCGAGTGGATCAGCTCGATCTCGTGCAAGATCTCTTCATTCAGCGTCAGGTTGATGCTGTCGAGATTGCTTTGCAATTGTTTTAGCGTAGTGGCGCCAATGATATTGCTGGTCACGAAAGCGCGGCTGTTGACGAAAGCCAGCGCCATCTGCGCCGGATCCAGTCCGTGTTTTAGCGCCAGAGCTACGTAGTCGCCGATGACCCGGTCGACTTGCGGATTGGTATAGCGGCTGAAACGTTCAAACAAGGTGAGGCGGCCGTCAGCCGGCCGTGCTCCGTTCAGATATTTTCCCGAAAGTACGCCGAACGCCAGCGGCGAATAAGCCAGCAACCCGAGCTGCTCGCGGAAAGCAAATTCCGAATGGCCGATTTCAAAAGTGCGGTTAAGCAGGCTGTACGGATTCTGGATGCTGACCGCGCGCGGCAAATCAAATTTTTCCGAAGCTCTGAGAAACTGCGCCATACCCCACGGCGTTTCGTTCGAAATGCCGATGTGGCGCACCTTGCCGGCCTTGATGAAGTCCGCCAGGATGGTCAGCGTCTCTTCAATCGGCACCGTATCTTCGTCTGCAATATGACTGTAATTCTGGGTGCCGAAGCTATTTACGCTACGGTCCGGCCAATGCAACTGGTAGAGATCGACGTAATCTGTCTGCAACCGTTCCAGGCTGCCGTGCAAAGCCTCGGTCAAGCCCTTGCGATCAAAATTATTGACGCCGCCGCGTACGTGGCGCGGGTTGTGCGGCTTGCGTGCCGGCCCGGTAGCCTTGGTGGCGATCATCACTTCGTTGCGCTTGCCGGATTTTTTCAGCCAGCTGCCGACATAGCGTTCGGTTGAACCTTGGGTCTCGGCGCGCGGCGGCACCGGGTACATTTCCGCAGTGTCGATCAGGTTGACGCCATGCGCCAGCGCCATGTCGATTTGCCCATGCGCTTCTGCTTCGGTATTTTGTTCGCCCCAGGTCATGGTGCCGAGCGTAATCAGGCTGACCTTGAGATTGCTGCGTCCTAGTTCACGATATCGCATTGTTGCTTCCTTTGCCGCAGAGGACGGAGAGTATAGCTGGAACGCCGTTTTAGCGCAGGGCGCGGGCCGCCTGCAGCCAGGTGCATGCGATCTCCCGATCATGACGAATAAGGCGAAACCCCATTCTTGGACGCTTAACTCATTATCAAAACAGAATAATTGCTTTTCATTATATGTTTTGCTTATATGAGGTGATAAATAGGGTAAGATCGGTGCTGGAAATCGCTGCTTGAAAGTCTCGCCATACGCGAAAAAAAACCAATCAAAAACGCAACTCTTTCTCCCTGCGCAACTTTTATTTGCGTGCCGAGTGTTTTAAATGAAATTATCGGTTATAATGCGACATCGTTTAAGATTCGAGCTAGTAGTGCAGTATTAGTCTGTCATTTCTTTCTTGCTTCAAACGATCTAACGGGCGACAGCCCAACTTAACTGAAATAGGAAATGTAATGGCAACTGGTATCGTAAAGTGGTTCAATGATTCGAAGGGTTTTGGTTTTATTACTCCTGACGAAGGTGGTGAAGATCTGTTCGCGCACTTCTCCGCAATCAATTCTTCCGGCTTCAAGTCGCTGCAAGAGAACCAACGTGTTTCTTTCGAAGTTACTGCTGGCCCAAAGGGTAAGCAAGCTTCGAACATCCAAGCTATCTAATTCATAGCTCACTCAGTTGAAATAAACTGAGCATCGTAAAAATCCCTGGTTCGCCGGGGATTTTTTTCGTCTGCACCAAACGTAATGAGTATGTCTGTACTAAACGTATAACGTATAACGACTATAAGACCGGAAAGACGGGAGTTGTCAGGAAGCTGTAAGGGTGGCCTGAAATGCTGGGGTGTCTGTATATCAGATAACATATATTGCAATCGCTGGATCACGTTTTACCTTAAGCGGGCTGCCCGGTTTCTGTGAATGCCGGCGCCCACCAATATAAAAACACGGAGGAGACGACATGAACACCATAAGCAAAGCATGTGTGGCAGCGGCACTGATAAGCTGGTCGCTGGCCGCAGGCGCTGCCGAGCCGATCAAAATTGGCGTCACAGGACCATTTACCGGCGGCTCCGCACCTATGGGCGTATCGATGCGTGACGGCGTCAAGCTGGCGGTTGCGGATATCAACGCCAAGGGCGGCGTGCTGGGGCGCCAGATACAATTGGTCGAGCGCGATGACGAAGCCAAGAATGAACGCGGCGTCCAGGTTGCGCAAGAACTGATCAACAAGGAAAAAGTGGTCGGTACGGTCGGCTTCATCAACACCGGCGTCGCCCTGGCCTCGCAGCGCTTCTACCAGGATGCCAAGATCCCGGTCATGAATAATGTCGCCACCGGCAGCATTATCACCAAGCAGTTCGTGGCGCCGGATCAAAAAGATAATTATATATTCCGCACTTCTGCCAACGATACGATCCAGTCGGCGATGATCGTCGACGAAGCGGTGATCCGTCAAAAACACACCAAGGTCGCCATCCTGGCCGACTCGACCAACTATGGTCAACTCGGCCGCGAAGACCTGGAGCGCGCCTTGGCTGCCAAGGGCATCAAACCGGTTGCAGTTGAAAAATACAACCTGAAAGATGTCGACATGACGGCCCAGCTGTTGAAGGCCAAGCAGGGCGGCGCCGAGGTGGTGCTGACTTACGGCATCGGCCCGGAACTGGCGCAGATTGCCAACGGCATGGAAAAGCTCAACTGGAAAGTGCCTATCATCGGCAGTTGGACCCTGTCGATGGGGAACTTCATCGACAACGCCGGCAAGAACGGCGATGGTGCGCGCATGCCGCAAACCTTTATCCAGGACGGCAACACAGCCAAACGCAAGGCCTTCATCGAAGCCTATCAGAAAGCCTACAAGATCGATCGCATGCCATCCCCTGTGTCAGCGGCGCAAGGCTATGACTCGGTCTATCTGCTGGCCGCAGCGATCAAGCAGGCCGGCAGCACCGACGGCGTCAAAGTGCGCGAGGCGCTGGAAAACCTGAACGGCACCGTGGAGGGAGTGGTGACCAATTACACCAAGCCTTATACCCATGACGACCACGAAGCGATCAAGCCAAACATGGTGATGATCGGCGAGGTCAAGAACGGCCGCGTGGTATTAGCCAAGTGATAGGAGGCCGCAGCGCAGCGCTGTCTGTTGTGCTCTGCTCCGGCCGAACATCCGTTTGAGCGACAAGGAAACCAGCCTGTGCAGCAAGCAGGCTGGAATTATTGCGTCAAGCGGCAGTATTGTCTTGCCGTACTTCGGCTATCGCTGTCTCTTGGATCTATATCATGGAAATTCTGCTGCAACTCGTCTTCAGCGGTATCGCGTTAGGCATGATCTACGCGGTGATCGCTTTCGGTTATCAACTCACGTTCGCCACTTCCGGCACCCTCAATTTCGGCCAGGGCGAGGCACTGATGCTGGGCGCTTTGGTCGGGCTCAGCCTGGTCGGCAATATCCACGGCGGCCCCTATCTGAATTATTGGCTGATGATACCGGTGGTGATTGTATTCGGCGCGCTGCAAGGCGTGGTGGTCGAATGGATAGGGGTGCGTCCGGCGCTCAAGATCAAATCGGAATTCGGCTGGATCATGTCGACCATTGCGCTGGCGATCATCTTCAAGAATGTCGCTGAAAACATTTGGGGCAAAGACGACCTGACATTCCCTTCGCCGTTGTCGTCCACGCCGTTCCAGGTGTTCGGCGCCAATGTCCAGCTGATGCAGATTGTGGTGGTGGTGGGCGCGCTGGCGATGATGCTGGCGGTCGAGCTGTTCAACCGCAAATCGATTTATGGCAAGGCAGTAGTGGCCACCTCGAACGATCGCGATGCCGCCGGCCTGATGGGTATCAACACCAGCATGGTCATTACTTTCTCCTACGCGTTATCGTCGGCGACCGCCGCCTTTGCCGGCGTGCTGGTAGCGCCGCTGACCCTGACCGGCGCTACCATGGGCACTGCCTTGGGCCTGAAAGCCTTTGCGGTAGCGATTATCGGCGGCCTGACTTCGGGCATGGGAGCGATCGTCGGCGGCCTGATACTGGGTATTGCGGAGACGCTGACCGGGTTTTATATCTCCACCGGATACAAGGAAGTGCCCGGCTTGGTGCTGTTACTGCTGGTGCTGGCCATCAAACCCGCAGGCTTGTTCGGCAAAACAGCGATCAAGAAGGTGTAAATATGAATAAAAAACTATTTGCACTGGCGCTAGTCGGCATCCTGCTGCTGCTGGCCTTTCCGCAGCTTATTCCGAATCCGTATTACATTCACCTGGCCGAAACCATCCTGATTTACGCCATCCTGCTGTTCGGCCTGGATATCGTGGTCGGCTATACCGGCCAGGTCTCGCTCGGGCACGCCGGTTTGTTCGGCATCGGCTCCTACACCACCGGCGTGCTGGTGTTCAAGCTCGGCTGGCCATTCCTGCTTGCCGCGCCCGCCAGCCTGGCGGTTACCGCCATATTCGGCGCCATCCTGGCCTTGCCTGCATTGCGCGTGACGGGCCCGTATCTGGCCATGGTGACGCTGGCGTTCGGCACCATTATCCAGATCCTGATCAATGAAATGAGCTTCCTGACGGAAGGGCCGATGGGGATCAAGCTGAACAAGCCGGACTTCTTTGGCCATCGGCTCGATGAAGTGGAATATTTCTATCTGGTCGCCGCCTTGATGGTGTTGTCGCTGATTGTGGTGCACCGTATCGTCAAGTCGCATCTGGGGCGCGCCTTCCAGGCGCTGCGCGATAGTCCGATCGCCTCCGACTGCATGGGCGTCTCGGTGTATCGCTACAAAGTATTTGCGTTTGTGATCAGCGCTGCGCTGGCCGGGTTGGCGGGCTGTCTCTACGCTTATTCGGAAGAATATATTTCTCCGAATACTTATAACTTCGAATTGACCATTTTGTTCCTGCTGGCGGTCATCATGGGCGGCCGCAAGAGCCGCACCGGGTCGCTGATCGGCGCCTTGATCGTAGTCATGTTGCCGAGTTTGCTGGCGGACATCGAGTTATTCCGTCAGATTGCTACCGTTGCTGCAGTAATCGGCGTGCTGGCAAGCGCCTTCCTGCTATGGAAGAAACGCAAGACACCGCGCGAGGTGGCGGTGCCGCTGGCGGCGACTGTCGGCATGGCGATTTTTTCCTATCGGCTGGAAAACATTACCGATTGGCGTCTGACCGTATTTGGATTGATGACGCTGTTTGTGGTGTATTACCTTCAGGACGGGATTGTCGGCTTCGCGCGCAGCTTGTTAGGCATGAGGGCAAGCGCAAGCAGCAAGCAGGCCAGCGTGGCGGCGAGTCCCGGGCAAGCATGGGCGCCAGCCGGCGGCAGCGTCGCGGTTGGCGCTACCTTGTTGAGCGGCCAGAGAATACTGATGCAGTTCGGCGGCCTGAAGGCGCTTAACGAGGTCAACCTGGATATCGTCAAAGGCAGCGTGCATGGCTTGATCGGGCCGAACGGCTCGGGCAAGAGCACCATGATGAATGTGCTTACCGGCATCTACAAACCGACCGCCGGCAAGGTCGTGTTCAATGGCAAGGCGATTTCCGGCTCGACACCGGCGGCGATTGCGCTGGGCGGCGTTGCCCGCACTTTTCAGAACGTGCAGTTGTTCGGTGAAATGACTGCCACTGAAAACGTGCTGGTCGGCCTGCACCACACTTTCCGCAGCAATATATTGGACGTGATCTTCCATACGCCGCGTTATCGGCGTGAAGAGCAAGCCGCGCGAGAGCGCGCTGCCAGCATCTTGCAATTCGTCGGACTGAGCGGCCTGGCTGCTGAAGAGGCGCGCAATCTGCCCTATGGCAAACAACGCTTGCTGGAAATCGGCCGCGCACTTGGCTTGAACCCGGAGCTGCTGTTGCTGGACGAACCTGCGGCAGGCCTGACTGCGCCAGACATCAAGGAACTGATCGCGATCATCCAGAAGATCCGGCAGCATGATGTTACGATCATCCTGATTGAACATCATATGGATGTGGTCATGTCGATTTCCGATACGGTGACGGTGCTCGATTTCGGCCAGAAAATTGCTGAAGGCAAACCGGCTGCGGTGCAAAGCGACCCCAAGGTGATTGAAGCCTATCTCGGCGGCACCGCCGGCGAAGCCGCAGAGGCTGACAATACCGCCCATGGCGCGCCGTCCACTTCCAACGCAGCGGGGTCATAAGATGCTCTCGATTTCGAATTTGTATGCCGCGTATGGCAAGGTTGAAGTACTGCACGGCATTTCGCTGGAGGTGCCAAAAGGTAAAGTGGTCACATTGATCGGCTCCAATGGCGCCGGCAAGACTACCACCATGCGCGCAATCTCCGGCATGATCAAGGCCAAATCCGGCAGCGTCACTTTGGCTGGCGTCGACGTTACGGGATTGGCTTCACATAAAATCGCCCGTGCCGGACTGGCGCATTCGCCTGAGGGGCGGCGTGTGTTTGCCACCATGAGCGTGGTCGACAATCTGCTGCTCGGCGCCTTCCCGCGGTTTACCCGCTTGCGTCCGCGCGGCGACATCAAGCTCGATCTGGAGCGGGCGCTGGACCTGTTTCCGCGCCTGAAAGAGCGTCAAAGCCAGCTGGCCGGAACCTTGTCGGGCGGCGAACAGCAGATGCTGGCGATGGCACGCGCCGTCATGCTCAATCCGGAAGTGATCTTGCTGGACGAGCCGTCGATGGGACTGGCGCCGATCCTGGTGGAAGAAGTGTTTCGCATCATTTCCCGGCTCAAGGAGGAGGGCGTGACCATGCTGCTGGTTGAGCAATTTGCGGCAGCGGCGTTGAATGTCGCCGATTATGGTTATGTGTTGGAGAACGGGCGGATTTCGGTGCACGGCCCGGCAGAGAAATTGAGGAATGATCCTGCGGTCAAAGCTGCATATCTGGGCGGCGGGCAGCACTGATGGATGCAGGTCATTGCTGCATGGAAAATATTCGCCGAATAAGTTGTTTTGTGGGAATTATTTCTTGCCAAAGCTAGACTTGTAAGCAAGGTTTAGTTTTCTACAGCGTCCCGAACGTGAGAATCTGGTAATGCCGCGATGCAATGCGTGCATAAAGCGGCCAACCATGTTTTCACTTCGGAGCACTCAAAATGAAACAAGACCAGGTAGCAAACACGTCCTCCCATTCCTCCCATTCCTCCGAGGACAGCTTCATTCCATCATCTTTTCCCCGAAACGTAGCAACAGCAACGCTGCCGGAGGAACGTCTGCCGTTCACCATCAAGATAGTGAACGACAAGCAGGCTTTGCAGAAGGCGGTGGGAATCCGTCATGCGGCATATAGCCGTCACCTGCCCGAGCTGGCACAGAACCTGCTGCGCTTTGAACCGGCGGATCTTGCGCCAGACACGATTGTGCTGCTGGCGGAGTCCAAGCTCGATGGTTCATCGTTAGGTACGATACGGATTCAAACCAATCGTTTCCATGCCTTGGGACTGGAGCAGTCGGTAACCTTGCCGGATTGGTTGCAGGGCCGCAGCCTGGCGGAAGCGACACGGTTAGGCGTCACCTCAAATCAAATTGGCAAGATCGTCAAGACCATGCTGTTTAAAGCCTATTTTGAATATTGTGTGCAAAATGGCATCGACTGGATGGTGATCACAGCGCGCTCCCCTCTGGATCGGCAATACGATGCCTTGCTGTTCCAGGATGTTTTTTTGGGACGGCAATTCATTCCGATGCAGCATGTCGGCAATCTGCCTCATCGCGTCATGGCATTCGACGTTGCGACAGCCCGCCAACGCTGGGCCGCCGCCGGGCATCCGCTGTTTGGCCTGATGTTCGAGATGCATCATCCGGATTTGATGATGGCGTCGCCGCCCAGCATGCTGGCAGAGCAATTCAAGCCGGCTAGCCACGATAGACCGGCAGGGAAGCAACAGGTCCGCAAGCCTGTGAAACAGCCATTTAACTAGGTATTGCTAAAACCTTGCATTGAGGGGGTGTTATTGTTTGTCGTTAAAAGAAATAATGTGTCTTTTTTTACAGTACAGTAGAACCCTCTCACCCTACGGATATGAAGTTTATGTGGCTTTTTCATGCCGATACGCCGAAAAAAATTAACAGGAACATGAAACCTCAAGACTGGATGGGGTTTTATTTTTCGGTGGTATTGGTGCCGATCCTGGTTGCCGTATTTACGATCGTCGCCTTCGCTACGCTCGATAGCCATTTCGGGCATAGCGATCCGAGTCCGTCGCCGTTCCATGTATTGAGCGATCCTGAACAGCGCTTGCTGCCCGCGCAGGCATTGCAGGAATTGGCGGCTACGCCGTTGCAAACCTTTAGCAATACGCACTTGCTGGAGACGCCGTTCTGGTTTTCCTTGTCGGTGCCGGCCGCCGCGAATTCCGGGCTGACGGTGCTTGAGCTGCCTTCGCGTCATGCGCAGCAGGTGAGCTGTTGGGACGGCGCCAGCCAGCGCCTACTCGGGACTGCCAGCCGCGACCGGGTGGAAGGCCAGATCAAAGCCGAAAAAACCGGATTCATCTTGTCGTTGGCGCCCGACGCTCTGCCGCTTAACTTGCTTTGCAAGGGCGTGTTTTCCGGTCCCGCGCGGATTTCAATGCGGTTATGGACGCGTGCCGACTACGAGCAGTCGCAAAAAGAATTTTTTCGCGGCATCGGCTTGATGGAAGGCGGACTGCTGACATTGACCTTGTTTGTCATGGTGGCGGCATTCATCAATCGCGAGTGGATGTACGTATTGTTCGCCATATGGCTGCTGGGAAACTTGCGCCTTGGCGCCAATGCCATGGGGTGGGATGCACATTGGCTGATATGGACAATTCCGAATCAATGGCTGCCCTGGGTCCGCAAAATCACATTCGCAACCTACTACGTTGTCACTTTCACTTTGTTCGGCCGATTGTTCCAGGCTGAATTGAAACAGGTCGGCTATGTCTTCTTGCAAAACGTTTTACGCTGGTTGGGGCTGACCCTGCTGGCCGCCGCCATGGTTCTGCCGTACCAACGCTTTCTTCCCGTTTTGTGGTGCTGGACGATAGCCGGCATCGTCATATTGGTGTTCCTGCTGGCGCGTATCGTCTGGAAGGCGCGCACCCGAGCGGTGCTATGGTATTGCGCCTCCATGTTCATGGTGTTGTTTACGCGGGTCGACGAAGTGGTTGCCGCCGCGTTCGGGATCAAGACTTTGGACGAGGTGCCCAATAACGTGATTGTGGCGTTGTTGTCGAGCTTGATGGCGTCGTTCGCCTTCGCAGAACAGATGCGTGCCGGAAAGCGCGAACTGGCCCTGGCTCAGGCAGAGCTGCGAACTACTTACGAGGTAACGCCAGTCGGCTTGTTTACTTTAGCTGCGGACGGCAGTTTTGTGCGTACCAATCCGGCCCTGGAAAAAATCCTGAGGCATGACGCCAGCGCTCAATCGGTGAAAAAATGGGACGATTATTTCGAACCCGGCGCGCGCGAGAAATTACTGCAAATCGTTGCCGCAGGCGGCAGCAATGAAGCAGAATTGCGCGGCATTGCCAATGCCGACGGTGAAGCCAGTTTTTACCTGGTCACAGCCACCTTCGCCAATGGCCGCATCGAGGGCTCTTTGCAAGATATTACGGATCGATCCCAGGCTGTACAGCGTTTGCGGTTCTTTGCCGAGCACGATCCCTTGACCGGTGTCCTTAACCGCCGCGGCATTGAAATCATGCTGGAGCAGGCGATTGAACGTCAAGCCGATGGCAGGCCGCTGGCATTGGCCTATCTCGATCTGGACCGCTTCAAGCTGATCAATGATCTGTTTGGCCATCAATCCGGCGATGAAGTCCTGAAACAGCTATGCCAACGGGTGCAGGAATTGCTGACCGGCGATAGTTACATAGGCCGCATCGGCGGCGACGAATTCATTATCCTGTTCCGGGATAAAGAGATTGGTGCGGCGACTGATATCTGTTCCGCCATTATTGAAAAAATCAGCTACCACTCGTATCACATCGGCGCCCGCGCATTCCAGGTAAAAGGCTCGATAGGCTTGATTGAAGTGGATGCCGGCATGCGCGTCCAGGATGCCATCTCAGCCGCGGATCGCGCGTGCAGGGAAGCCAAGAAAGCGCACGATGAGCATATTGTGGTGTATGAAAAAAATGCGCCGGTATTCCGCGAGCGCTTGGAAGAACTCAGTTTGATAGAACATCTGGGCGGAGAATTCCTGCCGGAGGGTTTGTTTGTCGAAATGCAGCCGATCATGTCGCTGCGCGAACCCGAAGCTTCGCTCAATTTCGAAGTGCTGCTGCGGCTGCGAGATGCCGGCAACAAGGTGGTGCCGGCAACCAGGGTGGTTGCGGCGGCGGAAGAAAACGGCAGCATTGCCGTGATCGACCGCTGGGTCATGAGCACGGTGCTGGAATGGCTGGCGCAGCACCAGTCGCAGTTGCCGCTGACAAAATTTGTCTGCGTGAATTTGAGCGGCGCTTCGCTGAATGATGAAAAATTCATCCAGGATCTTTTTGTAATATTGGATAAGCATCCGCAAGTGGTGCCCATGCTGTGCATCGAAATCACCGAAAGCGTCGCGCTGCACGATCTGGAACATACCAGCCGCATTATTCAGCGCCTGCAGGCGCTGGGCGCCAAGATTGCATTGGACGATTTCGGCGCCGGCTATACCTCGTTCACCTACCTCAAGAGCTTGTCGGCAGATGCCTTGAAAATAGACGGCGCTTTCATTCAAAGCATGAATACGCACCCGGCCAATGAGGCGATTGTCGAAGCCATCGTCGAGCTGGCGCGCAACCTCGGCATGAAGAGCATCGCCGAATGGGTGGAGGATTGCGTGATGATCGAAGCCTTGGCAAAGCTGGGCGTCGATTATGTGCAAGGTTATGTGGTGGCCAAGCCGCAATCGCCGCAAGCAATACTGGCAGCCAGTTCCGCCGCCAGCTTCATTACGGATCCGGCCCTGGCCCGGTTTGTATCCAGCAGGCGCATCGACGGCCAATCGTGGGGCGAAAACGGTGACGATGTGCCGGCTGCGGGTTTGCATTAGGCTGCCCGGAAACGATATGATGACAATTTCACAAAGTGTTTATGAACGCTGCAATTTCTGGTTTTTCCCTCGGTCTTTCACTGATTCTCGCCATCGGCGCGCAAAATGCCTTTGTTCTCAAACAAGGACTTAAGCGCGAGCATGTTTTCCTGGTTTGCCTGACTTGCGCGGCTTCTGACGCCATCCTTATATTATTCGGCGTAATGGGCTTGGGCATCGTCATCGACCGGGCGCCGTGGCTGATGCCGGTCATGCGTTACGGCGGCGCTGCGTTCCTGATCTTGTATGGCGCCAAAAGCTTCATCGCCGCCTGGCGTTCGTCAGATGTACTGCGGCAGGCCGAGGACGTAAAAGCGGCTTTGCTGCCAACGCTGCTGACCTGTGCCGCGCTAACCTGGCTTAATCCGCACGTCTATCTCGATACCGTGCTGCTGATCGGTTCCGTTTCAACCCAGTTTCCAGGCGCAAGAAGCCTGTTCGCCGCCGGTGCGATGCTGTCGTCGTTCGTCTTCTTTTTTTCGCTGGGTTATGCCGCGGCGTGGCTACGGCCGATTTTTGCCAGGCCGATGGCGTGGCGTGTACTTGAGGTCATCGTCGGTATCACGATGTGGGCTATCGCCCATAAATTGCTGAGTGAATAGGTGCGGGAGGCGAACTTGGCCGGGCTTGACGGTAAAATGACGGCAGACGCTGAATGCGCCATCTATCCAATATTGAACTGAGAATCTTATGAGCGCGACCCTTACACCGACCCTTAAGCACCTTGTATTCTGGAAATTGAAGGAACATGCCGAAGGCGCCGACAAGGCCAGCAATGCTGTGCAGATGAAAGCCTTGCTGGACGGCTGCGCCGGCATTGTGCCGGGCATGCTCAGGTTCGAAGTCGCGATTGCCCAGCCAGGGCTGGAAGCAACTTACGACGTGGTGCTCAATTCCGAGTTTGCCTCGCAGGCGGCGCTGGACGCCTATCAGAGCCATCCGACCCACATGGCGATCAAGCCATTTTTCGGCGCGGTACGGGAAGCGCGCCAATGCATGGATTACCTGAGCTGATCGGCGATCATGTTTCCTTCACATATTTTCCCTATCGATAATCCCTTCCTGAGCTATCTCGGGGTTGAATTTGTCGAGATGGGCGAGGGCGCGGCCGAACTGGCGTTGACTTTGCAAGCGCATCATATGAATAGCTGGCAAGTTACCCACGGCGGGGTTTCGATGACCATGCTGGATGTGGTCATGGCCTTGGCCGGCCGTTCGCTTTATCCGCAAGCCGAAGCGGCGGTCACGGTTGAAATGAAAATCAGTTTTCTGCAACCTGCCGGACAAACCGGCGCACGTATCGTGGCCAAAGGCCGCGCCTTTCATCGTTCCACCACCATGTGTTTTTGCGATGCCGAGTTATGGCACGGCGAGCATCTGGTGGCGAAGGCGATGGGAACCTTCAAATATCTTAAACATCATCGTGCGGCGCTGAAGATCAAGCCGGGTTGATGCTAAATAGAAACGTTGAATAGAAAGCCGCCATGAAATTTCATCTGACAGTCGATAACTGGACAGTCCAAAAAACCGACGCCCGCGCAGTGCGTTTCGATGTATTTGTCATCGAACAGAAGATTCCGGTCGAACTGGAGTGGGACGATATGGACGAGCTCTGCATACATGCAGTCGCTTATAACGAAGCCGGCCAGGCGATCGGCACCGGCCGCTTGCTGCCGGACGGCCACATCGGCCGCATGGCCGTGCGTTCAACCGGGCGCGGCCAAGGCATAGGCGCCGCCATCCTGCAAGCCTTGATGGCGCAAGCGCGGCAACGCGGCGACACCGAAGTGGTGCTGAACGCCCAGACACAGGCTGAAGCGTTTTACGGACGCTACGGCTTCAGCCGCGATGGCGAGGAATATTACGAAGCCGGGATTGCGCATATCTGCATGCGCCACGTGTTTGCCTGATTGGTGCAATGCTGGCTTACCAGCTTGGCGCATCGGTCCCTAAAGGTACCGATGGCCGGCTCCAGTGTGCCGGGGTCAGTGATAATTTTCCGGCATGGCTCACTGCAGTCAAGCGGCCAAAGCCCGATGCGGTGTGTTCCAGCAGATCCTGAATCTGTTCAAAGCTGATATCGGGGGTCGCCAGGCCGTTCTCGACCCGCCCGAGCTGGCGTAGCCAATGACCGGTTTGCGCCAGCGATACCCGTACATGCCAGCTGCCGCCTTCAGTGACCCGACGCGCCAACGCCGTCATGGCGCCAGCCGCCATCAGGTATCCGGCGGCATGGTCCAGCACCTGCATCGGCAGCGGTTTCGGTTGCTCGCTGTGCGCCGCCCGCGCTTCGGCATGGTTGAAGCCGCTGGCGGTCTGCACCAGGGAATCGAAGCCGCGGCGGCCGGCCCAGGGGCCGGCATGGCCGTAGGCGGATAGCGATACATACACGATGCCAGGGTGTTTTTTTGCGGCTACCGCGGGATCAAAACCCAGTGCGTCGAGACCGCCCGGGCGATAGCCTTGTACAAAGATATCTGTATCGTGCAGCAAGTGACTCAAGGTCCGGTGGTCGTCCGCCTGCCGCAAATCGAGCTGGCATGAGCGCTTGCCGCGCCCGGTATCGATCACCAGCGGGCCGATGGCGGGCAGTTGCGGTGCGGTCACCAGCAAGACCTCGGCGCCGTGCGCTGCCAGCGTACGGCCGCAGACAGGTCCGGCGATGATGCGGGTCAAGTCGAGCACCCGCACGCCGTCCAGCGGCCGTTGCGCCAGCGGCGCAGGTAGTTCGCGTGGCGGCGCATCGCCGATCTTTTCTATGGTCAGCAGCGGCAGTGTTTGCACCGCTTGTCCTTGCGGGTGGCGATCCCATTCCTCGAACGAACGCATGGCCGCGACTACCAGGCCGGTGCTGGCCGCAGCGTCCTCGAAACCCTCGGCAGTCCAGCTTTGCAGCGCCTGCCGCACGCTCTCAACCGTATGCTCGCATTGCAATAATCTGAGCACGCCATCTCGATGATGCGGAAAATTGGTGTGCAGGCGTAGCCACTTACCGTCGCCGCAGCAATAGGTGCCGGCGATTTTGTCCCATATCTCGTCGCTGCGGGCGTCATTGATACGGAAGTGGCGTTCGCTGCGGAATTCGGTCGCTGCATGGCGCATGTCGACGCTCACCTGTTGCTGTTGCCGGCTGCGCAGTTGCCACAGCTGCGCGGCCGACAGGGCCGCCACGGCGATACTGGCCTGGGCGGCGGTGCCGACTGCGAACGATGAAGGCAGTACCGGCTCGCTGCCGCTCAGCGACAGCTGCTGCAGGGCCGCGTCCGGCTGGCCAAGGGTGCGCCACAGCTGCTGTACAACATCAGATGGCGCAAGCGTCGCTTGCGACGAATTCGGATCGGATGACAGCAACATGTTCTGCTCCTTGAGGATGGCGGCGACCGTGTCGCCTATGTCAGCGCGAACAGCGGGATTCTGATGGCGATTTAGCGTGTGTATGTATGCGCGACGGAGAATCGGATGGCACCGCCACTCTTTCATGCAGCATGGCGCTGCCGTTGGCCCTGATTTTTACCAGTGTCGAGTTGCGCGTGCCGTAATCGGGCGATTCGATGAATACGGCTGACAGCACGCGCTCCAGTTCAATGCCGACGCCGGTGGACGGCAGCCGGCAGTCGCCGGCGCGGGTGGTGTCGCTCAACATGTCAAAGAAGCAGGCGTCAGGCGCGCCTTGGCACAGCAGGCTGGCAAATTGCGCCTTGGTGCGCACCACCTTCGGCCAGCAGCCGTCTAGCGACGCGTTCGACAATCCGTAGATGCCTGGCGGCAGCGGCTGACCGTTGCGGGCGTCTTCCGCATTTTTGTTGGAATACCAAATCAATTCCTTGCCGTCGCCGACCAGCAGGTTGAAGCCATTGTATTTTTCCGCGTCGCCGTCAATCTCAGCAATATACTCCGCGGCTGTCTGTTTGCTGCCGAGAAAATCCGAGACCAGCGTGCCGCGGGTCGGTGCATCGGCACGCCGTTCAGCCGGCGCTCGCACATTGGTGATGGCGGCAAAGCGGCCGCCGCGGGTGATGCCGATCCAGGTGCCACCGTCTTGCAGGTCGCGGCCGGCGTAGATGTCGGGTTGGTCTTCCCACCAATTGGCGGGTGCGGTCGGCCGCGCATAGAATTCGTCGCGGTTGGCGGCGGCTATCAAGGGCGAGCCAGGAATCACTTGCCACGCAAAAACAATCAAGCACATGATGAAATATTCACAAAAAATTCGGTATGACGGGGGCCATCGATAAGAGCAGCGAGGCCGTGCTGGGTAACCGCCTGTTCGACAATTTCGGTGAAATCCGGCGGCACCGAAGAATACACCTCCATCCAGGTGTGATGCGCATCTTTAATTTCGGGGCTGCGCTTGAGAGCGGTGGCGATCTGATGTTGCAATGAAAGCCCGGCCTGCATTGCCGCCGCAGCAACGTCGAATTGCTGGGCGTTGGCGGCGGCTACGCGGTAATAGATATAGAGATCGCTGCTCATTTTGTTTATTCTGCGCTCACGCCGGCAGTTCCGCGTCCGTTACATCGATAATTGAATAGGGCAAAGTGTGGAAATGCAATTGCGCGCCATTCACTGAACCTATATGTACCGTACCGTTGTTCTCCAATGCGGCCAGCTTGATCTCCAGCAGGCAGCTGCTGCTATCGGCGCTATCGGCTTCGGCATTGACTATCATGCCGCATGGCTGGTCTGGATCGGCACTGGAAAATACTTCCGTGCCGGCGGCAATGCCGGTCGCTGCGACACTGGCCAGGACGGCACGACGCTTGAGCTTGCCAAGGTATTGGCTGCGCGCGACAATTTCCTGCCCCGGGTAACAGCCTTTTTTGAAATTAACGCCGCCAATCACTTCAAAATTAATCATTTGCGGCACAAACTGTTCTTGTGTCGGCAGAGTGATTTGCGGAATGCCGGCCTGGATTTCGCTCAAGCGCCAGGCTGACGCGGCAACCGGCTGCAAGCTTGCGCTCAGTTGCGGCCAGGCGGTGATGGCGTGCCCGGTGCTGGTGATCCATTGATAGCGTGGCGTGGAGTTAGCGTCGGCGACACGGATCAGGGTGCCGTAGTCGTTGTCGATCTTGGCATAGGGTGCATTGGGCAGCGTTGGAAACCAGGGCGCCAGCGCCGCGCCGGCAGCATTGCCGGCCAGGCCTAACACGATCTGTGCATCCGACACATCCGTCAGCTTGGCTTTGGCGCGCATGACAAACATTTGCAGGCGCTTCTGGATCGCTGCCTGCAAGCTGCGCGGCAGTTGCAGGAAGATAGTATCGTTACTCTTCCACATCAGGAAAGTGGCCAGCAAACGTCCTTTCGGCGAGCAATACCCGGCCAGCCTGGCTTGTCCGACGGCAAGATTCTGGACATCATTGGTAAGCTGGGTATGCAAGAAGCTGGCTGCTTCCTCCCCTGTGAGCGCGATCAGGCCGAGATCTGTCAATGGTGCAACAAAAGATGCGCCGGCATCGACCGTTGCGGGCAGCGTCTCAAACGCTTGTTGCTGAGAAAAATCCGGCCAGGTACTTGTTATTTGATTCATAAATTGTAGGCATTCTCGAAACAGCGATTATCATATTGGGTTGATTATAGTGATGTCGCAAAAAAGGCGTTGGAGTTGGCCGTTTTTGCGAGCTAGCTGAAAACCATACGGAGCGGACCGGTCTTGTTTAAAAAACTATTGTTGAGCGTGATCTTGTTGGGCGGGCTGGCCGCTGGCGGTATAGCTTACTGGGCGCAGCAAGCGATTTTCGATGCCGGCGAGGCGCGCCCATTCACGATCGAGCCAGGTAGTACTTTGGCAAGTTCGGTGCAGCAGATCGACGCGGCCGGGGTCGGCGTCAATCCCCAGCTGCTGGAATTGCTGGCGCGGGTGACCGCTAAGGGCGGCAAACTAAAGGCCGGCAGTTATGAGTTGAAACCTGGCGCCACGCCGCTGCGCTTGCTGACCCAACTGGTGCGCGGCGAGTTTGCGCAAGAATCGCTGACCGTCATCGAAGGCTGGACTTTCCGTCAGATGCGGCAGGCAGTGGCGGCGCAGGCGGCATTGAAGCACGATACCGCTGCGCTGTCCGACGCCGAATTGCTGGCGAAAATCACGCCCGACTACAGCGTGCCGGAAGGCTTGTTCTTCCCCGATACCTATTTGTTTGCAAAAGGATCTAGCGACCTGCAGGTCTATAAGCAGGCCCACGGTTTACTGATCAAGCGCCTCAGCCAGGCGTGGGAAGGGCGCGATGCAGCGCTGCCCTACAAGACGCCCTACGAAGCCTTGGTGATGGCGTCGATCGTGGAAAAAGAAACCGGCCGCCGCGCCGATCGCAGCACAATTGCCGGCGTGTTCATCAACCGGCTCAAGATCGGCATGCTGCTGCAGACTGACCCGACCGTGATTTACGGCATGGGCGATCTATATCAGGGCATCATCCGCAAGCGCGACCTGACCACCGATACCCCTTACAACACCTACACCCGGGCCGGCCTGCCGCCGACGCCGATCGCCTTGCCCGGCGCGGAATCGATCAGCGCGGCCATGCATCCGGCGCCGACCGACGCCTTGTATTTCGTGGCCCGGGGCGACGGCAGCAGCCATTTCTCGAATAATCTGGGTGAACATAACCAGGCGGTCAATCAATATCAACGATAGCGATGGCGATGCGCGATAATTGAAGCATCCGCCGGTTTTCTTCAGAACCGCATCAGCAACTCAACAGGCAAGGCAATGGCATCAGGAAAATTCATCACATTTGAAGGCATAGACGGCGCCGGCAAGTCGACCCATATCGGTTTTGTCGCGGATTTGCTGTGCAAGCACGGCTTGCGCGTCGTTACCACCCGCGAACCGGGCGGCACTGAGTTGGGGGAGACGCTGCGGGAAGTGTTGCTGCATCAGAAGATGCATCTGGAGACGGAAGCGATGCTGATGTTCGCCGCCCGTCGCGAGCATCTGGCGCAAGTGATAGAGCCGGCGCTGGCGCGCGGCGACTGGGTGATTTCAGATCGGTTTACCGACGCCACCTTCGCCTACCAGGGCGGCGGCCGGCAATTGCCCCTGGCTAAACTGGAAGCGCTGGAGCAATGGGTGCATCCGCACTTGCAGCCGGACCTGACCTTGTTGTTCGACGTGCCGCTGGAAGTGGCGCGGACGCGCCTGGATGCGAGCCGCACGCTGGATAAATTCGAGCAGGAAAAGGCCGATTTCTTCGCCGCCACGCGCGCTGAATACCTGCGTCGCGCTGCCCAGTTCCCTCATCGTTTTCACATTATCGATGCGACTCAAACGATTGCCGAAGTCCGGCAAGCGTTGACCCGCATCATTTCTAGCCTGTGCGCCGGGTAGGCCGCCATGCCAATGACGATAACGCTCTATAAGCGAAACGGAAAGCAATGAGTAACTCCTTGTTCCCGTGGCAGGACGGCGTCTGGCAGCAGCTGCAGCAAATGCGCGCACGCTTGCCGCACGCGATTCTGTTTCACGGCGCTGAAGGCATCGGCAAAACCGTTTTTGCCGAACTGTTCGCGCAATCGCTGCTGTGCGAACAGCCGCAGGCTGATGGCCATGCCTGCGGCGTATGCGCTTCTTGCGGCTGGTTCATGCAATACAACCATCCAGATTACCGGCGGGTGCGGCCGGAGATCCTGGATGGCGAGGATGCAAGCGATGGCGACGAAGGCGGTGAAGCTGGCGACGGCAAAAAAACTGCCAAGGCAGCCAAGGCGCCTTCCAAGGAAATCAAGATCGACCAGATCCGCGCCTTGTCCGGCTTCATGAACATCTCCACCCATCGCCAGGGGCAGCGGGTGGTGTTGCTGTATCCGGCCGAAGCGCTGAATACTGCTGCCTCCAACGCCTTGTTGAAGACATTGGAGGAGCCGCCGCCAAACACCGTCTTTCTGCTGAGTTCAAACAGCCTCGATCGATTGCTGCCGACTATTTTGTCGCGCTGTCGTAAATTTGCCATGCCGCTGCCGTCGCGCGAGCAGGCCATGGCCTGGTTGCGTCAGCAAGACGTGAAAGACGCCGATGTCTGGCTGGCGGAGCAGGGCGGGGCGCCGTTGACTGCGTATGCGCAGTCGCAAAGCGAAGGGCGCGAGCTGATCGATGAGTTTTTGCTGCATTTGACCAAGCCCGGCATAGACGGTGCGCTGAAATGTGCCGAACATTTGCAGAAAACCCCGGTCGCCGAGCTGGTCGGCTGGCAGCAGCGTTGGCTATATGATCTGTTTTCCTTTAAATTGTGCGGCACAATCCGGTATTATCCTCGTTATGAAAAAGCGCTCGCTGGCTTGGCTGCCAAAGTTGAAACCGGCGCTTTGCTGCGGGCGCTGAAAAGCAGCAATGAACGTCGTGCAATTGCAGAACACCCTTTATCGGCGCGGCTCTTCATTGAAGAAATGCTGTTGGACTACGCCGCAATGTTTGCTTGAATTTTGTTTATAGGATAGCGATGGCAGAAAACTCTACAATCCCGGCCGAGCCGGTCAAATTAGCCCGGCCATCGGTTTTGTCGCTGGTGATCAAGGAGAAATCCGCCTTGTATGCCGCTTACATGCCGTTCCTGACCAACGGCGGCATCTTCGTGCCTACCAACAAGAGCTACCACCTCGGCGACGAAATCTATCTGATTTTGAGCCTGATGGATGACGGCACCAAATACCCGATCGCCGCCAAAGTGGCGTGGATTACACCTAAGAACGCCAACAACAACAAGGCGCAAGGGGTAGGCGTGCATTTCCCGGACGACGACAGCGGCCAGCGGCTGCGCAAGCGGATTGAGGAAGTGCTGGGATCGGCGCTGGGATCGGCGCGCCCAACGCATACTTATTAATACCGGCTGATGCCGGCAACAACCAATCTTTGAATTGCAGATGATGGATTACAGCTTCAGATTAGCCGGCCAGCAGGATTTGCCGGCGATTGTAGATATCTACAACAGCACCGTCGCTTCGCGCGAAGTTACCGCCGATACCGAACCGGTCAGCGTGGCGTCGCGCCAGGCCTGGTTTGACCAGCACAACGCCGATCGGCGCCCGCTGTGGGTGGTAGAGCAGCAGGGCGCGGATGGCAAGGTCTCGATCCTGGGCTGGTTGTCGTATTCCGATTTCTACGGCCGTCCGGCCTATGCCGGCACTGCCGAACTGTCGATCTATATCCATGAAGATGCGCGCGGCAAGGGCATCGGCCGCTATCTGCTGGGGAAGGCGATTGAACATGCGCCAGCCATCGGCGTGCATACCTTGCTTGGCTTCATTTTCGGCCATAACCAGGCCAGCCTGAAATTGTTCGACGCCTTCGGTTTCGAGCGCTGGGCCAACATGCCGCGGGTCGCTACCCTGGATGGCGTTGAGCGCGATCTGGTGATCCTGGGTAAACGCGTCGCATAAGACGCTGTTCCTTGCAATAAATCTCGGGGAAGGCGCCTAGCCTTCCTCTTGCTTTTTCGTCATTGTTTCTCGCCTGCGCCGATCGATGTTGTCCGATTGATCATGCGCGCCGGCCTCGCCCCAACAACAACTCCCGTCCGGTGCTAAAGTACCGGCTTTCTTTGCTTCGAGTCACTCATGTCACGCACACTGGTCCTGGCCTCCAATAACGCCGGTAAATTAAAAGAATTCAGCCAGTTGCTGGCGCAGATCGATTTTGACGTTCGTCCGCAAGGCGAGTTCGATGTCCCCGAGGCGGAAGAGCCGCATCTTAGCTTTATTGAAAACGCACTCGCCAAGGCCCGCCACGCTTCGCGTCTGACCGGCCTGCCTGCGCTCGCCGACGACTCCGGCGTCTGCGTCAACGCGCTGGGCGGCGCGCCCGGAGTGTTGTCAGCCCGTTATGCCGGCGAACCGAAATCGGATGCGGCAAACAATCGCAAGCTGGTCGCCGATCTGGCGTCGCATGCCGATAAATCAGCCTATTATTACTGTGTGCTGGTATTCGTGCGCCATGCCGACGATCCGCAACCGGTGATTGCCGACGGCCGCTGGAACGGCCTCATCATCGATGCGCCGCGCGGCGCCGGCGGCTTCGGTTACGACCCGTATTTCCTGCTGCCGGAGCAGAACAAGACTGCCGCCGAATTTACCGCAGCCGAAAAAAATGCCGTCTCGCACCGCGGCCAGGCGCTGCGTGCTTTAGTTGAAAAATTGCGATGATCCCGATCAAGCCCATCGGCATGCCGGGCCAGGCTAAAAGCCTCGCCAACAACAAGCCATCCGCGGCCGCCCAGGCGGCCCTGGCATATCTGCAGCCGGGTGCGCTCAGCCTGAGCGCCTTGCCGCCGCTGTCGCTGTACATCCACTTTCCCTGGTGCGTAAAGAAATGTCCGTACTGCGATTTCAATTCGCATGAAGCCAAGGGCGGTTTTCCTGAAGAAGAATACCTGGCCGCCTTGCGCGCCGATCTGGAAGCCGCGCTGCCGCTGATCTGGGGCCGCAAGATTTATACGATCTTTATCGGCGGCGGCACGCCCAGCCTGATGTCGGCGGCCGGACTGGATCGCCTGATGTCGGATGTGCGTGCATTGCTGCCGCTGGACGGCGCCGCCGAAATCACGATGGAAGCCAATCCCGGCACCTTCGAGGTGGAAAAATTCAAGTCCTACCGCAACAGCGGCATCAATCGCCTGTCGATAGGGATACAAAGTTTCAACGGCCGCCATCTGCAAGCGCTGGGCCGTATCCACGATGACGGCGAAGCGCGCCGCGCGGTCGAGATCGCCCATGCGACTTTCGATAATTTCAATCTCGACCTGATGTACGCCTTGCCGTCGCAAACGCTGGAAGAAGCGCAGCAGGACGTCGCCACCGCCATCGGCTTTGCGCCGCCGCACCTGTCGCTCTACCACCTGACGCTGGAGCCGAATACCTACTTCGCCAAGTACCCGCCGGTAGTGCCGGACGACGACGCCAGCGCCGAAATGCAAGACATGATCAGTGCCCACACCAGCGCTGCCGGCTACGGTCATTATGAGGTGTCGGCCTATGCCCAGGCTGGCCGCCAGGCGCGCCACAATTTGAATTACTGGGAGTTCGGAGATTATCTCGGCATCGGCGCCGGGGCGCATTCCAAGCTGTCATTCCCGCATCGCGTCATCCGCCAGATGCGCTACAAGCAGCCCAAGGCTTATCTTGAACATAGCCGTCTGGGTAATGTAGTCCAGGAGGAAACGGAAATCGGCCGCGACGATCTCGGATTCGAATTCATGCTGAATGCCTTACGCCTGAACAATGGCTTCGAGGTGAATCTGTTCAGTGAACGTACCGGGCTGGCCATCAATGCGATAGAAAAATCCCTGAATCAGGCGGAAGCCAGAGGCTTGCTGTACCGCGACCACAAGATCATCCGGCCTACTGCGCTGGGGCAACGGTTCCTGAATGATTTACAGCAGATGTTCCTGCTGGATTGAACCGTTTCTCCTGCGTAATCCTGCTTTCATTTCAATAAAAGCGGGTTCGGGATCGTTAATTTTCCACAAATTGGGTATAATTACGCCTCTCTGGAAGTGTGGCCGAGTGGTTGAAGGCACTAGTCTTGAAAACTAGCGACGGTTTATCCCGTTCGTGAGTTCGAATCTCACCGCTTCCGCCAAGTATTTTCATTAACCCCTTGATGTTTAAGGGGTTTTTGTTTTTCTGAGTGTGCCGGTATGCCATTCAGTATGCCATCTCTGATGTGAGTCGATGCACCTGCAGAGATGCCACCGAGCCCGCTCAATTCCTGACTCATGGCCTCTCAGTTGCGTTTCTACATGAGCTTCATGATGGGGCGCCTAATTGATCATCTGACGCTCGGCGTCAGCTTCAGGCTCACAGCTCCTTCCAGACCCATATTTACAAGAGACCAAGCTACGCCAGCGCTCAAGCAGTGCCGCTACAGTAACGCATGTATCGCGCATCGCGCCAGGTACTTCCCGTTGATGTACCGACCACGCTATCTAGGCCACCAGCAAACGATCTGTCCAGAATAAGTCCTATCATTCGTTCTGAGCCGGCTAACTCAAGGTTATTGTGCTGTGGACGACCTTGGACGACTTTGGACTTCTTTGGACGATGTATTATCCAAGTCATGAACAATTAATAAAAATGGAATGACACATGGCTGAAAAGAGGCAATACGGAGCTGGTGCAACGATTCTTCGCTTAAAACAAGTTATGGAGCGGACGAAAATCAGGAAATCTAATGTTTATAACAAAATGAATCCGAAGTCATCTGGCTACGATGCGAGTTTCCCACTTTCGGTCAAACTCGTGTTAAATTGCATCCTATTCTGACCCCTAGTTTGCATCGAATTTTGACCCACTCTTCGATATAACTTATTGGGTTATGCTGAGACTAATCGGGTTTTTTGTTCCTTTCCGGCAGTTTGGTGTTCGTTTGCTTGCTGAATTGACCCGGTCAGTTTGACCCGCCCGCCATACCCTCGCGAACGCCGCGACCCTGTCATAAGATCCCTCAAAACCCAATTCCTTCAGGTCTTCATGGATCTGCTTCAATGTGCGCCGTTGCTTGCGCGATTTGGTCGCCTCGGTCTTTAGCAAAGCCGATAACTGGAACGCATATTTGTCGATTGCACTGGGCGAACGCCGCTCCGCGTAGGACGGCTCTGTGATTTCCGCACGCAGATAGCGCCGGACAGTGTTTCTGGAAATGCCAAGACGTCTGGCGATCTCCCTTAGGGGGACCTGGTCGCGAATGTGCCAGCGTCGAATAATGCCTAGTAATGCCACGTCGATCACTCCAATCCCCTACTCAATGTTGTGAGCAGGATTGTGTCTTAAACGTGGGTCAGTTTCGTGTGCAAATTATGCGGCAAAGTGGGTCAATTTTGGATGCAAATCAACATCTGGGGCACATTGCCGTAGTTTGCGACGAAAGCGGGGACATTGCCGGTAAACTCAAACTCGGAATCTCCATAGATGCTCGCGGCGGCTCCAGGTGCTTTGGAAGATGCTTTGCGGTCGACTTCGTTGTAAGTGTATGCGTAGTCCATGACGCTGACGGTCATGGCGTCGCTTGCGATGTCCGGTGGTGCGTAGGTCCCCCACGTCTTCTGCATCTGCTCGATCTTGTCTGTGGCGCCGGCTTGCTGGAGTATGTGGTAGACGGCGTTGTAGGCTGAATCAAGGGCGCCAACGATCCACCCGTGATGAACGGAGCAGCACTCTCCAGCGAAGTTGAGACATCCTCCGAACTCGGGGGTGAGCAGTGCAGCGTAAATGTTCTTGTACTGTCCGGGGTTAAACAAGGCGAAGGCGCCTCCCCCGGCATGATCGTCCCAGAACCATGTCTTCGTTGTTTTCCCATCATGGTAGCCGGAAAATTGGTCGTAGACATCAACGTCGGGATAGAGGTAGGCGATGCCCTTCAGGCATTCTGCTACGCGCTCCTCGTCGCTGAGTGCGCCGAGTCGGCGAGCGTCCTGGGCCCAGCAATAAATTTGCAGCACACCTTGAGTTGCCTCGTATCCGTAGGTGGGGTAGATGATTTGACGATTGGGCCTGTCGCTGGAAGCAGCGCCAAGACCTTGGCCCTGACGCTGGCCGAGCTTGGCCCAAAATTGCGTTTTGAAGGTGAGAAAGGCCTTGAAGGATGCCATGTATTGGCATTCGCGGATGGCCTGAGCCTTTGGGAAGGAGAGCTGATTGAGAAGGTTGCCCTTGATCTCGCCGTTGAGATAGGCGCCGCCGGGGAGCGTGCTGATCACGTAAGGATATTGCTTTTCGAGTACTTGGGGTTCATTTCCCGCTGCGGAAAGATTCTTGATCTTAACCTTCATTCCGCCGTGGCCATGGTACAGACTGGAGTCGTGCTCTATCTCCGAGACTTTGTGCTGAAGGAAGACTCTCTGTTTTTTTTGAGGAGAGCTGGTAGTTGAGCTTGCCTTGCCGTCCTTGGCCGTCGCACCAGAAGCGGTGGCAGTAGGCTGTGCGTCGGGGGTAAGGTTGGGTGCGGTATAGGAGTAGGGGCCGCCTTCCTTCTCTGGCAGCGCGCCCACCTGGACCTGGGCAAGGCGGCCTTCCGCCTGCAAAACCCCATATTCAAGGTCGAGTACCGTGCGACAGGCATCGGGGAAGCGCTGCATACCCTGGTCCACTGTGAGCATGTAGATAGCGCTGTCTTCTGGATGGTACGGGTCCTTGCTTCCTCCCCAATCGTAGTGTAGTGGTCTAATTTGCCCGGACACCTCGATAGGTGGACAATCCACCATCCGAGGAGATTTGCATGACAAGGCAACGCCGCACTTTCGATCA
>NZ_FNOR01000025.1 GCF_900107095.1 Collimonas sp. OK242
ACCAGCTTGGGCTCGAAGCTCGCCAGCCGGTCGCGGGGAATGTCCAGGTGCAGTTCGCCGCCTGGCGTCAGCACCTTCTTCGGGCTGCTGCCATTGCGGTGGTTCTGGCTCGCTTCGCCTTCGCTAGCCAGATGATGGCTCAACTCCGCCGTCAACATACGCTCGGCCAACATCTTCTTGAGCTGCCCAGCCAGGCCAGATTCGCCAAGGATCGACTCGGCGTCCTTGTTCTGCACTTGGGCCAGCAACTGGTCGATCAGCTCGACTGGGATGAGGCTAGGTGCTTTCTGCTTCTTCGGTTTCTTTGTGGTCATTACGTCAGTCATGGAATTTCCCTTTCGGTATTATTTCATGACCCCGTTCACACAGAAAATCTGACAGGCTCGGATATTTCATCTCTGTTACGACCGAATAATTCTATCGATCTATTCATTCCATAAGCTTACAACAGCCCCTTTTCCAAACAAATGCACTCAGTTCACTCGAACAACTCCAACCACTCCAACCCATTCATCCCAATGTTGCCACTCGCAATCACCCGCGCACCATCATCGTTAGGAAATACCCGCTGCAGCAGAGCGAAATAGGCGGCGTTGCGCACGCCGTTTAAGTGTCCGCCATTGCTGTCGTAGTAAGGGAAGTTCTCCGGGTGTAGCGTCCATGCGGCGGCTTGCCGATAGGCGGCTGCCAATTTGTTGCCTTGTGGCGTTTGCCATACACTGCGTCCTGCAATCTCAAAGATGCGCGCCGCTGCCGTGGTTGGCAGCAAGGTGTAGTGCGTGTAGCTTAGGCCGTTGACTCCCTTGTGCGTTCCCCCACAATAATTGTTTGTGTCACTGCGGCAGATTTCCAACGGCAGCGATCCGTCTGGCGCCACCTCACTGTCCATCAGCACCAGCCAGCGTACCCTAGCTTGCTCGAGCAAGGCGGTGTCGCCGGTGTATGCGGCGATGGCTACATTGAGGAAAACACCCCAATTGGCGTGATTGTTCTTGCGGTCGCTATGCGATAGAGGTAAGGCGATGTCGGTGAGGAGGTGCCGGAATGACTGATCATTCCAACTCTCCACATCGCGCACCATCGAGGCGGCTAGGATGTACTGTGGCAGGTCGAAATTGATTTCCGATGCGCCCTGCTCCGACTTCACCTCTCGCATGGTATCGGCCCATGCGCCAATAATGGACTGGGCATGCTTCGCATAAAGTGGGTTCTGCGACACTGCATAGCACAGTGCAGCGCGCCAGGCCATCGTGCCATCGATCGAGAAGCGCTTGGACATGTCCGTCTCAACAACGCCGCCCGAGGTGTAGTGCGGCGGCGGGGAAAATACGGAGACGGGCGCAGCGCGCGTATCGATTTCCTTGTCGCAGCGCCGGATGAGCGGCGCGATGCGAGCCGGCTGGGCGCGCAAGGACTGAATCTCAGTCTCAGTGAGCCAAAGATTTGCGGTGGCTGTAGATGCGGTAGCGATTGGCGATGTCAACGCGATGGCTACAGCCACAAAGGCGAGGATACGAGTCATGGGCGTAAGTCCATTCGAATCAAAGTGAGGTTACGATTTGGTCGAAATTGTTCGAACGTAACCGTCAGCGAGTATTTCAGTCTGTTCACTTTCGCGCGTGATCTCACGATAAATAAATACTGAGGCAGCAAACCGATGTGCGACCGCATTGAGAGAACTCCCGGATGAAGCACAGTGTTTCCTGGACTTTAAACCACAGCAGCGCTGAACGACTCGGGCCGCCGCGCAAGCAGATGAGACAGCCGTTGAAGACCCGCCTGTAAGCGTCCACGGTCCTTGATGCTACCCAAAGAGATCCGAATTGCATTCACTGATCCGCTGCCAGTTGCGAATGCCTCCGCCGGCGTGACTGCGATGCCCTCGCTGTCGGCTGCACGCGCAAGCTGTGAGGAGCTCCAATACGCCGGCAACTCGAGCCATACATGCAGGCCGTCTCCGGCGCCGCTGTACCGCCCCGCCAGAATATCCCGAGCCATCCAGTGGCGCAGGCGCGCCTCGCTGCGTACGCCTTCCATCAATCCGTCAGCCGAACCGTCGAGGATCCACTGAGTGGCCAGTGCGGCCGTCAGAGGAGCGGCCATCAGCGCAAATGATCTTAGCGCGACCAGGAAACGTTCGCGTTCGTGCGGGGCGCGTATCAGCACGAAGGCGACACGCAAGCCGGGCGTCAGGCATTTCGACAGGGTTGAGATGTAGTACACCTGTTCCGGGGCAAACGTGGCAATAGGTGGTGGCGGGGCATCGGCAAGTAGCCAGTAGGGATCGTCCTCGACGATGCGCACATTGCAGCGCTTCGCGATGCTGGCGAGCTCCTTGCGCCGGCGTTCCGGAATGGTGATGGCGGTCGGGTTCTGTAATGTCGGATTGAGGTAGACCAGCCCAGGCTTGTGCTGGCGGCACGCTTCCTCAAGCATCTCAGGCACCATCCCGTGCTTGTCCGCTTCCACCGCAATGAGGTGCCGGCCGAATTGGGTCGCTGCGGCACGCAAGCCGGGATAACTCGTTGGTTCTGCCAGGATGACGTCGCCAGGCTCCGTCAGCGCAAGGATCAATGCGGCGATCGCCGCTTGCGCACCCGGACAGACAACAACCTGTCGAGAATCCAGATGTCCAAACATCGGTTCGAGCCATTTGGCTCCAGCCTTACGGTCGGAGTCGCTTCCCCCGGCCAAGTGGTAAGACATCAGCAATTCATTATCTGCCCTCATCAGTACTTGAGACAAACCTTGTTTCAACATGTCGTCGAAGTCCACGCCATCCGGCGGTGGTGGGGTATTCATGCTCAGGTCGAGGATAGCGTTCAATTCGACTTTCGGCGCCGCGACATAAGTGCCTCGAGCGCCGCGGCCCTCCAACAAGTTGCGGCGTCTGGCTTCGTCGTATGCGCGCGTGATCGTCGTCAGGTCGACGTCCAGCTGTGCTGCCAACTGGCGCTGCGGAGGTAGACGGTCACCCGGTTTCAGCGATCCTTCTACCACCGCCGCCTGCAACGCATCCGCAATCTGCAAAAAACGTGGCCCGCCGTGCACGGCCAATCGCGGCAACCAGATTGGCAAATTTTCATCTTGCATGTTTTTCAACTGGGACATTTTGTCTCAATGTATGGAAATTGCTTTTAAGTAGTATGCATCAGGATTTGCAGCAACACTATCCTTGCATGGCAGTCGTTGACGTTTTCTCCTCTCTCATCTGCATTCGGCAAATCACTCCGCTGGATGCCATTCTTATTTCATAGGTAGATGTAATGAAAGATTCAAGCAGGATGCCTGAGGGGATGGTTTGAACAAAAAATGAAGCTGCTGAAGCAGCGTTTTAAGGTAGTGCTCCTCACGATAGATAATCTCAAGTAATACCCTGGAAATACTCAAAATGATGGATTGGATCCCTATAGTCTTCGTTACGTTCAAGGTTCTCGTGCTCGGCACGGGCATGTTCTTCGCCATCAAGTGGCATTACGATCAAGGGAAGAAGGAGGAGGAGGAGAAGCGCGCGGTGCTACGCGCGGGCGGCAAGGTGGCCGCAGTCTACGTGCTATCGCTCTTGGGCCTGGTGCTCGTCACCTTCGTCCTTGCCAGGATGCTCGGTTTGGACTTGACCTTCCCATGATGGCAAAGAATAGTCGGCCGATATCCAGTGATGCGGCAGCAATTCCCCGATGCGGCTATTGGGCAGCGTCGGCAGGCGGGTCAGAGTGAATCGCCACGAATCTGCTAGACACTCGCTTGCCGTTTAAGCTTCATCGAAGGCAGGGACCGGACAAATGTCGCGATGAGGCCTGCGACCAACGCAGACGAAGCGCTAGTTAGACTTCAATTCCATTCTCAACTGTTCCGAGAATCCCTATTTACGCCGCGCCACCTTGTTTAGGAACTACCTCTTCCCGGGTTGCCATTGCCTGTCCATTCGGACCGTTAACCGAATACATCCTTGCACGCAGCTCCATGAATGGTGTTTCTACCAATCGAAAGAGCAACCATCCTCCAAAGAGACTTACAGTCATGATGATGCCTATTCCAAAAACCGAATCGGTATCAATACCGATTTTGGTTAACGGTGAAATTGCCAATTTAAATATTGGCTTGTGTGCCAGGTAAATTGCATACGACCACAACGCAATGCTGGCAGCGCCTGGCACACGTACCCGATGCAATACGGAGTTTGGGCTTAGCGCCGAAAGGGTCAAAATTGCAAAGCTTGTCGCCAGCAACGGATAACCGAATGTGGTCATGAAAAATCCAAATCCATAACCAGCTATTACAAGAAAATGCGAAAACAAATAGAACATTGTTCCGACCGCCGCCAAACCGACGACAAATAGGACGTTCCCCTTTCGCAGGATTTTTGAATAGGTGGAGACATGAAAATTCTTCAGCATGGCTATTACTACGCCGGGCAGCAATTCATCGAAACGCGTAAAGCTCGAATAATAGATATGCTCGTAATAATCGTAAGCGCTAATTGCATTGTGACCATGCTCGAGCCAAGCCATACCTCTGGCGACCATGCCGGCAACGACAGCGAAGCCAATTGCAATCCATCCCAACCGTCTGGAACCTTTAAAACTGGCAACCAGCAACGCGATGGCCGGTAAAATGAGATAGAACTGTTCTTCAATGCAAAGAGACCATGAATGGGTAAAAGTCTGGCCGGGACGAAGGCCGAAATTTTGCGTAAATGTCAAAAACTGCCATGTCGGGGCCGCCCCTTTTTCTCCCAACGCGAACGGAAAAATAAAGTACATTGCCAAGATAAAGTAATAATTTGGCAAAGTGCGAAGCAATCGCTTGATATAGAACGTTTTCAGCGAAAAATCCCGCCTCTGTGCAATCGGCGAGAGTATCTGGTTCCCAATCAAATATCCGCTCAGCACAAAAAACAGGTCGACACCAGTCCATCCGATTTCAGTCATGAAGCCAAATGTATTTTTCCCACTTACCACCACCATGTAGTGGTACGCCAATACCAGGACAATCGCAGCAGCGCGCAGCGTGTCAAGCCCATTTAGGCGAGCCACCGTCTTATATTCATTCATGTTGCGGCATTCTTTCCGAGTTGTTCGTATAATTTTTAGCGAGGGTTGATACTTCGGGAAATGGGTCCGTTACAGTCACTGCTCGGCACAGCCAAACATCTGAGATCTGAGCGGGCACTCAAGGCATTGTCAAATCGAATGATTGGAGAAGCTCTTTCAAGTGACAGTACTCAGGGTCTCTGAGCTCTTTCATTGATGTCTCCAATATAGTAAGCAACGGGCCTACGATTTCAGTGCCGAATATTTTTTCATTTTCAATACGACGCAAAACGCTAAAAAAATCCTGATTAGAGATACTTGCTCGTCGAAAGCAATTTATCGTGTATTTAACAAAGCCAGGTGCATCAACAAATGATCCCCTCTTTTGACCGACAATTTGTATGTCGCAATTATCGGGTTGCTTCGAATCACTTACAAACGCAAAATCAATATCGGAGCCATATTCCGACGTAAACGTTACATACCAGCACTTACGAAAACTCTGATATGGGAACCAAATCGTCGTCATATTCCAGTCGGACCCATCGAATCCAATTTTTGGGAATGCGTCGGCTAGCATAGATAATTGGCTCCCCAAATTTTTGGTTACTGTCGCGGCCATGCTGTAAGAGTCGCTATCCGGCGCGGTTGACTTCCCCGCAATGAAAATTTTTAGCTCATCATCCCAAGGGCAGAACTGACTGAGGCGCTGGTCAATTTCGGTAATCCTTTCCACGCTAGCCACCCAGCATTGATCCAGAATAGCGGGAGCCATAGCGTCTTCAATGGTCGATATGGTTTCCCTCTGAAGTGTGGAATTTAGAATTGTGGGTCGCAGTGTGTTCAACTTGGGAATTCGATCAGAGGTATTTGATTGAAGTTTCGATGGAAATTAATTATCTCAACGTCACCGCGAAAAATTAGTAATATATTATCGAATTATCTGCCGCCACGAACGTCGCACATTGGCCGATTGCTGCCTCGTCTTGCGAAAACTAATCAATAGACCACCAGAGTTCGAGGGAAAAGTATCGATTACCAGCGATGAAAATTTCCATGCGCAGACGAAAATAGACAAACTTCAGGCTCTGGGCGGCACACCGCCAATAAAAAGCGGTGGCGGCCCATGAGGACCAGCCACCGCGTCTTGGTTTAGTTCAACTGGATATTAGTCGAATCCATTCTTCATAAAAGAATAGTTATTGCAGCTGCCATTGTTGGCAAGCATTATTGAGCCAGTCCCATTGCTGGATATTGGTCGTGTCGGCCGTGCCACAGTTGGAAACATCCAACACCTTTCCGCTATTGCGCGAGGTCAAGCGGAACCAGGGAGCGGTGGTCGTTGTTACCTGCCATTGCTGACTGGTGCTACTGCTGCAGGTATTTTGGATCACGTTGCCGCCATTGGCTGTGGAAGATCCGCTGACATCCAGGCACATGCCACTGTGCTCGCTATAAATACTGGAGTATCCGTTGCCCAAGTCCACCATTTGCCAATTCTGCCAAGCAAACCCATTGCACGTGTAGAGGTCGACATTGCTACCCGCACTGGTATTGGGTTGCTGAACGTCCATGCACTTGCTGCTGTTTTGGTTGACAAGTTTTTTATAAGAACTCAGGGCATTTCCGCTGTAACCCGCTGCAACGATATTGACCTGCACGGCGTTTTCGGTTGCATCAGAAGGCTTGCCTGTTGTCATTGCGCCTTCATAGAAATTACCGACTGCCACCTTGCTGTTGTCGCCGCCAATACCCAAAATAATGGCACCTTCTTTGTGGAAAGGCACATATCCTGACGTAGTAGGTAGCGGCCCCGCATAATCGGTTTTTAACGCGCCAGTTTGGGCATCGCCATCCCTAATGGAATATGTCGTGGCGTCTTGTTTAATCATGGCCGTGACAAAAGTGGTATTGCGGCCAGTATTATTCGTATTGCTTCCGTTGCCGCCCAGGAATAGACCATTCTCAAGGTCTGCCATGACCCAGGGGCCAGATCCGGTACATGCGAACCAGCACAGAGTGCCAAAGTAGACCGCATTCATGTGTCCATTGCCAGTATCAAGGTTATTTGTCTCGGCATTACCATAATCAAAGCAGCAACCATTATTCACATGGGTAGCACTGGTAACCATGTATGCGCCTTCTGATGCGCTGCCGGTTGCAATGCCTGTGGTGTTGTTACGCCGATACCCGACGCCCGCGGAGATATAGACGGCATACGCAGACTTTCCGCCAATCGTCACCTTCAATGCGGTGGCACTGCCTGTGATGTCTGCGCTACCGTTCCCCCCGGCCGGCGCGACAGTCAAGTGATTTCCATTTGCGGTCTGGTCATAGATCGTTTCAATGGTACATACAGAACCTGCACAGAAAGTATCTTGTGCAGCAGCATTGGCAATACCACCGGCTGTTAAAGTGCCAATATCCATGGTGGCGCCATTAGATGCGCGCTTGACCTGATACAGCTTTCCGTTATACGCCCCAAACAAGGCTCGCACTGTGCTGTGGGCCGCAGAGCACGGCGTACCTCCCGCGGCGTAAATATCACAAGTACTTGTGGCGGCCGAAGCCTTTTGCGACAAACCCACGCTGAAAAATACGATAAACGCCAAAAGCATTAAAAAGCGATTTATTGTACTTACGGCATGCCTACTCAACGGGCGGTGCCCATTCAACTCCAACTGCACGCAATGATTTTTCATTTTAGTCTCCATAGTTATTTACTTTGATACCATGTCTCTCGACACTCCATTCCACAGGCCATTACTTCTAAAGCCGTAAAATCCATTGCGGCAAAAACGTATTGTGTTAAGTGCCTAATAATGTGAACGTCAATGAGGTGAGGTGAGCCGATGCCGGTAAACCCGCCACACCCCGGCTTGAGCGGACCGCGTCAGCTTGGTCTCAGGTGAGCGAAATACCCTTGTGTCGCCCACGGGTCATACACCATCGGCGGAAGCCGGGGACGGCCGAGAAATCTGTTTCTCCGCTTCTATTCCGCCACTGATCGGCCTGCGCGAGATCCGGGCTTCTGCGTGGCCAAGCGCATCTAAATATTCACCGGTAGCGGTTTTTTTCCGGCTCTGCACCAGATTCGACAGATCGGTGCTTGCTTGGCTGTCGCCCCGCTCTGCTAGCGTTTCGAGCTGCCTGACCAGACTTGCCGCGTCGGCGTTGATCTTGGTGCATTCAGACGATGCCGCATTCGGTTGCTGGATTCCCTGGCATGGCCATACCAGATCTAGCTTGGCGCGCAAGATCTTCGCGTCTCCATCCGCGGTAGGGACCAACGGTTCCGGATCATTCAAACAGTTCGAGGCGCCCCGCCCGTATGGGTTGCTCAGCAGCATGTCGGCGCAACGCAGGTTGCCTTGTGCCGCAACATCTGACGAATCTGCCATTGCCTGGAACTTGGCATCGGGCGGCGGCAATGGCATGGCGCTGTCTGGTTGATCAGCGCCTATCAGTAGGTAAAAGCACAGGCACGCCACGGCAATCATGCAGCATCCCGAGAATACTTTTTGAGCAACAGACATTTCTTCTTTTCCTTCTTTGCTGAGCTTCCAGTGACCACCTACACCGAACAATTAACGCTGGAGAGGGCATTCAGTTCGGGCGCCGGGATCAACCTCCACACAAGCCCGACTATCGCCGTCGCTCAAATCGATTGTTCCTGGGCAATATTAGCAATCATCATTTCAGGAAGCCAATCACATGTTGCATCGGATTGATATCTATTTTCTTATTGGTCGCGTCTTCTGTGATCCTTAAACGGATCGGTGAACCAGAGAGGGATGTACTTATCAAAGAACAAAGTGCTTGTTCGACTTAACGTTTAGCCAACATCGGTATCGCATGAATCTGATCGCCGGTAGCATCACCGCGTTGCACAACGACTTGGGCAGCGGTCTTTAAGCTCGATTGTCTACAACTTTATTTTCTAGGTTCGTCCGGGGTGGGGCTACCAGGCGATGCCCGCAGGGTCAGTCACTGCACCGGGCAAGGGCCGATGGCAACTGGTGGCGCACCGAGCGCATGGCCCGGTCCGTGTTTTCGGCTTGCAGCAGATGCTCGATCAACCATTTCGACGTCTCCGCCGACGTGGTGCCCTGGTTCGTCAAATCCGTCCAGGCGCTGACCATGCCGTGCAGCCGCAGGCCCTTGAGTTCAGATTTCCGGTTCTGCGCATCCAGCCAGATGCGCCGCCGACTGTCTTGCACATTTTTCTCGACCACGCCCTACTCCCAGCCGGAGGCGACGTTGCAGAAGCCGGCATCGAATAAATAACGGGCGCACATCACCGCAAAACGGGCATTGACGATACGCCCCCTGCCCTTGTTGACCTTGTCCACCGCCGTCTTCATGCTGTCGTAGATGCCGCGCCGGGGAACGCCGCCTAGCGCCGCAAAGGAGCGGGTGCGCGCGTCAAACAGCATTTCGTGGCCTTGGCTGGGGTAGGCGACCAGCCAGAAGGCGCGAATGACAATACGGGCAAGCGGGTGGGTGCAGACTGCTGGAGTACACCTCGGCCAATTCCCGTTCCAAATAAGCAGTCAGCGCCCTATCTTCGGTATCGGCAAACTCGCTCCTCGCTCTTTGAACATGCGGCTGGAGTTGCCCCTAAGTCCACCTTTGGCAACCGCTTGCTCTATTTCTGGTGCACGGCATGCAGGGAAATAGTTGAATTCATGCGTGTCAAGTCGATTCCGCACTTGTGCCTGGTCAGGCCCAGCATCGGATAAGCGTTCAATCTCAGCACTCGCTCGTTTCAATCGCTGTCGGTGCGTAGACTTGTAGGAAGACGGTGATGGCTCGGTCTGCAGCAAGCTTGATCTCTTTTTCGTCCGGCGTCTCCCTTGCATGTAACAGCAAAGGCTCAACAAGCTCGGCCTCCAATAAAGCTCGAAGATAATCAGCAGCCAGTCGAGGGTCCTCGGGACGCAGTGAGCCGACGGCCATGAATCGAGCTAGTAGCGCAGCCACTTGAGCTCGCAATACAGTAATCTTTGCATAAAAAAGCTTTCCTATACCAAAGCGGTTCGCTTCAGCGATGAGAAGGCGTCGCACCGCCACTATGTCGGGTGAACAGGTAAAGCTAAGTACGCGGATACCATACTCGCGCAAGACGGTGTTTGGGTCTGAGCCCGAGGTGTCAAACAGCGTAACGATTTCCTCAATGTATGACTCGGTGGCGGCCATCATGCATTCGACGAATAGCTCCTCCTTTGATGGGAAATGGCTGTAGATCGTCGCTTTTGAACCACCTACTTTGGCTGTGATTTCGGAGACCGATGTCTGGTCAAACCCCTGCGTTCTAAAAAACTGGTAAGCCGTGTCAAGAATGGCTTGCCGTTTAGCATCTCTTTTCTTTGTCATATGATCCATCGCAAATATGAACTGTTCGGTACGGTCTTCCAATTGTAAGCTTGAAGCCAAGATTCTGCACCGGAAATGCAGCATGGCTGGGATCTATCTTCTAGGTGTAGATAATGTGCGCCTACCGTATTTATCGCGCCGTGGGCGCGTAAGCGCGCATGAATACCGCTACGGCCCGTCCTACGGCGCGCAAAATCTCCTTTTCATCAGGTGAATTTTCCCTTACGTGCAACAGCAAGGACTCGACGACTTCGGCCTCAAGCAGCGCGCGGAGCTGCGCAGCGGCGAGTTGGGCGTCATCAGTACGAAGAACTCCCGCAGCCATTAGCTTGGATAGGAATGCCGCGACGAATCCCAGCAAATTGGTAATTTTGGTGAAGAACAATCTGCCGATGCCGGAGCGAGCTGCCTCGGCGACAAGAAGGCGTTGCGTCGCCACGGAATCCGGGGAAGACGCGAAGCTCAGGAAACCGGCGCCGAATTCGCGTAGCGCTGTGCCTGGATCGGATCCCGACGAGTCCAATAACGCAACGTTGCTTGTGATGTAGTCTTCGGCGGCGGCCATCATACACTCGACGAACAGCTCCTCCTTCGATCCAAAGTGGCTATAAATCGTCGCCTTTGAACCGCCAACCTGGCGGGTGATTTCGGAAATTGTCGTTTTATCAAATCCATGGGTCGTAAATAGGCGATAAGCCGTATCAAGTATGGCTTGTCGCTTGATGTCTCGATTTTTCATTTGCTTCCTTTAAACAACTGTACGGTACGGTACATTTTGTTCTTGACGACCTCGATAGTCAAGTTTAATATGTACCGTACCGTACAGTTCAATAGGAGTGAAACCATGTCTGTGTCAAATTTTCCTCGTTCTTTAACCGGCCGGCATGTCGTTTCCGCATGTCTGGCCGCCAGCCTTCTCGCCATGGGCGGTTGCGCCCAAATCCCTTCCCTGGGTGTTGCACCCACATTGAAACCTGTGGAGCAACTGGCGAGCACTCAGTCCTTTTCCGCCACGTCGGTCGCCTGGCCAGGAGATCACTGGTGGGAAGCTTACGGCGACCCCCAACTCAATGCGCTAGTCGAGGAGGCATTGCGCGGCTCGCCAAACCTGGAGCTGGCTCAGGCGCGGTTGCGCACGGCTGAGGCTTCGGTTCAAGGAGCAGGCGCCCCTCTCTTGCCGCAAGTGGACGCCAATGCATCCATGGCGGAAAGCAAGCAAAGCTATAACTACTTGATGCCGCGTTCTGCGCTGCCGCAAGGGTGGAAAGACTACGGCCAGGCGACGCTGAATCTGTCCTGGGAACTGGATTTCTGGGGCAAGAACCGCTCGGCGCTGGCAGCAGCGATCTCGGAGCAAGGCGCTGCCGAGGCGGAGGTGGCGCAAACCCGCCTGATACTGTCGACCTCGGTGGCTTCGGCGTATGCCGAACTGCTTCATCTTTTCACCGTTCGAGATACCGCCGACGCATCTTTAACGCTACGTACCAAGACCGTCGCGCTATTCCATCAGCGCAACGAGAATGGCTTGGAGAACTTGGCCAGCGTGCGCCAAGTGGAAGCGCGCCAGGCTTCGGCAAAGGCGGAGTTGCTCGGCGTGGAGGAGCGGATCGCGCTGCTGAGGAACGGCATGGCGGCGTTGTTGGGGGACGGGCCTGATCGCGGCCTCGCCATTACCCGTCCGACCGTGCAATTTACCGGCGGCGCAGGACTTCCGTCCAACCTGTCCTTGGAGCTCCTCGGGCGACGGCCTGACATCGTGGCAGCCAGGCTACGAACGGAAGCGGCCGCCAAGCACATCGACCAGCAGAAGGCGGGATTTTATCCCAGCATCAATTTGATGGCTTTTGTTGGCGTCCAATCCTTGGGCATCGACAAATTGACCAAATCCGGTTCCGGCATGGGCGGTGTCGGCCCGGCAATTTCCCTGCCGATTTTCAATACGCAAGGACTGCAAGCGCAATTGCGCGGCGCCCGCGCCGAGTATGACGCATCAGTTTCCATCTACAACGCCACCCTGTCCAACGCCCTGCGTGAAGTGGCAGACGCGGCGACGAGCCGGAAAGCGCTCGACGGCGAACTGGCCGCATCGCGTGCCGCCGTCGCAGCAGCGGTAGATGCTTACGACATCGTCGACAAGCGCTACAAGGGAGCGCTTGCCACGTATCTCGACGTATTGAGCGCAGAGGACGCGCTCGTCTCGGCACAGCGCTCGCTCGCCGACGTCGAAACACGCGCGGTGGTACTCGATGTGGCCTTGGTACGCGCCCTTGGGGGAGGCTATCAAAGCCCCGAAAAACAGTCGAGCGGCAAGCTCGGCATCACTGGATGAATTAGCTAAAGTTTAAGGAGAATGCAATGAACCAACCGACAAATGTTTTGAACGCGAACGACACCCCTAATGCAACCCGCGGACGTAGAAAACCCCTTTTCGCCCTGCTAGCGCTGAGTGTTGCGCTCATTGGAGGCGGGGGCTGGACCTATTGGGAACTCGTCGCTTCCCGCCACATCTCGACAGATAACGCCTATACAGGAGTGGAGTCGGCCGAATTGACCCCTTCCATCACCGGCACAATCGCCGAGGTGCGGGTAACCGATACACAGTCAGTGAAAAAAGGCGATGTCCTGGTCGTGATCGACCCAGCCGACGCCAAGCTCACCTTGGCCCAGGCCGACGCCGACCTCGGTCGCGCCGTTCGTCATGTGAAGAGCCTTGAAGCCAACGACACCGGACTCGGCGCACAGGTACTCGCCCATGAAGAAGAGGAGAAGCGGCTTGACGCGCAGTTGGCAGCCGCTCAAGCCGATTTCGAGCGGGCCGATATCGACCTCAAACGGCGTCAGGCGCTGGTGGCGTCGGGTTCGGTTTCCGGCGACGAGCTGACCCGCGCGCAGAACGCCTATGCCTCCGCCATGGCGAACCTGAAAGGCATGAAAGCCGCCGTTGCGCAAGCCCACGACAGCCGGGATGCCGCAGTCGGTGCGAAACAGTCCAACGCTGCACTGTTTTCCGGCGCCGACCTGGACAGCAACCCCGAAGTGGCGTTGGCACGCGCAAAACGCGACCAGGCCGCATTGGATCTCGAGCGCACGATCATCCGTTCGCCCGTGGACGGGATCATCGCCAAGCGTCAGGTTCAACTCGGCCAGAAGGTGCAGGCCGGGACGCCGCTGCTGTCGGTTGTTCCTATCCAAAACATGCATGTCGATGCAAACTTCAAGGAAGTGCAGCTCAAGAAAGTGAAGGCGGGGCAGCCTGCCACGGTACGGGCCGACATCTACGGCGAATCCGTGACCTACCACGGCGTCGTTGAAGGATTTTCGGGCGGCACGGGTGCGGCGTTTTCCCTGATTCCAGCGCAAAACGCCACCGGCAACTGGATCAAGGTGGTGCAGCGCCTGCCGGTGCGAATCCGTCTCGAACCGGCCGAACTGTTAGCCCATCCGCTGCGCGTCGGCATGTCGACGACTGCGGAAATCGACTTGAACAGCAAGTCCTGAGAAGGAGAAAACCATGACGCAAGCTCAGGCCGCGCGTAATGCCGCGCCCGCCCTCCAGGGAACAATGCTCTGGGTGGGGGCCATCGTTCTGGCTTTGGCCAACTTCCTGGCCGTGCTGAACATGACCATCGCCAACGTCACCCAGCCGAACATGGCCGGGGCGCTTGGCGCCGGCTCCAGCCAAGGCACCTGGATCATCACCGCCTACGCGGTCGCGGAAGCGATCAGCGTTCCTCTGACCGGGTGGCTTTCTTCTCGCTTTGGCGCGATCAAGGTGTTCTCGCTATCGGTACTCCTGTTCGGCATCTTCTCACTGATGTGCGGCGTCTCCACCTCGATCGGCATGCTGCTCCTGATGCGCGTATTCCAAGGCTTCGCCGGCGGTCCGCTGCTGGCGCTGTCGCAGACGCTGCTGCTGCGCATCTTCCCCAAGGAGAAGTCCATGCAGGCCATGGGATTGTGGGCAATGACCACGCTGCTCGCGCCCGTCGTCGGGCCGGTGCTGGGCGGATGGATTTGCGACAACTATAGCTGGCCGTGGGTCTATTTCATCAACATACCGATGGCGCTGGCGTTCAGCGTGATCTCTTGGAAATTACTCAAGCGTTACGAAGAGCCGGTGGTCAAGAATCCGGTCGACAAGATTGGCTTCATGCTGCTGTTCATCTGGGTGGCTTCGCTCCAGATCATGCTTGACGAAGGCAAGGACAAGGATTGGTTCTCCTCCCCGGAGATCTGTGTCCTCGGGGTGATCGCAGCGATCGGATTCGTCTCCTTTGTCATCTGGGAATTGACCGAGTCGCACCCAATCGTCGATCTGCGCGTATTCCGCCACCGCGGCTTTTCCACCAGCATGTTCGTGCTCGCGTTAGCCTTCGGCGGTTTCTTCGGCCTGAATGTGCTCACGCCGCTTTGGCTGCAGAACAACATGGGTTACAACACTACCTGGGCCGGGTTGGTTGTTATGTGGGGCGGCGTGCTTTCGGTAGTTTTTTCCCCGATTGCGGCCAACCTGTCCAATCGCGTCGACGCACGGTGGCTGATCTTCTTCGGCTGCGCCTGGTTGGGCTGCGACACCGCCTGGCGGGCACTCGCCAACCCGCAAATGGATTTCTGGACGATCTGCATCCCCTTGTTGGTCATGGGCGTCGGCATGCCGATGTATTACGTGCCGATCACCGGATTGGCAATGGGCTCGGTGGACGAAAAGGAAACCGCTTCGGCAGCCGGACTGATGAATTTTGTGCGGACGATTTCCGGTGCATTCGCCACCTCACTGGTCACGACGTCCTGGCAAGACCGCAGCTACATAGCCCATGACCAACTGGCCAGCATCGTCGATCCCGCCGGCAAGCTCGCGGCCCAGATCGCCGGCGCCCCGGCAATGGCAGGCCAGGCGGCGCGCGAAATGTTCAACAACATGGTGACGGGCCAAAGCCTGATGCTGGCAACCAACGGCTTGATGATGGCCACCGCCGTCGTCTTCTTCATCGCGGCTTTCGCGATCACGTTGGCGCCCAAGGCGGCACGGGCAGTGGACGCGGCGTCGATCGGCCACTAGGAGCGACCATGAAGACGATCCCGCTCATCGGTTTGATCCAAACAACGGCACGGGGCGCAGTCCCGCCCCGGTTGCACGCACTCGCGCCGGCAGTCCATGTAGTGAGGCCTCGGGTTAACCCACGCGAAGCGAGGTCCTGCCGTTCCGACCTGCGTTTGACGAAGGAGACGGCACAATGGTCTTAGACTTCCTGATATTCCGTAGGCACAGTGACGACCTTGAAGGATTGAGGAAACTCTCTCTATTCGAGGGCCTCTCCAAGCAGGAACTCACTATTGTCGCCGGTCTGCTGCATACGCGTGAATACCTCACCGGCGAAGTGATCTTCGATGAGGGCGAGGTCGGGCAGGCGATCTATTTTTTGCTCGAAGGCCAGGTGACCATTTGCAGGCAGGGGAGCCTTGAAGACGGACATCTGACAACCCTTGGCGCTGGCGAATTCTTCGGCGAGTTGGGCTTGCTCGATGAATCGGTTCGAACGGCACAGGTTCGTGCCGCCAGCGATTGCAAGATGGCCGTACTTTTCCGGGAGGACTTTCATGGCTTGATGGAAAGCCACCTGCGCATCGCACACAAGATCGGCAGACAGCTCCTGCGCCATTTGGGGCAGCGGCTGCGAGAGCTCGGGTTGACCGTCGGGAATCATCGACACCTATGAACAGAACAATTCATCGTGAGCCGGGGCCGCTGGTGTGGGCAATCATCATCGGCGCAACGCTCGCCATATTGCTCGCCTTAAGGGGAATATTGTGGCTCGTGCTGCCCGCTTTGTTGGCATTGCTCCTCTACTACACGCTCTATCCCTTGATGCAGGCTCTGACTCATCGGGGCCTTACACGGAATAAAGCAGCTGCATTGGTGATGTTTTCCTTCCTCATGCTTGCCGTGGTTTTGATCGCACTGATGGCGCCCCACGCGGTAAGCCAAGCCGCTGATTGGCATACGTCGGCAGATCGCTATCTGCAAGGGGGAATACATTTTTTGCACAAGGTATTGGGCATGCTGGAGGCCGGTTTTTCCCCATTCGCTCGAGCCCACTTGAGCGATACGGTCATGCAACGCATCGATCAGTCGAGTTCATTCAGCGAACATCTCGAACCACTGGGCATAGCACTTTCGACTAATTTACCTCCGCTCCTTCTCGTACCTTTCTTTGCCTATTTTCTCCTTCGGGACGGGCGACGATTCAAAGATCTCATGAGTGGCGCTGTTCCCAACGCTTATTTTGAGAAGAGCTTGAGCCTGCTTCATCAGGTTGACCGGATCGCCAGCGCCTATTTCATGGGCCTGCTGAAGCTCACCGCCCTCGATACCCTGACGCTTGCCGGCGGGCTCTGGATTTTGGGGTTCCCGAGTGCCTTGGCTCTCGGATTGACGTGCGCCGTGCTGGCGTGGATTCCCTTTGTAGGTTCAGTTCTTGGCGGTGTGTTGGTGATGCTGGTAGCGGCAACAGATTTTCCCGATGCTCCTTCGATGGCCTACTCGGTTGTGGGGTTCTTCGTCTTTGTACGTCTGCTCGACGATTTTGTGTATATGCCGATGACCGTTGGTCGAGAGCTGCGCATGCACCCCTTGATGACGGTTGTAATGATATTCGCTGGTGGAGCGGTGGCCGGTATTGCCGGGACGATGCTGGTACTGCCGGTTCTCGGCGTGGTTCGCATCATTGGCGAGACGATCAGCGTAGTCGCGACAGACGAACGCCTGCTCGCGCGTCACCGGCACGCTCAAGGACTACGCCGGCGCTCGGCTGCACGGGATCTCCTATATGACTTCGAATCGGACGGCGGATGACGCATATACAGCCACCTATCACTTAAAAGGCGAACTATTTGTCAGCCGGGCACTTCAATTCTTTGAATTTTTAAAAACAACATTTACTAATAGGAACCATCATGGCCATCCACCTCGCTCATTTTGAGTACCAGAACCACGTCCATTGGGGCGTGCTTAGCGCCGACGGCGTGATCCCACTACCGGAAAGCTACACGACCACGGGCGAACTGGTGCGTGCGGTGAAGCCCGCCGAACTCGCCAAGCTCACCGGCACACCCATCCCGCGCAACCTCATCACCCTGCTCAGCCCGGTTACTCGCAATCAGCAGTTCGTCTGCCAGGGCGCGAACTATCGCGAGCACATGATCGAATCGGGCATGGACCCGGACACCAAGCATTTCAACATGATCTTCACCAAGGCCACCAGCTGCATCGTGGCCGCCGATAGCCCGGTGATCCGCCCGGCGCACGTGCGCTTTCTTGACTACGAGGTCGAGCTTGGTCTGATAATGCGCCGCGAAATAACCGGCCCGGTGCAAGTGACCGAGCAAAACCTGCACGAGTTCATTGCCGGCATCGTGGTTGTCAACGATTACTCGGCACGTGACATCCAGATCCCGCAAATGCAGTTCTACAAGGGCAAGAGCTACCGCACCTTTGGACCCGTCGGGCCGTGGCTGTGCCTGCTCGAAGCCGGCGACATGCAATACCTCAAGCAATTGCAGCTCACGCTCACGGTCGACGGCCAGTTGCGCCAGAGCGACAGCTCGGGCAACATGGTGCATGATCCCGTGGCCACGCTCAACGAGCTGGCCAGCCTGCAGGATATTTTTCCAGGCGACCTTATCGCCACCGGCACGCCGGCGGGATGCGCTTTGCTCATTCCGTCACCTGCCAAACAGAAAATCGCTGCGCTTCTGCCTGAGGCCAAGAAGTGGGCCTTGTTCCTGGAGGCGCAAGAAGAGAGTACGCAGTACCTGCAACCCGGCCAAGTTGTCGAAGCCGGCATCCGCAGCGCCGATGGCGTGATCGATCTGGGCACACAGCGCAACGTCGTCGCCATCAGTCAATCCGACGACGATCGGGCATTGACCGCGACGACCAAAAAGATCCTGGTCACGGGACTCCGTTCCGGCGTCACCGAGTCTGCTGTCCAGTCATGGCTCAGCGGCTTTGGCCCGGTGGCCCGGGTCGAGATCATCCGTGAAGGTAACGCCGCCAATCCATGCGCCCTGGTCCATATGGACATTGGCGACGCTGCGGCGGCCATTCTGGTATCGCGGTTGAGCCATCACTGGCACGACGGCGCAATGGTCAACGCCTCGCTGTTGCATCACTGAAACGGCGTCGCTACGCGAGACAGCAATCCCATGCAACTCATCCTATCGATCCGGTCATCAAATTTCGCGCTCCCCTCATCCACGCGCGGGCTGAGGATTGCGCGAAATTTTCTAGCGAACATGCTTACCGTCGCGTGGTTCCCCTTTTGCGCCGCCCATCCACGCGATCTCGAGGTGATTCATGAAAACTGACGTAATGCTCTCGACGCCGCAAGGCGAGGGCCAGACGGCTTGCCGCGAATGCGACCTGTTGGTGGGCGAAGAGCCGACAACGGCGGAGACATACATCGCTCTGTGCCCACGCTGCGGCGCGCACCTTTACCGGCGCAGCCGCAACAGCCTGGAGCATACGCTGGCCCTGGCCTGTGCTGCCCTGGTGCTACTCGCCATCGCCAGCGTTTTCCCGGTGGTCGGCTTGAACCTGCAAGGGCAACACATTGACACTACAGTCATCGGTGCGGTCACTCAGCTTTGGCAGGCTGACATGCACGCCGTTTCGCTTCTGGTATTGGCGACGACGACCGTGACGCCGCTGTTGGAGATGACGGGGTTGATCTGGCTGGTGCTGCCGCTCATGTTCGGCCGGCGGCCACCTGCCTTTGCGCGGGTGCTCCGCACGCTGCAGGCGGCTCACCCGTGGGCGATGGTGGAGGTGTTGATTCTTGGCATCCTGGTCGCGCTGGTGAAGCTGGCGCACCTGGCCGACGTGCTGCCCGGCCCGGCAATGCCATGTTTCGCCATGCTGATGCTACTGCTCACGACCCTAGGCGCCATCATCGAGCCGCGCGATCTGTGGCAAGCATGGGAGGAGGCAAAGCAATGAATGGCACCACTGCGGCATCCATCGGCAAGACCGTGTGCCCGACCTGCGGGCTGCTTGGCTCGCCCGCCACAGACCGCGCCTGCCGGCGCTGCGGCACACCGCTGCATCTTCGCAAGCCGCATAGCATCCAACGTGCTTGGGCCCTGCTGATCGCCGCCTATGCACTTTACCTGCCGGCCAACCTGCTGCCAATCATGGAAACCCGTTCCCTGTTCGGAGTGCAACAGGACACGATCATGAGCGGCGTCGTTTATCTCTGGAGCAGCGGTTCCTGGGTGTTGGCTGTGGTCGTTGTCATCGCCAGCGTCGCGGTGCCACTGGTCAAGCTGCTATCCCTGACCGCGCTGTTAGTTGGCGTCCAGCGCGGCTCGCGGCGTCAGCCGCTACACCGTACCAAGCTGTATCGGCTGCTGGAATTGATTGGCCGCTGGTCGATGCTCGACGTATACGTCGTGACCATCCTCGCCGCCCTGGTACAAGTCGAGTCGCTGGCGTCGATTCTGCCCGGCGCCGGTGTGGCGGCGTTTGCGGCCGTCGTCGTCCTGAGCATGCTGGCGACGATGGCCTTCGACCCCCGGCTGATCTGGGATGCGGCCGATAACCCCCAAACCAAGGAAATTACATTGTGAACCAGAACCTCCCCTGCACCGAGCCGCGGCCAATTCCCGCTGCCAAGAAGGTGACCCGCCGCCGTTCCCCCATCAGCCTGATCTGGATCGTACCGCTGGTCGCAGTCCTTATCGGCATCGGCCTTGCGGTCAGTGCCATTCTTCAGCGCGGCCCCGAAATCGAGCTGCAATTCGCGTCGGGCGACGGGCTCGATGTGCACAAGACCAAGCTCAAGTACAAGGAGGTAGCTATCGGCACGGTAACCGCCATCGCACTCAGCGAAGATCATCACTCGGTCAAGGTCTCCGTCCAGATGGACAAGCGAGCCGCGCCCCTACTGGCCGGAGACAGTCGATTCTGGGTCGTGCGCCCGCGCGTCGCGGCGGGTGGCGTTTCGGGCTTGAACACTTTGCTCTCGGGCGCCTACATCGCGCTCGATCCCGGCAAGTCGAGGAACGTCAAGCGCGCCTTCGTCGGACTGGAATCGCCGCCGCTGGTGATTGGCGACATGCCCGGGCGGCAATTTGTGCTGGGCGCCGACGACCTCGGTTCGCTCGACGTCGGCGCCCCGGTGTATTACCGCCACATTCCGGTCGGACGGGTGGTCGGCTATGTCATGCGTCCGGACGGCAAAGGCGTGGATGTGCGTATCTTTGTCGACGAGCCTTATGATCATTTCGTCACAACGGCGACGCGATTCTGGCACGCCAGCGGCATCGATCTGTCGGTGGGCGCGGACGGCATGAAGCTGGAAATGCAATCGCTGCTCAGCGTAGTCGCAGGCGGCGTCGCCTTTGGCGGCGGTGACGCGAGCAACGGTGAAGCGCCTGTCGCATCGCGTTTCACGCTGTTCTCCGACCAGACGACGGCGCTCCGCCAGCCGGACAGCATCGTGCAGAAGTACGTGCTGGTCTTCAACGAATCGGTGCGCGGCCTGACCGTCGGCGCGCCCGTGGATTTCCGCGGGATTTCGGCCGGGGAAGTGTCGCGCATCGACATCGATTTCAATCGTCGCGCCAGCGATGTCGCGATGGCCGTCGAGATTAGTCTCTACCCCGAACGCTTCGCCCGCCAGCAGCGGAACCGGCCGACCGCACTGCCGACCCAGCAAGGGCTGCGGCAGATCCTTGATGGCATGGTGGCCAAGGGATTTCGCGGCCAACTGCGCACCGGCAACCTGCTCACCGGCCAACGCTATGTCGCGCTCGACTTCTTCCCGAAGGCAAAGGCCGCCCCGATTGGCTGGAATCGGCCGATCCCCGAATTGCCGACCCAGCCGGGCAGCCTCGATTCGCTACAGGAGAAATTGGTGGCGGTCGTAGACACCTTGCAAGGCACTCTGCAGCGCGTCGACCGCCTTATCGCCCATGTCGACCAGGAGGTCGTGCCGGAAGTGGCGCCCACCCTGCGCGACGCGCGGCAAACGCTAGCCCGCGCCAACGCCGTCCTGTCAAGTGATGCGCCGGTGCAAATGGAATTGCGCGACACCTTGCGCGAAGTCGAGCGCGCCGCCGCCTCCGTACGCGACCTCGCCGACACGCTCGAACAACAACCCCAATCCGTCCTTACCGGAAAGAAGGCAAGCAAATGATATCTCCCGCAAGACTGGCGTGCATCGCCGCCCTCGCTTTCCTTAGCGCCTGCGCCGACGCGCCGCCTACCCGCCTCGTCACGCTCGACGACGGCCGACCGAAAATAGCCGGAGTTTCGAACGCGCCGAGCATCGCCGTGGTCCGCGCAAACGTGCCCGAGCGCATCGACCGTTCGCAGTTAGTAATGCGCACCGGCGGCAACCAGGTGACGTTGAGCGAGCAATACCGCTGGGCGGAACCGTTGCGTCGCGAAATTCCCCGAGTGATGGCGAACGATCTCGGCGAACTCCTTGATTCGAGCCGCATCGCCGCCTTGCCCTCGGACGCCGCAGGTTACGACGTCGATTTCAAGCTCATGCTCGACTTCCAGCAGTTAGACGCCGTTGCTGGTCAAGGCGTGGATGTCGACGTGCTGTGGCGCGTCGAACATCGCAGCGGAAGCGCCATCGTCGGCCGCAGCAGTTTTCGGCAGCCCGTGGCAGGAACGGCGGCCGATTACCCCACCCTGGTCGCCGCACAGCGGCAAGCCATGCGGCGCGTGGCGACCGAGATCGCCCAGGACATCGCCGCGTATCAAAGGCGTTGAGCTGCATGAGGATGCCTTACAGTCGATCGGCGGTTGACTCGCACGAGAGTCGATTGCTCTTGTTTTTTTAGGCTTTCCCATGGTCGGAGGCCATAGTCGCGATGCGCGCCTGGGCTCGCGCCAGCAGGGAATCGTCGGGCACGGCCAGGCGCGGCAGCGGCGTCGCCGTCAGCCGGGTCGCCGCGGCGGCGCTCACGCCCAGCGAGCGCAGGATGGCCTGGACGATCTGTTCCGGATAATCCTTGGCGATCCGACCCTGCGCCATGCGGTGCAACGCGACCAGCACCACGCCCTTGACGACGTCGACCGCCACCGCCAGCGCGGCGGGGTCGAACTGGCCGCGCTTGACACCCTCGTCCAAGTCGGGCGGCAGCACTTCGTACAGCACGCTCTTGGCGCCCGCCACCCGCAGGCCGGCGCCGGACACGAAGTGCGCCACCAGGCGGCAGGAACGGGCCAGGTGCAAATAACAGCGGATCGCCGTCGCCACCCGCAGCGCCGGATCCTCGATGGTGCCGACCACGCCTTCGATCAGCTCCAGCATCTCATTGCTGATCTGCTCGCTGACGGCAACCAGCAAGTCTTCGTTGGTGCGGAAATAGTTATAGAAAGAACCCTGCGACACTTCGGCCGCCGCCACCACGTCGGGAATCACGCTGGCGCCGGCACCTTTTTGCGCGAACACGACCAGAGCGCTCTCGATCAGTCGCGAGCGCATGCGCTCGCGACGCTCGGCGGCAACGCGCGGTCGGTGGTCGGTGGGATTGGCGGCAGCGGGCATGGTGGTGGTCCGGGCAGTTGGTACGCCAGCGATAATACCAGATTCGCCAGCCCGGCAGCTTAAGCCGGATCAGGCTGCGCCCGCAGCAACAGCGCACTGTCCGGCAACGTCTGCGCCGGCAGCGGCTGCGCCACGCCTGGGCGATGACATCCTCGATGACGGCCTGCGGCCCTTTGCTGGAAAACACATACAACGCGCTTTCCAGTAGCTTGGCGCGGGTCTTTTCCCGGCGCTCGGCAGCGACCCGGCGCGGTGATTTGGCGTGTTTTCCGATTTCATATTCTGCCCTGTGCGGTGCTGCCAATGCGGTGCTCATCAGCTCGATTATACGAAATTTGAATTGACACATGCGTCACAATGACTACAATGTCATTTAGAAGCGATAATAAATCGCCGCCCCGGCAACCCTATCCACCAGGAGACACTATGACTGCATCCTCGCGCGCCCTGCTGCGCACGCAGCCGACCTATCCGGAACATACTCTGCCGCCGCAGGTACAAAGGCTGAAACGCCCGGCCGCGCTGGTCAAGGCGAACGCTCTGGCATTCCTGATGTTCGAGAAATGCGATCTCGACGCCACCGAAACCTTCCTCACCGACTTCGGCATGCGCACCGTGGCGCGCGACGCCAGCCAATTGCTGATGCGCGGCAGCGGCACGGCGCCCTGCATCTACCTGGCGCGGCGCGGTAACCGCTCGCGCTACCTGGGCGCCGCCTTCCGCGTGGCCGACGAGGCCGAGCTGATCAAGCTGGAACGCCAAGCCGGCGCGCGCCGCCTGCCGGCCGACGCTATCCCGGGCGGCGGCAGCGGCGTTGAGCTGGTCGACCCAGCCGGCAACCTGCTGTGGCTGGTCTGCGACCAAACGCCGCTGCCGCCGCTGCCGCTGCGCGCGCCGCTGCACCCGCTGACCAACAGCGTTGGCCATCTCCCGCGCGTGAACGCCACAGTGCGCCCCCCACTGGAACCGGCCGCGGTCGCGCGCCTGGGACACGTGGTGCTGCAGACCATCGACTTCTCCAACATGGCGCAGTGGTACATGCGCCACCTGGGCCTGATTCCCACCGACGTACAGTACCTGGAGGACGGCTCGCCCAACTTGTCCTTCTTCCGTCTCGACCTGGGCGCCGCGCCGGCCGACCACCACAGCTTCGTGCTGGCTGGCGGCATCGAGGAAAAGTATGAGCACAGCGCCTACGAAGTGGTCGACCTGGACGCGCTGGGACAGGGCCACAACGTGTTGCGCGCCAACGGCCACCGCCACATGTGGGGTATCGGCCGCCATGTGCTGGGCAGTCAGCTGTTCGACTACTGGTACGACCCGGATGGCATGGAGTTCGAGCACTACACCGACGGCGACGTGTTCACCGCCGACTACCCCACCCACTACGTGCCGCTGGAGCTGTCGGGCATCTGGGCCTGGGGCGACGATGTGCCGGCCTCAATGGGAGTCCAGCGCGACCTCGGCACTTTGTTCAAGGTGTTCCGGTTGCTGTGGCGCGGACGGCTGTCGGTCGCGCGCCTGAAGCTGCTGGGCCGCGCCATGGGGCGCCCGCGTCCGTGGCTGTGACCTGCCCGCAGCACCATCCATTCCAATAACAGAGAACCAGGGAGAACATCATGGCAACCACTGTGGTCCGCTATCAGCACGAAGGCAAACCGGCCTGGGGCGTAGTTCACGAACGACGCATCGCGCCGTTGTCGCGCCACTACGCCAGCACCGCCGACTTCATCAACGAGGGCATCGACGAGGCTCACGCCAGCACGCCGGCGCAGGCGCTCTTGGCGCTCGATCAGGTCGCGCTGCTGTCGCCCATCACCGGCGACCGCCAGTTCCTTTGCCAGGGCACCAATTACGCCAGCCACGTGCGTGAGTCCGGCATGGACCCGGCGCGGATCGGCTTCAACACCTTGTTCACCAAAGCACCCTCGTCGCTGGCATCGGCGCACGACGACGTGGTGCGGCCGGCCCACGTGCGCCTGCTGGATTACGAAATCGAGCTGGGCCTGGTGATGCGACGCTCGCTGCGCGGAGCTACCGCAGTCGGCAGCGGCGAGCTGCACCACTGGCTGGCCGGCGTCACCATCGTCAACGACATCTCCGCGCGCGACGTGCAACTGCCGCAGGGCCAATTCTACAAGGGCAAGAGCTACCGCACCTTCGGCCCGGCCGGGCCCTACCTGCTGCTGCTCAGCGCCGAGGAATGGCTGCGCTGGCCCGAGCTGCACATGCGCTTGGCGGTCAACGGCCAGCCGCGCCAGGACAGCTATTGCGGTGACATGATCTACAAGCCGCACCAGACCCTGACCGAATTGTCGGCCCTGCACGACCTCGACGCGGGCGACCTGATCGCCACCGGCACCCCGGCCGGCTGTGCCGCGCGCGCGCCCGGCAAGCTGGCGCTGTGGGCGATGAAGCACCTGCTGTCGGACGCCACCAAATGGCGCCTGTTCATCCAGAAAGGGCTGGGCAATCCGGCCTACCTGCGGCCGGGCGACGTCATTACGGCGGCGATCCGCAGCGACGACGGCAGGCTCGACCTGGGCGAACAGCGCAACCAGGTGGTGGCGGCATGAGCACGCCCTGCCTGGCCGCCACCGTCGAGCAGTTCGGCGACGCCAGCCTGCTGCAGGTGCGCGAGATGCCAGTGCAGCCGCGCGCCGACCATACCGTGCTGCTGCCGCCCCCCCTCTGACCTGAACCGCACACCTACGGAGTTCCCATGTCTGACTTTACCCTCGTAGCGACGGACGCGCCTACCCGCATCCGTTCGCTGGACGACCTGCGCGCTGTTGAACAAACCCCATGGCAGCAAAAGCTGCCGGCCCGCACCACCTATGAACTGCTGCAGCAAGCCTGCGAACGCCATCCCGACCGCAGCGCGTTGCGCTTTGTGCTGTCCGGCGCGCCGGATGCACCCGCGTTCGCCATCAACTACCGCAACCTGCTGGAACAGGTAACGCGCGCCGCCAACGCCTTCCACCGCGCCGGCGTCAGCTCCCGACAGGCAGTCGCGCTGCTGCTGCCCAATCTGCCGGAAACCCATTACGCGCTGCTGGGCGCGCAGGCGGCCGGCATCGCCAGTCCGATCAATCCCATGCTGGACGTGGAACACATCGCCAGCATCGTCAACGCCACCGGGGCCACCGCGCTGGTGGCGCTGGCGCCGCTGCCCGACAGCGATGGCTGGAGCAAGGCGCTGGCGGTGGTCGAGCGCTGCCAGTCGCTGCGCACCCTGTTCGTGGTGAATCTGGCGGCCTATGTCGACCCGGCCGCCGGCGCCGCGCTGGACGCGTTGTATCAGGCCGCACCCCGGCCGCAGCGCGCCGACTTGCGCATCCTGCCGTTCGATGCCGCGCTGCTGGCGGAGCGCCCGGACCGGCTGGCGTCCGGTCGCGTCATCGACGCCAGTGACCGCTGCGCCTATTTTCATACCGGCGGCACCACCGGCCTGCCGAAGATCGCGGTGCACACCCACCTGAACGAAACCTTTGTGGCCTGCATGCTGAGCTTGATGGAGCCGAGCCATCATGTGGTGCTGTGTGGGCTGCCGCTGTTCCACGTCAACGGCGCCATGGTGACCGGGCTGGCCGCATTCCACTGCGGCTGGGAGGTGGTGATGCTCACCCCGCAGGGCTATCGCGGCAAGGAAGTGCTGGCCAACTTCTGGCGCCTGGTGGAGCGCTTCCGCGCCACCAGCTTCAGCGGCGTGCCCACCATCTTCGCCACCCTGGCCGGCCTGCCGCGCGACGGCGCCGACCTGTCCTCGCTGCGCCACGCCTTTTGTGGCGCGGCGCCGTTGCCGGCCGAAGTGGCGCGCCGCTTCGAGGCGGCGGCCGGCATCCCGCTGTGCGAGGGCTACGGCCTGACCGAGGGCGCCTGCATCTCCTCGCTCAATCCCACCGACGGCGGCCACCGCGCCGGCAGCGTCGGTCTGCGCCTGCCGCACCAGGACTTGCAGGTGTGGCAGGTCGACAGCGCCGGCCTGGCCGTGCGCGCCTGCGCCAGCGGCGAGACCGGCGTGATCGGCGTGTCCGGCCCCAACGTGTTCCCCGGCTACCTGAACGAACGCGACAACCGGGGCATCTGGCTAGCGCCGGATTGGCTCAACACGGGGGATCTCGGCTACCTGGACGCGGACGGCTTCCTGCACCTGACCGGCCGTGCCAAGGACTTGATCATCCGCGGCGGCCATAACATCGATCCGGCCATGATCGAGGACGCGCTGCTGCACCATCCGGCGGTGGCCATGGCGGCCGCCGTCGGCCAGCCGGACGAACACGCGGGCGAACTGCCGGTGGCCTACGTTACGCTGAAAGCCGGCGCCATCATCCTGCCGGAGACGCTGCAGGCCGCCGCCCGCGTGCTGGTGCCGGAACCGGCCGCCGTTCCGGTGCGCATCGAGGTGCTGGAGCAAATGGCGCTGACGGCAGTCGGCAAGGTTGCCAAGGCCGAGCTGCGCATGCGCGCCGCCGCCCACGTGTTCCGCCAGCGGCTGGCCCAGCACAGCGTTGACGCCAGCGTCCAAGTGCAGGCCGACGCCCGCCGCGGCGCGGTCGCCACCATCCAGGCCGCAGCGCCGCAATGCGAGCGTGCCCGTGCTGCGCTGGCCGGCTTCAGCTACGCCATCGATATCCTGCCACAGGACTTAAAGGAATCACCATGACTACTCCCCTGCCCGGCACCATCGACGTGCTGCTGGTCGGCCTCGGTCCGGTCGGCGCCGCCGCCGCCAACTTGTTGGGCCGCTACGGCGTGCGCACGCTGGCAATCGACAAGGCCAGCGACGTGTTCACCATGCCGCGCGCCATCGCGCTCGACAACGAGGCGTTACGCATCCTGCAGCTGGCTGGCCTGGAGGAAGGCGCGTTCGCTACCCACGCCATCGCCAAAGTGCAGATGCATTCGCCGCTGTTCGGCCGCTACGCGCGCGCCAACACCGCCGGCGAGCAGGATGGCCACCCGCGCCTGGTGACCTTTTACCAGCCGGAGCTGGAGCGCACGTTGCGCACCAGGCTGGCTCTCTATCCCTGCGTGCAGACCGCGCTGGACACCGAACTGGTGGACTATACCGAGACCGCCGATGGGGTCAGCGCCACTCTCAGGCAGGCCGACGGCGCGCTGGCCACGGTGCGGGCCCGCTACCTGGTCGGCGTCGACGGCGCCAGCTCGCCGGTGCGCCAGCGCGCCGGCCTTGGCTTCGACGGCCAGACCTTCAGCGAGGACTGGCTGGTGGTCGACGCCATCGGCGTGCCCAATCCGATCGACCACGTGGAATTCATCTGCGACCCGCGCCGGCCGACACCCCACATGGTGGCGCCGGGCGACCGCCAGCGCTGGGAATTCAAGCTGGCCCCGGGCGAGACCCGAGAGCAGATGGAGCGGCCGGAAAAGATCCGCGAACTGCTGGCGCCCTGGTGCGACACCGACCACGTCACCATCGAGCGCACCGCCGTGTACCGCTTCCACGCCCGCATCGTCGAGCGCTTCTCGCGCGGCCGCGTGTTCCTGGCCGGCGACGCGGCCCACATCACGCCGCCGTTCGTGGGCCAAGGCCTGGTGGCCGGCCTGCGCGACGCGGCCAACCTGTGCTGGAAGCTGGCCTGGGTAGTACACGGGCGCGCCGCGTCGTCCATCCTCGACAGCTACGACACCGAGCGCCGCCCGCATGCCAAGTCCATCATCCAGCTGGCGCTGCTGATGGGCCGCCTGGTCATGCCGCGCAACCGGCTGGCGGCGCTGTGCGTGCACGGCTCGATGGCGCTGTTGCAGCGCGTCCCCTTCACCCGGGCCTGGTTCCAGGACTTGAAGATCAAGCCGGCTAACAGCTTCCGGCGCGGCCTGTTCCAGCCGGGGCGCGGGCGCGCGCGGCTGGTCCGCGGCGGCTTGCTGCCGCAGGGCCTGGTGCGTAGCGCCGCGCATGCGGGCTGCCTGCCCAGCGACGAAGTGCTGGGCCTCAAGCTGAACCTGATCGGCTTTGGCTGCGATGCCCAAGCGGCGCTGACCCTGGAGCTGCGAGCGCGCTGGCAGCGGGCCGGCGGCCACGTTGTGCAGTTGCGCCACCGCGGCCAGCACGGCGCGCCGGCCGACTCGTGGGAAGACATGACGGACTGCCTGGTACCGGGTGCGGCGCCAGTTGGCTGGGTCGCCGTGGTACGGCCGGACCGCACCGTGCTGCACGACGGTCCGCTGGACCAGCTCGACAGCATCGTAAGCGAATCGTTAGCCTTGCTGGGCGCTGCCACCTAGCCTGCGGTGCGCGGGCGCAACGATTTCAAATCACGAAGGAGACAAAATGAAAATGCAATTTATGAGCAAACGGTTAGGTGTGGTGACGGCGGGATTTGCGATGTTCAGTGCTGCCGGCATGGCGCAGGCGCAAACCGCCGGCAGTAATGTGATCAGCGTAGGCTGGTTGCATGCCGCGCCACAGAACCAATCCACACCGTTAACGGTCCACAGCATCAACGGCATGCCGGTCAATCTGGTGGAAACCGGCACCGGCTTCGCTGCCCAGAAGACCGATACTTTGGGCTTCACCTTCGCGCATTATTTTACCGATGATATTTCGGTGGAGGCGGTTGCTGGATATCCGAACTATCTGAAATTCGAAGGGACAGGTACGCTGTCGTCATTCGGTGTGCTTGGCAAGGCCAAGCCGATCGCTCCGATTATCTTGTTGCGTTACCACTTTTTCGATGCGCAAACCAAGTTTCGTCCATATGTTGGTCTGGGTGTCAATTACACCAAGTTTATCGATGCTCAAGTGTCCAACAATGATTTCGTGACCAGCAAAATGGGCCCGGGTGGATCAGCTACTGTCCATGCGACCAGTTCGTGGTCACCGGCATTCAGTGCCGGCGCAAACTATGCGATCGATGACCACTGGTCGGTTGGTCTGTCGGTTTCCTACGTTCCGGTAAAAACAACGGCTACGCTGACGGGAACAACAGCCGGCGGCACGGTAATTGACAGCACTGCGACACTCAAGATACGACCGGTGATAACTTTCCTTAACGTCGGCTATCGCTTCTGATCGCTTTGCCGCCAGCTGACGTACCGCGTCGGCTGATCGGCCGGCTGCGCTCTCACCAGATGACTAGCGCGTTGATTGAGGCGCGAGGCCAATCGACGATAGTATCGTTGTCACCATGCCGGTTGGTGTGGTAATGCAATTACCGTCCCGTTCAGCGCGCAACTATGGGTACAAGACCGTACGCAACCGGGTCTGGGTGGGCGCATTGAAGAGCATATCGTCGACCTGAAGGAAATGTTTGTCTGCGCCCCGGACATCACCATCAAGAATCATCCGATCCGCTTCGGCTCAGGATCGTGGACGACGGCAACCGGCATCATGACCGGTACAATTACCAAGCCGATGCCGATCGGCGACGGTAAATTCTTCCAGCCTACCGACCAGCTATTTGCAATAACGATGGCGACGATTGGCCATTGAACGAAGGGCACCATGGACCACGAGTGCTTGTTCTGGGATGCGCAGGATTTCACGAAACAGCTCGGTTTCGCCAAGTAATATCTGTTTGACTCCCGAGCGACGCGCGGTGCGGAGGACGAGTTCGTCGTCGATGGCTTGATCGTTGCGCTCGGTGTCATGGCCGCGCGCATGCCCGCCCCCGAAGATGGCTTGCTCGATTGTGTAGCCGAGTTGCTGCAGTCTGCGAGAGCCTGCAAAACATGGGAGACTTATTGTTCGTATGCGATCAATTGGCGACGCCCTTCTGCGGATATGATTGTTATCAGCAAACAACTCGACGTTGAAGCGGCCGGTTCGCTCGCGCCGTCCATACGATCGGGCGCGACGGCCAAAAAATCAATCTCCATCGCCGGTTGACGGATCTTGGACGGACGACGATTGCCTGGTGAGACCGGTGAGGCGGTCGCGCACGTCATGGCTCATCTCCTGGCCGCGATTGGCCGCACGCCGGGTCATGGATAGCGGTATCTGGGCCACGAGCTGGCTGATCGGGGACGTGATGGAAACATGCATGTTATTGGCAATCATCCCAGTACGCCGCATCTGGAACTTGGCCTTGGTGCTGGCTGACGCCTGCTTGTAGCGCCAGTCGAAATAGTTCGACGTGCCGCTCAACTTGCCGGTTGCGATGCTCTTCCCGCCAATCGAAAGCTTGATATCGTCCGGCAAGTCGGCCAGCCTTTCGAGATCGTCCACCAGCTTGTCGAGCGCGACATCGATCCGCGGATCGCTCATATCCATCGCCGACGGATCTGCCTCAGCGATGTCCAGTCTGAGAGAAACCGGATCGCCATCCCGCGCCAGCGTTCCCAACAACTTCGCCATGCTGGTCTTCTGGAACCGGGCACGTTCGGCCGAGGTGTATGGCGCCGTGACCGGGGCCGTTCCTTGCAAAAACACGCGCGCGTCGTTCTGATCATTGTACGTCTTAGGAACGTGGATGCCGTGACTTATCTTGATTTCATTCCTGATGTTGAAGCCCAGGCTCGCCGCAGCGCCGAAAGTATTGGCTACGCCCGCCAGCGTGGCGGAACCGGCATTGGTTATGGTGTAGCGCTCGGCCTCGCCGGCAGTCAATCTCTTCGCCAATTCGGTCGCCTCTACCTGACCGCGGCCGTCGCCGGTGAACAGCGCCTGTGCATCGCCATCCTTGATCGCTGCGAGAGCCCGGGCGGCCGATTGCAAACCGGCTTGCGCAGCGGGGCCTTCGCCCTCGGAGAGCACGCTCTTGATGTTGGATTGCGCCAGCTCAAATGAGATCCAATCGCGCAGGCTGGCTTTGACGTCGGCGCGCAAGCCGGCATGAATCTGCGCCTGCGCAAATGTGCGTTGTGCGGAGCGGCCGGACGATGCCTGTCCGGTGCGGGCGGCGGATTTCAGCAATGCCGCCAGCGTCTTGCCACTCTTGCCGAGCAAGATACGGCCCATGCTGTCCAGGCGCATGCGATACGGCGTTTTCCAGGAGTCGGCGAGGGTCGAAACCTTGAACTCGGCCTGGTGCGCCTGCGTAAAGGCCGCCTCCAGCTCCTGCACGGCATGCGGGTCGCCGGCTGCGGCTTCCACTTGCTGCCGGTAATCGGCATAAGCTGTCCAGTTCGCCAGCGGCTTGACGTCATGCTCTGTCGTGTCGCGGCGCGCGATATCGTCTAGCGTGGCGAGTAGCTTGACTCTTGCCTGTGCGCGCACTTCCGGGCGGCGCCAGAGGCGCTTTTCCTTGATGTAAATTTGATAGGCTTGCGCTCTTTCCTTTTGCTGTATGGCCGCGTTGCCGCCGAGCAGATCGAGCGACTTCCCAAGCGCCACGATGGCGCGCTTTGCCTTGGCTTCCCCATCTTTGCTCGGCCCGGAACTGAGCTGATAAACCACGTACATCAATGCCACCGCCGTCACCGCTGCGGCGCTGACGCCCCCCGTCACGGCGGCCGCAGCAGCATGGGGCAAGATACCCAGAACGGTCGCCGTAACGGAAAATGCGGCGCTTGCGCCACTGACGCCTAGGTAGCGCTTGTTGCCCTCATATTCGATTTTGGCGCTTTCAGAAGCGGTTTTGTAGTCCGTCTTCAGCTCGTTGCGCAAGCAGAACCGCGCGTACGCGATGCCGAGTTTTTCTCCTGCGGCACGGACATCGTTTTCAGCATGCAGGTAGTCTCCGGGAGAGATGTCCGCCGCGGCAAGCCTCAATGTCGCGGCATCGAGCAGGATCTGCGCCTTTTCCATCCGTTGCACGCATTGCCGGATCTTAGGTAAGCGCCATACGAGCGTTGCCGCCGCACCCAAAACATTGGGTCCGGTTTTCGCGCTCGGAGAGGCATCGGCTTTCCCCAATGGCATGATTTCCTCGGTGCCGGCGTTACGCATGCGCAACTCCGCGGAGTCAAACGAAAGCTTGGTAGTCACGGCAGTGAGAATCAATTGGACCGCCGACAATGCGGTTTTTGCCGCCGGATGGGAGGATGCGGCAATCTGCGCGATGCTGCTTACCGCACCGCCCACCGTAGACGAAGACATGACCGGCTGCCGGTGCAGAGCGCCGGTTCCGGTCGTCTTGAAACTATTGAGCACTTCGTCGGAATTCTCGATTCCTGCAGCCTTGAGGAAGGTCGCGATCATTTCCCGGTAGTAGTCGTCGTCTCCCGCCCCTTTGGGAAGAAGCCTCTCCCCTCGCCTCCCCTCGGGAATCGCGCCGGCATGGGCACGTTCGAAATTCAGCGCCATGAGCCTGGACAATTCCGGTATTGCCGGCGAGCCAGCCTGGCTGTTGCGCCACCCCTGGCAAATCTCCAGCGCGCTGTCCAGATCCCACTGCTCGACCCGGATGGGGGGTGTGAATGGCACATTTTTGATATTGACCAATTGTGCAAATCGGTCCTTGACTGTGCCGCGAGAGAATTGTGGAGCGCTACCCGCCGGCGTGCTCGATTGACGCTCCTGCACCTCCGGCCGCGACTGCACGCTGCCACCACGCCGCGCTCTAGAACTCGTAGAGAGCTCGGTGCGTTGTTGATCTCGCAGGTCGTCCTGCTGCTCGGCAATGCTGGGCAAGGAGGCGACACTGCGTCGGGAAGAGCCCATCGGCGGCGCGCGCAATGTACTCGACGAAGGCTCCGCCTCGCCGCGCCTTCGCGGATTGGTCAATTCAGCCTTTGACAGCCATGAGGCGACGATTTCCTCGCTGGTAAGCGGCGCGGCCGACGAGTGCAAGTCTGGCAAAGCGTAAGGATCGATCACGCCGGACCACTCCTCGAGCTTGGCCTTGCCTTTCGAAGCGATGGATTGCGCCGATGATTCCTCACGCCATATCCCATCGTCGCTACGCGCCGCACCATCGAGCAGCGCAGCCGAAGCGGACGTAGGCAGTTCACGAAAACTACGCGATGAAGGAAGACCAGGCATGGCATGGCGCGATAGTCCGATATCAGACCGAGAGCGGCGCGCGGTTTGATCGACTCGCGCGTATCCTTCAGCCATATGCGAAGGGCCAAACGGCATCATGCCGATATGTGTGTCCGCATTCGCCCCGTTTTGCGAAGGAATATCGTCCGCGCCGACGCTTGCGTCCAGGATGCTCTCCCAATCCGCGTCCTTCGCATCACCGGCTTCGGCCTCTTTACCAGGAGACACGGGTGGCTCTCGCAAACTGCGCGACAAGGAAACGACTACTTCCGTCTTGCGCGGCAGGTTGAGCTCGGATCTGGAACGCCTTGCTCTAGACATATCGGAAAGCGTGGACAATTGCACCGACATTCCACCCGCCCGTCCGCGCTCCACTGGCGGGTTCTCCTGCTCGGCCGACGATGCGGTAGATGGCGGTTCCTGCGCGGAAGTTTGCGCTGTGAGCGGAATTCCCCGACCAACATTGGGGCTAATAGGCATGGCAGACTCCAGGTAATATGCAACATTAGGCTGCCATGCCAGGCATTAAAATCAAATTATTGTCCCGAGTTCCATTCGGCGCTTGGCTGGCGTCAAGATATGCTACAAGCAAGCCAAAGGGTATTTACCAACGTAGCGAAATCCCGTTGCGTAAGACGAAGCAATCGGAGTTCGAATTGACCGGCATCAAGACAAAGCGAACTCGATGCGCGCGCGCTGAAGCGAAGACGCGAGCGCGCGATCCGGTTCGCGCGAGAAGTCGACTTCGAACAACCTGGCCGCCGATGAAATCGCAGGGTAATCCGAAAATACCGGCAGCAGCGGATCGTCGTCGTGCAGGGCCGCAAATGCATACAGCCATCGCCCCTGGCACAAGGCATTGTAGGCGTGCCGCAGCAATGCGGTACACAGCGCATGGTCATCCTGCTCGACCGCGATGAATGAGAGATAGACGTAGGGCAGCGCCCCGCCTGCGGCAGGCAGGCGCGGCCGTCTGAGCAGCGGCGCGACCAGGTTATGCACATGCCGCAGCAAAGCCATCGGCTTTGGGTAACGTTCGATATGCGCCTGGCGCAGCGGAAACTGGTCCCAGGCTGCCATCGTCGCGCAAATGCGCCCGTCCCTAATGGCGATGAAAAAAACTTCCGCATTCAGCGTATCGCAGCGGCCACCCGCGGCAAAATCGGCAGCGTCCAGTACCGGCGCCCATCGGAATTGACGGTTGCGACGGTTGAGAAATTCGACAATTGCCGGCAATTCTTCTTTGCGGGCGCGGCGTAGCTCAATGCACTCTGCAGCCAGCGCCGGCTTGCGGCGCGAGAGATGAAGCGCGCGCGTGAACAAGCGTCCACGCTCCAGGTAATGCGGCAGTCCGGCACGCCCGCCCACCAGGTTACCCAATGCGGTCTCGTTGTCGTCATAGACCAGGGTATAGCACGGCAACGGATCGGCATCGTGCAGCAAACGCAGGAAACGATAAACCCGCGAGAGCAGCATGCCGCTCCGATGCTCGCGATGGATGCGCAAGTCCGAAAGAAATGCCGCGCGCCGCACTTCGCCGTCAAGGTAGGTCTTCGTGATGCAACGGTTGCCGGTCGCCACGATACGGCCGCTCACCATGTCCCGCCCGACGATGATTTGCGCGGGATCTCCCTGCAGCCGGCAAGCGCGAATATAGGACGGCTCGCGGCGCAGGCTGATGGCGGAATCCCCTTCGATCCAATCGGCAGCCATGCGCTCACGCAACTGCGCATCGTCCTCCGGCCCGCCCAGGGAGAAATCATAGCGGCTCATGGCATGGCGCTCAGGCCGCAGGCGATGCGTGAGGGCCACACAGCCATAGGCGAGGGCCGCCGGCAAGCCATCTGCGCAAGAATGCCATGCAGGTCAAGGGCGATGCGTTCGGGTCCTCGCGCAGGCGCTGGGGCGCCTCGAACCAGCGCAACGCGGGATCAAGATGGTGCACACGGTGCAAGGAGCGATGCAGCGTCAGCCATCCCAAGCCAGCCGGCAGCACAATGTCCAGCGTAATCGAGCCGGTGTCGCGCCGGTTAGATGCAGGCACGATAGCAGCGTGATAGTGCTCGGCCTGGGTCAGGATGAAATCGAACCAGGCAAACAGTGCCAGTGGAATCAGATAGGCCCAAACGAGAGCCTGACAGGCTTCCCGTGCGCATGCGCCGATCAAGACCGCGAACAGCAGCATCCATGCGAAACAAAGGCGGCTGGCCATGCGATGCTTGGCCGGCACCATGGTCCAGCCGATCCAATTGATGTAACCCGAGATCACCGGCAGTTCGACCGGCGCAAGCAACCAGATCAGCCGCGTGTTCAGGCTCAGCGAATACAGCCGCCCTTCCGGGTCGATCCCGGTGCAGGTGGAATGATGATGCAGGTAATGGAAATGGCGGTATGCGATGAAATTGACGCCGAACATGGCCGCACATATCGTGCCGACGGCATCGTTGAGCCTGCGGTTTTTCAGGAACGTGCCATGCACGCACATGTGTTTGGTTTCCTGGCAGCCGATAAACAGAAGGGCTTGCGGCAGCACCAGCAAGGCGCGTAACCAAAGCGAATTGGTCAGTGCGAGCACAAGCGTGTTCGCCAGCACGACGCAGATAAACACAATGCTGGGCACGTCGCTCGAACTGCCGGCGCGCGCCCCAGGGGTGGACGCCGCCGCATGGTTGGCGGCTGTCATGTAAAACTCCGCAAGACACGCGTGATGCCCTGCACCGCGCCAAACGGCAGGGTGCGCCATAACGGGCCAAAGTCGCTGAGCGGAACCGTGTGACGCAGCAGCACGCCATAATCGAGCGAACGCTGATGCGGGAAATAGTCCGGTTTCACCGCGATGATTTCGTCGAAGCCGCGCGCGTGGTAGTAGCGCAGCTGCGGATCCAGCGGCAGACCGCCGCGACAAGCGCGGGCGTATTCCTCGACATCGCTTTCCGGACCGGTTTGCAGCCAATCGCGCAAACCCGGAACGGGAGATCCAAGGTAGACATGACGCCAGCCGCGCTTGAGCGCATAGGGCCAGCAAAACGCAAACAACGCCTCGGCGCCGGCTCTGCTGCGGCTGCTCAAGCTGACACCGAACAGGGAGCTGCTTTGCTTCGGCGAGGGAAGCATCGTGCAGTCGTTCCAGGTCCGCACGCCGTGATGGAAATCGTCGGCCACCTGTTTGAGAAAGAGTGTGGCGAGCAGCGCGCCGGTGCTGGAACAGAACGCACCTATGGACAAGTCGGGATGCATGTCGATGCGGTTATGCAATTCGCTTTGCGACGCAGCTTGCACCTCATCCCATTTCTCGCGCTCCAATTCCACGATCGCGGGCAGGTCGAACCTGGTGAGGAAACGGGTATGTACAGGCGCGCCGGTTGGCCGGAACACGACGGCCGGGGTCGATAAATGTTGTGCGCAATCCATGGTGTTTTCGAGAGCAGTCGTCTTGATGGGGTGGTCAATAAAACGCGACATTTCACCACTGCCATATGACACGATCATGACAAGACGGGAGTTCCGCATCCCCAGCCTCAAAAATTTCCGGCAATTTTTTAACTCTTCGTTTGCCCAATGAAAAGGGGCGCCCGCAGAACTCGGGAAAATAGTACGCGAAGGATATTCAGGCAAATTTGACTAGGAGGCCATGCCGCATCTGGGTGTTGCGACGTGAAATACGCTAAATGCCGTCGCGCCTTTCAGTTAGGCTACGTCAAAAGGTATTGCTATTTGCGCTCGGTCTGATGCTTTTCCGTGCCTTCAACAAAGTCGGTAAAGATGCAATCGCTTGCGTAGCGCCGAGCAATGAAATCGATTTGCCTGGAATAGACTACCCCCAATTACGTAAGCTATGTCGCTCATTGCATCCACTCAGCAACACCACCATGCCGAGAACACGTTCCTCTGTGATGTTGGCTGAAGCTATAGCTGCCGTCTCTGCACTTGGCGCTTGCATTGGCCGGCGCGCGACCGGTCCTACTCTTTGACGGCGAATGCACGATCTGGCCGCTTTTGTTGGTGTAGTGATTATGGGTGGTCAGATCAGCCTCGTTCGGCTCGGCCTGGGTATAAGCGCCAGGCGGCGGCTCTTTTGCAGCGGCATGCGTAACGGAAAATGCAGACGCGGCAAGCAGTAGAATTGCGAGGAGGTTTTTCACTATTTTCGTCCCTGTCGGCAAGTGGCCTGCCATTGCGCCTTATTACTCTCTGGTTGTGAATTTGCTTTTACAACGAGGAAAATTGCGACAGCCCCAAAACACCCCACGCTTGCTGTCCCGTTTTATCATCTTGATTCCGCACGATGCGCACGTAGGGGTGGCGTAATCACAGTCGAATGCAAACTTGAGAAGTTCGGTTTGGCTTTCAGCGGGTAACTCTTGAATCTTCTTCACAAAGCCCGGTCCGTCCAACAACTGCACAGGATTGGCGCAGCCGAATGCCACTGCATCTTTGCTGTATGAGCCATGAACACGCCGCGCGAAACCTTCTCAGAGGCAATTACTATGTTGCCAAATTACACTATTGATTTACGTTGAGCAATACAAATCAGATGGCTTATATCTCTTGGCTGGCGTCACCGGCACAAACAAAAACGCCCCACCGGCTAAGGTGGGGCGTTGAATCGCGATATTACGGCGGTGCGCTCTGACACCTAGATTAACGAGGAGTCGTCATCGCCACTCGTGTCGTCGGCAGCGACATCATCCGTGCTTGTACTGTCATCCTTTGCTGTATCGGCGCCGTAATAATTGTTGACGGTGTTGTTCTCCGTCGATGTCGTTGATGGCGCCATGCCGGCTTGATTCATAAATCCGGCGCCGCTGCCAGGATGCATCAGGTGCTCGATTCCCTGGAACAGGAACGCACCACCCGCCACGCCTGCTGCTGTAGCCGCAACGGTGCCCAGCGCGCTGCCGACGCCGCCACCAAAAAAACCCGGCGATGCCGCTGGCGCGGGGCTTTGCATAAGAGGAACTTGCATTGCCGCAGGCATGCTCGCCATCATCGGGGGTGCTGCCGGGCGCGATGCTGTAGCCGAAGTGTTGCCCCATGCATTGGGGTCGAAGAAGCTGCGTGATGGGGCGGTTTGTGTTGCCTGGATCTGGCTCTGCAACGAGGCAATCTGTGTTTTGGCGGTGTTAAGCGCCTGCTCCATCAGTAGCGCGCGCTGGACTAGCAGGTACGCCGCGTCCGGCTGTTGTGCAACGGCACTTGCAATCAAGGCATCGGCCTGTGGATCTTTGGCAATGCCTCTTACCTGAGTTAGTTGATTCAGAAAATCTTGCAGTGATTGGGTTTCTTGTGGACTCATGGCTATTGCTCCTATAGCAAGGAAAAGAATTACTCAAGCGATGGTTATGCATGCGCTCTGCGTAACCATCCCCCCCATTGGTTCAGTACTTCCACTACATGGGGTCTAGGCGCGCATTTTCCGCAATTTATTTGTACCTGTTCGTAAGCGCACATTGGCTTTCTTTATAGCTGCAGGCATCGCCATCATCAGTGATTCGGCAGCGGGATCATCCCTGCGGGGTAAAGCGTTCCAGAACATGGCTTGCCATGCCCCTGGCCAACTCTTCCTCGCCAAAGAAGACAGTGCCGATGCCCTCATTGCGCAGCAATAGCGATTCGCTCTCGCTATGGGTGCGCAGCACGATCTCGATGTCCGGGTTGAGTGTGCGTGCGGTGTCGGCGATTTGTCGAACATTGAGCGTATCGGGCGTGGCGACGACCAGCATGGCGGCGTCCGCAATATGCGCCTGGATCAACACCGCCGGATCGGCGGCATCCCCTGAAACAGCGACCATCCCTTTCTTACGCAAGTCTTCGACCAGCTCGCGGTTCTGTTCCGCGACTACATAGGGGATGCCGCGTGCATCCAGCGCCTTGGCAATGCGGCGTCCAACCCGGCCATAACCCACCAGGACAACTTGTCCTTCGAGGTACTTGTGCTCGGTGTTCATGGGCAGCTCGGCATAGGGGTCTTGCCGCTGTTCCAGACGGCGGGCCAGCTCCGAGTGTTTGAGCACCGAACGCCGGAACGGCTGGATGGCGGCAAACAGGAATGAGTTCATTGCAATCGAGATCAGCACGCCGGCAAGCACCAGGCTCATGCCCTCGGCGGGCAGCAATCCGAGCGACAGACCTAAACCGGCCAGAATGATGGAGAACTCTCCGATCTGCCCCAAACTCGCGGCAACCGTCAATGCAGTGTTGAGCGGATAGCGAAACGCGATTACTAGCAATACCGCCGCGAGGGAGTTGCCGAAAATGATGATGGCGACCGCGCCGAGCACATGGATGGGCTGCTGGACCAGAATCATGGGGTCGAACAACATGCCCACCGACACGAAAAACAGCACCGAAAAGGCATCGCGCAGCGGCAAAGACTCTTCCGCTGCGCGGTGGCTGAATTCGGATTCGCGCATTACCGTGCCGGCGAAGAATGCGCCGAGCGCAAACGACACGCTGAACAGGACTGCCGCACCGTAGGCGATGCCGATCGCTGTCGCGACCACGGACAGGGTGAACAGCTCGCGCGAGCCGGTGCGCTCCACCTGCCACAACATCCAGGGCAACACGCGACGCCCGACAATCAGCATCAGGGCAATGAAGGCCGACACCTGCAACAGCGTTTGCCCGATGGTCGCCCAAAGCGGTTTAGCGTCTGCGGCGTGGACCGTTGCGCCGCCCAGGACATCCGCGAGCGGGGGCAGCAGCACCAAAACCAGCACGGTGGCCAGATCCTGGACAACCAGCCAGCCGACGGCGATGCGTCCATTCATCGTGTCGAGCAGATTCCGGGCTTCAAGCGACTTGAGCAACACCACGGTGCTGGCGCAGGACAGCGACAGCCCTAAAATCAGCGCACTCCCAAAACGCCAGCCCCACCACCAGGCCATGAACGTGCCCAGCAGCGTTGCCGCCCCCATTTGCGCCACCGCACCGGGCACGGCAATGCGCTTGACCGCGAGCAGGTCATTGGGCGAGAAATGCAGCCCGACGCCAAACATCAGCAACATGATGCCTATCCCGGACAACTGGGAGGCGATATGCACGTCGGCCACAAATCCGGGCGACGCCGGCCCGATGATGATGCCCGCAACGAGGTAGCCGACCAGCGCCGGCACCTTGATCCGTTCAGCAATGAAACCAAGGATCAAAGCAACGCCGAAGCCGGCGGCAATGGTGGTGATCAGAGAAATGTTGTGATCCATCCAGTTCCCTTCATTGGGCCGACGGAAATCGTTGCTGGGTTGGGGAGGATTTCGGTAGCTGGGCATTCATTGACGATGAACCGCGCTCCATCCAGTATTGCAGGAAATGATGCTATTGGGTGAATCGCTTCCCCAAAGCAAAAACCCTCTGAACGTTGGTTCAGAGGGTTTTTTAATAAAAGCCTGACGATGACCTACTTTCACACTGGTTGCAGCACTATCATCGGCGCAAAGTCGTTTCACGGTCCTGTTCGGGATGGGAAGGGGTGGTACCAACTCGCTATGGTCATCAGGCATAACTTGTAACCGTTGTTCGTTCTCCAGGTGGAGCAACGCGCAACGCAATCTAGAAGAAGTAGTTTTTTATACCGTCGTCACCGAGGTGGGTGACGACGGTTGGGTATGAATGTCCAAACGGTGATTTGATTCACCTTGGCAAACAAATAAGCTCATCATATAACCTGCTAAGGTTAT
>NZ_FNOR01000026.1 GCF_900107095.1 Collimonas sp. OK242
TTCTGCGCCGCCGCCGCGCTGGTGATGACCCACATCTCGCGCATGTCGGAAGAACTGGTGATCTGGATGAGCCCGCGCATCGGCTTCATCGACATCGCCGACCGCTTCTGCACCGGCTCCTCGATCATGCCGCAGAAGAAAAATCCCGACGTGCCGGAACTGGCGCGCGGCAAGACCGGCAGAGTCAACGGCCATCTCATTGCCTTGCTGACCCTGATGAAGGGCCAGCCGCTGGCCTATAACAAGGACAACCAGGAAGACAAGGAACCCTTGTTCGACACCGTCGATACCCTGACCGACACGCTGCGCATCTTTGCCGACATGGCGCGCGGCATCAGCGTCAAGCCGGAAGCCATGCGCGCCGCCGCCCTGCAAGGCTACGCCACCGCCACCGACCTGGCCGACTACCTGGTCAAGAAAGGCTTGCCGTTCCGCGACGCCCATGAAGCCGTGGCGCGCGCCGTGCGCAGCTGCGTCGACCAGGCTTGCGACCTGAGCGATCTGTCGCTGGATCAATTGCGCGCATTCTCGCCCTTGATCGAGGATGACATTTTTGCGGTGCTGACACTGGAAGGCTCGGTGGCGGCGCGCGATCATATCGGCGGCACCGCGCCGCGCCAGGTACGCCTGGCAATCCAGCATCTGCATCAGCAACTGGCTTGATTCCATCTTTAGCATCATGGGATGCGCAATGTTTCCCATGATGCCAATTTGGCATAACGTCGCCAGCGCAACACCCGAACGCCGAGTATAATATGCGAAAACCGCGCAACAACTCGCCATAATCGACCAAAAGTCGCAACACCTCCGCGTAAAACATCCGCTTTACCTGGCTTGTGAGCAATTTGAGCGCCAGGAATTTCTGACCGAAAATCCCTTATACTTTGTTCACTTTTGGTGCGTCCACCCAGCACGCTCCGAAATAAAAACGCTAGCTGATTTCTTACTTCATAATGCTTTTCGGCAGCAGCTGCTCGCTGTCCGCTGCTGCCTGGAGACACGTGGTAAGTCGTCGCTCAAAAAAACGGTACCTGGAGGATTTATAAATGCGAGTCAACACACTCTTGAAAACACTCCCTTTGCTGATGCTTGCCGCCGGCCTGGGCAGCTCCGCGCATGCGGCCGACGTCAAGCTCGGCCTGGCCGCGGCGCTGACCGGACCAGCCGCCAAATACGGCGTCGCCATTAAAAACGGCTTTGCGCTGGCCGCCGATGAAGTCAACGCTGCCGGCGGCGTCAACGGCAACAAGCTGCAACTGATCATCGAAGACGAGCAAGGCAAAAAAGAAGAAGCGATCAATGTCTTCAAGAAACTGATCTTCAAGGACAAGGCCTTGCTGGTATTCGGGCCTACCCTGTCCAACTCGGCATTCGCTGCCGACCCGATCGCCAATGCCGCCAAAGTAGTGGCGTTCGGCACCAGCAATACCGCCGACGGCATCACTGCCATGGGCCCGTTCACCTTCCGCAACTCCGTCATGGAAGCCGACGTTCTGCCGGTCACCACACGTGCCGCGGTCAAGCATTTCGGCATCAAGAAAGTCGCCATCATCTACGGTAACGATGACGCTTTCACCAAGAGCGGCTACGATGTTTTCAAGGGCACCCTGGCGGACCAGAAGATTGCGGTCACCACCACTGAAGCGTATGCCAAGGGCGACGTCGATTTCAAGGCGCAGCTGACCAAGATCAAAGCGTCGAATCCAGACGCCATCGTTTGCTCCTGCCTGACTGAAGAAGCGGCCAACATCATCCTGCAAACCCGCGCGCTGGGCATGAAGCAGCCGTTCATCGGCGGCAACGGCCTGAACTCGCCGAAGCTGTTTGATATCGCCAAGGGCGCCGGCGACGACACCATCATGGGCAGTCCATGGTCGTCCGAGAACCTGACGCCGGCCAACAAGGCATTCATCGCTGCCTACAAAGCCAAGTTCGGCAGCGATCCGGATCAGTTCGCTGCGCAAGCCTATGATGCTTTGCACGTTGTTGCCGCCGCCTTGAAGAACGTCAAGCTGAGCGGTGCGCTTGACAAGGACCGGATTGCGTTGCAACAGGCTCTGCCGGCAGTGAAGATCGAAGGCGCCACCGGCAAATTCGCATTCCGCAAGGCGCCGCCGGTAACCGGCAAGGAAGTCGGCTATGACGCGCAACAGGAAGCGATTGTGAATATTGCCAAGGGTGGCAAGTTCGTATTGCTGAAGTAACAGAGTTAATAGGGGACAGAGTTTACGAGTCGCCGCCGTGCGACGAGTTACTCTGTCCCCTATTAACGGCGTCCGGAGAAAGAATGGCGGCAGTTGCGCCAACCAGAACATCGGATCCACTGCAGAATTTTGTACTCCGTGGTCCGTTAATTGGGGTCAGAGTAATTTACGACGATACAACTGTCGTAAAAAAACTCCGACCCCAATTAACTGCATTTGCGGCTGATTTTTAGAAAAAAACTCCATGCTTGAACAACAACTCATCAACGCCCTTTCGCTGGGCAGCGTCTATGCGCTGTTTGCCTTGGGTTTCACGCTGGTCTTCGGCGTGCTGGGCGTGATCAATTTATCGCACGGCGCCATTTTCATGCTGGGCAGCTACGCGGCGTTGCTGCTGGTGGAACATCTGGCGCTGCCGCTGTGGCTGGCGATGCTGGCGGCGATGCTGGCGTCGGGGCTGATCGGGCTGCTGGTCGACTATCTGGTGCTGAAGCCGCTGCGCGCACGCAACGCTCCGCATCTGGCGCCGATGATCGCCACCATCGGCGTCGCCACCATCCTTACCAGCCTGGCGCAAGGTTTGTTTGGCGCCGAAAACAAGCGTTTCCCGGTTGGCACCATTCCGGAAGACAGCTATAACTGGGGCCATCTGCATGTCACCGCGGTGCAAATCGGCATCGTCCTGATTTCCTTCATCCTGATGCTGGTGCTGCTGGCGGTCATGCGCCGCACCCAGCTCGGCCGTGCCTTGCGCGCGATTGCCGAATCGCCGAAAGCAGCATACCTGCTCGGCATCAATGTCGAAGGGCTGTTCTACCTGACTTCGTTCGCCGCCGCCGCCCTGGGCGGCGCCGCCGGCGTGCTGGTCGGCCTGTCGTTCAACGCGATCACGCCGTTCATGGGCCAGCCGATGCTGCACAAAGGCATCGCCGTCATCATCCTCGGCGGCATGGGCGACATTCGCGGCGCCATGATTGCCGGCCTGTTCCTCGGTTTCGCCGAGGTGCTGACGGTAGCCTATATTTCCAGCGATTTCCGCGACGCCGTGGGGTTCGGATTGCTGTTTCTGATTTTACTGGTCAAGCCTTCCGGGATGTTTGGCAAAGTACTGGAAAGGAAGGCCTGACATGAGCGAACTGCTTACAACGGTCGGCGCTGCCGGCTTCCTGGATTGGTGGGATGGTTTCTGGTCTACCTACAACACCGTCATTTTCAGCCTCGGCGTCAACGCCATGCTGGCGCTCTCGATTTATGTCACCCTGTCGTGCGGCCTGCTGTCGCTGGCCAATGCAGCGTTCATGGGCATCGGCGCTTATGCCGCCTCGCTGATCAGCATGCAGACCGGCCTGCCGTTTCCGGCGGCGCTGGCCATCGGCGGCGCATTGCCGGCGCTGGTGGCGCTGATCATCGGCATTCCAACCTTGCGCCTGTCCGGCGTCTATCTGGCGATGGCGACCCTCGGTTTCGGCGAGGTGGTAAGAGTGGTGGTGCTCAACATGGATATCACCGGCGGCCCGCTCGGCCTGAACGGCATTCCCTTGAAAACCGAATGGTGGCACATCGTGTTGCTGCTGGCGCTTACGCTGTACATCCTGGCGCGCATCCGCCGTTCGAAAATCGGCCGCGCCTTCGAAGCCATCAAGGAAGATGAAGTTGCGGCGCGCCTGATGGGCGTCAATGTCGCCGGCTACAAGCTGCTGGCGTTTGTCGTCGGCGCCGCCATTGCCGGCGTGGCCGGCGGCCTCAACGCCCACTACACTTTCACCATCGGCCCCGGCAACTATGCTTTCGAAAACGCCGTCGAGATCCTGACCATGGCCGTGTTCGGCGGCACTAGCACCCTGATCGGCCCGACCCTAGGCGGCATGGTGCTGACGCTGCTGCCGGAAGTGCTGCGCGATTTCAACAGCTATCGGTCGGTCGTCAACGGCTTGATCCTGGTGCTGGTGATCCTGTATCTGCCGAAGGGCATCTGGGATCCGCGCCGAATTCAAAGCTTGACCCGCGCATTTTTCCAGCGCAAGGCGCAGGCTGGAGGAAACCGCTAATGCTGCAACTCAAAAACATCAGCAAGAACTTCGGCGGCCTGCAGGTTTTGCAAGACGTCAACTTCAATGTCCCGCAAGGCGGCATCTTTGGCCTGATCGGTCCTAACGGCGCCGGCAAGACCACCGTCTTCAACCTGATCACCGGTTTGCTGCGCGCCTCCGGCGGCGCGATCGAATTCGACGGCCAGGACATCGGCAAGGTCGCAGCGCACAAGATTACCGAACGCGGCATCGCCCGCACGTTCCAGAACATCCGCGTGTTCAAGGAAATGACCTTGCTGGAAAACGTCGTGGTCGGCATGCACGATCATATGCATTACGGCTTCGGCAGCCTGCTGCTCAATCTTGGCGGCTTCAGAAAGATCGAAGCCCAGGCACGCGAGCGGGCATTGGAATTATTGTCCTGGGTGCGTTTGGATCACAAGGCGCAGATGCTGGCCGACAGCCTCTCCTACGGCGAGCAGCGCAAGCTGGAATTCGCCCGGGCGCTGGCGACCAAGCCGAAACTGTTGCTGCTCGACGAGCCGGTCGCAGGCATGAATCCCGCCGAAAAAACCGAGCTGATGACGGAGATCCTGAACATCAAGCAGCGCGGCTTCAGCATCTTCATGATCGAGCACGACATGCGTTTCGTGATGGGCCTGTGCGACCGCATCGCGGTGCTCAACTTCGGCCGCATCATCGCCGAAGGCAGCCCCGATCAGATCAAGAATAACCAGGAGGTGATTGAAGCCTACCTGGGTAAGGAAGACGCAGAATGAAGGCCGCAGCGAACATGAACAAGACACCGATTCTGCAAGTGCAGGACCTGGCGGTTTCATACGGCCATATCGAGGCGGTCAAAGGCATCGACCTGACGCTCAATGAAGGCGAAATCACCGCGCTGGTAGGCGCTAACGGCGCCGGCAAAAGCACTGCCCTGCTCGCCATCTCCGGCCTGCTGAAACCAAGCCGCGGCCAGGTGCTGTTCAATCAGCAAGACCTGACCAGGCTGGCGCCGCACAAGATCGTCCAGAGCGGCGTAGTACAGGTAGCCGAGGGCCGCGCCACGCTCACCACCCTGAGCATCGCCGAAAACCTGGCTCTGGGCGCATACACCCGCAAGGACAAGGCGCAGATCGGCAAGGATCTGGACTGGGTGTATTCCTTGTTCCCTGTGCTGCAACGACGCAAGGATGGCCTGGCCGGCAATCTGTCCGGCGGCGAACAGCAGATGCTGGCCATCGGCCGCGCGCTGATGGCCAAGCCGCGTGTGCTATTGCTGGATGAACCGTCGATGGGCTTGGCGCCATTGCTGGTGCAGGAGATTTTCCGCATCGTCAAGGAAATCAACCGCACCGGCCTGACGATTCTGCTGGTCGAACAAAACGTCCGGCAAGCGCTGCGCATCGCCCAGCGCGGCTATGTACTGGAAACCGGCAAGATCGTGCTGGCTGACAGCGGCAGCAACTTGCTGAACAATCCCAAGGTGCTGGAAGCGTATCTGGGGGGCTGACCTGCCCGTCTATGCCATCCTCGCATTAAACTCCGCATTAATCCTATGTGGCGATCAAATTCAAGGCCAATATTCATATTGGCCTTATGCATTTCCGACACACCTGCATATAGGTGAATCGGGTATCTTCCCTGCAAGTTCGGAAAATCCGACAAAACCATCGATAGTCTTGCAGAAGGAAATAAACCATGTTGGGCATTGCTCTCCTGTTCATCGGCGCGGTGCTAGTCGTCAATGGCGTCGGCTTGACCGGCCGCATCGAGGCGCGTGAAAACGCCGTCTTCAATTTTCTGGTCGGCATCCTGGCGCTGTTCATCAGTTTGCTGGGCCTGGTCCGCAGCGTCGACAATGCCGGTTACCTCAGTGCTGCGACTGGCCTGCTGTTTGCATTCACCTATCTGTATCTGGCGGCGGTGCAATGGAAAGGCATGAACGGCAGAGGTTTAGGCTGGTATTGCCTGTTTGTCGCCATCAATACCTTGCCGATGGCGTGGCTGGCCGTGAGCCAGGATATCCGTTCTACCGTGATGTGGCTGGCATGGGGCGCGCTGTGGTTCCTATTTTTCCTGGCTATGGCGCTTCAAAAAAGCATCCGCTCCCTCGGCCCCATCACCGCGATAATCGGGATTTTTTCGTGCTGGATTCCGGGCTTTTTAATGCTGGCCGGCCACTGGTAAAAAAGCAGTTACTACAGGCTGCCCCAGCGTTCCACCGCAGGTTCGGCCAGCGCCCATTTCCACACTTCGTCGCTGCTTGCATGCCGAGACCGATACCGGCCGCTGCCGAACTGCCCTCGGTCACGACGGAACTACACGCACTCAACATCACCACGCTACCCAACACCAGCCAACCACTTGTCTGCTTTAACTGCATTACCGAATCCAATATGCAAGCACCGGCCACGGAGGCATCGGTAGGCCTCGGTCAAAACAGCTGCTTGGCGTGCATAACAATCTCCCGTAGATGAACCCGCTATTTAAGCGGAGTTGCCGCGCCAGCGAAGCAGGTGAATCATTTGGCAGCAGCTAGCCACGGTTCGATACACGATGTTGCGCGGCGCAATGTGTCGCACATTGCTTTATTATTAGCGACTTATATTGCCATCATACCTCCCCACGTCACCTAATCGACTGACTAATTGATTGATTCAACCTCATGATAAAAATCTCCGGCCTTACCTTCGATTACCCCGGTCACCGCGCTTTGCATCAGGTCAGCCTGCAGGTAGAGACTGGCAGCGTGACCGCGCTGGTCGGCTCCAACGGCGCCGGCAAAACCACGCTGATGCGCTGCATTGCGGGCCTGGAAACACCGCTCTCAGGTTCGATCAGCGTGGCTGGCATGGATGTGCTGGAACAGCCGCGTGAAGTACATCGGATCATGGGTTACCTGTCCGATTTCTATGGCTTGTATCAAGCGCTGACAGTGGCGCAATGTTTTGAATACGCGGCCGCCGCCCAAGGTTTGCCGGCAGCGGCGATCCCGCAGGCGATCCAGACTACCGCGCAGCAGCTGGGACTGACAGAACGCCTGCAACAGACCTGCGACAAGCTGTCGCGCGGCTTGCGCCAGCGCGTCGCCATCGGCCAGGCCATCATTCACGGTCCGAAAATCCTGCTGCTGGACGAACCGGCGTCAGGCCTCGACCCGGAAGCGCGCGCCAGCCTGGCCGGACTGTTTCGGCAGTTGCAAGCGCAGGGCATGACGCTGCTGGTATCGTCGCATATCCTGGCGGAACTGGATGAATATTCGACCCATATGCTGGCACTACGCGATGGCAAAGTGCTGGAATATCGCGCGCTGGCGCACGACAGCACCGAACTCGTTCGGCACAAATCGCTGCGGATCACCCTGGCTCAAGCCAATCCCGGCTTGCGCGCGCAACTGGCCGCCGAGCCGTCGGTGCAGATAAGCGCCAGCGACGAGCGTAGCGCCGATTTCATCTTCAGCGGCGACGAGCACGCCCAGGCGGCATTGCTGGCGCGCCTGATAGCCGGCGGATTGACGGTTGCCAGCTACGCCGATCAAAAGGAAAACCTGCAGCAATCGTATCTGCGCTCAGTCGCCAGCTATGAAAATAACGGACAAACCGCCAGGAGCGCATCATGATCAATCCTGAATTCAAGCGTAACCTGTGGCTGCAATTCTCCCCGCATCGCCTGATCGCCATGCCGGCCATCTTGGGATTGATTTTTTTCACGCTCAACATCGCCAGTAAAAATTTTTCCAGCGGCATAGCACTGGACAGCGTGGCCGTCATCCTATTCGTCGGCATCATCTTCCTGTGGGGAACTCGCAACGCCAGCAACGCCATCATCGAAGAAATCCGCGACAAGACCTGGGACCAGCAGCGTATGAGCGCACTCACCCCATGGACCATGACCTGGGGCAAGCTGTTCGGCGCCACTGCCTTCAACTGGTATGGCGGCCTTCTTTGCCTGCTGGCATTCGTGATTGCCGCGCTGGCGCGCGAGCGCAGCATGATCTTGAGCGACGGCTTGACGCTGGTGGCGCTCGGCATCCTGATGCATGCGGCGACTATGGCCTTCAACCTGCATCTGATGCGTAGCGACGTACGCGCAGTACAACGCGGCGGCATCGCCTGGGCGGTGGTGCTGATCGCCTACGTGTTTATGCCATCCTTCCGCTCCGTCGCCGATAGTTCCGTGGTTTGGTGGGGTCAGGTGTTTTACTACAGGTCGTTTCTGGCGGCCAGCACGGTATTCTTCGCCATCTTCGCCGTATTTGCGGCATGGCGCAGCATGAGCAGCGCACTGCAAATCACCACCATCCCCTGGGCCTGGCCGCTGGCTTGCTGTCTGCTGGCAGTCTATATTGCCGGTTTTTACGACGGCGCCGGGCTGCTGTGGATAGCTCTGTTGCTCTCAGTGGCCATGACCTATGCGGCGCTATTTTCGGAAGAAAACGACATCGCGCTTTGGCAACGTGTCGTGGCCCGGGCGCAGGCCGGCGATTGGCATGGCCTGTTCCGCAATTTGCCAATCTGGCCGACCACGCTGGTCTTGAGTTTCTGTTTTGCGCTGCTGCTGCAGTTCGGTAACGGCGCAGACTTGCCATTCAGCTTGCCGGCAACCATTGCCAGTCTTTCTTTCCTGACTCTGACGCTGGCCCTGATGCTGTTACGCGATTGCTGTGTCTACCTGTTCTTCGCTTTTTCCGGCAAGAGCAAGCGGGTCGGCGCCACCACCATCCTGTACCTGGCGCTCATCAACGGTTTGCTGCCGTTCCTGAGCAAGCTGATGGGATTGAACGCCCTGGCCATATTCTTCATGCCTCTGCATATCGGCAATGGCTGGCTCATGCTTGGCATAGCAGCGCTGCACGCCCTGCTGGCTTTGGCGTTGCTGGGCTGGCGCTGGCGCCAGCAAGCCTTGGAGGACGACTTGCCACAAGCAGCTTAAGCTTAAGGCGAAAGTCTAAAAATTCCGTCATCTCCGCGAACGCGGACACCAAGGTGAGGGAATCCAACTTACTGATTAAAATGGATTCCCGCGTTCGCGGGAATGACGCAGCCTCGTAGGGTGCCGCAGGCGGCCTAAGCTAAAATGCGCGCCGATGCAAGCAAACCCTCGATGATCTTGTCGAGCTTGACCGCATCGGCGGCAAAGCCGCGTATCCCTTCGGCCAGTTTTTCGGTAGCCATGGCGTCTTCATTGAGCGCATAGCGGAAACTCGCTTCGTCGTAGCTGACAGCTTGCAAGCCGGCGCCAGCGGCAGCGTTCTTATCCAGCGCACGCGGCAAGGCGGCGTCGCTCGCCTGCAGTTGCGCCAGCAAATCAGGACTGATGGTAAGCAGATCGCAACCTGCAAGCGCGGCGATCTGGCCGACGTTACGGAAACTGGCGCCCATTACTTCCGTTTCAATGCCGAAGCGCTTGTAATAACTGTAGATCTGCGCCACCGACCTGACGCCAGGGTCGTTCGAGAGCGTGTTGGCGGATTCGTCCCAGGCGCTGCCGGCTGATTTCTTGTACCAGTCGTAGATGCGGCCGACGAAAGGCGAGATCAGGCGCACCTTGGCGGCGCCGCAGGCAACCGCCTGGCAGAATGCAAACAGCAAGGTCAGGTTGCAACGGATGCCTTCACGTTCCAGAATAGCTGCGGCCTGAATTCCCTCCCAGGTCGAGGCGATCTTGATCAGCACGCGCTCGCGGCCGATACCGGCAGCTTCATATAAAGCCATGATGCGGCGCGCCCGAGCGACCGTGGCGGCCGTGTCGAAACTGAGTCGCGCATCGACTTCGGTAGACACCCGGCCCGGCACCACTTGCAGAATCTCCAGGCCAAACCGCACCAGCACCCGATCGACGATCTGGTCCAGCGCACTGTCGGCATGGGCCGCGACTGTTTCCGCCAGCAACGGCGCGTATTCGGCTTGCTGGACTGCTTTCAGGATCAGCGATGGATTGGTGGTGGCGTCGCGCGGCTTGAATTGCGCCAGCTGTTTGAAATTTCCGGTGTCGGCCACTACTGTCGTGTATTGCTTGAGCTGGTCCAGCTGATTCATGGTTCATGTCCTTGTAGAAAATAGATTAAATAATTAGCAAGAATTCAGTCATGCAAGGCTTGCGCCGCCGCGAACAATCCGCGGAATTTCTGGTAACGCGCTTGCAGCGTCTCCTGCTGGGCGACAGCAGGAATGAAGCGTGCCTTTACCGGCATGCCCTGGCCCGGCAATTCGCGGCCGCATCCAAGCGCCAGGAAACCCAGCTTGGCGGCGCCGATGCAGGCGCTGAATTCACTGCCCGACAAGGTGCAAATCTCCCGGTCGAGGATGTTCGATAGCAATTGCGCCCAATAGTTGCTGCGTGCCCCGCCGCCGACCAGCGCACACTGGCCGACCGCTGCCCCTGCCGATTGCACCGCATGCATCGCATCGAGCAGGCCGAAACCGACGCCTTCCAGCACCGCGTAGCCGAGCATCGCCGGCGTCGTGTCATGCGCCAGATTCATGAATCCGCCGCGCAGCAGCGGATCGTTGTGCGGCGTGCGTTCGCCGGCAAGATAGGGCAAAAATAGGGGTATCGCCGCAGGCACCGGCTGAATAATCGGCAAACGCTGCTCCACCAGCTGCAGCAAGGCTTGTTCATCGGCCTGCCCCAGCAACTGGCTAACCCAGCGCAGGCAGCTGGCGCCGGCCAGCATCGCGCCCATGGTGTACCAGCGCTGCGGCAGCGCGTGGCAGAAGCTGTGCACGGCGCTAGCCGGATTGCCGGCCACCCGGTCGGTAACGGCGACAATAGCGGCGCTGGTGCCGAGCGTGACAAAGGCCTGGCCGGCGTCGATCGCACCGATGCCGACTGCCGCTGCCGGATTGTCACCGCCGCCGCCAGCCACCAGCACCGGCTGCTGCAACGCCAATAACGATGCCGCAGAAGCACTCAAGTCAGCCGACGCCGCCGAGCCCTCCACCAGCTGCGGCATCTGCTTCAGCGTAAGCCCGGTCGCTTGCAGCATGGGTTCGAACCAGCCGCGCTTGCGCACATCCAGCCAGAGCGTACCGGCGGCGTCGGAGACGTCGCTGATGCGCTCGCCAGTCAAGCGCAGGCGTAGATAATCCTTGGGCGACAACACGCAGCAAATCCGGCTGAATACTTGCGGCTCATGCTCGCGCAGCCATAGCAGCTTGGGAGCGGTCAGGCCGGCCATCGGCAAGCTGCCGGTGATATCGGCGAACTCGGGATGCTCACGGCCCAGCCATTGCGCCTGCGCCATGGCGCGCGCATCGTCCCAGAGTATCGCCGGACGCAACGCCTGGTCGCCTTGGCCTAGCAACACGGCCCCATGCATCTGCCCCGACAAGCCGATGCAACGGACTCTGGCATACGCATCCGGCTGCTGCTGTCTTAACTGATGCAAGGCCGCCAGGCAGGCTTGCCACCAGTCCTCCGGGTTTTGCTCGGACCAGCCGGCTTGCGGCCGCGCGATGCTCAGCCGGACTCCGGCATGCGTCAGCACCGTACCGCTGTCATCCAGCAATACCGCCTTCAGTTCCGAAGTGCCGAGATCTATCCCGAGCGAGATGGGACTAGCCATAAATATCCATTTGCAAAATTCCAAATTTCTAACGCAGGTTCAAATCAGGAAGGTATCAAAGACAGCCGCAGGAATTACGAATGCGCAGAGTCGGCGCCAACCGTACCGTCTGCTTTTTTCCTTCAGGCGTTTCAATCCGCTTCAGCAACAGCTTGACCGCCCGCGCTCCCAATTCCTTGACCGGTTGCGCCATCACGGTCAGGCGCGGAATAAAGAAATCGGCCCAGTCGAAATCATCGAAACCGACCAGGGCGATCTGCTCCGGCACATCAATCTTGGCGTCGCGCAAGGCATGCATGGCGCCGATGGTCATCAGGTTATTGGCGGTCATGATGGCTGTCGGCGGCTCTGCCAGCGCCAGCAGCTGGCGGGTTGCCTGCCGCGCCGGTTCGCTGCTGGATTCGCCGCTGACCTGCAGCGCCGGGTCGAACGGCAGGCCGGCGGCATCCAGCGCGGCCCGATAACCTTCAATCCGTTCATCGGTGGTAGGCAGGCCCACGCTGCCGGAAATCAGTGCGATGCGCTGGTGCCCATGCTGGATCAAGTGGCTGACCAGTTCCTGCGACGATTTCTTGTTTTCCACGCCGACCTGGTCGAAGCCCTGCGCCACCAGCCGGTCGACCAGCACCGCCGGGATCTCGTTGGCGCGCAGGTACTCCAGCGCCAGGTGCTGCGGATCGGCGGACGGCGCCAGCAGGATGCCGTCAACCCGCCGATGATGCAGCGCCTTGACCGCGCGCAGCTCTTGCTCGGGATCGTCGCGGGTATCGACATACAGCATCATGATGCCGTGCTTGGCGCATTCGGTTTCGATGGCGTGCACGGTTTCGCTGAAATAGTGATTGGAGAGCGCGGAAATCGCCACGCCGATGGTGTTCGATGTCGAGCGCGCCAGCGAGCGCGCCAATGTATTCGGTATGTAGCCGAGCTCCCGGATTGCCGCTTCCACTGCAAGTACGGTCGCCGGCCGCACTTTGCGCGTGCCGTTCAAGACATGCGAGACCGTCGAAGTAGATACCTTCGCGATTCTTGCGACATCATCCATCGTAGCCAATTTTCGTCCCCTTTTTTATGCTTTAAACCGGCGGCCGCGAATACCTCCGCTGCGGCAGCCGCCGCACCACCATTACCGCTGGCTGGACCAGCCTTTATAAGTAGCGACATTATCGTGGGTAATCAGCGTCGGTGTCAGCAGCACGACAGGCTTGGCCGGGCGTTTGCCGTTCAGGATGTCATAGCCGATGGCAACCGCATCCTGCGCCTGGGCCCAAGGGTCCTGGCTGGAGGAAGCCTGGATCGAGGTGTCCGACTTCAGCGCGGCTTCGATGTCCGGTGCGCCATCGACCGAAGTGATGACGATGCCCTTGCGCTTCAGCTGCTTGGCGGCGAGATCGCTGCCGATCGCTTGCGGATCGTTGATGGTGAACAAGCCGTCGATTTTCGGGAAGCGCGTCAGATAGCCTTGCATGGCATTCAGGCCGCCTTCGCGCGAACCCTTGCCATCCTGGTCGTCGGACAATATCTTGATGCCTGGCGCTGCGGCGAACACTGTCTTGCAACCCTTGACCCGGTCGATCACGGCAGTGACCTGCGGCCCGTTCTGGATAATCACGTTGCCCTTGCCGCCCAGTTTGTCGACCAGGTATTTACAGGCCAGCCGGCCAGCCATTTCGTTGTCGGTCTGTACCGTGGCGTCGACGCCCTTGGCGCCGACATCCACCGCCACCACCACAATCCCCGCCTTCTGCGCCTTCTTGATGGCCGGCTCGATGGCGACCGGATCGGTGGCGTTCAGCAAGATCAGGTCGACCCCGGCTGAAATGAAATTATCGATCTGCGTAAACTGCTTGCTCAGATCATAGTCGGCCGACACCGCAGTGACCTTGGCGCCGGGATTGATTTGCAGCGCCTTTGCCTTGGCGCCGTTGGCCAGCGTCACAAAATAGGGATTACCGAGCGAACCGACGGTGATGCCTACCGATTTCAGTTCACGTGCCTGGGCCGGAGCCGACAGGGTCAGGGCCAAAGTGAGCGGAAGTAATACCGATGCCGCGAGAGCGATTTTTTTCATGATGCACTTATCTCCTGTTGCTGGTCATATGAAAATCCCGGCGCGACGACCAGCTTGTCGCGCCGAGCGGTCTGTTAATCGATTTATTAAGCTTATTTATAAAATTTATGTGCGCGCGCCAGATTGCCGATAGCGGTCAAGCGCCACCGCGCCGATAATCACGATGCCCTTGATGATGTATTGCCAGATATCGGATACGCCCAGCAGCACCAGGCCGTTGGTCAGTACCGCGATGATCAGCGCACCGATCAGGGTGCCGCCGATGGAGCCGACGCCGCCGGTGAAGCTGGTGCCGCCCAGGATCACCGCGGCGATCGCATCCAGTTCATAGGATTGCCCCAGCTGAAGGCCGTTGGCGGCAGACAGGCGCGAGGCCGTCATCACCGCGCCCAGGCCGGCCAGCAAGCCCGATACCGCATACACGAACAGCAGCACCTTCCACACCTTGATCCCCGACAGGCGCGCCGCCTCGTGATTGCCGCCAACCGCGTAGATCTGCACGCCGATCACGGTGCGGCGCAGGATGAACCAGGAAAGCGCCACCACCAGCAAGGCGATGATGACCAGCCACGGCACGCCCAGCACCGAATCGTTGCCGATAAATGCGAACGGCAATTCCGGGTTGAAGACGGTCTTGTCATCCGCCAGCAGACGCGCCAGGCCGCGCATCGCGGTCAAGGCGCCGAGCGTGACGATGAACGGCGGCAGCCGCATGAAGGCAATCAGCACGCCGTTGGCCAGTCCCAGCAACAGGCCGAAACCGATGCCGGCGGCAATCCCCAGCATGCCGAATTGCGGCGACAGCGAAGCCAGCATGGCGACCACTGCCGACGCCGCCAGGATCGCACCGACCGACAAGTCGATGCCGGCAGTCAGGATCACAAAGGTCATGCCGGCGGCGAGGACGATATTTACCGAAGCCTGCTGGCTGATGATCGACAGGTTCTGCACCGTGAAGAAGTTTTCGCTCATCAGGGCAAACCCCAGGACCAGCAACAGCAGCACCGGCAACATGCCGACCGTGCGTAACAGATTGCGCATTTGTTCGCGCTTGCCGACTGCAACGGCGGCGCTATTACTTGCTAATTCCATGATGTTTGTCTCCTTGCTATTCTGATTCATGATGTCAATATGCTGTGCATTCAGGCGGCTTGCGGTTCGACCTGCTGAGCGCCGGTGGCCAGTTCGATAATGTTTTCCTGGCTGATTTCACGCCCCGAATGACCGCCCAGCTCCGCCACCAGCTCGCCTTCACGCATTACCAGTACGCGATCCGAGGTACCGACGATTTCCGGCAGCTCGCTGGAAATCACCACCACACCGATACCGGCTTGCGCCAGTTGGTTGATGATCCGGTAGATCTCTGACTTGGCGCCGATGTCGACGCCGCGCGTCGGCTCATCCAGGATCAGCACATGCGGCTTGATTTCCAGCAGACGCGCCAGCAATACTTTTTGTTGATTGCCGCCCGACAGCGCACCGACGTTGATATTCGGCGAGGCAACCCGGATCGCCAGCGACTTGATGGCTTCGCCGGCACGTTGCGCGCCGCGCCGGCGATCCAGCACGCCGCCATAACTGGCGTCAGGCACACAAGCGCAGACATTGATGTTGTCGCGTACGCTCATGTCCAGGAACAGGCCCTGCGATTTACGATCCTCGGTCAGGTACACCACGCCGGCGCGGATCGCATCGACCGGGCCACGCAGTGAAGTCACCGCTTTGCCGGCCACTTCAAGCGTGCCGGAAATGCGCGGATCGGCAGCAAAAATCAGACGCGCCAATTCGGTACGGCCGGCGCCGACCAGGCCGGCGATGCCCAGCACTTCGCCCGCATGCAGATCGAAACTGCAGCCTCGAACCCGCCCGCCATCAGCCATATCGCGCACCCGCATGACGACATTGCCAGGATCGTAAGGCGCATGTTCCTTCTTGTAGAAACCGGACAGATCGCGCCCCACCATCATCTTCACCAGCGCCTCGGCCGACAAGTCCTCGCGCGCCAGCATGCCGACGTGCTTGCCGTCGCGCAGTACCGAGACCCGGTCCGACAGCTCGTAGATTTCAGCCATCCGATGGCTGATATAGACGATGGCCAAACCCTCCTGGCGCAACTGCCTGATCAGTGCGAACAAACGATCAGTCTCACGCGAAGACAGCGGCGTAGTCGGCTCGTCCATCACCAGGATCCTGGCGTGGGCATGGATCGCACGCGCAATTTCCACCAGCTGGCGCTCGGCGATCGACAAGGTGCTGACCTTGGTCTGCGGCTTGAAATCGGCGCCCAGGCGGTTCAATACATCGATGCAGCCCGCCTCCATCGCCTTGCGGTCGACGGTCCAGCTGCGCCCGCGCAACTCCCGGCCGAGATAGATGTTCTCCGCCACGCTCAGGTTCGGACACAAGCTCAGCTCCTGATAGATGACGGCGACGCCATGCTCCTTGGCGGCGCGCGGACCGTAGCTGGCCACGCGCTGGCCGTCGATCCGGATCTCGCCGCCGGCATCGGCCTGATGGGCGCCCGACAGGACTTTCATCAGCGTCGACTTGCCGGCGCCGTTCTCGCCCATCAAGGCATGGACTTCGCCGGCAAACACGGTCAGGTCGACCTCTTTCAGTACCTTCAAGCCGCTGAAGGTCTTGGAAATGCCGCGCATCTCGAGAATGGGTGTTGCGCCTGATTCAGGTTTCATGAATAGCCCCTAAATTTGACCGATCAATCATTTTGATAAAAACGATTGCATGGAAAAACAGCTTGCGTGACAGGATGCAAATATTGCGAACCGGCTAACGAGATACGCGTATCGGCAGTTTCGAAATTGATGACCGGAGCGATCGCTCAATCTCAATTTTTGATGGAAGTGCGGAATGAGGCCGTAGCGCCTCTGTGCGATGCGGGATGTTCATTTGTCTCCTTGCGTCTTGGTTTTTTACCTAGGTAGCGCAACTGCCGGACAAAGCCGAACTAGTTCCAACGACCTGATTTGCGATCAATACTAGACGAAAGCAAGCGCTTGCGCAAGCGCTTGCTTTTTTTGATATTTACACAATGCAAACGATGGAGGCAAAAAAACACCTCCACGAAGGAGGTGTCGGATACTGCTCCGGATACCGCTCCGGATACCGCTAAAACCGCTTGACGCAGAGTGCCGGGACGCTCCCGATCAGTTCCCGGCCACGGTCATGCTTTCAATCAGCACCGAGCCGGTTTGCTTGGTGCCGCGAATCAGCGTATCGGCGCCGATCGCAACGATTTGCGCCAGCATGTCTTTCATGTTGCCGGCAATCGTGATTTCCTCGACCGGGTATTGGATCACGCCTTTTTCAACCCAGTAACCGGAAGCGCCGCGCGAATAGTCACCGGTGACGTAGTTGACGCCCTGCCCCATCAGCTCGGTCACCAGCAAGCCGGTGTCGAGCTTCTTCAGCATCGCCTTGAAATCATCCGCAGATTTGGTGAGCGAAGAAGTGATGCTCAGATTATGCGAGCCGCCGGAATTGCCGGTGGTTTTCATGCCCAGCTTGCGCGCCGAATAGGTCGACAGGAAGTAGCCCTGCACTACGCCATCCTTGACCACGTCGCGGCGCTGCGTCTTGACGCCCTCTTCATCGAACGGCGCCGAACCCACCGCGCCGATGATGTGCGGATCTTCCACAATCTGGATATGCGGCGCAAACACCGGCTTGCCCAGCGAATCCAGCAGGAAGGTCGACTTGCGATACAGCGCGCCGCCCGACACGGCTTGCACGAAAGCGCCCAGCAAGCCTGCCGCCAGCGGCGCCTCGAACAGCACCGGACACTTGCGGGTATCCAGCTGACGCGCGTTCAGCCGCGCCAATGCGCGCTCCGCCGCATAACGACCGATCGCTTCCGGCTTGGCCAGCTGCTGCGGATCGCGCATCGATGAATACCAGTCGTCGCGCTGCATCTTGCTGCCCTTGCCAGCGATAGGCGCCACCGAGATGGTGTGCCGTGAAAATGGATAGCCGCCCATGAAACCGCGCGAATTAGCGCTGACAAAGTGCGATTGCTGGGCGTAGACGCCAGCGCCTTCGCTGTTGGTGATACGTTTATCGACGGCAAATGCTGCCGCTTCGCAACGTTTTGCCAGTTCCACCGCCTCTTCGGCAGAGATCAGCCATGGCGAGCACAGCTTCAAATCCAGCGGATGCATTTCCAAAGTATCAACATCCGGCAAGCCGGCGCAATCGTCCTCGGCGGTAAAGCGGGCGATGTTGTACGCTGCTTCGACCGTGTCTTGCAGCGCTTTTGCCGAAAAATCGGAGGTGCTGGCATTGCCGCGCCGGGTATGGCCTTCCTCGCCCAGATAGACGGTGACGCCCATGCCCTTGTCCTTGTTTTGCTCGATGGTTTCGACGCTGCCCTTGCGCACGCCCACCGACAAACCGCTGCCTTCGCTGATTTCAACGGAGGCGCCGGAAGCGCCTTTTTCCCGTGCATAGCGCAAAACGTCCTGCGCAAGTTGTTGCAATTGCTCTTGGCTATGTATGAATACGGAGTCGCTCATGGGTCGGTTTTCTTCGAATAAGGTATAAAACGGTTATCATAGCAGTCGTTTACAGTATGGAAGTACCCTTAACATCATGCCAAATCCCAATCGGGGCTCCTGCGGCTTTCAGTCCAGCGAGTTCGAACAAGAATACGATCGTCCCTCCAAGTCCCAGCTCAAGCGCGAGATGACTGCATTGCAGAAGCTCGGCGAAGAGCTGATTGCCGAATCGCGCGACCGCGTCAAGCGGGTGCCGATGCCGGAAGATGTGCGCGACGCCATCCTCGAATGCCAGCAAATCAAGGATCACGAAGGACGCCGCCGCCAGACCCAGTACGTAGGCAAGAAGATGCGTACGCTGGAGCCGCACGAAATCGCCGAAATCCAGAAAACCCTGGATAGCTGGAGAGGCTTATCGAAAGCCGATACCGCCGCCATGCACGCGCTGGAACGCCACCGCGACCGTCTGCTGAAGGACGATAGCGCGCTGACCGAACTGCTGGCGCAGCATCCGGAACTGGATGTGCAGCACATCCGCACCCTGATCCGCAATGGCCGCAAGGAACAGGCCGAGAACAAGCCGCCCAAGGCTTATCGCGAAATTTTCCAGCTGCTGAAACAGCTGCAGAAACCTGCCGCCGGACAGGAAGATGGCGAACAGGACGACGAAGACCAGCAAGATGAGCACAACTAGTCCTGGACAAAGCTTGAAAATCGGCCTGGTCTCGATTTCGGACCGCGCCAGCACCGGCGTGTACCAGGATCAAGGCATCCCTGCCCTGCAAGACTGGCTGGCGGCGGCGCTCGTCAGTCCCTGGCAAGTCGAAACCCGCCTGATCGCCGACGAACGCGCGCTGATCGAACAAACTCTGATTGAGTTGACAGATCAACATCGTTGCGATCTGGTGCTGACCACCGGCGGCACCGGCCCTGCGCGGCGCGATGTGACGCCGGAAGCAACGCTGGCGGTCGCCACCAAGGAAATGCCCGGCTTCGGCGAACAGATGCGGCAGATCAGCCTGCAATTCGTTCCCACCGCGATCCTGTCGCGGCAAGTCGCGGTGATACGCGAAAGCGCCGATCACGCCGCATTGATCCTGAATTTGCCAGGGCAACCGAAGGCCATCAAGGAAACCCTGGAAGGCTTGAAAGATGCCGACGGCAAGCAGAAAGTGTCCGGCATCTTCGCTGCGCTGCCTTACTGCATCGACCTGATCGGCGGTCCCTACATTGAGACCAACGAAGCCGTCTGCAAGGCGTTCCGGCCGAAATCGGCGATCAAGCCCGCATAAATCCCTCTTCGCCTAACTCTTTCAGCGAACAGCATCCATGTTGCCAACGGTCTTTTCCAAGCCTCGCCTTGCCCAAATCTCATTACTGCCGATATTGACGCTGGCGCTGAACCCGCCCTCATTGGCTCAGCCTCAGACCCTGCGCCTGATCAACGAATATCCGGCAACGTCGATCACCGCCGTTGCCGACCTGCAATTTGCCGCCAGTGTCAAACAACTGGCCGGCGACACGCTCGCCATCAGCACCGAACAGGAAGCACAGAATCCGTTCAAGGGCAGCGCCCAGGTCAGCGCAGTGAGCGACGGCAAGGTCGAAATGGCCACGCTGTTTGCCGGCATCATCGGCGCCAGCGATCCCTTCTTCCTGCTATCTTCGCTGCCGTTCACGGTAAATGATTTTGACGATGCCGAGGCGCTTGCCAGTTGCTCGCAGCCGGTGCTTGAGCAGCATCTGAGCAAACTCAATGCGCATCTGCTGTACGTCACGCCATGGCCGCCGTCCGGCATCTGGTCGGCAACGCCGCTGACCGACTTGGCGTCTTTACGAGCGCTGCGGATTCGCACCTACGACGAAAACAGCCGTGCTGTATTTGCGCAAGTCGGCGCGCAAAGCGTGAATCTGCCGTTTTCGGCGGTTCCGCCCAAACTGGCTGCCGGCGAGTTGAATGCGGTACTGTCATCAGGCGACGGCGGCGCCGGCAACCGTTTGTGGGAACAGCTCGGCAATTTCAGCGCTGTCAGCTACGCGATTCCGCTGAGTTACACCGTCATCAACCAGGATGTCTGGCAGCGCTTGAAACCGGAACAGCAAGCGATACTGAGCGAAGCCGCCAAACGTACCGCAGCCAGCTCCTGGAACAAGGTCAAGGATCGCATCGCCAGCAATTACGCCAGCATGCGCGAACATAAAATGAGTTTGAATCTGACGCCTGCGCAAGAGATACAAGACAGTCTGCGCAGCGCTGCAAGAAGCCAGGTTTCGGCCTGGCAGCAAAAAGCCAACGCCGCCGATATCGTCGGACTCTGCTTCAGAAGCCCGTCACAAGCGTCAAAATAAGCCGGCAGCCGGCATCGATTAATCATCCACCACCTATATCCGGAACACCTCATGTCAAGCACTCTCGAAACCCTGGAAATCTCTACCTCCGAAACACCGACCGCCGCCGTCATCTGGATGCACGGCCTGGGCGCCGACGGCTCCGATTTTGTGCCGATCGTGAAAGAACTGGATCTGAGCGGCTGCCCCGGCATCCGCTTCGTCTTCCCGAGTGCGCCAGCGATACCGGTGACCATCAACAACGGCTACGTGATGCCAGCCTGGTACGACATTCTGGCCACCGACCTGACCCGCCGCGAAGACGAAGCCGGCCTGCGCAAATCGCAGATCGAGATCGAAGCCCTGATCGCGCAGCAGATCGCGCTCGGGATTACGGCCGACAAAATCGTGGTCGCCGGTTTTTCCCAAGGTTGCGCGATGGCGCTGCAAACCGGTTTGCGTTACCCGCAAAAGCTGGCCGGCCTGATGTGCCTGTCCGGTTACCTGCCGCTGAGCGACAAGACCGATGCGGAGCGGAATGCCGCCAACCAGCACACACCGATCTTCCAGGCCCACGGCCGTGCCGACCCGGTGGTGCTGGTCGACCGCGCCGAAAAATCGCGCGACTTCCTGAAACAACTCGGCTACCAGGTCGAATGGCATGAATACATGATGCAGCATTCGGTGTGTGCGGAAGAAGTTGCCGATATCGGTAACTGGTTGCGGCGCGTGCTGGCATAAAGCAGGCTGCTGCGCCAGCCCATAAAAAACCCGCATCGCACGCGGGTTTTTTATGGCGGCAAAATTTATATCACCTGCGGCGTATAACCAGCGTCCGTGATCGCTTCAGCAAGCTCATCCGCGCTTGCCTTGCTCTCAACCGACACGGTCCGCCCTTCTATCTTGATATCCACCTTGGCGTTTGCATCAACGCCAATGATGGCTTTGGTAATGCGGCCGGCGCAGTGGCCGCAAGTCATGTCCTGCACATTGAATTCGATCATTTTCCTGCTCCGTTTTTGCCTGCTTAGGCAGATGCATCGACTATAAACCTTCCCATCGCGGCAAGGTCAAGCCCTAGCTGGCGCAATACAGCGACACAACAAGCAAACGATCCAAACCCGCTGCAGGACGGCAAGCGCGACTTAATTCAAGCCGTTCTTGCCTTCGATTTCATTGGCTTTCAAACCACCCAGGCGCGCATGCAGGCGGCCACGGGTCGCCACTGCGAACGCCACCACGATTTCATCGGCGTTGGGGGCGTCGAAGAACCGGGTAGTCACGGTGTCGTAATGCGATGGCACATACAAGGCATTTTTGTGGGCCAGCGGAATATCGAGCTCAGTGCCGGGTACGCCGCGTTTGCCGGACGACGGGATCCAGGCCTTGCCGCCGCCGATGGCTGCGCGGATCGGCATCACCATGGCCGGCGTCAGGAAGGCATTGCCGTGCTCGTATTCACCGCCGATGCCGACGATGCAAGCCTTGCCGTAGCTTTCCACCTGGTCCTGACCCAGCGCGGCGACAAGCCGACGGCCGAATTCATGGCCGAGCGCTGGCGAATTAGCCAGGATCAGCTCCAGGTTTTCACTGAAACGCCCGGCGTAGGGATTGTGGATGGCCGCGCCGATCACGATCTTGCGCAGCAAGCTGCCATCGGCCAGCACGCCGTTTTCATTGGCCAGGGTGTCGTCGATCTGGGTGTACCACTTGCGGATATGATAATTGTCGAAATTGGCTGGTTTGCTCATGATGGTTTCCTGGCAAGTTGATCGATTTGAAGAAATCTGATGGACAGGAATCCTAACTTGCCTTCACCCCTCGCCGTATAGCGCATTACGTATAAGCAGTAGAGCTTTTGGCAGCGCACAAGGCGAACTGTTAAAATTGTGCTTGACCTTCCCATCATGGGAAGGCCGATCATGCATCATCCCCACTCATCAAGTTGAGCCCATCATGAGCAGCGCCGGCGCCACCCAAGCGACAGAATTCCAATTAGCGATAGACGGCATGAGCTGTGCATCGTGCGTCTCCCATGTCGAAAAAGCATTGCGCAAAGTTGCCGGCGTGCACCAAGTCAACGTCAACCTGGCGACCGAACTGGCGACCGTGCAAGCCGATGCGGCAAACACTATCGGGCCGTTGGTCGCCGCGGTGGAAAAAGCCGGCTACCAGGTCAGGCAGCAGGAATTGACGCTGGATATCGAGGGCATGAGTTGCGCTTCCTGCGTCAGCCGGGTGGAAAAAGCGCTGCATAAAGTGGCTGGCGTACAAACCGTTGCCGTCAATCTGGCCAGCGAGAAGGCCACGCTGACCACCGCCGGCGCGGTAGCTGTCGACAGTATGATCGCTGCCGTCAAGGCTGCAGGCTATGCAGCCTCGCTGCCAAAATCCACGCCGGAAGCATCGGCAAGCCAGGCCAGCAAGCGCCTATTGCCGGGCTGGTGGCCAGTCGCCGCTGCTGCATTGTTTACCCTGCCTCTGATCCTGCCGATGCTGCTGATGCCTGTCGGCGGCAGCTGGGCCCTGCCCGGCTGGTGGCAGCTGGCGCTGGCGACGCCGGTGCAGTTCTGGCTCGGCGCCCGTTTCTATCGGGCCGGCTGGCGCGCCCTGAAGGCCGGCAGCGGCAATATGGACTTGCTGGTGGCGCTCGGCACCAGCGCTGCTTACGGCTTGTCGCTGTATCTGCTGCTGGCGGCCGCACATGGCGCGATGGCGCATCTGTATTTCGAAGCATCGGCGGCGGTGATCACGCTGGTGCTGCTCGGAAAATGGCTGGAAACCCGCGCCAAGCGCCAGACCGCCGACGCCATCCGGGCCTTGAATGCATTGCGCCCGGAACGCGCCACCGTGCGGCGCGCCGGCGTTGACCGCGAGATCGCCATCGCCGACCTGCAGATCAACGATCTGGTGGTGGTGCGTGCCGGCGAACGCATCGCGGTTGACGGCCTGGTGTCAGAGGGTCACAGCCAGGTCGACGAATCCTTGCTGACCGGCGAGAACCTGCCGGTAGAAAAACAGCCGCACGACCGGGTGACCGCCGGCGCCATCAACGGCGCAGGTTTGCTGCTGGTGAGCACCACCGCAATCGGCGCCGAAACCACGCTGGCCCGCATCATCCGCATGGTGGAACATGCCCAAGCCGCCAAAGCGCCGATCCAGCGCCTGGTAGACCAGGTCAGCGCGGTCTTCGTGCCGGTGGTGCTGCTGATCGCCGCCGTTACCTTGCTGGCTTGGGGCTTGAGCAGCGGCGACTGGCAGCAAGCCTTGCTCAATTCAGTGGCGGTGCTGGTGATCGCCTGCCCATGCGCACTGGGACTGGCGACGCCGACTGCGATCATGGCCGGCACCGGGATCGCCGCCCGCTTCGGCATCTTGATCAAAGATGCCGAAGCGCTCGAAATCGCCCATCGCATCAATGTCGTGGCCTTCGATAAAACCGGTACCTTGACGGTCGGACATCCGGCCTTGCAGGCCTTTCTGCCGCGCGTGCAAGGCGCAAGCGCCGGCGACGACTTGCTGGCACTGGCCGCAGCCGTACAACGCGGCAGCGAACATCCGCTGGCGCGCGCGGTGATCGCCGCCGCCGAGAAAAAAGGATTGCAAGCCACGCCCGACATCCACGCCAGCAAGGTGCAAAGCATCGCCGGACGCGGCGTGCAAGCCACTGTCGGCGATCGGCAATGTTATCTGGGCAGCTCGCGCTGGATGCAGGAACTGGGAGTCGACCTCGGGACGTTGGCAAGCGAGGCGCAGACGCTGGAAGCTGAAGGCCGCACCGTTTCCTGGCTCGCCACCGCAGAGAATGGCAAATTATTACTCGCCGGTTTGCTGGCTTTCGGCGACGACATCAAGCCGACGGCCAGGGCCGCAGTCCAGCAATTGCAACAACGTTCGATCCGGGTTGCCATGCTGAGCGGCGATAACCACGGCAGCGCCAATGCCGTCGGCCGGCAGTTGGGAATCGCCGAAATCCATGCGGAAATCCTGCCCGGTGAAAAAGCCAGGGTGATCAGCAACCTGAAATCCGGCGCCGCCGTGGTCGCCATGGTCGGCGACGGCATCAACGATGCGCCGGCGCTGGCTGCCGCCGATGTCGGCATCGCCATGTCGACCGGCACCGATGTCGCCATGCAGGCCGCCGGCATCACGTTGATGCGCGGCGATCCGGGCCTGGTCGCAGATGCCATCGATATCTCGCGCCGCACTTACAACAAGATTCGGCAAAACCTGTTCTGGGCTTTTATCTATAATCTGATCGGCGTCCCGCTGGCGGCGCTGGGGTATCTGAATCCTGTGCTGGCCGGCGCGGCGATGGCGTTCAGCAGCGTCAGCGTGGTCAGCAACGCCCTGCTGCTGCGCCGCTGGCGGCCCTTATCGTTCAAGGAAATTCCACATGTCGACTAATGCGATGAATATCGGCGACGCCGCACTGGCTTCAGGCGTTTCGGCCAAAATGATACGGCACTATGAAGAAACCGGCCTGATCCCGAAAGCCAGCCGCAGCGACGGCGGCTACCGCACTTATGCCGAACGCGATATCCATCTGCTGCGTTTTATCCGCCAAGGCCGCCTGCTGGGGTTTTCGATGAAGCAGATTGCCGAGCTGATCGGCCTCTGGCTGGATCAATCGCGCCCCAGCAGCAAGGTCAAGCAACTGGCGCTGGACCATATCGCTGAATTGGACGACAAGATCAAGGAGTTGCAAGCCATGAAAGCCACGCTGGAACAATTGGCCTGCCATTGCCACGGCGATGCGCGGCCGGATTGCCCGATTCTTGAGGGTCTTGCCAAACAACAAAACATCAGCATTAAGTAATATAAATCAATGCTAGAATCCCATCCATGTTTGCCATGAACCGACTCAAGAACCTGCTGATTTTATTGCTGGCGCTGACACTCCCGATACAGGGATATGCAGCGGCGGCGATGGTTTTTTGCGGCTCGGAAAAAATCACGGCGGCAAGCGCCGCCGGCGATGGCGACGCAACAGCGCATCATATGCATGCGCAAAATGCGGACCTGCCGTCCAAGGCTCGGCACGGCGGTCATGAGCACTCAGCGCAAGACAAGAACTCAAGCTCCTGCAGCTCTTGCGCGGCTTGCTGTGTGGGCGCGATTCCCATGCAGTCGGCGCTGCCCGCGGCGCAAGCGCTGCCGGCCATGCATTTCACGCAACTCCCTCTTTCAGGTTTTGTCGGCTACACCCCGGAAAACCCCGAACGACCTCCCTCAGTCCTCGCGTAACGCTCCCAACTCAAACGTCTTGCCGCCCGACCGGGATCGGCAAGTTTGATTGATGGGCCATGCCCTGGCGCAGTCTGCCGCGTGTCTTTGACCCGGCCGCATGGCAGCCAGGCAGGCTCCATTGTTCGGCTAACGAGGACATCATGTTCATTTTTTTACGCAGGCGCATGCTGCCTGCCGCGTTGCTGGTCGCCCTGACCGGTTGCGCCAGCTTGAGCGCCGATCACGGTTTTAGCGCAGTCAGCGAGATTGCCAAACAACGGCTGGGACAAACCCCGCTTCAACCGCGCTCCGAACAGGAACATGGCGAAGCCCGGGCGATCGTTCAGAAACTGCTGCAAGAGCCGCTCACCGCCGATGGCGCGCTACAAATCGCCTTGCTCAACAACCGCAGCCTGCAAGCCGACTATCAAGAACTCGGGATTGCCGAAGCAAACTGGGTGCAAGCCAGCCGTTTGCCGAATCCCGGCTTTAGCTTCGGCCGCACCCGCAGCGGCGGCGATCTCAAGATAGACCGCAGCTTTTCGATGGCGATCATGGGCTTGCTGACTTTACCGTTGAGTTCGAACATCGAACAGCGCCAGTTCGAGGTCCGCAAGCTGACGATCGTCAATCGTATCCTGCAGGTGGCCGCCGAGACACGCAACGCTTACTACCAGAGTGTCGCCGCGAACCAGAGCATTGCCTACCAGGAGCAAGTGGAGAGCGCAGCGGCAGCCGGCAGCGAACTGGCGGGCAAGATGGCTGAGGCAGGCAATTTCAATCAGTTGGAACTGGCGCGCGAACAAGCATTTCACGCCGACGCCGTGACGCAATTGACACGCTCGCGCCAACAAGCAGTGGCGGCACGCGAGCAGCTGATCCGGCTGCTGGGCCTCGGTTCTGCGCAAGCTGCAATGCAATTGCCGCTGCGATTACCGGAGCTGCCTGCCCAGCGTCCGTCTTTGCAAGATGCAGAGAACCTGGCCATGGCGCAGCGGCTGGACATCGCTGCCGCCAGGCTGGAAGTCGAAGGTTTGCAGGCAACGCTGGGATTGAATCGGGCTACCCGCTTCATCAATGTGCTGGATTTGGCTTATCTGCACAATTCCGAACCCGGCATCCCGCACGAAACCGGCTACCAGATCAGCCTTGAAATCCCCTTGTTCGACTGGGGCGGCGCGCGCATCGCCAAATCGGAAGCGATCTATATGCAAGCAGCCCATCGTCTCGCGGCCACCGCTGTGGACGCCCAGTCGCAAGTACGCGTGGCATATCAGGGCTACCAGGCTGCTTACGATCTGGCGCGGCATTACCGCGATCAGGTGGTGCCTTTGCGCAAACGGGTGTCGGACGAATATCTGCTGCGCTACAACGGCATGCTGTCCAGCGTGTTCGAGCTATTGGCCGATGCCCGCGAACAAGCCAGTGCCGTCAACGCCGCCATCGATGCCAACCGCGATTTCTGGCTGGCGGACAGCGAGATGCAACTGGCGCTCGGCGGCTCCTTGCCGCCTCCCGCACCGGCATCGTCATCTTCACCTGCAAAACCACAAGGGAAACAGCCATGAAGCACTTATCACGACGCGCCTTTTTGCAAGGCTCGGCGCTGGCGGTCAGCGCTACCGCCGTCAGCCGGATCGGCGCCGCCAGCCTGCCGGAAGCAGTATTGCAAACCCGGGCCGATACCCAGCCGCCGCTCAGCCCGGCCAACGGCCGCCCTTATCAGCCGGTTGTCACCTTGAACGGCTGGACGCTGCCGTGGCGCATGAACAATGGCGTCAAGGAATTCCATCTGGTGGCGGAGCCGGTAGTGCGCGAAATCGCGCCCGGCATGAAAGCCAATCTGTGGGGTTACAACGGCCAGAGTCCGGGGCCGACGATAGAGGTGGTGGAAGGGGACCGGGTGCGGATTTTCGTGACGAATAAACTGCCGGAACATACCTCCGTGCACTGGCACGGCCAGCGTTTGCCGAATGGCATGGATGGCGTTACCGGCCTGACCCAGCCTGGCATCGCGCCCGGCAAGACCTTCGTCTACGAATTCGTGGCGCGCCGCGCCGGCACGTTCATGTACCACCCGCATGCCGATGAAATGGTGCAGATGGCGATGGGCATGATGGGCTTCTGGATCACCCATCCGAAAGACCCGTCGCTGATGCGGGTCGACCGCGATTTCGTGTTCTTGCTGAACGCCTATGACATCGAACCGGGGGCCGCCACGCCCAGAGTCAATCAAATGACCGACTTCAACCTGTGGACCTGGAACAGCCGCGCCTTCCCCGGCATCGATCCGCTGGTGGTGCGCCAGCATGACCGGGTCCGTATCAGAGTCGGCAACCTGACCATGACCAACCATCCTATCCATCTGCACGGCCACGAATTCGTGGTGACCGGCACCGACGGCGGCTGGACTCCGCCGGCCGGGCGCTGGCCGGAAGTCAGCACCGACATCGCCGTCGGCCAGATGCGTGCGATTGAATTCGACGCCAGCGAGCCGGGCGACTGGGCATTGCATTGCCATAAATCGCATCACACCATGAATGCCATGGGCCACGAGGTGCCGACCATGATCGGCGTCGACCAGAAATCGGTGCTGAAAAAAATCAACCAGCTGATTCCCGACTACATGGTGATGGGCGACAAAGGCGGCTCGATGGGCGATATGGAAATGCCCCTGCCAGACAACACCCTGCCGATGATGAGCGGCGCCGGCCCGTTTGGCGGGATTGAAATGGGCGGCATGTTTACTACGATGAAGGTACGCAAAGGCATCGCCAGCAACGATTACAAAGATCCCGGCTGGTACCGGCATCCGGCCGGCACCGTCGCCTATGAGTGGAAAGGCGGCGACGCCGCCATGCCAGCCGCCGCCCATGCGCCCGACGCCAGGCGCATGGCTGGCAAGCCGGGGGAAATGATCATGAATGCCGTCAAGGGAGGCTCACATAGCGACCATTAATCACATTTAACCGATTACGGCTTGCGCTCTGAAGCAAACCAATATTTTATTTTTTTATCAAAAGGTATTTCCATGAAATTCATATTAATTGCATCAACCCTGGCTTTGTCGCTGCTATCCCTCAATGCCTACTCCCACGGCGAAGAAACGCACAGTCCGGCCGCTGAAAAACAAGACGGGCATGCGGCGGCGTTGGGCAAACCCGGGGTTGCCGGCAAGGTATCGAAAACCATGAACGTCGATATGAACGACACGATGCGTTTCACGCCGGCGACCATCTCGGTCAAACGTGGTGAAACCGTCAAATTCATCGTCAGGAATTCCGGCAATATCAAACACGAAATGGTGCTTGGCTCCGTCAAGGAATTAAAGGAACACGCGGCCCTGATGGCGAAATTTCCGGAAATGGAACATTCCGACCCAAATCAGGTATCGGTTGAACCAGGTAAAACCGGAGAGCTGATCTGGGAGTTCAGCAAAGCCGGTACATTTGATTTCGCCTGTTTGCAGGCGGGGCATTTTGAAGCCGGCATGCGCGGAAACATCATCGTTAAATGATATTTTTCCACAAGACACACAGCAAAGGAATTTTCATGAAAACCAGTTCTGTTTTATCTGCAGCATTCGCTTTGACGTTAGCCGTTTCGTTCAACTTGCCGTTTTCGGCGATAGCTGCCGAGGAAGTCGAGAAATCCAGTGGCGTGGCGGAAATGAAGCCCGCCGACGCCGCGGCCATGTCGGCCGGGGAAGTGAAAAAAATCGATAAAGAGACTGGCAAGATCACGATCAAACATGGTCCATTGGTGAACCTGGACATGCCGCCGATGACGATGGTGTTTCGTGTAAAAGACCCGGCAATGCTGGATCAGGTAAAGCCTGGCGACAAGATCAATTTTGTCGTCGAAAAAGCCAACGGCGCTTTGACTGTCACGCAGATACAAGCTGGCAGCTGAGATTTATCTGCATATGAGACGGTGCACTTGCTTTCGCAACTATCCACCCCGTTTGACGATATGGATTTGATAAGGTGTGTGCGGGTGCATCCTCATTCAGGTAATGAAACAACGTGTTCCTGGCAGGCTATGCTGCGAGGAACACTTAAAACCATTGTTTCTGTTTCCTGACATCGGCAAAACAGGGCATTTATATATCTTCAACATGATTTAATCAATAGTTGAAGACGCTGATGACTTGCTGAATCCGCCACGTTGCGCAGCTTGTCTGATCGACTCCTGCAAATAAAAAAAGGATTGTTCTTCCAACGTAGGCAAAGTAACTCCAGAAGCATGTCCCCTCTATTTCGCCACCGCGTCCTTCAATTCCATCGCTGGACCGGTTTTACTCTTGGCTTGGTCATGGTCTTGATTGCGGTTACCGGCGCCGGCATGGTTTTTCGTCCTCAGCTCGATCCTGTAATCAATCGCGATCAGTTCACAATGGCCGCTTGCCATGCGAGTTTACCGCTTGACACCCTGATTTCCAATGCACGTGCGGCTAATCCGAAAGGCGGAGCACTCACTTACATACGACTTTACCCGGATACGAATGCGGCTACGCACATCCGCTTTAGTGATGACAAATGGGTGAACATGAATCCGTGTTCCGGCGCGGTGCTTGGGCAAGATGATCGCTATGGCGGTCTATTCGGTACGCTGGCGCTGTTGCATAGTTTTCATTTTATAAAGAGCGGCCACCTGATTGCCGGCACAGTTACCCTGGCGTTTGCCATCATGCTTATTCTGGGCGGCCTCGCGGTCTGGTGGTCCGGCAGGCCACGCAGCGGCAGAAAATTCAGCGGCCGCGCCTTGCCGCAGCATCTTCACAAGACCACGGCGCTATATACCAGCCTGATTCTTTTGACCAGCGCACTCACCGGCTTGCCGCAAGCCTTTGAGTGGTGCCGGCACGGTATCTACCTGCTTGCGGGATCGCAGCTGCCTGCGCCAATATCGCCATCGGCGGCGCCAGCGGGCATTCGACGCTTGTCGGCAGAAGCAGTCCGGCAGCATGCGCATTCCCTGATGCCGCAGGCCAGGCAAGTGCAAATTCGTTTCGCCGAAAAACCTGACGATGCGGTTGACATTAGATTGATCGGGACTGACGCACCACATGCCCAGGCATTCTCCTACCTGGAACTGGACTCCTACACCGGAAAGGTGCTGCGTTTCACTCCCTATGCCAAAAACAGTCCCGGAGAAAAAATCTATCTTTGGGCCTTATCCATCCACTACGGCTGGGTAGGCGGCCTGTTCGGCCAGCTGCTGCTGTTAGCCGGTGCACTATCCGTGCCGGTGCTGGCCTATACCGGCATCGGCAGCTATCTGCGCAGAAAATCCAAACAAGCCGCCAATAAACGAATGCTATTGCGCATCAGTAAAAAGACGATCGAAGCAGAAGGAATCTGCAGCTTCGAACTGGTAGATCCGGCAGGAAAGAAACTGCCTCCCTTCAGCCCCGGCTCCCACATCGACGTCTATCTGCGTACCGGCCTGGTACGGCAATATTCGCTGTGCAACGATCCGCGAGAGCGACATCGCTACCTGATCGGGGTGTTGCGCACGCAGGATTCGCGCGGCGGGTCGCAGGCTATGCATGACGATCTCGAAGAAGGTTCCATATTGGAAATCGGCATGCCGAAAAACCATTTTCCACTCGTGCCCGCAGCCAAACGATCGCTATTGATCGCCGGCGGCATCGGCGTGACTCCCATCCTGTCGATGGCGGAACAGCTTGCCGGCAGGGACGCCGATTTCAGCATGCATTACTGCAGCCGTTCATTGCTACGCACCGCTTTTGTGAATCGGATCAAATCCGCGACATATGCGCAACACGTGACATTTCACTTCAGCGAGGGTGCATCGTCCCAGCGCCTCAACCTGCAGACGCTGCTCGCCGATCCGGATGCGACAAGCCATCTCTATGTCTGCGGCCCGGCAGGTTTCATGGATACGGTAATTGACACCGCAAGGAAGAATGGCTGGGGCAATGAGCGCCTGCACCGTGAATATTTTGCGGCTGGGGTGAGCAGTTCAAGCCGCGATGCGGAATTCGACATCCAGCTTGCCAGCACGGGAAAAATCTACCGTATCGCAAAAGATAAAACCATTGTTGCCGCTCTATCCGAAGCCGGTATCCGGATACCGACCATGTGTGAACAGGGTGTATGCGGCACTTGCCTGACCCGCGTACTGAATGGCGAACCGGATCATCGAGATAGCTTTCTAAGCGAAGAAGACAGGATGAAGAACGATCGCTTGCTGCCTTGTTGTTCTCGCGCATTGAGCACCATGCTGGTGCTGGATCTGTAGCTGATACTTTACGGTAACAAGCCGGGAACAATAAAACGGATAGCAAGCGCTACAAACTGCCCCGCACTCTCTCGTCCGAATGCATTGCCGAAAGTGGTACTAAAATCAATCCGATCAGGTAGCAGCACAGTGCGCAACCCGGCTTGATACGAGGGTTTTCCTTTATGCTCGCCATAAATTTCAGCAATCACCATGAAGCGCCTGGACAACAATTTTTCCATCCCCATGCCCCAGGTCATACGTGCAGTGTGTTGCGTGTCCGAGTAAGTGATGCCTAGATTGGCATGCAGCAAAAACGCATCATCTGATAGCGATAGAGTGACCGGAATTTTCGCATAAGAGTGCAAAGAACGCTCTCTGCTGCCCGCCTCCGTTTCTCCATCTGTTCCCGCAATCAAGCCGATTCCGACGGCATTGGTTTGCAGTTCTCTCAAGACGGTTTTAAGCTGGATCTGCGTATGCGCCATGTAAAGACCTTGAACGTCTCTCTGCACCGCGCCCCCAGCAGCAATTTCAAGATTGCCGGTCGCATTGCAGGCCGGCATGAACCAACGTTCAGTGCGATCCCGGTTGAAACGTGCCCACGATTCAAACTGGCAAGCGTGCGGTTCGACGATCGCCGCATCGTCTACATTCAATGCGCCAGACGCCATGGCATTCGGAAACATAGCAATGCCGGATGCCAGCAATGCGGCGCTCACTAGGATTTTCTTCATAGAGATAGCGTGGCCAGCGAAAATGGCCGGTACAAAGAATCAGGGGATCTTATGCTCGAATGCGCCAGCCGCATTTTCTGCATTCCGCAGAAAACCGATAACGCTGCAGGCTTATCCGAGCGTTGCCAGGCTGGCGCAGCAGCGTCGTAATGAATCGCGCCACTACCTAGATTACTTAGTCGTGAAGCTGGCGCTGACTTTTGTTGTCTTATCTTTTAAAACCACCATCGCAACCACCTTTGAACCAGCTGGGATTTTGACTCCCTTAGCCTCGAATTTGTTGCCGCCGGCGGGCTTGAGTAGTGCTTCCGACTTGGCTCCTTTGCTGGTGATCGTCAGCTTGCCGCTCAGGTCGGCGCTCGGCAGTTCGTCGTCGTCATCCACGACGTACAACTCGGCTCCGTCTTTGCCCTGAACCAGTTCCAGCGACATGTCGCCATCGATCTGAATCAAGCCGCCATGTTCCGGTTTTGTATTGCCGTGCGCATGTGCCGCGTTGAACGTCACGGACATAGCGCCCAGCAGCAATAGAATTGCAATCTTCTTCATTGAATCACCTCTGTATAAAGCGGCACCCGTGGACGGGGAGCGCCGAAGGCCCGATACCAGACAGGCCGGCAGGAAAACTGCGGGCCAGGATTGTTCATTATTCGGGAGCGTGCGGCAGCACAAACGAAAGCGACGCCAGGTGTTCCACCGTATTCGTCTTCTTTGGATCTTCCGGCGGCGAATTGAAAATGGCGACGACGACGTTCAGCCCTTGATTCCTGACTTTGATCGTCACCGTACCGTCCGCGGCTGTTTTGAGCTGCTCGCTGTCAGGATCGTTGATCCAGTCATGCAATACGCGCGCGCCTGCTACCGGCTTGCCTTGATACATGACGCGCAGTTTCATCGATTGCCCCAATAGTGCAGGCAGCGTTGCATCGACCGGCAAGATCTGTAGCGTTTGTCCCGGCAAGAGCGGCAAAGGCGCTGTCATTTGACCGCGAATGAGCACCGCATATTTGTAGTTCTGCTCGCTGACGACGGCGTCAGGCACCTCGTCCTTGCCTTTCTTCAGCCATTTTCCTTCAGGTGTTTTGCTCCACGTGCCGTTGTCGAGAACCGCTGCCACCAGCGCCGGCTGGTTTTCCGTATCGACCAGGATCAAATGATCGGTTTTGATCAATGACGTCGGCACCGGCTTACCCGTTGCATCGAATCCGGCAATGCTTTTCACCATGGAAAAACGCTTGACCATGTCGAGATCGTCAGCTCCTATACCATACAACAACGCCAGTTGATTGTTGCGTTGGGCAAACCAGATGCCATGTGCATGCGAAGCCGCGCTTACCAGTAAGCTTGCAGCCACGGCCGCAGTCGTAAAGAGTTTGGTGATGTTATTCATTTTCTTCCTTCAGGTTGACGAAATTCAATCGGTTGACTAAGAAATCAATTAAAACGATGCTCAAGACGGCACATAAAGTTTCTCGAAAAATCCGCTGACTTTCACTTTTATCGTGACCGGCTTATCGCTGTGATTACGCCAGAACCAGCCGTGTATGCCGTCAAACGGCGCGACAAAAGATCCCTGGTCGCCCGCTTGCTGCTTATCTTTCCAATATCGGGTAAATTCCTTGCCGGCATTGGGCCGTTCGCCGTGCATGTCGACGGTAACTTTGCCGCCTTCGGCGGACCACGTATAGACGAAGTGTTCACCCTGCCGCATCAAGGCTTTAATTTCGCCACCTTGATTTGGTTGCAATATCAGAGACATTTCACTTTCATTGAACGGCATCTGGCTTTTGATCAAGGTCACTTCCGCGGCACCTGCGCTTGCTGTTGCGAGGGGTGCGGGACTAGGCGGCGCCTCGGCGTTCAATTTCTTGATCTGCAGAAGCTTGCCGATGCCGGTGACGTCAATTCCATACTCGGCAGGTAGAACGAAGGCGACCAGTATGGCTGTCGCAGCGACGATGGCGACGCCGGTTGCCTTGCGCAATTGCGGCACAGTCGGTAGCGTTGGATTGTTTGCGGGTGTCATGTCGGGATCCTTGGTGAATTCATGAAATAGCCAGTCAGCTGATAGCCCATTAAAATAAAACCGGCAGTCATCAAAACGACGTTGGCGGAAACCGCCTGACGCCGGAAATTTTCCGTGCGGCGCCAGAATCCCATTGCGATCATGATGGCGCTGAGAGCCAGCAACTGCCCCATCTCCACCCCGACATTGAAAGCGAAGATGTTCGGGATCAAGCCATCTTGCGACAGTGTCAGCTCTTGCAGCTTGGTAGCCAGGCCGAAACCGTGAAAGAAGCCGAAAATAAGCACGGCGGCCTTGGTATTCGGCTGGAAGCCCAGGACCAGTTTGAACGCTCCAAGATTGTCGAGCGCCTTGTAGACGACCGACAAGCCGATGATGGCGTCCACGATATAAGGATTGACATGGGTGCCTGTCAGCACGCCAGACAATAAAGTGGCGCTATGGCCGATAGCAAACAAGCTGACGTAGGTACCGACATCCTTCATCCGGTACAAGAAAAAAATGACGCCGAACAGGAACAGCAGATGGTCATAACCGGTAACCATATGCTTGGCGCCGAGATAGATGAACGGCAGCAGGTGGACGCCGGTGTTTTGTTCGATGAAGGTCTTATCTTCATCCGCAACTCCATGCGCAAAAGCATGTTGCGCGGTGAACGCCAGAAGCAAAAGCAGAGCGGGGATCAATGCGCATTTGGCGATGCCTAGCCAATGCGCCTTTCGACTTAATAAGTCTTGCATGCAAATTCTCCGGTGTGCATGATCAATCAATAAAACGTGCGTCGGATATGCTTCATATCTGCCTGAATAAATGTTCTGCCGCATGCTTGTGCGGCGGAACGCCTTAAACCAAAGCATTAGAATTTATATTGCGCCTTCAGCGTGATCGTGCGCTCCGTCCCCGGAGCAACCCAGAGCTGGCTGTAAGAGCTGGCGTAGTAAGTCTTGTTGAACAGGTTGTCGATGTTCAAGGAAATACGCAGCTTTTTGGTCGGTTTATAAGAGGCGATCATTTTGTAGGTGGTGTAGGCTGGCAATTTGAAATTGCTGCTTATCGCCACGTCACCGCTACGTTCGCCGACATAATTCGCACCGCCGCCGAAAGACGCGACGCCGTCCCCAAGTTTGAAATCCTGAACCAGGAGCAGGTTGGCGCTGTTTTTAGGAACATCCGGCAACGCGCTGCCAACCTTGAACAAATTGTCTTTGGTGATTTTGGTATCGGTGTAGGCATACGCTGCGGTAAGACGCAGATTACGAACGATTTCTCCGGAGACGTCGAGTTCGACGCCGCGGCTTTCGACCTCGCCGGCAGCGACCGAGAAATTGGGATCCAAAGGATCCACCGTCAGCACATTCTGTTTCTGAATCTTATAAACCGCCAGAGTGCTGCTGAGTTTGCCGTTAGCCGCATCGTACTTTGTACCGACTTCATAAGAACGGCTGCTTTCCGGAGCAAAAGGCAGACCGCCCGATGTAGTGCCGCTGCTTGGCCGGAAACCTTTGGATACGCTGGCATAGAACGATAGTGTCTTGAGCGGCTGATAGACGATGCCGAAGCGCGGGCTGGTCGCATTGCCGGATTGCTCGGTATAGCGCAAGAAACGCCGGTCATCGAAAGTTTGCGTGTAGTTATCGTAACGCACCCCGATCAAGGCCTTCCATTGCTTGGTAATGTCGATCTGGTCTTGCGCATACAAGCCATGTGCGCGCTGCTTTTCCTTGGTGCTGATATTGAGCGTCATGGCCGCCGGCACGGATTGACCGTATACAGGATTGTAAATATCGATCGCATACGGAGAGGCCGCAGTTGGATTGGCGCGCATCAAAACGCGATCGTCGTCGAAACGATAAGCGTCGACGCCAAACAGCAGATTATTCACCACGGGTCCGGTTGCAACTTTGCCGAGTAATTCCACGCGGCCAGAGGTATCGGTGGCCGAGAAATCACGAAGGCGGTGCTGCCGCCATAAGGTGCGTCCATCGGCAAGCAGTTTGCTGGCCTCTGTCGACAATCCCTTGAGCGAACTTTCGCGATAGGACAATCCGCTCTGCAGCGACCAGTCATCGTTGAATTGATGTTGTATAAACAGCTGGTGGCCGAGCGACTTGATGGTTATCGGGCCGTCGCCAGGTTCGCCGAGAAAGCGCGAATTGGGAATCAGGCCGAGCTGCCCTTTGACTGCCAGGACGCCGCGATCGAACGGCGTTCTTTGCTGGACCGCCTCCATTTCATAAGAAAGAGTGGTATCCGGCGAGATCATCCAGATAAAGGAAGGCGAAATCACGTAACTCTCCGAATGCTCGGTATCTCGGAAACTGTTGCCGTTCTGATAGGCGGCGTTAAGGCGGTAGGCGACTGTTTCGCTAAGGGGGCCGGTCAGATCGACTGCGGTTCTGTAGGTACTGTAGTTGCCGACGGATTGCTCGATGGTTTGAGACGGTTGAAACAAAGGTTTCTTGGTCGTGATATTGACGGTGCCGCCTGGATCGCCGCGGCCATACAGTGCAGAAGCAGGACCCTTCAATATTTCGACGGTGTTGGTATTGGCAGAATCGCGCTGGCCGTTATAGCCGCGGCTGGAGTTAAAGCCGTTGACCAGGAAGTCAGAGCCGAAATTCGGATCGCCCGTGAAGCCGCGCATGGCATAACTGTCCCACAGGCCGCCCAGATTGCTTTGGCGAGCGATGCCGCTGGCCAGATCCAAGGCGTCGGAAAACTTGACCGCGCCGACATCCTGCAACAGGTCGGCAGTCAATACGCGTGCGCTCTGCGGCAAATCCATCAAGAGCGTGTCGGTCTTGGTCGCGCCGGTAGCGGAGATGCTGCGATACGGTTGTTTTTGGCCGACGACGACCACTTCCGGAGAACTATCGGTGTCAGCGGCAGAGGCTGCAAGCGGATAGGCAGCCGCAAGAAAAAGTGCGAGATGAAAACGTGGCGAGGCGTGCATGGAAACTCCCTGTTGGAATAGATATCGTGTGGAAGTCCGACTCCCTGCGGAACCGCGGCTCGCAAAAACATCGTCTTCTGGTATTGATTACAGCATGTCGAAATTACGCAGTTATCTTGTTTTCGGCAGGTCACAGAACAGAAATATCTGTTTTGTCCGGCAGAATCAGCATGCCGTGCCGAGATGGGCGCAGATGCGTTGAAACTGTGCGATTTCCTGCGGTTCTCCCCAAGGAAGTGCAATTTCCAGATCGTTTTCACCGTCTTGGCGTCACTGCAGATTTGTTTTTTTCCGGATGACGCCGACACAATATGCGGGCACGCCATTGCTGCAATGATTTTCCATGCGGCCTTTCAGCAGGAACGATAGAAAATGCTATATCACTGTATTTTTTCAAGGAGAAAAGCCTGCATTCCCCCCAAAGAAAGCAGAATAATTGGTAGGCGGGATTTAGAATAATCGAGCACTTCTTGTTATCTGCCCCCTCCAACCAAACCAGGCCAACACCATGACGAATCCGACGGTCAATCCGAAAGTCCCGCTGTCATACGGCGCCAGCACATACACAGCACATTCACCTGCAAAATCGACCACTGCATCACGTTCACGGATAGCTGTAATCGATGTTCTTCGCGGTCTGGTGATGTTGATCATGCTGTTCGATCACGTGCGCGAGACAATTTATCTGCACATGCAAGTCAGCGATCCGATGGATGTCGGCGCCACCGAACCTGCCATGTTCTTCATGCGCGTTGCTGCGCACTTCTGCGCGCCGATGTTTGTATTTCTTACCGGATTATCCGCTTGGCTATATGCCAACCCGCCGTCCGGCGTGCCGCGTTCCGCCACGGGTTTCCTGGTCAAACGCGGATTGCTGCTGGTAGTTCTCGAATGGACTCTGGTCACGTTTGCATGGTCCGGCCAATTCCCGCCATCGACCATTTACCTGCAGGTGATCTGGGTTATCGGACTGGCCATGATCGTGCTCGCCTTGCTGCACCGGCAGCCGCGCTGGCTGCTCGCTGCTATCGGCTTGACCATAGTGTTCGGCCATAATCTGTTGGCCTCACTGAGCTTCGATCCCGGCAGCCTCGGTTACTATCTGTGGACGCTGCTGCTGCATCGCGGTTATCTGGTGGCCGACGGTGTTATCAAAATCAAGGTCACCTATCCTTTGCTGCCGTGGATTGGCGTGATCCTGCTGGGATATGTCGCCGGCCCGCTGTATGCGCAAACTGTCGCCGCAGCCCGCCGCAAACGCTTGCTGGTTGGCATAGGCGTCGGCTGCCTGGCATTGCTGGGATTGTTGCGCGGTTTTAATATTTATGGAGAAACGCTGCCGTGGGTGCATGGCGAGGATTTTGTACATACGCTCATGTCGTGGCTGAATTTCACCAAATATCCGCCGTCGCTGTCTTTCCTGCTGCTCACCCTGGGTACGGGATTCGTGCTGCTGGCCTGGTTCGAGTCTATCGATAACTGGTTCACTCGCGTATGCGCAACTTTTGGCGGCGCGCCGATGTTCTACTATTTGCTGCACCTGTATGTACTATTGATCCTGCAGCATCTGCTGGTTGCCGTCTTCGGCGCAAACCACGGCGTGCGCTTTGGCGTCGATCACTACTGGATAGTATGGCCGACGGCCTTTGCACTGATGCCCTTGCTGTACTTTCCTTGCCGTGCATTTGCCCGATTCAAACGGGTATCGACCCAAAAATGGGTACGCTACTTCTAGGAGCCGCCGTTGGACGGAAAATGCGTGCCGCTTATATCGCCGCCGACGGACAAGAAAACCGTCGGCAGGAGAAAATGCTGATATCGGATGTGCCGGCCGCCATCAGAAATCGCGCTTGCTTCAGCCGAGCGCCTGGTTGATCATGGCGTACTGATGCAAGTTTTTATCGAGTAGCGGCGGCTCCCCTCTTGCCATCGTGACGACGTCACGCACCGGCATCAAGCCCACCTCGCTCAGCCATGGACTCATATCACCGGTCAGTGCGACGTCGATGCGCATGAAAGCGCCGGCGTGCGAGCCCGCCCAATGGCTGATCAGGGCTTTGGCGCGAGCGATATCCGGCGCAATCACCGGTCCGATCGCATAACCCTGTCCGAAACGGCGTAATACAGCGCAACCGACCACCTGCTCATAACTCTCGATGACGACCCCGCCCTCCGCCGCTTCCAGCAGCGCCGCCATCACGGTACCGCGCGGCATGCCTGCGGCACGGCTGCTGAGGGCCGCGATCTTGATTTTGTCGCTGGCGCCGATTGGACGGATTCTGTCGCCCGGCACAGGCAGTGTGATCTGCGATGGAATCACTGTCCCTTGATGCTGGCGAACTTCGCCAAATGGCGTAAATCCAAGCTGTTCGTAGAGTGGCAGGCATTGCGGCGAGGAGCTGAGCAGGATAGTACGGTCGCCGATTTCGGTCAGCACCTGGGATAGCAATTGCCGCCTTATGAGCTGGCCTTGACAGTCGGGCGGCACAATCACCATGCCGAGAGAAGCATATTGCTGGCCATGCCCCCAGCACATCGCCGTGCCGATTACACCTTCTTCGCTTTCCGCCACAAAACCGGCGCCGAGCCGCTGGACAAATTGCCAGTCGGCCAGCCGATGCGGCCAGCCGGCCGCCAGCGACAGCGCATGCGCAGCTGCCGCATCTTCTGCGGTGAAGCGGCGGTATTTGACGTTGCTATTGGCAATGTGCTTTTTCACTGAGAGCTCCTGCAATTCCGGAATTGATTTCGAGTGATGTAGAGAGGATGCCTTGTAAAGAAATATTTCGATCGATGAATCAGTTCTTTGCCTCAATTTTTATATCGAATCGAGGATATTATTCAAGGTACTGCTCATTGCCGACGATACCGATCTTGGTCACGCCCAGCCGCTGCGCCGACGCCATCACGGCAGCGACCGACTTGTACTCCACCAGCTTGTTCGGCCGCAGATGCACTTCATCGATATTGCCGCCTGCCACCACCGTCTTCAAGCGGTCTTCCAGTTCCGCACGGCTGGCCATCGGCGTACCGTTCCACATCACCGTGCCAGCCGGATCGATATCCACCGTGTCCACCACCGGCAAGGCCAGTGGCGGCGGCGGATTACCGGTCGGCATGTTCAGCTTGATGGCGTGATTCTGGATCGGAATCGTGATGATCAGCATGATGATCAGCACCAGCATGACGTCGATCAACGGCGTCATGTTCATTT
>NZ_FNOR01000014.1 GCF_900107095.1 Collimonas sp. OK242
TTCAGTTCTGGGCAATCTGCCGCCCTCCGTCTACGAACGGAACATGGCAGCAAAAAAACCTATCGCCGTGTCCGAATTTACTTGACCACTACAAGTTGGCCGATAGCGGTCAACCAAGTGATTTAGCGAAACCACGCAAAAAAATTGTTTTGGTTAATCTTATAGTTGATAATTGTGGCCATGAACGATACCCAAACCCGCCCCCCAACTTCCTGATCGGCTCTCAGTCGATCCTCGTAGCCCTTACTATAATGCTGCCATATTTGAACATGATGTTGGTATTAAACTTAACAATAAGGAGCACTTCGAAGTTGAGGAATATTGCATCAGCGAGGGATGGATTAAAGTCCCGGCCGGAAAGGCGTTAGATCGGAAGGGCAACCCCTTAATGACTAAAGTAAAAGGCATGGTCGAACCTTTCTATCGGTAGGTGCTGTTCTTTGATTAGCATTTCTTACCTTCTTTGATTGTCTGCAAGGGCGTGTGCGCTAACGTCTTTTCGATAGCGATTACACGTCCATTTTTGGCCGATTACCGACTATCGCGATGAGTATTTGCCTGTAACTGCTAAGACGAACCATATTTCAGATCTGCAGTTGCATCCATGCCGAAAAAAATCGCAGCCGTTCGATGAAATCGTCCTGGTCGCTATCCAACATTTGTTGCTGGAAAAGGAAATAGGCAATCTGTGGCCTCATTTCTAGGTATGTCACCAGAAATTGATCAGCATGATCTTCGAGTGATTCGGGCCACGATAGCGCCTCTACGGGACGAAGTACGTTGGTCGAGCGAATGAGTTTCCTTGATGCAGCTCTCTTGAGACGTTCGATCAAAAGGACGTTATTCTCAGCTTCTATGCGTTGTGCGTAAGCAGCTAACACATCAGGAAAGTCTCCATTCACCGCTCTTGCAATCAGTCTGGATGGCCGGAATAGAGCGAATTGATTCGCAAGATCATTGCCATAGACGCATCGGCAATGATGCTTTAACCAGAAACCCCATTTATAGAGATTTTCAGGAGCATTGACATCCGCGAGACACCCAATATCGAAGTCGACCTTTGTAACTTCGGAATGTCGACTTTCTAGTGCGAGGCGCACAGACTCAATGGCTTGGGTGTCTTGTAAAGTAGGTTCACGGATCAGAATCAAGGTGACGTCCAAGTCTGATTTTCCAGCTATAGCATCACCTCTTGCGACGCTGCCGTATAAGTACACGCTGTCAATCAATGGTCCCAAGCAATCAAGCAGCATGTCGCACAGATTATCAACCGCCGTTTGGAAGGCGGGCTGGATTGGTCTACCCGATATGACACGGATGAATCCATCAGTATCTACGCCTTTTGATTCAACCAAATCTGTCCTCCCGGTCTACGCATTGTCTGGCATCAAGCGATAATGGCTCAGACTTGCCTACTCAAAGAATCGCTCCCTCAGCTCTGCGCAACTTCCGTCTAGGCCTGGTAGCAACGAACCTGCTGTAATTCCCATCATGCTGAGCTCTCGCATGATGGCGTGGCGGCCCTGAACAGGAACATCAAATACTTCCAGGTACGTCCGCTTGTTTCTCTGATCACACAAACGAATATAGGATTCAACATCGTCAATATTGGTCAGAATCGATAGTGCCTGCTGTGGAATCATCCGTTCATTATCGACCGCCAAAAATTCGTAGAACGAAAGATGCAATTTCAACGTATCAATTTTGCTTTCCTCGGCAAAGTCCTTTAGCCACGCGAGTCGATCAAACTTAAAAATTCTTACTCGGTCATCGCCTGATGCACTTCTGGCCTCTGAATTAAGAATGGATCGATATGCGAAGAAACCCGCAACAAATGCCGAATACGACCAGTCTAACAATGGCGTGGGGTAACCGTGATGTTGTCCTAAATGAAGAAATGCGCCAAATTCCAGAGGGTCCCTTAAATTAAATAAATGGCGTGTACGAGCACTTAGATTTTGGTGCAAAGTTGGTATATCGTTTTTTGCATATCGTACTAGGTCGGCTCGGCCACTACGATGATACGTAGTACGCAAACGGCCTGGCGTTCGTTGGCCTCTAAACACAAATCTGCGCGGCTCGAGATCAATCACGTGTTTTTTGAATTCGTCCCATGTTACCGGATTCAAAGAATATTCAGAAGCGCGCGCGGCACAACTCCTCGGCAACACGGCGCGACCTTGACCGCCTATATCAGACGTCCAGTTCAACGTAAGATTTTGAGCGTCCCAGCTCGCCGTGACTTGGAGCTGGCGAGCGAATTGCCCAACCGGATACTGTCTCACGACTTCTTCCCATGTCATTGAAAGCCCCGTGATGGGATTTGCAGCTGACAGGACGACAAAGAACTGCGCGGGACTTACCTTCGACGTTGTCTCGAAAAGACCAACAAACACTGGAGCGATGCCAGGAGGAGGGAAAACTACAGCACGCCCACCAAATCCATGGGGAAGCTCGTCTACATCGACTGTGATAGGGCCCGCGATCTGTGTAGCCTCAAATTTACCTAGCCATTGTCCATGCATAACGCCTCCGGGATGTGCGTCATATATATTTATCTTTTAACAACGCTAATTCTAGTAGCTACTGGCAACGAAACGACCATCTTCCCTGTCTATTGAAGGATCGCCACCCCAGTGATTATGCGGGTCTCGAGGGTATGAAATATTACCTTTATTAGACAACGATCTCGGCACAGTATCATATCCTATGCGGTCTAGCGCCGCGATAGACCGTGAGCCTGTTAATCCGTGGCCAGCTTATTAGAGCAAGCTACTAACAAACCGCAAATATGAAGCACGCCGTGCATCGTTCCAAGACCTGACTGCGCGCGCGCAGCATGGGCGCACACAAAAAAACCGCATAAACATTGATGTTTATGCGGTTTCTCTTTACTTCCAACACCAGTTTCCTGGTGCCCACGGAGGGACTCGAACCCCCACACCTTGCGGCACATGGACCTGAACCATGCGCGTCTACCAATTCCGCCACGTGGGCCGTAATGCGAAGCCAGCTAAGGCTCACTGCAATTGCGAAGACCGAATAATACGTGCATTTGATAGCTTCGGTCAATCGGAGTTTGCAATTTTATGCAATTATTCAAATTTTATTGTTGCATCATTCAAGCGGCTTGCTGCAGTCGGCGCTCAAACACAGATCGTCGAGCACATCGATATACACTTCCACTCGCTCCGCCAGCATGCTCGCCGCCACGTACCCGTCATGCTGCGCGGATGACGTCATTGATGGCTCTTCATTTTGCCCCCCTTGGAACGTGCCACCTTTCGTTCCAGCCACTCGGGGCCGTCATTGTTCAGCCATGTAATCGATCCATCTGCCGATTCGTGCAGCAGTTTTGCCGCTGCAATCGAGAAGCGCAGCAAAACCTCGGCCTCGTACTCGCTGATCGCCGGGGCGATTTCCTCCCCGGCCTCGGCTTCTTCGTTGTAGATGCGTTGAAAATTTGCCGCATGGACGATCTCTAGGCAGGTTTGCATGCCAAGGGCAAGGTCCAGCGTGAGCGCGACGAATTCCGCCGTGGGGATCTGCCTGGCCTTGTCGCTGAGAACGCTGAATGGCTGATGGACGCTGGCGGGGAGGGCAGCTTTTGGCTGGATGTCGGCGCTCATGCCGCACCTCGCGCCGCCAGTTGGGCCTGTAGATCAATGGATTGGTCCGACAAGCGCGGAATGGCGGTGTTTGCCGTTTGGGCGCAGAGGACAAAGCATTCGATTGCCGCTACCGGCTTGAGCGCTTCCTGATTCAGGCCGGTGCTTGAATCGAGCTTATCGACGATGGATTGCAGCAGGATATCGGTATGGCGCGCGGTGAATGCAATGTGGTCTGTCAGTTCTCGAATAGCCTCTAACGCTGCAGCTTGGTCGATGATAGGGGATTGTTTAGGCGTGGTGGTGCTAGGCATTGTGATCTCCTTGTACGGTTAAACCGCTCCCCGCTGTCAAACGGGGTGGGCGGCAAAGACAGGTTGACAGACCGGCGTACAAGGCTACCGGCAGCCCGAAGGCTCCCGCCAGTGCCGCCCAAAGAAGGCGCGACAATGGTATACGCACGTAAAAAAACGGCATTGCGCCGTTTGTGCGCCTCGTACATTTCGGACTGTCAAACCCGTTCCCCCTTTTTCTTGGGGGCGCAATGATTATAGCGCATCATGCCAGCCGCCGTGAAGTCAACGCAATTAATCATGCCGGCGTTACTGCGTAACGCTTCGCGCGGAAGAGTTGCCAGCAAAAAATTCGTCTGGGGGGCATTGGACAGGAACATATAGCTCAGTGCATCCGTTCATCATGCCGGGCGTCGCAAATTCAACCTGGATCAGCGCTGCAACATCCATTCATGCGCCGGATCATTCTTGAAATGCCATTCGCGCCTGGGGCCGGCCATCACGTTCAGGTAATAGCTGTCGTAGCCATGCGGCGCCACCACCGGATGATATCCGCGCGGCACCATGACCACATCGTGATTTTCCACCGCCATCGACTCGTCCAGCGAACGATCGTCGGTGTACACGCGCTGGAAAGCAAAGCCTTGCGGCGGATTCAGGCGATGATAATAGGTCTCTTCGAGAAAACTCTCTTGCGGCAAATTATCGGTATCGTGCTTGTGCGGCGGATAACTTGAGGAGTGGCCGCCGGGCGTCACGACTTCGACCACCAGCAAATGATCGGCCGGCTCGGTTTGCGGCAGGATATCGCAGACGTAACGTGTATTGCTGCCCTGCCCGCGCACCGAGCGCTTAGCCATTCCAGGTTCTATCAGGCGCGCACTCAGATCGCCATGGCCTGGAGCGCTGCAGACGGCAATTTCGGCATCGCCGTGGGCGCTGACGGTGACGGCATGGCTATGCGGCACATACACTGCATACGGCGAACTTTGATCGAACACGCTTTGACGCTCGCCGATTTCTTTCCAAGCATGAGCGCCAGCCTGGACGCTGACCACCCCGCGCAGCACCACGATGCACACCTCGCGCTGCGCCGTATCGAAATGAATCTTCTCTGCCGCAGCCAGCCGATATGCGGTAAAGCCGACAAAGCGCCAATGCGCCGATTGCGGCGTGACGCTGACGATTTCCCGTCCTAGCGCGTGCCCCTTGACGAGCAGACTCATGCCGCCTCCGCATGGTCGATTTTGCTGCCGGCCTCGATGGCGCTCACCAGACCGGCCAAATGACGATAACCCATTGCGGCGTACTGATAGCTTGGGGCGACAGCCGGATCCTGTTCCGCCTCAACCACCAGCCAGCCGGCATAGCCATGCCGATACAAGAGCCGCAGCAGGCCGTCAAAGTCGATGGCGCCGTCGCCCGGCACGGTAAAAGCGCCATTGATCACCGCCTGCAGGAAACTCCAGTTGCCGTTGCGCGCCATCTTCACCACCGCCGGCCGCACGTCCTTGCAATGGACATGGCAAACGCGCTTGATATGCTGCTCCAGCACCTTCAAGGGATCGCCGCCGGCAAACGCGATGTGGCCGCTGTCGAACAGCAGGCCGACTTCATCGCCGCTCAATGCCATCAAGCGCTCGACATCGGCCGGCGTCTCGACATAGGCGCCCATGTGATGGTGATAAGCCAGGCGCACGCCATGCGCCAAGGTAAAACGCGCAAAGGCAGTCAGCTTGTCGGCGTATTGCCGCCATTCCAGGTCGTTCAGAAAGCGCGGGCGCTTGTACAAGGGATCGGGCCGGCCCTGGATGGCATTGGCGACTTCGCCGTACACCATGACTTTGGCGCCGTTTTCCGCCAACAGCCGCAGATGCGGGCCGACCGCGGCAATTTCGTCCTCGACCGAAGCGGTAGCCAGGCGGCCGGAATACCAGCCCGAGATGCATTCGAGTTGATATTTGCCGAGCACCGCAGCCAGCGCCGCCGGCTCCTTTGGAAATTTATTGCCCAGCTCGAAGCCGCGATAACCGATTTGCGCGCCCTCGGCCAACGCCACTTCCAGCGGCGTCTCGCCGCCCAGCGATGGCAAGTCGTCATTCATCCAGGAAATCGGGTTGATGCCGATCTTTACGTTAAATGTCATGGTTTCTCTCACAATATCCACACTTCGTTCACACTTTTTGACTGCGGCGGGCTTGTTCGTACTCGGCTCTTGCCGTCTGTACCTGCTGCCGCTGCGACACCTCCGGCACCGCTACTTCCCACCAGCAGCCGCCCTCTTCAGTGCTGCGCGCAGGATCGGTGTCGATGCATACCAGATAGGTGCGGTCGGCCGCGCGCGCCCGTTGCAACGCCGCCTCCAATTGCGCGATGGTCTTGACGTTTTCCGCCAGCGCGCCAAGCGATTTCGCATGGGCGGCAAAATCGATGGCTGGCGCGCCATGCCGGCCTTGCAGGCAATCTTCCAGCATGTTGTTGAATGGCGCGCCGCCGCACGCCTGTTGCAGGCGATTGATGCAGCCGTAGCCGCGGTTGTCCAGCACCACGATGATCAATTTCTTATCCAGCATGACCGATGTGGCGATCTCGGAATTCATCATCAGGTAGCTGCCGTCGCCCACCATCACGATCACGTCGCGGTCCGGTTGCGCCATCTTGACGCCGAGGCCGCCGGCAATTTCGTAGCCCATGCAGGAGTAGCCATATTCGACGTGATAGCCGCCGGGCGTCGAGGTGCGCCATAATTTATGCAGCTCGGCCGGCAAAGTGCCGGCGGCGCAGACTACGATGTCATGCACGGTCGAATCGATGCTGGAGCGTTGTACCGCGCCGATCACTTCACCGTCGTACGGCAACGCAGGTGCGTCGATTTCACGTTTACCGGTAATTTCGTCGACGCTGGCACGCCAAGAGTTGGCCTGCTCCAGCGCCAGTGCATGCCAGGCCGCGCTGGCGCGCCAGTCTTGCAGGCCCTGCGACAAGGCGGCCAGGCCCAAACGCGCATCGGACAACATCGGCGTGGCCTGCCATTTGAGGACATCGACCGGGTTGACATTGATACTGAGCAGTTGCGCCTGGCCAAACAAAGAGTGCGAGCCGGTCGTGAAGTCTTGCAGCCGCGTGCCTACCGCAATCACCACATCCGCCTTTTGCGCCAAGGCATTCGCTGCCGGCGAACCGGTCACGCCGAGTGCGCCCAGCTGCAAGGGATGGCGCCAGGCCAAGGCGCTTTTCCCGGCCTGTGTTTCCGCCACCGGCACCGCATGTTTTTCGGCAAAACAACGCAAGGCGTCGCTCGCCTCGCCATACAGTACGCCGCCACCGGCAATGATCAATGGCTGCCTGGAATTTTTCAGCAACGCCAGCGCCGCCTGCAGCTCATCCACGGCCGGCCCCTGTGCGCGGAATTTCACCGTTTTCGGCGCAAAAAAATCGACCGGATAATCGTAGGCCATGGTTTGCACGTCTTGCGGCAAGGCCAGCGTCACCGGGCCGCATTGGGCGGCGTCGGTCAATACCTGGATCGCCCGCGGCAACGCTGTCAGCAACTGTTCCGGATAGTAGATGCGGTCGAAATAGCGAGACAGGGGCTTGAACGCATCGTTGGCGGAAACGCCGCCATCCTGGAAATTTTCCACCTGCTGCAATACCGGATCAGGCCGCCGCGAGACGAAGATGTCGCCCGGCAGCAGCAGCACCGGCAGCCGGTTCACGTGGGCCAGCGCAGCAGCGGTCAACAGATTGGTGGCGCCAGGCCCGATCGAACTGGTGACGGCCATCATGCGGCGCCGCATGTGGCTTTTGGCATAGGCGATTGCGGCATGGGCCATAGCTTGTTCGTTGTGCGCGCGATAAGTCGGCAATTGTTCCCGGTACTGAAACAAGGCCTCGCCCAGGCCAGCCACATTACCGTGGCCGAAAATCGAGAACACCCCGCCAAACAACGGCACAGCGCCGTTGTCACCGGCGCTCGCGTCCGCCGTATCGACGCGCAAGGCAGCCAGATAGCGCACCAGCGCTTGCGCCATGGTCAGGCGTATGGTTTTGGCTGCACTCATGCTGCGCGCTCCGCTGTGTCGGGTTGATCTGCACTACGGCTGGCTTGCCAGACACCGATCAGCTGTTCGAAAGTTGTCCGCACCTGCCGGATCAGCGTAGCATCATCTATCTGCCCTTGCAGCCAGCGCTTGGATGGCTCATGGAAAATCGTCCGTCCAACCATGAACCCGCGGCAAGTCTTGCTGTGGCGCGAGGCGCGAAAGCCGGCCGCCAGTTCTGCCACCGGCGCCGCCAGGCCCAGCAGCACCACGCCGCGGCAATACGGATCGCGCTCGGCAATCAGGCGATCGATCGCGTCCCACTGCTGCGTCGACATCGATTCCAGCTTCCACCATTCGGGATAAATTCCCAGGTTGTACAAGCGCTTGATGCCGCGCAGCACGGTGTCGCCGGCCTTCGGCATATCTTTCGGCGGGATGATCTCCAGCAGCAATTCGTGACCGCTGACCTGTACCGCGTCATACAAGCCGCGAATCTGGGCTTCCTGCTGCAGCCGGTTTTCGACCGCATCGTCCGGATGAAACTGCACCAGGCACTTGACCACATGCTCCTTGGGCCAGCTCAGCAGATGCGAAGCAATCGAGCGGCCGTAGTCGAATTCCAGCGGATTCGAAAGCGGCAGCTCGACCGCATGGCCAACCCACCAGCCGCGACCGGTAGCGGCGTTCAGCGCGTCCTGGCCGTAGCGGTCGTCGGCCAAGATGCCGATCTTGCCTTGCAGGCCCAGCGCCTGCTCGGTGGCGGCGACGGCTTGCACCAGCAGTTGCTTGAGCTGCGGCAAACGCGCTTCATCGACGCCTGATTCACGCGCCAATTCAAAGAACTGGTTGCGATGATCAAAGGCAAATACGTTGACTTCATCCCAGTTTTTACGCGGCGCGCTGACTCTATGCAAACGCTGCAGATGCGCGTCCTGGTCCGGCCGCTGCATGCGCTCGGCATGCTGCAGGAAATACGCCAGTTCGACCGGCGTCGGCATCGCCGGCGCGCATGCATGGCGCGACACGACCAAGGCGCCGCAAGCATTGGCGTAGCGGCAGCAGCTTTCATCGTCTGCGCCGTTCAGCCAGCCTTTCAGGAATCCCGACAGGAAGGCATCGCCCGCACCCAGCACGTTGAGCACCTCGACTTGCACCCCCTTATAGTTGAATCCCTCATCCAGCGAATTCGGAATCGCACCATGGATGACGGTACAGCCCAGCGGGCCGCGCTTGACCACCAGCGTGGCCTGGCTGAGCGCGCGCACCGCTTGCAGGGAAGCGATGATGTCGCGGCCGCCGCCGGCAATCATGAATTCTTCTTCGGTGCCGACCACCAGGTCGAATTTCGGCAAGATCCCTTGCAGATGCGCGGTTACGCCATCGTTGGCGATAAAACGCGTCTCGCCGTCGCCTTTCTGCGTCAATCCCCACAGCACCGGCCGGTAGTCGATATCGAGCACCGTGCGGACGTTGTTGCGGCGCGCGTACTCCAACGCCAGGCTGCTGCTGCGATGCACCTGCTGCGTGGAGAAATGGGTGCCGGTAATCAGCAAGGCCTTGCTGGCGGCGATGAAAGCCTCATCGATATCTTCCTCGGCCAGCGCCATGTCGGCACAGTTGTCGCGATAGAAAATCAAGGGAAACGTGTCTTTATCCTTCAAGCCCAGCATCACCAGCGCAGTCAGTCGTTCCGGATCGATCTTGATCTGGCTGACGTCGCAACCTTCCGCCGCCAGCGCGGCCGTCAGAAACCGGCCATTAGCTTCATTGCCAACCCGCGCCAGCATCGCCGATTTCAATCCCAGGCGGGCACAGCCGAAAGCGATATTGGCGGAAGATCCGCCCAGGTATTTGGCAAAACTGCTGACATCCGACAGCGGCGCGCCGATTTGCTGCGCGTACAGATCCACCGCGAGACGGCCGATGCAAACCACGTCGAGCCTGCGGCCCGGTGCGAAGGTGTTGTTGGTGTGTTGCATGAGTGCGTCCTTAACTTGAACTTAGATGCTTAAACTTAGATATCGACTCAGGCCTAGACCTGTATGCCTTCCAGCTGATTCATCAGCGTCTGCATTTCTGCGCCGCCCGCCATCATGTCCAGCACTTCATCCTTGCTGACATTGTCCTTGGTGAAAGTGCCCATCGATTTGCCGCGATTGAGCAAGGTGAAAGAATCGCCGATCGGATAGGCGTGATGCACATTGTGGGTAATGAAAATCACTGAAATGCCGCGCTCGCGCGCCTTGTGGATCAGCTTCAGCACATTGAACGATTGCTTGACGCCCAGTGCCGCAGTCGGCTCGTCGAGAATCAGGACGCGGGCGCCGAAGTGAATCGCACGGGCAATCGCCAGGCATTGTTTTTCACCGCCGGACATGGTGCCGATCGCATGGTGCGGATCGCGCACCATGATGCCCATTTCCGCCAGCTTTTCACGCGCCGTCTCGGCCGCATAGTTGATGTCCATGACGGTGATGCCGAACACTTTCTTGGTCGGCTCGCGGCCCATGAAGAAATTGCGCGCCACCGACAGCAGCGGCACCAGCGCCAGATCCTGGTAGACGGTTGCCACGCCGACATCCAGCGCCTCCTTCGGAGAATTGAAAGAGACCGGCTTGCCGTCGACCAGGTATTGCCCTTCGGAGGGCTTGTGCACTCCGGCAAGCGTCTTGATCAGGGTCGATTTGCCGGCGCCGTTATCGCCCAGCAGGCAATGCACCTCGCCTTTTTTCAAGCGCAAGGTGACATTTTGCAAAGCAATCACCGAACCAAAATACTTGCTGACGTTTTCCAGAGCCAGAATAGTGTCACTCATGATTACCTCGCCTCCGTCACGCGGCGACGGACATAATTGTTGAACAACACAGCCACCAGCAGCATCACGCCGAGGAACACCCGGAACCAGTCTGAATTGAGATTGGTGTAAGTGATGCCGATCTGGACCACGCCAAAGATCAAGGCGCCGAAGCAGGCGCCGATCACGGAACCGTAGCCGCCGGTCAGCAAGGCGCCGCCGATCACTGCCGCGATGATGGCTTCAAATTCCTTCTGCAAGCCACGATCGGCCGCAGCCGAACCGACGTCGGCCACCTGCAATACGGCAAACAGGCAGGCGCAAAAAGCGGTAAACACAAACAGCGTAGTCTTGACCCGCTTCACCGGCACGCCGACGTTCTTGGCGGCATTGGCGTCGCCGCCGACGGCGAAGATCCAGTTGCCGAAACGGGTCCGCGCCAGGACGAAGCTTGCACCCAACGCCAGCGCCAGCCACCAGATGATGACCTTGGGAATCCCGGGCACCAGCGGCTGGCCGTTATCCGTGGTCGCGATCCAGCCGTGGCTGGCCATCCAGTGGAACAGCCCGCTGCCGAGATTGCCGGTGAACAGCCAGCTGCCGAGCCAGTCATGCGCGGCCAGGTCGCCGACGCCGCTGACAATGGTACGGTTGGCGAACATGATCGAGAGCGCCAGCGTCAAGCCGCGCAAGATGAACATGAACGCCAGCGTGACGATGAACGAAGGCAGCCTGGTCTTGACCACCAGGTAGCCGTTAAGCCAGCCCAAGGCCATGGAACCGGCAAATGCAAACAGGATAGCCAGCCAGAACGGCCAGTGGAAATAGACGGTGGGAATCGCCACCATCATGCCGGCAAAGCCGATCATCGAACCCATCGACAAATCGAACTCGCCGGCAATCATCAACACGCAGGCGCCGATCGAGATCAAGCCCAAGTAGGCCGCCACCTGCATCCAGTTGACCACGCCATCAAGATTGAACATGCCGGAATCGCCGGCGGCGAAACCGAAGATGATAAACACCAGGATGGCGCCTGCCAGCGAAGCAAACTCGGGACGCCCGAGGAAACGCTTTAAAGAACCTTCCTTGCGAACCCGCTCGTCTTTCGGCGCCATGTTCTGCTGCGCCGGGCCATTGCCTTCGGCACCTAGCTTGTCAGCGTGCACACTACTTGAATTCATGACTGTATCTCCTGCTGTATTGGCCATTAGTCGAACCTCGGACTGGCTGTTGTATGGGGTGGTGCGGGATCGTGCGGACGTAGTCGAGCCCGGGTGCATCGCTCCCCTGGATTTCAACTTGCCGGCTGCCCGCGATATCGTTGCGGGCAGCCGCGGATGTCACAAAATGCGTGTCATAAATGCTGCCACAAACCGCACGTGACCAAAGTCGCTGGATCAGCGGTATTGGCCGGCGTATTTCAACACTTTGTCGAGATTGTCTTTGGTGATGTAACCAGGGCCGGAGCTGATGTGACGCGGGCCATAGAGCGGCGCCAAGCCATATTCGGCCAGCCGCGCCTGGAATTTCGGATTGGCTTTCAGCTTGGCCTGGATGGCAGCGACATCGGTGATCTTGTCTTGCTTCATGATGGCCAGAACGGCAACCGGAATGTAGCCCTGCAGGTAGGGTTGCTGGTCAATCGCAAACTGTACCGAACCATCCTTGATACCCTTGGCGACTTCTTCAGACAGATCGAAAGTAGCGAACCACATCTTGCCCTTCAGACCCATTTTTTGCAGTGCGCGCAGGCTTGGCGAGGCCGAATCGGGACCGAGCGCCAATACCGCTTGCGTACCCGGGTTATTACGCAGATAAGCGCTTACCTTGCTCTCGATACCGGTAGGATCCTGGCCGGCGTCCAGCGTTGATTTTTTATAATCGACGCCGATGGCATCGGCGAAACCGCGGCAACGCTCAAAGGAAGACGGGTTGGTTGCGTAGTGGTTGACGCACAGGAAAGATTTGATGCCTGCAGCCTTGGCTTTTTCGCCGGCGCCGTGGCCCGCATCGTATTCCGGCTGGCCGACATGCATGACTGCGCCCAGCTCTTCACTTTGCTGCTGGGTGCCGGAATTGATGGTCACCAGTGGGATTTTCTTGGCGGTGACGTTTTCCATGGCTTTTTTCAATACGCTGAAATCGGCGATGCTGGCGATCACGCCATCGTAGTGGCGGGCTGCCGCCTGCTCGATCAGGCGCGACATGTCGGCCAGGTCGCCATTCGGCGGATTACGGTAATCGACGCTGACATTGAAATCTTCGCCGGCCTGTTTGATGGCATTCTTGATGGTGTTCCACCAGGAGTCGGAATCCGGGGCATGGCTGATCAGAACGAATTTCTCATTTGCTGCATAACTACTGTTCATGGCGCCAAAGCCCATCGCCAGCGCCGTCACCATCAGGACCTTGGCCAGGCCCTTGCATCTGAGTCGTTGCATAGTTATCTCCGTTGTTGTTTTATTCATTACTTACAGGCTGAGCGCCCGGACCCGATAGCGTCATCGGTACTAAACAATAGAACAAGCGCATCCGATGTGCAACGTTTTTTTCAAATAAATTTAATTTAGAATTTAATTTCCAATCATTGAATCGAAGAGTTGAAATGTCTTTATAATTGCCGCACAACATAAATGAGAAAGAACGCCATGGCGGATACACCGGCTGTCGACCAGTTGATGCGGCAAATCGCGGAACAATACGCAACGCTTTCGCGCCAGTTGAAGATCATTGCCACCTATGTAGAGCAGCATCGCAGCAGCCTGATGCTGGAAAGAATCAGCGACATCGCCGAGCATTGCCAGGTGCAACCGTCCGCCATCGTGCGCTTTGCCAAGCAATTCGGCTTCAGCGGCTTCAGCGAGATGCAGGCGGTTTTCCGCGATGCCTATACGGCGCAGGCGATTCCGTCGCAGAACTACCAGCAGCGCATCCGCAAGCTGATCGACGCCAAGCCGACCCCGCTTACCGGCGGCTCGATGGCACGCGAATTCATCGCCGCCAGCCGCAGCGGCCTGGACGAATTATTGAACGGCATGGATGACGAGCAGTTCGACGCAGCGGTAAAGCTGCTGCAGAAAGCCGAGAATATCTATGTCATCGGAGTGCGCCGCTCATTCCCGATCGCCACCTATATCGTGTATGCCTTACAACACACCAATAAGCGGGTGCACCTGCTGTCCGGCCTGGGCGGCATGATCCGCGAGCAGATCCGCAGCATAGGCAAGAATGACGTAGTCATCGCCATCAGCTTTACGCCCTACGGCAAGGAAACCCAGGCTTGCGTCCGGCTGGCGCATCATCATCAGGCCAAGTCGCTGGTCATCACCGATAGCCAGCTGAGCCCGCTGGCAAGGCATGCATCGGTATTGCTGACAGTGAAAGAAGGCAGCGCCTTCGCCTTCCGTTCACTGACCAATGCGATGTGCCTGTGCCAGGCCTTGTTTATCGCCTTGGCTTACAGGTTGGAACTGAACGTGGAAGAAAGCGGCGCCATTGAGGGTTATGACGAGTAAATAAGCAGAAAATCGCAGGTCATAACAGTACCGGCCGCTTTGACAGCAGCGATTCGCGCAAGGCGATACCTATGCGGGTCGCCTCGCTAGCATCATCGAGGGTCAACTCCAGCTTGCGTTGCTGGCGTATCGCATCCACGAAAGTAGTGATTTCCGTCAGGAAGGCATCCTCGAAACGCTCGAAGAAACTCGGCAGGCATTCGTTGCGGACACCGTGGGCGTCGGCAATTTCCAGACGATTCTTGCGCGGGTTGCGGCCCACCGTCAAACGTCCCGCCGTGCCGGTGATTTCAGTCATGGTGTCATGCCCGTGCGGCATGGTGCGCGAGGCGTAAAAGGTCGCTATCCGGCCGTTGTCGAATTCACAGATGGCGACGCCGTTATCGACGTCCTGAAACTGCTGTAAATCCTGATGGATGGCCCGGGTGCCGCTGGCGTAGACCCGGACCGGCTGCGGATTGCCGAGCAGCCAGCGCGCCAGATCGATGTCGTGCACGCTGCAATCAAGGAATATGCCGCCGCTGGTGGCGGCGAATTTGACGAAAAAACCGTCCGGATCGTACTGGTCGCAAGTCTGCGAATACACCATGAACGGCGCGCCGATCGCGCCTTGCCGGATTTTTTTGTAAGCATCCTGATAGCTGGCGTCGAAGCGGCGCACAAAACCGATCATTACTTTCAATTGCGGGTGCCGCGCGGCCTCGGCGCTGACCCGGCGGCAATCCTCCAGATCCAGCGACAAGGGCTTTTCACAAAACACATGCTTACCGGCTTGCAAGGCCTGGATGATTTGCTGCGGATGCAGGGAGGTCGGCGTCACCAGGAACACCGCGTCCAGCCCGTCATGCGCCAGCATGGCTGCGTAATCGGCATACAGATGCGGCACCTGAAGCGTGTCGCGCGCCCATTCGAGTTCTGCCGGCACCGGGCTGCACGCAGCGACCAGTTCGGCGCCGGCAACGCGCGACGCCAGGTTTTCGGCGTGGCGCCGCCCTAGCCTGCCGAGGCCGGCTATGCCTACTTTCAAAGTTGGAGCGCGGCTCATTTTGCCAGCTCGATAGTGCGATTCTCACGCCACGACAGCGTTGCCGCCTCGGCCAACTCCAGCGCTTTGACACCGTCTTCAATCGTGGTGCGCACGGCAACCCGGTTGACTACCGCGTCAAAGAAATGGGCGATCTCGCGGGCATAGGCTGTGCGGTAGCGCTCCAGGAAGAAATGTTCGGGATTGTCCGAGCTGACGCCATATCCGGTCGCCGCGATCACTTCGGTCGGCTTGTGGTTTCCTGCCTGCAGCATGCCTTTGCTGCCCAATACCTCGAAGCGCTGATCGTAGCCATAGGCGGCGCGGCGACTGGTATTGATCTGGCACAGGCGGCCGCGGCGGGTACGGATGGTGACTGCCGCGCAATCGATATCGCCGGCCTCGGCAATCGCCGGATCGCTCAGGCAACTGCCGGTGGCGGAGATGCTGACTGCCTCGTCTTCCAGTATCCAGCGGAAAATATCGAAATCATGGATCAGCATATCCTTGAAAATGCCGCCCGAGCTTTTGATATAGGAAACCGGCGGCGCACCGGGATCGCGGCTGGTGACGATGAGCATTTCGGGATCGCCGATTTCCCCTGCGGCCAGGCGCGTTTTGAGGGCGTCGAATGTCGGGTCGAAGCGGCGTTGGAAGCCGATCATGCAAGTCACCCCGGCTTTCGCAACGGCGCTGGCGCATGCCTTGGCGCGCTCCAGCGCGAGGTCGACCGGTTTCTCGCAAAAGATCGCCTTGCCGGCTGCCGCTGCCCGCATGATCAGGTCGGCGTGAGTATCGGTGCTGGCGGCAATCAGGACTGCGCCTACGCTCGGATCGGCCAGAATGCGATCGATATCCGCTACCTGCGCGCCGTGCTGCGTCGCCAGCTCTTGCGCGGCTTGTGCATTGATATCGCTGACGTATTTCAGATTGGCGCCTGGCTGCAGCACCAGATTGCCCGCATGGATCTTGCCGATACGGCCGGCGCCGAATATTGCCACGTCAATCATGTCTGGTCTCCGTTTATGGATATGGTTTTACTTCCGCTTTCTGCCATTGTAGGCACGAATCTTCAAAATAGAAACAATTTTCCGTTTATTTTTTTAATCGAATATTTTTTGCATGACAGGCAAGCTGGCTTGCTCGCCTGTCATGCGCTTTTAAACAAGCATCAACGCAGACGCAGCTTATAACGCGCAGCAAGCGTAGCGATCACGCTCAACAATGCGCCGCCGATCACATAGAAAGTCACCGCCAGCTTGTTTTCGGTAACGGCGATCAGCCAGGTGATCGTCATGCCGGCAAAACCGCCAAAAATCATCACGGCGATGTTGTAGCTCAGGGACATGCCCGTGCCGCGCGTCTGGACCGGGAAAATATCGGACAGCAGCGCCGGCATCGATGCAAAATACATGGTCATCAGCAGACCGATGACGCCTTGCACCAGCAGCAGGTTGATAAAGCTCGGGTTGGACGACAACCAGGAAAACAACGGGTAAGTCAGCAGGACGAACAACGCGCTGCTGCTCAACATGAACGGCGTGCGGCCGTATTTGTCGGACAGGTGGCCAACCAATGGCGAGAACAGCAGCATGATCACGCCGGCCAGGATGGTGGCGCTGAACGACGCCGTCGAGCTCATGCCCAACTGCTTGACCGCATAAGTCGGCATGTAGACCACCAGGTAGACCGACACGGTGGCCATGATGACGCTGCCGGCGCCGATCAGCAAACGCATTTTCTGACTGCTCATGATGTCGCGTAGCGGCGTACTGGTGGCGCTGGCCTGGGCGAACTCAGGCGACTCTTCCAGATTCCTGCGGATGTAGTAGCCGGCAGGTCCGATCAGCAAGCCGAACAAGAATGGCAAACGCCAGCCCCAGGATTCCAGTTGATCGATAGACAGTTGCGACGACAGGAGTGCGCCGGCCACCGCAGCCAGCACGATGCTCAGGCCCTGGCTGGCAACCTGCCAGCTGGAAAAGAATCCGCGTCGGTGCGGCGCATGTTCAACCAGGAATGCGGTCGAACTGCCGAATTCGCCGCCGGCGGAAAAGCCCTGCAGCAAGCGCGCCAAAACGATGCCGGCCGGCGCCCACAGGCCGATCTGCGCATAGGTCGGCATGACGGCGATCAGCAACGTGCCGATCATCATCAGCAGGATCGATAGTGTCAGTGCGGCTTTGCGGCCGACGCGGTCGGAATAGGCGCCGATAACAATCGCCCCCAGCGGCCGCATGAAAAACGAGACGCCGAAGGTCGCAAAGGTAATCAGCAGCGAAACGGTCTGGTTCTCGGTCGGGAAAAACAGCTTGGCGATGGTGACCGCCATGGCGCTGTAAAGCAAAACATCGAACCATTCCAATGCATTGCCGATTGACGATGAAATGACAGCGCGCCAGGTTTGCGGGTGCTGTCCGGATGGTATTGCGGTGCTGTGAATTGGGGTGCTGTTAATTGCGGTACTGCCGATTACAGTGCTGCTCATAGTTGTATCCCTTTATGTGGCCTGCCCATCGTGATATTCGGATGCTGTTTTCCTGGGTCGATTATTGTGTTTTGATTTCCCTCCCCCGCCGCTTTTTACAGCTGTACGCGCGCAAGATTTCAACTGGATCGACTTGAGACAATAACGCAGACTGCCGGCTCTTGCTGCATTTCCGCGAGACGTAAAAAAAGCCCCGCTGCGTAAACAACGAGGCTTTCAAGGAAGCTATCAACAAAGCGCGCTCGACTTATCTCGATACGCCCTTCCTGCTCCAGGCTTCCAACTGATGTGGGCGCAGGCTGTCGTATTCTTCGAAAGGCTGGTGTATCCACGGATTGGTCGGCAGGTAATCGACGTAATAATCCGGCTTGAGCGAAGAACATGCCTTCCACCAGATTACCGCTGACTTCACCTCAGTGACCGGTGCATAGTTTTCTTTCAGGTGATGCAAGACTTTGTCCAGCGTAACGCCGGAATCGACCAGGTCATCGACCACCAGGACCCGGCCGGACAAGGCGCCGCGGCTCATGGTGATGTGTTTGCCGATATCGAGTTCGCTACGCACCGTGCCGGCATCTTCGCGGTAAGAGCTGGTCGACAAGATCGCCAGCGGCACATCGAAAATACGTGAAAACACGTCGCCCGGACGCAAACCGCCGCGCGCCAGGCACAGCACCTGGTCGAACTGCCAGCCGGAAGCATGGACATTCAATACCAGTTTTTCAATTATGCGGTGATATTCATCCCACGAGACCCACAGGTCTTTATCATCTGATTTGTTCATATTGCTTTTATTTAAATGGATGGCGCAAAACGATGGTTTCTTCACGGTCAGGACCGGTCGACACCATATCGATAGGCACGCCTACCAATTCTTCGATACGTTTGATATAGGCGCGAGCAGTAGCCGGCAAGGCGTCCATGGATTTGGCGCCAACCGTGGATTCGCTCCAGCCCGGCATTTCTTCATAGATAGGCTGGCACAATGCAGCTTCTTCAGCACCGACCGGGAAGATATCGACAGTCTTGCCGTTGAGCGTGTAGCCGGTGCACAATTTCAGCGTTTCCAGGCCATCCAGCACATCCAGCTTGGTCAGGCACATGCCGGAGACGCCATTGATCTGCACCGAACGCTTCAGCAGAGCGGCGTCAAACCAGCCGCAACGACGGGCGCGGCCGGTGACGGTGCCGAATTCATGGCCAACGCTCGCCAGGTGCTTGCCAACACCTTGGTCGGTCGGCAGTTCGGACGGGAACGGGCCGGAACCGACGCGGGTGGTGTAAGCCTTGGTAATGCCCAGGATGTAGTGCAGCATGTCAGGGCCGACGCCGCTGCCGGCAGCGGCATTCCCCGCCACGCAGTTGCTCGATGTGACGAACGGATAAGTGCCGTGGTCGACGTCCAGCAAACTGCCCTGCGCGCCTTCGAACAACAGGCTGGCGCCGTTATTGTAGGCAGCGTACAGGTCGCTCGACACGTCGGCCACCATCGGCCGCAGGCGCTCCACGGTTGCCAGCGCATCGTCCAGCGTCTTTTGATAATCGACAGCTGGCGCCTTCAGGTAATTGGTCAGGACGAAATTATGATATTCCAGATTGGCTGCCAGCTTTTCGGCAAAGCGCTTCTCGTTGAGCAGGTCGGCGACGCGAATCGCGCGGCGCGCCACCTTGTCTTCATAAGCCGGGCCTATCCCTTTGCCGGTGGTGCCGATCTTGGCATCGCCGCGGGCCGCTTCACGCGCCGCATCGAGTGCGGTGTGGTAAGGCAGGATGATAGGGCAAGCTTCAGAGATTTTCAGGCGCGACGCGACTTCCACTCCGGCCGCCTGCAATTTATCGATCTCGCGCAGCAAATCGGGAACCGACAGCACGACGCCATTGCCGATATAGCAGGCCACGCCGGGCCGCATGATGCCGGACGGGATCAGCTGCAATGCCGTCTTGTGACCGCCGATGACCAATGTATGTCCTGCGTTATGACCACCCTGAAAACGCACAACTGCTTGCGCGTGATCGGTAAGCCAGTCGACGATCTTGCCTTTTCCTTCGTCGCCCCATTGGGTGCCAATCACAACGACGTTTTTTGCGGTGCTTTTCTGTAACATCACTTAGTCCAAATTTTTGATAATCCAGTTTCCATTTTCGAGTACGACCGCGCGGTCGCAATCGAACTCGTCTTGATCGTTTTCGTGGCCGGGCAGACTCTGGATCACAACTTCCCCAGCCTTGCGCAACTCAACGATCTTTTCCTTCAAGCCGGCTTCAATTCCCCAGGGCGCATGAATTGCGCGCTTGCGGATTGCTACCGGAATCAGTCTTGCCAGTTCTCGCAAATCCATCGAGAAGCCGGTAGCCGGACGCGAACGGCCAAATGCCGCGCCGACGTCGTAACGGCCGCCGCGCAGTATGGCGTTCGGCAAACCGGGCACATAGGCGGCGAAAATCAAACCACTTTCGTAATGATACCCGCGTAAGTCGGCTAAATCGACGGTAACGCAATCTTTCCCTGCAGCTTCCGCCAGGGTTTCCAGTTCGTCCAGCGCCTTGGCGATGGCCGGCAAGGACGGCAGCACCTGCCGCGCCTGCTGCAATACGCTGGCATCGCCATATAAACCGGGCAGCGCCAGCAAGGCGGCGCGGGTCTGCGGCCCGTAATTGACGCTGATGGTGCGTAAGCCTGGTAAATCCTTGGCTTCCAGCAATGCAACCAGCTCGCTTTCATCCACCTTGGCGGCGTCATCGCCGCCAATAATTGTGCGCAAAATACCGACATGACACAAATCCAGGCGTACCTGGGTGATCCCGGCCAAGGCCAGGGTCGCCAGCGCCAGTTCCTGGATTTCGGCATCGGCTTCGAGTCCAAGATGACCGTAAATCTCGGCGCCGATCTGCAACGGTTCGCGGGTTGCGTGCAAGCCTATCTGACGGGTATGCAAGACGCTGCCGACGTAGCACAGGCGGGTAACCGACTCGCGATTCAGCAAATGCGCATCGATACGGGCAACCTGGGTGGTCATGTCGGCGCGAATGCCGAGCGTGCGGCCAGACAGCTGGTCGACCAGCTTGAAGGTCCGCAGATCGGTATCCTGGCCGGCGCCGGCCAGCAAGGATTCCAGATATTCCAGCATCGGCGGCATGACCAGTTCATAGCCGTACAGGCGGAAATTATCCAGTATCAGGCGACGCAGATCTTCGATCTTGCGGGCTTCCGAAGGCAAGACATCGGCAATATTTTCAGGGAGAAGCCAATTTGGCATAGTAAAAATGAATCTAGGGAAAGTTACTTTTGTGGATCAATTCGGCTAAACGCTGAAGATTTGATGATTTGATTAATTTATTGATTAATAAAAAAACAATGCGAACATACGGCCGTCGAAAATAAGGAATGGCGCCTCAAGCGAGGGCGCCATTCCCGGACAAGCTCATTCTTGCAGAAAAAGACTTATTTTTTTGCAGGCGCCGCAGCTCCGCCGCCGGCCGGGCTCCGGAAATATTTAAAGAATTCCGAATTCGGATCAAGCACCATCAAGTCCTGACGGGTCTTGAAGCTGGCCCGATAAGCTTCAAGGCTACGATAAAACTTGTAAAACTCCGGATTCTGGCCAAATGCCTGGGCATAAATCTGCGAGGCTTTGGCATCGCCCTCACCGCGCATCTTTTCAGCATCGCGATAAGCTTCCGCCAGAATCACGGTACGCTGCTTGTCTGCATCTGCACGTATCTTTTCCGAATCGGCAGAACCGGTCGAACGCAATTCGTTGGCAACCCGCAAGCGCTCCGACTTCATGCGATCGTAAACGGAGGCATTGATCTGGTCGACGTAATCCACCCGTTTCAGCCGCACATCAATGATGTCGACACCGATCTGCTTGGATTCATCCTGCACCTTTTGACGAATCGAATCCATCACCTTGCCGCGCTGGCCCGAAATCACTTCACGCACGGTGCGCTTGGTAATTTCATCATTCAAAGCGGCTTTGACGATTTGCGACATACGGTCCTGGGCGCGTTTTTCATCGCCGCCGAAACTGACGAAATACAATTTCGGATCGGTAATCCGCCATTTTACAAAGGCGTCGATCAGGATGTTCATTTTTTCCGCAGTAATAAAACGGTCTGTATCCGGCGGATCGATAGTCAGGACCCGTTTATCCAGGAACAGCACATTTTGAAACGGCGGCGGCAACTTGAAATGCAAGCCAGGCTGGTTGATCACCTGCTTCACTTCGCCAAAAGCGAACAAGATCGCATACTGGCGCTGGTCAACCACAAAGATGGTGGAAAACACCAGCCACAACGCGACGAAGACGAATATCAGCAACGAGATAAGGCGATTCATTATCTGCCCTCCCGATCACGCGAGTCGCGGCTATCACGCGAACGATCGTCCGGCTGCTGCCGCGATTCGATGGTGCTGGCGCCATCCTTCATCATTGACGGTGCGGCGCCGCTTGCCGGGCCGCCTGAACCGGCGCCCGGCACGGCATTAGCTGCCGATTGCGCAATCAGCTTATCCAATGGCAAATACAATAAATTACTCCCGCTTTTAGCATCAACCATTACTTTTGTCGTATTTGCGAAAATCTGTTGCATGGTATCCAGATACATCCGGTCCCGCGTCACGGCAGGCGCTTTCTGGTATTCGGTCAGAACCTGTTTGAAACGCGAGGCATCGCCCTCGGCGTTGGCGGTAACACGGGCGCTGTACGCTTCGGCTTCCTGCAGCAAACGCGACGCCGCGCCGCGCGCCTTTGGGATCACGTCATTGGCATAGGCCTGGCCTTCATTCTTTTGGCGCTCGCGATCCTGTCCGGCTTTTACCGCGTCGTCAAAGGCCGCTTGCACCTGCTCCGGCGGTTGCACGCCTTGCATCGTGACGTTGGTAATTTGTACGCCGGCCTGATAACGATCCAGAATCTGCTGCATCAACTGACTGGTGTCCAGAGCCACTTTCTCGCGCCCCTCGTACAGTACGAAATCCATCTTGTTCTTACCGACGATTTCACGAATTGAAGTTTCCGCCACCTGGCGTACGGTTTCTTCCGGATCGCGAACGTTGAAAATCCAGTCGGACGCGCTCTTCAGCGTGTATTGGACGGCAAACTGGATATCGATGATGTTTTCATCATCGGTCAGCATCAGGGCTTCTTTGGGTTGCTTGTTCTTGGCGTTGGCACGATAGCCGACCTCGACCGTACGCACTTGCGAAACGTTGACGATCTCATGGCCCTGAATCGGGTAAGGCCAGCGCCAGTTGAAACCCGGGGTGGTCGAATGGCTGTACTTGCCGAAAGTCATCACAACGCCGGTCTGGCCTTCCTGGACGGTAAAGAAACCGCTCGCCAGCCATAACAGAGCCACCACGGCTGCAATCGCACCGATGCCGACGCCAGCGCCTTTCATGTCAGGATTGAAACCGCCGCCATTCGAATCGCCACCGCCGCCGCTCTTGTTACCCAGCAAGCGCGTCAGGCGTTGATTGAAATCCTGCCACAGCTTGTCCAGATCCGGCGGACCGCTGTTTGGCTTTTTGCCATCATTGTTTTGCTTGTTGTCATTTTGCGAATTCCGACCCCATTGCGGGTCATTCAACGAAAATTTCAAACCAAGTTTTTTGAATAAGGTACCAAGCATTCGATCGTTATCTTTAAGTAAATGAAACAAATAGGTTGGAATGCTCGTTAGAGGCGCTTACTTAGCTTACTTATTTAGAACGGTTTTACACCTGCTGTGTACTTTCGATAGCTGGCAGTGAATATGCCGTTGCCGCCGGATCGCCGGCCGCCGGATTGCCGGTTACGAATTCGGTGATGGCCTGCCGCAATAAATCCAGGCCTGTGCCCTTTTGCGCGCTAACAAAAACTCGCTGAATTTTATCATACTCATCACGTTCGACCCCCGGCTCCAGTTCTGCAACGTCGATCTTGTTCCACACCAGAATCTGCGGGATATGATCGGCGCCGATTTCTTTCAACACCAGGTTCACCTGCTCGATTTGCTCCATACGCGCCGGACTTGCTGCATCCACCACGTGCAATAACAAATCGGCATGGATGGTTTCTTCCAGCGTTGCTCTGAATGCCGCAACCAGTTGATGCGGCAATTCGCGAATGAATCCGACCGTATCGGAAATCACCACACTGCCCGCCTCGCCCAGATAAACCCTTCTGGATGTAGTGTCCAGCGTTGCAAACAACTGGTCCGCAGCGTACACGCCGGCTTTCGCCAGCGCGTTAAACAAGGTTGATTTGCCGGCATTGGTGTAGCCCACCAGCGAAATCGAAATAGTTGCACTGCGCCCGCGTGCGCGCCGTTGCGTTGCGTGTTGCCGATGTAGCTTGTCCAGCCTGGCGCGCAGGGCTTTGACCCGGTCGCCTAACAAACGACGGTCGGTTTCAAGCTGGGTTTCACCAGGACCGCGCAAACCGATACCACCCTTTTGCCGTTCCAAGTGAGTCCAGCCGCGTATCAGCCGTGTCGCCAGATGTTGCAACTGCGCAAGCTCAACCTGCACTTTACCTTCATGGCTTTTGGCTCTTTGGGCAAAGATATCGAGTATGAGACTGGTGCGATCCAGAACCCTTACTTTCAATACGCGTTCAAGATTGCGTTGCTGGGCCGGCGACAAGGCATGATTGAAAATGACGATTTCAAGCTCATCATCAAACACGGTGTCGGCTATTTCCTGTGCTTTGCCGGAGCCGACAAACAAGGCGGCGTCCGGGCTGCTGCGCTTGCCGGTGATGGTGACAAGCGGAACCGCCCCGGCTGACTTGGCCAGCAATGACAGTTCTTCGAGACTTGCGGCAAAATCACCTTTGCCGAAGTCCACTCCGACTAGCGCTGCGCGCATGGGTACATTCGTGTAGTAGTTGCGGCTCTTGCCGATAGCAAATAGTTATTCTGCTTCAAATAGTTATTCTGCTTCAGATTCAAGATTCAGATTGACAGCGCGTGCCGGAACTACGGTTGAGATGGCGTGCTTGTATACCATTTGGGTAACGGTATTACGCAGTAAAACTACGTATTGATCGAAGGATTCGATATGGCCCTGAAGCTTGATGCCGTTGACCAAATAGATGGAAACCGGGACGTGCTCTTTACGCAAGGCGTTCAAAAACGGGTCTTGTAACAATTGCCCTTTATTACTCATGGCTACTCCACTGTGTTGTTGTGATTAGAAGTCAAATGCAAATTAAATCGAGAATGAATTCTGCGAATGACTCGGTGGGTGTTTTACGAATGTAAACGATTTTCGGATTTACTGCTCAGAAAAAAGTGTTTTTAAAAAATTATTTTTCCTGGCGCGCGTAAGGGTTCCGGCTAGATCTGAACTCGATGCGTAATGGAGTCCCAACCAGCGAAAAAGTTTCTCGAAAATGTTTTTCCAGATAACGTTTATAGTTATCTTCGATCGATTCCAAGGCATTGCCATGGATGACGACGATAGGCGGATTCATGCCGCCCTGATGGGCATAACGCAGCTTCGGACGGATAGAACCCTTGCGCCGCGGTTGCTGATGCTCTACCGCCTCGATCAAGGCGCGCGTGAGCTTCGGCGTAGTCAGGTTGGACATTGCCGCCGCATACGCGGAATCGATCGATTTCATCAACGGCGTAATGCCGGTCGATTTCAATGCTGAAATAAAATGAAATTTCGCAAATGAAAGAAAATTCAGTTTGCGATCCATGTCCATCTTGATTTCATCGCGGCGATCGCTGGTCAAGCCATCCCATTTATTGACGCCGACCACCAATGCGCGCCCGGTCTCCAGCACGAAGCCGGCGATGTGGGCATCCTGTTCGGAGATATCCTGCTGCGCATCGAGCAACAGCAAGACCACGTTGGCTTCCGAAATGGATTGCAAGGTCTTGACCACGGAAAACTTTTCGATAGCTTCGAAAACCTTGCCGCGGCGACGGATACCAGCGGTATCGATCAAGGTGTATTTTTTGCCGTCGCGCTCGAACGGAATCTCGATCGAGTCGCGCGTGGTGCCGGGCATGTCGAAAGCAATGACACGCTCCTCGCCCAGCAAGGTATTCACCAATGTGGATTTGCCGACGTTCGGGCGACCGACGATAGCGATCTTGATGCCGCGATCTTCCTTGCCCTCCGGCTCGTCCACTTCCGGCGGACGCTGTGCGAACGCCAGATCCAGCGACTCTTCCACCAGATCGGTGACGCCATCGCCGTGGGCAGCCGAAATGACGTACGGATCACCCATGCCGAGCTCGTAGAATTCGGCGGTGACCGAGGTGTACTTCATGCCCTCGGATTTATTCACCACCAGCATCACGGAGCGGCCGGATTTGCGCAAGAAATCGGTGATGGTCTTGTCGTGCGGCGTCAAACCCTGACGGCCGTCGACGATAAAGATCACCACATCGGCTTCAGCCACAGCCTGCTTGGTCTGTTTCGCCATCTCGTGCATGATGCCGTCTTTGGCAACCGGCTCGAAACCACCAGTATCGATCACCAGGAACGGGCGTTCGCCGACCCGCCCTTCGCCGTAATGGCGGTCGCGAGTCAAGCCGGGCAAATCGGCGACCAACGCATCACGGGAACGCGTCAGACGATTGAATAACGTCGATTTGCCGACATTGGGACGTCCTACAAGTGCAATTACTGGCTTCATTAAGTTGTTTTCACTGAGTTATTTTCACTAAGCTATTACTCTGTAGTAACAGCAATTAGTGTTCCGGATTTTGTTTGAAAAATCACATTAGAACCTGCCACCACCGGATTAGACAGGACCGGGCTGCTATCTGCACGAATTCGTGCTTTCAATGCGCCGTCTTCACGTGACAAGAAGTGAATATATCCTTCAAAATCACCCACGGCTACCGTATCGCCCAATACTACCGGGGTAGTCAGCACACGATTGGCGAGCTGTTTGTTTTGCCATACTACCGTACCGCTGTCCAAGGTGAACGCTGAAACAGCGCCATGTTCGTCAGCTGCATAGACGTTCTTGCCGTCACTACCGACGCCGACACCACTGGAGAATGGCTTGACCCAGTGCGCGGTACCGCTGCCGGCGTCAAAACAGCCAACCCGGCCCTGGTACGCGACAGCACAGACTTCACGTCCGATAATAACCGGCGTGCCGGAAGCATCGGCAACCCGCTCCAGCTCCGTAGTGCCGCGTGGATCGCCGATCGCCATTTCCCACCATGGGCCGCCGTTGGTCAGGTTCAACGCTGACAGACGGCCACCCGGCAAGGACAGGAAAGTTGCTTGCGGAACAACCAGAATGCCAGGCGCCGAGCGCAAAGTCAGCGGCGGCAAGGTACGCAGCACGGCCCAGCGACGTTCGCCGGTCGCCGCATCATAAGCGGCAATCCGGTTATCCTGGCTACGTACGATCACCAGCCCCTGGCCTACTGCCGGCGCCGACAATATCTCGCTGGAAGCTTGTGCCTGCCACAGTTTTTTACCCTGAGCGTCAAACGCCAGCACAATACCCTTTTCACCCGCCACTGCAACCGTGGAACCGTCACTGCCGGCGCCGCCAGTCAAATGCATGCCGGCATTGATGCGCCAGGCAACCGTGCCATTGGCGGCATCGATGCGGGCAACAGTGCCGTCAGCTGCCGCCGCATACACGCTACCGTCGACGACAGCAGGCGAAAAAGAAAAGATGGAGGCGCTGCCAATCGACTGGGTCCAGGCCGGATGCACTTTGAGGCTTTGCGTAAACTCGACCAAAGGCGCCGGCGGATTGCTCGGTTTCTTACCGCTGAACAAGGAGCAGCCACCCAATACCAACACAGCGCCAGCATAAACAACCGTAGCAACCGCTCGCATAGTCTTCACACGCATATTCTTCCTTTTTCCGAATTATCAGGCGGCAGCTTTGGCGGGAGCTCCGCCAATCGCATCAAGTTTCAATTGAATCAATTCCTTGCCAGGATTCTTGCTATCCATCTTATCCAAAGCCAGTTGGTAAGCGGCGCGCGCTTCGTCCAGCTTGTTCTGCGCTACCAGGATGTCGCCCTTGCGATCAGCTGCAGCGCTGGCGAAAGGCGCCGGCAGGTCTGCCGCCAGCACCTTCAAGCCATCGTCGTAGGCCTTCTGATCCAGCAGGATGCCGGCCAAACGGATTCTGGCCAGCGCCTTGTAGTCTTCGCTGCGGCCATGATCGACCACCCATTGCAACTGATCTTTCGCTGCGTTCAGATCGTTGGCATCGAAAGCGACCTTGGCGGCCGACAATGCAGCCATGCCGGCATAGGCGGTGCGGCCGAATTTCTGCTGTATGTCGGCAGCGGCGCGCTGTACCTTGGCATTGTCTTTGCTCGCCACGGCTCTTTGCTGCTCGTCGTAAAGCTGCGACGCCTGCAACGACTGGCTACGCTGATAGTAATTCCAGCCAGACCAGCCGGCGTAAGCAGCCAGGGCGATAATCACTACCCAGGTCGTCAGATTGCCGTACTTCTTCCACCAATCCTTAAGCGTTGCCAGTTGTTCCTGTTCGTCGAGATCGAATGCCATATGATTTTAGTTTTTAGTGATGAATTTAGTGGTGAACTTGGTGATTAACTTAACGATGAATCTAGTGGTGATAATGAACGTGTTCATGATCGCCATGGTCATGATCGTGGTCGCCGCCGGCGCCGACGATCTGATCAACCAGATAATCGCTCACCGCATCGAAAGGTACGACACTTTGATTGCCGGCACTAGCTTTTTCGCCGTCGACTTCGGCACGTAAGGTCTTGACGGTAGCGGTATGGTTGGCCACTTCGTCTTCGCCGATGATGATAGCGTAGGCGGCGCCGCTGGCGTCCGCGCGCTTCATCTGCGCCTTGAAGCTGCCGCCGGCATTGGCCGAGGCGCAATGTAGCACAACATCCAGTCCGGCATTGCGTAAACGCTCAGCCAGGACGAACGATTGCAGCTGCGCCGCCTCGCCCTGATGCACCAGGTAGACGTCGCATTCGTTACGCACGGCTTGCTCGCCGTTGGCGCGCATCAATTCCAGCAAGCGCTCGATACCCATCGCAAAACCGCAGGCCGGCGTCGGCTTGCCGCCAAACATTTCCACCAGCGGATCGTAACGACCGCCGCCGCACACCGTACCCTGCGAACCGAGTTGATCGGTGACCCACTCAAACACGGTGCGGTTGTAGTAGTCCATGCCGCGCACCAGGCGCGGGTTGATGGCGAAAGGAATGTTGTTGTGATTCAGGATTTTTTGCACGCCGTCGAAATGGGCGCGCGATTCCTCACCCAGATAGGCTAGCAATTGCGGCGCGCCGTTGACCATTTCCTGCATGGCCGGATTCTTGGTATCCAGGATGCGCAGCGGATTGCTATGCAAACGCCGTTGCGCGTCAGTATCCAGCAAAGCCTGATGCTGTTCAAAGTAAGCGATCAGGTCGGCGCGGTGACGATTACGTTCCTCCGCATCGCCGATCGAATTCAATTGCAGCTTTACATCCTGCAAACCGAGATCGTCCCACAGCCGTTGACACATCATGATCAGCTCGGCGTCGATATCCGGGCCGGTAAAGCCGATGGCTTCTGCGCCTACCTGATGAAATTGCCGGTAACGGCCGCGCTGCGGACGCTCGTGGCGGAACATCTGACCGCTGTACCAGAGCCGCTTGGGGCCGTCGTAAGTCAGATTATGTTCAATCGCGGCGCGCACTACGCCGGCGGTGCTTTCAGGGCGCAAGGTCAGGTTGTCGCCGTTCATCGAATCGATGAACGAGTACATTTCCTTTTCGACGATGTCGGTCACCGCGCCAAGGCCGCGCGCAAACAATGCGGTGGATTCGACGATGGGCGTACGGATCTGTTGGAAACCGTAGCTCTTCAGCACCGATTCCACCGTGTTTTCAAACAGCTCCCACAAGGCCGCATCGGCCGGCAGGATATCGTTCATTCCTTTTACGCCGACGATTTTTTCGGCTTTCTTATTTTCTGACATTCTTTTTCAATACACCGGTAGTGATTAGTATTTCGTGATTAATTTTAGTCGGATCAAGCTGCGGGCTGAGCGTAATGGCTTTTCACGTAATCCAGCACCACTGCCTGGAACTCTTCGGCAATCTTGTCGCCGCGCAGGGTCAGCTTTTTCTCGCCATCGATGAACACCGGCGCCGCCGGCGATTCGCCGGTGCCAGGCAAACTGATGCCGATGTTGGCATGCTTCGATTCGCCAGGGCCGTTCACGATGCAACCCATCACCGCCACATTCATGCCTTCGACGCCGGGATAGGCTTTTTTCCAGACCGGCATCTGATCGCGCAAATAGGTTTGAATCTTGTCAGCCAGATCCTGGAACACCGTCGAGGTGGTGCGGCCGCAACCAGGGCAGGCAATCACCATCGGCGCGAATTTGCGCAAGCCCATGGTTTGCAGGATCTCTTGTCCGACAATCACTTCTCTGGTGCGATCGCCGCCTGGTTCCGGCGTCAGCGAAATCCGTATGGTGTCGCCAATGCCTTCTTGCAGCAGCACCGACAAGGCTGCCGTCGAAGCGACAATGCCCTTGCTGCCCATGCCGGCTTCGGTCAAGCCGAGATGCAAGGGATAATCGCAGCGCCGCGCCAGCTCGCGATATACCGCGATCAGATCCTGAACCCCGGATACCTTGCAAGACAAGATGATGCGGTCGCCCTTCAGGCCCAGCTCTTCCGCTCTTTGCGCGTTCTCTATCGCCGAGGTAACCAAGGCTTCATACATCACCGCCTGCGCTGGCCATGGCTGGCTGCGCAAGGCGTTTTCATCCATGATACGGGCCAGCAGAGCCTGGTCCAAACTACCCCAGTTGACGCCGATCCGCACCGGTTTATCATACTTGCAGGCAGCCTCGATCATTTGCGCAAACTGCGTATCGCGCTTGGCGCCTTTGCCGACGTTGCCCGGATTGATCCGATATTTCGACAATGCCTTGGCGCACTCCGGATAGTCGTTCAACAGCGTGTGGCCGTTATAGTGGAAATCTCCAACCAGCGGCACATCTATACCCATCTTGTCCAGCTGCTCGCGGATCGCCGGCACTGCGGCAGCCGCTTCCGGATTATTTACCGTAATGCGTACCAGCTCGGAACCGGCGCGCGCCAGATCCTTGATCTGGATCGCGGTGCCGACGGCGTCAGCGGTATCGGTATTGGTCATGGACTGCACCACTACCGGCGCGCCGCCGCCAACCATTATCTTGCGTTCGCCATAACTGATCAGCGCGCTGCGGCTAAGGCGGCGCACGCTGGGACCTGAGCCGATCGGCAGATTTGTTTGCGGCATGGGTTTCTCTCGCTTCTCTCTCTCGGCCACGCTTATTTCAAGCTCACTCTGGCCACATTCGTTTTGGAGCCGGCCTTCAGATCCAGCGGCGCGCCGCGCAATGTAGCGTCGACACCGGCAATATTACCGATAATGGCATTGACCGGTTGCGACATATCGACCGCTTCCGTGCTGCCCGCCTTGGCCAGGCGCGAGATCAGCACGGTGTTGTCGGCGCGCTTGATTTCGACCCACGAATCCTGCCGGAAATTCAGGACCAGTTCGCCGCCACCGCCGGCAGCCGGATTAGCTGCCGCGGTGTTTGTTACGTTATTTGTTGCGACATTTGTTGCGGCGTCAGCAGCAGCGTTTGCCGGCGCAGCATTCGCGTCCGCTTCAGAACCAGCCGCACCATTTGCTTGCGCAGTTGGAGCAGCAGTCAAAGCAGCGTTAGCTGCAGCATCGGCCGCTTGCAATTCTGCGGCTACAACAGGCACGCTGGCCTTATCTTCGCCGCCGGCTGCAAAGGCGGCCGCCGCGGCAGGCGACTTTGCAGTCAACGACTGTATTGCGTTCTGCAGACCTGGCAATACGTCAAACCGTATCGCCACAGCCAGCAGCAATAGCAGCACAGCCAGCACCACCAGCCATTTATAGGCAAATTTACTACGCCCCATCAAATGGAAGGGCGACTCGGAGAAAGGCGTCGACAACTGGCTATGGATCGGGCTGACCGCCGGTTGCGCTGCAACTGCCGGCGAAATGGTCGCCAACAAGGCCGTCGCGTCCAGACCCAGCAATTTTGCGTAGGAACGGATAAAACCGCGCGTCATCACCATGGTCGGCAAAGCGGCATAATTGTCGGCTTCGATGGCGTCGATCTGACGTGGCGCCAGCTTCAGGTGGCTGGCCACATCCGGCACCGACCAGCCGAGCTGCTCGCGCTTGCTGGCCAGTTGCGCGCCGAGCGAGAGCTGGCCGGCACCAGCGGTTTCGGGCACGACGTGCTCCACATCTGCCGACCCGGCATATTCAGCTTTCAGCTGTTCAGGCTCACTCATTAAATGCTCCGCGCTGGTACGCTGCGAACTCCGAGGAGTTGCCAAACCGACGGCGTAATTGCGTCACCAAACTTGCTTCTGCAGCTGTGTCACCCAACTTTCGCTCCACTTTGATTGCGGTCCATAGTGCTTCCGCATTTTGCACATCGTTTTTTAATACGAGACCAATATAAAACCGAGCCCGCTCGTAATCGTTACGGTCATACGCCAGCTGCGCCAGCTTGGCATTCGTCAGAGGATTGCCGGCGTCAAACTGGAAGGCTTGCGACAGATAGCGTTGCGCCGCCACGGTGTCGTTGAATTTGAGACTGCAAACACCGGCATTCGTCAGCGCCTTTGCCGGCGACTGGTAGTTACGGCTTTTCAGGGCGGTCTCGAAATGCGCAATCGACTCCTTCGGCCGTCCGGTCTGGCACAGGAACCAGCCATAGTTATTGGCATAGTCCGGATTGTTCGGGGCGCTCCGCAAGGCACGCTGAAAATTATCGTCGGCCAGCCGGTTCTCACCCATTTCCATATAGATCAGTCCGCGCACGCTATAGGCATCGGCCAGCTCGGGATCTGCCGCCACGGCCTGCTTGATCTCGTCCAGCGCCACCGCCAGCTGGTGCTGCTCGTAATAGCCGACTGCCAGCTGCAGACGAATGCCGGCCCGGCGTTGCGCTTCGGTCTGATCGGAGCTGGTGGCCAGTTCGCGGCGCGAACCGCCCTCGCTGTCGCTGCTAAGCGGTTGATTGCCGCAAGCACTCAAGCCAGTCAATAGCGACAACGCGGTCGCGGCGAACAGCAGCCGGCCATGCCAGCCCTCCAGCTTGCTACTTACTTGTTTTATCACTGAGACACCTCGATGATGCGGCCAAAATTCTTGCCGAATTTTTGTTGATATTCGGTCATTTTCTGCATCCGCTCCTGCACCTTCGTCCTATCCTGCACCTCGCCGGCGAGCTGGCCGCAAGCAGCATCGATATCGTCGCCGCGCGTCTTGCGCACGGTGGTGACGATGCCGGCGTCCATCAGGATCTGGGCAAAGGCTTTGATGCGCGGATTATTCGAGCGCTTCAAACCGGATTCCGGGAACGGATTGAACGGAATCAGATTGAATTTGCAAGGGACCGCAGGTCCGCCTGCCTGGCCCTGCACCAGGGCGATCAATTCGCGTGCATGGGCGTCGGTATCGTTGACGTCGTCCAGCATGCAGTACTCGAAGGTAATGAAGTCGCGCGGCGCGAACTCCAGATAGCGCTTGCAGGCGGCCATCAGTTCGCGCAGCGGATATTTCTTGTTCAGCGGCACCAGGCCGTCACGCAAGGTGTCATTGGAAGCATGCAGCGATACCGCCATCGCCACCGCACAATCCTGTGACAGCTTATCGATCATCGGCACCACGCCGCTGGTAGACAGAGTCACCCGGCGACGCGACAAACCGTAGGCGTTATCGTCAAGCATCAACTTGAGCGCCGTCACTGTCGGTTCGTAGTTCAACAAGGGCTCGCCCATGCCCATCATCACCACGTTGGTGATCTGGCGCTCGCCTTTATGGCCCGGCTCGACGCCCTTGGATTTGCGCAGCTCGAATTCAGCCATCCACAATTGGCCGATAATTTCACCGACCGTCAGATTGCGGCTGAAGCCTTGCTTGCCGGTAGAGCAAAAGCGGCAATTCACCGCACAGCCGGCCTGCGTCGAAATACACAGGGTGCCGCGGTTCTCTTCGGGGATAAACACCGTCTCCACCGCATTGCCTTGACCAACATCGAGCAGCCACTTGCGCGTGCCGTCGGTCGAGGTGTGGTCGCTGATCACGGCGGGAGCGGCGATCAGCGCCCGGGTAGCGAGCTTGTCACGCAATGACTTGGCCAGGTCGGTCATTGCATCGAAATCGTGTGCGCCGAATTGATGAATCCAGCGCAGCAGTTGCTTTGCGCGAAACGGCTTCTCACCCAACTCGCCGCAATAAGCGGTCAGTTGTGCGGGATCCAGATCCAGCAGGTTGGTGAGAGCAGTCATGGCATTTCCAATTTAAAATAATTGCGGGACAGAGTTTAAAAGCAGCCAAGTGCGGCGAATTACCCCGTCCCCCAACCAAGTAAATAAAACATTTAAAGCAACTACATCAGTTTGCAAAGCAAGTCACAAACAAGTTTTGACTTATTTTGACTTGCCTGCAGTACTTATTTACAGCATCTATTTACGACAATTACTTAAGACACCTACTTGCGACAATTAGGCTGCTGGGAAGAAATAAGCGATTTCAACTTTTGCCGCTTCTACTGCATCCGAACCGTGTACTGCGTTAGCGTCGATCGAATCAGCGAAATCAGCACGGATGGTGCCTTTTTCTGCCTTCTTAGGATCGGTTGCGCCCATCAGGTCGCGGTGCTTCAATACTGCGTTTTCGCCTTCCAGCGCTTGAATCATTACTGGGCCGGAGATCATGAAATCAACCAGGTCTTTGAAGAAAGGACGCTCGCGGTGAACCGCGTAGAAACCTTCGGCTTCTGCGCGCGACAGATGTGTCATGCGGGCAGCAACGATTTTCAGGCCGGCGTTTTCAAAACGGGTGTAAATTTGGCCGATTACGTTCTTTGCGACTGCGTCCGGTTTGATAATCGACAGGGTGCGTTCAATTGCCATCTGAAAAACTCCAATAAAAAGAAAGGGTTAAGGTGCGTATTTAAATGATCGCCTAATGATTCGAAACGAATTCTAACTAATTCAATCAACCTTTGATTTTAACACGAAACACCCATATAGAATCGTCATAAGCAGCCAAAACGCAAGCTGCCGATCATTAAGAAGCGCAGACAGCCTGCAGAGAACCACTTTGCGGCTGTACTGTCTGATGTAAAGATGCGTTGGTAAATGCTATGATCGCAACAGTTTAATACTTTTGCAATTTTCAAAGGAGTCCCTGATGGATCAAAATCTGCAATCGACCTACTCGCCGGGCAGCACCGCACTGAGCGCGCAGCACCGCGTACTGCGCAATACGTACTGGCTGCTGGCGCTGTCCATGCTGCCGACGATTGCCGGCGCCTGGCTTGGAGTACAGATGGATTTCAGTTTCTTTAGAAACAGTCCGCTGATCGGCTTCATGGCCTTCATGGCCGTCGCATTTGGTTTCTTTTATGCAATTGAAAAGACCAAAAACACCGGCTGGGGCGTATTGCTCTTGCTCGGCTTCACCTTCTTCATGGGCCTGATGCTGTCGCGCCTGATCGGCCATACACTGGTCGGCTTCTCCAACGGCGCCACGCTGATCATGATGGCGTTCGGCGGCACCGCCAGTGTTTTTGTCGTGATGGCAAGTATCGCAACGGTCAGCAAGCGCGATTTCTCGAACATGGGGAAATGGCTGTTTGCCGGCGTAGTGGTGCTGTTGCTGGCGTCTCTGGCGAATGTTTTCCTGCAGGTGCCAGCGCTCTACTTGGCGGTATCGGTAATCGCCATCGCGATTTTCTCTGCCTATATCTTGTATGACGTACAACGCATCATCAATGGCGGCGAGACCAATTACATCTCCGCAACACTGAACCTGTACCTGGATGTCTACAACATCTTTGTCAATCTGCTTTCCCTGTTAGGCATTTTCGGCGGCAACCGGAACTGAGCAAAACTGGATGTTCATGCAAAAAACCGGCCTTTTGGCCGGTTTTTTATTTGCAGTCTTATTTGCAGCCGCAAGCCCGGTCAAGGCAAATCAAACACCGCAATCGACTCCACGTGCGCAGTGTGCGGGAACATGTTCACCACCCCGGCCTGGCTCAAGCGATAGCCGCCCGCCGTCAGCAAGCCGGCGTCACGCGCCAGGGTCGAAGGGTTGCAGGAGACGTACACAATCCGCTTCGGCATCATCGATGCCTGGCCAATTGCAGCCAGGCCAACGATCGCCTCACACACCGCCGCTGCGCCATCGCGCGGCGGATCGATCAGCATCCGGTCGAACTTGCCCAGCGCGACAAAATCCTCGGCGCTGGCCTCAAACAGGTTGCGGCAATAGAAGGTGGTCTTCTCACCCAGTTGATTCACCGCGGCATTCTCGCCTGCGCGGTTAATCAAAGCCTGGCTACCCTCGATGCCGACTACCTCCACCGCCTGGGTGGCTAAAGGCAGAGTGAAATTTCCCAGGCCGCAAAACAGATCGGCCACTCGCTCATGCGGCTGCACATCCAGCAAACGCAAGGCACGCGCCACCATTACCCGGTTGATCTGGTGATTCACCTGAGTGAAATCGGTGGGCTTGAAAGGCATGCGTACGCCGAATTCCGGCAGGGTGTAATACAACTCGCTCTGCTCCGGATAAAACGGATAGGCGCTGTCCGGGCCCGCGGTTTGCAGCCACCAGTTGACTTGATATTGATCGGCAAATGCTTTCAGCTTGACTTCGTCGTCTGCCGTCAACCCAGCCATGATGCGCAGTACCAGTGCCGTAACCTTGCCCTGCGGCCCTTCGCCGATCGCCAGTTCGATCTGCGGAATATGGTCAATCAGGCTCAGCGAAGCGATCAGGTGACGCAAGGGCACCAGCATCGCTGACACATTCGCAGGCAAGACTTCACAGGCCTTCATGTCCGTGACGAAAGATGATTTTCTTTCATGGAAACCGACCAGCACCCCGCCTTTTTTAGGCACATTGCGCACTGAAATACGGGCGCGGTAGCGATAACCCCAGGTCGGCCCGTAAATCGGGCGCAACATGGATTCCGCCTTGACCTTGCCGATATGCCACAAATTATCTTCCAATACCCGCTGCTTGATGGCTACCTGCGCAGTCGGCTCCAGGTGTTGCATGGCGCAGCCGCCGCACAGGCCGAACACCGCACAGCGCGGCTTCACCCGCAATACCGATTCCTTGTGCAGGGCGGTCATGGTGGCCGCTTCCCATTTCGGCTTCTTGCGATACGACACGAAACTCACGCGTTCGCCCGGCAAAGCGCCCTCAACAAAAATGACCTTGCCCTGGCTGCCGTCTTCATTTTCCAGATGGCCGATCCCGCGCGCATCCATGTCGAGGGATTTGATATCGATAGTATCTTGTTGCATAGAAAATTCTAGAATTGCGGGAAAGTGTTCAAGAGCCGCCAAGGCCTGCCTTGCGGCGAATTACGCTGTTCCCGGCTGATCGGATAAAGGGGTGGATTATAAAGAAAAATAGCGGCGACGCCATATTTGCCCGCATGGGCGCCTTATGTCGACCTTATGCCCAAGCTACAGAAAGGAGTCCTTGCCGACACCCTTGGCGCCCAGCAAGCGCTTCAGCTTGATCAAAGCCTCTTGCTGAATCTGCCGCACCCGCTCGCGCGTGACGCCTATTTCGGCCGCCAGCTCTTCCAGTGTCGAAGGATCGTCGTTATCCAGGCCAAAACGGCGCATGATCACATTACGCTGCTTGTCGGTCAGCTTTTCCAGCCAGACCCGCACCAGGATCGACATTTCCTGCTGTTCGGCACGCGAATCGGGATTTTCCTCAGTCGCGCTCGGCAGCAGATCCATCAGGCTGGCGAGCGGATCCTGATCCAGCGGCGCATCCAGCGATGCGGCATGCTCCGACAACGCCAGCACATCCTGCACATCTTCCACCGGACGGTCCACCAAATGCGCGATATCTTCAGCGCTGGCGTCCTTGCCGTCGTGGTGCTGCGCTTCCAGGTGATATTTGGCACGCAGAATCTGGTTCAATTCGCGCACCATATGCACCGGCAGGCGGACGGTGCGCGCCTGGTTCATGATGGCGCGCTCGATACTTTGGCGTATCCACCAGGTGGCATAAGTAGAAAACCGGAAGCCGCGCTCAGGCTCGAACTTGTCGATCGCCCGCATCAGGCCGAGATTGCCTTCCTCGATCAAATCGAGCAAGGCTACGCCACGGTTGATATAGTGCTTGGCAATCGACACCACCAGGCGCAGATTGTGTTCGATCATTTTCTGCCGGGCTTCAAAATTGCCTTGTTTCGCCAAGGTCGCGAAATGTACTTCTTCGGTCACAGACAACAGCGGCCGGGTGCCGATCTGATTCAGGTAATGCTGCGTGGTGTCGGTCGACAGCTCGGCTGCCAATACCTTCTTCAGCTCTTCGACACCATCGACCACAACGACCACGCCATCGACCACGACTTCGTCGTCAGCATCCTGCCCGGCGACGGCAGCATCGACATCCTCTTGCTCGTCGTCGGTAAACTGCTCCGACGACGCGTCATGCTCGTCATCCTGATGATCTGTCGGCCGTTTGCTCATTTATCGACTAGGTAAGAATTTCGATGGATCGACAGGTTTGCCTTGCTGGCGGATTTCGAAATGCAGCTTGACTGCATCGCTGTCCGAATTCCCCATTTCGGCAATCTTCTGGCCCTTGCTCACCGTCTGCCCCTCTTTCACCAAGATTGTCTTATTATGCGCGTAAGCGGACAACAAGTTGCTGGTATGTTTAATGATAACCAAATTGCCATAACCGCGAATACCGCTGCCTGCATACATCACCTTGCCGCCGGCTGCCGCAACCACGGCCTGCCCTGCTTTGCCGGAAATGTCGATGCCTTTCTTGCCTTGATCGAAAGAAGCGACCTGCTTGCCTTCTGCCGGCCACATCCAGTCCACACGATCCTCGTCGCCGGATGACGGCGCCGCTGTCGAGGCTGCCGCATTGGCCGCAGTGTTGGCAGCCGCAGTAGCGGCAGACGCCACGGCCGCCGGCGCCGCTTTCGGCGCCTCGCTGGACGACGCCGCATCCGGCTTTTGCAACTCAGCCAGCGCGCTCTCGGAATACGGACGTTTGTCGCCGCGCGGCCCGCTCTTGTTGCCGGCATTGCCGCCATTGCCCGCCGCAGCAGTGGACGGCGGCGCCGACAGAGACCTCACTTCAACCCCCGAACCGGACGCCACATTGCCGATCTGCGCGCCGCCGGCCGCCCCCGAATTGCCATCCGCAGGCTGCACCCGCAAAACCTGGCCGACCTTGATGTCATTGGCGTTTTCCAGCTTGTTCCAGGCCACGATATCGCGCGGGCTTTGACCGAAATCAAGTGCAATCCGATACAAGGTATCGCCCGCTTTCACGGTATAAGAACCGCGCCCTTCTGCAGCGCGCGAGGTATCGGCTGCGGCCGTGGCAGTAACGCTGCCGCCCGAGCGCCGCTCCACAACCGGAGCGGGAGTACGCGGAGTGGTGCATGCGGCAAGCGTAGCTACCGTTAATCCCAAAGCTATAAAGCGAGTTTTCTTCATTCTCATTACATTTATTATGTATGTGCGACAGGGCCGCTGATTATTCGTCAATTTGTTCGTCAACTTATTTGTCATTTGAGTCGCCAAACCACGCCAGCACACTCAAACCGTTCCGGCACGCAAAGGCACAAAATGACAGTCTTCCAGTGTGGTACTGGTCCAATCAAATTTACTTGTTCGCTGGATGAGCTGCAGTACTTGATGACGGGAGCCGACCGGCGCCACCAAACGGCCGCCGATCGTCAATTGGTCCAGTAAAGCTTGCGGTACTTCAAGGCCGGCTGCAGCCAGTATGATACCGTCGAAAGGGGCAACTTGGGGCAGGCCAAGCATACCATCTCCATAATGCAAGCGGATGTTCGCAATCCGCAGCGGACGCAAGTTGCTTCTTGCCAGTTCGTGCAAGGGCTTGATCCGCTCTATCGAGTACACTTCCTTCGCAACCAGAGACAATACCGCCGCCTGGTAGCCGCAGCCGGTGCCGATTTCCAGCACGCGATTCAAGACGCCGCCTTGCTGGTTGTCGCGCATGATCTCTATCATGCGGGCGACGATATACGGCTGCGAAATAGTCTGATGATGGCCGATCGGCAGCGAAGCATCTATGTATGCCTGGCTGGACAAGCCCGGCTCCATGAACATATGGCGCGGCACGGCCTCCATGGCTGCCAGCACCTTGGCGTCCTTCACGCCCTGCCTGGCAACCCGATCCACCATGGCCTTGCGCACGCCATCGGAAACCATGGAGCCGGAGCGCTCGACACGGCTTGCGGTTTGCGCCGGACGCGCCATCGGTTTGCTGACAGGCGCTGCAGGCGCAGGCCGGGAACTGTCCCAGGCAGCATTTTTAGTCGCGGTCTGCGGGGTGGCGACGCTTCGTTTGCTATGATCGGCTTTGGATTTCTGATCGACTACCGACGCTAGCGTCAGCGGGAAACGCTTGGCCTTGTCGGTCATGACAAGTCTTTCCTCAGCGCGGCCAATTGTGCCGCATGCGTCAAATCGATCTGCAACGGAGTGATCGAGATGTGACCGTTGGCTGTCGCATGAAAATCCGTGCCCTCGCCGGCGTCACGCGCGGCGCCGGCAGGTCCGATCCAGTATATGTCGCGGCCGTGCGGATCCTTGTCCTTGACGACGGCTTCCGATTCATGCCGTTTTCCGAGCCGGGTCGCCACCATGGTTTTCAGTTGATCGTACGGCAGGTTGGGAATATTCACATTCAACAGGTAGGGCTGCGGCAGATTATCAAAGCGGCGCTCGACGATTTCACGCGCCACCGTGGCCGCCGCTTCCAGCTCGTCCCAGCCTTTGTGCAATTGCGAAAAAGCGATGGCGGGAATGCCAAACAAAAACCCCTCGGTGGCCGCCGCAACGGTGCCGGAATAGAGAGTGTCATCGCCCATGTTCTGGCCCTGATTGATACCGGAAACAATCAGATCCGGTCGAAAATTCAGTAAACCGGTCAAGGCTATGTGCACGCAATCAGACGGCGTTCCATTAACAAAATAAAAACCGTTGTCAGCGCGCTGCACGGACAAAGGCCGATCCAGCGTCAGCGAATTGGAAGAGCCGGAACGATTGCTGTCCGGGGCTACCACCACGATTTCGGCAATCGGTGTCAGTACATTCGCCAGTGCGATAATACCCGGCGCCAAATAACCATCGTCGTTGCTGATCAATATTTTCATATTTGGATTTTACCCGAAGCAATGTTACTGATTTATGAAGATTTTGGAAATTTAAGCAGCCGCATCCTATAGACGCATAAGAAATCGATTTGCTTGCCTTTTCAGCATGCAAATCGTTGAATTGTAAAATTATGTTGCAGCGCCGCACAAAATTCACAGCAGACGCGGAAAAACAGGTATTGTTAGCGCTATCAAGACTACATTACATACGCTGCATCAGTAAGCGTCTCCAAACGGCACAAGAGTCAAAGCTGAACCACTGCCGACCTGCATCAGACAGGCGTAACGTCCTGCGGCAAGACCGCCGTTCAATCAATTCACCTGTTCAGACGATCAAGGAGTCCCCATGAAATCGTACCGAGTCCGCAACGCTCTCGCCGCCAGCCCTATCCCTCTTAATGACTGGACCGACTTGTTGTTCAAAACCGGGGAAATGATGAACGCCTCCGCGCAAGTGATCGGCCATCGCACCGCCCAAATGGCGCTGGCCGGGCCGGCGCCAAGCCAACGCGACCGCCATGAATTCACGCTGATGGGCCAGGAAAAAATGGAAGCGGCAGCGGAGTCGGTGCACGCCATGGCGATTCGGATAATGAGCTTGCACCAGGAAGCTGCCAGCCTGGCGATACAGCACATGCTGGACGGCGCCGTCAACCTGGCAGCGGTGGCCAGCAGCAGCACGCTGCATCAGTCGGGACGCCGGCAGAGCAAGCTGGCGCATGACACCATCCGCAACTCTGCCGAGGCGGTGTCGCAGTTCAACACTTCGCTGGCGAATATTGCCCAAACCGGGTTGCATCCGATCCATGCGCGGGCCACAGCCAACGCAAAACGCTTGAATAAACTCTGAGAGATATCGGGACTAAGCAGTCGCAGCCAGCGTCAGGCGGAAGCATTGCAGAAAATGCCGCAGGAAGTACCGCAAATACATAGGCTGGAGATTTGAAAATTCAAATTTGAAAGCCGCATGACCATGCCAAACCTTGGCATGGTCATGCGGGTTACATCAGTCACATCAGTCAGTACCGTATTTCGGCGAATACGGACCATACAGGATGCCGTTCGGCTGTTGAGCCGACAATAATCGCTGGCTGGTCAAGCCGGCAATGGTGAACCCTCTGTCGGTAACGTTGTTGACGATTTGATTGACGGCGGCAGCAACCAGCGCCCCGATCAGACCGCCGCCACCATTATTGCTTCCTTCAGCGCTGGAAGCACTGGCGGTGCCGGACCACAACAGGGCTCCGCTTTTCAAATCCATCAGCTTGGCATTGGCGGTTACCACCACGGCGCTGTTAAGCACCGTATAAACCGAACCGTATTTGCTGATAGTGACGTACAGCGCTGCATCGGCGCCGAAGATCTCCTGCAATTTAGCCGGCGCGATAGCATGGCTGTCTGCCGCCGCAGTCATGCCGTTTTGCTTGAGCGTTTCATCGACTAGCGCCACCGGCAACACGTAATAACCAGCCTCGGCCAAGGGATAGCTCATTTGCGCCAGCATGCCGTATGTCGCCTTGACATCCGGCGACTCATTCAGCGGCGGCAATATCAAGATGGTTTTAGGGCGGCTTTGCTTGAACGCCGTATAGTCAAGTTGCTTGACCGGTGCGGCGCAACCCGCAGCCAGAATCGCCACCGACAAGCAAACAACTGATTTCAGAATCTTTTCTAACATGTCCACCCTCTTATTTTTTGAATTTTCTCATTAAGAAATCCATGTAAGTCGACGATTCCGGAAACAGTTCTTTCTCTGTCTGGAATTCTTGCACCACTTGCTCGTCTTTTCCCAGGCTGGCATATAACATTCCCAGCTGAGCGTGATATCCCGGCGGCGGTTTGCTCCCGGTGGCACGGATTTTTTGCAGATCCCGCTCCAGGACTGTCACCTGCTCTACCGAAGCCTGTCCCTTGAAGTATTCATAGACCTGCGGTTGATAACTCTCCCACTGATAAAGCGGTTTAGGCGGTGTATTGCAGCCTGCCAGCAAGGCGCAGGCCGTCAAGGCAAATGGCAAAGCATGCCGTTTTGCAAATTTGTTCTTCATGATATTTGGCAAGTTCCGGGTTGTTATTATTTAGCAGGTTGCCAAGCGCCGGAGTCGATAGCGGCGGTCAGCTTATTGATGGCTTCACGCATCGCCAGGTCAAGCACTTTGCCGTTCAGCGTGGAGTCGTAGCTGGCGGTGCCGCCAAAACCGATGATCTCGCGCGCAGCCAGATTGTATTCACCAGCGCCCTGGATGGAATACACCACTTCGGAAGTCTTGATGTTAACAATGTTCAAGTTGACTTTGGCATAAGCGGTCTGTGTCTTGCCGCGGCCGAGGATACCGAACAGTTGCTGATCGCCGACTTCTTTGCGGCCAAACTCGGTGACGTCGCCGGTGACGACAAAATCGGCCCCCTTCAGAGCCTGCGCCTGCTTCTTCAGCGCAGCCTCTTGCCTGATCTCTTCCATATTGTCCCGATCCAGGACATTGAAGCGATTGGTTTGCTGCAGATGCGTGATCAGAATGGTCTTGGCTTGTCCGCCAAGGCGATCGACGCCGTCGGAAAAGATGCCGCGCATATAGCTGGAACGGTTATCGAATTTACCCACTGCGATCAGGGTGCGCGCGCCATTGTATGGCTTGTTGGCAGTCTCTACCTTCTGCACCGGCAGCGCGTTGGAGCTCTCGGTGGCGCAACCACCCAATGCGGACAGCAGCGCGCCGGCCGCCAGGATCGGAATCAATCTAATTTGTTTCAAGGGCTCATCTCCACATCTCCCCATAGGGGCAATCGACAATAAGAAAAAAAATAGCTGAAGAATCAGCGGTGTTTACCGACCATCTTCGAGTTGACATTTCAACCCGGAAAGTTGTCAGGGCGCAAATTTAACACTCTTGCAAGACTTCGTCCATTAAGAAAGTGTATTTTTTGCAATGTTTAGCGAAGTGTTGTTTTTAGGCATGATTATTGAGCCCGGTGAAATACAGCCGATGGGAGATGCAACAAGGCTAACTTAACTGCTGCGACCAAGCCGACGGCGTAGCGCCGCGCAGGCAAATCCGCGCTACCGATTGCAAGCGATCGCCGCTGCATAGCGTCATTGCCAGGCCTTGTTGCGACCACGTGCGGGCATGCCACCCTGGCCCCGATCGCAAGCATACGCCGGCGGCTACTTGATCAGGCGGTGCAGCGCCGCCCGCCTGAGCCGACATCAGTTTGAAGATTGCCTCTTTGCTGCTCCACAAGGTATAGAAGTCCGCCACTTTATCGCCGGCAGGACGGCTGGCCAACCAATTGCTCTCGGCCACGGAAAAAGCGGCGCGGCCGATGGCGTCGACGTCGCGCTCGGCATCCAGCGTCTCTATATCGAGACCCAACGCTGTATCGGCGCTGACGGCGCAAGCTACCCAGCCGCGGCTGTGAGACAAACTGAAGTGCGGAGGCGTGGCGCTCGTGGCCGGCAGCTGCACCAATGGCGCCTGGTTCTTGCGCTCGGTGACGCACACGGCGTCAGTTGCGACGCCGGCAAGGCGGGCGACGGCGAAACGCAGCAATATCCGCCCCAGCAAAAATTCACGCTGGCGCAACGGCCGCAGGAAGCGCTGGTAACGCAACACCTCCTCTGTACTTAAACAGGCAAGGAAACGGTCGCGGTCATCGTCCGCCAGCTGATTGGCGTTGTGCAGCAGGATGACCGCGGATGGCATTTTAATCCAGGCGTTTGAAAATCAACGATGTATTGATGCCGCCAAACGCAAAATTATTCGACATGAAATATTCGCATTGCAAGCTGCGGCCCTGATCGACAATGTAGTCCAGCTCGGCGCAGTGTGGATCGACTTGCTTCAGATTGATGGTCGGCGCAAACCAGTCGGAGCGCATCATTTCGATGCCGATCCAGGCTTCCAGAGCGCCGCAAGCGCCTAGTGTGTGTCCGGTATAGCTCTTGAGCGAGCTGATCGGCGTATGCCGGCCGAATACGGCGGCGGTCGCGTGAGATTCCGCAATATCGCCCTGTTCGGTACCGGTGCCATGGGCATTGATATAAGCGATCGCCTCTGCCGGCAATGCGGCATCGGCCAGCGCCAGCGTCATCGCGACTTGCATGGTGTCGGCGTTCGGATGGGTGACGTGACAGCCGTCGCTATTGGTGCCGAAACCGACGATTTCAGCGTACATCTTTGCGCCCCTGGCACGCGCATGCTCGAAATCCTCCAGAATCAGGCTGCCGGCGCCCTCGCCGATCACCAAACCGTCGCGGCTGCTGTCAAATGGACGCGGCGTCAAGGCTGGCGTGTCATTGCGCACGCTGGTGGCAAACAGCGTATCGAATACCGCTGCTTCGGTAGCGCATAATTCCTCGGCGCCGCCGGCGACCATGATTTGCTGGCGGCCGCTACGGATCGCTTCATAGGCATAGCCTATCCCCTGGCTGCCGGAAGTGCAGGCGCTGGAAGTGGTGATAACCCGGCCGGTAATGCCAAAAAACACGCCGATATTGACCGGCGCCGTATGCGCCATCATTTTGATATAGGTAGTAGCGTTGATACCGCGCGTGCTGCGTTCGTCCATCATCCGGCCAAAATCGCCAATCGCCTTTGGCGTACCGGCAGAAGAACCGTAGGCGATGCCGCAAGCGCCGCTTTTCAACACAGGATCGTCAATCAGGCCGGCGTCGATCAAGGCCAGCTCGCTGGCGCGGGTCGCCATTAACGCCACCCTTCCCATACTGCGCATGCTCTTGCGGTTATAGCGATCGGATAATGCGAATTCCACGGCAGGAGCGCCCAACTGGGTGTTCAAGCCATCGTAACCAGCCCAGTCTTCCATCCGTACTATGGCGTTGCGATAACTGCCGAGATGCGCGCGAATGCTGCTCCAGTCGTTACCGATCGGGCTGATGCCGGCCATGCCGGTCACTACTACCCGCCGTACTGCCGCCGTATTGTTCACGCTGCTACTCATGCCGCCGCTCATGCCATGCCTCCGTTGACCGAAATCACCTGGCGCGTGATATATGCGGCATCGGCATGCATCAGGAATGCTACCGTCGCCGCCACCTCCTCCGGTTTGCCGACGCGGCGCGCAGGAATCAATTTGAGTGCTTCGTCCAACGGCAGCTCATTGATCATGTCGGTTTCTATCAAGCCGGGCGCGACGCAATTGACCGTGATGTTACGCTTGGCCAGCTCGATCGCCAGCGCTTTGGTGGCGCCGATAATCCCCGCCTTGGCGGCGCTGTAGTTGACTTGTCCGCGATTACCTATCAATCCAGATACCGAAGCCAAGGTCACGATACGGCCCGCCGCGCGCCGCTGCACCATCGGCATCACCAAGGGATTGAGGACATTGTAGAAACCATCCAGGTTGGTCTTCAGCACCAGATCCCAATCCTCTCCCGGCATGGCGGGAAAAGCGTTGTCGCGCGCCACACCGGCATTGCACACCACGCCGTAATAACAAGCGTGTTGCTCGACGTCTGCCAGCAAGGCGGCGGCGCTGGCCTGGCGGTCGCCTATATCAAATTGCAAGACACGCGCTTGCACGCCCAGCTCGCGCACGCTCAGCGCCACGGCATCTGCGGCCTCGCGCCGTTGATGGCAATGCAAGACGATATCGTAACCTTCGCGCGCCAGCCGCAATGCAATCGCCTTGCCGATCCCGCGGCTGGAACCGGTGACCAGCACGCTCTTGTTCAGGCGGGCAGCCGGGGAGTCCGCCCTGTTCAATTCCAACGTCATTCGCTACTTCCCTCAAGAAAAACAGCCGCGTCAGCCGGCTGAAACACGGTAATGGTGGCGCTCGCCAGTTGCTGACTGCCGGCATGGATATGGCATTCGAACGATCCTATCCCATTGTCTGCCTGCAGTATTCTTTTCACATGTATTTTCAGCAGGCTGCCGACAGCAAAAACGGGACAACTGCTTTCATAGCGCCGGGTTCCCAGCAAGAAGCCGATTTTCACCGGCTCGCCGCGCAACTGTGCGGTATGCCCGGCGTAGGCGGCAATCGCCTGCGCCATATATTCGACGCCGACCCAGCCGGGCACGCCATGGCCGTCGCAAAACATGCTGTCCGGGCGGATGGCCGTCTCAGCCAGCAACTCTTCCGGCCCGGCTTCCAGCAGCCGGTCCAGCAAGACCATGGCGCCGGAGTGCGGCAGAAAACGCCGGATATCCAGGGTCTCGACCGCACCCGGCTGATCCGGGCCCGATTGACTCATGCTTGATTGATTCATCATTCACGTCCCAGCAGCAAACTTGCATTGGCGCCGCCAAATGCAAAAGAATTACTCAAAGCCAAACGCAATGGCCGTCCAAGGCGAGCGCCGACGGGCTGCAGATTAAGCTGCGGCAAGCCAGGATCGCTGACGCCATCCCACAAATGCGGCGGCAGCCGGCCCTGCGGATTATTGTCTTGCATTGCCAGCCAGCATAGGCCGGCCTCCAGCGCACCGGCTGCTCCCAGCGCATGGCCGGTAAAAGGTTTGGTCGAGCTTAGCGCCACATGGTCAGCGAATATGGCGGCAACCGCCCGTCCTTCCATGGCATCATTTTGCACGGTAGCAGTGCCATGCAGGTTGATATAATCGATTTGTTTCGGCCTCACGCCCGCGCGCGCCAGCGCTTGCTCCATTGCGCTGCGGGCACCCGCGCCGGAAGGATCCGGTGCTGAAATATGATACCCGTCCGACGATTCGCCCCAGCCGCGCAAGCTCACGGCTGCCTCAACCTTGCTCATCAAGAACAAGGCTGCGCCCTCGCCGATATTGATGCCGTTACGATTGGCGCTGAACGGATTGCAGCGCGCAGCACTGACCGACTCCAGTGCGGCAAATCCGGCCACGGTGAAGGCGCACAGAGAATCAACCCCGCCGGTCAGAACCGCATCGCATAGTCCCATGTTAATCAAACGGGCAGCGCTGGCCATCGCCTTGCTGCTCGACGCGCAAGCGCTGGAATGCACGTAGGCGGGCCCGGTCACGCCCAGCACCGATGCCAGCGTCGCCGCCGGCGAAGCCATTTCTTGCTGCGCATAGCCAAAATCAGCAGGGAAGCCGCCGTTTGCCAGCCGATAGCGAAACGCTGCTTCGCTCTGTGCGATGCCGGAGGTGCTGGTGCCGAGCACGATCGCCACCCGGTCCGCACCAAACTGCCGTATGGCCGCGTCCACTTGCGGCCGGATCTGCGCCAGCGCCGCCAATGCAAGCTGGTTATTGCGGCTGCGCTGGCCCAGCGGCAGCATGCCGCTGTCCGGCAGAACAGTCTCCACGCAACCCAGCGCCAGTTCCCGCTCCCGTGATTGCGAATAGCGCGGCGTCATGGCGACGCCGCTATCGCCGGCAAACAGGCGGCGGCTGATCTCTGCGTGGTTGTCACCAAGCGGACAAATCATGCCGAGTTGATTGAGATAAAGCATGATTATGGCGCCGCGGTCGGTGCGGCAGGGTTGGGTGAAACCGGGTCATCGGCAGCAGTATCGCTGACCGATTCAATCGTCAGGCGATAGTGATAGCGCAGGTTATTCAGTTCCACTTTGCCATCCCATGGCGTCGGCCTGCTGTAGTTGATCACCATTACCGGCTCTCCTTGCAGCAGCAGCGTGCGCTGCAACCCTTGTTGTTCGATGGTCCAGCCTGCGGGCAACGCCTGGCGGATTGCCGCCAGCGGCCACAGCGTCAATTGCGTGTCTTCCAGCACATCCTCAGCGCGCACCTGCGATGGCAACAAAGGATGACGCCAGGACTGCACAGTCTGTCCATCATAATGCAGACTCAGGACACGCTGGCCAAACGCCAGGCCGACCATATTGAATTGCTGCTGATCGACTTCCACCGCTGCATCGAGCTGGTCGATGCGGCCATTGCGTTCGACCGTCAAATGCTGTTGCAAGCTGATATTGGCGCCCAGGCTCGCCGGCGCCAGCTTCAACCCCAGCCGTGCCGGCGCTTGCAATGCCGGTGTGGTGGCACAGGCGGCCAATGCGAGCACCGCCGCCAGCGCGCAACATCGCAAGCCAAGGCCCTGCCAGCCGCCGCGGCCAGGCGAACTCAACTGCATATCTCCTCCAAAATACTCAGGCGACGCTTGCTTTCCTTTACATACGGATTGCTGTCGTCCCAGGCATAGCCGGCCAGGATCGCGGCAATCATGCGACGTATCTCCGGCTGCTGTTGTTCATAAAAAATGACTTTCTGGAATCCGCCCGAGTACCAGGAATCGACAAAGGTACGGAAAGTATCGACGCCCTTTTTCAGCGGAACCGCATATTCTTTTTCCCAATCGACCGCGATGCCGTCAAACTGACGTTGCAAGGCGGCGACGGCCAGGCTGGCGGACTTGACTGCGATCGTGACGCCGGAAGAAAACACCGGGTCGAGGAATTCCCCGGCATTGCCGAGCAAGGCATAACCTCTGCCCCAGAGCGATTTGACGTTGGACGAATAACCGACAATCTGACGGGCCGGCGTATCCCAGCGCGCATTCTTCAACAAGGCGCGCGATGCCGGATCTTGCATTACCAGCATCTGCAGGCGTTCGCTCTCGCTGCCCTTGAATTGGTCCAGGAAAGCCGTTTCGGCGACCACGCCGATGGAACAGCGGCCGCCGGCAAAAGGAATCAGCCAGTACCAGACATTGCAATGTTCCGGATGCACGGTAATGCGGATCTTGTTGCGATCGAAACCGGCTGCATCGATGCCATCCTCGATATGGGTGAAAATGGCGCCGCGCACCGGAAAATTCGATGGCGTTTCCAAATCCAGCAAGCGCGACAATACGCGCCCGAAACCGCTGGCATCCAGTACAAACCCCGCTTCCACCACATATTCCGAGCCGTCCGCATGGCGCACGGTAACCCGCGGTTTTTCTGCATCGGCATCAAATGCCGTGACGGTGTGCTGATAGCGCACTTGCGCGCCCTGGCGCTCAGCTTCATCGGCCAGCACCTGGTCAAACCGGGCGCGCTGTACCTGGTAGGTGGTGCCCCAGCCGGCAGAATGCTTGTCGCGGAAATCGAAATCCGTATAGCGCTCTCCGCGCACAAAAGCGGCGCCGTTCTTGTATTGAAAACCGGCTTCCACCACGGCTTGCAGCATACCGGCCTGCTGCAGATATTCCATGCTTTGCGGCAGCAGGCTTTCGCCTATGCTAAACCGCGGAAACTGCTCCCGTTCCAGCACCAGCACTTGCCGCCCTTGCTGCAGCAACAAGGCCGCCGCCACCGAACCAGCCGGGCCGGCGCCAATGATCAGCACATCACACTGCTCAACTCTTGGTTCAACTGTTGTTTGCATTTTTTTCTTCTTTTCCTTGTTGTAAATCCTGGTCAAAATCCTGGCCAAAACATGGCGCAATCAACCAGACAATTGCAATTCCTATCAGCATCGTGCATCCAAATGCATGCAGCGGCGGCGTGCCGGACAACGCCAGCAGACCGAACGACAACAAGGCGCTCGCGGCCGACAAACCGACCGTGAGCCAGGCGAAGCGATCGCGTTGCATGTTTTGTTCCTGCAAGAAAATTCCGTAGTCCACGCCCAGGCCGAGAATCAGCATCAGCGCTAGCACATGAAACAGTTGCAACGGCTGCCCCAGCAGACCGAGCATGGCCAGAGTAGCAATACTGGCGACGGCCGGCGGCGTCAGTACGCGCCAGGCCGCACTGCGATAGCGGGTAAATAGCAGCAGGTAGATTGCAGCATAGGCCCCTAGCAATACCCACCCCATATATTGCCGGTAGTGAGCTAGCACTGAAGATATTTCGCTGACCTTATCGACCCATGACACCCCGTCCAGCTGCGCGGCAGCCTGCTTCAAGATGGGCAGGTTGCCATAATTATCAAGCCCGCGCAGAGCGACGATGCTGGCGTAGACGCTGCCTTGACCACCCTTGCCTTCTACCGTCCCCAACCAGAGATGGCGCGACGGCTCGCTGGCCGCGCTCTTCAAAAACTCAGCCGGGGTAAGATCGTGGCCGCCATTGGCGTTAGCCGCGCCAAGTGCCCGGCCGCGCATTTGCGCGACCCAGGCGTCATCTTCACCCAGTTGCGCAGCCAGTGTCTGCAACGGACCGTCCGCAGCCAGCAAGGCCTGTGTGACCAAAGCGCGATTCGCGGCTTGTTCTCGCATCGACGGTACCCAGTTAGACATCGCCTGATAGCCGCTGATCAAGTGTTTGGCAATCAAAGGTTCCAGCCGCTGCTTGAGTGCTTCCTCACGCTGCAATACCTGTTCCGCGCTGGCGCCGCGCACCAGGTAAAACTGCACCGGCGTCGGCGCATCCAGCAATTTCCCTAGCTTGATCTGATCCGCCAGCAGTGCTTTCGGCGGTGTCTGCAAGGATCGGATATCGTCGTTCACCGTCAACCGGCTTATGCCGGCCGCGGCAAGAATACCGAACAATAGCGCCGCCAGCGCGGAGGCGCGGTTCAAGCCCAGCAACGGCCAATGCCGGCGGGTCTGGCCGACCCAAGCGGCAAAAGAAGAGCTTTTCAGGGTATTCGCAGTCAACAGGGCCGGAAACCAGAAAATCACGGTCAGCCAGGCAAACACCAAACCCAGCACCGAGAACAAGGCCATCTGGCGCAAGCCCGGAAACGGCGTCAGCGCCAGGCCGATGTAACCGATCACCGCTGCGGCCAGGGTCAATGCAAGGCCTGGCAACAGGCGCCGCAGCAATTGCCATGACCCCAGCGACCGGTCTACCGAAACCCTGCTGCATAAGAAATATATCCCGTAATCCTGGGCCACGCCGATCAGGCTGGCGCCGAACACCAGCGTCAGCAAATGCACTTGGCCGAAAATCATCCAGCACAGAGAAAAAGCTGCCATGCAGCCGATGCCTATCGACAGCATGATCAACGCTATCGGCCGCAATGAGCCGAAGGTCAGCCACATCAGCAGTACGATACCCAATAAGGAGCCGATGCCGATGGTTGACATCTCCCGGCTGGCTTGCGCGCTGCCGGCTCCCGCATGCAAGACCACCCCGGCGCTGATCAGCTCGACCGCCGGCACCGCCTGCCGTGCAGCTTTGCCAGCCTGCTCCAGCAACGGTAACACCGCCTGCTGGGTCGCCATGGAGAATGCCGGCTGCTGCAAATTCATCAGCAGCACGATGTAAGGACGGCCTTTGTCCTCGACGAACAAATAACCGTCGCGCGGACGCACCGTCGTTTCTTGCGCCCGGGCTTGCACCCAGCCGCTGAACAAGCCGAACGGATCGTCTTGCCAGGCACCCAGCTTGGGGCCGGAAAACGGGCTATACAACTGCTGCAGCGCGGTGTCGACCCAATACTTGGGCGCTTGCTCACGCAGCTTTGTTTGTTGGTCTGGTGTCAGCAAGCTGAGCCGCATCTGTTGCGACGGCGCCAGCCAGTCTTGCTGGTTTTGCGCCGACAGTTGAACCCCGGTCTGCAGCAAAGCCGGATGCTTGGACAGCACCCCGTTGTAGGCGTCGGCAGCGGCGCGGGCATGCTCCCAGTCAGCGGCGCCGACCAGCACGATCACGCGTTGCTGGGCGGCGTCGACCATGTGCGTGAATGCCTGTTGCAGCACCGGATCGCGCTGCTCGACCGGCAACAGCGCCAGGATGTCGGTATCCGGCACCACGCCTTTGACCAGCCACAGATAGCCGTTGTGCGCCAGCAGCAAAGCAACCGCCAAGGCCCATATCAGCGCCATGCGCTTCGGCCAACTGGCTTTTACGCTGCGGTCATGGCCGGAATCATTCAAATGCCGCCCCTTCTTCAGCAGTCATCGCGCTGCTGCCGCTTTGCAGGGCGGAGAAACTGATTTCAGTGTGATCGCCGCTCGCTTCGTTAATCGTCACGGTCTTGACATAAGCGCCGCCGGTCAGGGCCAGCGTACCGATGGCCTTGGCCAGCGCCGGTTGGCGTGCTGTCAACGCTACTTTCCAGCTATTGCCCTGCACGCTGCCATCCAGTTCAAACAGGGTTTCCAGCTGACTGAGATCGCCGGCCAGCAATGAAAACAGCACGCTGTTAATCATCCTCACTACCGGTTCTTGCTTGGCGTCCATGCGCATGGCAACCCGGCCGCCCTGCATTTGCACGATCTCGTCGCGCTTCAGGCGCAGCGTATTGGGAAACGGCTGCAAGGTGCGCCACAGCACGCCCTTGCCGTTCACCACGCAAAACCGTCCATTCGACAGCAACGGTTTCTTGATGCCGACCAGTTGCTTGCTTTGATCGAAGCGCCCGCACAAGATCGGCGGCCGCGCCAGCATCGACTGGATTTTTTCCACAGGTGCGGCAGCCAGCGCCGACATGGCGGTAGCGGCTAACTGCATGGTTAACAAGACGACGGCGAGACTTCGTTTCATGCTTGCTCAATTCCTATTTTTTTAAATAACACAGGCGGCGACGCGAAACACATTTCGTGTGTCGCCATATCCACCGCGACCTGCGTGGTGGTGCCACGGCTAAGACGCTGGCCGCTGACGCTGTCGGTAATCACGTATGCGATCTTGAGGCGATTTTCCCACTCGATGACGCTGGCGCGCACCTTGATGCGCTGCCCGAACGTGGCTGGATGGGCGTAGCGCAGGTGCAAATCGATGATCGGCCAGGAGTAGCCGGATGCCTGCATTTCCGGATAGTTGTAATCCAATCTATCCAGCAGCGCACAGCGCGCTACTTCCAGGTACTTGACATAGTTGCCGTGCCAGACGATCTGCATCGGATCGAGATCAAAGAATTGCACTTGCAATTCGACCTCGGCCGACCAGCGCTCTTTGGTAGGTATATTAGTCATGGCCTTACTCGTACAACTGCCATTGCTTGCAGCGGATGCGCTCCAGCAGGCGGCGCAGATCCGGTTCCAGCATGCGGTCTTCCCGTATCACGGCAATGTCGGCCGCCAGCACTTCCATCATCTGCTGCAGGTTCTGTTGCGGTTGCGCGGCGCCGTCCAGCCGGGAGCGTAGCCAAACACCCTGGCGCACGCTGATCAGTAGCGCGGCCACTACCTGTTCGGTCAGTTGCAATACGCGCAGGCAATCGCGGGCGGCAATCGTGCCCATGCTGACCTTGTCTTGATTGTGGCATTCGGTAGAACGCGAAAATACCGAGGCCGGCATGGTCTGCTTGAGCGCTTCGGCGGTCCAGGCAGAGGCGCTGATTTGCAAGGCCTTCAAGCCATGGTTAATGCTGGCGCGCGGTCCTTCGGCGCCGGATAAATTGGCCGGCAAGCCATGGCTGTAACGGCTATCGACCAGCAAAGCCATTTGCCGATCAAGCAAATCGGCGACATTGGCGACTGCGTTTTTCATGCTGTCCATGGCGAACGCGATGTGGCCGCCGTAGAAATGGCCGCCGTGCAGCACGCGCTCATTTTCAGCGTCGATGATCGGATTGTCGTTGGCGCTATTCAATTCGTTTTCAATCGACTCTCGCATCCACGGCAGAGCATCCGCCAACACGCCTATCACGTGCGGCGCGCAACGGATGGAGTAGCGATCCTGCAAACGCTTTTGATTGCGCGGGGCGTCGTCTACCGGCAAATCCTGGCGCAGCCAGGCGGCCACTTGCTGCTGGCCGGCGTGCGGCTTGACGGCAAACAAAGTGGCGTCGAAATGATGGGCGTTGCCGTCCAAAGCGAAACTCGCCATGGCCGTAATCCGGGTGGCGATGCGCACCAGGTATTGCGCGCGGTCGTAGGCCAGGCAAGCCAGAGCCGTCATTACCGCGGTGCCGTTCATGATCGCCAGCCCTTCTTTCGGCCGCAGGCGCAGCGGCGTAATACCGGCTGCCGCCAGGGCCTCGGCGGCGCCGACCTTGACGCCGTTGCGCCACACTTCCCGTTCGCCGCACAGCACGGCAGCCAGGTAGGACAGCGGCGTCAGGTCGCCGCTGGCGCCGACCGATCCTTCGGACGGGATCAAGGGCAACAAATCCTCTTTCAACAAGCGGGCGATCTGTTCCAGCAAACCGACGCTGACGCCGGAATACCCTTTGCTGAGCGAAGCCAGCCGCGCCGCCATGATGGCCCGCGTTTGCGCCGGGCTAAACAATTCACCCAAACCGCAGCCATGATAGGTGTACAAATGATGCGGCAATTCAGCGATCAGTTCGGGCGGGACGGTGACGGTACAGGAGTCGCCATAACCGGTGGTGACGCCGTAAATGGTGCCGTCTTCACGTAGCAGGCGATCGAGGAAGTCGGCGCCGCGGCTAATCGCGGCGCGGAATGCCGCGTCATCGGACAGCACGACCTTGCCCGACCCCGCAGCGATGTCGACAATGTCTTCAATCGTTAATCGGCCTTGATCAAAACGGACGGCGCGTTGCGCCGGCGCCGGCTGTGCCATGCCAGACAAGTCTTTCAGTTCAGTGGGATGCATCTTTGTACCCGGATAAATGCCAGAAATCGTAAAAATTGAACCACTGCAGCGGGGCTTTTAAGCAAAAATGCTCGAGCCTTGCCGCATAGGCGGCGGCCAGTTCATGGAGGACTTGATCGCGACTCTTGCGCGGCAATTGAATCGCTTCCCGAAACAATTCGAAATGACATTCGGAACGGCCGTTTTTTGTCATTGAGAACAGCAGGTAGACGGGACACTGCAACACGCTGGCCAATACATAAGGGCCGACCGGAAAGGCCGCCGTTTCACCCAGGAATGAGGCACATGCCACGCGCGGCACGGCCGCCACCGGGATGCGATCGCCGGCAATCGCGACAAATTCGCCGCGCCCTACTTTCTCCGCCAACAGCATGGCGGTAGCTGGTGTCATCTCAGTTACCTGCATCAGGTTCAACTGGCTGTCCGGATCAAGTGTTGCCAGCAGCCGGTTAAACGCCTGGGCGTGTTTGGTATGCACCAGCACCGTAATCCGCAACGCATGACGCTGGCGCGACAGCACCCGGCATAACTCAAGATTGCCCAGATGCGCACAAATCAGCAAACCGCCACGCTGCGCCTGTATGCTTTCCTGCATCTGCTCGCGGCCGAACGAAACTACGTCCGCCGTCTTGAACAAACCGCCCCACAACAACATCTTGTCGAGGATATTTTCGGCAAAAGCAGCAAAATGCTGGAACACCCCGCGCCAGTCCGGTCGAATCCGGTTGAGCCTGGCCACGGCCGGATTGAAATCGCAAAGCCGTTGCAAATAAAGCATGGAAGCGCGGCGGGCGGCCGGCTTGCTCAGCACATACCAGCCCAGCACCGGGTACAGAACCACGCGAAACGGCCAGCGGCCGGCGATCCGGTAGATCCCGAACAATAGCCGCATGCCGCCCACAAAGCTGGCTTCGTTGATCTGTGCCCAATGATGTTGGCTGGCGCTCATGACCGGCCTCGCGCCAGCCACAGACGGCGCGCCAGCAGGCGCGGCGCGCGTATGAGCATGCCAAAAAACAAGGTCGCGTGCATACGCGAGATCAGCACATTGTCGAGACCAACCCGAAAATGCGACACGCCGTCCATGGGGTAAGTCACGCGAGTCGGCAGATTGACGACCGGCACGCCATCCCAGTGCAAACGCACCAGTACCTCGGTATCGAAATCCATCCGCGCGCCGAGTTGTTTACGCTGCGTCAGGTGCATCAAGGACGGCAAGGGATAGACCCGGAATCCGCACATCGAATCCTTGATATCCAACGACAGGGTATTGATCCAGACCCAGACATGCGTCAGATAGCGCCCATAGAAACGCACCGACGGCACGCTGTCGTCATATTGCGGACAACCGGCAATCAAGCTTTGCGGCTGGGCAGCGGCCTGCTGCAAAAACCGCGGGATGTCGTCAGTGCAGTGCTGGCCGTCGGCGTCGATCTGCAACGCATGGGTGTAACCTGCGGCGGCAGCATGCCGGACAGCCGTCAACACCGCCCCGCCCTTGCCGCGATTGGCGGCATGGCGCAACAAGGTGACCCGCTGCGGATGAGCGGCGGCCAATTCATCAAGCACCGCCGCGCACGAGGCTGAACTGGCATCGTCTACCAATATGCAAGGCAAGCCGTGCGCCAGTACTGCCGCCAGCACCGTGCCGATGGCGTGTTCATGGTCGTAGACCGGGATAAGCGCGCATGGCCTGAATTGGGCGGCTTCATGTCCGACCTCATGCGCGGGATTCAATGCAGGCATCATTTCAGCTTGCTGCATGGCTGCCCCCAAACGTGACGCGGCCGCTGGCATGCTGCCCGGCCGTCGAAGCCATGCGAAACGCCAGGCTGCTTTTTTGAGGATCGTGCAGCAACTCCAGTTGCACGACCGCGCCTGGCAAAATCACCCGTTGAAATTTCAAGCCGAGCATGCCGAGGAAATGCGGCGCCAGTGCAAAATATTGCCGTCCATAGCTGATCGCCCAGTCGAGTTGCACCACGCCAGGCAAAATCGGCGCACCATCAAAGTGGCCGTTGAAATACAGGAGATTGGCCGGCACGGTCAACTCCAGCAATATGCGATGGGTTTCCTGTTCCAGTACACGCACGAGCGGCTTGCGCGGAAGCTCGGCCAGGTCCGAGCTGGCGGGCGCAGGCGATTCCAGCAGCGCCAGCAAATCGGCGCGGGTGGTCTTGCCTTGTGCATTCACCGGCATCGCGTCCAGATAACGCCAGCTGCGCGGCAGCGCAACCGCTTCCACCGCATGCGCCATGCCGTTGCGCAGCATGCGATTCAAGGCCAGCTTGCCTTGCGTTGCCAGAATCTGCAGGCCGGCAGCGGACAGCACAACGAAGGCGGCAATCCGCTGCCGTTGCCGCGGACTGAACTCTGACGTCGATTCGGCCCCTGACTCTGGCTGTTCCAGCAACAACACGCGCACATCTGCCACCTGCGCCATTGCTTTCAGTTGCCGCTCCAATGCGTCCAGGGAGATGCGTTTTTCTTCGACCTTGACGATGCGATCGATGCGTCCTTCCAAACGAAAACGCTGCGGGTCGATAAACTGCACCTGATCAGCCAATGCGTACCAATCGGAGTCAGGCAAATGGGGCGAGCAGATTTCAAGCACGTTGTCGTTAGCGGCGACGCGCCACCTAATCGCAGGCATCACTTGCCAGCTGTCGTCTGCGCCGGCGCCACGTTGGCGCCAGGCCACGCCGCCGGTTTCAGAACTGCCGTACACCTCAAGCGGAATCGATCCCAGCAGCGCCCCGGCGGCAAAGGCGATTTCTGCCTCCAACGGACCGCCGGATGAAAATATGGCACGTATCGAAGCGGCCTGATCTTGCGCAAACGTGGCAGGCAGCCGTCTCAGGTGGGCAGGACTGGAGATCAGGACGACTGGTTTGCCACCTGGTGGCGGCTGCAGCTCTTCCAGATAAGCGATTTGCTGAGCGTGTATTGCGCGGCCGTTAGTCAAGGGCCACAGTATCTTGAACAGTAATCCATAAATATGCTGGTGCGAGACCGTTGCGACGACATCGGCGTTGCCGATCCTGTCGCCAAACAACTGTTCCAGAGACGCCACTTCGGTGGCCAGCTGAGACAAAAATTTTGGTACCGCTTGCGGTTCGCCGGTACTGCCCGAGGTATAAATCACCAATCCGGGAAAATCCGGCAGCAAGGCTTTGAATTCGGCTGCTGTCTGGCTAGGGCTATCGTCGTCGATATCGAGACTCAACGGCGCATATCGGGGCGGGAATTCACCCAGGTAGCCGTCTACCAGCGCACTCAGATTGGCGCAGGTGGCAGGCAACGCATCGCCCGGCAAATAAATGGTCTTGTCGGCTTGCCATGCGCCCAGCAAGATGCAGGCAAAGGTGGCGCTATCGCTTGAATACAAGGCGAAGCGCGATCCGGCCTGGCGCGACAGCAAGCGCCGCCAGGCGGCAACTTGCGCAAGCAGATAGGCATAGCTGAGCGGCTTGCCGTCGCGCCATGCGAACGGGCGCTCCTGCCCTTGGTGGTGACCGGGCAGCGCACGCAATAAGGTCAGCAAATCAGGGGGATTAAACATGCTGACCATCCGCTTGCCCACCCAGCTGTGCCGCGAGTTGCCGATGACGGCGCCGGACAATGATCCTCACCAGATATTCAGCGGCAAACAAGCAGCCCATCAGGACATAAGCCAGGACGCCGTTGTAGAACGACCAGACGGCAGCAGAGGCCCAGATGGCGGTCAGCAGGGCCAGCGTGCCATTGACGACGAAAAAACCGCACCATACCTGGGTAACCCGGCGCGTATAGGCAATCGCGTAGACCGGTAACGCCGGATCGCTCAGGCGGGCCATGCGCTCGATGACCGATGGCGGCGCATACAGACTGTAGGCGAACACCGCCAACATGCCGAGATTGACCAGCACCGGATATAGCTTCAAAGGCAGCAATGCATTGTTCCATATCGCCAGCGCCGCCAGCAGCAAGGCGCCGGCCAGCCACCAGCGGCTGGCGCGATTCAGTTTCAAGGCCGGCAGACGGGTGGCTGCTGCCAGCACCAGCAACAGCGCAAGCAAGCGCGGCTCGACGCGCCCGTGTCCGAACCAGATCGCGAGCGGATAGAGCAAAGTGACCAGCAAGCTGACCAGGGTGGGCAAAAAGCGCCTGATAATGGGTAAATTCCGCATCCTGTGTGAAGATCCCTGGCGGTCTTACTTGCCATCCTCTGCCAGCAGGACAGCCAGCGCGTCGACCACGTCTTGCACGGTGCGGACGGCCTTGAACACATCGGGCTGCAAGCGCTTGCCGGTGAGTTGCTTGAGCTTGACCACCAGATCCACCGCATCGATGCTATCGATATCCAGATCCGTATACAGATTGGCTTGCGGCGTCACCTGCTCCTTGTCGATTTCGAACATTTCATGCAACACATTCACCAGCCACAGGTAAATTTCTTCCTTGCTCATGGAATTGGTCAATATCATGTCACACCGTCACTTCTTTCTATTGCTGGCAATCATCGCAGCCAGCGCGCGTACCGATGCAAAATGGTTACGTGTCTCCGCCGAGTCTGCCGACAATGAAATGCCGTAGCGCTTTTGGATCGCCACGCCCAACTCCAGCGCGTCGATCGAATCCAGGCCGAGACCGTCGACAAACAACGGCGCGTCGGTGACGATATCGGCCGTAGTGATATCTTCCAACTGCAGAACATCGATGATGATCTGCTTCACTTCTTCTTCAAGCTGCTGCATAGCCCTGGCTTTCTTTCCTAAAATAATCTTGCAGATGGGCAGTTAAATGCCTTGCTGCCAATACTTCGCTACCGGCTTTTGCCAAAAATTCGTGTACGTCTATATCCTCTTTCACTTCAATGCTGAAATGCGCCGCTACCGGCGGCACCTGCCACCACTTGCTGCCCTTGCCCAAAGTCGGCGGCAGGCAACGGATCACTACCGGCGTCACATTTGACAAACTGCGCACGGCGATATTGGCGGCACCGCGTTTTAAGCTGATTTGACCATCACCGTCAGTGCGAGTGCCCTCCGGAAAAACAATCAGGTTGCTGCCGCGCCGCAGGGAGCTGATGCAATCCTCGATCAGCCCGCTGCCGCGGTCGTTGCTGATGTAGCCGGCGGCGCTGACCGGCCCGCGCGTAAACGGATTATCCCAGAGCCGGTCTTTGACTATGCAGTCCGCACGTTTGACAAAAGCCATCAGGAACACGGTGTCAATCAAGGTCGGGTGGTTTGCCAATATCAACAAGCCTTGCCGCTCCAATCGCTCCAGTCCGCTAATTTCGTAGTTCAGCACGCCCAGCCATCGCATACATCCGACAAAGCCGCGAAATGCCAGCCGAATCACACGGCGCGCTGCCGATATGCGCAGTTGCCGCTCCCAAATAAGCAGATTCATTACCGGGAAAACCGTGACACGCAAGAGCAAGCCGCCGACGGCAAACAGTACAAAGCTGAAACCGGTTGCCAGCACGCGCCAATAGCGATTGGCGCGCTTAAGCAAGACGCCTCCAGCACCATCGGCGGCCGTCGATGGTTCGGACCAACTCGGGATCTTGACGTAAATAAAAGGCCAACACTTCCAAACCGGCGGGTTGGCGGCCGCTGTCTGACTCTTGTTCCATTGCATCCATTTCATCTCCAGCCTGCCCACACCAGGACAGAGAAATGGTACTACCCGATTCCACGCTTGCCAGCTGTTCTGCCTGCGCGGATTGGATTAACCACGCCCAAGCAAATGGCTGTTCCCGGCAATCCTGGTATTCTTCAAATATCTCAGGCAAAAAACCGTCATAAACCACCAGCAACACCTCAGCCGCACCGTCCGCAAGCAGGCCGCAGGCTTCAATTACCGCATGTTCTACGCCACTGTGGCCGGCTGCCAAGGCCGCATGACTGGCCTGATCCTGACGAGCGATGGAAAATAAACCGGCAGCAGCATTATGGACTGACAAACTGAAAGAGGTGGGAGACAGAGGCTGCTCTTGAGCAAGGTCGGCCAGCAACTCTACCGAGCGCACGCACTCGCCGTGACGAGAACAAAACACGGTCGGCACATCGGCCTTGCCGTCGAGACAACGATAAGCCGCTTCCAATGCCATTTTGCCCATGGCGCCTGCACGCCGGCGCAACATGGCAGGCATGGCTGAAACAGCAGCTTCGCCATTGCCGGTAATGACATAGGGATGGCTGGCCCATGCCAGCCAAGCGGCAGCCGTATCCAGTCCAGGCGCCCATGCCGCGTCAGCTACAATTGAAAACCTGACACCTCCGAGTTTCATCTCACCATTCTCCAACGCCCGTCAAATCGATTTCATGTTCTGCCAGCAATCTTGGGAGTTGAGCCGATCGCAATTCCAGTCGTAATTTCAATCATAATCCTTGCATTTCGCGCGGCATTATAAGCTATATACCGCAGAGAAATATTATTAATCATGCACTATCTCTATCTTTAAGCTTTTCTTACAATCCCTTATGGTAAGGCTTGTTTTTACGCCGAAATATACAGCAAGTTTTAACATAAAGAACGGCGTAAAACCGATCATTTTCATTCAGTTACAGTCATTCTGATGATCGGAAACAACACAATCCTGGCGGCTTGAGATCGGCGACTACCCTTGCCGACGTGGATAGCCCTCGGCGGTAATCCGTTGCCAGACCTTGGTTTTCTCTTCCTCGGTCATGAAGACCCAATGGGCAACCTCATTAACGGTACGACCACAACCGCGACAAACGTCGTCGAAAGTGGTGGAACAAACCGCCACGCATGGGGTATCGGGACGTTGCGGAGGAGACTCTGACATGCTGACCTTTGAATATGTAAAGCGTTGCCGGGATATCGGCAGCAGGCGCGCCATTTTATAACAGCGGCAGGACGACTGCGCTGATTAGGTGTGCTCGGAAACAGGGATCCGCGCTGAGTCAAGCAAATATGTTCACTATCATTTCAGCGACGCAAACAACGACGATAGGCAAGAAGCAATATACAATCTTCACTGAATATATTTGCCAATTGGTAAAACAGCATTGCGGACTGGATATCAGAAAGAAAATAAGTCATGGAGCAAAAGGCGCCGCGTCGCACCCGCGAAAAAATCATGGATCTGTCGCTGCGACTCTTCAATGAGTTCGGCGAACCCAATATCACCACCACCATCATCGCCGACGAGATGAAAATCTCGCCGGGAAACCTGTACTACCACTTTCGCAACAAGGACGATATCGTCAATTCGATTTTCGTCACGTTCGAGGAAGAAATCAGCCGCATGCTGGCCATGACGCAAGGGCAGCGCCCTACCATGCACGACGTCTGGCACTATCTGCACCACATGTTCCAGCTGATCTGGCGCTATCGCTTCTTCTATCGCGATCTCAACGACCTGCTGTCTCGCAATCGCACCCTGGAACTCCACTTCAAGGAAATCTTCGGTCACAAGATAGCCGTGGTCAAAGAGTTATGCCATGGTTTGCAAGAAGATCAGGCGCTGCATGCCAGCCCGGCCGAGATCGACGCCCTGTCGTCCAACATGGTGGTGGTAGCCAGCTACTGGCTGTCCTACCAGTACGTCCTGAATCCGCGCCAATATACGGAACAGGCGGTAGTGGAACATGCGCTGGCGAGCGGCTGCTACCAGGTGCTGGCACTGATGCAACCCTATCTGCGCGGCGAAACGCTGGTCCATTTTGAACAACTGAAGACCAAATATTTGCAAAGCACGGTCTGATGAAATTTCTCTGCATTTATTGCGGCTCCTCTCCCGGCGCGACACCGGTCTATGCGCAAGCAGCGCGCGCACTGGCGCAAGCCATGGTCGAACAGCATATCGCGCTGGTGTATGGCGGCGGCAATGTCGGCCTGATGGGAATTATTGCCGATGAAGTCATGCGCCTGGGCGGCCAGGCCACCGGCGTCATCCCGGAAGCATTGCTGAAAAAAGAACTAGGTCACAACGGCCTGACGCAACTGCATATCGTCAAGGACATGCATGAGCGCAAAGCGATGATGGCCGACCTGTCCGATGGCTTTATCGCCATGCCGGGCGGTGTCGGCACGCTGGAAGAATTGTTTGAGGTATTTACCTGGGCTCAATTGGGATTCCACCAGAAACCGATAGGCTTGCTGAACGTCGACGGTTTTTACGACGGTTTGCTGCAGTTCATCCAGCACATGGTGTCGCAACGCTTCCTGAAAGGCGAGCAGGCGGATATCCTGATAGCGGAAGCGCAGCCCGCGGACTTGCTGCAGCGGTTCAGGTCGTTTGTGCCGCATCACCTGCCGAAATGGCTGGACCGCAACACCATCTGAAATGCAAACGGGGTGGGCACACTCATAGTGCCCACCCCGTCGCATAACCCTGCCAGACTAAGCCTGCAGCGCTTGCCGGAAATCTTCCACCAGGTCTGCCGTATCTTCAATCCCGATCGACACCCGTATCAGCGATTCGCTGATGCCCATGGCAGCGCGGCGCTCTGCTCCCATCTCATAGAAAATGGTATGCGCAACCGCGATGACCAGGGTGCGGTTGTCGCCCAGATGGGTGCCGGAGATCGCCAATTTCAGGCGGTTCAGGTAATCGAAACAATCGATTTCCGGCTTCAATTCAAAACTGAACAGATAACCGGACGCACGGAACAGATCGGCCGCCAACGCGTGTTGCGGATGTGATTTCAAGCCCGGATAGTGTACTGCCGCCACCCGCGGATCGGCTTCCAGCATCTGCGCTACAGCCAGCGCACTGGCGCTGCTGCGCTCCATCCGCAGCGCCACGGTTTCTGCGCCGACGGCGATATGGTGCGCCGCCTCCGGCCCGAGAGATGCGCCGAAGTCACGCAAGCTTTTGGCGCGGATCTGCGCCATGGCCCATTGCACCTGCGGATTGCGTTTGTAGGCATCGAGGATATTCGGATAGCGGCTCCAGTCATACAAGCCGGTATCGGTGAGCGCGCCGCCCAGCGCATTGCCATGGCCGCCGATCGACTTGGTCAGGGAATTGACCACCAGCCCGGCGCCCACCGATTTCGGCTGGAACAGATAAGGCGAAGTCATGGTGTTATCCACCACGAATAAAATACCGCGGTCGCGACACAAAGCGCCAATGCGCTTGAGGTCGGCAACCTGGGTGCGCGGGTTGGCAATGGTTTCAACAAACACCATGCGTGTCGCCGGTGTCAATGCGGCTTCCACCTGCGCCACATCGGTGGCGTCGACCATGCTCACTTTGCCGCCCAGACCAGCGAAGGTTTGCCACAGGCTGGCGGTATTCCCGAACAAGAATACCGATGACACCACGTGATCGCCTTCGCGCAGCAACGCTTGCACCAGCGCACCGATGGCCGCCATGCCGGAAGCGAAACAGATAGTGGCGTAAGCCCCTTCCATTTTTGTCACTTTGTCTTCAAGCGCTGCAACGGTCGGGTTGCCCTGGCGGCCATACCGATAACCGGACTGCTTGCCCTGGAATACTTCAGCCAGCTGGCGCGCATCGCTGTAACCCCAGGTTACCGAGGTGTGGATAGGCTTGTGCGGCGCGCCGTGCTCGATGGTTTTTTGCCGGTCGCTGTGCAGGATGGTGGTGGTGAAGCCGTATCTTGAAGTCATATTTGATTAATGCTTGTTTGAGAGCCATGGCATGCAGGGCGGGCAAGAGAACTTGCCCACCCTACTTCGCGACCTGACAATCAGTCAACTTGCGCCAGGCTCAAATTCAACTGCGAACGCACCGCATCTTCGCTTTCAGGCTTTGGATTATTGCGTGCGAACTCGATGCGGTCGAGATAGTCGCGCGAAATGTCGCCGGTGATGTAGTTGCCGTCAAAGCAGGATGCTTCGAAATTCTTCAGCAGAGGATTGACGTCGGAAATCGAACGCTTGAGGGCGTCGATATCCTGATACACCAATGCATCAGCGGTAATTTCGCGGCAGACTTCTTCATCGGTGCGGCCATAGGCGATCAGCTCGCCGCGGGTCGGCATGTCGATGCCGTAGACGTTGGGGAACTTGACCGGTGGCGCGGCCGAGGCAAAGATCACGCGCTTGGCGCCGGAATCACGCGCCATTTGCACGATTTCACGGCTGGTGGTGCCGCGCACGATCGAATCGTCGACCAGCAGCACAGTCTTGCCCTTGAACTCGGAACCGATGGCATTGAGCTTCTGGCGCACCGATTTCTTGCGGATTGCCTGCCCTGGCATCAGGAAGGTGCGGCCGATGTAACGGTTCTTGATGAAGCCTTCGCGATATTCGATATTCAGCTTGAGCGCCAGCTGGATTGCCGCAGGACGGGACGAATCGGGAATCGGCATGACCACATCGATGTCGCCGCCGGGAAATTCGCGCTTGATCTTGTCGGCCAGGTACTCGCCCATTTTCAGGCGGGTTGCATACACCGACGCGCCGTCGATGATCGAATCAGGGCGGGCCAGGTAAACGAATTCGAAGGCGCAAGGATTCAGGGTCGGATTGTCCGCGCATTGCTGGTTGTACATCTGGCCATCGATGTCGATGAAAATCGCTTCACCCGGCATCACATCGCGCAGGAAGCGGAAACCCAGGCCTTCCAGGGCGACCGATTCGCTGGCGATGACGTACTCAGTGCCCTTGTCGCTTTCATTGAGGCCTATGCACAGCGGCCGGATCCCGTACGGATCGCGGAATGCCAGCAAACCATGGCCGGCAATCTGCGCCACCACGGCGTAAGAGCCGCGCACACGCTTGTGGACGCTTGCCACGGCCTTGAACAAGACGCCAGGATCGAGCGAGTAGCCGATCGTTGCCTGCTGGATTTCATGCGCCAGCACGTTCAGCAACACTTCGGTGTCTGAATCGGTGTTGATATGCCGCCTATCGTTTTTGAACATCTCGATTTTCAGCTGCTCGGCGTTGGTCAGGTTGCCGTTGTGCGCCAGGATGATGCCGAATGGCGCATTGACGTAAAACGGCTGCGCCTCTTCCGCGCTGGCGGTGCCTGCGGTCGGGTAACGCACCTGGCCGATGCCGAAATTGCCTGGCAGCGAGCGCATGTTGCGGGTGCGGAAGACGTCGCGCACCAGGCCGTTGGCCTTGTGCATGAAAAATCCGTTGCCGTGATTGGTAGCGATCCCCGCTGCATCCTGACCACGATGCTGCAAAAGCAACAAGGCGTCATAAATGAGCTGATTGGCGGGGTTGTGGGAAGCGATGCCGACTATGCCACACATGGTGGACTCCTAAACAATAAACAATCCGGGACTACTCAATGGGATTCATGCAAATTTCGGCGTACCGTGCCGGCGAAATTCCACGTAAATCCTGTAAAGCGAATTCAAAACTTCAGATGGCTGGCAAACTGCCCGGGCAAATACGGTATGACAGTACGCGCAGCGGTCTCCGCCAACGGGCTCAGCATCGCATCGCGCCATAAAGGCTGTTGCGGAATTGCCGTAGCACCACATACCAAAACCACCGCCAACACAATCACCAGGCCGCGCGCCACGCCGAACAAGACACCCAGCCCATGATCCACCAGTCCCAGACCACTGGCTTTGATCACGGCTTCCAGCGCCATGCTCAACAACATCATTAATAACCTTACGCCAATAAACAAAGCCAGAAAAGCCACGATTAAACGCGCTACATTTCCAGGAATCACTTCGGGCAGCAATTTTGCCAGATTTTCACCATACGCGTTGGCGACCACCAAGGCCACGACCCAACCTGCCAACGACAGGATTTCCCTTACCAGACCGCGCAAAGTGCTGATCACGACCGAGCAGATCAGTACGAATATCACCAGATAGTCGAAAATTGTCACGCTGTCCGCATCGTTGTCTGCATATTTGTGATCAGTGGCCTATATGGCGCCCTATGCGGCCGAAATCAAGCCACGCGCTCGCTGGCTCGTTAGCTTATTATCAACCTGGAATCAAACTGCCGTTCAGACCCAGCCTGGTCAGCTTGGCGCGCATTTTTTCAGCCTCTTCCTTGCTGTTGAACGGACCAACGCGGATACGGATGCGATCCCCGGCCTGGGTTGGGATTTTTTGAGTATATGAATGAATGCCGGCTTCTTTCAGCTTGCCCTGCAGCTCATCGACCTTGTCTTGCGATGCCAGTGCTGCCACCTGCAGCGCGAATTTTCCCGGCTTCTTGTCGGCTGCCGGCGCGGCTACAGCCCGTCCTTCCAGAATCGCTTGCGCCCGCGCTGCGTCATCATGCTTGTCAGCAACCTGGCTTGGCTCGGTTTTAGGCTTTGGCTTCGCCTCGGGCTTTGGTTTAGGTTCCGGCTTGGGCGCGACCTCCGGCGGCGCCACCGCTACCACCTTTGGCGTCGGCGCTGTAGCAGCATTGCCAGCCACGGCGGGTTTGGCTGCGCTCGCTGCCGGTGGCGCTGGTGCAACCGGGGTGCTGCTGGCCGGATCAACTATTTCTTCCTGTTGATCAAGGCCGCTGCTATTGCTGACCGATGCCGCCGCGCTGGCCGAGGCACTTGCGCTTGCGCCCAATTTATCGCGCGAAGGGATTTGAATTGCAATATCGTTGGGCAGCGACTTCGGCTCGGAATCTAGAATCATCGGCAACACAATCACTACCGCCAGCACCAGGGCTACCGCTCCAACCAGCCGGCGCCGGGCTCGCTTCTTTTCCGGCAGGACCGGATCTACCGCTTCATTCGGCTGGTTGCCGACCTTGCTTGCCTTGGCTTTGCGCGCACGCAGAGGCAGTTCGCCCTGCTCCGCGCCAAGGCCGAATCCGGCATCCGCCTTTGAACGATAAACGCCCTGGTCAGGGTCTGTTTGCTGCTTGTTTTTGCGAAGAAAAGAGAACAAACCCATGCGATATTTTTTGCTAGCCAGTGAGCCGGTTCACACGCATACCCCGTGCATACCCGCTGATAAATCGTCAGTGAAATCCAGACTTTCTGGCCGCCATTACACCGGCCACTGTCAGGAACGATCCGAAAACCACAATTCTATCATTCTCACCTGCCCTGCTTAATGCATTTGCATAGGCTTGTGCAGGAGAATCGAAGGACATGACGCTGGATTGCGCATCCGGCCCGTGTTCCGGATGGACACCGGCCTCCAGCAAGCGTTCTTGCAGCTGCTCGCCAGTGGCCGCGCGCGGCAGCGGCAACGCCGCCAGACACCAATGATCGATGCGTGTCTTCAATTGCGCGACTATGCCCTCGATATCCTTGTCCAGCATGGCGCCGAATACCGCATAGGTATACGGATGAAAGCCCATATTATCGAGATTCTGGGCCAGGGTCGCCGCCGCATGCGGATTATGCGCGACGTCCAGGATCACCAGCGGCTGTCCCGGCAAAACCTGGAAACGGCCCGGCAAATCCATCATGACAAAGCCGCTGCGCACCTCCTGCGCGCTGACCGGCAATCGCTGCCGCAGCGCCTCCAGCGCAGCCAATGCCGCCGAAGCATTCAGCAACTGGTTGGCGCCGCGCAAGCTGGGATAGCCCAATGAATTGCGGCGCTGGCCGCGGCCGCCGTAATTCCACTGCTGCTTGTCGCCGGTATAGTTGAAATCGCGCCCCAGCAGCCAAAGGTCGGCGCCGATCGCATTGGCGTGATCGATCAATGATTGCGGCGGCACCGGATCGCTGCAGATGGCGGCTTTGCCGGCGCGGAAAATGCCGGCCTTCTCAAAACCGATTTTCTCGCGCGTGTCGCCCAGGTATTCGGTATGGTCGATATCGACGCTGGTGACGATAGCCACATCTGCATCGACAATATTGACCGCATCGAGGCGCCCGCCCAGACCCACTTCCAGGATCACCACATCGAGCTTGGCCGCTGCCAGCAGATGCATGATGGCCAGCGTGGTGAACTCAAAATAAGTCAGGGAAATGTCGCCGCGTTGCGCCTCTACCGCCTCGAAACTGGCGATCAGGGCCGCATCCGACGCCGATTCGCCGCCAATGCGCGCGCGCTCGTTGAAATCGAGGAAGTGCGGTTTGATATACAGGCCGACCTTGTAACCGGCGCGCAGCAGGATAGCTTCCAGCATGGCGCAGGTCGAGCCTTTGCCATTGGTGCCGGCAACCATGATGACCGGACAGGCAAATTGCAGCTGAAGTCTGTCCTTCACCTGCACCACCCGGTCCAGGCCCATGTCTATGGTTTTGAAGTGGCGCGACTCCAGCAGAGCAAGCCAGTCGGCCAGCGTCACAGGCTTGGCGGAAATATTTGACATTTTGACATCCAACTAAAAGCAAAAGGCCTGAACCGCGACAGTTCAGGCCCCGTGGCAAAATTCACATCAAGCGATGGATTCAGCCGGCTGATCTTGCAACAGCGCCAACAAATGCGCAATTTCTTCACGCATCTTGCGGCGGTCGACAATCATGTCGACTGCTCCCTTGGTGACCAGGAATTCGGCGCGCTGGAAGCCTTCAGGCAGCTTTTCACGCACGGTATTCTCAATCACCCGCGGACCGGCAAAACCGATCAGCGCTTTCGGTTCCGCGATCACGACATCGCCCATGAAGGCGAAAGAGGCGGAAACGCCGCCCATGGTCGGATCGGTCAGGATGCTGATGAACGGCAATTTCTTTTCCGACAGCTTGGTCAGCATCGCAGTGGTCTTGGCCATCTGCATCAGGGACAACAAGCCTTCTTGCATACGCGCGCCACCGGTAGCGGTGATGCAGATGAACGGCACTTTTTGCTCCAGCGCAACCTGGGCGCCGCGCACAAAGCGCTCACCCACCACCGAACCCATGGATCCGCCCATGAATTCAAACTCAAACGCCGCCACGACCACTGGCAAGGTCATGATGGAACCGCCCAGCACGATCAGCGCATCGGTTTCGCCGGTGGCGTCCATCGCAGCTTTCAGACGGTCCGGGTATTTCTTGCTGTCTTTGAATTTGAGGGTGTCGATCGGCAGGGTTTCCTGGCCGATTTCATAGCGTCCGCCGGCATCCAGCAAGGCATCCAGGCGTTCACGTGCACGTATCCGCATGTGGTGGTCGCACTTCGGGCAAACATGGATGTTCGACTCCAGATCGGTGCGATACAAAACCGCCTCGCACGCCGGGCATTTGACCCACAATCCCTCAGGGATCGATTTACGGGTTGCCGAGTCGCTGCGCTGAATACGTGGGGGTAGTAATTTTTCTAGCCAACTCATAGAGTGACCTCCTTCAGATTTTTTTCTTGCCGAATTGTACCTTCATCCCCAAATCAGCGAAATAGCTAATCAAACCAGCTGATTCGGGAAACATTTCCATTCCGACATGTAAATTACTCGTCCAACGCTTTCCGTATCCCTGCCAAGAAGCTCTCCACCGCCGCCACAGCTTGCTCACGCGGCGTATTTTCAAGCTCCTGGATAATCCGGCTACCGATCACCACCGCATCCGATACTTGCGCCACCGCCTTGGCAGTTAGCGCATCACGGATGCCGAAACCGACGCCGATCGGCAATTTGACATGTTTGCGTATCGCCGCCACTTTGGCGGCGACTTCGCCGGTATCGATATGGCCAGCGCCGGTGACACCCTTCAATGACACATAATACGTGAATCCGCTGCCAACCTTGGCTACTTGCGCGATCCGCTCTTCGGTCGAGGTCGGCGCCAGCAGGAAAATCGGATCCATGCCGTTAGCCTGCATTTTCTCGGCAAATTCTTCACATTCTTCCGGCGGATAATCAACCACGATGCTGCCATCGACTCCGGCCTCCTTGGCGGCGGCAATAAAGGCATCGACGCCCATCCGCTCCAAAGGATTGGCGTACCCCATCAATACCACAGGCGTGCCGGTATCGGTTTGCCTGAACTCGCGTACATAGGCCAGCACGTCATGCAAGCTGACGCCGAATTTCAACGCTCGTTCGCAAGCGCGCTGAATCACAGGACCTTCCGCCATTGGATCGGAAAACGGCACCCCCAGTTCCAGGATATCGGCGCCGCCCCTGACCAGCGCATGCATCAGCGGCACGGTCAGTTCCGGCGCCGGATCGCCGGCCGTGATGAAAGGGATCAGCCCTTTCTTATTGTTTGCGGCGAGTGCTGCCAAGGTAGTCTGGATTCGTGACATAGGATCTATAGATATGAATTGCGTTGTGCTTGTTTGCCGGTCCGCAGCGGATATGCTGTGCTGCGGATCGGATCGCGGCTGGCCGTGTCAAGCCAGTTTCAACCGTTCGGCAACGGTATGCATGTCTTTGTCGCCGCGGCCCGACAAATTGGCCAGGATGATCTTATCCTTAGGCAAAGTGGCAGCCAACCTGGCCGCATAGGCCAGGGCATGGCTGGACTCCAGGGCCGGGATGATGCCTTCGATGCGGCAACAGGTATGAAATGCCGCCAGCGCCTCATCGTCGGTCACGGTTTCATAAGTGGCGCGGCCGGAATCCTTCAACCATGCGTGTTCCGGCCCGACTCCCGGATAATCGAGACCGGCCGAAATCGAATGGGTTTCGATGATCTGGCCATTCGCATCCTGCAGCAGATAAGTACGGTTGCCATGCAGCACGCCAGGCGAACCCAGTGTCAGCGAGGCCGAGTGCTTGCCGCTGGCAAGTCCCTCGCCGGCAGCTTCCACCCCGACCAGGGCGACCTCGTGATGATCGATGTAGGGATAGAAAATCCCCATCGCATTCGAGCCGCCGCCGACACAGGCGATCACATGGTCAGGCTGGCGCCCGGTCATTTCCGGCATTTGCGTCAGGCACTCATTGCCGATCACTGACTGGAAATCGCGCACCATCATCGGATACGGATGCGGGCCGGCGACCGTGCCGATGATGTAGAAAGTATCTTCAACGTTAGTGACCCAGTCGCGCATGGCTTCGTTGAGCGCATCCTTCAAAGTCTTCGAACCGGATTCGACCGGCACCACCTTGGCTCCCAGCAGGTTCATGCGATACACGTTCTGCATTTGCCGCTTGACGTCCTCGCTGCCCATGTAGACCACGCATTCGAGGCCAAAGCGGGCGCAGATGGTGGCGGTTGCCACGCCGTGCTGGCCGGCGCCGGTTTCAGCGATCACGCGCGGCTTGCCCATGCGTTTGGCCAGCAACGCCTGGCCGATCACATTGTTGATCTTGTGGGCGCCGGTATGATTCAAATCCTCGCGCTTGAAATAGATCTGCGCGCCGCCCATCTGCTCGGACCAGCGCTTGGCGTGGTAAATCGGGCTGGGGCGGCCAACATAGTGTTTCAGCTCGCTGTGGAATTCGGCCAGGAATTGCGGCTCGTTTTGATATTTGGCGTAAGCCTGCTGCAACTCGCTCAGCGCCAGGGTCAATGTTTCCGAGACGAAGCTGCCGCCGTACATGCCGAAATGGCCTTTGGCGTCAGGTAAATTGTACTGTGCGCTTTGACGCAAGGTGGTACTCGCGAGCGGCTGGCGCTCGGCGTATTGCTCGAGGGGGGTGAATTCTTTCATGGCATATCTCTCTAAACTGACTAATCGTGGAACAGAGTTTAAGAGCCACCGCGCGGCGAATTACACTATCCGTGCGACTCTGTCCCCAACTGATCGTGATCGGCGTCCGCCTGCCGTATCGCATCAATAAATGCGCGAATCTTGGCGGCGTCCTTGATGCCCTTGTCTTGCTCGACGCCACTGCTGATGTCGACCGCAAAGGGACGTACGCGCTTTACCGCGTCAGTCGCATTGTGCACGCTCAAGCCACCACTTAAAACGACCTGAGGCGCGAGTTCTTTTGGGATGAGAGACCAATCAAATACCTTTCCACTGCCGCCATAAGCTTCAACCAGGGTATCCAGCAGCAGCCCGGCAAACAAACGGCTGCCGGAACGATACGCCTGGGCGTATTCTAGCAAATCGGCAGCCACTGCAGTACTGCCAATCCGCATCGCGCGTATAAATGGCCGGTTTACCGATTGCGCCAGCGCGGCGCAATCCTGTACGGTTTCGTCGCCATGGAACTGCAGTAGCGACACCGGCGCCTGCGCCACTATCTGTTGCAACTGCTCCGGCTCGGCATTGACAAACAGACCAACCGTGGCGATGAATGGCGGCACGGCGGCAATCAGCTTGGCGGCCTGCTGCGGGGTGACGTAGCGCGGGCTGTTCGGGTAGAACACAAAACCAAGGGCGTCCGCACCTGCGGCAACGGCGGCCTGCACATCCTGTTCGCGGGTCAAGCCGCAGATTTTAATTCGGGTACGGTGGCTCATGGGACTTAGTCCAGTCAACAAAACATCGATATGCGCAATGTATCACCTTGAAAATATCATTTAAATATCATTTGCAATAAATGGCTATTTAACAATATAAGCGCGGGACATCTATAACCAGGGCATCAACCCGGCCGGTTGCTGGGGCAGCCGCCATTTCGGATCATAGGCCACTTGCGCCAGATACAGGCCGTCCGGCATGAAAGTCGGCGCGGCCAGGCCGCGATCGCGCTGCAACAGCAACTCTGCAATCCATTCAGGCGGTTTGCTCCCGTTGCCGGCATAGATCAGGGAACCGACGATATTGCGCACCATATGATGCAAGAAAGCGTTGGCGCGCAAGCTGAATACGATCAGGTCGCCGCGCCGCTCGATGCGAACTTCTTCCATCGTGCGCACCGGCGACTTGGCCTGGCATTCCACTGCGCGGAACGCCGAAAAATCGTGGGTGCCGACCAGATGCGCCGCAGCTTGACGCATCAGATCAAGTTCCAATGGCCGGAACACCCAACCAGCCTTGCCTTCCAGCAGCGGCGAGCGGACCGGATTGTTGTACAACAGGTAGTGATAAGTTCTGGCAGTGGCGCTAAAGCGCGCATGGAATTGATCTCCGGCTCCGCGATCCGCCACATCTCCTTCAGCGGGCGCAGACAGCTCATGCGCCCAGCGCACGGCGATCGATGACGGCAGGAAGGCATTCAAGCCACGCACCCAGGAAAATATTTCGCGCGATAAAGGCGTATCAAAATGCACGACCTGCTCAAGCGCGTGCACACCGGAATCGGTACGGCCGGCACAAGTCGTGTCGATCGGGCCTTGCGTGAATTTTTGCAAGGCCGCTTCCAGCCTGTCCTGCACGGTCTTCCCGTTAGGCTGGGTCTGCCATCCTTGCCAAGGTGTGCCGTCGTACTGCACGCCGAGAACGATACGTTTCAATCAAACTCCAATTAAAAAGGAAAACGGGCGCCAGCATAACGCTGCGCCCGTCGAAAGCAAAATGCTAGGGTTATTGTACTAGCTGCGTGCTAGTTACAGCTTGGCCAGTAATGTCTTCGCTGCATCGACCTGTTCCGCGCCGCCGCCTTTCAATACTTCTTCCAGCAATTCGCGCGCACCTTCCTTGTCGCCGATCTCCTTATACGCAACGGCCAGGTCCAGCTTGGTCGCCATTTCGGGATTGGCTGAGGCAGATGCAGCAACCTCAGCCGCTGCCGGTGCGGCGCTTGCTGCCGGGGTATTTGCATGAACGGCACTGTCCAGGTCCAGATTCATGTCGGCCAGATTGAATTCCAGCGGCGCAACCATAGGCTCGGCATGCGGAGCATACGATGGCGCGGCCGGTGTTTTGACTGGCTTGGTTTCAGCTGGAATATCGATATGGGCGTGGGCCGGTTCGTAATTCGAAGGCTGGCCGCCGACCGGGATTTCCAGCGCGCCAAACGCCATCGGCGCCGGCGCACTCTTTTCCGCTACTTTCGCCACTGCTGCAGGCTTATGGTCCAGTTCGAAATCGAGTGCATCGAGCATGGATTTACCGGCGTCATGGGAAGTTGACAGCAACACGGTGTTTTGATTGGCGGATGCTTCGCTGCCGAGCTCTTCCAGATCGAAATCCATATCGTTTGCATGCATTTCTGCCGATGCCGCTGTCGATCCTGCAGACGCGCTGCCAGGCTTGCCCAGTTCGGTTGCTGTCAACGGCGCCAGCAATTCCACCGGGGCTGCAGGCTGCACCAGTTGCGGAATCGGCACAGCTTGCGGCTGAGTCGGCGCCGTCAAGGAATTGAAATCGAGACCTTCCATCGGCTGAGTCGGCGCGGTAATCGAATCGGCCTTGGCAATCACCTGATCCTGCAATTTACCGCCACCGTATAAAGGATTGGCTGGATCGACATTCAGGCCCAGAGCGGCCGCCTGCTGCCAATCTTCGCCTTCGCCACGGGTCAGGCTGTACAACTCGCTGGCCAGGATTTCAAACGAGCGAGGATCTTTGCGATTCGCGTAGATTTCCAGCAGCTTGACGCGAATGGCGTTGCGGTTTGGCTGGTTGCGCAGAGCTTCTTTCAGGATTTCTTCGGCTTGCGCATCGCGTCCGTAAGCGATATACACGTCCGCTTCGGCGACCGGATCGACATTGGTATCCAGGTGGCTGACCGACGGCACGAAATTCGAATTGAAGATGCTGTTCTTGGTGTCGACGCTCTGGCCGCCTGTCGAACCGAACAAGGAGTTACCCTTCAAGCCCGAATTGGTCATCGGCGCGCCGCTGCTATCCAGGAAAGCCTGCTCGCGCGCGCGGTTGCGACGGTAACGGAACAGGCCGAGACCTGCCAGCAACGCCACCAGGACACCGCCAACCGGCAGCAACAATGGGTTTTCGGTAAGGCTTTCAATGAAACCCGGCTCTGGCGCAGGCGGTGCTGCCACCTTCGGCTTAGCTGGCGCCGGGGCCGGCGCTGCGGCAGGTGCAGCGGCGGCCACTGGAGCCGCAGGCGTAGCGCTGGCGTCGGTTGCCGAAGCAGCCGCTGGAGCCGAAGCTGAGCTTGCGCCAACAGCTGCTGCCGAGGCCGCCACAACCGGAGCCGTCGCGGCCGCTGGCGAGGCCGTTGGCGAGGCCGGAACCGCTGCTGCCGGAGCTGGCGTTACCGCTGGAGCCACCGGTGCGGCTGCCGGCGCCGCTGCAACAGGTGCAGGCGCGGCAGGTTTCACATTGGCGGCCTGATTCTGCAGGTCAGCCAGGTTCTTGTTCTTTAACTCGAGCGTTTTCTGCAGGTCGCTGACATTTTTTTCCAGTTCCTTGACACGCGAAGCAGCCTCGGCGGCAGCTTTTTCTCGTGCGATCTTCTCTTCCGTAGCCGCGTTGGCGGCAGCCTTGGCGTCGGCAGCGCCGGCCGCAGCCGCGGCAGAACCGCGCGACAATTTCAGCTTGTCCTTGGATTCACTGGCAGGAGTGGCTTGCTCTTCCACCTTGGCGGTAATTTTGCCGCCGCTGCTTTGCCTGGATTCAGCCGTTGCATTTGGCGCGGCCGATTCCACCAGCCCGGCCAAGGTATTGCGATAGCTCTTGAAATCCTTGGACTGCGCCACTACCACGTTCCTGGCTTCCGATTTACTGACGCTGCCTGCGCTGTCAGCATTAGGAATCGACAGGATCTGGCCCGAGCGCAGGCGATTCATGTTCTTGCCGACAAACGCAGCTTCGTTGCTGCGGTATAGCGCGACCAGCATCTGGTCCAGCGAGATGCCAGCCGGCAGGTTTTCGCTAGCAATGCCTACCAGCGTATCGCCCTTCTTGACATGGTAGTCGCCGCCTGCAGGCGCTGCGGCCGCAGCTTTGGCCGGGTTGCCGCCAGTGGCGGCAGCGGCTGGCTTGGCGGCGCCGGTGGCGCCGTTAGCACTGTTGGCACCGCTAGCGACCGCCTTGGCTGCAGCAGCGCGCGTAGCATCGGTGATGGTCGAACCGGTTGACGACGGTGCCTGGACAGCCTGCTGGACTGGCGCCGAACGAGGGGCGGCAGCGGCAGCAGTGCTTGTTGTAGCGGCACGTGGGACAGCAGGAGCGGCCGGCGCGGCAATTTGCGCCGGCTGTGCCTGGCGCTGGCCGGCAGGATCAAGCAACAAGGTATATTCGCGCACCAGATGTGCTTTGGTGCCGCCTAGCTCCATCAGCATGTCGACAAACGGCTCATTGATAGGCTGGGTCGAGGTTACCCGCACAAAACGACGGCCATTGCGCTGATCGATGGCAAATTGCAAAGACAACAACGCTGGGTTGAAATCGATATTGGCTTGCTGATAAGTTTCCGGACTAGCCAGTTTCGCCACTAGCGTACCTGCTTCGTCCTGGCTTACCGAGGTAAGCTCAATTTCTGCACGTAACGGTTGTCCCAGTGAGGACAGCACGGTTAATTTACCCAGACCGGCAGCCTCTGCACTGGAAATCATCAGCATGGCGGAAACCACGGCTGCAGTGAGGGTCTTTAAACCGGTGGAAATAAATTTATTCGAAGAATTCAGGTGCATGTTGTGTGGCATGAAGGACTGTCCGTTGACGTATTAGGAAACAAATCTTGCTGAAAGCAAATACTGTACCCAGTTTTTTTAAAAATCAATATCTAGATTGACATTAGTGTGGCGCTTAGCAAACGATGACTCTATTCACATAGCACTACACCAAGCAGCGTAACGGTCGATAAATAGTGAATAAGCAGTCAATAAGTACTGGCAAACACCATACCGACAGATACGCCAAGCCCGCCAAGACTTCCTTTAAGAAAATATTTAGCGGGCCATATTGCAAGTCGGCAACAATATCACAACTACCGTAACAAGTCAGGTATCCAGAACAATCCGTAGCATGCGGCGCAACGGTTCTGCCGCACCCCACAACAATTGGTCACCTACGGTAAATGCTGACAAATAATCGCCGCCCATCTGCAATTTGCGCAAACGACCGACAGGAATTGTCAGGCTGCCGGTCACCGCCGCAGGCGTCAGGTCGCGCATTGACGATTCTTTATCGTTAGGCACCACCTTCACCCACTGGTTATTACTAGCGATGATGTCATTGATTTCATCCAGCGGCACATCTTTTTTCAATTTGATGGTCAAAGCCTGGGAATGGCAGCGCATGGCGCCGATGCGGATGCACAGGCCATCCACCGGGATCACCTTGCCACCATTGCTGAAACCGGCACCGCGGCCAAGAATCTTGTTGGTTTCTGCGCCGGCTTTCCATTCTTCTTTTGACAGGCCCTCACCCAGATCCTTATCGATCCAGGGAATCAGGTTGCCACCCAGAGGCACGCCGAATTGCTTGATTTCGTCAGCCGACATGGAATGCTGCTTGCCCAGCACCTTGCGGTCGATTTCCAGAATCGCCGATTTCGGGTCGTCCAGCAGCGCCTTGACTTCGGCATGGATGGAGCCGAACTGCGTCAGCAATTCACGCATGTGCTGCGCACCGCCGCCCGATGCCGCCTGATAAGTCATGGAGGTCATCCATTCGATCATATCGTGCTCGAACAAACCGCCCAGGCCCATCATCATGCACGACACGGTGCAATTGCCGCCGATGTAGTTCTTGACGCCGCGCTTCAAACCATCCTTGATCACGTCCAGATTGACCGGATCCAGCACGATGATGGCGTCATCATTCATGCGCAGCGTGGAAGCGGCGTCAATCCAATAGCCATTCCAGCCGGCAGAACGCAACTGCGGGAAAATCTCGCTGGTATAGTCGCCGCCCTGGCAGGTAATAATGATGTCGCATTTTTTCAAGGCTTCAATATCGGTGGCGTCTTTTAACGTTGTTTCGTTTTTCGCCAATGCCGGTGCTTTACCGCCAGCATTTGAAGTTGAAAAGAATACCGGCTCGATATGGGCGAAATCGCCCTCTTCCTGCATACGCTGCAACAAGACCGAACCCACCATGCCACGCCAACCGACCAAACCAACCAGTTTCATCATGATTCCCTAACAATAAACGGGAAAAGCCCCGCACTTCACATTACGGCAGACCCACCTGCCAAATCTCTTTATGTCCCTCTATCCCAGCGCCTTTACCACCGCCGCACCCATTTCGCCGGTGCTGACCTTGGTCGTGCCTGCTTCGTAAATATCCGCAGTACGCAAACCTTGCGCCAATACTTTCTTGACCGCATTTTCGATACGATCGGCCTGCTCCGCCTTGTTCAGCGAGTAACGCAACATCATGGCAGCCGAAAGAATGGTCGCCAGAGGATTGGCAATACCCTTGCCGGCGATGTCCGGCGCGGAACCATGCGACGGCTCGTACAAGCCCTTGTTGTTGGCGTCCAGCGAGGCCGATGGCAGCATGCCGATCGAACCGGTCAGCATGGAAGCCTGATCCGACAGGATATCGCCGAACATGTTGCCGGTGACCACGACGTCGAAATTCTTCGGCGCGCGCACCAGCTGCATCGCGGCGTTGTCGACGTACATGTGGTCCAGCGCGACGTCCGGATATTCCTGATGAACCTCGGTGACGATGTCTCTCCAGAACTGGAAAGTCTCCAGCACATTGGCCTTGTCGACGCTGGTCAGGCGCTTGCCGCGCTTTTGCGCCGCCTGGAAAGCGACGTGCGCGATGCGACGGATTTCCGGCTCGGCGTAGCGCATGGTGTCGAAACCTTCGCGCTCGCCTTTAAAGGCGCCGTCCGGCGCGGTGCGCACACCGCGCGGCTGACCGAAATAAATGTCACCGGTCAGTTCGCGGATGATCAGGATATCCAGCCCGGACACTACCTCCGGCTTCAACGTCGAGGCGCCGGCCAGCTCCGGATACATGATCGCCGGACGCAGGTTGGCGAACAGGCCGAGGTGCTTGCGCAGGCCGAGAATCGCCTGTTCCGGGCGCAGTGAACGCTCCAGGGTGTCGTATTGCCAGTCGCCCACAGCACCGAACAAAATGGCATCGGCATCTTGCGCCAGTTTCAGGGTGCCTTCCGGCAGCGGATGACCATGCGCCGCATAGCCGGCGCCGCCGACCGGAGCCGATTCCAGTTCAAATCTTTCGCCAAGCACGTTCAACACATTGACCGCTTGTTCAACGATTTCCGGACCGATGCCATCACCTGGCAAAATTGCTATTTTCATTTTTTCCTGGATTGAATAATTCAAAAAATATCAGTTGCTGGCAAGCCGCTTAAATAGTATTGCTCAACCAAGGCTGAGCAGCTAAGTGGCGCTCTTCAAAGTCGCGAATCTTGTCGGACTGGCGCAGGGTCAGGCCGATATCGTCGAGACCGTTCAGCAGGCAATACTTGCGGAATTCGCCGACTTCAAACGGGAAAGCCAGGCTGCCGTTGGCTGTGCAGACCAGCTGCTTCTCCAGATCGATTATCAGGCGATAGCCCGGGAATGCCTTGACTTCATCGAACAGGCGATCGATTTGCGCCTCTGGCAGCACTAGCGGCAACAAGCCGTTCTTGAAACAGTTATTGAAGAAAATATCGGCGAAACTGGGCGCGATGACCGCACGAAAACCGTATTGATCCAGCGCCCACGGCGCGTGTTCGCGCGACGAGCCGCAGCCGAAGTTCTTGCGGGTCAGTAAAATCGAAGCGCCCTGGTAACGTTGTTGATTCAGGACGAAATCCGGGTTCAAAGGACGCCGCGAATTATCCATGCCCGGCTCGCCATGATCCAGGTAACGCCATTCATCAAACAAATTCGGGCCGAAACCGGTCCGCTGGATAGACTTCAGAAACTGCTTCGGGATAATCGCATCGGTATCCACATTAGCGCGATCCAAAGGCGCTACCAAGCCATCCAGTACAGTAAATTTATTCATTTCTTGATCCCAATCTGCCACCCCGCCAGCGCGAGGTGATCATTTGCCTTGAATTTTCTCGCCGACGTGTTCCACATCCTTACCAAAGCCGTGGAAGGTATTACAAGCGCTCAATGCATAGACGCTGGCCAGCAAAACACATAAGGTGATTATTTTTTTCATCTTTGTCCTTCGGTAAATATTTTATGTAGAGCGAACGAATTAGAGGGAACGGATATCAACGAAATGACCGGCAATGCCCGCCGCCGCCGCCATCGCAGGGCTAACCAGGTGGGTGCGGCCGCCGGCGCCCTGCCGGCCTTCAAAGTTGCGGTTCGAGGTGGATGCGCAGCGCTCGCCCGGCTCCAGCCGGTCAGCGTTCATCGCCAGACACATGGAACAGCCGGGTTCGCGCCATTCGAAACCGGCGTCCTTGAAAATCCGGTCCAGGCCTTCGCGCTCGGCTTGCTCCTTGACCAGGCCGGAGCCCGGCACCACCATCGCCAGCTTGACGTTGGAAGCACGGAACTTGCCGCGCACTACCGCCGCCGCCGCACGCAAATCTTCAATCCGCGAATTGGTGCAGGAGCCGATGAATACCTTGTCGATACGGATGTCTTCAATCGCGGTATTCGGCTTCAGCGCCATATAGGCCAGGGCCTTTTCCATGCCGTCGCGCTTGGTGGCGTCTTTTTCCTTGTCCGGATCAGGCACGCGGCCATCAATCGCCACCACCATTTCAGGCGAGGTGCCCCAAGTCACTTGCGGCTTGATCTCGGCAGCGTTGAGGGTCACCACCATGTCGAACTTGGCGCCCGGATCGGAATGCAAGGTGCGCCAGTAAGCGACGGCGCGCTCCCAATGCGGCCCGACCGGCGAAAACGGCCGGCCTTTGACATAGTTGACGGTAGTGTCGTCGACCGCGATCATGCCGGCACGCGCACCGGCTTCAATCGCCATGTTGCAGACCGTCATGCGGCCTTCCATCGACAACGCGCGAATCGCCGAACCGGCGAATTCGATTGCATAGCCGGTGCCGCCGGCGGTGCCGATACGGCCGATCACTGCCAGCACGATGTCCTTGGCGGTGACGCCGTTAGGAATCACGCCGTCGACCTGCACCAGCATAGCTTTGGATTTTTTGGTCAGCAAGGTCTGGGTCGCCAGCACATGCTCGACTTCGGAGGTGCCGATGCCGTGCGCCAGGCAAGCGAACGCGCCATGGGTCGACGTGTGGGAATCGCCGCAGACCACGGTCATGCCAGGTAAAGTTGCGCCCTGCTCCGGTCCGATCACATGGACGATGCCTTGGCGATGGTCGTTCATGCCGAAATAGGTCAAGCCGTAGGTCTTGGCATTCGCATCCAGGGTTTCCACTTGCAAACGCGAGATCGGATCGGCGATGCCGTTAGCGCGGCCGGTAGTAGGCACATTATGATCGGCCACCATCAGGTTGGCCGGCAGCCGCCATGGTTTGCGGCCGGCCAGCTTCAGCCCTTCGAAAGCCTGAGGACTGGTGACCTCATGTAAAAGATGTCGATCAATATACAGAATCGCCGTGCCATCCTGTTCAGTATGGACGACGTGAGATTCCCAGAGTTTATCGTAGAGCGTTTTAAGCATGATCCAGGGCGGCTGCGAGGCGCGCTAAACAGTGAATTTAGCTCTTGATTATGCCATAGAAGCAGGCAATTTACGCTGCTGGAAGCCGCGAAAACGACATACCGGCGACTGGAATGTTGCATATCTTAACTTATCGGGCAGGTCCAGCCGGTGCAAAACCGGCACTTGTTCCATTATTCATTTCCTCATTTACTTCACGATTCATTTCGCTACCTTACTGCCCAAATAGCTGGACAGATCAAGCTTGCCGGTCGCCAACGCCGTACCCAGCAGCACGATCAGGCAGCCTGCCAGCATGGTCGCGCTAACTTCTTCCTTGAGAAAAATCGCACCCCAGATCACGCCAAAAATAGGAATCAGGAAGGTCACCGAGGCGGCATAGGCCGAACCCACATGCTCCAGCAAACGATAGAAAATCGCGTAGGCGATACCGGTACAAACCACCCCTAAAGCCAGCACCGAGTACCAGGCCGTGGCAGAAGCCGGCGCCGTCGGCCAATACAGAATCGCCAGCGGCAGCAACACCAGCGTCGCCGCCAGCTGGCTACCGCATGCGACGACAAAGGGCGGCACGCCGGCCAGTCGCGTCTTCGAATAATTGATGGCGAAACCGTAGGACAGCGTGGCCAGCAGTACCGCAGCTATCGCTAGCCACACGCCTGGCATGCCGCTGCCGATCTTGTCCGACACCAAGGTAATCACGCCCGCCATGCCGACCAGCATGCCAATGACTTGCGGCCGGCTCATCGGCGCTTTCAGCCAGGCGAACGCAATCAAGCCAGTCCACAGCGGCACGGTGGCGTTCAGGATCGCATCGAAACCGGCGTTGAGATACAAGGTCGAGTAGGCAAACAGGGAAAACGGCAGGGCCGAATTGGTGATGCCGACCACCAGCAGCGGCCACGCCTTGCTGCGCAAATGAGCGCGGGCGGCGGCCGAACGCAACACCGGCAGCAACACCAGCGCCGCTATCCCGACCCGCAAGGCGATCAGCGGCACAGGGCCGAATTCCGGCGTGCCGACACGCATGAAAAGAAATGATGCACCCCAGATGGCGGCGAGAGAAAACAGTTCAACTATATTCATGACTGGTCTTTTTGAGTGGCGACAAGGATCGAACAGACATTCGTTTGCATGCGGCAATATATCCGATAACCGCAAGACGCGCTCGACGCCGAAAAAGGGGAATGCAGGAACACTGCAGTCCGTCCAATTGAGCGCACGCCGTAAGCATGGGAGTGATAAGGCGATGAGCAATATTGTTTAAGTTCAGATGTGAGAAAACAGCTTGCTACTTGCCGCACACCCAATTAAATTCTCCGCGGAAATTAACGTTAATACGCGGAGGAAATTTCAGGATACGTTTCTGTTACTGAAAAAAAATTTGTGTGGGTACGCCACGAAACCAACTATATTTAACAATCAATCGCTGGACAAAATCTATTTTTGTAGCAGAATGGAAATAGTAATTTACCAATAAAAAATTGCGTCCCGGCAATGCAAAAAGGTAGATTGCCTGTAGGGGAGAGTCACATGGATATCGAGTGCGCAAAGACACTTGAGGTGAGTGGCGGCAGCAGCTCAGACACCAACTCGACCAGACACATAGGGATCATCGTTTTCGAAGGGATCGGACTGGCCAAACATCGGTTCGATACGCTGCCCATGGCCGGCACCGGAAACTTCGACACTTACCGAGATCCCCCGATTGCCTGGTTACAGCAAATGCGCGGCAGCGTACGTCGTATCGCGGCAATCTGCACTGGCAAGCCCCACAAAACGTTGCTCTGGTTGGTCGAACATCTGGCGGAAGCGATCAGAATGGTCGATGCGGCCTGTTCAGCGGCGAACAGGTCGCCAAATTGTCTCGCAAGCACATGTGGACTTCGCCGACCGAGTATCGCAAGGGAATACAACCAAGCTGAAGCATAGACCAACGCGCTATTGTAGGAGAAACGATGAGCACTCCCATCGCGATAGCGCCTCGGCTAACGCATGTTGGCCTCAAACCGCTACCGATCACCCTTCTTGCGACCATCTTTGTGGTGCTGGTTTGCGCCTCGCTGATGACGGTCGAGGTGTGGCGCAGTTGGAATGCGCGCGACATCGCATTGCGAGAAACAGAAATCGCGACTTCCAACCTGGCACGCGCCTTGTCGCAACATGCCGACGACACCATCAAGGAAGCCGACACCGTTCTGGTAGGCGTGATTGAACGTCTGGAAGCAGATGGCACCGGCAGCGCCTCGCTGGAGCGCCTGCATAAATTGCTGATCCAGCATATTGCTGAATTGCCCCAGTTGAATGACCTGTCTATCTACGATGAAAACGGACTATGGCTGGTCAACGCCCGCAGCGGACCGATCCCGCTCGTCAACAACTCTGATCGGCAGTACTTCAGCTATCACCGCAGCCACTCTAGCCGCGGACCTTTCATCGGGCCGCCGATACGCAGCCGCTCCACCGGCGTATGGATAGTCACCGTATCCAGGCGTTTCAATCATCCCGACGGCAGTTTCGCCGGCCTGGTGTTAGGCACCATCAACATCGACTACTTCAAGACCTATTACGAAAGCTTCGATATCGGCCGCGCCGGTTCAATTTTTCTCAGCCTGAATGACGGCACCATGCTGGTAAGGCGTCCGATGCAGGAAGATGCCATAGGAAAAAACCTGTCCAACTACCCGATCTATCGCGACTACGCCTCCAGGAGCGCCGTCGGCACGGCCGTCATGCACTCCGGCCAGGATGGCGTGGAGCGGCTGATCGCCTATCGTCACCTGGAGCAATATCCGCTGTTCGTCACCGTTGCCCGCTCAAAGGACGAGGTGCTGACCGACTGGCGTGCCGACACTTATCTGCACCTGTTCGGCGCCATGCTGCTGACGCTGGCCTTGGCCTTGCTAGGCTGGCGGCTGATTCACCAGATCCAGTTGCGCTTGCTGGCAGAGGCCGATCTGTTGCGGGTCCAGGAATCGCTGAAAACCCTCAATCAACATCTGGAGCGACTCGCCTTGCAAGACAGCCTGACCGGCCTTGCCAACCGGCGCCAGTTCGACAGCGCGCTACGCGACGAATTCAGTCGTGCCGCGCGTACCGGGATTTCGCTCGCGCTGGTGATGATCGATGTCGATTACTTCAAACAATATAACGATATATACGGACATCTGGCCGGCGACGAATGTCTGCGGCAAATCAGCGACGCCATAAGGGCCAGCAAAAATCGTCCGGGCGATCTGGCCACACGCTATGGCGGCGAAGAGATAGCGGTGCTACTACCCGACACCAATCTGGCGGGCGCGGTTGCAGTTGCAGAAAAGATACGGCTTGCGATCTACAATCTGCAGATCGAGCATCCTGGCGGTCCTGACGGGGTGATCACTATCAGTGCCGGCGTCGATGCCTTCGTCCCGGTCAGAGATGAGAATATTCCTTTTGAACTGATTCGAGCTGCGGACAGAGCGCTGTATGCCGCAAAATTCGCCGGTCGCAATTGCGTTTGTTCCAGTGCCGACCTGCATTAGCCGATAGTTGCTTCCTGTCCTGATTTCAAGCCCTGCCGCGACGCCCGCTTTCATACACTAAAGAACCCACAGCGATCAAACGATATAGCTCTTGCTCGGTCAGTTTGTATGACAACGCTGCAATCTCCCGCGCCAGCATGCCGATCAATAAATCATTTCCCGGCACCTGCGCTTGCGGGCTGGCGCAAGCGATCAAATCGACTATCTGTTCCGCTCTCATGATCCCACCTCTGAAAGATTATTCGGGATTGAAGCAAGGAAGCCTGGCATATGGCCAGTGCTTCCTCGTGGATCATTCAACCATTATTTCTTGGCGCCTCCCAGCAATCCGCCAAGCAAACCTGTCGCAGGGGCCAGCGGGCTCGCGGTCGATCCTGTTGCGCCACCGGCCGCACCGGTCAAGCCTGCTACCAGGTTGGTGACTGGGGCCAGAGGACTGGCACCCGCCCCCGTTGTGCCGCCAACCGCGCCAGTCAAGGCACCCAACAAACCGGTTACCGGAGCCAACGGACCGCCGGTTGAGCCTGTTGCGCCGCCGACCGCGCCGGTCAAACCACTCAACAAGCCGGTGGCTGGGGCCAACGGACCGCCACCGGTAGTTCCGCCCACTCCGCCAAGCCCCCCCGTAAGAGCGCTATTCAAAGGTTGCAATAAACCACCGGTCTTGTTGCCGAGCAGGGGTTGTCCGGTACCGACCAAGGCATTCGTGCCCAGACTCGCCACTGTAACGCCGACGCCGCTGACCACCGCGCCCAGATTACTGACCACAGGCACCTTGGCGCCGGTCAATGCGCCTCCCACAGTATTGACGCCGCCGCCCACTGTCGCCAGCAAGGTATTCACAGGCTGGTTGAGGCCGGTTGTATTGCCGATTGTTTGCGTCAAGGTAGCAACTGTGCTGGTCAGCGGCACGATTGCCTGACTGACGCTCTGAGTGATTTGTTGCACCGGACCGGTAGTCAGGACGCCGGTCAGCGGCGCTCCCAGTCCGGCGACAGTAGTGCCGACCTGGGTCACCAAACCGCCTACAGGCGTGGTCACCGGCGCCAACGGCGCCAATGGCCCGCTACCCAATCCAGAGACCAGCTGCCCCGCACTCGTTACAGTATTCCCCACATCCGTAACTACCCCGCCGGTACTGCCGAGAGTAGTGCCGAGCGCATTCGGATTGCTGCCGAGCTGGCCCAAGCCGTTGCTGATACCGCCACCCAAGGTCGCAACAATACCTGTGCCGTTATCAACCACTCCAGCCAAGCCGCTTTTTGCCTGGGTAGACAGGATCGGCACGTTATTGATCACGGTGTCGCCTATCGCACCAAGCGCGGCGCCTGTACCAGATACGGCGCCGCCAGCGTTAGAGAGGAAGTTGCTTGCAGCACCAGTACCGCCACCAGTACCGCCACCAGTGCCGCCACCAGTGCCACCGCCTGTGCCACCGCCTATACCACCGCCTGTACCACCACTAGTACCACCGCCAGTGCCAGTACCACCTGTGCCGCCGCCCGCACTACCACCGTCGCCACCACCCGCGCCGGTGCCGCCACCTGTACCGCCGCTGGCACCGAGAGCCTCCTGTCCGGTTCCTGCAGCCGAACCGAGTGATTTGCCCAAGTCGCCGCCACTGGCGCAACCGGCCAACAAACTGCTCAACAATAACGATGCGACGATCAGGCTACCTTTTTGCGATGTATTCATGATGTATTCCCCTTTATTGAAATTTCCAAGCAATTGTTCCTGCTTGTCTATTCCGCAAAGAACATGCCAACCGGAAAAACCTCGAACAAAGGAGCAGTGCAGGCCATCACTTCCCATAAAATCAAAAAATAAAACCTTATAAATCAATGACTAAAGAAATTTTCAAGCAAATCCAGATAAATTGCGCGCCGTGTTACACGGCAGCATTTGATACGTTACATGTAACGTAACGGCAAGCTGCGGACGGGTACAATTAATTGCCTTATCAACATCAAAAAGAAAAGCCATTACCTGCCCGAGGCTGGCGCTCAATCCTGCTTCGACGGAGCGATATCGACATTTACCTCGTCGGCAGAATTGAGATATCCTCAAACCTCTAGAAAAAATGGCAACACATGCACACTCCCGCAGCAATGGATGCGGGATACGCAACTAGTTAAGCCAAACAAGGTCAGAGGATGCGCACTGGCGCAATGTTGCCGGTGATTATTTAAGCAGCGCGAAACAAGGCGTAGGGCGGGCAAAATCTATTACCGCCTTGCGATGATGTCTATTGATCAGAGGAATGTCATTGTTGGTCCAGAAAACCGCGGCGTCCAGCCCGCAAAATCCAAACAGAATGAGAAAATTCGGCCTTGCGCTAATCCTGCTGGCCACCCTCGCCGCCTGCGGTACGCCATCCGGCTCCGATACCAATGGCACAGCGCAGCCCAGCGGCCCCGGCTATTACGCGGTGCAAAAGGGCGACACCCTGTCCAGCATTGCGCGCAAATTCCGGCTCAGCAATAGCGACATCATCAGCTGGAACAAGCTATCTGACCCAAATGACATCAAGGTGGAACAAGTATTGCGGGTCGCGCCCCAAGGCGTTCGCGCCGGCAGCAAAACCACGCCGCGCAGCGTCGACAATAGCGCCGCTAGCGCTGCTGCCGGCGCAGCCAACGACGAACAAAATACGATCGACTGGACCTGGCCCGCAAGCGGCCAGTCCGCCGGCGGCCTCGGCCAGGGGAAAAAGGGGATGGATATTTTCGGCGAGCTCGGACAGCCGGTGCTGGCCGCCGCCGCCGGCAAGGTCATGTATTCCGGCAGCGGCATACGCGGCTACGGCAACCTGGTCATCATCAAACATGACAGCAATCTGCTATCGATCTACGCCCACAACAAGACCATCGTCGTCAAAGAGGGGCAGATGGTTGGCAAGGGCCAGAAAATTGCCGAGATGGGCAAAACCGACAGCAACTCGGTCAAACTGTATTTCGAGATCCGGCGCCAGGGAAAACCGGTCGACCCATCCCGTTATTTACCAAGTCGCTAAGAAGCGGATCTGCTTCTTAGCAGACAAAAAAGGGCGCATGAAGTGAGTAAATTCGCCCCCCTTAGGATAATTCACAGCAACTGTCCCTGCTGCGGCTCAATAAGCAATGTAGGGCCCCGCCGTACCGCCAGCCGATACGCCTTCAAGCGCGGTATAGACTGAGCGCCCAAAGTAGAATGGCAGCCCCCAGTCGAAAAACGAGGCAAAAGCCGCGGCGCCGGCCAGATTGCCGAATGCCGTGTTACCCGGGTTGGACTGGAACAGCGAATCTGCATTGGCCACATTGAAGCTGACGCTATTGCTGCGGCCGTTCACGCCGGTATTCACCGCATTCCTGCTCAACGTCGACGCTGGGCAGTAAAAACCTTTACTCGAGGTGCAGTTGGGAATAGTCGAATCGGCAAAGAACAGTCCATTCGAGCCACTGTCAAAAAAGGCTTGCATGGTCTGTCCCTGATACAGGGTGCTCAAGTTGCCGGAACTGTTCAAGGAATAGATGGTGGCGCCGCCCAGTGCATTATTGGCTTGCGTGCCGATGCCGAAAATCAGCGAACCGGTGACGCCAGACGCGCCATTGCTACCCACTGCAGGCAGTTGTATCAGCGTGCCGTTATTGTCCTGCGGGAAAACCGCCACCGGATTGCCCACTTGCCTGTCCAGCGCCAGCGCTGTAGCGCTGCAATTCGTGCCCGAGCAGGAATAATACCAGCCGGCCAGCGCCTGACTGGCGCAGGCCGCGCCGCAGTCCTGGATAAAGGTGCTGATGCCGAGCAGGCCGTTGGCATGGAATGCCGCCACTGTATTTTCCGCCACCAGGCTGCCGGAACAGCCGCCAGGCACAGACGGAAAAGCGCTGTCGCCTATGATCTGCACGGAGATGCTGCTGGCAACCTCGCCGGCGATGCGTAAATCCGCCTGTTTCACCGAACCCCAGCTATAGCCGTCAGCAAACCGTGCGCATTCGGCCACGGTGCTGCCGTCGGCGCTAGTCACCGATGGCAGAGCCATATTGCCAGCCAGGGCAGAAGACATGATGCGCAAACCGCTAGATCCGGTATCCACCAGAATGTGATCGATGGTCTGGCATTGCGTCGTACTGCCAGGCTGGCAGATGGTCAAGGTGGCATAGGGCGAATTGACGGCGCCGACCGACTGGCCGGAAGCTGTCAGGGGTCCGCTATCGAGCACCAGGGTCTGGACATTTTGTGCGGGTTGCGGTTGCGGCGTCGAGGCCGGCGTTGAAGCGCTGCCGGAACCGCCACCGCCGCCGCAGGCGAGCAAGAGAAGACTGCAGAACAGGCAAAGCAGATACGTCAAGAAGCGCATAGTCATCCCCCGGTCAGCGAATATTGTCAGGAGTCACGCCTTGCGGCAGCAAGGCTGGCACATAAGCACTGCCGGCGAAGGAACGCATATGTCCGCCCGAATGCAATACCAGCTGGTCCGACTGAATCGCTACCGCGCGCCGTCCCGGATGCGGCGCACTGGCTGCGCTCGCATATTGATCCGCATAACTGCCCAGCAATTGCTGAAGATTCGGCATGCTAGGACCTTGCCAGCTGACGGCAAACACGATGTTATCGGCACCGATGTATTCGCGCACCGTGGTGCCCGAGGGCTCCACCACTTCGCTCACCGAATAGCCGTTGTAGCTGGTTACCCGGGCGCTGGCCATGGCACGCGCGCTACCCGCCTGAGCCTGGCCTTGCTCTGTGCCGCCGGCCGGGCCGACAGCCGCGCCAAGCGCGGCAAACGCCGGCGCGGATTGCGCAAACAGCAACACACACAGGATAGTAACGGGCAATCTCATGGCTCACCTCGGTTCGAATAACGAATATCAGCCAAATCATACCCGATGCCGCAGGGCAATTCACAAAGATGTTTTAGCGTCCGCGCCAGCCATTGCCGCTCGTAATATGCTATATATTTTTCGCTGCTTGCAAGGAATTGGTTTAATTGCGGCTTAGTTGCGGCTTAGTTGCAACTAACTCCGATTAAGCAGGCGCATACGCACAAACCCGATGTGTTCGCGCAACACGTAAAATTGATCGGCAAAAGCCAGCGGCATTTTCATCCGGTTCACCGCTTCTTCGATATGATCCAGGCGCTTCAACAGCTCTGCCTGCTGTTCCGGGGTGTCGGTGTCGGTGACAGCTGCGCGTTCCAGTGCGATCAGGATGCCGTACCAGCGATAGATACGCGATTTGATGCGCCAGCCGTAGAGCAGCGGCACCAGCTTGAAACCGGGAATCAGCAACAAGATAATCGGCAACAGCACGACTAAAGTACGATCGACCAGGCTGGCAAGCCAGAACGGTAAGGTGCGGTAGAAGAATCCCTTACCCGACTTGTAGTAACGGGCGGCATCGTCGCTGATGCGGAACTCATGCGCCAGGGGGGCCGGAAATTCATCGGCGCGCTGCAGCACACTGGCGCCGCTATGCACTTCCTTGGCGGCCTCAATCAACAAATCGGAGAGTGCCGGATGCAGGTCTTCGCGGGCAATCAGTTCGGCGGTCGGAGCAATCAGGCGAATGTCGCGGCCGGGTATATTCTTACCCAGATCGAACACGCCTTTTGGAATCTTCAATTCGGTCAAATAGCTGAAACGGCGCGCGTAGGCGCTGGCTTGCGCAAAATCGACAAGACGGATGCCGGGTGTACGCAACAGCTTGCCCATGGTCGGCGGCGAGGCCGAATCGCCCATCAGAAAAGCAGCGTCGATCTTGCCTTCAGTCAGCGCCTGCGCCGCTTCGTCGCCGCCGATATCCAGCAACTCGACCTTGCCGCCGGCTTCGATACCGTTGGCTTTCAACAAGGTCAATGCCAACACCCGCGAACCGCTGCCTGGCACGCCGATCGCTACCCGTTTTCCGCTCAGTTCTGACAGCCGATCCATTCTGTCGCGGCCGCGATAAAACACGGAGACCGGCACATAGGAAATACTCCCCAGCGACACCAGCCGATCGATGGGCAGGTCGCCAGCTACTCCGCCCTGGACAAAAGCAACATCAACACCGGAGTTCGGATCGCTTATTTTTTTCAGATTATCCAGCGATCCTTCCGAAGTCACGATGTTGAGCTTGATACCGTTGCGCGCCAAAATCTTCTTGTATTTCTCTGCCGTATTCCAGAAGTTGCTGTGTTCGGGACCGGTGGCCATGGTGAGGGTCTTCGGCGGCGCCGGATGGATGAACCAGATCGCCAGCCAGATGGCGACAATCGCCAGCAAGACAATCGGACCGAAGCTGATAGCCAGGTCGCGCCACGAAATCGCGACGAAACGCATCGTGATATTTTTCGCGGATTTTTTCAGGTCGGACGGATTGAATGGGGTAGCCATGAGAATTATTCTATCGTTGAAAGGCATGATTCTGCAGCATGATACGGGATGTAGAGTATCACCTGCAAAGCAAGTTCAAGAACAGTCAATGGCGACAGGCCAACAAGGTGTCGCTTGCGTCCGCTTCCACCATGGGAAGCAAGGTCGGCGTGAGCGACTTGAGCAATTGCACCGACAGCGCACTCGTAAACTTGTAGCTGGCAGCATAGGGCTCGTGGACGTAAGCGGTCATGGTGCCGAAGAAGCGATCGCCGATAAAAAACACGAAGGTGGCGGAACGGTTCACGGCGCGCGAGGATATCAGCCTGCCGCCCGCCGCGTAGACCTCGAACCGCTGGTCGCCGGTGCCGGTTTTTCCGCCGACTCCAATCGGCTTGCCGTTCGGATGGAGTGACGGCAAGCCGCCCTTGAGGCGTTTGGCAGTGCCGCCCTCGACCACATCAATCAGCGACCGCTGCACTACGTCCGTTATCTCTTGCGGCAGCAGCCGTTCCGCCGCCGGTCCGCTATTCTCAAAGTGCGTTTCATATGGCGTTCCCTGCGCCAGCGCCAGGGTTTGCAATTTCCTGAGCGGCAGGCGCATGCCATGATTGACGATGATCCCCATCAATTCCGCCAGCGCGGCGGGCCGGTCGCCCGAGGCGCCGACCGCGGTTGCATATGAGGGAGTCAGGGATTCGAAGGGGTAGCCGAGCCGCCGCCAGTCGCGGCCGATTTCCAGAAACGCCTCGAGCTCCAGCATTTGCCGGATGCGTTTATCTTGCTTGTTTTTATTACGGGTTTTGAAGAGCCAGGCATAAACGTCCTGACGCGCGTCGCGGCTGGCGTCCAGCGTCTGCGTCAGCGTTGCGTCCGGATGCTGATGCATGAATCCGAGCAGCCACAATTCCAGTGGATGGATGCGCGCGATGTAGCCGCGATCGGCCAACGAAAATTTGTCCGGTCCGTACTGCTCGTACAACGCCTGCAACTTAGCCTCCGACAAGCCGTCTTTGGGAAACTGCTTGTGCATGAAAGCAGAGAACTGCTGCAGATCCGCGTCCGGCGCTATGCTGCGGAACACCGTGGCAAGTCGCGCCGGCACCGGATGCACGTTTTCCAACAACAGCTCCTGCGCCTCCTGCGGCGTCTTGCCTTGGTATTTTTTGTAGAAGCGAACCATGAACTGGCGTCCTTCTTTATCGGCAAAGCGAGATAGAATTTCCTGCCGCTTCGCTGCACTCATACCATCCATCGACGCGCTACCGGCGTCGGCGCCAACCATCTTGAATTTGTAATGGCGCACGATGTCGCGCATGAGCCGTACAAAAACCAGATTCACCGATTGCTGGAAACCTTCGCGTATCGTCATCACCTTGGTGTTTTCTTCAGACTCGAAATTCGTGAATGTCTGCACGCCGCCACCGGTCACAAATGCCTCCCCCGGGCTGCCCGAGTAGCGGCGTTCCATGGCCGCTTCCAGCATCGCCGGCAAAGCCAGGTCCTTTGCTTGCGCCAGGTAGCCCAGCGCCCATAGACTCAGCACGTCCTCCTTCTCCACTGGAAAGCGGGCACGCTGGTCCGCAGTCATGCCGGCGTAACGCTGATGCAAATCGGCGATTATTTCCAGATAGGTAATCAAGGTGCGCAACTTGGCGGTAGATCCCAGATTAAGTCTGGCGCCCTCGTTGATGTCGAACGGCTGGTCGAAATTATCGGTCTGCACGCGCAGCAGATTGGCGCCGCCGCGCTGCTCGAACAGCGTAAAACTGAAAATCAGCTTGCCCGGATCGTCGCCTGGACTGAGCATGTTATGCCCATACAGTTCCGCCGCTTTGGCGTCGGCGGGCTGCTTGAGCTGGCGCAGCACGCTTGTCACCGCGCGCTGCATCTCGCCGTTCATGGTGGTCGCCGCGGTGAGATCGAGGCGGTCCAGATCGTAAAGGTGGTTGACGTGCAACAAGCCAGAAAGATTGGCGCGCAATGCAGTCACCGCTTTACGCGTGACAAATGAAATAGGTGGTGCGCTGACCGATTTTTGCTGCAGATTCAACTTGAGCGGCAACGCCGCGTCGCGCAGCGCCGCCGGGATAATCCCCGCTGCCGCCAGCAGCCGCAAATGACTGTCGGTCAACTGCGCCAGGTCGGCGGCGCCTTCCCGCAGGTAATACGATGGCCGGCGTTGCGCGATCATCAGCGAAAGCGCTTGCTTGAATGCCTCTGCCTTGCGCCCTAATTGAGATTGATCGGGATCGCCTGGCGCAGGGTCGCCTGCCGCAGGATCGCCTGCCGCCACATCGGCGTTGTTGCCCGTCTGGTTGCCCAGCAGCCGGTTCACCTCATCGAAATCGCGCCCGTACCAGGCCCACAGGCCGTCGCCCAGGCCATCGATTTCACCGTAGCCGGGCTTGGCCGCAAGCGGCACGGTATTCAGGTAATCCAGCACGATCTGTCGGCGCGCCGCAAGCGTGTTTTCACCGCCCAGATACGCCCTGACCGAAGCCGACGCCATCTGCTGCAGCTTTTCTTGCGGCGACGCGGTGCGACCATCAGGCGAATGACGATATTTTTCGATCTGCGTCGCCAGCGTGCTGGCTCCCGGCGTCTGGTGCGACTTATCGAACACATGCAGCACCTGATCAGAGACGGCCCTGCTGAAGCGGCCCCAGTCGATCGCCGGATTGTGCAGCGGATAACGGGTAGTGAGCAAGTCACGGTCTTCGATAAAGAGCAGTGTATCTGCCAACAAGCGCGGCACCGCTTCGAAATCCTTATATCTGCGCTGAGGGAAACGTTCCGAGTACAGGGATTGATCATTGCAATCAAATAAATCAAGGCCCGTTTGCGTCTTCTCGCTATAAACCGGCGAGAGTCCTTTATCGATGAGTTCCGCGAGCCGTGGCGAGATCCGCGCTTGTTGCGTAATCCGGTAATCGTGCATGGTCAGGAATTGGGTAAAAGCCGGGATCTTGCTATACCCGAGGCGCTCGTCGTAAGGGCCTGATTTGGGGAAACGGATAGCGGCGCTGGCCCCGGGTTCGAGTTTGAATGTCAGTTCACGGCCAAGTTCGGACAGACGGCGCGCCTGCCATTGAGATGAGCGCAATTCGTTATTGACCATTCGGGCGGCAAATCCCAGCAGTCCGAGTAGACCTATGAGTAACAGCAACTTGCCCCAATTACGTAGCGTCACTTTTTTTATGGGTAGGAATGCAACTTGGCGGGAGTGCCTGCATATCAAGATAATCGCCTTTTCAGACTATGTCTAGCTGCGATTGAGGCGTTTATTTTTTAGGCCGACACGCAGACCGGACGATGCCGGAGTCGCCTCCGCGCTATTCTACAAACAAGGCCGCGGGCGATTCAAGATAGCCGCGTAGCGACTGCACGAATTCGGCTGCATACTGGCCGTCGACCACCCGATGATCGAAGGAGGACGACAGATTCATCATCTTGCGCGCCCCTACGATTTTGTCACGTATCACCGGCCGCTCAATAATCCGGTTGACTCCGACAATCGCCACCTCCGGGTGATTGATCACCGGCGTCGACACCAGCCCGCCCAAGGCCCCCAGGCTGGTAATCGTGATGGTTGAACCGGAGAGCTCGGTGCGTACCGCCCTGCCCGCCCGCGCAGCCTCGGCCAGACGGGTGATTTCGGCCGCATTCGACCACAGGTCGCGCGCCTCCGCATGATGCACGACCGGCACCATCAAGCCGGCCGCAGTCTGGGTGGCTATGCCGATATGCACTGCGCCGTAGCGCGTGACTACGCCGGCATCATCGTCGAAACGGGCGTTGCATTGCGGGTACTCGCGCAACGCCAGCACCATGGCGCGCATCAGCAGCGGCAGCAGGGTCAGGCGGCCGCGTTCGCCGCCCCATCTCGCGTTCAGATGGGCGCGCAGCGCCTCGATGTCGGTGACATCGCATTCTTCAACGTAGGTGAAGTGCGGGATGCGGCGCTTGGATTCCTGCATTTTTTGCGCGATCTTGCGACGCAAGCCGATCACCGGTATCGCTTCTTCGCCATGGCGTTCAGCATAGCGCTCCGCATAGCGCCTGTCGTCGGCACTCGCCGCCGGCGGGCTGCCGCCGCGGGCGGCATGCGTGACATAGGCATCCAGATCTTCATGCGTGATACGGCCATCGACGCCGCTGGCAGGCACATCTTGCAACGCAATCCCAAGCTGGTGGGCGCGCCGGCGCACGGCTGGCGATGCAGTCGGTGCAGTGGCGGCTGGCCGCATGACGTGTACGGAAACGGTATCTTGAAGCGGCAGTTTGGCGGTCGGCATTGGCGTTACCGTCGCCTGCGGCAATGCCGTCAATGTTGTCGATGCCGCACCGGCATGCTCCGCTGCTTCAACCTCGATGCGTATCAACTCGCCCCCTACTGCCAGCACCTGGCCAGGTTCACCACCCAACGACAGCACCCTGCCTACCACCGGCGAGGGAATTTCGACGGTCGCCTTGTCAGTCATCACGTCGGCCAGTATCTGGTCTTCGACCACGCGTTCGCCAACCTGCACGCGCCAGGCTACCAGTTCAACCTCGGCAATCCCTTCGCCGATATCCGGCATTTTGATTACATGGATACTCATCTTGCCTCCAGCGCGCGTTTGAAGGCCGCCCCGACCCGGTCCGGGCCAGGGAAATAAGCCCACTCCTGAGCGTGCGGATAAGGCGTATCCCAACCGGTCACGCGTTCGATCGGCGCTTCCAGATGGTAGAAACAATGCTCCTGCACCAATGCCGCCAGTTCCGCGCCGAAGCCGCTGGTGCGGGTGGCTTCGTGCACCACGACACAGCGCCCGGTCTTCTTGACCGAGGCGACGATGGTATCGAGGTCGAGCGGCCACAGGCTGCGCAAATCGATAATCTCGGCGTCGATGCCGGTCTCGCGCGCTGCCGCTGCCGACACGAATACCATGGTGCCGTAGGTCAGCACCGTCAACTCGGCGCCAGGACGATATATCGCGGCAGATTCGAGCGGCACCGTGTAATAGCCCGCGGGCACCTCTCCCAGCGGATGCTTGGACCACGGCACCATCGGCTGATCGTGATGGCCGTCGAACGGGCCGTTATACAGGCGTTTCGGCTCCAGGAAGATCACCGGATCGTCATTCTCGATCGATGCAATCAGCAGCCCCTTGGCGTCGTACGGGTTAGATGGCATTACCGTGCGCAGGCCGCAGACATGGGTGAACAAGGCTTCCGGGCTCTGGCTATGGGTCTGGCCGCCGTAAATACCGCCGCCGCAGGGCATGCGGATCGTCATCGATGCCGTGAATTCGCCGGCCGAGCGGTAGCGCAGACGCGCCGCCTCGGAGACGATCTGGTCCGAGGCCGGATAGAAATAGTCGGCGAACTGGATTTCGACCACCGGCCGCAAACCGTAGGCCGCCATGCCGACGGCAGCGCCGACAATTCCGCCTTCGGATATCGGGGCGTCGAATACGCGCGAAGGGCCGTATTTCGCTTGCAGGCCTTCGGTGCAACGAAACACGCCGCCGAAAAACCCCACATCCTCGCCGAATATCACCACATTGCTGTCGCGCTCCAGCATGATGTCCATCGCTGAACGCAGCGCCTGGATCATCGTCATAGGTACTGTCAACGAGCTTGCCTCAGGCTTCACGTCTTTCTGCGCTGCCATGATCACACTCCCAGTTGCCGGCGCTGCTGCCGCAGATGCTCCGGCATGTCTTTATAGACATCTTCGAACATCGTCGCCGGACTGGGTATCTGGCCGCTGGCCAAGGTGCCGTAGCGCTCCGCCTCTTTCTGCGCTGCGATCACTTGCGCCTCCAGTTCCTGTTCCGTGTCCTGGTGCTCCTGCTCGGACCAGGCGCCAATCCGGATCAGATGCTGTTTGAGACGGGCAATCGGATCCCCCAGCGGAAAATGCGACCAGTCGTCTACCGGCCGATACTTGGAAGGATCGTCGGAGGTTGAATGCGGGCCGGCGCGATAGGTGATCCATTCGATCAGGGTTGGTCCCAGGTTGCTGCGCGCCCGTTCGGCAGCCCAGCGCGAGGCGGCGTACACGGCCAGGAAGTCATTGCCGTCGACCCGCAACGAGGCGATGCCGCAGCCGATGCCGCGCGCGGCGAACGTGGTGCTCTCGCCGCCGGCGAGCGTCTGAAAGGTCGAGATGGCCCATTGGTTATTGACCACGTTGAGAATCACCGGGGCTTGGTAGACGTGCGCGAAAGTGAGCGCGGTGTGGAAATCCGACTCGGCGGTGGAACCGTCGCCAATCCAGGCTGAGGCGATTTTAGTGTCGCCTTTGATCGCCGAGGCCATGCCCCAGCCGACCGCCTGGATGAATTGCGTTGCAAGATTACCGGAAACGGAAAAGAAACCGGCGGCGCGCACCGAGTACAGCACCGGCAGCTGCCGCCCTTTCAGCGGATCGCGCTGATTCGACAGCAATTGGCAGATCAAATCCACCAGCGGTACGTCGCGCGCCATCAGCAGGCTTTGCTGGCGGTACGTGGGGAAGCACATATCGCCTTCCTGCAATGCCAGCGCATGCGCCGTGCCTATCGCTTCCTCGCCCAGGCTCTGCATATAGAAGGACATTTTTTTCTGGCGCTGAGCGATCACCATACGGGCATCGAAAATCCGCGTTTTCATCATGGCTCGCATCCCGCGGCGCAGCAATTCGCGGTCTATTTCCGCAGCCCAGGGGCCGACAGCACTGCCATCGTCATCCAGCACCCGCACCAGGGTATAGGCCAGATCGCTGGTGTCGGACGGCAGCACTTCCAGCGGCGGCCGGCGTACGGCGCCGGCCGCCGCCAGATGCAGATAGGAGAAGTCGGTTTCGTGGCCGGGCCGGCCGCTAGGCTCCGGAACATGCAACGTCAGAGGCTTATACTGGCCCATACCCGCTCCCTCGCGCTTGGTAATGTCCAGTTGAGTTTAGCAAACTTTAGCGCTGGCGGCTTTTTACTTTTACCATCCTTTTACAATCATTTTGCAGCCGCTACAGCGCTGTGAGTTGCCGGCGCGACTGCTCGCGCGCTCATAGCTTGTAGCCGATTTGCCGCAACAAATCCTTACGCCATTTGATGTCGTCCTCGCCTTCGATGCCTTTGGTGTGGAGGCCGTCCACCACGCCCAGCACGGCGCGTCCCTGTTCGGTTTCAGCAAGAATCACTTCGCTTGGATTGGCCGTTGCGCAAAAAATGCGGCATACCTCCGGCACCATCTTGACTGCGTTCAAGACGTTCAGCGGATAGAAGCCGTCGCCCAGGAAAATGATGAAGCAATGGCCGGCGGCAATCGCTTGCGCGTTCTTTTTGGCAAGCTCAACCATGGCGGGATCGGTGCCCGACCAGCGCACCAGGCATTTACCGGAAGCTTCGCAAAACGCCAGGCCGAAAAGAATGCCCGGCACGGCGGCCGCCAAGGCTTCGTGGAGATCCTCCACGGTTTTGATGAAATGGGATTGGCCAAAGATGAAGTTGATTGTTTCCGGCTTTTCGATTGTTACCGTGATCAGTTGCATCTCGCGCCGCTCCCTTGCCAGGATTGTGACCTGCATGGATCATCCGCAGGGAACTCACTGCAAACAACGCCATCAGGCTAGCCCAGCAACGCCTCATATCCGATATGAGAACCTGCCTCTTTCAGCCTGATCCATGAGATCGAGGAATTGCTCCCTGCGCATCTGGATCAGGGCTTCGTGGTCGCCTGCCTCGAAGTAGATCTCCGGCTGATGCAGCAGGCTCTCGTCGAGATAGGTTTGCAGTCCATAGGCGGTGCATACCGGATGCAGCGCTCCTACATCGCAATCCTTGAACAGCTCTCGCAATTCGGCTTCTTCGGCCAATACCAGGCGGCGCCCGGTCTGGTCCCATAGCTCTGACAATTGCAAGTGATAGGTTGACGGCAGCACCGCCGCCACATAGCCTTGGGCATCTTCCAGGACGATCGTTTTGGCCAGGCGATCGCCCGGAATATGCGCCATCTCTGCGGTTTCGCTGCTGGCGTGGCTGTGCGGATGATGCAAGATATTGTAGCGGCTGCCTTTGCTGCGCAGGCAGTCCTCCAGGGTAACGGAAACTGACATGACGATCCTCCGCCGGAATGAGGTGGATGGAAATTATCGGTTGTTGTTTTCAATATAGTGGCATTCCGCCTCCCTGGAAAGGTCAATTCGCCAAGCTTAGCGATGCATCATCCCGCCGCTACGCAATACGCTGCTTCCGGCAACGCTTTGATGCTGCATCGACGCATGGTCAAAGTGATGGTGATGACGGTCGCGGTCGATAAAGATTATCTGCGAACCGAAGCCGAACGGACCCCAGTACCAGGGATCGTAATAGGCGTATGGGTAGCCGTAGTACTCGCGCTCGGTATTCTGCATCAATTGCCACGTATCGTCGCTTTGCTTGCAGGCAATGCCATTGACCGGCTGCACCTGCCCGTTAATTTCAGCCTGGGTCGTCACTTTCTGGCAAACCGGTTTGGCGGCGTAACCCGACGTGCCCTGGCTGCCGGTGCAGGCAGAGAGCGCCAGCACCAGTGCTATCAAAGGAATTTCGTTGTACATGATGTCGTCCTCGATAAAGGCCCGACGTAAGGACGCGCGCAAGTTTGGCGCAAGGCAACATCGGTTCGCCTCACAGGTGGCTGCCGCCGTTGCAATGCACTATTTCGCGCATCAATCTGATACATGATCCGACGGCAAGCTCGCTTGTAATATGTAAACGAAAAAGCAGACGCCACTATTCCAGCACCGTGTTTATTTTCGGATAGAGGAGAAATCCGCCAGGAGACGGATGCAGGCCGGCAACATGAAAATGGTTAGCGCCATGCCTCCGGATGTCCGCCCAACGCGCTGCAGACATCAATCGCCATGGTGCGCAATTGCGCCACGGATGTTTGGCCGGACAGCGCATATCCCATGCCCTGATTTACCCAGTAGAAGGTACTTCGCTTGCCGTCGTGGAGCAGGCGGAACGCTGTGGTTTCCTTGGCTGTTGCAGTAACGTAGAGGGTCAGCCGTTCGCCCTTGCCGTTTTGATACATGAACTGCGCCGCCGGACCTGTTTCGCCAGGCAACAAGCGTCCCCCAACCAGCGTATAGCCATATTCCTGGAGCGATGGCGTTTTCAGCGGACGATCGAGACGCTTGGACAACCAGCTGATCAGATGTTCCTCGTCGGCCGCGGCAACTTCGACCGGATGGCGCTGCTCCGGGGCATAGACAGCGTAGGCAATGTCCGCACGTTTGGCGAACGCCGGCTGCTCGTTGGAGAAATACTGCCCCAGCCAGCCGGCAGCCGCCCCGCACAGCAATCCCGCAGACAGCCAACCGGCGGCCACTCCGGTACTGCGCCACCACGGCGTCCGCCGCGGCAGGAAAATGCACCTGACGTTGTCTTGCGGCGTCGCAAACAAGGCTTTTAATGCGGCATTTTGTGCCCGGTAATCGGCAATCCGCGCGCTATCCTGCGGCGCGTTCGCCAGCCGTTCGATGACTGCCGCCTGCTCGGCGGCGGAAAGCTCGTTGTCGACCCACGCCGACAAGGCCTGTAAATGCGCCTGGTCCGGGTCCGGCAACCTGGAGCTGGTATCCTCGTTCATGACCTGTATCTCGTTACCTATTTATCATTACTTGCTATTGCCACTTGCTATTACAACTTATTTTTCACTACCTTGAGCGGCGGCCGTTTGCTGCCCGGATCTTCCTTCAACAAAGAACGCATGCGCTCCCGGGCTCGCGACAAGCGCGACATCACCGTGCCGACCGGAATGTTCAAAATAGCCGACACCTGCTGATAGCTGAGTTCCTCCAGGCCGACCAGCAACAGCACCTCGCGCTGCTCGACTGGCAAGCAATACAGCGCGCGTTGCACGTCGGCCAGGAACAGCCCGTCGACTTCGCCGGCCGGCGCCGCCATCGTGCGCCAAGGCGCGCTTTCATCGTCAACGGCGATTTCGCGGCGCTTGCGCAACTGGTCGATATACAAGTGCCTCAGAATAGTCAACAGCCACGCTCGCACATTGCTTTCGGGCTGCAAGGTATGCCATCGGTTCAGGGCGCGCTCTGCCGTGTCCTGCACCAAGTCGTCAGCCCACGCGGTATCGCCTGTCAGTGCGCGGGCATAGCGCCGCAACACCGGCAGCCAGACCACCATGTCGGCTTCGAAACTCATAAGGGCGTTCTCTAGAGCCCAGGCTAATCGTCAATAACTGTTGCTGTTCATCGCGCCGCGCTTCGTTTGGCTCGGCTTCAAGGTTTCGCCGTATGCCACATGCCGCCCTTGCCGTCGCCGTTGGCATCGCCGGCTTTCTTGTCCATGGCGAAGCGGTATAGCGGATGCCCCTTGTAGGCCCATTGCCGCTTGCCGTCGGCGCCTGTCACAAAACTCCAGTCGCCGCCAGCCTTGTCATAGGAATCCGCCTGAGCCGCCGGCCAATTTGCCGCACAAGCACCTTCGCAAGCGCTCTTGCCGGCAACCGTGTCCTTGTCAAAGGTATACAGTGTCCGGCCAGCTTCATCCACTAGCATCCCGTGGACGGTCTTGGGTGCCTCAGCCAATGCAGGCAAGGCGAGAGTGGCGCAGCTAAGCAGTAGAAATAGGGGTTTTCGCATGATTCCTCCTCAGGGTGATCGGTGGAAAAAAATGCTGCCTGGAACCAGCTCCGGGAATGATGGCTGGCTTAGCAGTTAAACGTCCGGCACAAGCAGTTTATTCCAATTTTCTGCAACCATTTGATACATTATTTTCATTCCGGTGACTATTAAGCTGGGACAACAGTCGGTCCGGTCACAGGATCTTCGCGGACGGATTTACCGGGACAATCCCGATCATCCCCCAAAATCCTCTACACTGTTGGCACTTAACCTATTCGAAAAACCAAGCTTGCATGCACGCCGACCTTGAAATCAAGCACACTGTCGATCCCGCCATCGATAGCATTGTCCCGGCGCTGGAGTGCCGCGGGCTGCGCAAGTCTTACGGTCATGGCCGGGTGGTGCTGGCGCATCTCGACTTCACGCTGGCTGCCGGCGAATACGTCGCCATCATGGGCGATTCCGGCGTCGGCAAATCGACCTTGCTCAACCTGATTGCCGGTCTCGACAGTGCTAACAGCGGTTCGATACTGATAGACGGCGTTAACATCTCCAGCCTCAACGACGATGCCGCCACTCTCCTGCGCCGTCAAAAACTCGGGTTCATTTTCCAGGCCTTCCATGTGCTGCCGCACCTGACCTTGCAACAGAACGTCGCCCTGCCCCTGCTGCTCAACGGCGCGTCGCCGGAGCGCGCATCAGAGTTGCTGGCTGCGGTCGGGCTGGACGGCCGCGGCAACGACTTTCCGCGCCAGCTGTCGGGCGGCGAAATGCAGAGGGTGGCGATCGCGCGCGCCCTGGTGCACCGGCCCACATTGATCCTTGCCGACGAACCGACCGGCAACCTGGATCCGGACACCGCACATGAAGTGCTGGCGCTGCTGCGCCAGGAAATCAAGGCCAACGGCGCCTCGGCCATCATGGTCACGCACTCCGCCGCTGCGGCCGCAAGTGCGGACCGGATCCTGATCATGAGCGCCGACGGCTTGCATCCGCCGGCCGAGAAATCCTGATTCCCGCTCATGCGATGACGTCGACCAGCACCGATACTGGCACCGATACCGGAACCCGCGCTGCCAAAACCGGCAATCCGATCCGGACCCTGGCGCGCTGGCTGCTGCTGGGCGAGTGGCGTGCACATCCGGTACGCGCGCTGGTGGCGATTGCCGCCATCGCACTCGGGGTCGCGCTCGGCTATGCAGTCGACCTGATCAATGGCGCCGCTTTCAACGAATTTTCCGCCGCCGCCAGAAGCTTGTCCGGCCAGTCGGATCTGCAACTGCGCGGGGTGCAAGGGCTGTTCGACGATGCCTTGTATCCGCAACTGGCAAACAGAGCTGGGGTGGCGCTTGCCAGCCCGGTACTCGAACTCAACGTCACCGTGCCGGGCCAGACCAGTGCGCTGAAAGTGCTTGGCATAGATACCTTGCGCGCAGTCCGCATCACGCCCGACCTGATTGGCGTGCCCGCTCCGGAGCGGCCGTTCGACACGCTGGCCGACGATGCCATCTTCTTGTCACCGGCAGCGCAGCAATGGCTGCAAGTACAACCCGGCCAGACGCTGGCCCTGCGCAATGGCACCGCCATCGTCAAGCTGAGAGTCGCCGGCGGCCTGGTGCGGGCGCGGGCCGGACAGCGGCTTGCCGTCATGGATATCGGCGCGGCGCAATGGCGCTTTGGGCGCATCGGCCAACTGTCGCGTATCGATCTCAAGCTGCAGCCTGGCGTCAATCGAGACCAGTTCAGGCGTGCCCTGCAGGCTGAGTGGCCGATGCGCTTGCAGGTATCGGCAAGCCAGGATCAGGAAAGCCGCAACGACAATATGTCGCGCGCCTATCGCATCAATCTGAATGTGCTGGCGCTGGTGGCGCTGTTTACCGGCGCCTTCCTGGTGTTCTCGACCCAGGCGCTGTCGGTAATCCGGCGCCGTTCGCAGTTTGCCCTGCTGCGCGTGTTGGGATTGCGGCGCAGCCAGTTGTTACGCCAGGTATTGCTGGAAGGCGGCCTGCTGGGTTGCCTGGGAGCGTTGCTCGGCTTGGCGTTGGGATATCTATTCGCAGGCCTGGCCCTGCATTTTCTTGGCGGCGATCTGGGCGGCGGTTATTTCCGCGGCGTGCAGGCAAGCGTACAATTCGACCTGCCGGCGGCACTGATTTTCTTTGCGCTCGGCAGCGGCATCGCCCTGCTAGGCAGCCTGGCGCCGGCATTGGAAGCGGCCCGGGCGCAACCGGCGGCGGCGCTCAAATCCGGCAGCGAAGAAACCGCGCTGGCGCGGCTGGCGACGCCCTGGCCGGCGTTAGGCTGCTTGCTGCTCGGTGCGCTGCTGACGCAAATGCCGCCGCTGTCCGGCTTGCCTGTCTTCGGCTATATGGCAGTCGCACTATTGCTAATCGGCGGCATCACGCTCATGCCGCGGCTAGCTTCGCTGGCGTTTTCCGCACTCCAAAGATTCAGCCTGGGACGTCGCAACGGCGTCATTACAACCCTGGTGCTGGCGCGCCTCGCCAACGTTCCGGGGCAGGCCTCGATTGCGCTCGGCGGCGTGCTGTCCAGCTTTAGCCTGATCGTCGCGATGGCGATCATGGTCACCAGTTTTCGTATATCGGTCGACGACTGGATGCAGCAGATATTATCGGCAGATCTGTATGTACGCTCGGCCAGCAATGGCGAGACCGGCGCCATGCGGCCTGCCGAACAGCATTTGCTGGCGACGGTGCCAGGCGTGGCGCGCGCCGATTTCCTGCGTACTTCGGCACTCACGCTAGACCCGGCGCGGCCGCCGGTGGCATTGATCGCACGCGCTGTCGACGCCGCCGATCCGGTGCGCACCTTGCCGCTAATCGGCCCGCAGCTGCCGTCCAGTGCGATTGCCGCGGATAGCTTGCCGATCTGGGTCTCGGAAGCGATGGTCGACCTGTACGGCTACCATCTCGGGCAACAAGTCACGCTGCCGCTGGCCACGCATCCCTACCGCTTCACCGTGGCCGGCATCTGGCGCGATTATGCGCGGCAATCGGGAGCGATCCAGCTGCGGCTGGCGGATTATCAGCGCTTGAGCGGCGATACCGAAGTCACCGACGCCGCACTCAGTTTGCAGCGCGATGCCGATCCGGGTGCGGTCATTGCGGCGCTGCGTGCACTGCCATTCGGTGCGACGCTGGAATTTTCCCAGCCGGGAGAAATCCGCGCGCTCACCTTGACCATTTTCGACAGAAGCTTCGCCGTCACCTATCTGCTGGAAATCGTCGCCATCGTGATTGGCCTGTTTGGCGTGGCAGCCACCTTCTCGGCCCAGACCCTGGCGCGAGCACGGGAATTCGGCATGCTGCGCCATGTCGGCGTAACGCGCCGCCAGATCCTGTCGATGCTCGCGCTGGAAGGCGGTTTGCTGACCGCGCTAGGCATGCTGGTAGGCTTTCTGCTAGGTTGGACCATCAGCCTGATCCTGGTATTCATCGTCAATCCGCAATCGTTTCATTGGACCATGGAACTGCATATGCCATGGCTGGGACTGACGCTGGTGGCGTTGTTGCTGCTGTTCTCAGCCGGCGCGACGGCTTTGCTGGCAGGTTCACGCGCGGTTTCCGTCGATGTGCTGCACTCTGTGCGGGAGGACTGGTAATGTTGTCTGGATTTCGTCGCCGGCTGCTGTGCGCCCTGCTGATGTTGTGGGCGCCGCCGCAATTTGCCGCACCGCCACGCTTTGCACAAGTCGTCCCCGGGCATCCGCTGGCGCTGCCGCAAGACAGCGGCGCCCATCCCGATTTTCGCACTGAATGGTGGTACGCCACCGGCTGGCTCAACACGCCAGACGGCAAGCCGATCGGCTTTCAGATTACCTTTTTCCGCTCCGCCACTGAACATGATCGCGCCAATCCGAGCGCCTTCGCACCGACGCAACTGATCATTGCCCATGCGGCGCTATCCGACCCCAGCCTGGGAAGGCTCTTGCACGCGCAAAAGAGCGCCCGCGCCGGCTTCGGCCTGGCGTATGCCAAAGAAGGCAATACCGATGTCGCGCTGGATGACTGGCGCTTGCTGCGCGGCGCCGACGGCCGTTATCAGGCCAGCATCGCTACCGGCGAATTCAGCTTGCAGCTTAGCCTGACGCCCAGCCAGCCGCCGTTGCTGCAAGGCGATCAAGGCTATTCGCGCAAGGGACCGCAAGCGGCGCAAGCCAGCTACTACTATAGCGAACCGCAATTGCGGGTCAGCGGCAAGCTGACCCGCGCCGGCCGCGGGCAGGAGGTCAGCGGCGGCGCCTGGCTCGATCACGAATGGTCGACCAGCGTGCTGGATGCCGATGCGGCGGGTTGGGATTGGCTGGGCGCCAACCTGGAGGACGGTTCAGCCTTGATGGCGTTCCAGATTCGCAATCGCAGCGGCAACAAGATATGGGCCCATGCCGCCTTGCGCGACGCCAGCGGCAAGCTCACCCAGTTCCCTCCCGAGCAAGTCAGCTTCCAGCCAGAGCGCAACTGGCGTTCGCCGCGTACCGATGCCAGCTATCCGGTGCAGCAAGCGCTGCATATCGGCGCCGATACAGGCGCCGGCGCCATCGTTTGGTCTTTGATACCCTTGCAAGACAATCAGGAACTCGATTCACGGCAATCGACCGGATCGGTATATTGGGAGGGTGCGGTGACCGTGAACCGCGACGGCCGGCGCGCCGGGCGCGGTTATCTGGAACTGACGGGTTATCTCAAGGCCTTGAAATTCTGAACAGCGAGACCACAAGCTTTCGTTTGGCCTATGGTTTCTATTTTTGCCAACCGGGGCTAAACTTAAGGTCGCGCTGACGTTCTCCAAAAGATGATACATTTGGCACACTGACATCACAGTCCGGATTGATGCATTTTTTATTGGGAGACGCATGAAAAGTCCGTCGCTACTTCTCACTACCGCCGCCGTTGCAGCCGTCCTCCTTGCCGGCTGCGTTGCACAACCAAATGTGCGCAGCTATACGCCCCCGCCACGCAGTTCAGCACCGGCGCCGGTATCGCTAACAGAATCATTGAGTCCGTCCGAACAGATTGTCGACGTGCCGCAACAGCCCTCCAACCGGAAGAGCGGAGAATTGTCCGACACCGTGGAACGGATGGCGAAACGGAACGCCTGCACCCCGGCTGGCAGCGCAACACTGATCGCGAAGACCACCGCAGCCGAAACGTATCAGGTCAGTTGCCGAGACGGCCAGCAACAGCTGTACAAATGCGAGCTGCGGCAATGCCGCCTGATGAATTGAAATTCGAATAAAGACCCGAATCAGCAGCCAATCCAAGGGCTGCTTTCATGAAAACAGCACTATAGCCGCCGCCAGGCTCTGCCCGCGGCTCGGCAGTTTCTTATAACGGCGGTGCAGCGATGAACTCAGCCAGCTGTTCCGCTCGTTCGGAGAACGATTGCAGCGTTGGATAATCGGCCGCGAGGACGATTTCCGGCAACATCATCCGCGTGAATTGCCAGGCAACGGCAGTGGTCACACCCGCCTGATTAATCGTCTTGCTGGCGACTTCCAATGGCCTGTTGCGCAGTTCGAGTTCCAGCGCCTGGTAGGCGGCATAGAGCTGGCCCTGGACCCGCGCGACCCAAGGCTCGTGCTGCTTCTCTGCCGGCCGCAAGTTGCGCTCATAGACAATCTGCACGGTTTTTTCGCAAGCCGCCAATGCCAGCCCGATCACCCGCAATGCATGCTGGCGCTCGCCGATAGCGGCAGGCATCAGGCTTTTGCCAGGCGCCGCCAGAGCTTCCGCATAGTCCAGGATAAGCGTCGAATCCATCAACAGCTCGCCATCATCGCAAACCAGCGACGGCGCCTTGACTACCGGGTTGATCGCACGAAATTGCTCGAAGGTGCTGAACACGGAGATGGAGCGGTGTTCGAATGGAATTGCAAGCAATTGCAAGGAAATCGAGACGCGGCGGACATAAGGTGAGTCAAGCATGCCGATGAGCTGCATAGGTTCTCCAGTTGATTGTTCGGCGACGGCTATCGCGCATACCGCAGCATGCGACAAACGCAGTCGACGCAATGAATTTATCGAAGGGAAATCCTAGCATAGAACGACATCAATCCGGTGTTGGCGCCACACTTGCTCGCATCAACACCGGCAACAGCGAAAGTTCGTCGCGTCAGGCTTCCTGCACCTCACGCTTAGCGGGAGTTGAGTAGATATCGATGCATTTGAATGTATCTGCGTAGCGCTTCGGATCGCCGCCTGCTTCCAGGCGTTTCTTGAATTCCATCGCCTCGGCGGTGCTATCGAATTCGTAAGCCAGTCCTTTAAAAGTGACGGTAGCTTCGTTCAGCCTAACCATTAGTATCTCCTTAGCTTAATGTCGAAAGGAAGGAGCATCCCGGCACTGCTGACAGTGACGACATGCCTTTTCTTTTTCTTACAAGGGAAAACAGGGACACAGCGATGCGTGGGAAAACAACTTACCCTCGGCTCTGCCGCCAGGAGGCATACCGTACAGGTAGCCGCCTCTTTTCCTTGATAGTACGCTTTTGGTGATTCTTGTTGAACTGTCAAAAGTGGCAGCTTATTGCCTATTCCTGCCTATTGATGCCTATTCGCGTCCATGCAGGCTACGCCATCTGGGCAGGCACGCAAGGCCGCGCGAATTACTGCCATTCCGAACCTATTCACTTTCGTCCACGAACTGGCATCTGTCAAACAAGAAAATGTTATTAGTTTGTCGGCGCCCATCAAAAAATGTAAGGCATGTCCCGGATAGTGAGAGAAAGAACAACATCTTGCGCACAATGCGCGGCAACTCATCGGGGGTGCTTATTCAGGTAACTTATTGCCGTACCGTGGAGCGCACCATCCCCGCGAAATTTTCCAGTTCGTTCGCGGCCAGATCGGATACCGTCCAGTAATTCATGCCGTCCCAAGTCCAGCGCACCACATGATAACCTTGCTTGTTTTGCAACTGCGGCGCTGCGTCCCTGTCGTTGCTCGGCCATATATATAAATTGATAGGATGCTGGGCGCGCCGATAAATCAGCGCGGCTACCGGCCGGCCGCCGAGATAATCGAGACGGCCGCCGATCAGCGGAAAACCCTGGGGCGCCAGATCGACCACCGGCGGAGCAAAATTCAACTTGCCGTTGAACCAGGGTTTTACCGTGTGCTGGTCGCTTGAGGCCACATCCGAAAGGTGGTTGACCTGGAGTGAGCGAACGTGGCTGGCAACCACTTCGTCAGTCAATGTATCCTGCTCAGACGGCAGATTGAGATACAAGCCTGCGCTCCATGCCAGCGCCAGCCCGGCAGCCATGGCGGCGCCGAGATTGAGCCAGCTGACGTGCCAGGGCTTGGCGCGCGGCGGGTCTTGCGGCAAGGCGGCGCTGATGCGCTGCACCAGATGCGCCGGAGCATCGAAATAATCCGCCTCCTGCTTGAAGCGTGCGCTGACGATGCGCTGCGCGGCATATTCGCGCTGACAATCGGCGCAGCTCTCAAGATGGCGCTGCACCTCCAGCGCCTCGCTTATGCCGAGCTCCTGATCAGCATACGCCGGCAACAGCTCCAGTATTTCCTGATGACCCATCATGCCTCCTGCCTGGCCGGCGCAAGAATTGTCGCCAGCAATTTACGACCGCGCCCGAGACGCGACATTACCGTGCCGATCGGAATGCCGACGATGGCGGCGATCTGCTTATAGGACAGCTCTTCCAGTTCGCGCATCACCATCACCTCGCGAAACTCCAACGGCAAGGCTTGCAGCGCCTGCTGCAGCTGCCGCTCGCTGTCTTTCTGCATCAGCAGCGTCTCCGGATTGTTGTCCGCATACGCCATGCCGGACCCGTCGCCGGTTTGGCAAATATGCACATCCTCGTCAAATACGGTTTGCTGCCGCTGTTTCTGCTGCTCCTGATACCAGGTGTAGAAAGTATTGCGCACGATCGTCAGCAGCCAGGCACGGCTGTCATCGCCATGAAAACTGTCGAAAAATTTAAAAGCGCGCAAATAAGCCTCCTGTACCACGTCCTCCGCATCCTGACGGCTGCGCGTAAGCCAGCACGCCAGGTTGAACGCGGAGTTCAAGTGCGGCAGTACGCTGGCTTGGAATCGCTGCTTCTTTGTCGAGTCGATCATCCAGGCATTTCCAAGGTTCATGAAACACAAGACCGCCGATATGCAAAATTAATTCCCGGGAAAGCCGATTAAGTTGAAATCTTGAGTTGGAATTTCGGCCGGGAATAAATGACAGGGTACACCGGCATTCCCGTTGCTGACGTTGCTACCTGACATCACGCATAGCGAAAAAACAAATCACGGATGAAATTTCTCGTGCCGTTCCAGCATGCGGGTGTAGTCCTGGATGCGCTTGGCACGCGTCTCCGCTTTCTTGGCGGTTTGAATCCTGAACAAAACGGCGTAACGATTACTACTGTTGAGGCTGGCAAAAAACGTCTGCGCACGCGGGCTGGCGTCCAGTGCTGCCTGAAAATCTGCCGGCACGGTCGACGCGCTGGCTGAGTCATAGGCGGCATCCCAACGGCCGTCGTTCCGGGCGCGCTCTATTTCCTTGAGCCCGGATGGCATCATCCGGCCGCTTTCGATCAGCTTCAAGGCGTTGTCGCGATTGATCCTGGACCAGATGCTCTTGACTGAACGCGGCGTAAATTTCTGCAGCCAGAAATCGTCATCGTCGCTCTTTTTCTGGCCATCTATCCATCCGAAGCATAACGCCGACTCTAGCGCCTCCGGATATGAAACTGAAGTCCGATCCGAACTCTTCTTTGCCAGCCGCAGCCAGACCCCGGGCGATTTGTCATGGTTCTTCTTCAGCCATGCGGCCCAGTCCTTTTGCCGATCGAAAAGCTGTATCGGCAGCTCCGCAACCTTGCTTCGATCTGAATTCATCGGCTTTCCCCCACGCTGACGGAAGTTGCATTTTATTACTATTTTTCGAATCTTCCTGGCCACGCCGCTGCAGGCAAATGGCGCACGTCATTTGAATCAAATCACGCCTCGGTGAATTTATATCGTATTGTGATATATTATCCGATCCCAAGAATCCCATTTCCCCGGAAAACCGTGCATCAGACACCCCCCTCATCCCTGTCCAAGCAAGACTTTGAAGCGCTATCGACCTTTCGCTACCAACTCCGAAAATTCCTGCGTTTCAGTGAAGACGCAGCCCAAAGCGAAGGCGTTACACCTCAGCAATACCTACTGTTGCTGCATGTAAAAGGCACTCCCGGCCGTGACTGGGCCAGCGTCGGCGAGCTTGCCGAGCGCCTGCAATCCCAGCATCACAGCGTCGTTGCGCTGATCTCGCGTTGCGAAAAGCTCGCTTTGGTCGAACGCCGCAACAGCGAGATCGACCGCCGCCAGGTCAACATCCACCTGCTGCCGGCCGGCGAACGCTGCCTGGCCAAGCTGGCGGAATTGCACCATGCCGAACTGAACACCCTGAGCGATATTTTCCGCGTGCCCAATATCAATACCTTCAATACTTTCAATATTTGAAAATTCCATCATGCCTCCCAAACATCAACCGCACAAACGCGATTTCGCGGCCGATACGCGCCTGCTTAAAATTTCACTGATCGCGGTGCTGATCGGCGGCTTCGGCACGCTGGCGGCATTTGCACTGCTTAAGCTGATCCGGCTGTTCACTAACTTGTTCTTCTATCAAACGCTGTCTTTCGTTACGCGTTCACCCGCCGATAATCACCTGGGCGCCTGGGTGATCCTGTTGCCGGTCGTGGGCGGCTTGATTGTCGGGCTGATTGCACGCTTCGGATCTGAAAAAATCCGCGGCCACGGAATTCCGGAAGCCATCGAAGCGATCTTGTTCGGCAAAAGTAAAATGTCGGCCAAGGTCGCCATACTCAAGCCCCTGTCCTCGGGTATCGTGATCGGCAGCGGCGGCCCGTTCGGCGCGGAAGGCCCGATCATCATGACCGGCGGCGCCATCGGTTCGCTGATCGCTCAGCATTTCCATCTGACCGGAGCCGAACGCAAAACTTTGCTGGTGGCCGGCGCAACGGCCGGCATGACCGCGGTGTTCGGCACGCCGGTGGCGGCCGTGCTGCTGGCGGTGGAACTGCTGCTGTTCGAATTGCGGCCACGCAGCCTGCTGCCGGTCATCGTCGCCTGCGCAGTCGCCGGATTCACCCGCCCGTTGCTGCTGGATGCCGGCCCGCTGTTTCCATTACAGACATCGGAAATCGGCATCAGCGCCCTATTCTCTTGCGTCATCGCAGGCATTCTGGGGGGCACACTGTCGGCATTGATGTCGACTGCCTTGTACAAGGTTGAGGACCTGTTCGGCAAACTGCCGATCCATTGGATGTGGTGGCCGGCGTTAGGAGGCATCGCGGTCGGCATAGGCGGTTATTTTGAGCCACGTGCGCTCGGCGTCGGCTACGATGTCATCGGCGACCTGCTCAACGGCAACCTGGCCTTGCAACTGGCGCTGGGCCTGCTGCTGGTCAAAGCCGTGATCTGGGTCATTGCGCTCGGCTCCGGCACTTCCGGCGGCGTCCTGGCGCCATTGCTGATTATCGGCGCCGGCCTGGGCACCGTGCTGGCGCCGTGGCTGCCTGGCGGCGACGCGCATTTATGGCCGCTGGTATGCATGGCGGCGGTCCTGGCCGGCGTACTCGGTGCGCCGCTTACCGCTGCCGTCTTCGCCTTCGGCCTGACCCGCGACACCAACGCGCTGCTGCCGCTGCTGCTCACCACCGGCGTCGCTTACGGCTTTACCGTATTGACCATGCGGCGCTCGATCATGACCGAAAAAATCGCCCGCCGCGGTTATCACATCTATCGCGAATACGGTGTCGATCCGCTGGAACGGCAGCACGTGGATGAAGTGATGACGCATGCGGTAGCGGCGATCCCGGCCAGCCTCACGATAGCAGAAACCCTGGAGCGCTATTTCGGCGCACAGCAAGTGCATCGCTGCTACCCGGTGGTCGACGTAGAGCAAGGTCTGATAGGCATGGTCGAACGCAGCAGCTTCGGTGCGCAGGCCGATGGCAGCAACACGCTGACGACATTGTTCATTCCCGCTCGCATGGAACCATCCGCCGCCCTGGTTGCGCTACCGTCCGAAACCTGCCGTATCGCAGCCGCACGCATGGCGACCCATCATCTGGAACGGTTGCCGGTGGTAAGCGACTTGCAAAGCCGGCGCCTGATCGGCATCATCAGCCGCAGCGACCTGATCAAACCGTCGCGGCTGTTTTTTGATGAAGAGCAAAAGCGCGAGCGGCTGTTGAGCTAAAAACACAAAAGCAGCGGATTATCGCCGCACGTGGAACTGCGGCATTCTCAATGGGAATTTCTGGTTATTGAAATCGGCATGCGGCGTAAAAACACTACGAGCGGGACGCAAAACAGTATCGACAAAGCACTGCTGACGACACTCCATTCGATGCCATAGGCGTAGTCGTTCGGAATCGTATGCAAGGAAACCATGACGCCACGTACCAGGCTCAAGAAAATGAAATGCACCGGAAAAATTGTCAGGGTGTTTTTCGATATCCAAGCGCTTGCTCTCGACACAGGAAATAACGCGGAAACCGCAAACGTAGCGATAATCCCCAGCAAGGCGGTCGGCATATACAGCGCCGGCCATCTGCCGAAATGCATGTTGGCGAAATCGACCTTGCCGTTGAGTCCCTCCGCATAAACAAGCAGCGCTGCCGCAATGATAAAAATGAGGAACAGGTAGCCCGGCTTTATATTGCTGAAGAAATTCTTCTCGCGAACATACTGTCCAACAGCGTAAAACGATAGCGCTACCCACATGCTGTCCAGACTTAGGGGAAGTCTAAAGGGCGAATCTTTCCAGAATAGCGTAATGACAAAAGCAAGGGCTACACAGATACAGGTCGCCGCCGTCAATGTCAGGAACTTGCGTAAGGCGTGATAGCTTATCGCCGTCATGATCAGGCAAGGGAAAAACCAGAGGGGGGGATCAACAAAAAGATCGGATTCCAACCCCGTAAACAAGCCGGCGACGGGGGAATACCATGCCTGGCCGGCAGTCAGCAAAGCCTTCGCGCCGATGTTGCGCGTAGCAAGCCAGTACAGAAAAGCGAGCAAGAAAAACAGGAAATAAGGAATGGCCAGGGTTTGCAATATCTTTTTGGCATAGCGGGAAATGGCCGCATCCAGTTTGCTTGGCTTGATCAGGAATCCGGAAATGAAAAAAAACAAGGGAACGTGAAAGCCGAATATCAGCGTCACAAGATAGTCGGGCAGTCCCCTGCTGTGACCGAGAACAACCAGGACCATGCCGATGGCCTTGGCATTGTCGATAAAGCCGTAGTGATCAGATGAAGCCTGATTGCGTGGTGAAGGATAGCTCGACAAAAATGGTGCCTTTATTCAGTGTGGAAAAATACCGTTTCTTCTCATGTATTCGGGATTGAACAATGGATGGCTTGCCTGACAAGATATTGCTCAACCGAACAGGCCACCTTATCTCTGATTTCATTTTTAAAAGCGCGTTTTTTTTGCGTCCTTTTACGATGACGGGTTTTGATTGAATCCAGCGGGCTTTCTATGTACGGCAGCTGAATTTTATAAAAGTTTTTTCGCGGGACAGGATCGCCATATTTTCCAAAAAATTCATCATATGAAAAATAAAATTTTTCATTCTGCGAAATCTGGCTTTTGCTGGCAATGCCTACCATCGTCTTGAAACCGAGAGCCAACCCCACGCCATTCATTGCAGCCATCAACAACTGGGCCGGCTGAATCTCATGGCAAATTTTTGTTGCCTGCTGAATTCCCTGGAAACCGTTGATTCCCTGGACACTGGATACACACATCACATGATCGTCGGGAAGCTCAAACAAGCTGCCATCGGCTATGACAAAAATCACACGATAAATGCTCACCATATCGCTTTTGAAGATCAAGCACAAATCCCCTTCATGGTCGACCGTGTGCGGAAAAGCCATCACTATTTCAAATAAAACTCCGTCGATATATTGCCCCCAAAGCAGCACAGGAGAATGTGAAATTCTCTCTAAAAAATCAATTTTGAAATGATTCTGGAGATATGAATAATGCGAAATCAGTATCAACAAACCGGTTCTTGCAGGGATACTAAAAGAGATGTAGTTTCTCAAGTACTTGTAAGTCAGTTCCGGCTTGCTAACGATCAATTGCCTGGTTTGCTGGTGACTGAGGATGCGGATGAATTTCAAATGTTGCCGGATATTTAAAATGAGCAGCAGTCCTCGATGCCATGTCTTTAATTTCAGCATCGATCCTCTCATCAAAATATTCCGGGTAATTCTTGATGTATTGGCAATAAAAAATTTAAATGGCAGTTTTGAGATAGAGATCACGAAGAACTCCTTTTCGAATTTTTTATTTATCTAAGCAGTCATTTGAAAAGGCAGAACGGCATCCGGCTTCGCAGCCAGAATCACACGTTTGAACTCCGCCTGTATGCGCGCCAAAGCAGCTTCCGATTCAGCCTCGAAGCGCATCACCACTACCGGTGTTGTATTTGACGAGCGCGCCAGTCCAAATCCATCCGCATATTCGACGCGCAAACCGTCGATCTTGATGATGTCCTCGGCCCCTGGGAATTTTGCCTCTTCCTGCAGTTTTTCTATCAATGCGAAATTCTCGCCTTCGTGCATCTGCAGTTGCAACTCGGGCGTACTGATAGACTGAGGCAATGCGTTCAGTACCGCAGAAGGATCACTTTCGCGGCTCAGCAGCTCTAGCAAACGGACACCTGCATACAAGCCGTCATCAAAGCCGTACCAGCGATCCTTGAAGAAAACGTGGCCGCTCATCTCGCCGCCGAGCGGCGCTCCCGTCTCCCGCATCTTGGCCTTCACCAGCGAATGTCCGGTCTTCCACATCAATGGCTGGCCGCCATGCCTGTCGATCCACGGCGCCAGATGACGCGTGCATTTAACGTCGTATAAAATATCCTGGCCGGGATGGCGCGTCAGCACGTCTGCGGCAAACAACATCAGCTGGCGGTCCGGATAGATGACCTGGCCGTCTTTGGTGACTACGCCGAGACGATCGCCATCGCCGTCGAAAGCCAGCCCAAGTTCCGCGTCGCCGGTTTGCAGGGCATGAATCACATCCTGCAGATTCTCCGGATGGGCCGGGTCGGGATGATGATTGGGGAAGGTCCCATCCACTTCACAAAACAGCTCTTGCACCTCGCACCCGAGTGCGCGATACAAATCGCCGGCGAAGGCGCCCGCGACGCCATTGCCGCAGTCCACCACGATTTTCATGGGGCGAGCCAACTTGACGTCGCTCAAGATCCGTTGGAGATAAGCGTCCCTGATATCGTGGCTACGGTAGTTGCCAGGTTCCGCCAGCGCTTGCCTGGACGGGGCGGCGCTGACGATCTGCTGATACAAGGCCTGTATCGTCTCGCCATAAATCGCCTCGCCAGCCAGCACCATTTTGAAACCGTTGTAATCAGGCGGATTATGGCTGCCGGTCACCATCACACCGGATTGGGCGCCCAGGACATGTGTAGCGAAATAAACCATCGGTGTGGCGACCATTCCCAAATCAATCACATCCACGCCGGCTTTTTGTAAGCCGGCCGCCAGCGCGGCGCTCAATTCAGGGCCGGACAAACGTCCATCGCGGCCGATGACAACCGTATTTTCACCTTTTGCGCGGGCCGCAATACCGAAAGCCAGGCCGATTTTTTTCGCGATGCCGACATCTAGTGTTTTACCAACAATGCCACGGATGTCATAGGCTTTGAATATCGAGTTTTTGAGTGGAAGCATAGTTTTCATGTGAGTGAGAAATAAATGTATCGAGACGTTTCAACTGCGTTTATATATATCGTCGAAGCGAACGATGTCGTCTTCGCCCAGATAGCCGCCGGATTGCACTTCGATAAGGTGCAAAGGCATTTTTCCGGGATTTTCCAGGCGGTGCTTGACACCGATCGGTATGTAAGTTGACTCATTCTCGGTAAGAAGTTTTTCCTCGTCGCCGCGAGTAATCAGCGCCGTTCCGGTGACTACCACCCAATGCTCGGCACGGTGGTGATGCATTTGAAGAGACAGTTTTCCTCCGGGATTAACAGTAATGCGCTTGACCTGGAAACGGTCGCCGGCATCGATGCCCTCATAATTGCCCCAGGGCCGATACACGCGCATATGGTTCATGTGCTCGGTACGGCTATTTTTCTTGAGGTCTTCGACAATTTTCTTGACGCCCTGCACCTGGTCTTTGTGCACCACCAATACCGCATCCTTGGTTTCCACCACCACCAGGTCCTGGACGCCGATCACCGCGACGAAGCGATTCTCTGCACGTATCATCGAGTTCTGAACATCGTCCGTGTACACGTCCCCACGCAACACATTCCGCTCGGAATCCCCCTCGGTCTCCTCCAGTATTTCCCACAGCGCGGACCAGGAACCGACATCGCTCCAGCCTATGTCCGCCGGCAGCACTACCGCGTGGCGAGTGTGTTCCATCACAGCGTAGTCGATCGACTCCGGCGGGCAAACGGCGAAGGAGGCTTCGTTCAAGCGGCAAAAATCGAGATCGTGGTAAGCGCCGTCGAACGCTTTTTGACAACTATCTGCAATCGCAGGGCGATACTCCCGCAATTCTTCAAGGTAGCGCGCTGCCTTGAATAAAAACATGCCGCTATTCCAGCTATATGCCTTATCTGCGACAAAAGTCTCTGCGGTGGCGCGGTCAGGTTTTTCGACGAATCGTTCGACGGCATAACACCCTGCGCCACCTTGCGCCGCGGCTTTGCCCCGGCGAATATAGCCATAGCCGGTTTCAGGGCCGGACGGCACCATGCCGAATGTGACGAGTGCGCCGTTTTCCGCGGCTTGCCGCGCTTGCAGGACGGCAGCGTGGAAGGCCGCCACATCGCCGATAACATGGTCGGCCGGCAACACCAGCATCACGGCGTCTTTATCCTGTTGCAGCAGGTAATGCGCCGCGACCGCCACCGTCGGCGCGGTATTCTTGCTTTCCGGCTCCAGCAGAATATCGAGCGGGACAACATCGATTGCACGCAGTTGCTCAGCCACCAGGAAGCGATGCTCGTTACCGCAGGTCAGCAGCGGCGGCATCAGCTCCGGCCAATCCGCGAGGCGCAACAGCGCTTCTTGCAGCATGGAGTTGTCTGAGCATAGCGGCAGCAGTTGTTTCGGCAATGCCTCGCGTGAAAGCGGCCATAAGCGCGTTCCGGAACCTCCGGCCAGGATGACGGGATATATATTCATAGTTCGCTCAGTGACAAAGACGGTTTATTTTCCGAGTGCCTTTCCGGCAGCCGGTCGCGTGCATCGCCCCAGTCGTCAGTGCCGGCCTCCGGCAGCTTGCGCATGTTTCCGGCGCGGTCAACGCTATATTCCTTGACCACAATGACTTCATCCAGATGCGCGTTGTCGAGTATGCGGGTGTATTCAAACAACACACTGCGCACCACCTCCGCTCCGGAACATATGTGGCTGCCATGGCCGATCCAGGTCGGACCGACGATCTTGCAACCGGCCTCGATCTTGCATCCGGAACCGATATAGACCGGACCTTCGATGGTCGTTCCATCCCAATCTATGCTGGTGTTGAGGCCGACCCACAGGCCATCTGCGATCTGCGTGCCGGGCACTTCCAGTTGCGCGACTTCGCCCTGCAACACGCTTTGCAGCACACTCCAGAAATCGGTCACGGTACCGATATCGATCCAGTTGAAAAAGCGCTGCTGGGCATAAAACGGCATCCCCTTTTTCGCCATCAGCGGGAACAGCTCGGAACCGATATCGAACACGGTGTCGGCGGGAATCAGATCGATGACTTCAGGCTCGAATATATATATGCCGGTGCTGGCGAAATTGGAGAGAGCGTCGTTCATGTCCGGCTTTTCCTGGAACGACTGTATGCGCCCATCCTGGTCCGCCACCACGACACCGTAGTTGTGCACCTTGTCCCATGGCACTTCCTTGGTGATGACGCTGGCCAACGCCCCTTTCCGCTTGTGTTCGAACAGCGCGGAGGTAAGATCGAGATCGATCAAGGCATCGCCGCATATCACGATGGTGGTTTCGTCGAAGAAATTGGCAAACTCCTGGATTTTCTTGATGCCGCCGGCCGAGCCCAGGGGCTCCGGCACTACTTCTCCGCTGTCGTTGACATAGCCTTCGAAGGAATAGCCGATCTGTACGCCGAACTGATTGCCGTCGCCAAAATATTCTTCTATTTTTTGATGCAGGTAACTGACATTCACCATGATGTCGCGCACGCCGTAACTGGCGAGATATTCGACCAGGTAGGCCATTACCGGCTTGCCCAAAATCGGAATCATCGGTTTGGGTAGATCGTAAGTTAATGGCTGAACACGAGTGCCCTTGCCGGCAGCTAAAATCATTGCTTTCATGTTTTCTACCTCACTAATTTGCATTAAAAAATAAGATCCGGCGCTTCCGGCTGCTATCGATCTGCCGGCAAGCGCCTGACCAGTCACTTCAAGTCTGTCGAGTTCCTTCGCGATATTTGCGGCACAAAATCAGGAACGTCATGATGTCGATGGTATAGCGGCGCAACAGCCGGCGCGGCTCAAGGCACAGCCGATATAGCCATTCGAGCCGGGTGTGTTGCACCAGGCGCGGCGCGCGCGGCTTGTAGCCGCCCCAAAAATCGAACAGGGCGCCAACGCCGATCACCACATTTGCATTCAGGGCCTGGCGATTGGCGAGTATCCATTCCTCTTGAATCGGGTTGCCAAGCGCCACCAGAACGACTTCCGCTTGCGAGTTGTTGATCGACTCAACCAGCGTTGCGCGATTGATTGCCATGCCGTCATACCCGTCGCAGCTGCCAACCACCATCTGGTTCAAGGTCCTACGGACATGATCGGCTGATTTTTTGAGTATCTCCGGCTTGCCGCCCAACATGAACACGCGCATGGGTGTTCTCGCAGCGCAAAATAATTGCGGCACGAAATCCGTGCCATTCAAATTTTCCTTGAATGCTTCCCGGCGAAAAAGATAGGCCGCGATATCCATGCCAACGCCATCATTGACTACCGTCACGGCATCCCGCTTGATCTTGTCAAGCAGATGGCGGCATTGAACAATGAAATTGGTATTAGCGAAAAACAGTGTCGCTTTTTTATTAGCCCGCACTGTGCGTAACAAATATCGGCTCAACGCTGGCGAAGTCGTTGTAACAACTGGAAAACCGGCGATCGGAATGATCTTTTCTGCTTTCATGTACAGCCCCTTCTTAACAACAATACCCAAAACAAAAAATGCAAAAATCTTAGTCCGCACATCCTCGGCGCCTGGCCATCGTGCAAGCGCTGCGGTCACCTACCGCACGAAAAACCGACGCAAGCGGATCACCGACAGCAACACCTCGTGCCAGGAGCCGTTGACCGCCCTGATATGCCATCCTGTGATAATTACCATCAGCGGATACAACAAACTCGCAACAAAAACCCCTCCTCCAACCAGGGCCACATTGGTGAAGTGCTGTTGCATCAGCAACAGATAAGCAGCTAAACCAAGGAGCAAGATGGTGCTGCCCACCAGAGGCGGCGCCAGCGCGTACCAGGTCGTGCGCAAACTCAATCCGAGCTCTCGGCTCAGCAACAATTGCGACACCGGAAACACCAGCAGATAAGCGGCGCAGAAAGACAAGCTCATGCCGAGCAGGCCGAACCGGTAAAAAATCGCAGCCAGGCCGGTCGCGAGCGTCAGTTGCGCGATACCAAGCAACACCGGGACACGATTTTTCCCCAAGGCGAAAAACAGATAGTCATTCAGTTGCACAATCGACGAGATCAGATATAGCAGCGCCAGGGCGCCTACCGTCGGCGCCGCCGGCAACCATTTCTCACCGAAAACCGTGACCACCAAAGGCGTCGCCAGAACAGCCTGAAAACACAGCAAGGGAGCAACGCAAAACAAGGTAATGCCGAGAATTTTCAAGTAACCGCGACGCAGCGCCGCCAGATCCATCCCGGCGTCGGAGAACACCGGGAGCGCGACCTTGTGCATCGAACTGGAGATGACCAGATATACAGACGATGTCACCCGCTTTGCCAGGTTGTACAGGCCAGTGGCATACGGGCCCAGGAAAATTCCCACCAGCAGGGAATCGCCATTGGTGTTGGCAAATCCGAGCACGCCGCTCAGTCCCACTTGTCGAATATCATTCCAGTATTTACGCGTCAACGCGCCATCAAACACCATGCGCGGCAGCCAGCGGCTCTGCATCACGACCAGCACCAGCGCCAGGCCGGACGCTGTCACCTGTTGCACCACCAGGGACATCGCCCCCCAGCCGCTGGCGGCAAGCGCGATACCGACAGCACCGCCGATGGTTACTGAAAAAATCGAGCGGATTGCAAGCTGGCGGAACATCATGCTGCGCACAAGCCGCGCCTCATAAGCGCGCACCAGGCCGAAGAACAGGATCGAGACGCTCATCCCCTGCAGCACCGTCTTCAACTCCGGTGCCCGAAACAGAGAAGACACCATCCCAGCCGAAAAAAACATCAATCCGGCGAGCAGCAGACCGACCGCTGTGCAACACGTAAACACCCATGAATAAAGCCGGTCGCTTGGCATGGCGGAGCGCACGATGGGCATGGCAATCGCGTCGAATACCACCAGCCTGGTGAATAAGATGAACAGATGCGCAATAGTCAGCAGGCCAAATGCGTCTGGCGTCAGAAAGCGCGCCAGAACCGCAAAGACGGCGAACGACAGTATTTGCTGCGCAAGGTTATCCACGATCGACCAGATCGATCCCGATGCCAAGCCGCCGCGGGCGCTCTTCTGATTCATCTTGCTCCTAATCTTATAAAAAATTCAGACACGAATACTCGCTCCGCCCGCGCTAACCGCGCCAACCTTGCATGCGCGCCAACACGCTGACGTATTTGAATCGCGCTTTCGGAAAATCGCCTTTCGCCACCGCCAATAAAATACCGACGCAAGTGCGCAGGCAAGTGGCCGGGAAGTACCAGAGCGGGTAATCGTTGATCCGCATCACGTGGCCGATTCCAGTCTCGTATTTCTTCTGCCGGCTGCAGGCGACGGCATCGAAATCGGTGGTCTTGACCGGATGGTGCAAGGTCAAGTCGACCAGAAATTTCAACTTGAAACCATGCCGCAGACTACGCAAAAGATAATCGGTCCCCTCCGCGGCCCCCCAGACCGTACCGGCGCCGACGCCCAGCAATTCGTTAAACGGCCCTACCGCATCGACCACGCGGCGGTGCAGAAAAATACTGAATTCAATCGCTCCGCGCCAAACGTTATAGCGATTCAACAGCATGCTGCTTTCCAGCCAACGCCCCTCGGTGCGGCCGTCGCCGTCGGTAAATCGTCCGGTAATTCCATCCAGTTCCGGATGACTGTCCAATACGGTGACGACCTTTTGCAGCAGGCCTGGCGGATACCAGCAATCATCGTCAGGAAAGGAAATCACATCCCCATCCGCCAGTCCAAGACCGACATTGCGTGCGCGCGACGCGCCGTGCGCAACCGAGCGCACATGCCGAATGGAAAATTTCTCGCGATAGGACGCCAGGATAGGCAGCAGCCTGTCGTCTTTGTTTTGATCGACCACGATCAATTCGAAGTTCCGATAGTCTTGGGCGTCCAGCGATGCCAGAAGCCGGGCGACTTCATCTGAGCGTCCTACCGTGGCCAATATCAGTGAAAATTTCATTTAAATTCCTTTGCTCTTCTTGCGCCTCGGATGCATAGCCAAAATATCAAGCGCAATCCGCTGCGCCCTGCCTTGAATTTCACTGCTACATGTAATTTTTCAAAATGGCCGTTTGCGGCTTATCGCCGCTGTCATCGGGCTGGATACTGAACGGATAAGTCCCCAGCCACTTGCCGGCGGACCAGTAAGTCCAGCCGCCCCAGGCAGAGTTCCCCTTCATTCCCTCCATAATTGCCGTCAACGCCTTTAAACACGGGTCATTGACAGCCACCCCGAATTCACCGAGAAACAAGCGCTGCCTCGTCGAGTTGGCCCAAACGGTGACGTTTGCCATGATCGCGCTCAAACGGGCGGGGTCGACGCAACTATTGGCGGTGCCGGAGGAATCGGCGTCCGCGTACTGATGCACTTCAATCATGTAATTGTTTGCCGGATCGCGAAACGACCGGAATGCATCGGCATTCGACACGCCGTTATCTTTCGCGTCCCAGGAATGCGCGCCGCTCCAGCCGCCGCCGGGAACCATGATCAGATGCTTCGAGCCGCGCCTGCGCAAGACGTTCAGCGTTTCCTGCGCAGTCGAGGCCCAGGCCGCCACCGACATTTTTGCGGGTTCATTCATCAGATCGAACGCGGTGTTGGCTGGATCCTTGAACGCCGTCAGCAAACGTGTCCACAAGTCGATGAAGGCTGCGCGCGGCACCTCTGACGAACCGATAGGATTGCCGCGATACTGGCCGAAATTGTGAACATCGAGAACAATGCAGACTCCCAGCGATTGCGCGGACGCGACACTGTCCCTTATCCTTTGCAATTCCCCCGGATCAAGCGCGCCGAATAATTTCGGTTGTATCCGCTCCCACAGGAACGGCAGGCGAAAGGTGTTCATCCCAAGCGATTGAAAATGCTGCATGTCAGCCAGGTCGGGATAGACGTAATCTTTAAAGACCGTCCCAGGTAATTTGTCCGCAGCGAACTCGGCGCCGCTCAGGTTGACGCCGGCCATGCGTTTGCCATCCAGGCAGCCGGCAACTGCCAAGTCGCAAAACAAGACACATCCGACCGCCGCCGCGATGGCCAGCGTCCGGCGCCAGATTGCAGGGATCCGGGAAACGCTGCCGTGCGCCCTATTTGGAAAAAATTTCATCATCTGGTTTCACTTTCAACGGAGAGGGGTTGTGGACGGGTCGCCAGTGGCAATAGCGGAATGAATTTTTGTTTGAATGCACTCCCCATGAACCTGATTAAGCGTGCTCCCGGCTTTTCAATCAATTGAAAGTTGAGCCACGAAAGCCCGAGGACAAGAACCACAAAGGGGATCAGTAAAACCATCTGCAAAGGAGACGGAGACGGAAGAAATTTATGACAAACATAAATGATCGGCATATGCAGCAAATAAATCGAGAAACTGCATTCCCCGCATAAAACGATTGCCTTGTTTTCGAAGAAAAACTTGCCTAGTGCGGATGGAAACGAAAAGCCGAACACCAGGAAGGAACCGAAAACGGCTGTCAAAATGCTGCTATAGAATTCCTTGTTGCTCGCAAAAGGAAGGGCAATCCAGCCGCCCTCCATCAACCCCATCGATGCCAGCAACAGCGCATGCAGGACGAGGATAGCTTTGCCGTCCTGGTTCGCAGTCCCGATTCTCGAGCGAACGATTCCGGCAATGACGCCAAACAGGAAATAGTGAAGTTTCGCACCGACAAAAGTACCTGGAAACATATCCCGGTACGACAAAAAAATCAGGGCGCCGAAAGTCAGGAATAGCAGGCCTGCGATATCGACGCGCGTCACGTAGCGACTGGCCGCAGCCCAGACAAGTACGAACAGAAAATAGAATTCGACCTCGGGCGTGATGCTCCAGAACACCGACACATTGCCTGAGAAAAAAATGTGGCGAAGAATGTTTTTACTCGAAATGTCATACACGAAATTCGGGTCGATGTATGTGTAGATAAGAAATGAGAACAGCAAAATGACAAGATAAGCCGGTGCAATTCTCGAAAATCTGGATATCGCGTAGTCGGCCACGCTCAGGGCTGAAAATTTCTTTCCAAGATAAAGATAGGCCATGAGAAAGCCGCTCAATGAAAAGAAAACCATCACGCCGATTTCACCGGAAAAATTGATTTTCCAGGGAAGCGAGAACCAACTCACCGTATGGCCGTACACAACCAGCAGCGCCGCCAGTCCGCGCAAGCCTGTGATTGCATCGATTCTTGTTTTATCCATGGCCGGTATCAACTATCTTCAACAGAGGTTTTCAATGTGCATATCCATTTTTTTCAGTGGGCTTAGCCCGCCAGGTCTTTGTAGACATCGATATATTTGTCGGCAATATGGCGCCAGTTGTAACGGTCCGCGAACTGCTGCATCTGCACCCGCCTGAGTGCGTAGTCCGCGTGCGTCTCTTCATGCAATTTCAACAGGCTAGCTATGTTGTCTTCAGCGTTTCCTGCCGAGAGCAGAAGCCCGATCTTTGATTGCTCGATCAAATGGCGAAACGGCGGGATATCGCTTAGCACTGGCGTCAGCCCGGCGCTCATCGCTTCAATTGGCGCAATGCCAAAACCTTCATGCCGCGACAGGCAAATGAAATAGCTGGATTGTCCGATCAGGCTCGCCAGTTCGTGATCTGACGGGTTCGGCACTATCTGCACCAGGCCCGTCAGTTGCTGTTGATACACCACGGTGCGGAGTTCGTCCGCGGTGTGATCGTATTCACGGCCGGCGATGATCAGTTTCCAGCCTGGTTCGCGCACTACCAATTGCTTGAACAAGGCCAGCGTTTCCAGCAAACCTTTATTGACAGACCACCGGCCGAAATAAATCATTGTTCTCGTGGGCGCTGACGCCGCCTGGCCGCTGTACTTTTCGACATTGACGCCGTTTTCAATAACGGCCAATTTTGGCGGACTGACGATTTTGGCAAAAATATCGCCATCGTTATCACTGGTGGCAATGATCTTGTCGTAAGCCATCGAAGAAGTGCGAGTTATTGTATTGAAGTAGATTTTTTTTAGTTTCGATGCAAACTTTGTATGAAAAAATCCGCCGTGAGTCGACGCCACCAGAGGCCGGCGATGCAATGGTTTGGTAACGGCCAGATAGTCGAAAAAGAAATCGACGCCATGCACATGAATCACATCGGCGTCCGCCACATGCTGCAGCACCTGGGGACACAGCGGATATCTGCTGGTACCGTGAAACGGCAGGCGCACCACGCCAACGCCGTTGATCTGCGCTTCAGGGGCAAGAAATTCAGCGGAATTCCTGAACAGCCGGTTGAGCGTAACGATTTTTGGAATCTGATCGTGATGCTCGCGCTGCTGTTTGGCGATATTCTGGACCACATCTTCCATGCCGCCTATGGAGGGAGAATACTGACGCACGATGTGCACGACTTTAATAGACATATTTGATTTCCTTTGATTTCTTGCTAGGCGCCGGATGGCTGTGACGCCGTTGCCGGACGCGCCGGCACGGCATCTTTCGCGCGACCTGCGGCGCAGCCGACCAGGAACCACAGAATGCCGGCGGTTTTCAACGCGAACAGAGAAGTTCCGCTCACACACAAGATCAGAGACATATACAGCGTGATGTAAGCCCGGAACCGATCGCCTCTCTCGTCTTCCATTTTCAGCATCCAGAATGCAGCCCATAAAAAGATGCATAACAGCAGGCCGAGCCGCGTGAGCAAGGAGGGATAGCCCATGTCGCCAAAGCTGATATTGAATCCGTCCAGGCCGAATATCATTCCCAGATCCAGATTCGACAATGTTTTCCCGCTTACAAAGAGCCGGCCAAGAACGCTGTCGCTGTAATGGCCGCCAAAAACCGTCGCGAGCAACAGCAGCAGCGTCACGCTAAGGAATGGCATAACGATCAGCCAGGTATTGGTTCTACCCAGCGGCAAGCAGCGCATCACGACCAGCGCTGCAACCGTGATCATGCCGTAGCGCGAGTCGCTTAATACAATCATTGTGGCGGCGGCCAGCAGGAAAAAAATCATCTCCTTGATCTCGCCGCGCCGTTTCGATAACCCCCAGGCCGCGATGATGACTGCAAAATTGCCCAGCGAAACGGGTTCCAGAAAGATCGACGATATCCGGTGGTTGCCGATCAACGATGGCAAAATCGTGCGGCCTATCCCTTCCGGCCGTATCCCGTTCAGCCCCAGCACGCTATCTTTTGCCCAGTTGGATCCGGCCGCCAGATTGCCCTGGCTGACGTAATAGGAAAAAATATTGAAGACCTGCGAAAACAGATCGAGGAAGAATAATTCGAAAAATCCGAAAGCCAGCACCAGAAAAACCATCAGCTTAAGCAGGCGATCGGTATATTTAACATTGCCGATTTCCCGTCCGAGCCCGTAGAACAGGATAGGAATCATCACATCCCTGAACCCCTTCGGGTCCAGCTGATTGCGCAAAATCGCCATCAGGAGCAAGTAGGCTGCCACCAGGGATGCGACAGCGACGAACTCAAGCCGGATACGCTTGATCAACACAGCAATGCATGCGATGTAGATGGCGGCTTCAGTAAGTCCCACCCCGGCAACAGAAATTGCATGAACGTTCGTATGAATCGCACATAAGACCGCCTGATACACCAGCGCGACCGTCAGAATCCAAAACACCGCTCTTGCGGCGGGCAAACCGGCTTGTCGAGGAAAAATAAAATTCCTGATGTTTGTAAAAAAAGGCATACGGCTTTTGTCCACACTTATGTCCACGACTTATGTTCGATGACGATGCAGCTTGCAGCCAGACGTGGAAAACCGCGCTCGCCCCGACTACAAGAATTGATTTTCCCGTTCATCAGAAACTGACCATTACCGAGCCGACGACTTCAGTGCCGCTGCGCCGGAGTTGCTCGCTAAACGCGGCGAGATCGGCGACACGGGTGTGATCCTTGCGCACCACCAGCAGCACGCCGCCGGCGCGTGCGGCAATGGTCAAGGCATCCGCTGCGCTTGAAAACGCCGGCGTGTCATACAAAATGATGTCGAAGCGGTCGCACAGCGTTTCATTCATCACAACGAAGTTGGGACGATTGATCAATTCCTGGGGATTGGGCACTAACGATCCCGCGGGTAATAACGACAGGTCGATGAACGATTCGGCCATCGCCAGCATATCCAGGCCGGCGCGTCCGGCCAGCACATCGGCCAGCCCGCGTCCCGCCGCCAGATTGAATATCTTGTGCTGGCATGGGTTGCGCAAATTGGCATCGACCAGCAAGGTCTGCTCGCCGAGCTGAGAAAACACGACGGCCAGATTTGCCGCCAGCAAGCTGGTCCCATCGCCCGGATTGACGCTGGCAATCGCCAAGGTCTTGCGGCCCGGACGGAACCAGCGCAGCATCAACTCGCTGCGTACCGAACGCAGCATTTCGACTTCCGCACTGAACGGCTGGTACGCGGCCATTAGCGTCGCCGGATAATTTCCACCGCCCGCCTGCAGGTAGGGATAATCAAATTGACGCGCCAGCACCTGCTGGATATCGGCCTCGCTAACCAGCCCCAGGCGTTGCGCCGCTTCGCCGAAGCGTAGCCCTTCTTCCTTTTGCAGGCGGCGCACGCTTTCCACTTCTTCCAGTGTCAGCTTGCCTTGCTCAACCAGCATGCGACCCATGTGGATGTCCTTCCGGGACGCCGCACCGGCACTGACGATAGAACTTACCGGACCGTTCATTTTCTTAACCTTTCCAGCGTGTGCGCGATCATCGCGTTAAAAATAACCTGGAGAATGCAAATCTCCGCGGCGGCCTGCCCCAGGCGATGGTGCCGAGCACTGGCGCCTTTAGCACATTGATCAGATCGGTGCTAGACCGTACGCGACGATTCGCCAATTCCGCCAATACCGCCAGGGCCAGCCCAAGCATGGCGCCGAGCAGTATCGACAACACCACGTTCAACCGTACATTGGGACTGATAGCAAACAGCGGCGCCACCGCCGGATTGAGTACCGAGACATCGGACTGATGCGATTGCCCTTCGAGCTCGGTCTGCGTCAGCCGTTGAGCGGCAGCATCGTATGCATGCTGCGCACTTTCAACATCCTTGACCAGCACCGATAGCCCGTCGCGGGCGTGATTGAGCTGGAACACTTTGGCAGTCTGGGCCGTCAACGCGGCGCGTACCTCCGCTTCGCGCTGACGCAAGATGCGGCCGTTATTCGCAACCGCGTTATTGGTTGCGCCGATGCTGCTGTTCAGTTCGGCGCGCAACCTGTCGACCTCGGCTTTGGCGGCCTGGTACTGCGGATGATTCACATCCAGATTCTGAGATAGCTGCGCAAATTTTCCTTCCGCCAGCGCCAATGACGATTTCAGATTTTGAACCAGCATATTCGATACCACATCCGGTGAATCTCTACCGCCGCTGCCCATCGCCTGCCTGCCGCGCGAGGATGCTTCCGCCGCCTGCCCTTGCGCTTGCACCAGCTGACTGGACAAATCGTTCAAGCGCGCCGTTTCAACGTCGAGACGGTTGTCGGTGCTGACCAGGCCGTGCTCCTGCTGGTACGCGGACAGCTTGCCTTGCGCATCTTCCAGATTGGCGCGCAAGGCCGCGACTTGCCCTGTGAAGTATTTGGCTGCCTGCTGCAGCGGTTCGACCTTGATTTGCAAATTGAGCTGCTGGTAAGCGGTGGCGAAGCCGTTAGCGACCTGTGCGACGAAGGCCGGATCGCCCCCCTTGGCGGAGATTTCGATCATGCTGCTTTCTCGCGACGGCGCCACCTCTACCATTTTCAGCAAGGTATCGGCCAGCCATTCCCGGATCGATCCGTTGCCGTGCGTGAGTTGCTGGAAACGTTGCTTAAAAGCTGGCTGGTCTGCCAGGCCAAGATTGTCGACCGCTTTCAAGGCCACCCGCCGACTGGTGACAATATCGATTTGCGTGGCCATGTAGCCGGACGCCAGTTGCGCCGGCAGCACGCTGCCAGAGACCGGATCGGCGCCTTTGTAATTGAGCAGCACCGTGGTCGAGGTTTTGTACGTTTTTGGCAACGCCAGGCTGACCGCCGCTGTGGCAAGGACTATCACAAGCAGCGTCAATACAATGATCTTGTAGCGCGCCCGCAGAATGGTGAGAAGCTGAGAAAAAGTCATGTGAGCTCCTTTCGAACAGCAGAATAAAAGGGCGGCAAAACGTCCGCGTGGATGAGATAGTTCAAAAGAAGCTCTCTTTCACATACACGACGTCGTCCGCCTGCAGCGTCTCTTCGTGACTTGCATTGATTTCTACCAGGTTGCCCTTGGCGTCGCGGCGCTTGATGCGGATGCCGCGCTCGGTGCCGCGCGGAGTAAGGCCGCCGCCGATCGACAAGGCCTGGACCACCGTCATGTTGTGTTCCAGCTTGTATCCGCCCGGATGCTGCACTTCGCCGTAGATATAGAACTTGGGAGCGCGGTCCACGAAAATCACGTCGCCGTTGACCAGGTCAACATTCGACTTCATGTCGGCAGACTGCATCATCTCCGTCAGATTAACGATTTGCTTGCTGGTTTTCCCGTTTCGGGTGCGGACGACGGTGGCGGTATCGCCGCCTTCCGGACCAACGCCTCCTGCCACCGCCAGCATATCGGTCACGCTGCGCTTACCGGCAACCGGATAGCGGCCGGGATGCAACACCTGACCCAGCACCGACACCTGCTGGCTCTGCAACTCGGTGACCATGATGTTGACTTCGGCTTTGCGCAAAAACCCGCCACCTGTCAGCAGGCCTGAAATCTTCTTTTCAGCGTCCGCGGTAGACAGACCGCCGATACTGACGTCACCGATGAGCGGGAAGGTAATGCTCCCTGCTTCGCTTACCTTGGTTTCCAGACTCAGGTCGGGATTCCCGAATACGGAAATTTTCAAGGCGTCGCCCGCCCCCAACGGCGTATCGGCCGCAGTTGCGGAAATGGCGTACATTGCCAGCAGTGTCGCCAGCAAGCATGCATAGACTCGTTTCATCATTATCGTCACCCTGTTAAATTATTTTCCTCTGCCACATCTTTGTCTTGTTCATTTGACTTCTGCTACTTCGCGCCTGCCCTTCCCGCTCGGCTCGGCCGTCACCGGCGGCTCGTCCGTGATCAAGCCAGCGCTCTTGTCGACGTATTCGAGCTTCGCCGAGGAGCGCAAGCGCGCGATTTCCGTGGCGGCCACTTCCTGCATTTTTTTATTGAGCAGATAGCGCTCGATCTGCGCTGCGGCGGCGTCTCCCGTCACCGGACTATCTCTTAATTCGGTTAACGCGCAGAGCAGGTTCTGCTTGCCGTCTTGCATGACAAATAAATGATTTCTGCCCAGATTCTTGATTTTTCCAATGATTTGCTCAGGCAAGTCGCCGCTGGTATAGGTAAGCTGGGTTTTCACATACGCGATGTTGTGCTGCTTCAGCCAGCTCTCCATCTGATCCAGCGACCGCGTCGTGTCCATCTGCGACTTGAGCGCGCCGCTATAGTCCTTCGCGGCAATAGTCAATTGTTCGATATCAAGAACCTTGCGATGTGCAAATAATTCCGGGTGGCTTTGAAAATAAGCATCGATTTCGGCTTTGGAAGGCTTAGCCAGGTTCGCTCCTTTGGATTCCAGATAAGCTTGCACAATCGCTTGCGTCTTGAATCGCTCAATGACCTGCAGCAATTTAGGATCGCGATCGAGTTTATTGCGCGACGCTTCCTCCAACAGAACTTCGCGGTCAATCAGCGCCTCCATGGCCTGTTTCCGCATGGCTTGTCGCTGCACGGCATTTTCTTCCGCCGCGCCGCTTGCATATTGCAACTCCGCGTCAAGCTGAGTTGCCGTGATTTCATGGCCATTGACATTGGCAAGTACCTTGTTGGTCTTTTTTTTCTGATCGCCGCAGGCAGACAGACTCATTGCAGCCAGCAACATCAAAATACCCAGACCCTTTACACGCACCGCGCCGCCAATGACAGGCATATGGCCGAACCGTTCAAAGCTGCTCAAAATTCGCTTCCTATCAATAAAACAGATTTCATCTATGCACTCTCTCCGCACTTTTCTTCCTCGGGCTGAAGAAAACCACTGCCCGACGAAACATCAGCTAGCAAATTGCCCGATGTGTTTCGGTGCAGAAAAGAAACCGATAGATGTCCGCATGGGACGGCGGCGCACCTGATACAGCACGAAGCAGAGCCCGACCAGGAGCAGCGCCCAGCTTCCAGGTTTTTGCCGCGGTTGCACCTCGAAATCCTTGAGGAAATAAAACAGCAAATCGTCTGAATTATTTAATTTGGACGACAGTTTCCCGGTGGCGCGGCCATCATCGGCATTGCGTGAAAACGTCACCGGAATTTTATTGGCGCCGCGCCAGGCGCCGCTCTCTTCGCTCATTGCGCCAAAAGCAAGGGGAGCGATCGGCTCAGCCGGTGTCGGACGGGACGCCAATGTCGTTGGCATCGCCCGATTCGGATCCGCGCGCTCGACCTTTGACGGATAGGCATCGATTGCCAGCAGATGCTGCGCGCCGGCATCGGGCGCATTGAGTTGAAACACGGGCGTTGCTGCCATGGCAGCATTGCAGCAAACAACTAGTGCGAAACTCATTAACAACATGACTCTTTGCATGATCTTCTCTCCTAAAAACGCATCGAACGCAGCATTGACTTGCGCTGCAGGACAGCAATGAAACTGAGCGTTCGTTACCGAAATATTTTCTGCAAGAATTTCTATGTCTTGCGAGCATTGCCTTCAACGCCGGCGGACTAGTACGCGCCGTCCTTTTTCAACACTTCCTTGACGGTGCGGACGATGATCCACAGATCCAGCGCCAATGACCAGTTACGCAGATATTCCAGATCGAACTCAATCCGCGAGCGCATTTTGTCCAGGGTATCGGTCTCCCCGCGGTAGCCGTTTACCTGCGCCCATCCGGTGATTCCAGGTTTCACCTTATGCCGCAACATGTATCCCTGGATCAGCTTGCGATACATCTCGTTGTGGGCGATAGCATGCGGACGCGGACCGACGATACTCATGCGGCCTTGCAGCACGTTGAAAAACTGAGGCAACTCGTCAAGCGAGGTCCGACGAAGGAAACTGCCAAACCGTGTTACGCGCGCATCATTTTTTTTTGCCTGATTGACCACGGCGCCGTCCTCGGCGACGGTCATTGAGCGGAATTTGTAGACCACGATCTCCTCCCCGTTCAATCCGTATCGGCGCTGGGCGAAAATGATACGGCCGGGCGAAGAAAGCTTTACTCCTATCGCAATTGCCAACATGATCGGCAGCAGAATGATCTGGATCAACAGCGCCAGCACAATGTCGCTGCCGCGCTTGACCACGCCGCGCAGACCGGTGAACGGCGTTTCGCAGATGCCGATCACTGGGATGCCGCCGACATGATCGAGGCGCGCCTGTATGAGTCCGAAGGTGTAGATGTCGGGCACGAAGTAAACCGAAGCGGTCGTATCCCGCAGCTCCTCCATCAAGGCCAGCACTCTCGGCTGCGCCGACATCGGCAAACAAATGAAAATGGTTTTGATCCTGTGCTCGCGCACATAAGATCCGACGTCTGCAAAGGTGCCGAGATACGGACTGTGCAGCTCGGCCGGCCGGCTGGCTTGATCGCGATCATCGAAGAATCCGCGCATGTCGATGCCAGTGCTGCTGCCGGATGTCAGGCATTTGAGAATATCCGCCCCGGGTTCATTGCAGCCGACGATCACCGCCGACCTGGCCTCGACCTTTTTCCCCAAATTGAATGCCAGCACATGTGCTGTCAAGCGGCTCAGCAGAAGCGCGCAAGGCGCAAGCGCAAACCAGGTCCATATGACGCTGTCGGAGAACTCATAGCGCAGCCCGGTAACCTGTCCCATCAACGCCAGGACGGCAGCAATGATCACCCAGCCAAAGAAGATATCGCCGGCATACCCAAGCTGCCTGCCGATATGCAAGGTGCGGTACAGGTCGATCTGTTCATAGATATACGAGGAAATGAAGAAGGCGATAATCATCAGCACCAGATAATTGCCGGTGAAAACTTCTTCCTTTGCCACAATGACCAGATACAAGGAGCCAAGAATAATGGCCGGATCAAGCAGGCGCTTAAAGAAGGAAACCAGCGGGATGTCATTCTCGGTCATTTTTTCCTGCCTCAATACGCATAGCGCGTGTTCAGCATCACGCCGTTATCCACATACCCGCCTGGCGTATTGGTCAGGGCTCGTGTGCTGCGGGTGCCAGACAACTGCACTTGCCAGCGCTGCGTCGGGTTGTAAACCATTGTCAGCCCCGTGTTGCGCAACGCATCGTTTTGATTCGGCGCGCCGGGAGTGCCGGACGCTATCGTTTGACTGAAATCCCTCTTCTGATATTTGAATTGCGCTATGAAGCGGATTTTCTCGGAGTACTGCCAGGCCGACGCGATACTGGCGCCGTGATTCACGGAATAGACAGTGGACAGATCGTCCACGGCGCCAATCTCCCGCCATCCGGCGACGGTAAGATCGATCTTTCCGGTAGGCGACCAGTCAGCCGAGACACGTGAATTTATGCCGCTAAAATCTCTGATAGAAGGTGCGTCTTGCTTCCTGCTGACCCAGCCGCCTAAAAAATGCAGCTTTGTCTTGCCGCTCAACAACCAGTCAACCTTGCCCTTCACTTCATCCTGGTCGTAACCGTTGAACACCGTCAGACCGGCGTCTTGTTCCGGATTCGGAAAATTGGCGCGCGTATGGCGCAACTGGACGCCGATGGTGCTGCCGGTGGCGGCCAGGTAGTCGAGCCCTACCTCGGTTTGATTCTGCGTGTTATTTGCCGGCTGTTGCGACGCCAGGTCATACGACAATTTACTGTGCACCAAGCCGCCGCGTACCCGCCAGCTCGGATGGAACAGCCAGGAGCCGTCAACATAGGCGCTCTCTTGTGTCCGCAGATTTTTCTCCAGTAAATGGAAATCGATGAAAGGGGTCAGCCCTTGCGAATAAGTGACGCCGGCATTGCCCTCAACGTGCGGGCCTGCATGCCAATTCCAATTGGCCGCCACATTTTTGTCCGTATGATCAAGTTGGCGGAATCTGTCGTATTCGACATTGGCGACATTCACACTCGCCGTCAGATGCTGTTGGCTGATGGTCTTGTCTGCGATGAGGCCTAACTGCAGTCTGCGTGTGTAATCCGAGAGATTGCTGCCTATCCCCATGGCTTGCGCAGCGGCGCTATTTTCCAACCCCAGCAGATTGTCGTCGTAGCTGATGCCGTAGCTAGCATATGGCCTGATGGCATCGGGCGTTGGCGTGATGATGTCTGGCGGCGGTATGACGTCCGTGGGAACGAGGTCGTTAGCGACGGCCAGCACCGGTACCCAGGAGCACATCGGGATCAGGAAAATTGTTTTCCATCGAAGCCGGAAAAATTTCGCACGACGGTTTATTTGTTGGTTCATGACATACCTTTTCTAGTGCATGGATTCGCGCCAAGCATTGATCGGCTCAGCTTCACTGAACATTTGATGAAACTTTTTTTTGCAAAAAGGCTGGCAAAAAATAATTAAAAAAAGTTAATTCAAATCAGTTCAATCTTGTCGGAAGAATGAGAACTGGCGAAGCATTGCATCTTTCGAAAGATCCAAGCCGGCGGTGATCGCAGCACGTAAAGTAAGCTAATAAATCCACTAGCTCAGTACGGGAACGTACATAACACTAGCGATCAGCGCCGTTATTCTTCATGGCCGGATTGAAATTGCGTAAAAGCCGTGCGTCGGCATCTACATCAAGTTTGGCCAAAGACACGAAGACACAAAGACAACTACAGAAACGGAAAGAAAAAATGATGGAAAGGATGCGAGGCGTGCCTGCGATTCATGCAAGTGTCCTTGCGCAATGTTTGTCGCACCGTTACCGGCTTCCGGCGTACGCTTGCGCTCACCTTATGGGCAACTACCGTGTGCCTCGTTGGTTTGACGGAATTGCAGTTTGAATTTGATGCATGGCGCACCAAAGAGAGGTCTTTTTTGCATGATCTTTCCTTTAACAAAATACATATCAAACCTAGTACCGGCTGATATCAGGAATCCGAGTAAAGTCGGGGATGATCTCCATGGCCCATGCTTTTTTTAAAGCAGGGAGAAAGGAATTGACTCGACTTTTCGACATGAAAATGAGTTGCACGATCCATGCTGCATCACAACATAAACACGTCAACTAGAGACTTCAATTTATCCTGCGGGTTCATTACAGAACAAATTTCTTACACTTTGTCACACATCGATTTTCATATTAACAACTAGAACACCGATCGCATCAGCCCATGGCGGCATCAAAATTTCAATCACAAAAAATATAGGAATTTGACATAGCTTCGAACATAAAAATTGCATGCAATATGTTGTTAAACCCTTATAGAACGGTCGATGCAGACGAGCAACACAAAAAAATAAAATGAGCAGAATGAGAAAGATGAATGAAATGTGTGAGATATTATTTATCCAATTTTCATGCATCAGCATCTCAATAATTTCCGATTGGCAATCTGCTATTGAGGTTTATGAGCATCTTGGAAAAATAGTTATTAGCTACCAGTATCGTTCAAATGTTTAATTGTGCAAGGCACAAATTTGTAAAATATTCAGCTCATCAAAAATGATTATGCAAGGCAACAAAATTGCAGAAGAGAACAATTTCCCGGGTTTTCAGGCGAACGATGAAATCAACATGGATGGCGAAAATCGCTGCCCTGATTTTCATCAGAATGGCCTGCTTCTTTTGTAACGCCTGCTCAAAAAAACAGTGCGGCAACAGACATATGGACTACAGTCATTGCCAGGTCGACCGCAACAGTTGCTGAGGAAAAATCGAAGAAGATGGAATACGCTCCAGGCACTGGAGTCGGATATTCAAACAGTACGATCAAAGGGAGGTGAGTATCATGTGGAACAATTATCTGAATCTTTCGGTGTTGAATTGGCTAGGACAATTCACATCGATGTCAGCGCCGTTCAATCAAATCGTTCACTATATTTCCGGCTCGGATCTGTTCAAAGGCCTGCCCATCATGGGCATGCTTTGGTATTTCTGGTTCAGGGATGCAGATCCAAAATCAAACACCAGGGAAATCATTATCGCGACCCTGATCGGTTGCGTCGTCGCCGTCTTCATTGCCAGAGGCGTGAACAACATCGGCCCATATCAGCCGCGCCCGTTTGCAAACCCTGCGCTGGCGCATCATACGTATATCGGACTGCCGGTACCGGAAAGCCAGGCTTTGTATATATGGAATTCTTTTCCCAGCGATCACGCCACTTTGTTTTTCAGTCTGGCCACAGGAATTTTCCTGATTTCAAGAATGGCCGGGTCCCTGCTCTATCTCTATGTGCTGATCTTTATCGGCCTGCCACGGGTGTATCTCGGCTTGCATTACCCTACCGATATTTTGGCTGGTGCGCTTTTGGGAATCGCATGCGTGGCGCTTAGCACACGCGCCGGCGTGATCAAGCTATATGGCCGGCGCTGCAGCATGCTGTTGAATCGTTATCCCGCCGCCTTTCAGGCAGCGCTGTTCATCATTACGGTTGAAATAGGCACGCTGTTCTATGACGTTCGAATGCTTCTTGAGGGAATCGTCAAATATTTTCCCCGATAAGACCGAAGCCTTGCTTACGATCGAGAGACGATCTGCTGCGCTGCCATCCAGTCCGCCAACTGATCCAATCCCTGCACGACATGATCGGGAGACTGCCCAAGCTCGTCAAACGCGTTGCCGGCCCGGTTGATCCAGCATACGGGATAACCGAAATGCCGCGCGCCGGCGGCATCCCATGCATTTGACGAGACGAACAGAAGCTCCGAACGATCGCAATGCAACTGCTGCTCGGCCAGCTTGTAAACACTGCTGTGCGGCTTGAAGATTTGTGCGTCGTCGGCGCTGATCAGATGCTTGAAACGAAGACCGAGGTCGGAAGCCGCTACCACGCTGCGTATCGAATTGACGGAACCGTTGGACAGGATGGCGAGCGGCAGTCCCATCGCCTGCAGCCTGGCCAGCGCGTCCGGCACTTCGGGATAAGGTTTGATTTTGAGATATTCCTTGCAGAGCGCGATACGCGCAGCATCGTCGAGCGGCAGCTGAAGCTGCCTGGTCGCAAACACCAGGGCATCGCGAGTGGCGTGTTCGAAATCGACATAATCGCCCATCAGGCTGCGCAACCAGGTGTACTCAAGCTGCTTCTGTCGCCAAACTGTGCTGATTTCGCGCCCCCGGCCTCGGTGATAGGCATCGCAGGCCGCTGCGACTGAATGCACATCGAACAGCGTGCCGTAGAGATCAAATACGATACCTCTTATATTCTTCATTGGTCCCTCCCCTGTATGCTGTCAGATCGGCAGCGCCAAGCCAGGTCCGCTTGCCCCTATGCTGCTTTCGATGACCGTTGAATGCTACTACAGTGTAAATGAGAATATCGCTTGCCACTTTGCTGCTACTCGCACCGCTGCTCGCACACGCGTATGAAGTGATCAGCGTGGGCGACGGCGACAGCATGACGCTGCAGGTCGGCCCGCGCCGGCTCAAGCTGCGCCTGGCCGGCATCGATGCGCCGGAAATAAAACAAGCGTTCGGCCCTCAGGCCAGGCAGTCCCTGCACCAGCTATGCTTCGGCAAGGATGTGCAATACGAGGCGGAAGCCATCGACCGCTTCAACCGCACCATTGCGACGGTGCGCTGCAACGGCATCGATGCAAGCCGGGCCCAGCTTGAGCGCGGCATGGCCTGGGCCTTTCGGCAGAAGGATCGCAATCTGAAGGCGCTTGAGACAGCGGCACGCAACAAAAAAATTGGATTATGGTCAGATCCGCATGCTGTCGCGCCTTGGCGTTTCCGGTATGCCGGCTCCCAGGATGCAACTTGCCATGTGGGGGCGCGTGGCGGCCGCTATCGGTGGGTGAACGGGCGCAAGATGTACGGCTGTCCATAAATGGCGGCCAGAAAAGCAAAACGGCCCGCGTTAAGGGCCGCTTTGGACTAGCTTATCGCGCAAGCAGAGAGATCAAATGCGAAGATGGCAAAAAATGGGCCGGAATGTCGCTATCCGGCCCGGCCTTAGCTTAGGCCGGCAACTTGGCACGAAACAGAATATCTCTAAGAATGTGATCGTCATCGAAAACGATTTTTAATGCGTGGCCAAGCACCGTCAGACTCGTTTTTCTTCCAGAAATTGAAAGCAGGCTGGCGTCGGAATCGAAGGTGAATTCATTGGCCAATTGAGGGAATTGTTCCGCGATGACTGCTTGCGCAACAGAGTTCCAGTCGCGGCCGTTGCCAGTCCAGCCTTCCTCCGCCCGTTCCTTGAATATGTGTATTTTCTCCTCGAAATTCGAATCGAATAAAACCAGTTCTTTGCAGTTGCTGTCAATGAAAATGAACGGCGCAAACGTTGTATCGTCAACTGACTCAGTTTTTCCTTGCGGCATGCCAGCTCTCGATGAACCCGGGACCATGCATACTGTTGGGTCGACCTTCATTGAATGCCTCTCTCTCTTTCAATGTGGCTGAACACAGAACCTCGCTAATACGTCGCTATATTATTTATACAGACGCATTGCCAAGTTATTAAATACTAGTTAATTTGACAGCAAAATACATTAACAAGATTCAATTTTGACAAATATATTTCGATCCCACATGGCGTCACGGCGCAATCAATCCAGATGGACGGATTGGGTGTGTCAGCTTGCCTGATGCGGGTATTCTTTCGATTTCAACCCTTTACCGCCGGCGGCATAAAGAGTGAGAACAGGACGAAGGATATGTTCAGCGCCAAACTGCAGCGCGTCTAATTCCCGACAACATCGATCGCCTCGCTGCACTGCGTTCTGGAAAACAGCGGGGTTTCCGAGATTGCCGGGATTGGCAACGAAGGGATATTTGCCCAGAGCCGCTTCGCGGGCAGGACAGACGGATTTCCACCGCCGAATAAAGCGGAGAAATTTTTAGTGGCGAATACATAGCACTGCCGTGAGTGACATCGCTGCCACTCACGGCGCATGCGTTTTACATCCTCGGCAGCCGGCGCAGCGCCCCCGAGTGTATCAAGTGCTTTTGCTTGCGAAATTTCTCCTATCCTGTAGACCAGTTCCGGACGCAAATCGGCAGCACTGCCTATGGAAGTGTGCTGGGATCAGCCCAGGTGTACCCCAATCCCGTAATACCTTGAACTATGCTTTTGAAATCGCTGAACCCGGTAGTAACCAGCGGCGCCAGCGACGACTCCAGCCAGAATGGATGAAAGAAGAAAGACGCGAACCCGTCCCTTACCACCAAGGCATATTGGGCATTCAGATAAAGATCTTTCCAAGTGTAGACCACGTTTGAAAACGGATCGATAGAGCTGATGTCGTATTCAATGTTCCCCAGATTTTCCGGCAGAACCCGCTGGCCGTAGTAATCTTGCTTGATGATGTAGGGGAAAAACTGTCCGACTTCAAAATCCTTGCCCTGGGCCAGGGTGAAGTTAGGCGTGTCAGAGGTGTAATACACGGCGCGCTGATAGGTTGTTTTGAATACCTGCGGCACAGCCTTCATGGCCAGCGGTGATGCCTGATAATGCGGGGTCTCCCAGGCAAATGGAATGTAACCGTTAAGCAGGAGTTCTGTCTTTCCCGCCTGGAGACGTCCCAATGCCCAAGCGGTCGAATCTTCGGCCACCGGGGTATTCGCCACGGCATTCCAGAGTTCAAAATCATCGGCGCTGACCGCTGTATTCTTATTCCGCATCGAGTCGTATTGATGGGTATACCCATGCATCAGAACTTTCCCGCCTCGCGCCAGCGCGTAATTCAACGACCTCTTGAGCGTCCCGGCCTGCGACAGCGGCACTTCTTCCGCAACCCCGCCGTTGTACACGCCTAGCGGGTCCATATAATGCGGGATGGTCGCGACCGAAAATGGAATGTGCTTGCTCACCATATAGTCCGACAGCGTTTTCATTGTCCCGTAATCCACCAATGCATCGACATCCTCCAGTCGTACCAGAGCTTTATGGCTTACCGGCTGATTGTCGGCGAATATGTCGTGCAATATATCGCACAGGACCAGATAGCGGTCGCGTGGGCCGATGTATGACAATGGCAGGTCAGCGAAATACCAGAAATTGCCGGAGCGGACAATATACGGCACCTGTGCGGAAGTGGCGCTGTTCTTAATATTGACCACTGCCTGCGCCAAGGCGGTATTGATGATTTGGGTGACCCCGACATCGGGATCGGCGTTCACGGTACCGCTTGTGGCATCGTAGGCGTAGTACTTGACCATCGACATGCCCTTATACAGCACGGTATCGAAGAAACCAGGCGCCGGACTGGTCGACGTGGGCGTCGCGTTCAATCCTTGCAAGCCGCTAAAACTGAATCCGTAATGCGTATTGAAATTGTATGCCGCGTTCCATGCGAACTGCCATATGTTGTATTTGAACCAGACGATGGTTTTCTGCGTGGCGGAAACATCGTTGAGAAATGCAGCCGGGATCGGATTGTTATAGTACGAACCCAAATAGAAGGTGGTCTGATATGACTCAAGTTCGCCGGCGGTATAGTTTTGTATCGGCACCAGATCAACGGTGCTATTGAAGTGTCCGATGAGATTGCGCAGCATGATGGCATAAGCGAATCCCAGCTTCTGATACTGATCAGGGGAAGGGGCGTCATATACAATCAATACTTTTATCGGTGTAACTACCTGCGCACTTGCCGGCGACGGATTAAGCAAAAACAGCTCGGCAATCAATATAAGAATGGCTGTAATCTTTTTCATGATTGACCACCTGCTTTTCCGCTTGATTGAGACTGTTGAACATCGCTGGATTTATTCTTCTTGATGTCGCCTTTGTGATGATGACCGTGTTGTATGTCTTTGTCTGGCACCTCGCCCGGCACAATCACCGTGTTGATGACCGGCTTCGGAGGGGGCGTAATTTGGACATCGCTTGCAGCAGCGGATGCAGTAAAAGCGATCGCCGTTCCCATGCAAGCTATAAGCATGCACGACAGCATTTTTCTCCTGGACTTCATGACTTCCTCCCTTGAGGATGAGTAGGTTAACGCCAGGCCGCTCCCGCAAATCGGACTGGAATATTGCAGCCTGAAACTAACTATACGAACTATGTACGCGGGATATAAGCGAGAAGAGAAAAGGACGGGGAGTGGCTTTCAACCGGCCGGCATGCGCGGGTTTTCTTGACGACAGTCATGATCCGTCTCCCTAAAATGCAGGCGCGGGCTGACACAGAAAACGCGCCGATTATTTCCTGTGAACATGTCAGCTTTCAACTCCCAACTTGTTATCTTAAAGTATAGACGGAAGTTCTACTTTAACTAGGACTGCGTGCGTCATCAGTGCAAAAAATCGCCGTCGGCATTACCATTTTCCACCACGCAATAAACATATTTTTATTCAAGAAAATCGCCGCAAAAAAAACTGCCGTCAACATTATTTTCCATTGCGTGTTTGAATCATGCCGCGTTGCCCTCAGGTATTCCAGCTGGAATGCGGGCTCGCACGGTGACGTCCGATTTGCTTTTATTCTGTGCGGCGATGCTACGCGAAGCATTGGATTTCGACATTCCCTGATCCTATGAAATTCGGAGCATGCTAGTCGCGGCCACAATGCCGGTGCATCCGGGCTTAGCAAGTCGATGAAGAGCGAGCTGGTTTGTTGTCGCATCAAAATATAATGCCAACTAGAAAATGCATTACGCCATTTTGAACAGGGTGGAAAATGCGTAATGCAATATTTCCCGTTTAAGGCTTGCAGGCGCCGGTTGTGAAGCCGGCTTCCGGTCTTGCCAGCCGTCGTGCCGGAACAGCAAACCGGGCTGCCCTCCCCCGTTCAAATCACGACCGGCACGGACGGCTTTCATATTACTTTTAAGCTTGATCGTGATTTCTGTTCCGCCGCTCCCCGTGCACCGAGAACCAATAGGAGGTTCGCGCTTATGCCCACACTGGCTGCGGGCGCCCCGGTCGGTAACATCATGCCAATTGTCCAGGTGTTTCCTTATTTAGTTAAAGTGAGTGATTTTTAAAAAAATCTCTTGTTATAGGCAAGAAATAAATGCATTCTATGCATTAATATCCGTTTCGTTACAAATAGTCACAATCACTTACGCGGCAAGGACAGCAATGCGTCTCTGAATTTATGCTATAGGGAGTAACGGGCTATGAAAATCCTCTCCATATTCGGCACTCGCCCAGAAGCCATCAAAATGGCGCCGGTAGTCAAGAATCTCGCTTTGGAAACAGAAATCGAGTCCCTTGTCTGCACCACCGGGCAACACCGCAGCATGCTGCGCCAGGTATTGGACATTTTCGAACTGGAAACGGATTTCGATCTGGACCTGATGGCGCCGAACCAGACGCTGAATGGCCTGAGTTCCCGCATTTTCGCGGCGCTAGATCCCCTGCTGGAACAGGTAAAGCCGGATCGCGTGCTGGTCCATGGAGATACGACGACTGCAATGGCGAGCGCCGTCGCCGCGTTCCATCGCGGGATTCCGGTGGCGCATGTCGAGGCTGGATTGCGTACCGGCAATTTGAAACAACCCTGGCCGGAAGAGATGAATCGCAGGATGGTCGACATCGTCAGCGACTTGCTGTTTGCGCCCACTGAAGGATCGAAACAAAACCTGTGCAAGGAAAATCTGGCAGGGAAGATCTACGTCACCGGGAATACAGTGATCGATGCCTTGATGGCTTCCAGTTCGCGGATTTCGCTTGACGAAGAATTACGCAGCAAGCTCGATGCACAATTCCCCTTCCTTCAATCGGGCCGCAAGATGCTGTTGGTTACCGGACACCGCAGGGAAAATTTCGGACCCGGCTTCCAGAATATCTGTACCGCGCTGGCCGAGCTGTCTGCGCGCGCCGACATCGACATCGTCTACCCGGTGCATCTCAATCCCAATGTACAGCAACCGGTATCGGCGGCCCTGTCTCACCTGCCCAACGTGCATCTGATTGCTCCGCTGGATTACCTCTCGTTCGTGCGCTTGATGCAGCGCGCACATGTCATTCTCACCGACTCCGGCGGAGTGCAGGAAGAGGCGCCGTCGCTGGGCAAGCCGGTGCTGGTGATGCGCGACGTCACCGAAAGGCCGGAGGCGGTTCTCGCCGGCACGGTCGAACTGGTAGGTACCGAGGTAGAGCGCATCGTGGCGGCGGTCCACAAACTGTATGACGACGATCTCGCATGGAGGGCGATTAGCCAGCGCCACAATCCCTACGGGGACGGTTACGCGTCGCAGCGTATCGTGGCAGCCCTGCTCAATCGGACCGTGGCGGAATTCGCCGCGGAGCCGGAAGCGCCGCCTCAGGTCGCAATCGATGGACAGGAGGATTTCGTGCTGATCTAGCCTCCCATGTCATGAACATTCCTTCCGTTGCAAAGTCTCCTTACATTGATTTTTCAGGGCACCATGACAACCTACTGGCAACATTTCCTTGCTGATTACTATACGCTGCTGGAACTTACCACCTGCGTAGTCGCGGTATTGTTTCTGGTGTCAGCGGCTGACGATCTGTTTGTCGACGCCTGGTACTGGATCCGCCAGTCTTACCGCCTGCTGACCAGAACCCGCACCTATCGGCCGGTCACGGAGCGGCAACTGGAGGAACACGCCGAGCAGCCGCTGGCGATCATGGTGCCGGCGTGGCTAGAGTACGATGTGATCGCCCAAATGATCGAAAACATGGTGACGGTTCTCAACTACCGCAACTATGTGATTTTCGTCGGAACCTATGTCAACGATGCGCGCACCATAGCAGAAGTCGAGCGGATGCGCCGCCGCTATAAGCAATTGCATCGGGTCGAAGTGCCCCATGCGGGCCCGACCTGCAAGGCGGATTGCCTGAACTGGATCATCAAGGCGATTTTCCTGCACGAGAAGAAGAACGGTTATCAGTTTGCCGGTGTCATTCTTCACGACAGCGAAGATGTGCTGCATTCTCTTGAACTCAAATTCTTCAATTATCTGCTGCCGCGCAAGGACATGATCCAGCTGCCCGTGATGTCGCTCGAACGCAAATGGTCCGAGTTGGTGGCGGGAACCTATATGGATGAGTTCGCGGAGTCCCATGCCAAGGACATCGTTGTCAGGGAAAGCATCAGCGGCATGGTGCCTTCGGCCGGCGTCGGCACCTGTTTTTCGCGGCGCGCCCTGCAGGCCTTGGCCAGCGACAATCAAAACCAGCCTTTCAACACCGACACGCTGACGGAAGACTATGACATTGGCGCGCGTCTGGCGAGCATAGGGATGACATCCATATTTGCGCGTTTTCCCGTGCACTTTTCGGTCAGTCGCAAAACCTGGTTCGGTTTCGGAAAAGAGCGCCAGGTCACGCTCAAGATGCCGCTATGCGTACGCGAGTATTTTCCCGACCAATTCAGGACGGCCTACCGGCAAAAAACCCGATGGGTATTAGGCATCAGCCTGCAAGGATGGGCGCAGATCGGCTGGCGCGGCTCGTTTGCCAACAAATACCTGCTGTTTCGGGACCGCAAAGGCATCGTCACGGCCCTCGTCAGCGTGCCCGCCTATCTGCTGCTGCTGCAGTTCCTGGGGTTCTGGATCGCAGGCTATTTCGGATTCTGGAAGCCCGCCTCCGAGTCGCTGCTGGAATCGCAGAAATGGATCCATTATGTGCTCTACGCCAACCTGATCGCACTGGCGTTGCGCGCCTCGCAACGCGCCTATTTTGTCGGCCGCATGTACGGACCCGTACACGGATTGCTTTCCGCGCCGCGCATGGTGGTTGCCAATTTCATTAACTTCATGGCGGTGGCTCGGGCCTGGAAGTTGTTCCTGGAGCACCTGATGTTTGGGAAACGTCTGGCATGGGACAAAACCATGCACGATTTCCCCTCCGACGACCAGCTCATGCGCACGCGCCGGCGCCTCGGCGAACTGCTGGTGTCCTGGCAAGCGATCACCGAGGACGACATGAAAAAGGGCTTGCAGGAACACTCGGAGATGCACCTCCCGCTTGGGCACATACTGGTGTCCCGCGGCTATATCGACGAAGAAACCCTGGCAGAAGCAATCGCCTTCCAGTCCGATCTGTCACGCGCCGAAATCAGGATCGCCTCCTCCTTGCCCGCAGCAGTATCGCTTGACATGTGCGTAAGATTGGGCGCGATGCCGATCGGGCAGGACGCCGACGGCAGGCCGATTATCGCAGTCGGCAAGCCGCTTGCCGACGATGCGCTCAGGGAGCTTGCGTCAGCCTTTGGCGCACAGCCCGTGCAACATATCGCGCGGGACAGCGAGATACTCTCTGGATTACGCCTGGCCACGGCCGAAATGAATGCAAAAATCATCAAAATGGAAAGGAAAGGTATGTCGCTCCTTGGCGAATTGCTGGTCCAGAATGGAAAAATCACGCGGGAAACGCTGGAACAGGCGATGCAACACTATGTCTCCCAGCAACATGGACGCATCGGCGACTATCTCGTCAGTCGCGGGCTGGTGTCGCGCGAGGTCATCGAGGAAACGGTTCAGCAGCAAATGGCTCTGCTCAGATTGGCATTGGGAGTGGCATGAGAAAATATCCGGTTTCGCTGCATTTCCTGGGCCGCAGTCTTGCCGCCTTCACCTTGCTTGTGGCCACCGGCGCCGGCGCCGCAGAGCGGCCGCTTAGCGGCCAGGCATATCGGTTTGCCGATGAGGCCTACAAGGCTTTTGCACAAGGACAATATGATACCGCAGCGGCCAAGGCGCGCGCGGCGATCCGCTTGCGGCCGGATGTCGCGCGCCTGCGCGACCTGCTGGAAAAGGCTGAGTTGGCGCGCGGCACGGCGCAGGCGCAGCTTGCCTTCGACGCTTCCGCGGCGTCTTACCAGGCCCTGGCGCGCCGCGACTTTGCGCAGGCGATAGAACAGGCGCGCAAGGCCGTGGATTATCTGCCCGCCGTGCCGGCATTTCACATCGCCCTGATCAATGCGCTGGTCGCGGCCGGCGAGCTGGCGCAAGCGGAGCAGGCAGCCTCCGACACGATCAAACCGGAAACGCCATCGAGCGAAGCGCTGCTCCTGCGCGGCGCCATACGCCAGCAACGTGGCGCAGTCGAACCTGCGCAAGCAGACTTCGATCAAGCCCTGTCGATTGCAAGCCCGGCTACGCAGCGCGGCATCCGGCTGGTGGCTGCCGACGCCGCGCTGGCCAATCGCGACCCGCAGCGGGCGCTGCGCCTGCTCGAACCCCTGCCAGGCGGCGCGGACCAGGAAGCGGCCACGCGGCGTGCGCTGGCGACAATCATGCTCGGCCGATCCGACCCTAGCCATGCCGCGCTGGCGTTCAGCTTCCCGCTCGTCAGTTGCACCTCAGGACCGGACCTGGTCTCGGCATGCGACATCAATCCCGGTACGGCGTCCGCGGATCCGGGATTCCTGCTTGCCGATCAAGCGTATCGAGCTTTCGCCGACAAGAACTACGCGCTGGCGAGCAGCAAGGCCGGCGCAGCGATCCAGTTGTCTCCTCACGATCTTAGCTATCGCCGTTTGCACGTGCAAGCGCTGAGCGCGCAGGGATTGCTGGCCGAGGCGGAACAGGCTGCAAGTACCTCCCTGGCTGAGTTTGGAAACGATGCCGACATGCTGCTGGCGCGCGCAGACATACGCAAACGCCGCGGCGACACGGCTGCCGCCAACGCTGATTATGCTGCCGTGCTGAGCGCCCCGGACAAAACGAACAGGACCGAGATCGCGGCGCTGGTCGGGCTCGGCCGGAAAGAAGAAGCGCGCGAGCGCCTGGCAGCAGCGGTCCGCTCGCCAGAGAAGGGATCCGAGCTTGAACTGGCCTATCTCGCCCTTCAGGCAGGAGATAACCAGGATGCGCTCGACCTGTTCGGCCGTGCCGAGGCACAGGGCACGCTCACCGACGCCGCCCGCCACGATGCAGCCTATGCCGCAGCGCGCCAGGGCCGAAATGAACAGGCAATCGGCTACTTCAACCGGACCGTCGACGCAGCGCAAAGCGGCCATCTGGCGATGGATGCACAGCAAATCTACGACGCGCGACGCGAGGCTGCCGACCTGGAGCGCCGCTGGGGCGCACGTGCAACATTGAGTCATAGAGGCGTCGCCGCAGCAGGGGTCGGCGTGCCGCATGGCGGCACGATCGATGGCACGGACATAGCCGCCGAAGCATACTGGCGCCCGTTTGGCTTGCAAAACGGGACGCTGGTGGAAATCTATGGCCGGCTCAACGAAACGTTAATTGGCGGATCGGGTGTCCGAACCGGATCTGCTACGGCCCAGGCCGCGCTCGGCGCACGCGTGAAACCGTTCAGCGAGATCAACGCGATACTGGCGCTCGAACGTCTGGTGGCATTGGGCAACGCCACCAACGGCGACTGGCTTGCCCGGGCCGGCTTCTCCTCGGACGCCGGACTGGATTTACACGCAGATCAGAGCAGCTGGCTGAGTACCCACGTGTATGCCGAAGCCGGACATTACTTCCAGCATCCGCAAAGTTACGCCACCCTTGAAGGGCAATTGGGGCGTAGCTACCGGCTGGGCGCAAGCGGGTCGACACTGGTCCTGTTTCCGCACGTCGTGATGGGTGCAGACTATGATTCCAGCCTCATCGAGCACGACAAAAAGGCAATCGGAAGCGGCCTCGGAACCAGTATGCGTTATTGGTTCCGGCAGGACTACTATGACGCGCCGCGCTCCTATGCCGACCTGTCGCTCCAGTACCGCTGGCGCCTTGCCGGCGACAAGCGGGCCGAAGGCTGGTTCATCCGGTTCAGCGTCTCGTATTGAGCAAGCGATGCGCCGGCGCCCTTGATCAAGGAAGCGAACCATGAAGATTGACGTCGCCGTTCGCAATGTGTATTCGAAGACAATCTTGCGCAAGGTCAATCGGCGCAGCATGTTAGGCATGCTTGTGCTGGCAACCCTCTGCGGCTGCCAGGACGCGCCGCAAGCCAGGCTCAAGCAATCTCCGGCTACGCAGGTGCGAGGAATCGTGTGGCAGCTTGACGACCAGACCTTGCATCCTATGGGGAACTGGGAAAGGCTCGGGGCGCGTGAACTGCTCATCCAATGGACAGCCGTGGACGGCGTCAACTATCTGCCAGGCGCCGAGGGCCGCACTGCTGCACATTTGCCTGATTGGCAGCGGATTGCGGCTGAGCCATGGGCAAGCAAAGTGATCGTCGGACTGGCAGGCCGCTTCGACGAAACGGCCGCCCGCGCAAATGTTGCCGCGCTAATTGAAGAGTCGGGCAAGCTTGCCGCGTTGCCGACGCCGCTGCATGTGGCGGGCTGGTTCTTTCCATTAGAGGTCGATTCGAGCTGGTCCGATGCAGCCCGCCTTGGCCCGCTGCTGGCGGCCTTGCCTCGGCCTTTGTGGATCAGCGTGTACGACAGCGCCAATGTCGGTGCGGACACGCTGTCGCATTGGCTTGCTTCGTGGCTACCGCCGGATGTCGGCATCTTCTTTCAGGACGGCGTCGGCATCCACGCGCGCGACGCAAGCGTGGCGCGGCATTATGCGGACGTGCTGGCGGCTCGCTTCGGAAAACAGCGGGTGCGCATCATCGCCGAAGCGTTTCGTCCGCGCCAAGGAGGAGGCTTCCGTCCGGTCACCGCCGAGGAACTCAAACCGCAACTGGCCGCCTATGACGGCTTTTCCGTTTACTTGTTCGATGGCCCGCATTACGTGAGCCGCGATCTGGTGAATGAGCTGGCCGGTCCTGAAAATGCTGCAGGAAACGGGGGCTGAAGCGGTGGCGGCAACGGACTGCCGGCAGAGTCGGCAAGGTATCGCCAATTCATGTTGGGCAGCCATCACCCTGGCCCATTCGAAGCAGATATTGTTTTAATCACCTTGCATTTTCTGAATATTGATGCATTGTTGTTTTACGTAAATAATCGCGTGGGAATTGCGCAACAGCATAGTTAAATGATTTCAATTGTTAGCTTTTTTACTAGATTTTTTTGCCATAAACGATTTAATATCAAATCGTCTCCATACAAAAAAAAAGAGGTGACGACATGGGATGGTTTAACAAATTGGCGACCAAATATATTCTGACGCCGGAAAAAATGGCGGAAAATGAATTACGCGATACACGCCTGGGATTGTATCAATCAGAAAGGCAGTTGCTGGAAGCGGAAATGCGAGTCGACTACTATCGCAATGTCCTAAGCTTCCTCGAAGCGATTAGCGTCGACGGCGTAGAAAGTGTCGCCGAATCGCAGAGATCCAAACTGCCCTCACAACCGCAAATACCGCAGCGGCGTGCACCAGATCTGAGTTCTTACCGCGGCGGAGCCTGACCTTAGGCTCGCACGGGTTTCATGCGGCGCAAACGATCAGGCATGGATCACTGTTCATGCATGCTCGTTTTCGCTGCAACTCGTGCCGTAACTCTCGCGACGGCTGCAGTAAGAAACTGATTACACGTGTCAAGCTAGCTTGATTGCGGTCGGTCAGCGCCGCCCATTGCGAAACGGTAGCTCGCGTGACCGAGTGTCACAACACTTAGGAGAAAAACTCGCTGCAGTGCTCAGCAGCGCACGAAATCAGTGGCAATGAAAAGCCCGTCCGTTTCCGTAATGCTGTTTCCGGGCTTTTCATTGTTCCATCCTTGACTGGATTACGGATTCTTCAATTTCTCCAGCCCAAATTTCTCCAGCATCATGTCTGCAGTTTGCAGCGCACCCTCCACCCAACCCTGCGCATCGGAATAGGCTTCGCCGCAAATATACAAGGGTTGCCGGCCGATCGGCTGGATGATTTTTTGTTTCACTTCCCAGCTTTTCACGCCGATGTTCCAGCTATTCCAGCCGCCGCCGAAGGGATCGTCGCCCCAATCGCGGAAACAGGCATCTTGTACCTTTGGGGTGTAACTCAAGCCATGCATGGTCGCCAACTGGCGCGCCACTTCGGTAACCATGCGGTATGGCGCCTGGTACTGATCCCAGGCCAGCTCCGGATTCTGTTTGCGATTTTCGGCCACAAACGGCTCATTCACTTTGGCGACATGCTGGCCCCTGGCTTTGAGTTGATGCCGCTGCGGCCGCAAGCCGTCCCAGAATCCGGTATTGTCGCCATCGTCATAGCTGGCCAGTAGCATGGCGGGCCCGGTTTTGACGGGCGCACCATTGCTTTTCGGCCAGTAGTAGGTTTGCCGCACCGGAATGTCGGTCACGCTGCGTCCCGCCTCTACCGGCACCACGCTGCCGTCAGGCTTGCTATATCCGGCTGCGCGCCACCACGGACTGGCATAGGTGGTAAATAATTTAAACAGCGGACGCGGCGTGACAGTAGAGATCAAACCGTTGATTTCCTGCAGGATCGGGCTGCTGTCGGCGAGCAGATCCAGCGAGCGGCGCGGCATGGCCAGGATCACGGAATTGGCGCGGATCGACTTGCCGCCGACCTGGAACTCAACTGCGCCATCCAGGCTTTCAAGCGCCGACACGCTGCTGTTCAAACGTACTTCACCGCCTGCCTCGACGAATAATTTAGCCAGAGTCAGAGGCACTTCCTGGAAGCCTTTGGTGAACCCCTTGTAAATTGGCTGCACCCCGAAATCAGACAAATACCAAGGAATGGCATCGGCTGCGTTCCAATTGCACATAGTCGAGTCATACCCGCCTGCATCCAATGAAAATTGATACGATTCGCCGTTAATCACTCGCATCAGCACATTCCAGAATCCCTGTTGATACAGGGGCTTGCCGGAAAAACTGGCTTGCTGCGCCATTTCGCGGCGCTGGTCTTCGGTGAGATCCGGATTGGTAATGCCCGGCACTATCTGCTCAATCGCATTGATCATGATGGAACCGGCGGTTTGCCCGTGATTCGGAAAGCCTAGCCGGTACGGAACCTCATCCGGATTGGTAGTGAAGTCGGACAGACGTAGATAGGTGCCGCGCAGATAGGCGATGTTTTGCGGTTCGTCGACGGGGAAGGGATACAGCTTGATTTGCTCGCTATCCGGCAGCAACTTATTGAGCGCATCAATCAGGGTGCTGATCAGCGGCTGTACTTTGGGCAGAATCCGCATGCCGCCCAGTTCCGCCACCATATCGGGAATGCCGGGCGGCGTTACCGAAAGCAAGCGCCCGCCGATATGATCGCTTCCTTCAAACACCACGATTTTTTGTTTCGGGTTGGCTTGTTTCAGCCGCCATGCGCTATATACCCCGGAAACTCCGCCGCCGACGACGGCGATATCAATTTTTTCATCTGCCATGATGCGTAATCCCCTTTTTTGTAAGTCAATCGAAGAACAAATCCCAGGACTCTGCCGGACAACATGCAGATACCCGACTGCACCCTGAGTGCCACATTCGCTGCTGACGCTGACTAGAAAATGACCGGCGTGTTCTGATTGTCGCCAGGCCCTGCGGCAGCAAGCAACTGTCCGTGCTGATGGAACAAGTTCAAGGCGGGCTGCACCGGTGCTCTTGTTTGGCTTGCTTGTCTTCCGGTGTCGTCATCCGTGCTGGGCGGCGGTGGCGGATTCTGGGCGGTGCGCATATCCAGAATATAAGCTTGCTGATGCTGCAGAACATGATCCATGCCGCGCCGCACGGCTGCCTTGACTTCTTCCGGAGTGCCTACCACTTCACCGGCAAGACCGCCCAGCGCTTTTGCAATGGCAACAAAATCCATCACCGGACTTTGTATGCGCAGATAAGACGGGTCGGTATTGTAGTCTTTGGGGTGCCATTCATAGCCTGGCGCGGTTCCGTACGCGGCTACCAGCTGTTGCAAGCCGTTTTGCAGGGTATGGTATTCATGGTTATTGGTGATGATGTACAGCACCGCCAATTTGCGATGCGCCGCGGTCCACCATGTTTGCGGATAAAACAGCGACGAACCGTCGCCCACTGCCGCCACCACAAACTCGGTATCGATCTGTTGCCAGCCTTGCGGGCTTAACTTGATGCCGAGCGACGCCGGCATCGACCAGCCCAGCGAACCGCCGCCAACGCAGTAATAACTGATCGGTGCGGCGCCTTCCGTACCGAACGGCAGCAGATACTGGAACGGCGCCGGATCGGAAACCGCCTCGTGCACATAGACAAATTTCCGGTTCAGATTGCGTTGTTTGATTTCTTCACGCAAAGCCTGAGCAATGACTACCGCCAAAATATTCGGCGCCGCCAGTGCTTCAACAAAATACTTGTCCCACTGCACCCGCCGCTGCGCCGCGAGCACGGCCAATTTCGCGTTACGCGCGGCGGCCGGCGCAGACGGAGCGCCGCCTACCTGCGCATTGATGAGTGGCAGCGTTGCTTTGATATCGCCAAACACTGCCGCTTCGCCATAATAATTTTTGCCTATATCCCAAATATTATTGCTGAGGTAAACCTGTCTGACAGCTGGGGGAATTAGAGCGCCATCCGAATATTTAAAAATCGTGATCTGCGCCTGGTTGCTAAAGCCGCACAGAAATGCAACGTCATGATCCTTGAATACATTTTGCACGCCGGCTTGAGTACCCGGAAGCTCACCCTGCCAATGGCTATCGTCATTCGGGAAGTTCGCCACGGCGCTGAAGGTTTGCAGCAATACGGGCGCCCCGATCAATTCCGCCATTTGCTGCAGTTCCGGCCAGGCGTTGGCATAGCCGACCGCATCGCCGGCGATGATGATGGGATTTTTTGCCTCTTTGAGCGCATTGGCAACCTGGGTAATCGACTCCGGTGCGCCGGTGAAGTGCGGCGAAATACGCGTTACGCCTTTGATCTTGTCGTTGGCGCCGATTTCGCGCATGGTGAACTCCCACGGAATCGATACGAACACCGGGCCGTTGGGAGCCGCCATCGCTTCTTTAAAGGCTCGTTGCAGTACCAGCGGAAGTTCTTCGGCGGCACGCACTTCATGCGCCCATTTGGTGTATTGCCTGGCTAAATCAACCAGATTGGACGCCAGCAGCGGCTCCTGGGTAACCAGTTCATTTTGCTGTTGGCAGCATAAAATCACCAACGGCACCTGCGAGCGTGAAGCATTGAATAAATTGCCGATGCTATGTGCAATACCTGGCGTGACATGTACCACCAGCACCCCTGGCAAACCGGTCATGCGCGCAGATCCCATTGCCGCACCGAGTGCGATGTTTTCATGCAGGCACTCGATGTACTCCACCTTATTTTCCGGATAAGAAGTGCCATCGATAATTGGAATTTCATTGGTCCCCGGCACACCGAAAATATAGTGAATACCGAGTTCGCTTAAGATGTCGAATACATAGTCGCGCGCCCAGCGCGTCGGTGCCTGCCCATGGTTGTTCGCCATTTGCTCCCCCTATTTAGACTAAGTTATCCAGCTAAAATGGCTGGATCGCACATGCATCTATCCATGCCGTTCCCGCAATGACGGCCTGCCTTGCGTCCCTGCCTCAATACCGCGATGAGCTGTTGGCAAGGGCAAAGCGACACCTCCGCCGATCCGCGGTCAGCGCCCGCGGATATTGGCAAACACGGCCTTCGCGTTCGTCAACTGCGCCGCCATCGTTGCAGAAGCGTAGTCAGGCGATGAATGACGGGATGGGAAGCATTGCAGGCAATTGTAAACTTGTATTTCCACGGAGAAACCTGCCGCAATTGACAGGTAGGAAATCTCTCTTATTCTGCATATCCGCAGAACAATGACATATAGGCAATGACAGCAGCAATAACGCCAGGCTAAGCTAGCCTGACTAGTCATCTTTGATCTATTTCACTGCTATACGTCAGCACTATTCGCTGGCTGATCAACTCGAGGCAGCATCGTCTCGCGCATCAGTACCGTCATTCGGTCAAGCACATTGCGCCACAGGCCAACACCACCTGCTGGGCATTCACTCAATCGAGGAAGCAGAACCCGACTTGCGATTTAGTAATTTTTTGCCTAAGCTTTCGTACAGATAGGGAGTGGGCGTCTGAACTGGTTGCCCAGTACGATAGAAACGGGAGGCACTAATGACGAGCGATCCGGCTGGCGGTTCAATACCGAACCCTTGGTTCATTTGGCCATGGTGGCTAAGTCAAATTATGGCCTCGGCGACGCGCAGCCCTTTTGCTGCGGGTTTTCTGAATGAGCCCATTTTGCCCAATGGGACTTTTGCAGGCGTTGTTATCAATCAAAACAACTCTAGCGACCCGCAGGCTGAGCGCGACATCGTCAGCGAACAGAGCTACGGGAGACAACTAGGTCGGTTGATGGATGCCGTAGCAGTCTTGATCAGCGAACGGCCGGCAGAATCTAAAGAATGTGCTGAACTGAAAGATCTACTGGAATTGAAAGAAAAGATCGATAAGATCAAGAATAAAGCCGCACGATCCCGCTTCGAACGTGTAAAAACTGACCTTGCGAGATTAAAGCTGAATGCTCCGAAGGAGTACCAGGAGCGGATCGACGAACTCGATGCTTTGCCGCCGTCTGTATGAAATCCAGGAAGTGCATTTGTCGCTGTGGCAGAGCTTAAGAGAGATCATCGCTTGCCGTCATACTCGCTACACCGTTTCGTTTCTGGCGTACAGAAGCTATTTTGGAGAAGCGGCGAATTAGGGCCCGCGGCCTGGCTCAGGCCGAGCATTTAAGGTCGGCGGGTAAATTTGCGACAGCTTGACCCACCTCTGAGCTACCTGTGCGCCGACGGTATAGTCGATACCCGAACGTTGTCGTTGATAGTCGAAACGAGGGATGCCAAGCAGGCCAGTTTCCTCGGTTTGCACCAACACCAAGCCGTCTTTACGCTTAATTTCGATGACCAATCCCAAATTCGTCTGATCGCCGGGCTTAAGAGTTTTGCGAAACGCCTCCGTTGTCTGGTCTTGCTGCGCCGTGGTTGCGGTCGCAGCCATTGGCACTTGATTCAGTTCTTGCAGAAAATCGTCATGATAACGGACTTGCAAATGTCGACCTGATTGCGCCTCTGTGTATTGTCCTATCCCGTCTTTCTTGCCCGCTCTAAAGGAACCTTTAAACACATCGCCGTTGCGCCAGACATAAACACCATCTCCTTCAGGTAACCCGTCTTTTATCCCCCCGGTATAACGGTCGCCGTTGATGTAGCGAATTTCCGCTTTATCTTCAAGCAACCGGCCTTGTTTAAATTGGCCTTGCAGTTCGTCGCCATTGATGAAGCGCACCACACCACGGCCATCGCTCAAGCCTTTCAGACAAGATCCTTGGTATTGATAGGCAGGCCAAGCTTGGCTGTCGGTTAAACGGCAAGCGGTGTCTGCAGCGAGCGGAGAGGCGCTAGCAGCAGTAGCAAGCAGGCTTAAGCACAGGGGGCCGAGCGTTAACAAGCGCCAAGCCCAACCTTCCCTATCAATAGGGAAGGTTTTTCCAAAGCGCCACATAAGCATCCGGGTTAACATAATCCGAGGTAGAAAATCCGGCTTCCTTCAACAAGCGATCACGTAGGTCTCCGCCAGTTTCTGAATATTGACCGCTGAGGGCATAGGCGCTAACCAAGGCATTAAATTTTTGCTCTTTCTCCAGTGGTGTTCTTGCGCGGCGGATTTGTGTAAACGAAAGGGTATGGCTATTGGCAATGGTTTGCATGTTTTGCGCCTCCTGAGTTTGGATAAATTCTCGCCGCGCCGTTTGCACTGTCTCGGAGTCTTCAATGCCGCCGGGTACACATTTCCAGTATGGCACCGGAACCGCTTTACCCAGCGTTTCAATGATGCCCAACTCCACTAGAAGGCGTACCGAGGCATGACGGGCTTCTATACGCGATATTGAGTCACTCCAGCCGATGGAATTACCATTGATGCTAATGTCATAGTTGTGGTCGACACTATCGAGATTGAGCACCATCGCATTGGTTGATGCAGTGTGATTGGCAATCGAAAACATGGTGGTTTGGTTGGCGTAAAAATCCATCACGATACGAGTGCTGGTCTTCTGTTGATTACGCCCGAAGTCGACATTGAGCAGGCCCTTACCGCCGCCGGATTCAGTGGATAAATTTTGCGAGTGTTTGCTGTCGTAGACCGCGCGGTCAAACTCAGTCACCGCACCGTACAGCGTAAAAATCGTATCGTAACCAAACGCCCGACTTGGAATCAGCGCCGCCCCGCCAATATTGAACAACTGCGCTTCCTCTATCGTCGGCCGGTAGATAATGCTGAGTGGCCCACCGATCTTAGAGAGGGTACTCACGGCCATATCGCGCAAATCAATGGGGATTTCCTCGTCTTTGGAAGCACCCGTGGCGTCTTTCACCACGCCGACTTCAATCGGCAGCGGTTGATCAATATAAGCGCTCAACATCCGGCCAAAACATGGCAGGCTGTCGTTAAATGCATTAATCCGTTGTTTGGGGATGCTGTACGGTTCAACCACCAGGGCCTCGCCGCTTACGCAAGCGGCGAGTAAAACCGTGCTTAAAAAGTAAAAAATAGCGCGAATAAAATGCAGCATGAGTATGTTATTTCCATTAATTTACTCGAATAGGAAACATTTTATGATTTCATTATTTAACCGCGGCATCTTTATTGACAATAGTTGAATTAGAGTGATCGGCTTTAATAATAATTGTTGCATTATTCATTTTTGCATTTGATCCAATATTAACGCTATTTACATTCGCGCTGCCGTCACTCTTTCCTTGAACAATTCGATGTTTTCCTCCTGACGCTCCCTCACGAGACTCTTTATTGGCACGATTCATCGCATTCGTAACAATGAATTGAGTATTGGTTAAAGGCTTCGTATTTTTTTGTTGTTGATTCAATTGTGCTTTATATGCATCATATGCAGTGCCATCAGCCAAGGCAAAACCATAGGGAGTAGATAAAATAATCAACAGGAATATATTAGAGAACGGGCGGATCATTTTATTTGCCTTCCAGTTAACAGGAGTCGCAGTATTTAAGCGCCTCCTGCATTTTCCATCAATGAAATCAATGAAAAACATTGAATATAAATCTATTTTCCAACGGTAATTGAATTCTGAGTTCCTTGACCAGTAATCGTATTATCACCGCCCTTCAGATCGATAGTATTATGAGAAGTTTTTTTTGTATCGTTAACCATAATTGAGTTTTGGACCGCTGAACCACCGACTGAGCCACCTCCCCCACTTAATGGCCCAATCTTTACACTGGCCTTTCCCGTGACTTGGTTAGTAATTTTATTTTTCGTATTTTCTTGCTTTATCGTATTAGTTGTATCGGCAAAGCCGATACAAGAAACCGTGCTGATAACACCGAAAACAACCATAGTTTTAACGAATCGCATGATGGCCTCTCTTCTCTGATTGAAAAAATAAATCCCGCATTCAATCCCTAAATGCATAAACACCTGATTGATTAAATTTCTCGTGCTGGACGAAGTTGGATGTCTGCAGGAATAAATTATGCTGACCGACGAAGTCGGCGCAAATAAATTATCGAGGGCATGCCCCTTAGGACCCAAGCTATGCTTGGGTCGGTATGAAGGGGAAGTAAGCAAAGCACAATATAAACCGCGCCCTCAAGACAGAGTTTCTGCAAGTGTGCTTCACTAAATTTTAGACCGCGATTTCCATACGGCAACTGTCAACATTAACAGGTGAAAATCCCGCTACGCGGCAGGAAACTCACATGGGCACTCCATTTTGATATGGCCTCGCGCACAAAATCCAGACACGAACTTGCGCGTGATGGCCGCTTCCATGTTGTGGAGGAAGCCCAACAATCGCTTGTACCCTCGCTCAGCAATTCCGGCACTGAGCAGATGAAGAGCCCCTCGAGCAGTTGACTTCGAGGAGCTTGAATCAAGCTAAAAATCACATCATTTTTGCTTAAATATACCGTCCAAAAACCAACAATCACGTAACGGCACTGCTCAGTGAGATTGTCGCTGCGCGCGGATGCCAAAGCGTTGGGCGACCGACTAAGCAAGGAATTCCTTACATGCATTTCGGGTTTTCCTGATTTGAATTTGCTTTGATATCACCCATTATTTCCAGGTGGAAATAAATGCATTTATTATCACATCAATGAAAAGGTGGTCAATGGGGCATTGCACTGCCCATGCCGGTGAAAAAAAACAATAAGCAAGTTCTCATAGCCTTGGTTTGCCCGCCGACAAAAATTTTACAAAGGATCATTTTCATGTTGCTTTTCAACAGAACGAGGTTGGCGGCTCTATTTGCCGCCGGACTAGCGTTACTCCCTCCGTCGTCGGCAATCGCGCAAACCACGGCCAACGTCACCGTCAACGCCGGCACCAGTCTGAACAAGATCCCCAGCGGCGCCTTCGGTGTGAACACGGCGGTTTGGGATGGCTACCTGCTCGATCCGGCCATACCCGCTCTGCTGTCGAAAGCCGGCATCAACGCGCTGCGCTATCCCGGCGGATCGACGGCGGATGTCTACAACTGGCAAACGAATTCGATTGTTACGGGACAGGGCGGTTATGCCAATCCCAGCAACACTTTCGATGCATTCATGGGAATGGTCAAGAACTCCGGCGCAACGCCGATCATCACCGTGAACTACGGTTCCAATGCCGCCGGCAACGGCGGAGGAACTCCCAGTTTCGCCGCTTCCTGGGTGCAATATGCCAATGTGACCAAAGGTTACGGAGTCAAGTACTGGGAAGTCGGTAACGAGGTGTACGGCAACGGCGGATATGGTTCGTCGTGGGAAACCGATCTGCACAGCGCGCGCGATCCGGCGACCTACGGCGCCAACGTGGCGCTGTTCGCCTCTGCAATGAAGGCTGTCGATCCGACCATCAAGGTTGGGGTGGTACTGACCGCGCCGGGCAACTGGCCCGACGGGCAGACGCCGAGCTGGAATTCCACCGTCCTGGCGAAGTGCGGCTCGGCGATCGATTTCGTCATCGTGCACTGGTATCCGCAAAATCCGGGCAGCGAATCGGACTCCGGGCTGCTGGCCTCGCCGCAAAGCGGTTTTAACGGCTCCCCCGGCATTGCCGGCATGGTTTCCAGCGTGAAATCGCTGATCAATCAGTATGGCGGCTCGAACGCATCGAAGATTCAAATCTTCGTCACCGAAATGAACTCCGTGTCGACGAACCCCGGCAAGCAGACAATCAGCGTCGTGAACGCGATGTTCGTCGCCGACGGTTTGCTGACATGGCTGGAAAACGGCGCGGCGAACGTGGATATCTGGTCGCTGCACAACGGCAGCACGGGCGGGAACATGTCTTCCAGCCTGTTCGGCTCGGCCACCTACGGCGATTACGGCATCCTGTCGAACGCCACCTCGGGCGAGCCTGCAGCCGATACGCCGGCGCCGACCTACTTCGGCATGCAGATGCTGACCAACCTGGGCAAAGCGGGCGACACTCTGGTTTCCGCCGCGTCGAGCAACAGCCTGCTTACCGCGCATGCAGTCAAGCAGGCCAACGGAAATCTGGCGCTGCTCCTGATCAATAAGGACCCGAACTATACGACCACCGCCAACGTGGCCGTATCCGGTTATACACCGGCTGCCACCGGCACGTCCTACACGTTTGGCAAATCGAGCAGCGCCATCGCCTCCGCTAGCGCCACCGGTCTGGGAAGCAGCTTCAAGGTCACGGCCCAGCCTTATTCGCTGACGACCGTCGTATTGACTCCGGGAAGCACTTCTCCGGGCTTCAGCCTGTCCGGCAGCGTGGCCAACCTCTCGATCAAACAGGGCGGCAGCGGCAGTTCCACGATCACCGTCGCGCCTTCCGGCGGATTCGCCGGCGCGGTATCGTTTGCGGCGAGCGGTCTGCCAAGCGGCGTCACGGCGTCGTTCAGCCCGACATCAATCACCGGATCGACCACGCTGACATTGAGCGCCGGCAGTTCGGCAGCCATCGGAACGGCAACAGTAACCATTACGGGGAAAAGCGGATCGTTGACTTCGCAGACGAAGTTCACCTTGACCGTCAATGCTCCGGCAGTAGCAAATTTCAGCTTGTCCGCAACCCCCGCGTCAGTGTCGCTTGCCCAAGGAGCCAGCGCGACTTCGAGCATCTCGATCGCGCCCGCAGGCGGGTTTAACAGCAGTGTCGCCTTGTCCATCAGCGGCTTGCCAAGCGGCGTGACTGCCAGCTTCAGCCCCGCAACGACCGCCAGCACGAGCACCTTGACGCTCAATGCTTCCAGCACGGCATCAACCGGAAACAGCACCGCCACCGTCACCGGCGCCGGCGGTTCGCTGAGCCATACAGCGACGCTCGCCTTGAGCGTCAACACCGCTTCCTCAAGCGGAGGCAGCGCGACATTTGCCGGCAATCCATCGGCCAACGGCCCCTGGTACGATGAAGACGATGTGACCCTCACGACAACAGCCCCGATCACCGCCTTGACGCTGACCATCACGGTCCCCGCCGCAAACGTAACCTATAACAGCAGCTATAACACCGTCGGTTCGGCAATCGTCACGAGCCACGCCAGCGGAGCCAATATCGTGTACACGTTCACGCTGGCCAGCGGCCAGTCGATCGGCGCGGGCAACTACACATTTGCGGCGCAATTGAATGGCAACGGCACGACACATAATGCCGCAAGCGATACATGGTCGGTCACTTATACCTCGGGCGGCGCGACCTATACAAAATCGGGTTCAATTTAATCGTGATAGTTACCATGCGGCGTCGCTGTTATCAATCAGGTTGGCAGCTCGGATAACGAGCAAATGAAATCAGGCCCCTAACCGCCTTCAGGCGGTTAGGGGCAAGTCCACTGTTGCATCCCATTTTTTGCGATTAATCAAAATCGATTCCCAATCGTCGAATAGCGGATAGTCCGTTCAGGCAGTAATAGCGCTGCGACAGCCCCAGGCCCAGGAGCGTTCCTGTCAGCGTATCGCGCCGCAATACCTGGCCGTACTGGTCACTGGTGTATTTCAGCGTCTTGAGATTTTGCCGGGTATTGGCTAAGGTGCCGTCGTTGTATGCACTGACCTGTTTCAGATGACCATTGACGTCATAAGTAAAATCCGACAAGCCCGGCTTCCAGTACACCGCATTCGGGTTGCCCGGATCCGTGCCGCGCAGGGTGGTCTGGCTTTGCTTTGCTTCATCCCACCAGACAAAACTGGTGTCGGTATGCACCCCGGCGCCGGCTGCTTTGGACGGGTCGTATTGGTAGCTGTGCGTGACCACGCCCTGATCGGCACCGCCGTAGTAGCCGCTGGCGTCTTTCAGGCGATAGTCATAGCTGGTGACCGTGGTGCTGGCGGTGCCGCCCACCGGCGATTGCACCACCGTGTCTTGCGTGAGCCGGTTATCGGCGTCAAACACACGGATAGCGATCACCGACAGGCTCTCGGCATCTCGACTTCATGAGCGCAATACTGGGATCAAACGCCATTTACTCATCTGCGCCACTGGCCGCCTGCTCGGCCTGAATATGTGCGCTGTTAGTGCTGGAGATGACATCGTTAGTCGGTGATGGTGAGAGCGTGGGTAGTTTTTTCTTTATTAAAGGCAGATTTTTGCGCTCTGTCCCATCGGGCAATACCGCCTGTTCTGCTGATAACCAGCTTCCGCTATCTTTTGTCATGTGCATGCTCCTGTCTGATTGTGTCGTAACAGCTTAGGACATCTGTCCAGGAAGTGCGTTGATGTACCTCAAAACAACGCCTTATTGATAGTAGCGCGAGCAGCTTCCATCATGGCCCGCAGCTTTTCGCAATCGGAGTTGACTCTGGAGCGGGCCAAGGCCGGTATGTCGCAAGTAGTAAAAAAATTTGACCGAATTGATACTGACCACAAAGACTACATCACCCGACAACAGATCAAAGACGTCATGAAAGAAGGCCCGTCGTCCAGAAATAAAATTTAATCGGCTTCAGTCAATATCCGCGAAATCAGAGCGTGTTCAAATTGACTTTCCAATGGGATCAATACGTCAATCCCGCTACCCAAGGCAACCTGAAGATCGACGCCATTTTTATCGCGTATTGTTTCGACGACCATTAAACGATTGCCCTGCGGATGGATCAGTTCCAGCGTGTCACCCACCGAAAATTTGTTTTTCACTTCCACCGTTGCCCAGCCTTCATTGATCTGATTGACCTTGCCAACGTAAATACTGCGTTTTGATTTGGAATGGCCATCCAGATAGTTCTGGGTTTCGTGACTGCGATGTCGCTCATAAAATCCGGTGGTGTAGCCGCGATTGGATAGGCCATCCAGATCGGCCAGCAAGGCTGGGTTGAAAGGCTTGCCGGCTACCGCGTCGTCGATCGCCTGCCGGTACACCTGCGCTGCGCGTGAAACGTAATACTGACTTTTGGTTCTGCCTTCAATTTTTAACGAATCAACCCCGATCTTCACCAATTTTTCGACATATTCCACAGCACGTAAATCCTTGGAATTCATGATGTAGGTACCGTACTCGTCTTCCGCTATCGGCATGAGCTCACCGGGCCGGTTGGCTTCTTCAATCAGATAAGTCTGATCGGCCAGCGGGTGACGGGGAATCTGGGCCGCGACGGAAAAAGACTGCTCGGCGTCGCGCAAGGCCTTATTGAATTCAAACGGGATCACTTTGACCTGGCCCGACTCATCTTCGCTGGCATTGGCCATTTTGTAATCCCAGCGGCAGGCATTGGTGCAGGTCCCCTGGTTGGCATCGCGATGGTTGAAGTAACCCGATAGCAAACAACGACCCGAATAGGCGATGCACAGGGCACCATGCACGAATACTTCGATCTCCATATCCGGGCATTCCTGGCGGATTTGGCTAATCTCGTCCAGACTCAGTTCGCGCGACAGAATCACCCGGGTCAGGCCTATTTTCTGCCAGAACTTCACGGTGGCGTAATTCACAGTATTCGATTGCACAGAGAGGTGGACCGACAATTCCGGCCACTTTTCGCGCACCATCATGATCAGCCCGGGGTCGGCCATGATTAGCGCATCAGGATTCAGCGCAATCACTTCTTCCATGTCAGCCAGATAACTTTTTATCTTATTGTTATGCGCCAGAATATTACTGGCCACAAACAGCTTTTTGCCACGCGTATGCGCTTCCCGGATGCCTGTTTTCAGATTTTCCAGTTTAAAATCGTTGTTGCGGGCACGTAAAGAATAGCGTGGTTGACCGGCATAGACGGCATCGGCGCCAAAATCGAAGGCAGCTCGCATGCGATCAAGATCGCCGGCCGGTAAGAGGAGCTCCGGGATGGCTGTTGTCATGATATTTTCCGTAAAAAAAGGAAACACTGTAAATGACAAATCGGATGATGAAATTGATCTGGATCACGGCTTGCTGAAATGCTCTTGATACAAATCAGTCCAACAGCACATCGGCATTATTATTCAAAGCGCCGGTGGCGATGATATTGGCATTTTGCCCGGCATTGATCAGGCTGCCGTTGTTATTCAGCGTGGCGCTCGTGATGTTGAGATTGCCGCCGCTGGTGATCATCGCCGCCTGCGAGGTTTCGGCTTGTTGCGCCACCCCGAAGAAGTCCTGGTTCAGGTCTTGCACGGTCTGCCCAGCAAACATGGCCTGCCGCGATTGCAGCCCGACTGTGCCGCCGCTGCGGACATTGTTCAGTTGGGCGGCGTTGATGCTAGGGTTTTGTGCAGTCCCCTGACGTCACCCCTTGCACGTAGCACCCATGTTTGCCTGGTTGCATATGGTTTCACAAAGGGGCCGCATGATGCACTATAATCATTACGTCCCCAAGAAAAAGGGGAACGGGTTTAGCGACTCGATTTACCAACAGCGGACATACCGCGCTACGCGGTTTTTTTTACGTCCGTAACGCCTTCGTGCGCCTTCAGCGGCGGGCCTTGGCGGGGGTACCTTCGGGTACGCCGGTTGCTGTTGGTACCGGTTCGCTAACCCCGCCTTGTGCCCGCCACCCTCATTTAGCGATGAGCGGCGGGTCTTCCACTACCAATGGAGGCCACCATGCCTAGCACCACCACGCCTAAACAATCCCCCTATCATCGACCAAGCTGCATCGCTAGCTGCGATTCGAGAACTGACAGACCACATTGCATTCACCGCGCGCCATACCGATATCCTGCTGCAATCCATCATCGATAAGCTCGATGCAAGCACCGGCCTGAATCAAGAGGCGCTCAAGCTCGTAGCCGCAATCGAATGCTTTGTCCTCTGCGCCCAAACGGCAAACACCGCCATTTCGCGCTTGTCGGACCAATCCATTGATCTACAGGCCCAACTGACGGCGCAAGGTGCAGCATGAGCGCCGACATCCAGCCAAAAGCCGCCCTCCCCCGCCAGCGTCCATCAGCCGTTCAGCGTTCTCAGCGACAAGGCCAGGCACATTCCCACGGCGGAATTCGTCGCGATCACGCTGGACCTTGCCCTTGGCATGCAAACCTGTCTTGAGATCGTCCATGCGGCAAATTTTCAACGCATCTGCAACGAAGAAGCCGAGGCCGGGGAGGAAATCGCCCCGGCGATCAGCGAGTACGGGGCCGAGGCTTTGCTGCGCTTCTCGATTGCAGCGGCAAAACTGCTGCACGAATCGGCTGATGGATCGATTACATGGATGAATAATTATGGTTGGTTCTTCAAAGGCCCAGCTGACTTGTAGTTATTGATAACGATGCCTGATGGCAAAGCCGTCGTGCTGACAAGTTCGAACGCGCGTGCCGGGATTCCTTCCGCAAAGAAGCGCTTCCCCGTGCCCAACAAAACCGGATAGACGATCAGCAAGACCTCATCCGCAAGGCCGTGTTCGAGCAGCGTCGAGGTCAGCGTGGAGCTACCCCAGAGGATAAGGTCCGGGCCGTCCTGCGACTTGATTCGGTGAATGGCCTCGACGATGTCCGGTCCAAGGCCCTCGACTGGACCCCATTCCAGATTCTCAGGTCTGTGGGTCGCGATGTACTTCGTCGCGGCGTTGAGGCGGTCAGACATAGGACTGCTGGGCGCCTTCGGCCAGAAGCCCGACCAGAGATCGTAGGTGCGCCGGCCGAGCACCAAATCGAAGCTCTCGCCCTGCACCGCAAGGAGTAGATCTCTGCCAGCGGGGGTGCGATAGGGCGCAGTCCAGTCGCTGTAGGGGAAATCGTCTTCGCCGGAGGACTGGATCACCCCGTCCAGCGAAATGTGTTCGAAAATTTTGAGCTTTCTCATCGCGAGTCTCCGTCGCTAACCGATGATGTGTTCGCTGAGTTCCTGGTCTTCGAGCGCTTGTGCGACATCACCTTAAAGCATCATCGCCCTGTTTGTCGAGCCCTTCTGGCTCTTCATTGGATTTCGTATCCCTCTGGGTTAGGTCCGTCCCAAGCCATGCAGTTTCGCATCGGTACCGGACTGCCATGACCGACGGCTTGTGGTCTATAGAAGACGACTACTTCCGATTCGAAGCGAGCATCCGCTATGACCCTGTGCGGTGTGGAAGAAATTTTTTCCGCTCGATCATGAATCCCGTCCGTCTCTCAATACGGATTCTCCCGTGCGTGGATTCGTCAGAGTTACGTTCTCGAGCGCCTTGATTTGCCACTCGGCTGCCTGCCGCGTCAGCACGGCAAGGATCAACGTGTCGACAGCGTGTGGCCCCGCTGGATGAGCCGCTCCGACCGCGAGGCGGCTCCAGAAGTGCATGACTACCGCGTCGTCGCTTATCGCGGCTACATCGATTAGCTCGTTCTCAAGCATGGAATCGCTGTAGATGGTTGCGTGAATGGGCGCATGCAGCTTGACGATCTCATCGACACCGCGCACATAGTGCCCGAACCGATTCACGAACGTCGCATCCTCATGGAACAGTGCTCCGAAGGATTGCATGTCGTGATTGTTCCAGGCGGTTTGAAACGCGTGAGGTGCGTCTTCGGGTTGTTTCATTTGAATCATGTGGATCCTCATAAGCGTCTATATGAAAGTACCCAACGTCTGTTTTGGGGGCTTACGGTCGGGCGGTCAAGGAAAATCCTGTTCAACCACGGAATGTTCGCTCATGGCCCAGACTGTGTAAAAACGGATCCAATCGGGATCCGGCTTCAAATATAACGTAACTTTCTTGTTTTTCGAGTAAACGAAATAAGCCTTGCCGTGTCCTAGCGATATCTCGTCATATTTCGGGTGATCGATATGGGGCGCTTCATCGAAGGCAGGGACCGGGCACAAGGCATATTGCTTCCAGAGCAGCTGGACGACTACGTTACAGAGAGCAACCCGGTACGGGTGGTCGACGTCTTCGTTGACGAACTGGATCTGGATAAAATGGGATTTGATGGTGTCAATCCCGCAGAAACCGGACGGCCTGCGTATCACCCCTCTGTACTCCTTAAAATCTACATTTACGGTTACCTCAATCGCATTCAATCGAGCCGGCGTCTTGAACGGGAAGTGCAGCGCAATGTGGAACTGATG
>NZ_FNOR01000027.1 GCF_900107095.1 Collimonas sp. OK242
AATGAACATGACGCCGTTGATCGACGTCATGCTGGTGCTGATCATCATGCTGATCATCACGATTCCGATCCAGAATCACGCCATCAAGCTGAACATGCCGACCGGTAATCCGCCGCCGCCACTGGCCTTGCCGGTGGTGGACACGGTGGATATCGATCCGGCTGGCACGGTGATGTGGAACGGTACGCCGATGGCCAGCCGTGCGGAACTGGAAGACCGCTTGAAGACGGTGGTGGCAGGCGGCAATATCGATGAAGTGCATCTGCGGCCGAACAAGCTGGTGGAGTACAAGTCGGTCGCTGCCGTGATGGCGTCGGCGCAGCGGTTGGGCGTCACCAAGATCGGCATCGTCGGCAATGAGCAATTCATGGAGTAATTACGGTAATCAGGATAGCGAATAGATTTTTTAATCAGAAAACGTCAAGTAACGTCAGGTTCACGGGTGTTTGTAGCAGATATTGTGAATACCACTTAAAGACCGGTTGACAGCCGCTTCCTGTCCTCATACAGTAAATCCAGTTTGTTTCCGCTAAAAAGAACAATGCCCGTGGCAGATGAAAGCGATGGATGCAACAACATGATTGAATACCTGATTGGTGTCGATGGCGGTGGAACCGGAACTCGCGTGCGGGTTGCGCGCGCCGAACGTGCTGCCCACCACGATGGCGCCGTACTTGCGCTGGGCAAGGGTGGTCCGTCCGGGCTGATGCATGGCGTGGAACTAGCCTGGTCTACCGTGCTGGAAACGCTCAACGCCGCATTTTCCAGCGCCGGCCTGGTGCGGCCCGCGCTAGAGAAAATGGCCATCGGCATAGGTCTGGCGGGCGTTAACAACAGGCAGTGGGCTGCAGATTTTTCTGCAAAAAATCCTGGCTTTGGCGACGCTGTGCTGGAAACCGATGCATTTACCACTTTGCTCGGCGCGCATCAGGGCCGTCCTGGCGTCATCATCGCCATCGGTACCGGCAGCGTCGGTGAAGTGCTGACTGCGGACGGCAAGCGGCGCGAAGTCGGCGGCTGGGGTTTTCCTGCCGGCGACGAAGCGGGCGGCGCCTGGCTGGGCATGCGTGCCATCACGCATGCCCAGCAGGTGCTGGATGGGCGGGCGCCGGGCAGCGATTTTGCGCGCGCGCTGTTTCATTTCTGCGAACGCGCCGGCACCGCGCATTTCGATAGCCATCGCGATAGCATGTTCGCCTGGCTGACAGGCGCCAGCCAGACCAGTTACGCGCAACTGGCGCCGATCGTGGTCGCCTACGCCGAGCGGGATCAGTCTGCGCGTCAGATCATGCTGGCCGCCGGCCAGGAAGTAGCCAAAATCGCCGCTGCGCTCGATCCTTCGGGGCAGCTGCCGATTGCATTGTGCGGCGGTCTCGCCGCGCACTTACAAGCGTACCTGCCCGCACCGTTGTTGGCGCTTGTCGTCCAGCCGCATGCAGATGCGGCAGCGGGCGCCTTGCGGCTGATCGATGAAAGATTAAAAGGAAAGCAAACATGCTAGCTCAGATAGAAAAACTCAAGCCGGATGCCGCTAGCGACACGCCTTTGTACCTGCAACTGGTCAACCGGCTTTCAGAGCAGATCAATGGCGGCGTCTGGCAACCGGACGAGGCATTGCCATCCGAACGCATCCTGGCCGAATCGCTGGAAATCTCCCGGGTGACAGCACGTAAAGCGATCGACGTCTTGTGCGAGCGCGGCATGCTGATCAGGAAGCGCGGTTCCGGCACCTACATCACGCCCAAGCTTGAGCAGCCGCTGTCGCGCCTGACCAACTTCAGCGAAGAATTGCGCCAACGCGGTTTCCGCCCCGGCTCGCAATGGCTGTTGCGCGAAACCGGAATCGCGGTTGCCGAGGAAATCCTGGCGCTGGGATTGTCGCCGAATACAGTGGTGTCGCGCCTGAAACGCTTGCGTACCGCTGACGACGTGGTGATGGCGATCGAAACCACCACCATTCCAGCGCACTACCTGCCGGATCCGAAAGCAGTAACGGACTCTCTGTACGTCCATCTGGAGACGCTCGGCGTGGCGCCGGTGCGGGCGCTGCAGCATATCCGCGCCATCAACGCCAGCGCCGACCAGGCCAAGCTGGCCGACATCAAGACCGGTGCTGCGATGCTGCATATCACGCGCGTCGGTTATCTGGAAAACGGTACGGCGATCGAACTGTCGCATTCGTATTGCCGCAGCGACTACTACGACTTCGTTGCGGAGTTGCGTCGATGACGAGTGAACGCCAGCCCGGCGACGACGCAGCTAGCAATTTCAAAGGTGAGGTCAAAGGTGAAGTCAGAGGCAACGTACTAACCCCGCAAGGCTGGGTCAACGGCATCCTGCATTTCGACGGCCGCATCAGCGCGATTGAAGGCGCAGCGGTCGATCCCGACGATAACCGCGATCCTTACATCCTGCCTGGATTCATCGATTTGCACGTGCATGGCGGCGGCGGCAAAGACATCATGGATGGCGGCGACGCGGCCCATGTCATCTCTGCGATCCATGCGCGGCACGGCACTACCAGCATGCTGGCCACCACCATGACGTCGCCGCTAAGCGACCTGGAGCAAGCGCTGGAAGCTTGCGGCCATGCCTGCCGCCAGCGCCGCGCCGGCAGCGCGCGCGTGCTCGGCGTGCATCTGGAAGGCCCCTATATCAATCCTGGAAAACTCGGCGCCCAGCCGGATTTTGCGCAGGAGGCAAGCTTGCAGAAAGTGGCGCGCCTGAGCGCGATGGCGCCGATAAAACTGATTACGGTCGCGCCTGAAATTGCCGGCCATCTGGATGTGGTGCGCACCCTCAGCGAATCCGGCATGCGGGTGCAGATCGGCCATACCTTGGGCAGTTATGAAGATGGGGTGCAAGCGTTGCAGCATGGCGCGACCGGATTTACCCATCTGTTCAACGCCATGACCGGATTCCAGGCACGCGCCCCCGGCATGGTGGGTGCAGCACTGGCGCATGCCCGCTATTCGGAACTGATTCCCGATCTGTTGCATGTGCATCCCGGCGCCATCAAGGCAGCCCTGCGCGCCATCCCCAGGTTGTACTGCGTGACCGACTCGACTGCCGCCACCGGCATGCCTGACGGCGAGTACATGCTAGGGCGGCAGCGGGTCCACAAATGCATGGGCGGGGTCAGGCTGGCTGACGGCACGCTGGCAGGCAGCACGCTGACCATGGATCAGGCCTTGCGCAATCTGGTCGGGCTTGGCCTGAGTCTGGCGGATGCGTCGCTGCGGGTATCGACCTATGCCGCAGATCACCTGGGCTTGCCGGAACGAGGTCGTCTGGCAAGCGGCTGCAGCGCCGATCTGGTGGTGCTGGACCGGCAGCTCAATTTAACCGCGGTTTATGTAGAAGGAGAACAGATTGACCTCGCAGAAGTTTAGTTCACAGATGTTGCAGGAAGCCTGTTCCGCAGCTGAGCACGTAGCGTTGCAGCTGGGGCGCGACGGCGACCGCTATGCCGCGCTTGGCGCCGCCCTGCGCAGCGCGCAACCGGCCAGCGTGCTGACGGTGGCGCGCGGCAGTTCCGATCATGCCGCCAACTATTGCGCTTACCTGATCATGGCGCGCCTTGGCCGCATCGTGGCGTCGCTGCCGATGTCGCTGGTTACCTTGTACAAGTCACCCTTGTTGACGCGCGATGCCTTGGCCATCGCGATTTCGCAATCGGGCCAGAGCCCGGATGTGATCGAACCTATCCGTTATTTCCGCGCAGGCGGCGCAACCACGGTAGCTTTGGTCAACGAGATTGCTTCACCGTTGGCGGCCAGTGCGGAGTGGGCTTTGCCTTTGCATGCCGGTCCTGAATTGAGTGTAGCTGCAACCAAAAGCTTCATCACCAGCCTGGTGGCTGCGGCACGACTGGTGGCGCATTGGCAGGACGATCCCGAGTTCCTGGCGCAGATCGACGCGTTGCCGGCCGCGTTGCAGCAGGCTACCGAGCTTGACTGGTCGGCCGCGATTGACGTATTGGCGCCTGCTTCCCGCATCATGGTGGTTGGGCGCGGTGCCGGTTTTCCGGTGGCGTTGGAGGCAGCTCTCAAGTTCAAGGAAACCTCGGTGCTGCAGGCAGAGGCATTTAGCGGCGCCGAGATCAAGCACGGCCCGATGGCTTTGATTAACGAAGGCTATCCTTTATTGATTTTCGCTACGCGCGGGCCGACGCAAGCGAGCCTGATCAAGCTGGCCGATGAAATGCGCGGCCGCGGCGCACGCGTGTTGCTGGCAGCGCCCGCCGATGTCAGCGAACGCGATTTGACCTTGCCGGTGGCGGCTACGCCGGATCTGGATCCTATCGTGGCAATTCAGGCGTTTTACGTGATGGCGGCAAATCTGTCCATCGCGCGCGGACTCGATCCGGACCGTCCGCGGCACCTGAGCAAAGTGACCAAGACCAATTAATCGATAGGCGCAGGCCGGCGCGGCTGTTGCGCCGGGCAGATGGAGCAGTGATATGAGTAGTAGCGTGAACCGCACCGATAGCAAATCCGACCACCAAGGCAAACTGAGTGCGGCGCGCCGGATCGCCGGGCAACTGATCATGATCCGCATGCCGGGCACGGTGCTGGATGAGGACAGCGCGCAGTTTTTGCGCGACAACCATATCCGTGCGGTCTGCCTGTTCCGCCAGAACATGGTGAATGCCGAACAACTGAGCAAGCTGACCGCCGACCTGCGCGCCGTGATGGGCCCGAATGCATTGATCGGCATCGATCAGGAAGGCGGCGCCGTGGTGCGCGCGACATGGCTGCCGGCGCCACCCTCAGCCATGTCGCTCGGCGCCGCCGACGATGTCGCGCTGGCGCGCGCAGTTGGCGCTGCCGTGGCGCGCGGCGTCAAATCGCTGGGCTTCAACTGGAATTTCGCGCCGGTGCTGGATCTCAACAACAATCCGGCCAATCCTGTCATCGGCGAGCGCTCTTTCGGTGCCGATCCGCAGCGCGCTACCGAACTGGCGCTGGCGTGGATGGAAGGCAGCCTGGAACAGGGCGTGGCTTGCTGCGTCAAGCATTTCCCCGGCCATGGCGACACCCACGTCGATTCTCATCGCGACCTGCCGACGGTAGCCAAGTCGCGCGCCGCGCTTGATGCGCTGGAGCTGGCGCCGTTCAAAGCGGCGATGCGCGCGCCGGCCATGATGAGCGCGCATATCGTTTATCCTGCGCTCGACCCTGAACATCCGGCGACCCTGTCGCGCAAAATCCTCACCGATCTGCTGCGCAAAGAATGGGATTATCGCGGCGTCATCATTACCGACGGCATGGACATGCAAGCGATCGCCGGCCGTTACGGCGTCGGCAACGCGGCGGTGCGAGCCCTGGCCGCCGGCGCCGACATGGTCATGGCGCTGGGTAATCGCAATACGCAAGAAGAAACCCTGGTGTCCTTGACGACGGCATTGGCTAGCGCCGCCGTCGACAGCGAACTGGGCAGTGCTGCGCTTGCGGCCCGGCTGGCGCGGCTGGATGGCTTGGCCGCCACCTATCCTTGTGCGGCAGGCGCCTACTCCTTCCTCACAGAAGCTGCCGATGAACGCCTGATGGCAGATGCATGGCGCCGCGGCCTGACGCTGGTCGGCAATCCTCAACCTTTAGCCGCGGCTACCAAAATCCGCCTGCTGGCCTGCGCCGATGCTGCCGGCGACGGCGTGGCCGAAGCGGGCTTGCCGGCCGCGGCGATCGCCGCGGTGCTGGCACGCCGCTACGATGTCGAACTGGTGACCTTCGAGGATGACGACAGTTTTGATTGGGCCAGCTTGCCGGACGATGGCAGGACAGTGATCCTGGCGTCCACCACGCGCTTGCGCTATGGCGCAAAGGCCAGGCAAAGCTGGCGTCCCGATCTCCATCTGGCGCTGTGGAATCCGTTCCAGACGCTGGATATAGCGGCGCCGGCGCTGATTACCTACGGCTTTGCCGCCGCGGCGCTGGAGGCAGTCGCCGACTGGCTGGCGGGAAATCTCGAAGCCCGCGGCAAGATGCCGGTGGCGACCGTGAATGCGCCGCAATAATCATCCAATGCCGTATTCGTAACAAGCTGAACAACAAGCACTTTTACCCACGGTGGCCGCCGCTATGAGCAATCAAGATAAACCCGAACACCATCCCGCACTTTGGGTGCCGACGCTGTATTTTGCCGAGGGCCTGCCGTATTTTGTGGTGGCGACCATCGCCGGCCTGATGTACAAGAGCATGGGCATGGCCAACGACCAGATCGCCCTGTGGACCGGGATGCTGGGGTTCGTCTGGGTCTTCAAGCCGCTCTGGAGTCCGTTCCTGGAAGCGGCGCGCAGCAAGAAATCGATTGTGCTGCTGTTCCAGTTTTTCGGCGGCGCCAGTCTCGGGCTGGTGGCGCTGGCGCTGCACCTGCCGAATTATTTTGCAGTCAGCATCGCCTTGCTGGGATTGGTAGCGATTGCCTCGGCGACGCATGACATCGCCGCCGACGGCCTGTACATTGCCAGCCTGAGTTCGACTCAGCAGGCAAGCTATGCCGGCTGGCAGGGCGGGTTTTACAATGTCGCCCGTTTCTTCTCGCTGGGCGGATTGGTGGTGCTGGCCGGCTATTTCGAGAAACGCATGGCGGTGGCGCAAGCCTGGAGTCTGATCTTCGGCATGCTCGCGGTCAGCATGCTGCTGCTGGCGATCTATCATTTCTGGGCCTTGCCGGCCGGCCGCAATGTGGCGCGGCCGGCGGGCGGCAAGGGTACGATGAGGGGCGTCTGGCTCACCTTGCGCGACGTGATCATCGATTTTTTCCAGAAACCAGGCATCTGGCTGGCGATCGCATTCATCATCCTGTTTCGCGCCGGCGAAGGCCAGATCACCACCATCGGCCCGTTGTTCCTGCGTGCGGCGCGGGCTGAGGGCGGATTGGGTTTGGCGACGGCGGAAGTCGGCGCAGTGTACGGCACGCTGGCTACGGTAGCATTCATCTGCGGCAGCCTGCTGGGCGGCTATTTCACGGCCTGGCGCGGTTTGCGGCGCAGCATGTTCTTCTTGATCCTGGCGATGAACTTGCCGAATCTCGCTTATTTTTTCCTGAGCACCGCCATGCCCAGCAGCCTCGGCGTCATCGCCGCCGCCTTGAGCCTGGAAATGTTCGGCTACGGTTTCGGTTTCGTCGGACTGATCCTGTTCATCATGCAGGAAGTCGCGGTTGGCAAATACCAGATGGCGCACTATGCGCTTGGCACCGGCATCATGCAGCTGGGCTACGTATTGTTCAAGATGCTCAGCGGAACCATCCAGGGCGCGCTCGGTTATCAGCATTTTTTCCTGTGGGTGCTGATTTCCGCGATACCGGTTTTGCTGTTGTCACGCGTAGTACCGATCGGGCGGCACCAACAGCCGGCCGATGCGGCGGCGCAGCCTGCTGCGGTCTGAGCCGGTGATGATGCATTTCTCTCGCCGCTTGCTGGCGCTGGTGTCGATGCTGGCTCCGGCCAGCGCCATGGCCGACGTTGCGGCCAATACTGTGACCAACGCTCCCGGCATATTTTTTGACGATTTTCACTACGCCGATACTGCAGCATTGGTAGCCGGCGGCTGGAAAATCCGCGATCAAGCAGGCCATCCGGGCATCGAGCATGGGAAGTGGGGGCCGTCCACCATCAGCCTGGTCGACGATCCGCAACACAGCGGCCAGCGGCTGTTGCGCCTGGATGCGCGCACCGACGGTACGGCTGAGGACACGTACCAGGCGCAACTCTGTCATCAACGTAAATATTTCGAAGGCACCTACGCCGCGCGGGTGCGTTTCGCCGACGCGCCTGTGCAAGGACCTGGCGGCGATCTGGTGGTGGAATCTTTTTACACTTCCAGTCCGCTGAAACACGATTTTGATCCGCAATACAGCGAGCTGGATTGGGAATACCTGCCCAATGGCGGCTGGGGAAATCCGCATAGCAGACTGTATAGCGTGTCTTGGCAAACGGTGCAGATGGAACCCTGGAACGCGTTCAACCAGGTACATGAAGAACAGCGCGCGCTGGGCGGCTGGCATACCTTGCTGACGCAAGTGGCGGCCGGAAAAATTCGCTACTTCCTGGACGGCGTGCAGCTGGATGAACACGGCGGCCGTAATTATCCGGCACAGCCGATGTCGATCAATTTCAATTTGTGGTTCTCGCCCAGCGGCGTGCTGCCCGACACCAAGGCAGAGCGGCGCTACCAGCAAGACCTGGCCTGGGTGATGCATGCCAAAGATCTGGTGCTGTCGCCGGCGCAGGTCGATGCTGCGGTTCGTGCCTACCGGCGGACAGGGGTGCACCAGGTCGATACGGTAAAAGCCATGACGCCGCCATTGCCATCCAATTGCGATTTCTAACAGTCTTGATGAAGCGAGAACCATGATGAAATTGATGCGACTATCGATGTTGTTCGCGGCGCTTGTGCCTGCCATGGCGATGGCAGCGCCTTACAAGGTGGTGGCTTACTATTTGCCATCGCAACAGCGTCAGTATTCCGCAGCAGATATCGACGCCGGCAAGCTGACCCATCTGAATTATGCGTTTGCCTTGATCAAGGATGGTGAAATCGTGGCCGACCAGTCCTCGGGCACCGACCAAAGTGCGCGCGATTTTATCGTGCTGCGCGGCTTGAAAAGCCGGAGTCCCAAGCTGAAAACTCTGATCTCGGTGGGCGGCTGGGCTGGCTCCAGGGAGTTTTCAGATATAGCGCTGACGCCGCAATCGCGCAAGAAATTTGCCGACAGCGCCGTGGCGTTCCTGCATCAAAACGGCTTCGACGGCGTCGACATCGATTGGGAATTTCCGGTAGCCGGGGGCGATGCCGCCAATATCGCGCGGCCGGTAGACAAGCAGAACTACACACTGTTGCTGCAAACGCTACGCGAACGGCTCGACGCAGCGGGAAAGCAGGAACATCGCAGCTATCTGCTGACAGCCGCGATCGGCAATAACCGGGGATTTTTCCAGAATACCGAAATGGCCAAGGTCGCGGCGATTCTCGATTGGGCCAATACCATGACCTACGACTTTAGCGGGTCCTGGAGCAAGTTTGCCGGACACGTAGCGCCTTTGTACAATGACCCGGCGCTGGCGCGGCCAGATGCCGACCCGGCATTCAATGTCAGCAGCACGGTCGAAATGGCGCTGGCGGCTGGCATTCCAGCGACCAAGCTGGTGCTGGGCATGCCGTTCTATGGCTACAGCTGGAAGCAATGCGGCGCGCTACAACACGGCCAGCATCAGGATTGCAACGGCAAAGGGCGCGGCGGCGTGGAGCCGGGCGAACTGGATTTCGCTGACATAAGCGGCACGCTGGTCAATCGCAACGGCTTCACGCGCTACTGGAATGACGCCGCCAAAGTACCTTATCTGTTCAATCCCGATACAGGCGAATTTGTCAGCTATGACGATGTCGAATCGCTGGATTACAAAATCAAATACCTGAAACAGATGGGGCTGGCCGGCGCGATGTTCTGGCAGCTGTCTGCGGATCGCGATGCAGTGTTGCTCGATAAAGTGGCGAAGGATCTGTTGAAGCCATAGCAATCAGAGACAAAAAACCGGTTCCCGAGAACCGGTTTTTTGTTTTGCGGCAGTGTTTTTCTTACAGTCCCAAGCTCGAAATAAAGGCATTGGTGAAGCCCAAAGTGCCGGCTGTGCCGTAGGTGTTGCAGGTCGGCGAAGCTGAGCCCGGCGCGCAATCCCGGTCACGGTCGAAGGACCAGTAATGGATGCCGGCCAAGCCGTTCTGCTGCGCGAAATTCACCAGCGTCGCGAGATCGGCGATAGAGAATGTTTCGTTGGCAGAGTCGTTGCCGCCGATCATTGGCGTTACTTCGATCTGTTTGTAAGGCAGATTGTATTGCGTGTGCAGATCGATTGCCGATTGCACCGCCGATGCCCCCATGTCGCAGCTGCCGTCGCTCTTGGTCATGCAATTGCCGCCGGCCGGGCTGCCGTAGTCCATCGCCATCAGGTTGATGGTGTAGTTGCTCAGGCCGTAAGCCTGGATTGCCTGCATCACTTCAACCCCGTAGTAACCCAGGCTAGGCGATACATTGCCGCCCAATGTCGCCAGCGTGAAGCTGAAACGCAGGTTTGGATAAGTCGCTTGCGCTGTTTTCACACGCAGCACCAGGTTATTGATATCCGCCTGGGTCTGGCCGGCTTCAATATCGAAATCTATGCCGACCAGGTTGGCCGAATAATAGGTCTGGATAAATTTCAGGAAGTCGGCATCGCTGGTGCAGGTAAACGAACCTGCCGCGCCGCCGGTGGAGACAATGTACTTCTTGCCGGCGTTGACGAAGGCTTGCACATTGGCTGCCGCAAACGCCGAGGCCGATACGCCGCCCCAGTTTTCGCTACCGCAGGCGCCGGTCGCAAAAGCCCAGGTCAGGGTGGCGAGTTTGGCTGGCATGGCGCTCAGTACGGTCTGCGTGCTGCCGGTGACGGCGGTGCTCATGGCGTAGGTATTCCAGTTCAGATTGATGTTGCCATCTTTGTACGGACTGAAAACGAAGCCGGCCGGTGTGGTGCCGCCGCCCGGAGGAGGCGGTGGTGGTGGCGGCGTTACTGTGCCGCCGCAGTTGGCGACGATGGTCCATGGCTGGCCCGAGCCGGAGCCGCCATTGTTGGTCGATGGATTGTTCCCCTGGGTCCACCAGTTGGCTTTGTAGTTGACGCCGTTGTAGCTGACGGTGGCGCCGCCGGTATAGGCCACGCTGGCGTCCCAGGCTGCATAACAAGTCACCGTCGTCGCTGCTTGCGCGCTCGCTATCAATGGGCTGGCATTGGCTCCAACGGTCACGATTGCGCTGCACGCAAGGCTGAGCATGAGGCCGTGTATGAGTTTCAGTTTCAATTTTTTCTCCTGAGAAGGCTGGTCGGGCAGCGTGGGAAGGTCGGCTACCGAAAGCAGGCAACATCTGATCATCATCTTCGATATTTCCATACGGCAATATCGAATTAAGGGCACTGTAAGAGCGCAAAAAGTGGCTGTCAATCTGTATCTAACTGGTATTGCATCAATAAATTTGTGGTCTCATTCTGGTGTGATCGATATAGCTATAAGCAATTGTTTATATTGATTTTTATTGAAAATCGCCAGACTGTTTTTTTGATAAGTGGACTGGTTGCTTTTTTTCGATCCGGAGTGGATATGCAAGATGTGGAGTAGTTGCTTGGCGACGTCCCAATGCGGAATTCACGTCAAAAACCACTTCAACGGCAACTTCGAACGCAGCACCAACGCCAAAAGAAAAAGCCGCCGCCGTGTTCGCAGATTTTATTGCGAACACGGCGGCGGCTTCTTTGGGGGGACCAGACTTTAGGGCTTCGCCACCATCGCAGTATTTGCTTTTGCCTTGGCTTCATCGCGCACAATCACCACGCTCAGTTGGGCGGGGGCTATGTGTTTGCGGAAGGCTTGGTTGACTTGTTCCACTGTCAGGGCGCTGATCTTGTCTTCGATCTGTTTGCTCCAGGCGAAGGTGCGGTTGAGGTCCAGCAGCCTGGCCCAGCCGGCGCTGAGGGCGCTGTCCTGGGCGCGGGCGCGCTGGTTTTCTTGCAGGATGCCGGATTTGGCGCGGGCTAGTTCGTCGGCGCTAAAACCTTCTTTGAGTGCGCGCGCCAGTTCTTCTTTGACGGCCGTATCGACCTTGCCCAGGTTTTGCGGCGCGGCGATGGCTTGTACCGAGAACCTGGCGGCGCGGCTGATGGCGCTGATCTCTACCGATGAACCGATGCCGTAGGAGAGGCCTTCTTTTTGGCGTACTCTGTCCATCAAGCGCGATTTCAGGCTGCCGCCGCCAAACAGGTAGTTGGCGACCATCATTGCCGGATAATCGGCATCGTCGTCACGCATGTCCAGGTTCTGGCGCGCCACGTAAAAGCCGTTTTCCTTGTCTGGGGAATTGATGGTTTTCTGCAGCGGCGCCACGTCGAAGTTCTGCCGGATCACGCGCTGGTACGGCGCCGCGCTTTTCCAGGCGCCGAATTCGTCCTGGACGACCTTGGAGACAGCTGCGACGTCGAAATCGCCGACGATAGCCAGTTCGCCTTGCGAGGCGCCATAGAAATCGTGATGAAAGGCGCTGACATCGGCCAGGGTGGCGGCCTGGATCGCGGCGATTTGCTGATCCACGCTTTGCGCCGCCAGCCAGTGGCCTTGCGGATATTTGTTGAAATGCTGGGCGATGGCTTCGGCCGCCAGCGTGTTCGGCTCGTTGCGCGATGCTTCCAGGCCGACCAGGGATTCTTTGCGCAGGCGATCGAATTCAGCCGGATCGAAGCGCGGCTGCTTGAGTACGCTGGCGACCAGTTTCAGGGCGGCGGGCAGATTGCTGCGCGTGGTCTGGAATTGCGTCAGGTTGCCGCTGATCTTGAGTTTGGAAAACTCGTCGGCCAGCTGTTCGCGCGTCAGCGTGCTGCTGCCGCGCATCAGCATGGCGTCGGCCAATTCGGATGCAGTCTTTTTACCGAACAGGGTTTTTTCGTCGCCCCATTGCAAGTTCAGTTTGACTGAGACGGTTTCGCCGCGCGTCTTTTTCGGCAGCAAGGCGAGTTTCAAACCGCCCACCTGCGAGCGCTGGGTACGGGCATCGACATTGGCTTGCGACGGATCGAAAGCTTCACCGTCGGCGATCGCTTGCTGTGGCTCGTAGTCTTTGAGCAGTCCGGCCACGCTTGGCGCTGCCGGAACATCGGCGCGTTGCAATTGGTCTTCCGGCAAGAACATGCCGACCGTGCGGTTATCGCGGGTGAAGTAATGCGCAGCCGCCGTCGCCACCTGTGCCGAGGTCACCTTGTTGGAGCGGTCGCGGCCGAGGAATAGCAAACGCCAGTCGCCTAGCGCAATCGTGCTGGACATGGCGACGCCGACGCGTTGATGATCGTTCAGCAGTTTTTCAAAGCTGTTGGCATTGGCCAGGCGGACCCGTTCCATCTCTTCCGGCGTCGGCGGGGTTTTTGCAAATTGCTCGACACCGTCGATCAAGGCCTGCCGTACCGGCTCGATCGGCTCGCCTTTCTTGACTACCGCGGCAATGATTTCCAGGCCCGGCGCATAGCCGCTCATCTCGTAGTTGAACACGGCGGTAGCTTTGCCGGTTTCCACCAGCGATTTATGCAGGCGGCCGTTGGGGGTGTCCGCCAGAATCGTTCCGGCGTAGGACAGGGCGTCGCTGTCAGGATGCAATTCGCTTGGAATCTTGTAGGCTACGGCGACGATCTGCACATCGCCCTGGCGCCGCACGGTCACGCTGCGTTCGCCGTCCTGGGTCGGTTCCACGGTCCAGAAGTCGCGCATCTTGCGAGTCGGCTTCGGCAATTTTCCGAAGGCCTGGCTGACCCATGCCAGAGTCTTGGCGGGGTCAAATTTACCAGCGATCAGCAGCACCGCATTATCCGGCTGGTAGTAGGTTTTATAGAAGGCTTGCAGGTTTTCTATCCTGACGTTTTCGATATCGCTGCGGTTGCCGATGGTCGGCTTGCCGTAGTTGTGCCAGTCGTAAGCCACGCCTTCCAAGCGCTTGATGAGGACGCCGAACGGCGAGTTCTCGCCCTGTTCGTATTCGTTGCGCACCACGGTCATTTCGCTGTCGAGGTCTTTCCTGGCGATAAATGAATGCAGCATGCGATCGGCTTCCATGCCGATCGCCCATTTCAGGTTGTCGTCGCCGGCCTGGAAGATTTCGTAGTAATTGGTGCGGTCGACGTTAGTGGTTCCGTTGAACGACATGCCGCGCTGGCTGAAATCCTTCGGAATCGAAGGATGGGTCGGAGTACCCTTGAACATCAAATGCTCCAGCAAATGCGCCATGCCGGTTTCGCCGTAATTCTCGAAGCGTGATCCGACCAGGTAAGTCATGTTGACCGTTACCGTAGGCTTGGAGGCATCGGGAAAGAGCAAGACTTTGAAGCCGTTGGCAAACTGGTATTCGGTGATGCCTTCAGCGGACGGACCCTGGGTCACGCCGGCCGGAAGTGCGGTTGCCGCTTCGGTGATGCCGATGAAACCGATGCCGCAGGCGGCTGCCAATAAGCAAGACAATAGGCGATTACGGAATAGATGCATGAAATTTCCGATCTGTGGGGAAGTGAATCGATAAATATACGCGTGTATCCGGTTAAGGATAAGTACTTGAATCTAGGTACCCGTCGGGCTCAGGTTGCGGCGCATTGGCCGGCAATGGGAAGCTACCTCCGGACAAAATAAATATTGCCTATTTTGCCACAAAGGTAGTTGGGAAGAGAGATATTCTGGGGCGACTGCTTATTCGGTCGGCGGCACGTAGCCGGTGGCGGCATCGGCGCCGTCGCCGAAGAAATGTTTTTCCATTTGCGCCGCCAGATATTTGCGGGCCCGCACATCGGCCAGGTTCAGGCGGTTTTCATTGACCAGCATGGTCTGGTGCTTGAGCCAGCCGGCCCAGGCTTCTTTCGACACGCTTTCATAGATGCGCTTGCCCAGTTCGCCCGGATACGGGGGGAAGTCCAGGCCTTCTGCCTCTTTGTCCAGTTTGATGCAATGAATGGTACGTGCCATGGTTTTTCCTTGTAGGTGTTGCGGGCCGCGGTGTCAGAGGCCCGCTTGTAAGATCAATTGAATAGGGGATAGTTCGACCGGTAGCGAGTCTTGATTCAAGGTCTTGGTTTTATAAGGTCTTGATCAGTACCAGCGATTTCCGTTGCCAGTTATACATGTGCTGGCGATCCTTCGGCAGGTCGTCGACGGTGGCGTGGACGAAGCCGCGCCTCAGGAACCAGTGCGAGGTGCGGGTAGTCAGCACGAACAGCTTGCTGAAGCCTGCCGCGCGCGCCCGGCTTTCCATGTGTTTCAGGATACGTTCGCCGTCGCCCTGCGCCTGGACCTCCGGATTGACCGTGAGACAAGCCATTTCCGCCATTTTTTCGGTCGGGAAAGGATAGAGCGCGGCGCAGCCGAAGATCACGCCGTCATGCTCGATGACCGAGAAGTAATGAATCTCGCGTTCGATCAGCTCACGGCCGCGCTTGACCAGGGTGCCATCGTTTTCCAGCGGTTCGATCAGTTTCAGGATGCCGCCGACGTCTTCAATCGTGGCTTCGCGCAGGCTTTCCAGGTTTTCATAGGAAATCATGGTGCCCACGCCATCGTGGGTAAACAATTCCAGCAAGACCGAACCGTCGGTAGCGAAAGGCACCACGTGGGCGCGCGGCACGCCGGCGTTACAGGCCTTGATCGCGTGCTGCAGATAGAAAGCCGAGTCAGCCGGCAGGCAGCCGCTGTCCAGCACCGCCTGCGCCTGGTGCGAGGACAACTCGCGGATTTCGGTCTCGCCGGCGTCTTTCATCAACGGCGTTTCGCTGATGAAAATCAGCTTTTCGGCGCGCAGCGAGATCGCCGCCGCGACCGCCACGTCTTCCATGGTCAGGTTGAACGCTTCGCCGGTCGGCGAAAAGCCCAGCGGCGACAGCAATACCAGGCCGCCGGCGTTGAGGATAGGATGGATGGTGTCGTAGTCGATCTTGCGCACCACGCCGGTCAGCTGCAGGTCGGCGCCGTCGATCACACCGAGCGGACGAGCGGTGACAAAGTTGCCGGAAATGATACGAATCGCGGCATGCGCCATCGGCGTGTTGGGCAAGCCCTGGCTGAAGGCGGCTTCGATATCCAGGCGCAGTTCGCCGGCAGCTTCCTTGGCGCATTCCAGCGCAGCGGTATCGGTAATCCGCAAACCGTTGTGAAAGCGCGCTTCTACGTTACGCAGCGCCAGCTGTTCTTCAACCTGCGGTCGGGAGCCGTGCACAATAACCACCTTGATGCCAAGCGCATGCAGCAGCGACAAGTCTTGCGCCAGCACCGGCAAGGCGCCGGCGGTGACCAGTTCGCCCGGAAAGGCGACGACAAAGGTCTTGCCGCGAAAGGCATGGATATAGGGCGCGACCGAGCGCAGCCATTGTACGAATTCATTAGGATTTTCCATGCCGCACATTATAAGGGGAAATGACGGCGGGCAGCGGGCCGGGTGGGCACGGACGCCCACCCGGCGTTTCTGTTTGGCGACAAGTGTTGGACATTACCGCAAAGTGAGCGCCGCGCGATCCGCGATGCGATAATCCGGGCATGACAAATATGCTTACACCGACAATTACAGTGGAGTTCGAACCCGGCGACGTGCAAAAACTGTTGCAGCACGCAGAAGCGGCGGCCGCACACTTGCCCTGCATGGGCGATCAATTTGTTGCCAAGTATTATGCCGGCGGTAAGGTGATCACCAAGAACGACTGGCCCGACGTCGGCCAGATCGACATCGCCAGGATTCCGCCGGCCTTGTTTCTGGTCAACGACTCATTTCTGATGAGCAACGGCATCGACCCGGCGCAAGCCATCGTCTGCGTTTATAAGAATGGCCACATCGCCTCGGAGCAGCAAAACGAGAGCGATGCTTTCGCGCTGGGCTCGGAAGAGTTGCCCAACGTGACGCGGATACTGGTCCGCGATTTTGCAGGGATAGAGAGCGCGCAGAAAATCCGCATCACGTTTCAGCACGATCCGCGCAAAGGGCCGCTAGTCTCGCTGGAAATGGTGCCGCAAAACGGCGAGCCGGCGGCGATCAGGATAGTCAACCGCCGTCAGTGACGACGGCGGCATCGTCGGCGGTTTCGTTGCTTAGCGGTCGGCCAATTCCAGGCTGACGATAGTCAGCGCGCCGTCGACCTTGTCGATGGCAAACTCGATCTTGTCGCCAGCCTTGAACTGTTCCAGCATGACCGGATCGCCAGCTTTGTACAACATGGTCATGGCCGGCATGCCGAAGTTGGGGATTTCCGCATGCTTGATGGTGATCTTGCCGGTGCCGCTATCTACCTTGCGTATTTCACCGGCCACCATCGGCAGCGCGGTCTGGTCTGCCGGCGTGGTTTGCATTTCGGTGTTGTCGCTATTGGCTGCCATGCTGCTCAGGGGCAGGCCGATGATGAATGTGGCGAGGATGACGATTATCTGCAGGTATTGCATGGTCAGAGTCCTTTCAAACTGGGTGAATCAATATCCGTTACTTGGATGGCATGGGGCTTTCCAGGATGATTTGATGAACATGGGGGCGATCGGTGGCATATCAAGCGTCGAAGCCTCGCCCGGAAAGTTCGATACTCCATGACTGCAGGCAAAAAGTACCGGCTTTTTACAGCTCGTTACGAAATGCCGGATTGATATTATTTTGGAATATTCGGCCTGTTCTTTGCATTCAAGCAAAGAGTCAGTGCGGGCCAGTCGAGTCAGATATTGCGATCGGTTACAACATAAAATTTGCTGGCGTTCTCAAGAATTTCAAACATGCCTTTGAAACCTGGCGGGATGATGCCGGTGTCGCCAGGGCCGAATGATTTGACTGCGCCGGTGCTGTCGCAGCTGATTTCTACCTTGCCGGTAAGTATGTGAAAAAATTCATGTTTGGATGCCGCCATCGAAATCTTGTAGGCGCCGGTTTCTGCGCTCCAGATGCCGGAACTCAATCCGAATGAAGGGTCAACGAAATAACTGCGTGTGGTTCTTTGCGGCGCGCCCTTGACGCGCATCTCCGGATCCGGCTGGCGAACGGAAATATCTGGTTGGATCTCGGCGTAGCTGATGATGGTTGCAGTTGTCATGGTGAGTAGCGGATGCGGGCGTTAAAAAAATTGAGACAGTCGTAGTCGGCGTTGAAAATGTAGATGGCTAGTCCAGAATGCGTCCGAAACGGAGCACCGTGACACCGGGCCGCAACTGGCGCAAGGATGGCATCACCAATACGCAGTCAGGATAGGGAGTGGTGATCGGCTGGCCGCTGTCCCAGCCGATTACAGTGCCTTGTTCGGCAAAGGTTTCCAGGCCGGTATAGGCGCCGGCAAAGCGGAAGTTCATGCTGCTGGCAACCACCGGTTGCGTAACCTTGATGACGATGCTGGCAGCCGACTGCTCCGGCCACCAATCGTGCGGCAAGTCGCTGCGTTCGATGACGCCGGCCAGCAACAGGAAGCGCGCAGTACTGTGCTTGGCAACCCTGACGCTGGCAGCTTCCCAGTGCTGGCCGCATTCGATCAACAACGCGTTTCTGGCGCTGGCGTTGTCGCCGAAGGCGCCATAGTCGCGCATGCGGCGACCCTCTGGATGGCCGGCATCGCTGATCACATGCTGAGGAATATTCAATTGCCGCGCCAGCGCTATGCCTTTGGGCAGCGGGCCGGAAACGATCAGCGGTGCGCTGCGTTCATGCATGGAATGGATGTCCAGCAGTAGATCCACCGTATCGATCACCGGCAACATGGCGCGCGCGCGGCGCAATTCGGACGAATCACGCTCCCGATCGTCAAGCACTTCCCGGGTCCAGACGCGATTCAAATCCTGATCGATAAAACGCGATGCATCCGGGCGCAGCGGATCGAAGCGCTGGTACCCCTCGACGTTGGCGAAGGACAGCGTCAATTTGCCACGACGCGGTTTGAGGCCAAGATCCAGCAATGCCTTGACCACGATTGCGCCGCACACCTCGTTACCATGTGTGAGGGCGTTGATCATGACGTGAGGGCCGTCGCCCTGCGAGGAAAAGCTATATACATACGGGATGCCGGTATTGCCGGCGCTGTAGGGCAGCAGATCAGGGAAGGCGATTTCGATCGGATATTCAGGGAAGACGTTGCTCATGGCTTCGATCTTGAAAATAGGATTAAGGTTGGCGAAAGACTGATGGCATTCAAGCTAGGGCCTGTTAACAATTAATTTGGGAGTGCGAACGCGCGGCAGGCGTTGCGTGCCTAGGCGCAGCGACGCGACGTAGCGGTGCTACGGCAAGAAGCTGCAACAACGGCATGCGACGCCTGCAGCCGTTCCCGGAGGGTTCAAACCAAAACGTGCGCTGGCCGCGTTGCATGGCTTGCTGGGGCACCAGCCCCAGCTGCGCCACGCGCCTTGCCAGCACACGTTTTGGTTTGAACGCATCTCCCGAATTAATTGTTAACAGGCCCTAAGCCGCCCTGGCAAAGATATTTGGTGTGCATGTAGTCATCCAGGCCGTAGCGCGAGCCTTCACGGCCATAGCCGGATTCCTTGACGCCGCCGAAAGGCGCCGCTTCGCTCGCCAGCGCGCCTTCGTTGATGCCGACAATGCCGCTTTCCAGATGGTTCGAGACGCGCCAGATGCGCGCTGCGTCGGCGGCGTAGAAATAGGCGGCCAGGCCGAACGGCGTGTCGTTAGCCATCTGTATGGCTTGTTCTTCGCTGCTGAAGCGAAACAGCGGCACCACCGGCCCGAAGGTTTCTTCCTTGAATAACAGCATGTCCGTGGTGGCGTCGCCGAGTATGGTCGGCGCAAAATAAAACGGTCCGCTGGCGAGATCGTTCCGTATCGCAGATCCGCCCAACAGCAGGCTGGCGCCGTGGGCCAGCGCATCCTGCACATGGAGCGAGATTTTTTCGATCGCACGGGCATTGATCATCGGCCCGATCTGGACTCCATCGGCATGGCCGGGGCCGACCTTGAGCGCAGCGACCCGCGCCACCAGTTTGTCGGCAAAAGCCTGGTACACGGAATCTTGCACATACACCCGGTTGGGCGACACGCAGGTCTGGCCGCCATTGCGGAATTTGGCCGCCATCAAGCCGTTGACGGCAGCATCCAGAGCGGCGTCGTCGAAGACAATAAACGGCGCGTTGCCGCCCAGCTCAAGCGACAATTTTTTCAAGGTCGAGGCAGAGCCGCGCGCCAGATGTTTGCCCACCGGAGTGGAGCCGGTGAAGGTGATCTTGCGCACCCGGCTGTCTTGCAGCCAATCGTCGACCACAACCGGGGTTTGGGCGCGCGAGGCGCTGACGATATTGATGACGCCCGGCGGGAAGCCGGCTTGCTCGGCCAGCCAGACCAGCGCCAGTGCGGTCAGCGGCGTATCTTCGGCAGGCTTGGCCACCACTGTGCAGCCGGCGGCCAGCGCCGGTGCGATCTTGCGGGCAATCATCGCCAGCGGGAAATTCCACGGCGTGATTGCCGCCACGACGCCAACCGCTTCGCGCACTACGCTCATGCGTTTGCCGCGGACCTGGTCGGGAATCACGTCGCCGTAGGCGCGTACCGCTTCTTCGGCAAACCATTCGACATACGTGGCGCCATAGGCAACTTCGGCGCGTGCCTCTGCCAGCGGCTTGCCTTGTTCGCGGCAGATCAGCTTGGCGAGATCGTCGGTGTTGGCAAGAATCAGCGCGTGCCAGCGTTTGAGCAGACGGGCGCGATCGCGGGCGCAGGTTTGCCGCCAAGGTTCCAGCGCTGTCTGCGCGGCATCGCTGGCGGCGCGGGCGTCGGCGGCGCCGCCATCGGCGACTGCGGTGAAATCCTGGCCGCTGGCCGGATCGGCGACGGTAAAGCTGGCGCCGCTGTGGGCTGCGCGCCAGGTGCCGCCGATAAAATGCTGCGAACGTAGCAATTCCGGATTACTTAACAAGAGAGGCATGGACGATTCCGATAAGAGACTCATGGCGCACCTCAGGCAGCAGCGCTGATCAGGCGGGCGATAGCTTGCCCCATCTCCGTGGTGGAGGCGTTGCCACCCAGATCGGCGGTATGCGGTCCGCTCGCCAGCACCGACTTGATCGCGGCGACGATGGCGTCATGTGCCTGCCGGCCGGCGCCGCTGCCGTCGGTGAGGAAATCGAGCAGCATGGCGCCGGACCAGATCATCGCCACCGGATTGGCGATATTCTTGCCGTAGATGTCGGGCGCGGAACCGTGTACCGGTTCAAACAGCGATGGGAATTTGCGTTCCGGATTCAGGTTGGCCGATGGCGCCAGGCCGATGGTGCCGGTACACGCCGGCCCCAGGTCGGACAGGATATCGCCGAACAGATTGGAGGCGACCACTACGTCGAAGCGTTGCGGCTGCAGTACGAAACGTGCGCACAGGATATCGATGTGCTGCTTGTCCCAGGCTACATCCGGGTAGGCGCTGGCGACTTCCGCCGCCCTGGCGTCCCACCAAGGCATGGAAATCGAAATGCCGTTGCTCTTGGTGGCGACGGTGACGTGCTTGCGGGCGCGAGTCCGGGCCAGTTCGAAGGCATACTTGAGTACCCGTTCGGTGCCGCGGCGCGAAAACACCGCCTGCTGCATGACGATCTCGTGCGGCGTACCTTCGTACATGATGCCGCCGACCGACGAGTATTCTCCTTCCGTGTTTTCACGCACGATCATCATGTCGATGTCGCCTGCGGCACGTCCCGCCAGCGGACTGCGCACGCCTTCGAAAGTCTGCGCCGGGCGCAGGTTGATGTATTGGTCGAATTCGCGACGGAATTTCAGCAACGATCCCCATAAGGAAATGTGATCGGGAACGATGGCGGGCCAGCCGACCGCACCAAAATAAATAGCATCCATTCCTGATAGTTGTGCTTTCCAGTCTTCAGGCATCATGCTGCCGGTAGTTGCGTAGTAGTCGCAGCTGGCCCAATCGAATTGCGTCAATTCCAGCGTGATGCCGAAACGTTTGGCGGCTGCGCTGACTACGCGCAGGCCTTCCGGCATGACTTCTTTGCCGATGCCGTCACCGGCAAGCACGGCGATTTTGTAGACGGTATTCATGATGTCCTCTTTCTGTGGCGGTGTCGGCCGGGGGAAGGTGCAGCCAGATTCACAAGCTAGTGCAGAACATTATATTCACTCTGATTAGGAATATAATTTGTGTTTTGTTGAATCATTGTGCACAGATCGTGAATAAAATGCCGACCCCGGAAGATTTGCGCGTATTTATCGCCGTGGTGCGTAAATCGAGCTTCTCGGCCGCCGCCGATGAACTGGGCAGCTCTCCTGCCTATGTCAGCAAACGTATCCGGATTCTGGAAGAGGAGCTGGCAACCCGCCTATTCCAGCGCACCACGCGCAGCGTAGTGATCACCGAGGAAGGCGAACGCATTTATCACTGGGCGCAGCGGATACTCGACGATATCGATCACTTGCTGCAGGAAGTGTCGATCACGCGCCAGGTGCCGCGCGGAGCGCTGCGCATCAGCAGCAGTTTCGGTTTCGGCCGCAATGTCGTCGGTCCGGCGATTTCGCTGTTGCTGGAGCGTTATCCGCTGTTGTCGGTGCGTTTCGAGGTATTCGACCGGCTGGTGGATATCGCCAGCGAAGGTTTTGATCTGGATGTCCGGGTCGGCGACGAGATTGCGCCGCACCTGATTGCACGCCGGCTGGCGTCGAACCATCGGATCTTGTGCGCGGCCCCGGCTTATCTGGAGAAGCGCGGCCAGCCACAGGCGCTGAGCGAACTGGCGCAGCACGATTGCCTGGTGATCAAGGAGCGCGACCATCCGTTCGGAGTGTGGAAGTTGCGTGCCAACGGCGAACAACAAACGGTCAAGGTCACCGGGCCGCTATCGACCAATCACGGCGAAGTGGCTGTGCAATGGGCCATCGACGGCCGCGGTGTGGTGCTGCGTTCAATCTGGGACGTCGGTCAATATCTGCAAAATGGCCAGTTGCTCAGGATATTGCCGGCGTACAGCCAGGAAGCCAATGTCTGGGCGGTCTATCCATCGCGCCTGAGTAATTCGTCCAAGGTGCGGGTCTGCGTCGAGTTCCTGCAGGAGTATTTTTCCAACCTCGACGCTGCCGACACGTCGAAATAAGAATCGGCCCGGCGTCGCGCCTCGGCGGATATTCCGTTTTCAGTTTTTAATTCTGAGAGGTGATGAATTTTTCCAGCGGATACTGGCTTTTGATGAACGGCGACTTGATGACGATATAGCTGAAGTATTTTTCAATGTTGAGATGTTGTTCCAGCAGATTTTCGATGATGCTCTGGTAATGCACCACGCCCTGGGTGACGAATTTCAGCAGATAGTCGTAACCGCCGCTGACCAGGTGGCATTCGACAATTTCGTCAATGCCGCGGATGCTGGCTTCGAACTTTGCAAAATCTTCGCGGCGATGATCAGACAAGGTGACTTCGGTAAATACGATCTGGACGTTGCTGAGTTTTTCCAGCTGAATATGGGCGCCGTAACCGGAGATGTAGCCGGCTTTTTCCAGACGTTTGACGCGGATCAGGCAGGGGCTTGGCGACAAGCCGACCAGATCGGCCAGGGCGACGTTAGTAATGCGGCTGTTTTGCTGCAAATGGCAAAGAATGCGCAAATCAATTCGATCAAGTTTCAAGGCAGCGCTGGTGTTCATCATCGACTCCGTCATCAAGCATCTTGTCTAGGCGCATCCATGGTATCACGCAGTATGCGCCTGCAAGCTGCCGCGATTTGTCAGTGCGAACAAAAAAATCCGGGCGGGACTTCCAGCCGATGTGGCGTCGCGCCCGGATCGCTTGTGTACGCTTCAAGCCAGTGTGCTGCGGACATCCGGCTGCTCAAGCACCTCGTCCAGGATTTTCCTGAGCCGGCTGAACAGCAGCTCGAATTCGCTGCCGGTATAGCTGAGCGCCGGAGCGAATCCAAGGATGTTGTCACCGAAGGCGCGGAAAATCAGGCCGCGCCGATAGGCCGCCGCCGCGATCCGTTCCGATAATTTCAATGATGGCTCAAAGCGCCGCTTGCTTGCCTTGTCGGCCACTAGCTCCAGCGCGCCAAGCAAGCCGCGGCTGCGCGCATCGCCGACCAGGGGATGCGTCAGCAGCTCACGCAAACCTTGTTCAAAATGCGGCGCCTGGGCCATGCCATTGGCTAGCAGGCCGCCTTCGTGATACAGACGCAAAACCTCCAGGCCGATGGCAGCGCTGACCGGATGGGCCGAATAGGTTTGTCCATGGCCGACCACCGCTTCTCGTGCGGCGCCGTCGGCGATCGTGTTGTACACCCGGTCCGACATCATCACCGCGCCCATAGGCGCATAACCGGCGGTTAATCCTTTTGCCATGGTCATCAGGTCCGGCTGCACGTTTTCCGCTTCGCAGGCGAACAGCGGGCCGGTGCGGCCGAAGCCGGTGATGACTTCATCCACGACAAACAGTATGTCCAGTTCGCGGCAGGCGCTTTCCATCGCCTTGAGCCAGCCGACCGGCGGCACGATGACGCCGCCCGAACCCTGGATCGGCTCGCAAAAAAATGCTGCGACGTTGTCGGCGCCGAGCTGCGCCACCTTGTCGCGCAAGGCCTGCACGGACGCCTGGATTAGCGCCGCATTGTCATTGCCGAGCGGGTTGCGATATGGGTAGGGAGAGGCGATATAGTGCTGGTTCGGCAGCGGCAAGTCGAAGTTGAGATGGAAGTTGGACAAGGCAGTCAATCCGGCGCCGACCGATGACGAACCGTGATAACCGCGCTCCAGCGAGATGAATTGTTTTTTGAACGGCTGGCCCAGCGAGTTGTAATAGTGGATGATGTAGCGCACCGCAGCGTCCACCGCATCCGATCCGCCCAGCGTAAAGTAGACATGCTGCAGCGAAGCCGGAGTGAGTTCCACCAGCTTTGCCGCCAGTACGATGGCCGGCTCGGAACCATAGGAAAAATAGCCGGTGGCGTATGGCAGGCGCGTCATTTGCTCGGCGGCGACACGTACGATGCTGTCCTGGCCGTAGCCGGTATTGACGCACCACAGGCCGGAGAACGCATCCAGCAATTCGTGCCCGTGCTGATCGGTGAGATAGGCGCCGCGCGCCGATTGCAAGATGGTGACACCTTGCTGCTCGTGGCCGCGGAAACTGGTGACAGGATGGATCAGATGACTACGGTCAAGTGCGACAAGGGTAGAGTTTTGCATAGTGTTTTCCAAGGATGGCTGTGGCGTGTTCGGCGGCTGTTGCATCGAAAACTGTGCAACCATATTACGTCCGCCAGCTCAGCGTTAGCTTGCAATATGCATCTCTGAAAACGGCAAGAATTGGGTATTTCAAGTGCGACGCAACATTTTCTGCGGTCGCTGCTGGCGCCGCCATTTTTCTTGCAGGATATTTTTCAATATCCTGCAAGTATCAATAGGCATCAACAAGCATCAATACCCCCGGCTCCTGTCGACCAGGCCGATTAATGGCTGACCAGCCTGATGGCGGCGGATATTGTCGAGCACGGCTTCGACTGCACCGGCTGGTTGCGTCATGCTGGCGATGTGGGGAGTAAGCACGATTTCGGGGCGGTCCCAGAATGGGTGGCCGGCTGGCAGCGGTTCTGTCTCGCAGACATCCAGCGTGGCCGACGACAATTGACCGCTGTCCAGCGCTTCCAGCAAATCCGCTTCGACCAGGTGGCCGCCGCGGCCGACGTTGATGATAGCTGCGCCGAGCGGCAATGCAGAAAACAATTTTCGGTTAAGAATGCCGCGCGTACTCTCGGTCAGCGGCAGCAGGCAGATCAGGATATCGCTGCACGCCAGGAACGCCGCCAGGTCATCTTCACCGGCATAGCATTTGACGCCTTCCAGTGTGTGTGCCGAGCGGCTCCAGCCGGCGCAAGGAAAACCAAAGTCACGTAGCTTGGCCAGCACGGACTGCCCCAGTACGCCGAGTCCCAGCATGCCGATGCGGCAGCTTGCCGCAGGCTTGACCAAATGTTCCTGCCAGCGTCGTTCGCGTTGCTGCCGGGCGTACAGGTGGCTCTGCCGATGGATCGCCAGCACCGCATGCGTGACGTATTCGACCATGCCGTCGGCGATGCCCGGCTCGATCATGCGTACCACCGGGATATGCGGCGGCAACAACGAAAAATCGAATTGATCGATGCCGGCTCCCACCGAAAACACTACTTCGACATTGGGAAACTGGCTTGCCATGTCTGCCGGCGGCAACCAGGCGGCGAGATAACGGACCTGCTCGGCCGCATCGTAATCCGGCCAGCAGTGAAATGGAATATCCGGCGCCTGTTCGGCGAACAAGCGCGCCCATTCCGCGCCCCGAACGGGGTCCGCCTTATATAAGAAACTCATGTCGTTCTTCGAGGGTGAAAGTGCTGAGATTCGCGCCGCCTGTGCTGTGTGCGCCAAGCGCCGCGTTTAGCCGAGCGCCTGGTTGATCAGCGAATACAGTTGCAGGCCAGGATCTTTTGTTGCTGGAACGCCCTTGAGCATGGCGATCACGGTATCGACCCGGGTTAATCCGATTTCGCTCAGCCATTCGCTCAGGCCGCTGGCGTCGGGCACGTCAATCCGAATGAAAGATCCTGCGTAGGTGTTGATCCAGTGGCTGATAAGCGCTTTAGCATGGACCGCGTCCGGCGCGATGACCGGCCCGATAACGCGGCCATGGCCGAAGCGCCGCACCAGCGCAAAACCCAGCATTTCGCCGTCGCGGTCGATGGCGACACCTTCCGCCACGTCGTTTAGCGCAGCCAGCAGTTGGCTGCGATCCATGCCGGTAGCGCGTGCATCCAGTGCCTGCAATCTGGCGATATCGTTGACGCCGAGCGGCCGGATCCGTTCGCCCGCAGGCAGCGGGATCAACGGCGACTGCATGGCCGAACCCTGATGCTGGTGCAGTTTGCCGGTGGCGGCAAAGCCCAGCTTTTCATATAGCGGCTGGCCGGCCGGGGTAGCGTGCAGCATGATGTTGCGCGAGCCGAGTTCCTGCAGCAGCTGCTCCATCAATTGACGTCCCAATCCAAGGCCCTGCTGGGCTGCCTGCACGATAACCATGCCGAGTGTGGCGTAGGCGTTTCCGTAACGCCAACACAAGGCGCTGCCGACCAGGGCCGGCGGCTGGCCATCGCTCCGCTGCTCCATAGCGAAGCCGTTGCCCAACTGATAAATGAATTGCCAGTCTTCCAGGCTGTGCGGCCATTTCAGCGCCAGCGACAGACGATGACAAGCGGCGAGATCGGTCTCGCCAAGCGGGCGCAGCGTGAATTGGCTGGCAGTTTGTTCTTGCATGGCTTTCTCCTTGTCGATAACTCGCCGGACCATGCTGCTTGGGTAGGGCGCAGCAAGATTTTTGGTGATTTCTGATGATAGTGAATGATGCCTTGTTTCTTGCAGCAGGATTGCTCCATCTGTTGCGGAATTACGCAATCTTGTTGCGAGCTGGACTATCGTCTCAGCACAAAATACGCCGTATTCCGGATTAGCATCGGCGTTATGAACAAAACGCATTAGGCGCCGCATAAATCACTGCATTAAGCAGCAACAACTCTAAAGGATATTCCATGCAAGATTTTGCCCCGGACCAGGTTGTGGTTAACAGCGCGCATTTCATCGGCGGCGTTTATGTCGATGGCGGCAGCAATCTGATTGACGTGCTACGCCCATCCGACGGCCATGTCTATGCCGGTTTGCCGGTGGCCGACGCAGCGCTGGTGGATCGCGCCGTGGAAAACGCCTGGCATGCATTCAAGACTAGCAACTGGGCCACTCAGGCGCCGCGCGACCGGGCGCGCATCCTGCGCCGCTGGGCCGACCTGATCGAGGCCGACGTTGCCGTGCTGGCGCCAATGGAGGCGTTGGGATCGACGCGCCCGATCCGCGATGCCGCCCAGTGGGACGTGCCGTTTACGGCTGAAGGCATCCGGTTTTTTGCAGAATTTGCGGATAAGCACGGCGGCGAAGTCGCAGCGACCCGCAGCGATCACCTGGGCATGACGATCAGCGAGCCCTATGGCGTGGTGGCGGCGATTGCGCCCTGGAATTTCCCGCTGGTCATGGCTTCGTGGAAAATCGGTCCGGCGCTGGCGGCCGGCAACGCAGTAGTCTTAAAACCCTCCGAAATGACGCCCTATAGCATCCTGCGCGTGGCCGAACTGGCTATCAAGGCCGGTATTCCAGCGGGCATTTTCAATGTAATACAGGGCGACGGCAGGATTACCGGCGACAGCTTGTGCCGTCATCCCAAGGTGTCGAAAGTCACTTTCACCGGTTCGACTCAGACCGGCGTCGCGATCATGCGGGCTTGCGCCGAAAGCGGCACCAAGCCGGTAACGCTGGAGCTGGGCGGCAAGAGCCCGCAAATCGTGTTTGCCGATGCCCCCGATCTGGACAAGGTGGCGCGCATGGTGGCTGCTGCGATTTCCGGCAATGCCGGCCAGGTTTGCGTTGCCGGCTCGCGCCTGATCGTGCAGCGCGGCGCGGCAGAGCAAGTGGTGGCCGGCATCATCCGCGCTTTCGATGCATTGCAGGCAGGGCCGACCTGGCGGCAGGCAACCACGCTGGCTCCTATCATCTCCAAGGGCCAGGCCGATCGCATCAACGGCATCGTCAACCGCACCGTCGCCGCCGGCGCGCAACTGCTCACAGGCGGCGCGCTGGCGCCAAGCACCGGCAACGGCTCCTACTACTTGCCGACCATCCTGGCCGGCGTCAATAGCAGCATGGAAGCAGTCAACAGCGAAATCTTCGGCCCGGTGCTGACGGTGCAAGTATTCGACGACGACGCCGAAGCACTGGCGCTGGCGGCGCATCCGGATTACGGGCTAGCGGCAGGCGTACACACCAGCGACATCAGCCGGGCGCTACGCTTCGCACGTTCTCTGGAAGCAGGTACGGTGTGGATCAACCGCTACGGCCGTACCTCAGATTTCGTGATTCCCACCGGCGGCTACAAGCGTTCCGGCATGGGCAAGGATCTGGGACGGCAGGCATTTGAAGCAAATCGACGGGTCAAGAGCGTGCTGATCGATTTTGCCGAGTAGTACAGGACGCAGGAATTGATAGATAGCCAATTTTTTTGCACCGCGATGGTGAATTTCCCCGAATTTTGCCTCGCCATAGAGCATTGCTGCACTGCTCGGCAAGCTATGCTGATTGTGCCGCCTAAAACAAATGTTTCTGTCTCGTGACAGCTTGAAAACGGGAGATTCACGGTATTTTTGTATGGTGTAATCATCCCGTGAACAAGAGATCGGCGAACATCGGCGCCGACCGCATAAGTCTGTTTTCGCCGCCGCCGGGCGCTGTTCCGGAAGCTATTACAACCGTTAGAGGACTACCCTAAATGACCATCTTCAGGCCCAAATTCATTACCTTCGATTGCTACGGCACCTTGACCCGCTTCCGGATGGCGGACACGGCGAAAGAATTGTTCGCCGATCGCGTTTCCGCCGCCGATATGCCGATGTTCGTACGGCAATTCGCCGCCTATCGCCTCGACGAAGTGCTCGATCAATGGAAACCTTATGAGGATGTGGTAAAGAATGCCGTGAAACGCACCTGCGCCCGTTGGAATATACAAACCACCGACGAAGAAGCCGGCTTGTTCTACCAGGCAGTGCCGACCTGGGGGCCGCATGCAGATGTGCCGGAACCATTGGCGCGGGTAGCCAAGGAATTCCCATTGGTAATTTTCTCGAACGCTGCCGACGATCAGATTCAACACAATGTCGACAAGCTCGGCGCGCCGTTCCACAAAGTGTTTACGGCACAGCAGGCGCAAGCCTACAAACCGCGTCTGCGCGCTTTTGAATACATGCTGGATAACCTGAACTGCAATCCGGAAGATGTGTTGCACGTTTCGTCCAGCCTGCGCTACGACTTGATGCCGGCCAGCGACATGGGCATCAAGAACAAGGTATTCGTGGCGCGCGGCCATGAACCATCGACGCCGCACTACGGCTATACCGAAATTACCGACATCGGCGGCTTGCCTGGCGTAGTCGGCCTGTAAGCCGCATCCAGGCCTGGCGTCCTCTCAGGAATCGCATGAAACTCGCATCTTATTGGCTAGACACGGCGCCTCGGTTTTCTGCCGGGGCCGAAGGGGCGGTGCCGGCGAAAGCCGACGTGGTCATCGTCGGCGGCGGCTTTACCGGCTTGTCGGCGGCACTGGCGCTGAGCCGCAAGAATCTGTCGGTGGTGCTGCTGGAAGCGGGGCAGGTCGCCGGTGAGGCATCGGGCCGCAACGGCGGCCAGTGCAATGGCGGCCTGGCGCACGATTTTTCCGAGCTGGCTGCGCGCATCGGCAAGGACAAAGCCAAGGAGCTGTACCAGTCGTTTGTGAGTGCGGTCGACACGGTGGAAAAAATTGTCGTCGATGAAAAACTTGATTGCGATTTTAACCGCTGCGGCAAGTTGAAGGTAGCTGCCAAGCCGGAACACTATGCCAAATTACAGCAGGTCTACCGCGACCTGATCGACGACGTCGATCCGCAATTGGCCCTGGTGGCGCCGCAAGACATTGCACGGGAAGTAGCCGGTAATGGCTTTTATGGCGGTTTGTTGCAAAAGACCAGTGCGCAACTGCATGTCGGTAAGTTTGGCGTGGGTTTGGCGGATGCCGCAGCTCGCCGTGGCGCCCGCATTTTCGAATCGGCCGGGGTTACCCGGCTCGATCAATTATCCGGGCAGGCCTACCGCGTGCATAGCAGCAGAGGCACGGTGGAAGCCAAGCAGGTGTTGCTGGCTTGCGGCGGTTGCGGCACCGGGCCGTTTGCCTATTTTCGGCGGCGCCTGGTACCGGTCGGCAGCTTCATCATCGTCACTGAAGTCTTGCCGCAGGCATTGCTGGACGTGATTGTACCGGGCCAGCGGAATTATGTGACGACCAGGAATATCGGTAATTATTTCCGCATTACGCCGGATCGCCGCTTGCTGTTCGGCGGCAGGGCGCGCTTTGCCATGTCCAATCCGCGCTCGGACCAGAAGAGCGGGGCGCTGCTGCAGGCGGCGATGGTCGAGATGTTTCCGGCATTGCGTGACACGCGCATCGATTATTGCTGGGGCGGCTCGGTGGATATGTCGGCCGACCGCCTGCCGCGCGCAGGTGTGCACAAAGACCTGTTCTACTCGCTCGGCTACAGCGGGCACGGAGTGCAGATGGCGGTTCACATGGGCCAGATCATGGCTGACGTGATGATGGGAAACCCGCAATCCAATCCCTGGCGGGGAATGCGCTGGCCGCCAATTCCCGGCCACTTCGGCAAGCCGTGGTTCTTGCCGCTGGTCGGCGCCTACTACCAGTTGCGCGACAAATTGAGTTGAGCGCCTGCTCTGCGCCAGTTTTAATAAAAAGCCGTTGGCAGCGGCATGTTAATTGCTAGTTTAGTTGTAAAGCGATGTTGCAATCAGGCTCGGCCACCGCAGGTTGCTCATGTATCAATGAGCAGGGGGAGAGTGTAAAAAAAGCGCTGACCAAAGATGTGGCTGGTCATATTATTTTTTTTGATTTTTTTGGGCGAGGCTATCATGACAACGAATAAATTCGAGCAGGACAAGGCGAGCGGTCAATCCAGTACTGGGGAGAAACTGGAAAGCGCACACGCCGGCTTTACGCGGCGCGACATGATGCGCACGGTATTGGCTGGCAGCATGATGGTGGGCACTGCCGGCAGCATGCTGGCGGTGGCCGGGAATGCCTATGCGCAGACGCCACGGCGCGGCGGCAAGATCAAGATCGCGACGCAGTCCAGCTCCACCGCCGATACCCTCGATCCGGCCAAGGCAGCGCTCTCCACCGATTACACCCGGGTCAACATGTTCTATAACGGACTGACCACGCTGGATGCCAAACTGGCGCCGCAAATGGTGCTGGCGGAAGAAATCAATACCAGCGACGCCACGCTGTGGACTATCAAGCTGCGCAGCGGCGTCCGCTTCCATGACGGCAAGCCGCTGACTCCGGCCGACGTGGTGTATTCATTGATGCGCCACAAGGATCCGGCCACGGCGTCGAAGGCCAAGGCGCTCGCCGATCAGTTCGAATCGATCAAAGCCAGCGGCCCCAACGAAGTGCAGATCAAGCTGACCGGCCCGAATGCCGATTTGCCGGTGATCCTGGCCACCGCGCAGTTCCTGATCATCAAGGACGGCACCACAACATTCACCACGGCCAACGGCACCGGCGCCTTCAAGTGCAAGGAATTCACCCCGGGCGTGCGCACCGTCGGCGTTCGCAACGAAGAATACTGGAAGTCCGGCAAACCGTATCTGGACGAAGTTGAACTGTTCGGCATTCCGGACGAAGCGGCGCGCATCAATGCGCTGCTGTCCGGCGACGTGCATTGGATCAATGAAGTTAATCCGCGCTCGACCCAACGCGTCAAGTCCAGCCCCGGTTATACCGTATTGGAAACCAAATCCGGCCTCTACACCGATCTGGTTATCCGCCAGGATGTGGCGCCGGGCAAGAGCGACGATTTCACGCTCGGCATGAAATACCTGATGGATCGCGAACAGATCAAGACTGCCGCCTTCCGCGGCTATGCCGTGATCGGCAACGATCAGCCTATCGATCCGACCAACCGCTTCCATTTCGCCGGCTTGCCGCAACGCCCTTACGATCCGGACAAGGCCAAGTTCCATTTGCAGAAGGCTGGCGTGATCGGCAGCACCATTCCGCTGGTGGCCACGGTTGCCGCCGCCGGTTCGGTCGACATTGCACTGCTGATGCAGCAATCAGCACAGAAGATCGGCCTGAAACTGGATGTCAAGCGCATGCCGGCCGACGGTTATTGGTCCAATCAATGGATGAAAGTGCCGCTCGGTTTCGGCAACATCAATCCGCGTCCCAGCGCCGACATTTTGTTTACGCAATTCTTCAAGTCGGATTCCGCATGGAACGAGTCTGGCTGGAAGAACGAGCAGTTCGATCAATTGCTGGTCGCGGCGCGGGCCCAGACCGATTTCGCCAAGCGCAAACAGATGTATGCAGACATGCAGGTACTGGTGCATGACAAATGCGGCATCGGGGTTCCGGTGTTCATCGTCAACCTGGAAGGCGTCAGCAGCAAGATCAAAGGTATCCAGCCGATTCCTTTGGGCGCGTTCATGAACTACACCGCCGCCGAATACGTCTGGCTGGAAGCCTGAGGTTCTGCTTCAAAAAAGCGCAAGGCGTGTCTGTGCTTGCATGCCTGCCGCACATTATGCGTGAGAACAACATCCGCCCGGTTGCAGCTGCGTGGCAGTCTGGCGCTGCGGCCGGGCGGATGTCAGAAAGGAAGATGTAATGAACGGCACGGTCGGACGTCTTATTATCAACCGGCTCGGCCTCGGAATATTGACATTGCTGCAGGTGTCGATCGGGGTCTTTCTGATTACCAACCTGTTGCCCGGCGATGCGGCGCAAGCGGCGCTCGGCCAGTCGGCAACGCCGGAAACCGTGGCCGCACTGCGCTTGCAGTTCGGTCTGGATCAGCCGGCGCCAGTGCGCTATTTCTACTGGCTGAGCGGCTTATTGTCCGGTAATCCGGGGATTTCGCTGGTCAACAACGTGCCGGTAGCGCAGCTGATTGCCGGCCGCCTGCCCAGTTCGCTGCTGTTGGCGGCAGTGACTGCCGCAGTGTCGGTGCCGATTGCGCTGACTCTGGGGATTACTTCCGCCATGTATCGCGGCTCTCTCTTCGATCGCGTGATCAGCGTCGGTTCGGTGTCGATGGTGTCGGTGCCGGAATTTCTGGTGGCAACCATCGCCGTGATGATATTTGCGGTCAAGCTGCGCTGGCTGTCGGCGCTTTCCCATACCGCCGATATCGCCTCCATGGGCCAGTTCCTGAAGGCTTATGCGATGCCGGTGCTGACCTTGTGCTGCGTGATCGTGGCGCAGATGTCGCGCATGACGCGGGCCGCAGTCATTGATCAGTTGAGTTCCTCTTATGTCGAGATGGCCGCACTCAAAGGCGCGCGTCCGACCCGCATCGTGCTGACCCATGCCTTGCCGAATGCGATCGGGCCGATTGCCAATGCGGTGGCGCTGAGCCTGTCTTACCTGCTGGGCGGGGTGATCATCGTCGAATCCATTTTCAACTATCCCGGCATCGCCAGCCTGATGATCGATGCTGTCACGACCCGCGACATGCCGCTGGTGCAAGCCTGCGCGATGATTTTCTGTTGCGCCTATCTGCTGCTGGTGCTGGCTGCAGACATCTGCGCGATCGTCTCCAATCCAAGGTTGAGAAACCGGTGAATACCATGCCTAACTCCAATGCCGTCGTCGCCGACAAATTGCCGCCGCCGGCCGCAAAGCCGCGTCGTTTTTCGATGTCCATCCTCGGCCTGACCGGCCTGTGCATCGTGGTTTTCTGGCTGCTGATGGCCGTGATCGGGCCCACCATCTCGCCTTACGACGCCGGGCAGATTGTGGATGCCGACGTGTTCGGGGGGCTCAGCGGAAAATTATTGCTGGGCAGCGATTACCTCGGCCGCGATATGCTCAGCCGGATTCTGTTCGGCACCCGTTACACCATCGGCCTGGCGCTGGCGGCGACGCTCCTGGCTTGCTCGATCGGCACCGGACTGGCGCTGTGCGCGGCCCTGGCCGGCGGTTGGGTCGACGCCGTCATGAGCCGTACGCTGGATGCGCTGATCTCGATTCCCAGCAAGATGTTTGCATTGATGATGGTGGCGTCCTTCGGTTCTTCGCCTGAGTTGCTGATCGTTACGGCAGCCATCACTTACATGCCGGGTTCTTACCGGATTTCGCGCGCGCTGGCGGTGAATGTGCAAACCATGGAATACGTGCAGGCGGCCCGCGCTCGCGGCGAGGGCGCACTGTATATCACTTGCGTCGAGATGCTGCCGAACATGATCCGTCCGGTGCTGGCCGACGCCGGCTTGCGCTTCGTGTTCGTGGTGCTGCTGCTGAGCGGCCTGAGCTTCCTCAGCTTGGGGGTGCAGCCGCCGGATGCCGACTGGGGCTCGCTGGTGCGCGAAAACATTGCCGGCCTGGGCGAGGGCGCTCCTGCCGTCATCATGCCGGCGCTGGCGATTGCGACGCTGACCATAGGCGTCAACCTGTTGATCGATAATTTGCGTGGCAAGCGCTCCAGGAAGGACTGATATGAACAAGAACGCCAAAGCCAGCGACAGTGATCTGGTCAGGGTTTCCGGCTTGCGGGTAGTCGCAAGCAAGGACAGCGGCGACGATGTGGTGATCGTCAAGGATGTGGATTTTTCGGTTGCGCGCGGCGAAGTGCTGGCGCTGATCGGCGAGTCCGGTTCCGGCAAGACCACCATCGCGCTGTCGCTGCTGGGTTATGCCCGCGCCGGTTGCCGCATTGTCGGCGGCAGCATCCGGGTCGGCCAGCGTGAGCTGTTGAGCATGACTCGGGCCGAATTGTCGCACATGCGCGGCCGCGACGTCGCCTATATCGCCCAGAGCGCAGCAGCCGCTTTCAATCCGTCGAAAACGCTGATGGATCAGGTCATCGAGAGTGCGCTGATCCACAAGACCATGACACGCACCCAGGCCGAAACCAAGGCAGTCGGCCTGTTCCGTTCGCTGGCCTTGCCGGATCCTGAAAACATTGGCAAGCGTTATCCGCATCAGGTTTCTGGCGGCCAGCTGCAGCGCCTGATGGCGGCGATGGCGCTGATTACCGATCCCGAGCTGGTGATACTGGATGAACCGACCACGGCGCTTGATGTGACGACGCAAATCGAAGTGCTGCGCGCCTTCAAGAACGTGGTCAAGGAGCTCGGCACCACCGCCGTCTATGTTTCGCATGACCTGGCAGTGGTGGCGCAGATGGCAGATCGCATCGTGGTGCTGCGCGACGGCCAGATCCGTGAGGTCGGCCGTACCGGCCAGATTTTGACGGCACCAGGGAATACCTATACCCAGAGCCTGCTGGCGGCCGCCGCACCGGCAGCGCGCGAGCAACTGCCGCTGGCGCCAGAGCGGGAACAGGATGTGCCGCTGTTGCGCATACGCGGCCTGATTGCCGGCTATGGGCGGCCGGACAACAAGGGATTGCCGTCGGTACGGATTCTGGACGACATCAATCTGACGATACGGCGCGGCACTACCATCGGCATCATCGGCGAATCCGGCTCCGGCAAGACCACGTTGGCGCGCGCCGTGGCAGGCCTGGTGGCGCCGGCGCGCGGCAGCATCACGCTTGACGGCGAGCCGCTGTCGCCAACCCTGCAAGGCCGCAGCCGCGAGCAGTTCCGGCGGGTACAGATAGTGTTCCAGAATGCCGATACCGCGCTCAATCCTGCGCATACCATAGGCCGCATGCTGGCGCGGCCGCTGACTTTTTATCATGGGCTTGACAGCAATGCGAAACGCAGGCGCATCGCCCAGTTGCTGGATCTGGTGCAGCTGCCGAGCAGTGTCATCGACCGCTTGCCGGGCGAACTTTCTGGGGGACAGAAGCAGCGTGCCAACCTGGCGCGGGCGCTGGCGGCCAATCCCGATCTGATCCTGTGCGATGAGGTGACCTCGGCGCTGGATACGGTGGTCGGCGCGGCGATCCTGGATTTGCTGGCCGAACTGCGGCGCGAGTTGAACGTGTCCTATATGTTTATCAGCCACGACATCAGCACCGTGCGCGCGATTTGCGACGACATCGTGGTGCTGTATGCCGGCCGCATGGTCGCCAAGCGGCCGCGTGAGGCGATGATGGCGCCGCCGTACCATCCGTATTCGCATCTGTTGCTGTCGTCCGTGCCGGCGCTCAAGCAGGGCTGGCTGGAGCAGGTATGCGGCCGCGTGCCGCAGGATCTGCCGGCCATCGGCGAGGTGGCGTCTTCGCCCGATATCTGTGCTTTCCTGCACCGTTGTTCGCTGCGCGTCGACGGCATTTGCAATGTAGTGCCGCCGCTGCGGCGCTCGCTGGAGCACGGCGGCGAGATTCTTTGCCATCGTTCCGACACCGATTTACAACATTTGCAGCAACCGCTGATTGCAGTCGAGGGCGTGACGGTATGAACAGCAGCAACAGACGTTTTGTCAGGCTCGGCGAAACCGAGCGCGAAAAGGTCGGATTTCTGATCAACGATAAACCTGCCGAGGCCTTGCTGGGCGATACGCTGATGGTGGCGATCTTGAACAATATCGATCATCTGCGCCAGTCTGAATTCGGCGATGGCAAGCGTTCCGGCTTTTGCCTGATGGGAGCATGCCAGGATTGCTGGGTCTGGACTTCTGCCGGTGGTCGCCTGCGCGCCTGTTCGACGCTGGTCAGCGAAGGAATGGAAATATCAACCCGACAACCGGAGCTGACATGGCCCAACCTCGCGTAGTGATTGTCGGCGCCGGCCCGGCTGGGGTACGCTGCGCCGAACAGTTCGTCAAGGCAGGCTTGCGGCCCACCGTGATCGATGAGGGCCGCCGCGACGGCGGCCAGATCTATCGCCGCCAGCCGGAAAATTTCAAACGCCCGTACAGCGCCTTGTACGGAACTGAGGCCGGTCGCGCCGAGTCGCTGCATCGCAGCTTCGACGCCATGCGTGGTGCGATTGACTACCTGCCGGAGACGCTGGCCTGGAATATCAGCGAGGGCCGGATACACCTGGTCAGCAATGGCCATGCCAGTAGCCTGGCGTATGAAATCCTGGTGCTGTGTACAGGCGCCACCGATCGCCTGATGCCGCTCAAGGGCTGGCACTTCGCCGGCACCTACAGCCTCGGCGCGGCCCAGGTAGCGCTGAAATCGCAAGCTTGCTCGGTCGGCCGCGAAGTCGTGTTTCTCGGCAGCGGACCGTTGCTGTATCTGGTAGCGAGCCAATATGTCAAAGCCGGCGCCAAGGTGGCGGCAGTGCTGGATACCTCGAGTTTCAGGCAGCGGTTGAGCGCAATGCCAAAATTGCTGGCGCGGCCTTCACTGCTGAAAAAAGGCATGTTGCTGATTGCGGCGATCAAGCGCGCCGGCGTACCGGTGCTGAACGGTGTGACGCCGCTGGAAATTATCGGCGATGCCGATAGTGGCGTGCAGGCGGTCAGTTATCGTCAAGCCGGTGGAGAGACCGCCAGCATATCTTGCGACGCGGTGGCGATGGGCTATCACCTGCGGGCTGAAACCCAGCTGGCCGATCTCGCGCGTTGCGAATTTGCTTTTGATCACGCTTCGCGGCAGTGGCTGCCGAAAACAGGGGAGGACGGTCGTAGTTCCGTACCTGGCGTGTATCTGGCCGGCGACGGCGTACGCATTCTCGGTGCCGACGGCGCCGAAAATGCCGGCCGCCTGGCAGCGCTGGCAGCGCTTGTCGATTGCGGCCACACGGTGGCCCAGCCGGAGTTCGCGGCGTTGCGTAAGCAGCAGCTGGCGATGGAACGTTTCCGCCAGGGCTTGCTACAGGCATTTCCCTGGCCGGCGCAACAGGCGGCCAGTTTGCCCGATGAGGCAATCGTCTGCCGCTGCGAATGCATCACCGCCGGCGAGTTGCGACACGTGGTGTGTGACATGGGGGCCGTCGAAGCAAATCGCGCCAAGGCTTTCAGCCGGGTCGGCATGGGCCGCTGCCAGGGACGTTATTGCGGTCATGCCGGCGCCGAGGTGATTGCGGCGGCGGCTGGCGTTCCGATTGCAGAGGTCGGCCGTTTGCGGGCGCAAGCGCCGGTCAAACCGTTGACGTTCAACGTTATCGAGGACGCATCATGACGACCCGACAGGCGGATGTGATTATCGTAGGCGGCGGCATCATGGGCAGCGCCACTGCATTTTTCCTGCGCCAGCGCGGACGCTCGGTGATATTGCTGGAACGCGGGCTGTTGGGGCAACAGGCCAGCGGCACCAATTTCGGCAATGTGCGGCGGCAAGGGCGCTTCTTGCCGCAGTTGCCGCTGGCTAATCGCTCGCTGGATATCTGGCGGCGGCTACCGCAGCTGATCGGTGAAGATGTGGAGTTTTTAGCGTCCGGCCATATCCGCGTCTGCTATGGCCAGGATCGGGTCGGCATGCTGGAGGAGTATGCACTTGCTGCGCGTACTTACGGTCTCGACCTGGAAATGTTCGCCGGCGAGCGGATGCGCGCGCGTTTCCCGTTCCTGGGACCGGAGGTCGGCGCTGCGTCGTATTCACCGCTCGACGGCCATGCCAATCCGCGCCTGGCGGCGCCTGCGTTCGGCCGTGCCGCTGCCAAAAACGGTGCGCAGATTTTCGAGAATACCGAAGTTGAAGCGATAAGCAAGCAGGGCGACGATTTTCTTGTCAGCGCCACCGACGGCCGCCTGTTTAAGGCGCCGGCGATGCTGGTGGCGGCAGGAGCCTGGGCCGACAAGCTGTGCCTGCAATTCGACGAACCGGTCGACCTGGTCGCGCGTGGTCCGCAAATGGGCGTTACCGAACCGGTGCCGTATGGTTTGAAGACGGTGGTGGGAGTGTCGTCGCCGCGTGATGAAGAGATTTTGTACTTCCGCCAAATCCCGCGCGGCAACATTATCTTCGGCGGCGGCGGCCGTGGCCCGGCTTACCCGGATCTGCGGCGTGCCTACGTGATGCCGAAGAATACCTTGAATCAGTTAAGGCAGTTGCGGCGGCTGGCGCCGGCGCTGGCGAATTTGAATGTCATCCGGGTCTGGAGCGGCATCGAAAGTTATATGCCGGACGATCTGCCGGTAATGGGGCCGAGCGCCCGGGTCAGCGGCCTGCATTATGCGTTCGGCTTTTGCGGACACGGCTTCCAGCTGGGCCCGGGGGTTGGCGATGTGATGGCGGAACTGATTGATACCGGACTTACCACGACACCTATAGAACCGTTTTCGATTAGCCGCTTTTCAAAGCAGAAGGCTGTTCAGGCTGAATCGGTCTTGGATAGATTCGCGGAGCAGGAGTGAGCGCTCTGTATTTTTCGCTTGCCTTGGAAACTGGACATTCCGATCGTAATGCAGAGCGATTGACAGTTTCTCGCACTCTCGTGGTGAATTTCAACAGAATCCGCACCGTTTCCACTCAGCGGTGACCTCGGCAGCAAGCCATGCTGACGCCAGCGTTCAAAACAATGGATTGTGTTCCGCGAGATTGATAAAACAAGATATTTGTGCATTCTCGACATGGTGTAATCCATTTCAGAAGAAGCTGTTTTCGACGGACAGCAATCTGCTTCATCGCATTTGTGAAATTACCGATCTCAGCGGCCTGGCCGTTGGGAGCGGACTTTGATAGTCAAGGAGGCAGGTATGAATTTCGCGCAGGATGGGAAGAGTCCTCCCAGAAATCTAGTGGGCATCAGCGTGGTTGTTCTTCTGCACGTAGCTCTAATTTATGCGTTGATTACAGGGCTAGCCCGTAAAGTTGTTGAAGTGATTCAGCAACCGGTAGAGACCAAGCTCATCGAAGAGATCAAGCCGCCGCCACCGCCGCCGCCGGACAAACCAGTGCCGCCACCGCCAAAAACGGTCGCCCCGCCGCCGCCATTCGTGCCTCCACCAGAGGTAAAAGTAGCGCCGCCGCCGCAAGAGAACGTGATTGCAGCTGTAACCAACGTCAAACCACCGACCAATGACTTGCCTACTTCTGTGGCGCAACCATCGGCTACCGGCGAAGCCGGACCATCGCATACCAGTGCAAAAATTGCCGGCAATTGCGAGAAGCCGGAATACCCGAGATCTTCCTTGCGTAATGAGGAAGAGGGCAT
>NZ_FNOR01000036.1 GCF_900107095.1 Collimonas sp. OK242
CAACCATGTGGCGGCGGCAGTGGCAGCAGGTCATTCCGTTCTTTGCCTATCCACCCGAGGTGCGCACGATTATCTATACGACCAATGCCATAGAGAGCCTGCATATGCGCCTTCGAAAGATCGTCAAGAATCGCGGCCACTTCCCCAGCGATGACGCCGCAACAAAATTGCTGTTCCTCGCCTTGCGCAATATTGAAAAAGATTGGAAGATGCCGCAGCGGACATGGAAGCAAGCAGCCAACCAGTTCGCCATCATGTTCGGCGAACGTTTCACGAACGCGATTAACTAACTACGAAATTCTGGCCCCGCACACAGAATTTCTGACAGGTCTAAATATCCCCTGCCAAAACTGCCTAACATTTCCGCCAATGGGATGCGCAGCAAACTGATTTCTCTCCACTTGGTCGTCACTCGTCACGTTGAATGTCAGGTTTCGGGAAGTCGCGAGGACGGCTTCGGGGCGAAACGCGATAGCCGGCTATCGGCCATAACCTGCCCTTCACACCCAAAGTAAATCATCTCTCCAACGGCCGTTGTAGACCACGTTGCCGTCATTCGTGGCTTTCTGTTGACGGCAAGAAATATTTCACAATTGATTGTCTGCTGTCTCGTGTGTATTGCCGCAAATTTTAGTTATTGATCCGGCTTCAATGATCTTGAAAGCCACTCCCGGTGCGTCCAGGGGAAACTATTTCAAGTTCACAGATGCCGGCTGAATAATGGACAGGTTACAAATGTTCGACTGCTGACAGATGAACATGACGTAGCTGCCATCGACCTCCAACCTTTACCCATACCATGGTAAAGGAGTGTCGCTTTTCTTTCGCTTGATCTCCCCTGGGGGTTATCGAGCCGACTCGCATTCCGGTGACAATGGCCGTGTCGCCGAAATCTTGAACCTTGACGTCTACAGCGCGTAAATTGATCATCAAGTCGGTTTTGAAGAAACTTTCAAAAGCTTGCTTGTCAAGCCGATGGGTTTCGCCTTCCCCCACCCCGATTTCGGTGAATCCTTCGGCGGGAATTAGCTGTAGCACACCGTCCAAGTTACGTGCAGAGATGTCTGAATACAGGTCAACGCTTGCCTCTGCCGGTGTCTTGATGTCGTTCGGACTTGGCGCCCAGCTGCTATTAAGCGACATAATGAGCGCCAGCGAGACGGCGAAGGTGGTGACAATGGTTGGTCCTGCGAAAAAGTTCTTCATGGTGATATCCCCACGATGCGGTTTAACGCGCTTTTTAAGCGCGTTTCATTCCGCATTTATGCCGGCAAATCGAAACCAAGTGCCTTCAGCGCTACCTCGCAGGCTTGTTGATCTTGCAGCGCATTGCCGCCGGAAATGCCAATGCCGCCAACCACTTGTCCGTCCAAAAGAATTGGATAGCCACCCCCGACTGCGACCATGCGCGGCCGGTGCGCCAACTGCGCGACTTCGCTCTTGCTGATGATTGAATTCCAGACGTGGGTCGCCAAGCCAAAGGATGCTGCGGTCCATGCTTTGTCGATTGCTACTTCTACAGTCAGAAAAGGCGCTTTGTCGGAACGGTCAAAAGCCTTCAGATGACCGGCATTGTCGGTAATGGCAATGGTGACTTCAATACCGATGTCGCGCGCTGCAGCTTGCGCCGCTTCGATCAGGGCATGGGCTGTCAGACGGGTGATAGATGCTTGGGAAAACGTTTTGGTATGTGTGTTCATGATATTTATTAAGTGAAGTGAAGTGAAGCGAAGTGAAAAAAATTGCTGGACGTGTAAAATTAGAATCCCGCGAGGACGATCTTGCCGCGCGCTTGGCCGCTCTCGATATGGGCATGTGCGCGACGCAGATTTTCGGCATTGATGCGTCCGAAATTGGAACTGGCAGTCGTACGGACTCGACCGCTATCGACCAACTCGGCAACTTCCGCCAGCAATCTCCCTTGCTCGGCCATATCCGGCGTCTGGAACATGGAACGCGTGAACATCAGTTCCCAGTGGAGCGAGATCGACTTGGTCTTGAGCTTCATGACGTCGAGCTTATCCATGTCGTCGATGACTGCCAGCTTACCCTGCGGCTTCAAGCTTTCTACGATTTGATCGTAGTGTTGCGGGGTCTGCGTTAATGCGGCCACGTAATCGACCTCGCCAAAGCCGCCACTTTTCAGTTCCTCGGCAATCGGTCGGTTATGATCGATGACCGCATGTGCGCCCAAGTCCAGGCACCATTGGCGTGTTTCCTGACGCGAAGCAGTCGCGATGATACGAAGATGGGTCAGTTGGCGCGCAAGTTGAATGAGGATCGAACCCACGCCACCGGCACCGCCGATCACCAACAAGGTCTTGCCGGCGTTGCCGCCTTTGGTGGCACCAAGGCGATCAAATAACAATTCGTATGCGGTAATTGCCGTTAGCGGTAATGCTGCTGCTTGGCTGTCATCAAGCGACGTTGGCGCCATGGCGACAATGCGTTCGTCGACGGCATGCAGCTCACTATTGGTACCGGGGCGGGTGATTGCGCCGGCATAATACACACGATCGCCTTTTGTGAAATTCGATACTGCTGCGCCAGTCGCTTCCACGACACCGACCGCATCCCAGCCGAGAATTTCTGGCTGATTATCTTTCGGTGCGCGATGCAAGCGCACCTTGGTATCGACCGGATTGACAGAAATCGCCCCAACTCTTACCAATAGATCGTGTGGTTGCAAAGATGGCATCGCCAACTCAATGTCTTTCAAAGAGGCGGCGTCGCCAATGGGAAGAGATTCGTAATAACCAATTGCTTTCATACTGATTCCTCGTGTTGATTTTCAATGTGATGAGTAGCCTACAGAGCGCGTACTGCAGTGAGGTGAACTGTATAATTACAACAAAGATTTGACAATACAGATAAAGAAACAACACTTTCAAATGAAAATTGAAAATATGTCGGATCTAGCAGTGCTGATCCATACCGCACGCACCGGAAGTTTGACCAAGGCAGCAGCGGTAATGAGCGTCACGCCGGCGGCCGCCAGTGCGATGCTAAAACGCTTGGAGACCCAACTCGGCACACGCTTAATTGAGCGTTCAACACGTGCCTTGCGGCTGACGGCTCACGGTCAAACTCTCTTGGAATATGCGAATCGCGCGTTTGAATTGGTTGCAGAAGGGGAGGCGCAGGTAACGGAAGACCAGGGCGAGCTGGAAGGAACGATACGCGTGGCCGCACCGAGCGATCTCACGCGTGCCGTCCTGCTCGCATGGTTTGATGAATTTTTGATATCGCACCCACGGGTGCATTTATCACTCTTCGTTGGCGACCGCGTGCTTGACGTCATTCGAGACGAGGTGGATTTGGCAATTCGCTATGGAGAACTGGTTGACTCACAATTGGTCGTTCGACCGCTGGGCGTGTTTTATCCAATTGTGACCGCTGCGCCAAGTTATTTGGCACGTCACGGGATACCGACTAGTCCACAAGAACTCGAAAAACACAATTGCGTAATGTTTGGTCGTGGCGGACGTACGCATCGGCTCTGGAAATTCGAGAAGGATGGGCAATGGGAGCACGTGCGGGTCAATGGTGATCGCAGCGTCGACGACGCCTCGCTAGCGCGCGAATGGGCTTTGGTCGGCGCCGGAATTCTTTTGAAGACGCCACTTGAGCAACGCCGCGATATGGATAGTGGCACATTGGTGCGACTACTCGAAGATTGGCAGACTGAGCCTTATCCGTTGAACGCGCTGTTGCCGAGTGGACGCTTTTTGCCAAAGCGGGTGCGTGTCATGGTTGATTTTTTGAGTGCCAAATTTCAAGGTACTGCGTCATAGTAGTGTTCGAAGTTGTCAGCGAGACTTGGGTATGACATTAGCAGAGTAGCGACAACGGCTGAAGATCGTCGAGGCAATGCCGTTACTGGCAGAAGGTCGAACAGTCGAAAGCATCGCGTTGGAATTTGGGTATAGCAGCTCCTCCACATTCATTGCCATGTTTCGCCGCTTAACTGGAGAAACGCCAGATGAGTATCGAAAGCGTTTTCAAGCGTAAAGGATAGCCAGGCAATGGCCAAGGCCTATGTCCGCGATGAGGGTGGGGCCGCCGGTTGCGCTAAAATGGGCTATGTCGGCTTGGGGTGGCGGATTCAACTGGTCGATGCAACACGCATCATTCGGTCATTCATGAACAATGAGGTCAGCGCCATCAGGATAGGTCAGCGTGGACCAGCACAGTAGGTCTATTTGCACAAGCGCCTGCAGGAATTACAGGTTTGTATAGTTAGCTGCGACCGCGAAAAAGAAAACGGTCATAACGTGCTTACGGTATAAGCTTCCCCTATAGGAGGAGCTTACGCCATGACCCAACATCCTGTTCTACCAATTTTTCAACAAGCCTCTTCGGCTGGCGCAGAAAACGCGACCATGCTGCCATTACCGAGATTCGCGGGGCTTTGCGTCGCAAGGCATATAGACGCAGAGCCTCGGCACCGCACCGTTTTCCCCAGGTCGAATTGACAAGCGCACCTGACATTTTTACCAGTATGTTTTCCTTGCGCATGCGACTAGCATGGGTTTCTCTTCGGCAAGTGTCAGCATTTTTGTAGCCTGTAACTGGAAGGCCGCGACAGTTACGGGTATCCGACTATGCGGTCATCGCAAGGGGAATAACATGACGACAGAATTGGCTGGTGGTTGGACTCCGTTTGACTATGAAATAACCGGTGCAGCGAGGGCGGTATTAAAAGAAGCGACGGAGGATATTATTGGCGTGACTTACACGCCATCGGCTTTTGCAACGCAAGTTGTGGCAGGCACGAATTATTGTTTCTTGTGCACCGGTCAAGTTTCCCATCCGGTTGTTCCTCCTTACCCGGTTCTGGTTTCTATTTTCAAGCCGCTGTCTGGCAAAGCCCACATCAGCGAAATTACAAGAATCAAGCCTCAATAGAAGCTTAGTCTTAGAGACTCCAAAAAGGGACGTCTCAGCAGAACCCCGGTAAGCGCAAGCTGCCGGGGTTTTCTGTTTGGGAATACCGGACTCGGCGGGAATAAAATTACAGAGGCGACAACAAATTCAAGGATTGCAATATGCGAAGAGGGGGATGCGCGCAGCTTAGGGTATATGAACAGAAGCCCCCATAACCAAAGTGAATGACGAAATGTTTGCGTTTATCGGCGGCAAAGTTGTAGGCCATAGACTCACCGTCACAAATATCGATTCGATAGAGACGGTATAAGCCATATCAGATGAAATATCTTACTTTAGCTGTCTTAATTGCTGCTGCTTCGATGCCTGTGTTAAACAACGCTGCAGCCAAATCAGCCCAATACACGATGCAATCCGATGTGGATACCATGCTGATCGGCACTGTCATCGCGCAGACGGTATTCATCGTCTTAATCGTTCTTTGTCGCAAACAGGCCTTCATTGTTCTCCTCAGTATGTTTGCGTGGGGGTTGCGCTGAAAAGAAAATTGACGTTTCTATCGGTTTTGTTATTCGTGTACCGTTGCCTAATGTTCTTTGAACTTCGGTTACTTACATCTATCAAAAGAAACAGGCTACGAAAAAATCATGTCTACCAGTTCGGTCAATATTTATCGAGATTAATTTTGTGGTCTGAGGGCACGTATTGTTATCAGAGTTATCAGCTGAAAAGGAGTTATATCATGCTACAACACAGTGAGATAAAACGGCGCTTCGGTCGCATCGAACACGATATCGAGGAAGCCGCAACTGCTTGCCAGACCAGTGCAAAACTGCCGCAAAATTTGAAGGATTGCGTCATGCAGTGGGAACAACACTCAACCAAAGCGAAGAAGATTTTTGATTCGCAAGATGACAAGAGCATACGTCGTTGCGTAGATGATCTGGAAGAAATCGGCGGGCGCGCTGAGCTGGCGCTTCAAGGCGCTGCAGGGGTAGACGCCAAGGTAAGAACGGCCGTAGTGCATGCACACAGTGAGCTTTCCGACCTCAAAAGGCAATTGCATTAAAGCTGGCTGCAAATAAAACAATGAGCAAGATTTGATGTCCATCCGCGTCTCGTCCACGGAGTAGTTAGCGGATTTTCGCTGAGTGAAGTACCTAATCTGCGTATCTTGAAACATTGGCTACAGGGTTCCTACGCTTTTCTTAGCCCCAGGGGTGCTCCGTACAGTTCTACGCAGCGCCCCAAAGTCGGTAGCCCCGGTCAGGACTCGAAAACTGCCGGAGTTTTAACTTTCGGCGCTCAGCGTGCGGAGGTGGACCTCAGTTCTGTATCGCTAAATGATCCAAACTGTCAATTTGACGTTGCAGCTTTCGCGCCGCATGTGCGTCGCAGTAAGGCTGGACGTCCACGTAAGCTGCCAAATTAAGATGGAGTACGTCGGGCGTCATAGCCCGACGTTTAGTTACGTAGCAATTTTCCGACCAGGAGCTGGTGCAGGGCCACGGGCATCCTTGCGATATGCTCAGCTGATTGAGCCGTCTAGAAACTGAGGTGTACTTGTCAATAACGGACATTTCCGTCTTAAGCAGCCAGCTCAGTATTGCTGAAATTCTCAACGAACTGTGCTGGCAAAATGTAGCCAAGGAGCGAATGACGCCGCTGGCGGTTGTAGAAAATTTCGATGTACTCCTTCGGCACGGGTGGACTTGCTGCACAATCGGAGATCTGTACATCATGGCTTGTGCATGCTTTTCAACTTCGATATTACTGATGCATCAGTAACGGCTACTGCTTTGAATCCGGTTGTATTGTCACTTGTGATGAACGCGGGAAAGCAGTTTTCTGCCGTTGCACCGCAGAAGACATCTATGTGTTGCCCCTTGATTGCCCCACCTGTAGCTCTGTTCGCTAATGATGTCACGCTCGGCCTGAGGGTCGCTTGAATTATTTTCAACGATAACAACACCTGCAAAGATCCCATTGGGCAAAATAGGTTCATTCAGAAAACCTGCAGCAAAAGGATTACGTGTCGCCGAGGCCATAATTTGACTTAGCCACCATGACCAAATGAACCAAGGGTTCGGTATTGAAGCGCCAGCCGGATCGCTCATCATTAGTGTCTCCCGTTTCTACGGTACTGGACAACCAGTTCAGACGCCCACTCCCTATCTGTACGAAAGCTTAAGCAAAAAAAATGCTGGATCGCAAGCCGGATTCTGCTTCCTCGATTGAGACTGTGTGCCCACTGGTCGATGATGATCTGTGGCGCGATATTCATGGCCGAATGACGGTTTAGGTGTGTGTGGGTAGCGCGAAGCGATGCATTGTCAACTTGGACCGTCGCGACAATCTTGACTTTCATGTCGATGTTGCCTATGTTTCTTAAGGGCAATTACTCCCGAGATTCAAAGGAGAGGATTTCTTTAGCCCCTTACAGGATACCCATTGCCCAAAGTATGATCGACGCGCTGATGGCCAGCGGAGTTGCCGGTCATTGTTGCGGTAGTTTGCGCACCGTGATTCGGTGGGGCTAGCGTGGCGAACTGGAAGCCTACAAACTCCCCGGACGGGGCGATTATCGCGCGCTTGCGACTGAAGCTTTTTTGAATTCTGCCCATTGGCAGACTTACCTGACCAGTTTTACCTGAAAGGTGGCGCGCGATGCCGGACTCAGCGACTCAATTAACTGCAGCTGGAAGTATTACAAAGGCGTTGCTTGACGCGCTCGATCAAATAGAGCGGAATGTCTCGGCAAGCCAAATTGGCCCGGATGGCAAGCCTTCAGGCACGGCAATTTACATGCATATGCCGACCGGCTACCCCATTGATCCCAAAATGTTCGCGAACGCTTGGACCCCGGGTGGCGGAGACTCATCAAGCAGTTTTGGCAATGATGGCACTTTCGTTCAAGCTCCGGCGCAAGCAGGTACAGCGGGAGCGACTGCCTCAAATGGAACGGGGCCTGCCGGTGCGGTCTTTCCGCCGCCTAAGCCAAAGCCGGATCAGCAGCTTGAGAATTCAATTCAAAACGCCTGGTTCACATCAAACCTTGTCGACCAAATGCTTGAAGTAACTCAAAATGGCATTGCGTCGGCTTGGCCCGAACGCAGAGCGAGCATCGAGTATTACACCATCCTCAAGGGTATACAGCCGTTGCAAACTGGGCAGCCCGCGCAGGCCGTCCTCGACGCCGTAGCTGCGGCCCAGAATTTGCTCTATTTGCGCGACAACAACGGCAATTTTTGCGGGTATACGCAGCTTTACGCGCAATATCGGCGCAACCACAAAGCTTGGACTGATGCGATAGGTGCCCAAGCTGCAGCCTATGCTCAAGCCATGGCTGATCCGGTCGCAGGACAAGTTTGGCCCGTTCAAGCCCAAACGTACGCAAGTGCCGTTACTCTGGCACGCGATGATTTGAATGGTATGGGAAGAAAACAGGTCGAAGACGCTCTTGCCACAATCGCGACCGTTGGTGAGAGCGCGGTCACTGCTTTGGTAGATCTGGCTAACCAGATGTTCGAAGCCTACTCCTTACAGCTTGGTGGAGCCGTTTCGGTTAATGTGCCTTGGTCTTATATTAGCCCGATTTCCTGGTGGGATGCTACGGACAATTCTTTTGGCGTGCAAAAAATCACGGCACACTCGTCTGCGCATGATGCGCGGACAGCGTCCGGACGGGGTTCTTTCGCAGACAATTGGCAGCGTCAGCAGTCGTCCTCGACCAGCGGAAGCGCCGGTGTCAATATTGGCGTCGCCAGTGCGTCCGTTAACGCAAGCCACGCGGATGCATCAAACGCATTTGCCAATCACGCCAATCAATTCGACTGGACGTCACATGCGGACCATTCCAGCTCAGCGACAGTGACGCTTGAGTTTTTCATCGCCACTATAGAGCGTCCCTGGTTGCTCGGCGACATTTTCAATATCGAAGGTTGGTATCTTGTCGGCCAACGTAAAAACAGCATTAGCGACGGCACCATAGCCAATCAAATCGGCGATAAAGCGACTGCTTTGCTCCCGATGTTGCCAAAAGGATTTCTGATCGTACGCAATGTCACCATCACATGTGACGATTGGGGTGATACCGGCGCCGCGTTCAACAGCGCCATGCAGAATAGCTCCGGTTCAGGTCAATCAAGTTCGAATTCCGTTGGAGTTCAGGCCAGCTATTTGTGGTACAACGCTTCAGGAAAGCATGATGACCAACAATCAAGCGGTGCCTTCGGTTCAAGCGACACCGCGTCAGGGTTTAGCTTTTCTTCAGACGGTGGGAAAGGCGGCACTCTAAGCCTTATGGGCTCGCAAATTGCGGGTTGGATTGGTGAAATTCAACCGGCTGCGCCCAAAATTGATGATCCCACTTTGCCGAAACTGAAGCCGGGCGAAACTTCTTCCGACGTGCACGCTTAGGTCATGCCATGTCTGACGGCGATCAAATTACGGCGGTTGGGGAGACACTGACCGCAGCTCTAATCGACGCTTACGGTGCTACTGTTCCAAACTCGTCCCTGGTTTTTTTGCCTAGCATTTCTGTCCCTAATGACTTAATTCAAAATGGAGTCATAAATCCAACGCAGGTACAAACATTTCTCGCAGTGCATGTCGACGCACCTGTAGTCATGTCCCCATCCGGACGCGAAGTGCACGGAATTGACCTTTCACACGGGAAAGCAAGTCAGATCTATAAAAGCGCTGTGAGCTATGCTCTGCCGGTTGGAAATCCTTCGGAAGACAATTGGAAGCGTGTGAGTGAGTTGATCAAGGATGCGAAGGCAAGTTTTGGCGCTGGAGATGTCCCCAATCCTGTGGTTTGTGAACCTGACGATTGGTTCCTCCCAGCAAATTCAGCGTACTGGAACACGTTTGATTCCGCCCAAACCCGAACGACGGTAACTCAACCGCAATCATCGTTACCGCTCACTCTCAGACCTCAGTTCTGGATGGTAGGAACGCGCGAAATTGAACCTGCATCTATTCTTCCTTCACCAACACAAGCCTCGCCACCCCAGCCCGCTACGACGGGCACGGTAATATCGCGTTCCGATCGCCCCGGTTTGAAAGTTGACGGCAGCGCGTATGAGCGAAGGCCTGCAAATCTAATCGTGGCTCAGAGCCTGACGCTGTCACAACCGACGATGAAGCAATCGCCTCAAGTTTTGACGGAGCTGGCTCCGCAACGGCTCGATGTTGGTACGACCAACGCGAAATTGACGACAATACAGCCGCTTCAAATTTGGTTCCATCCAATCGATCCAATACCAGTATTCAAACCTGGCTCTTCATCGACCATCACGCTTCATTTGGAACATCAATACGTCACGCTGGCATATTTGGCAGCAGGTGTCTCTTGGTGGGACGGCGTATTCCTGGCTGACCAAGGTTGGTATATCCCGGGCTTGCCGCGAGGAGCCCTGTTACCGCTCCCATCAGGAAACGCAACTGCGGCAGACGACGGGTTGGTTTATGGGATGCCTGTTGCCATGGTCATCGTGCGCAACTTACGTATTTCGGGTCATTGGTCTGACGAAGCCAAAGCAGCACTCAATTCTCCAGGTGGGGTTCTTGGGCCATTTTCGTTGCATGGCGCGACACAAAATATCGAATCTGATGGTTCAGTGACTTATTCTCACGATGGAATGCAAGTTGTGGCCATGTTTTGCAGTAAATTGCCGGTTCTGCCGCCGGTGGACACGCCACCGTCCCTCAATGCGACTCCAGCGGACTCATCAACTGTGCCGGCAACGTCCAGCGCCGCAGGCACAGCATCAAATCCGGATCAAAACACGGGCACCTCGCAAAGCACGAATCCTTAATCCCCCGGTCGAAAATAAATCGACTTTTCTTTAATCAATCTTCCAATACGAATGGAGCCTGCCATGTCTAACGACGATGTCAATGTTTGTGGAGTTCGCAATGTCGCCGCGCCGGACGGTGTCAATATTCCGGTTCCATCAGGCGGAGTTGGTCTCGCCTCTGGCGAAATCATCACAGTGCGTCCAGACGCTTCGGTGAGCATACAAGTGAATGACAATGGCTATTACGTCACTGTGAACAACGCTGATCCCTCAAATAATGAAGCAGAGGATCTCTTTGCGGAACTGACCGTTGAAGGCGCTATTGCTACTCTTGAGAAACTCGCCACGCAGGCATTTGCAGCGACCCCGCAAATCGCCTTTAAAGCTATTGGCTTATTCGCTTCCGTTCTTGTTTCTGTGTTCACTTCTTCCAATCTGACCCGTGAAATTTTCATTCGCGGCGATTTACCGGATGACGCCGGACATGTCACCTATTGCTTGTTGACCTAGGCTGCTAGAACAAGAGGGGACTATCGTGGACAAGACAATTCTGGGCTGAATGCCGATGGCGATTCTAGACATAGGGGTGTTGCAATAAAATATATCAGACTGATAACTTTTACTGATTACCCGAGCAACTGGCCGCTATCCCGGCTGACGCCATCGAGGCATACGTCGCCGAAAGCAAGGATGCAGGCAAGCCGGTACCCATGGCCTGCGTCGTAGCAACTAGGACAAACGCCGCTCCGTCTTGAGGTTGCTGAGTAATAACGAATTGACAATGTTGGGCGATAGCGCCATTGCGCGTCAATGTGGTGTAAGCAATAAGTTTGTTGATCTTGTGTTCTTTTGTGCAAGACGTAGCTGCGCTTACTGTTCTTGACCTGATTTTTGTCCTACACTTACTATTCCGCTTCGGGCATCAACTGCCTCCTACCGACGTTTGTTTTGATTTCACCTGATCCGAAGAACGTCATTGCGCTGGGTCCGATCGGCGTGCCGGTAACGGCAACGAACGCCCAAAATGGGGCCAGCCAGGCCGCAGGGGCAGTCGGTGCAACGGCGCAACTCAATACGAATGCGAGTCTGCCTTCCCAAACGTTGATACGGGACACGGTTGTTGCCGCCAGTAGCGGCAGTGGCAGCACCTCAACGGCGCCCATCGGCAGCCAGGGTTTCGCAACAGCGCCGACGACGGCCGTCGGCAACGGCGATTTCCATTTCACCGCAGGCACGCCGGCAGGCCAGAGCGGTTTGCCGACCCAGAGCAGCAGTAACGATCCAAAATACGTGATCACCAATCCGGCCAGCAGTGTGCTGGGCGGCTTGACGCCGCAGGTGTTACTGAACAATCTGCCTTCGGCATTGCAACCGAATGGCAGTGTGCCTTTCTACTTCGATCCCTATACAGAAGACCAGAAACTGCAACAAGCAGCCTTGGCGCAAACCGGTAACGCCAGTTTTGTGAGTGGTGTGCAATGGGACAGTAAAACGCAGGTCAACCTGGCCGATCAGCAAAAAGCGGTCCTGTATAGCAATGCGATCAACTACGCGACGCAGAATAATATCCAACTGGGCCAAGCGCTGTCGCAACAGCAAATCAACGAGCTGAATGCGCCGATGCTGTGGTACGTCGAGCAGACCGTGCCAGATCCGAGTTGCAAGGCAACCGGAACCTCCCAATGTGGGACCATCAATGCCCTGATGCCGCAGGTCTATCTGCCGCAGGCCACGCAAGGCGCATTGGCAGGCGGTGTCATTCAGGGGAATCAGGTCACGCTGACCGCGACCGGCACTGGCGATGCGGATCATCCGAACGGCACGATCACCAATACGGGCTTCATCAGCGCGCAACAACTGATCATCAACGCGCAGCAACTCAACAATGAAGCGCGCAATGCCGACATCGGCGTACAGACCTACCGCACCGACAAGCAGGGTTATACCAAGGTCACCGGTGATGAAGTCCAGCCCGGTGGTTTCCTGTCGGCCGTCAACTACCAGCTCAACGTCGATCGCGTCAACAGCATCAGCGGCCAGTTCCAGCAACTTAATGCTGATGGCACCGTCAACCAGGCCGGCAGCCAGGCTTTGTTGGACAACTTGCAGCAGCAGCTTGGCACTGACTTTACCCAAAGCACTGCGCAAAATCATACCCATCAGGAGTGGGTACAAACCAAGAAAGCCGATCCGACAGCCACGATCATAATCATAGTAGCGGCGGTCGCATTAGCGATTGTTACTGCCGGCGCTGCGGCCGCTGCCATTGGGGCGATGCAGCAAGCAGCCGCTGTGAGCATGCTTGATGCGGTTGCTGCAGGGGCGACCTTTACGGAGGCAGCCGCAGCAGGTGGCATTATGGCTGGTTCAGCTTTTGCTGTAGGTGGTGCCGCTAATTTAGCTATAGCTGGGGCACTGGGGGCTATGGCGTCTAGCACGGTGACGCAATTGGGATTCACCGGAACACTTAATGCTGGAGATATTTTGAAATCTGGTGTGGCAGGTGCTATCGGTGGTGCTGTGACGGGAGCATATGGAAGTACTTATGATGCGAGTCGTTTGTTGGCGACAACGGCGGCTGGTTGCGCTAGTGGAGAGTTGACTGGTGGCGGCTGTGAAGCTGGTGCGAAGAGTTCGTTTGTGACTGCGAGTTTGGCGTGGATGTCCGATGCAGCACGGCAGACGGAGATTAAATCGTCGTCACAATACGCGGGGTTTAAGGTTTGTAATACGCCTGATGATTGCCAAGTTTATAATAATTTGAGTGGGCGTAGCAGTGTAGGTGTTGATGGAGATGGTTATCAGGTGCAGGGTACGCGGATTGTTCAGGATAAATTAGGGGATTTCGGAACGTTAACTGGTGAGCCAGGCACGATGCAAACGTTTGTTCCCGATGCGAGTAAGTACCCAACTAATATCATTAACGACTACAACAAGGGGGGGATTACAGAAACAGGTTTAGCTGAACTAGCCTTGAAAAATCAAGGTGGACTGACAGGAGGTTCGCAAGCCATTGCTCAAACGCTGGCTGGTTTTCCTGTGGTTGCGGGTAGTTTCTCCGATAAAGCGATGGCTTCATTTTCTGGGTTTCACGATTGGTTGGCAGATGCGACGGGTTACTATGATAAATACGGCAACAAAGTACCAAAAGATTTTTTACCAGATTGGGTAAGGGAAGTGCAAACGATTGTTGATATCCCAATAGCCTTACCATTTGCTACCTCAACGCTGTTTAACCAATACGGCGTGAATCCTATGTTGCCGTTTAATCAGCAGAAAAAAAATGATGAGAAAATTGGAAAATGAGATGAATAAATTAAGAAGCATAAATTTCATTTTTTTTGCGATTTTATTTTTAGTGTTGAGTGGATGTGATGGAACGCTGCCAACTAACTATCCGTCACCAGATCACCGTTTTGTAGCAAGCCCATGCCCTGATCTTTCGGGGCGGTATTTAGCACCAATAAATCCCGTAATGAAATTTCCTGTTTTGGTATTGCCCGTAAGTGATGGAAGCGTACGAAAAAAAATGGAGACTATAACGCAAAGTAAAAACGTTTCGATAACAAGAGTATGGGATAAATCTTATTTTGAAATATCCAAAATCAATGATTACAAATATGTGGTTCGGCTGTACTTCGACAGTGGAGATTTAGTCGCGGAGTATCAATCAACCATTTCAACGGATGCTGTATGTCACGAGCATGTGTATCACTGGGGGGGGAGCAATGGCATGGTAGGGCATTCCGTTGAGGGAGCTACATCACACTATGAAGATTTTAGTGAAAAAATATATTTAACGGATCGAGGAGATTTAATTGAGGCGAATTTGTCTCGTAGTCGTCAGGTTGGCTTTGGTGTCATCGTTGGTCCAATAGTTGAAGATGAAAAGAGAACTGTCTATAAAAGACTTAATAGGTAGCCTGTGCCTTTGCTTGCGAAATTGACCTGCCCCCAACATTAGCTTCATAACGTAGTAGAGTCCGATTCTCAAAGGAACGGACGATGAAGAAGCGATTTACTGAAGAACAGATCATTGGATTTTTGAAGGAAGCCGATGCCGGCCGGACCGCAGGCGCCGTCACCGACGGTGCAGGTACTGGGCACGTCCACAGTGTAGTGGTCTAATTTGCCCGGACACCTCGATAGGTGGACAATCCACCATCCGAGGAGATTTGCATGACAAGGCAACGCCGCACTTTCGATCACAGCTTCAAGCTTGAGGTCGTCAAAATGATCAAAGAACAGGGACTCAGTGTTCAGCACGTATGCGAGAGCATGAGCATTGGCCCGACCGCCGTGCGTCGCTGGGTAGAGCAGTACGATGCCGAGCAATCCGGCCAGCCAGGCATTGGCAAACCGCTGACGCCCGAGCAACAACGAATCAGGCAGTTGGAGCAGGAGAACCGCCAACTGCGAGGAGATGTAGAAATCTTAAAAAAGGCCTCGGCCTTCTTTGCCCGCGAGCTG
>NZ_FNOR01000028.1 GCF_900107095.1 Collimonas sp. OK242
AAGAAGGCCGAGGCCTTTTTTAAGATTTCTACATCTCCTCGCAGTTGGCGGTTCTCCTGCTCCAACTGCCTGATTCGTTGTTGCTCGGGCGTCAGCGGTTTGCCAATGCCTGGCTGGCCGGATTGCTCGGCATCGTACTGCTCTACCCAGCGACGCACGGCGGTCGGGCCAATGCTCATGCTCTCGCATACGTGCTGAACACTGAGTCCCTGTTCTTTGATCATTTTGACGACCTCAAGCTTGAAGCTGTGATCGAAAGTGCGGCGTTGCCTTGTCATGCAAATCTCCTCGGATGGTGGATTGTCCACCTATCGAGGTGTCCGGGCAAATTAGACCACTACAGTCCGAATTGAGCCGCGTGGCATTGGCGCGTGATCGTTGATTGCTCACGGTTGCGCGGTAGGACGAACCATGGTTCGCCAGTAGCCAACGCGAGAACGCTGAGCGCAGGGAGCCTGCCGAAGCGGGGGCCGGTGAAGAAGAGGGCTTAAATGAATAGTAGCTCATGGCATTGTCCGGTGGTTGGGTTGTTGAGCAAGGGCGGCGAGGAAAGCCCAAGGAGCGTTGCTGCTTCGCTCATGCGACGCCGTGGTCTTGAGGGAAAACCAGGTATGGGCGCATGTCGAGAATCCGTGAGCTGTTAAAAAGCGATTGGAATAAATCTCATAAGCATCAAGATCAACGGGCATCTAGATAGTATTGATAGTGGCAAACTATTCTTGCTTACAATCTCAGAGCGGCCAATGAACACATTGCAAGAGGACTATAACTTGCCGAAAAGAAAAAACAACCTGTGAATATTGATAGGTGATTTGGCGTGCGCCACGGATTGTCATAAGGAAATATTGATGTTACTCCCCCAATTGTTTTTTCTCACATTAGAGCGGTATTTTTTGTTGGCTAGATTTCGTCGCTCGACCATGGATTTCACGCGTAAATGCGTCAATACCAAAAATTTGAATCTGGGCCATCTTGCGTGCCAATGATGAATTATTGTTGCTATAGGGAAATCCCTATAGTCTTTTAGGGATTAACTGATTGATATGTAATTCAGATTTTCGGATCATTGACAAAGCAATAAGGCGCACTTACGTTCTTTAAAAATGGTGGAAATCGATGCGTTGGCATCTTGTCTCGATATTTGACAAGCAATTTCGTACAACACTGATGCGTAGAGTGCAAATGAAAAGAGCAATTCGGCACAAAGTCACAAAGATTCCTGGGTGTTATTGAAGTGGATGGTCAGCACACATTAAAGCCAGCCCGCAAACGTAGTCAGTAGCTCAATTCAAATTGCAACAATGAGTTAGGCGAGAATGCAATTCCACAGCGCATATGAAGATTCTCTTTGTTCACCAAAATTTCCCTGGCCAATATCTTCATCTTGCGCGTCACCTGGCATCCGTTCCGGGAAACGAGATCGTCTTTATTACCCAGCGTCAGGACGCATCGATTCCTGGCGTGAAGAAGATTGTCTATAAGCCGCAGAGAATTGTGACCCCAGGGATCCATCATTATCTGCGCGAGACCGAAGCCGGCATACTGAATGCACAGGAAGTGGCGCGGGTTGCGATGGAGTTGAAGAATGCCGGTTTCGTCCCAGACGTGATGCTCGGCCACAATGGTTGGGGAGAAATCTGGTATCTGAAAGATGTCTTTCCGAATACGCCGTTATTGGGCTATTTCGAATTTTTCTATAAGGAGCAGGGTGCCGACGTCGGCTTTGATCCGAACGATCCTCCCACACCGGACAGGCCGCCGCGCTTGCGAACCAAAAACTTCGGCAATCTGCTAGCGCTGGAGTCGGTCGACTGGGGGCAATGTCCGACACTGTGGCAACGATCTGTCTATCCGCTACGCTATCAGTCAATCATCAGCGTCATCCACGAGGGCATCGATACCCAACTGGTTAGACCGAGCGATAACGCCAGTTTTAGCATTCCAGGCACGGAGATTGTCTTGCAACAGGGGGATGAAGTAGTCACCTATGTTGCGCGCAATCTGGAGCCTTACCGCGGATTCCCGAGTTTCATGCGCAGCCTTCCTGCCATTTTGGAGCGCCGTCCAAACGCCCATGTCTTGATTGTCGGGGGCGATGAAACCAGCTATGGACCCGGTTTGGCGGACGGATTGACCTTTCGGCAGCGCTTGCTGGACGAACTGGGAGATGCGATCGATCTCAAGCGCGTGCACTTTCTTGGCAAAGTGCCGTATTCATCCTTTCTCACGATCCTGCAGATATCGCGCGTCCACGTTTATCTCACTTTTCCGTTCGTGTTGTCGTGGTCGATGCTCGAAGCCATGTCGGCGGGGTGTCTTGTGGTTGGTTCCAGAACGCCCCCCGTGGAAGAAGTGATTCGAGATGGCGAAAACGGTATTCTCGTCGATTTTTTTTCACCAAGAGACATTTCACAGCGCGTTGTCGAAGCACTGGAAGATGTTCGCGCGCATGCACAAATCAGACACAACGCCCGCCGCACCATTGTCGATAAATTCGATTTGCGGACCATTTGCCTGCCGGCGCAGTTGGGCTTGATTGAAAAACTAGTTTTGTAGCGTTCTGAAAGTACAAGGCGTTGTATAGGGAATGGGCAATTTTTATATATTCAATCGCAAGCTGTTGGGCGTCGAACTCTTGATCAAGCAAATTTTTCCTCATTCCTCAAACGATTCGCAGACCCGTGTCGTGCGGACGCTAGCATTGCCAACGCATGATTTGAGTGGCGATCACTTGCACAGCACTAGGGTGACCCAATGAGACGCATCCTGTTAACGTGGGAAATTGGCTCCAACACGGGGCACTTGCTGCGATTATTACCCGTGGCGGAGAGACTCAAAGAGCAAGGGCATGCGGTATTAGCTGCGGTTCGGGACATACCAACGGCAGCTACCGTTTTTGGTCCCACAAATATTTCTTTTGTTCAGGCTCCGATACTTGCCCAGGGGCGGCAACTACGTCATCGTCAGACCGGCTACGCGGATATCTTGCTGTCTCAAGGCTGGGCCGAGAACTCCGTCCTATGGGGATTGATACAGGGCTGGATCAATCTTTTCCGAATGTTCAGGCCGGACGTCATCATTGCGGATTTTTCGCCGACAGCCTGCCTGGCTGCACGTATTGCAGGCGTACGCGTCGTATGGCTGGGAAATGGTTTCGAATTGCCGCCGGCAACAGATCCATTGCCGCCGTTCCCCGGATTCTCATGGGCGACGCAAGAGCTTGCCGCCAGATCCGAGCGTATTGCCGTCGAAACCGCGAACACAGTGATACAAGCATTCAATGGCAAGAAGCTTCAAGCGTTACGGGATCTGTTTGACCCGCAGACATGTCTGCTGGCCACGTTTCCTGAGCTGGACCATTACGGTGCGCGACCCAACATCCGCTATATCGGCATGCTGCGTGGGCAGCCCAAAGCAGATTCAATTGCCTGGCCGGATGAGGGCGAGCACCGTGTTTTTGCTTACTTGAGGCCAGATACCGAAAATGTCGACGCAATCCTTGGCGGCTTACTTGAGAGCGGAGCCAGTGTCGTATGCGTCGCGCCAGAATTCGACAAGGAACGACTCAACAAATATCGAAGTGTGCGGATAACCTTTACGACACGACCGGTTGCGTTGGAACGGCTTGCAAGTAGCGCACACGTTTGTGTGTCGTATGCGGCGGAAGGAACTGTGGCGACCTTTTTGTTGAAAGGTGTGCCGCAATTGATGTCGCCGCGATTAGTTGAAGGGCATATGACGGCAAAGAGGGTCGTTGAGTTAGGTGCGGGCTTGATGGTGCCCGCCGGAGCCACCGGTCAAATCGTTGCGACAATGCTGGACCGGCTATGCCGAACATCCGAATGCAAAACCAAGGCTATTGCTATTGCAGACCGATATCGCGGTTTTGATGTCAATGCTGCAGTCGATGAGATTGTTGGTTTGGTGAATATTCTGACTGGGGAGAATGGGCCGCCTTCCTATAAGTCGTTGCCCAGTACCCCGGTTAATCAGAAGGGCGATGATCGGCGATGAGCAAAGAAAAGATTGTGCGATGTCTTGTCTTGGGCGGAGCTGGCTTTATCGGCGCAGACTTGGTGGAACGCCTGTTAGACGAGGGCTATGTCGTACGTGTTTTTGATAAAAAGCAATCTCCATTCCTTGCTACCCTTTTGTCAAAGGGCGACATCGAGTGTATCCATGGCGATTTCCGTGATAAGGGACTTCTTTCCAATGCCATCCAAGGATGCGATATTGCTTTCCATCTGATTGGCAGCACGCTTCCCAAAACATCGAATGACGATCCTCTTGCCGACATAGAGTCGAATTTGATGGGGACCGTTCAGCTTTTAGAGTTGGCCCGCTATTCCGGACTCAAGAGAATAATCTTCATGTCTTCCGGCGGCACTGTTTATGGTGAGTCGACACAAGTTCCAATCGACGAAGACCATCCTGCCAATCCAATCACCTCGTACGGGATCGTCAAATTAGCCATCGAGAAATATCTTGAGCTTTATCGCCATCTTTATGGCCTGGAGTACGTTGTGCTGCGCGCGTCCAATGTATATGGAGAGCGTCAAATGGCGACTGCGACCCAAGGGGCAGTTGCCGCATTTATACAACAGGCTCGCAACGGCGAACCAATTGAAATTTGGGGAGATGGCTCTGCTGTCAGGGACTATATCCATGTGTCCGACGTCGTGGATGCGTTGATCCGCTCAGCGCGATATACGGGGCGATCTGCAATTCTCAATATCGGCTCAGGTCACGGAACACGGATCGACGAATTGGTAGGCATCATTGAAGTGATTACCGGGAAGACAGCTGTACGAAAACGAGGCGGCGCCCGAGTCTTTGACGTCAGGTCAAATATCCTCGCTTGTGATCGAGCGTATGTGGAATTGGGATGGTTGTCCAAGATCAGCCTGCGCGAGGGTATTGGCAAGATTCATCGTTCTTTTGAAACGCAGTCATTGGTTGGGGAAATTGGTGAGCTAAAAGGGTTTTCACGCCATGATTTCCGATAGGGAAACCAAGTGATTTTTCTATGTTGTAGTTAAAGTGATTTTTATAAAAATAATGCGCCGTCGAATATTAAAGCTGGTTAACGCAGGTATTGTTTCGGGGCGCAAACAGCCTGCTTTGACTCATGCGTTTTCCGTCCACGATGTGACCTGGGCGATGGGGAGTTTCTGCGCGTTGAACGGTAAACCGTTCGACAGTAATCTGCTGCTGCAGCAATTTCCACCGCCCTACAGCGCCGATTCGATTATTAATGCCGGACGTGCTTTGGGCTTCAAGATCAAACGTAAAAATTGCGAGAGCGGGGCACTAATCGCATTACACATGCCTTGCCTGGCTATCATGCATGGTCCGGAAGTTGACAATCAACTCCCTAATGCATCGGCACAAGCAACCAACGGTGTCGGCGTCGAACCTGCGTCAAGAGCAAGCCGCCCTGCAATCATCGTTCAAATCAATGATGGCAACGTCATCTTGTTCGAAGCCGGCAGCAATACGCCCAAGACGTTGACACAAGCTGAGTTCGCGGCTTCCTATGCCGGGACCGTGTTCCAACTCGCGATGAACGCTAAAACGATCAAGGATCCAGACGGTGCACGAGCAGATCAGAGCAAATTCGGTTTCAACTGGTTTATCCCGGAGCTTTTAAAACACCGGCGCGTATGGCGCGACGTTCTGATTGCCTCGCTGATCATTCAGTTGCTTGCGCTCGGTACGCCATTATTTACGCAAGTCGTGATCGACAAGGTGGTGGTACACCGGACAGAAAGCACCTTGATTGTCATCGCCATCGGCCTGGGTGTCTTCATGCTGTTCTCTGCGTTGCTTTCGTGGGTGCGCCAGTATCTGGTTCTGCACACGGGCAACCGGGTCGATGCCGTCCTGGGCAGCGCCGTCTTCGATCATCTTTTCAAGCTGCCGCCACGCTACTTCGAACATCGCCCGACCGGCGTCATTGCCGCGCGTCTGCATGGGGTGGAAAGCATTCGCGAATTTGTCGCCAGTGCGGCCGTGTCGCTGATTCTCGATTTGCCGTTTTTGCTGATCTTCGTCGGCATCATGTTCTATTACAACGTCACCTTGACCCTGGTTGCCTTGTCGCTGATCGGCGCCATCGTCGTCCTCAGTCTAATCATGGCGCCGGTGTTCCGTGATCGTCTCAATCATCAGTTTTTGCTGGGTGCGCGTAACCAGGCATTCATTACCGAATATGTGTCAGGCCTGGAAACCGTCAAGAGTCTGCAGATGGAGCCACAACTCTCGGCACGCTATGGCGACTATCTGGCCGACTACCTGCAGGCGGGTTTCAGGATGAAGCAAATCGCCAACACCTATAACGTGGTCGCCAACGGCATCGAGCAGTTCATGTCTCTGATGATTCTTGTGGTCGGTGCCTATAACGTGATGCACAACAGCGATTTCACGATCGGTATGCTGATTGCCTTCCAGATGTTCGCAGGCAGAGTCTCGCAACCTATGTTGCGCATCGTCGGTTTGTGGCAGCAGTTTCAAACGGCGAATATGTCGATGCAACGGCTGGGCGACATCATGAATGCGCCGAAAGAACCGTATTCAATCCTACCCAGCCGCCTGCGTGAGAGTAAGGGCAGCATCGAGATTGATAATCTGAGTTTTCGGTATGGGGAGAATCTGCCGTATCTGTACCAGAACTTTGGCTTGACAGTTACGCCAGGTAAGGTGATTGCGATCATGGGGCCGTCCGGGTCGGGGAAAAGTACGTTGACCAAGCTTTTACAAGGCTTCTACGTTCCGTCCGATGGCCAGATCAAACTCGACGGCAACGATATTCGCTATCTCTCCGCGAACGAATTACGCCACTATTTTGGCGTTGTGCCGCAAGAGACTGTTCTGTTCTCCGGCACCATCTACGACAACTTGTTGATGGCCAATCCGCATGCGACGTTCGACCAGGTCGTCCATGCCTGCCGTATGGCGGAGATACACGGCACCATTGAGCGTCTCCCACAGGGTTATCAAACTGAGATCGGTGAACGCGGCGTGGGATTATCCGGCGGCCAAAAGCAGCGGATGGCGATTGCCAGGGCCTTACTCAAGCAGCCGAAGATTCTGGTGTTTGATGAGGCTACCAGCAGTCTCGATGCGGCGACCGCCGAACATTTTGCGGGAACCATCAATCAGTTGAAGGGGAAGGTAACGATGCTGTTTATTACGCATGCATTGCCGAAGAATTTGCTGGTGGATGAGGTGGTGCGGATCGGGTCAACAACATTAGCTGCCATTCATTCGCATGTTGATCTTCACGGAGTAGGAAATACATCTCAAGCTTGAGCATATGCTAAAGATTGAATTTGCAATAAGGAAACGACGTCATTCTTGCAAGGTTGACGATCTGAGTAATTTATGAGAACGAAATTCACTAGAAATGGGACAAGGAAAATCATTTATTGAGTGATTCATTTTTTGATTTTTTGTCCTGTTTTCTTTCTGACTCAGGTGAAATAGTTAAAAATACCTGTCCTTCCTATTCAGAAGAGAAAATAGGATTTGAACAGTGCATGAGTGTTTGATCTAACGTGATCAAGATTATTAAGGGAATTAAATCGTGATAAAAAAACTTGTTCAACTAATTATGATCGTCGGATGCATGATGAATCTAAGCGCTTGTTCTCAAACTATCTTTACATGGCACGAAGAGGTGAAGCTCAATGACGGTCGAATCATTGTCGTCGAACAGAAGAAACGCTCGGACGGCAGAATTGCGCGAGAGGCATGGCTCACCATTAATCTACCGGAATTTTCTGCAAAGCCATTGGTGTGGCATGAAAATCTGGATCCATTAATTTTGAATGTGAGTGAGGGACGACTCTATGTTGTCGGAACTCCTCCAACTGTACGGGAAGCCAGGCTTTATGGAAATCCGAGCCCACCTTACATCGGTTTTCTGTGGGAGAGCGAGAGTTGGAAACGAATCCCGTTTGAGCAGATTCCTAAGGCGATTTACGCCACGAATATGTTAATTGAAAGCTTTCCTCCAAAAGACACGACGCTTTTGACGCTGGTAAAAAAAGAAAGTGTCGAGGTGAACGGTGATCCGACTATCCCCAAGTACTTCAAACGAATTGATCCGAAGTTTATTTACCCAAGCAAATAATTCTAACAGTCCAATCTTAGGATAAAACATGTCATCAGCAGCCATATCGCCAGCAATATATGCAATTCTGTCAGCCGCCGCCTATAACGATAACCGGGGCGTACCAAATCAAATTGTTGATAGCAGCCTGCCACCAGGCTGGACGCCGGTAACGAATGTACCAGCTCCCTCTGACACGTCGAATAATGGACTGAGCAGCGGGTTTTCTGCCTCCTCATATCAAAACGGAGGCGATATCATCATTGCTTTCGAGGGAACGGATTTTCTGATTGGATCAAACAATGGACAAACAGCCGCGGATGCGCTGGCAGATATTGGTCTGGGTTCAGGTTTTGGTTCATCGCAATTGATCTTGGCCGCACTCTATTATGAGCAAGTAAAGGCGGCCAATCCTGGTGCCAATATTACCTTCACTGGTCATTCGCTGGGTGCTGGTCTTGCTTCCATTTTGTCGGTGTGGTTCGACGTGCAATCGAAGATATTTGCCAACGCTCCATTTTTAGCCACTGCGATGAATTCCGGTGTCGCAACTGCTACTGCTGCAGCGTTGGCCAAGAATGGATATGCGGATTCAAAATTGGTCAGTTTTATTCCCTTAATTGGGAATGTGGTGAGTTTGGCTCGCGAATCAGATGTTGCCGCTTACTACGTTGAAGGCGAGGTGTTGAGTGCCAATTTCAATAACGCGCTTTTTGTTGCCGGGAGCAACACTCAAATTACAATTGGCGGCGGTGATGCTGTTGGATCTGTGAACTTGCATTCTATTGTTTTGCATGCACTTCTTGAAATCAGTAATCAACTGCGATTGGATACACTGCAATTGCCGACATTGTTGTCGGCATTATTTGACAAAACGCTTTACGCGCGAGCCTTGGAAGGCCGGTCTGCCGATTTTATGACTGAGCTGTTGAACGCGCAAAGTCCGCTGATAGGCACGATCAACGCTGCATCCGGACCTCTGACTTTATTTGCGGAGGATATGGCAAGGCTCGGGAAAAATGGTGTTGTGCAATCCAGTCCGATCGATAACGCGGTGATTGCCGCCGCAATCGAGAATTACTATTGGGTTCTTCCGCCGACCGGCGCTAAGGGTTCCACCTATCAGTCATTTTTCAACAGCGTTAGTGGTGGTGTCGGTTTTAATCTGAACGATATTGCCACGAACGATACGGGTATTCAATTAGGTAGGCAGCGGTTGATTGCTGCCGCCGAACAACTGGTCTGGAACAATGATGCCGCTGCGGAAGCTATTATCGATTCCGCCGACAACTGGTTTGTTCAAGCGGGGCAGAGTGGCATGGACGCTTCTGGGAACGGAGGTGGTAGCGATGTCATGATTGGCGGTGGTAATGGCAATGTGCTCAGAGGAGGTGGTGGGGACGATGTTTTGATCGCGGGTACGGGCAACGACACGCTCAATGGCGGTAAAGGGAATAATTACCTGCAAGCTGGTTTTGGGAATGACTGGTTGTACGGTCAGGGCAATGATAAATTTGTATTCACTGGTGTAGATGCCGGGATAGGCGGCACTGATTACGTCGTTGACTCTGATGGACAAGGTACGGTGTGGGTTAATAGCATTCAACTCACAGGAGCGCCCAGTGCGACTGCTAATTTCACTTGGACAGCAAGTGACGGTACAACTTATCAATATGCGCCGGATAGTGCTGGAAATCCGTTGCACGGCACAGGTACTCTCACTGCAAGTAACGGTGCTTTAGGTACAAGTGATCAGATTATTTTCAAAAACTTTGATCTTGACGCAGCCGAAACCGAGTCGAATGGCTATCTCGGCATCAAATTTTCCGAAAAAATTGCCATCCAATCAGGCTCGAATCGAACCGACGACCCTTTTCTCACAGGTCAATACGTTCCTGGCGCCAGTAGCCAGCAGACAGATATTTCCAAGAGTCTGACGATTTACGCCTCGGCAAACAGTGCCACGGCGCAGACGGTCACGTTGGCGCTATCCGGTGGTAATGTAGCAGATTATTTGTTGTCTAGTGGTACTAGTCAAATTGCATTTTCTAACGGTGTCGTTACTCTGACAATTCCCGCAGGTGAGGACAGTGTGACGTTCCAGTTGATCAATGACGGGGCCACCAGCCAAGGTGCTGTCCTCACGCTGACGGCGACATTGAATAATCCAAACGCATCTGCGGACGATCCTGCTGCGACCAGTTCAATTTCGATCAATGATTCGGGCGTACCGACCATTGTCGATAGTAAGCCTAACTTGCCTGACGCCCCTACCGTGACGTATGACCCTAAAACAGGTTTCACGAGCTACGTAGGAACCGGCGCCAGCACAATAGTCACTGGATCCGGTGATAGTTATGTTGACGCCAGAGCGACCAGCGAAGCCAGTATCGTGGGTGGCGCGGGCAGCAATACTATCGTCGGCGGCGCCGGTTACGAAACGATTGTCAGCGGCGCCGGCAACGATTTGATTACGGGCGGCAGTGGTGACGACATCATCAGTGGCGGTGGCGGGCAGGATGTGATTCTTGCGCTTGACGGCAGCAATCGTATTTATGCCAATACGCAGGTGGATTTGTCCACCGCGATAGCGCAAGCAAAAACAGAAGCGGCTTCTGGTCAGAAGGGCAGTTTCCTGTCGGTCGGCGATGGCAACAACACGATTGTGGGTGGAAGCGGTAACGATGCGGTGGTTGTGGGAGCTGGCAATGACGTGGTGGTGTTGGGTGCCGGTAACAATTTCTTTGTTGGTGGCGTGAACGTCGATATTGTCACAAAAGATTGGTCTGTCACACAAACACCGAACACTCTTGACTATACACTTAGTTCCGTGGATTGGCCCAGGGGTGCGGTCGTGCCGTCTTCCTACGAAGGGGCGAAGTTCGGTGACCAAAATGACGTAATGTATCAGGATGGCGGTGGGAACGACACAATTTTTGCAGGCGCGGGGAATGACGTTATCTTCCTGTCGAACGGCGATAACTATGTCGATACCGGAACCAGCAACGATACGATTTTTGGAGGGGACGGCAGTAATGCCATTTTTGGCGGTAGCGGTAATGTGTTGGCGATCGGCGGCGGCGGCAACGATTATATTTATGGCGGAAGTGGTAAAGACATGCTGATCGGCCACGGTGGCAATAACACCATCTTTGGTGGCAGCGGTAGTGACACCATTTATGCAGGTAGCGACGGTTCTAACTTTGACACATTTGAAACCGGATTCAACTATGTCGATGGTGGCTCCGGCAACGCTCTTATTTTCGGATCGGGCGGTAGCGATACCCTGATTGGCGGCAGCGGTAACGTCACCATCTACGGCGGAGCCGGCACCGAGGACATTACCGGCGGTTCTGGTCACGATGTGTTGTATGGCGGAACCGGTACCGACGTCATTCGTGCCGGTGACGGCGGCACGGCCGACAATGCGACTAGCATTTATGCGGGCGATGGTAGCTCAACTTTGTACGGAGGCCTTGGCGTCGATGCGATTTTTGGCGGTTGGGGAACTGACGTTATTTATGCAGGGGACGGTGGTAGTGCCGCTGCGGCAACACAAATTCATGCCGGAAATGGCGCTGTTACTGTGTATGGTGGATTAGGAACCGACCAAATTGCGGGGGGCTCCGGGACCGATGTGCTCTATGCCGGTGACGGGGGGACTGCTGATGGTGCGACGACGGTGCTTGCCGGTACTGGCAGCGACACGTTATATGGTGGGGCCGGGGTTGATATATTGGATGGCACCGGCGGTAACAACGTGTTGCTGGTGGCCGGTGGTGGTGATGCGACCTTGCTCGGTGGCAGCGGCGACGACACGCTAATCGCTGGGGGCGGATCTGACAAGCTGGTTGGTGGCGCGGGTAATAATACCTATGTATTTAACGCCGGATTCGGTCAAGCCGAAATTACCTCGACAAGTGGTTCTGATGTCATCCAGTTCGGGACTGGTATTTCCGCCAGTGACTTGGCGGTCACTGCTGCTCTGGCTGGCGATGGTTCGGGAGTATTGGAGATCGAGGGCGCTGGCACCATTTTGGTGGACAGTGGACTAAGTAGTGCTGTGAGCGAGGTAAGTTTCACTGATGGCACTTCCTTGACCTTAGCACAATTGATTGCACAGACCGGCGCTCAGTCTGAGACGATTGCTGGTGGCAATGGCAACGTTTTGTTCAGTGTCGGAGCTGGCGAATCGGTCCAGGGCGGTAGCGGCAACGACACACTGTCATCTTGGGGAGGCAATGCGACACTGAACGCAGGAAGCGGTAACAATGTCTTGTATGCCGGAGGTGGGAGCGATCTGCTGGTGGGCGGCGTCGGTAACGATACACTGATAGCCGGTGCAAGCAATGACACCTTGGTTTCCGGAGCCGGTGCAGAAACCTTGGTTAGCTATAATTGGAACACCACTTTTGTTGTGAATAATGTCCAGGATGTAATCCAATTATCGTCAGGGAATCACAACGATACAATTGTCTCGTCAGTAGACTATGTGCTGCCTGATGCGATAGCAACCTTGAACCTGACCGGGTTGGCCAATCTAGTCGGGACCGGCAATACATGGGATTCAGTCATTACGGGGAACGCAGGTAACGATACATTGACTGCCGTATCAGGAAGCACAACACTAATTGCAGGAACCGGCACGGATACCCTGATCGGTAGCGCTGATGATACAGTTTTTGTTGTCAATAGCTTGGATGACGTGCTGGTGGAACAGGCCGTGCATCGTTCTGCGACGGTACAAGCGAATATCAGTTACACGTTGGCGTCGAATTTCGATAATTTGATATTGACCGGCAGCGCGAATCTGACAGGTACTGGCAATGATCTGAATAATCAACTCATGGCAAACAACGGTAACGACACGTTGATTGCGGGCGGCGGTAACGACACGTTACTTGGCGGAAGCGGAAGTGACCTGTTGATCGCCGGCAGTGGCGACGATATCCTGAATGGCGGTGCAGGAATGGATACCCTGGTTGCCGGCGGCGGCAACGACGTTATGATCGCGCGGGCTGGTAGCACCTATGTGTTTAACCAGGGGTTTGGTCACGCCGACATCTATAACGCGGCGAGCAGCACTTTGCAGTTTGGCGCCGGCATCGCCCCGTCCGACCTGACCTTCAGCATAATGTTGAATGGCAACTCGCCATCAATCATCCTTACTGACGTTACTGGTGGTAACGTCACCGTCGGTGGAGGATTATCCACTACCGATAATACGACTTATGCATTTACTGGTGGCGCCACTCTCAATCTGAACCAGTTGATTGCCCAGACGCAATCTGCACCTGTCACGCTCGCTGGCTATGGGGGCAACCTGATTTTTGCGGCGCACGGCAATGCCTCGCTGGTCGGTAGCAGCGGTAACGATACGCTGTACGGCTGGGGCAATGGCGATACTCTGGTTGCCGGCTCCGGTAACAACACACTGTACGGCGAGGATGCAAACGATATTCTTGTTGGCGGAACCGGGTTGGATGTTTTGTACGGCGGTACAGGTAACGACACGATGATTGCCGGGACCGGTGAGAATACTTTGATAGGCGGTCAGTCCAGTGATGCGTTCATGCTGACCGAAGGTGGTGTGACGACCATCAACTCCAGTACTCAATCCGGAATTGAGACGCTCTGGCTACCGGAAGGAATGCGTCTTTCCGATTTCTTTGCGGTACAAGTTGGGAAGGATCTCTATATCAACTCTAACTCTTTGGATACAACGACGATTATCAAAGGGTATTTCAACCCCCAGCCGCAAAATGTCGGCTGGGTGTTGGGGGGCGATAACGATAGTCCCGTCTTTTTACAGACATGGGTAACTGCACAGCAAGCAAATCTAAGTGGTGGCGCAACCGACTACAGCGGCAAGATCAGCACGCTGGAGCAGGCGTACAAAGCACAATTGACCACGGATTTGACATCGAACGGCAAGAGTGGTGCCGGGTTGAATAACAATGTTAGCCGCGCCAATGTTGGCGATTACTACCGCAACGACGCTAATGGGATTGCAGGGAGGGTGGTTAACTACACCTTTAATGGCGTCAAGATAGACAAGCTTACCGCTAGCGGCGGGAATTTGGCACTCGATTCGATTGACGACAATGTCGATACGACGCAAGTGCATGAGACCACTGTTACGGGATATAAGACGGTGCCGGTTTATAAATTGGTGCAGGTAACTGCTGAAACTGTTGTGGATATGGGGCCGCCTTCTTCTACTGGAGGAGGGACCAATCTCTTATCTGATGAACACAATCTGCTACCGAATGGGGACGTTGGATTTACAGTGCCGGGTGTGATACGTGAAGTTCAAGCAGGCACTACAAACCAGGCATATACCTATCAAGCCTCCACCGTCGACGTGCAGCGTACCCTGAGCACCTATGCAATCACCGGCGATGGTGGCAACGATGTGATTACGATGGCGTCAAATAATGACTCGTCCGGGGTGCAAAGTGCATCGTTTATGGGGACCGTCAATACTGGGGATGGTAACGTGTCTGTGAATCTTGGCACGACGAGTAGTACCAATCCAGATTATGGATCGGGGCAGGATTATTCCTCGTCAGGAGCAAGCTTGGATCGCTCCTTTATTGTAGCCGGTGCTGGAAACGATACGCTGATAGGAACCGATGGCGCCGATACGATAGTGGGCGGCTCCGGGTTTGATTACATGGATGGAGGTTTGGGAACAAATACCTATTATGTATCGATGCATGGCGATGCTACCGACATCATCAATGACACAGGGGATATGGAAAATAGCGCGGAAATTCAGGACGGTTACGGAGGCGTCGTTCCCAATAAGACGCTCGTCATGCCGGACGGACTGCTTGCGAAGGATCTTAACTATCGTTTGGTGCAAGATCCTGCTTATCCAGACTCCAATATTCTCCAGATCAATTACGGGACTTCGAATGTATGGGTCGTGTACCAAGACGGTATTTTGGAACCGACTATGTACAGCGATGAGCCCGACATATTGTCTATCGGCGTCAATCGCATTGAGTTTTCCGACGGCAGCGTCATGACGTTGAACCAGTTTATGGCCGCTGCTCATCAGATGGCCGATGACTACATACCTACGGTGACCGCTACCGATCAGGTTTTGCAATTGAATCAAACAATTGCGGTGTCCAGTCTTTTCAGTGCCAGCGATACCGGCAACAATGCGATTACCTGGTACAAGGTATCGAATACTGGAACCGATTCAGGTTACTTTACGTTGAGCGGCAAGCAGCAATCTTCAGAAGTGCCTGTTTACCTGACGGGCGCGCAATTAAGCGGTTTGCAATATGTGACTGGCGCTACGGCCGGCAATGACTTGATACAAATCAGCGCATTTGACGGTGCAGCCTGGAGTGTGGTGGCGCCGATCAGTATCGTCACTACGTCAAACAACATCCTGCAAGCGACGACGAGTAACCAGGCATTAACCGGAACTGCGGCAGCCGCGGAGGTATTGATTGGTGGGTATGCCAATGACACCTTGGTCGGCGGCGGGGCGCAAGATACGTTTTTCCTGCGTCGCGGTGACGGCAATATTACCGTGTCCGAGGCGTCTGATACCTCTGGCAATAACACCTTGAGATTTGGTGGTGGCATCACGGCGGATAGCCTGCAACTGGCTCAACGTGGGGACGACTTGTTGATCAAGTATGGAACATCATCGGACAGCGTTCTGGTGAAGAGTCTGGACACCTTTAATGGAACTGCTCCGATTGATAAATTCCAGTTTGCCGATGGCAGCTATAGCACCTATTCAAGCAGCGGTCGGGGCGATTTTCTGATTACCAACTACGACATTGCTGACAACAAGACAGGCGATGAATGGCAGCATACCGACGGTACAGTGGGATTTGATCGGATGAACAGTGATATCACGACGGAAACATCAGTGACCACAACCAATACCGATGGGTCGACTTACAGCACCGATCAATTTCGATATGAGAACGTCTTTTCGCAACAAAGCTGGAGCCGCAGCGATGGCACTGCCGGCAGCACTACGAGTTCTGGCGGCAATATAAATGGCACCAGTTCCGTCGCTATCAATGGCAGTCAGGAAGTCGATGGCGCGAGCGGTCGTCTGCTGATCGGAAGCACGGGGGGCGATACCATCGGCGGCAATGCCGAAAATTCCTTGCTGTTAGGTGGTGTCGGCAACGACCTGATTACGACAGGACCTGGTGGCAATGTGATTGGCTTCAACCTAGGGGATGGCCAGGATACCGTTGTTGCAGATGCAGGAGACAGTAACGTGCTTTCTCTCGGCGGAAAATTCAGTTACGCCGATCTTGCTTTTCAGAGGAGCGGCAACAACCTGATTCTGGATGTCGGCAGCAGCGATGCCGTCACGTTTCAGGATTGGTATGCTTCGTCCGATAATCAGCAACTGGTGACATTGCAAGTCATCGAAGCAGCAACTGCAGACTATTCATCGAGATCGGCAGATACGCTGAAAAACACCAAGGTTGAAACGTTTGACTTCCAGCAACTGGTAGGAGCTTTCGATCAAGCGCAAATAGATAATCCGGCACCGGGTGCATGGAGCCTCGCCAGCAGCCTGCTCGATGCTCATCTGGACAATAGCAACACAACGGCCCTGGGGGGGGATTTGGCCTATGAGTATGGCGTTCGGGGTAATCTCACTGGCTTCAATATCGTCACTGCCGTAGTCGTATCCAATACGCAGTTTGCAACGGCGCCTCAGACTTTGAGTCCATGGGGGAGTGGCAGTGGCATGGGTGCGCAGATCCGATGAAGCGCTTGTGCTTAGGGTATCAAGATCGAGGTCAAGCCGATGAACGATAGAAAATCAGTGCTATCGCCGGAGGCGCTCGACTTCGCCCCAGGTCTGTTGGCCATTCAGGAAAGCCCGCCGGCGCGGTTGCCACGTACCGTCATGTACATGGTGATCGTCCTGTGTGCCGTCCTGATGCTCTGGTCGATTTTCGGCAAGCTGGACATTGTGGCCAGCGCCGAGGGTAAGCTGGTGCCGCAAAGTTATGTGAAGATCGTGCAGCCCGCGGATGGCGGGATTATCCAGGATATTCTGGTGAAGGAAGGGCAGACGGTCGCTGCGGGCGAGGTGCTGATCCGTATGGATGCGAAAGAAGCGCGGGCCGACGAAACTAGTCTGCAGACTCAGCTCGTCATGCGCTCGCTTCAATTGCGCAGGGTAGATGCGGAATTGGCCGGATCGCAATTGGTAAAAAAGACCGATGATCCCGCTGATCTGTACACCCAGGTAGCTGCACAATATAGCGAACGTAGACGTGCCTATACCGACGCACTCGGCGGCGCGCAGGAGATGCTGAAAAAAAATCAACGCGACTACGATGCGGGTAAGGAGGTATTGGCAAAGCTGCGTGAAATAACGCCGATCCTCAAGCAACAGTCCGACGCCTACACCGACATGGGAAAGGACGGCTACGCGCCGTTAGTCACCGTGCGTGACAAGCAGCGCGAATATCTCGAAAAGCTCAACGATTTGCGTGCGCAGGAATCTACCTTGGCGAGCCTGGCCGCCGCGGTTGATGCAGCCGGCAGGCAAGTGGCGCAGGTGACCTCAAAATATCGCAGCGATTTGCAGAACGAAGAGGTGGAGGCGCAAGGTCAATATCGCAAACTGCAGCAAGACAGCATCAAGCAAGAACATAAAACCGGCTTGCTGGAATTGAAGGCGCCGCAGGCCGGCACCATAAAGGATCTCGCGACCCATACCATCGGCACTGTCGTGACGCCTGGCACGGTCTTGCTTTCTCTTGTCCCGGAAAACGAACCGTTAATCGCCGAAGTCATGGTCAGCAATGACGATGTAGGCTTTGTCTATCCGGAGCAAAAAGTCAAACTGAAGCTCGCCGCTTATCCATTTCAAAAGTACGGCATGCTCGATGGTGAAATATTGACTATCGGTGCTGATGCCAACGAAGGTCAAAATCAGCAGCAGGATTCCGGTAAAGATCCTTCCGCGACGAATAAAGCCAACGCGGCGACAACCTACAAGGCCTTGTTGTCCTTAGGCAGCCAAGCGCTGGAAGCGCAAGGAAAAAAATACAAGCTGGTGCCTGGCATGCAAGTGACTGCGGAAATTAGCGAGGGGCGGCGCACAGTAATGCAATACTTGTTGTCACCGGTACAAAAGGCCTTGCAGGAAAGTGGTCGCGAACGATGATGGACTTGCCAGGTTTTAGAAAATCGTTTTACGTTCGCGTGTGTTTCACCTTTCTCACCGCCATTACGTTGTCGGTTTCCGCTTACGCCGTCGATATCATTGAAGCCTACCGATTGGCGCAAGGCAGCGATCCGGTCTTTGAATCTGCGCGTTATGCGTTAGAGAGCGCCCAGCAAAAGATTCCGCAAGCACGCGCCGGATTGCTGCCAGCCGCCGGGGTTGTCGGCAACAAGGGATATACGCGTGCCGATACGCGCTTCACCGGCGAGGATCCCGTCGATCGCCATATGAAATCGTGGGCGTGGAATTTGCAGCTGACGCAGCCGCTGATCCACGCGGGGAATCTCTACGCCTATCGTGAATCGGAGCTGCTTGTTGAGCAGGCCACTGCACAGTGTGCAAAAGCAGAGCAGGACATGCTGTTGCGGGTTGCTGAAGCGTATTTCGGCGTACTTATCGCGCAGGAAGCAATCGCGGCGGCCGATGCGCAAATCAGCGCACTGGACGAACAGCTCGGGCAAGTGAAGCGTGGGTATGCATTGGGCACGCATTCCGTGACCGATATCGATGAAACCAAATCGCGCCTGGGATCGGCCCGGTCGCAAAAGGTAGCAGCGCTGAATGATCTCGCCAGCAAGCGCGCCGACCTGGAGAAGGTGACTGGGAAGGAACTGGATCATCTTGCCGTACTGGGCGCGCCGGTCACGCTGCCAGAACCGGTTCCGATGGATGCGCGTATCTGGATGGACCACGCGCGTACCGATAATGCCAGCGTGCGTGCACAAACTGCGGCCTTGGCAGCCGCCAAAGTGGACATCAAGAAAAATCGCTCCGACTATCTGCCGACGATCGATCTGACCAGTTCTTATGGCAGCAACTATGCCTCGAACAGTCTGACCACACCGAACGACTATGCGACACGATCGAAATCGCTTCAGATTGGCTTGCAAGTCAATATTCCGCTTTATTCCGGCGGAATGACAAATGCGAGAGTCAGCGAAGCCGTTGCCAATGCGGGGAAAGCACGGGCCGACTTAGAGGCAGCAAGCCGACAGGCCGCTACTGATGCGCAACAGGCATTTGCCGGTGTCGTGAATGGCTTGGCGCAAATAGAAGCTTTGAATTCTGCAGTCGAGTCGGGTGCAAGTGCAGTCAAAGGCAATCGTGCCGGATATCACCTGGGAATTCGAATCAATCTGGATGTGCTCAATGCGGAGCAGCAGCTTTACGCTGCGAAAAAGGATCTGGCCAAAGCGCGTTATGACACCTTATTGCAAGGGCTTAAATTGAAGGCAGCCGCGGGCACCTTGGAGGAGGTTGATTTAGTGGGAATTAATGATTTGCTTGTGCGCGAACGGTAACTGGTTGATTGGCGCAAACGATGAGTACCGGAAGAGGTCGAGCCAGTAACGGATTTTAGTCGATAGGTACGGCGATCGGTGGCCGGATGGCGGCAGATTCCAGTTAGATAGTGCAATACCCAGAAGGTTATGACGACACAAAGTATGAACATCGCGTTGACGCAGGAGCTGCATCTTCAGGTCAAAGCGGCTCTCGGAAAAATCAATGCAAGCAGAAAACTACAAATCCTGACCTGGAATGGGGAACGGATTGTCGTCACGCCGATTGATGGAATGCGGGCACAGAAGTTAATTGAACAGCGGAACTGCTTGGGTGTCTACGACTTTGATTCCACCTCAGAGCAGATATTGAGCGATTTACTTGTCGTCATCGAGAAAAAGGGGCAGTGAAAAATGTCACTGTGCGCTTGCATTGCTAACGCGAACAGTTCGATTCCGATGTTTCGTCGGGGGAGGAAATGTCGCAAGCTAAGCGTCAAGCTGAAGCAGATCCTGATGAGTTGTTTGTTAGGTGATTAAAAATTACTCAATCAAGTAAAAAATTACTGTGTTCACTGATGATGTGTCAGTGGCAGAGGTGCGCATTGACCACCTGCCTTTAAACGGTTGGGAGGCCAACGGCCAATATGTTGTTATATATAAGAGAGGTATGTAATACCTCTCTCTGACTAGGTATTCAAGCGTAGCTTCTATAGAGAGCTTCAGAGATGATGAGAAGTGAAATAGATCAAAGAAGACTAGCCAGGCTAACGTAGCCTGGCGCTATGACGATCCCAGACTATTCCATTGATGAAATCCAGTGCAATTTATGTATCAGAGAAATGGCTCGCGGTATCGAGCGTGAAATTATCAATCATTTGTTACTTTCGTCGAAAAGCTGTCGGGTTCTTCAAGATGGCAAATAACAGGGTAGATGATCGCTGTTTAGAAAACCGCTGTCGAGACATCGGCTATCTTGAATCAGTATTGAATTTAAACAGTGGTAGTGCGGGACAGGTTCTTTGCAATAAACTGTCCGGCTGTATCGCTGTCTGATTCTATTCGTCAACTATGGCCAACCCTTGTCCTAAAAAGCGTCTCCCGTCGACTCCGCGGCGTATCCGTCCACCGTTTGTTTGGACTGCGAAGGCCGACGCTCTGCTGGGGACGACGACAGATGCGGCGATTGCTGCGCGATTACAGATCCTCCCTGAAAGCGTCGCGATGCGTCGTCGCAAATTGGGGATTGCGCCTTTCAATACGGCTGTCGTTTGGGTGGCGTGGACCAAGAAGATGGACGCTTTGCTGGGGACGGCACCAGATCCAGTCATCGCTGCGCAGTTACGGATCCCTGCTCCAAGCGTCGGGACACGTCGTCGCAAACTGGGGATTGCCCAGGTCGGTAACGCTGTTGTGAAGTGGACTGCCGAGATGGATGCTTTGCTTGGTACGGCTTCAGATGGCACGATTGCGTCGCAGTTGGGGTGCATTCCTGAGACTGTTGGAGAGCGCCGTCACAAATTGAGAATCGCTCGTTTCAGTACCGCTGCCCTGACGTGGACAAAGCAGAGAGAGGCACTGCTGGGAACGGATACCGATCCAGCGATTGCAAAAAAACTGGATCTCAGCCCTGGACAGGTCCGCCTGCGTCGGCAGTCTCTCGGCATTCCTACCGCAAAACCTCATCCCGAAGCGCTCAAGAAGATCATTGCCAGAAGCGGCGCTCTGCCAGTTCCTTCACAATCGCGTGCAACAACGTCGACAGGACGCCAATTTCTGATTGATCAGCCGCATGTTCAAAGAGCGAGGACCGAGTTTGCGGATACCGAAGATATGGCGTTGACGGCTTATTTGGAGCGGGAATTAGCCGAGGTGTACTCCAAAAGTCTGCACCCACCATCTTGCCCGTATTGTCGGTCGCGCCGGACGATCTTGCAGCAAAAGCCACATGGATGCCATCCATTACCGCGCTTTGCCTGCCGGACATGCAAACAGAATTTCAACCGTGTAGCTGGTACACCGTTGTTCCGATTGCGTGCCGCAAAACTTCCCCTGTTTATTCGACTGCTATCCCAGCAAATTCCGTACAACGTAGCGGCTCGACGCCTTGGGGTCAGTATCGACGCCATCCAAAACTGGGCAAAGAAATTCAGGATATGGCTGTTGCAACTCGATCCCACTGGCAAGTGGGAGAAGAAAGTACGCTTGGGAATCAAGGCACGTCCGCATATTCGTTGCCCGCGCTGCGGCGTCGATGGTGAGAAATATTTGAATGGGTATATGCCCAACGGCGAGCGTAGATTGTGCTGCCCAGCCTGTGGCACGGCATTTGGCATTAGCGATGCCGAACGCCTGGCGCAGGAGGCGGTCCGCCTTGAGGTCTTCCACGACCCCGGCAAGGCAGCTCTTGATACCGAGACTAGCGATTCGTAATTGGTTTTTGCTTGTGTTTGGAGAGTGACGCCTTGCCTTTTTGATGCCAAAAACCCACAAATGTGTCAAAGATTGCAAAACAATACATGTTTCAAAGAGTTTCTGTAGATAAATAGAATGCTATTTTGTAAAATCGAGCAAATTTAATTGCAACATTTACAAAGAAAGCAACAATGGGGAAGCATGCGGAGATCACGAACGGTCACCAGGTCATCGTGACCAGAGCTGAGCGCCGGAAGCCGCTCGCGCTGTTGATTAGTTTGTGGCTGGGTACGTCCGGATCGGGCTGGGCGGCTGACATTGCAAGATGTCGCTTGGCGATCACATTTCTGATTTGAAAATGAGAAGGTGATAAAAAATATATGACCGCGACCCAAGTACCTCTATTAACCGAGGACGCTGATAAAAATAAAAACGTATTGTTTGATCACTTAATCCGCGACGCTGCCTCAGTTCAAACGATCGACGACTTCAAACAATGGACGCGTGAAGCAATTCGGCCTATTTTTCCTCACGAAACATTGGGTTGTGGATACGGCCGTATTCATGCCGGCGGGGTCGGCACTGATGGAATCATTGCTGTCGACTACCCCATTGAGCATTTGAAAGATATTTGTAATAAAGCTGGCGGCCTTGATACGCCAATTTTGCGCCGCTGGCTGTTGACGCGTGAGCCTCAACTGTTTGACGGTGATGTGCCTTGGCCAGACATACCCCAACATTGGTTTGAGCAGTTTCAGCGTCATGGCATGAAAAACGTTGCCGCACATGCCGTCTACGATACCGAGCGCTGCATTGGTACCTATCACAGCTTCCATCGCATTCCGGGTGTTTTAGGCGAAACACATATCGCCATGCTCAGGCAATTGGCCCCGATCATGCACGAAGTGCTGTGTCGCGTGATTGAGAATCTGAACAATGTGAATGCCTTTGAAGCGCTTCTATCTTCCTTAACCGTACGCGAACGCGAGATTCTGCGCTGGGTGGCTCAAGGCAAAACAAACCGAGAAATTGCAGAAGCGATCTTCTTGAGCGAAATGACAGTCAAGCACCATCTGATGCGCATTTTCCAAAAGCTGAAGATGGAAAATCGGACGCAGCTGGTGAGTCGTCTTGCCGAATATGAAGCGCGTGTGCAACCCGCATATGGGGTCAAAATATTTTAAGTCTTTCCCCTTGCCGACGAGGGAATGGTGTGGCTATCACCATGCCGATGGCGCGCAAAAAGGAACTAAAGTTCTATATACCGTCAATCAAAGATGCGATATTTTGACGCATCTCTTCAATTTATATAAAAAATGAGAGCGTGAAATCCGTCAACGCATCTCAATACGTCAGTAACAATAATAAAGGCAGTAATGTATGGGGAAGCGTTTTAAACGTAAGGGGAATCTGTCAGGTTTTGCCAAGGGGATGGGTCTGGTATTGCTGTTGGCGTCCGTATTGCCAATCGTTCGTGCTCAAACGGTACAAACAACGGACAGCGAAGAACAGCGCCGTCGCAGCCAGGCCGAAGCGCAGGAGCGCCAGCGCCAGTTGCAGGCGCCGAACGTCAATTTGCAAGGCGCTGCGCCAGCGGAAGACATGGGCAGCCTGGCGCTGCCGGCCGAATCGCCGTGCTTTGTGATTCGCCAGTTTGTCCTCGATGTTCCTGCCCAACTGTCGCCAGCCATTCGCGCCGCGGGCGCCAGTGACTTACCGCACGATCCTTTCCGGTTTGCAGTCAATTACCTTCGCCAGTATGAAGGAGCCTGCGTCGGTAAAGAAGGTCTGAATGTGATCGTCAAGCGGGTGACCAATCAAATTTTAGCCCAGGGCTATAGCACCACGCGCCTGGGGATTCCCGAGCAGGATCTCGCCAGCGGTACATTAAAACTGGTCCTGGTGCCTGGCGTGATCCGAGCAATTCGCTTTAGCGATCCTACTCTGTACGGCACATGGAAAACCGCTTTTCCGACCGGCCCCGGCAACCTGCTCAACCTGCGCGACCTCGAGCAGGGGTTAGAGCAAATGAAGCGGGTTCCCAGCCAGGACGTGGATATGCAGATCGTCCCCGGCGATGCACCAGGTGAAAGCGATGTGGTGATTGCCGTGAAACGCAGCAAACCGTGGAAGCTGACCGGTACGCTGGACGACAGCGGCGCCAAAGGTACCGGCAAGCTGCAGGCGGGCTTGAATCTGGCCGTCGACAACCCCTTGGGGCTCAACGATCTATTCAATATCGGCATCAGCACCGATGCCGACCGCAAGGCCGGCCAGCGCGGCACTACCGGCAACAATATTTACTACGCTATCCCTTTCGGGTATTGGAACTTCGCGGTCTCAGGTAGCACGTATGATTATCATCAAGCGGTGGCGCAAGCGAGTCAGCCATTTATTTCGCATGGCAAGTCGCGCAATCTGGAACTGAAGATTGCGCAGCTGTTCCAGCGTGACCAGGCGCAAAAGAACAGTTGGCAATTCAAGGTCGGCAAGCGCTGGAGCCATGCCTATGTGGACGATGCCGAAATCCAGCTGCAAAACCGCGATACCACGTTCGCTGAGCTGGCATGGGTGCATACGCATTACTTCGGCAACGCGCAACTGGATCTGTCTGTCGCTAACAGATGGGGTGTCAATTGGTTCAACGGTCAGACCTATCTGAAAGATCTGAACGGACAAGAAAATCCTGCCACCAACAACCTGCACTACACCTTGCAGACCATCGACGCCACATTGAGCGTGCCGTTCAAGATCGCTGATCAGCCAGTGACCTACATCGGCACACTGCACGGTCAAGCCTCTCGTTCGCAGCTGATCCTGGCGGATCAATTCAGCATCGGTAACCGGTACACGGTGCGCGGCTTCGATGGCGAACTGACCCTGGCTGCTGAACGCGGATTTTATTTGCGCAACGAATTGAATCTACCGATTGCCAACAGCGGGCAGTCTGCCTATGTCGGCCTCGACTATGGGCAGGTCTATGGCCCCAGCGTAAGCGGCTGGCCGCAGACAGCTAATAGAGCCAGCAATGCCGGTTTGCTGGGCAATAAGTTGGCTGGCGCCGCAATCGGTCTGCGCGGCGGTTTGTTCGGCCTGACCTACGACGTGTTTTCCAGCTGGGCGCTGTATAAGCCGCAAGGTTTCAATACCACTATGCCTGCTGTCGGTTTCAACTTGACCTATCAATATTAATCCTCACCCTAAAAAAAGAAAATGGCTATGCAAAACACTTATCGAAAGAACGTTGATTTTCACTTCACAGCCATTGCCAGCCTGGTCTTGCTGGGCGCATTGAGCGCGTGCGGCGGTGGTGGTGGCGATAGCGGAAATACGTCTTCCAGCAACAGCGGTAGCCAGACAACCGCGCCGGCCACGACGCCCGTAGTCAATACTCTCGCCTTTAAACGCATGGGGGACGATTTCGGCAGCGGAGAGGTAAATGGGTACGATCTCGGTGGGACGATTGATGCTTCCGCCAACATCACATTCACGCATACGTCAACCAGTGTCAACGACACTACGGCTCCCTTCAACTTCACTTTTCCATCCGGCTTGCCGGGAGGCAGTGTGACAGCGACCAACGTTTTTTCGATCAGCAATACGGCAGCCAACAAAAACATCCAGATCCTGGCGCCGAATGCCACCAAGTTCGTGCAAAACGTCCATTGGCACAATATCGACAATGCCCATACAGGCGGTTTTGATCTGCCAGGTTACCAAGTCGATGCTTCGGCAACGGCATGGCCAGCCTCGGGCACAGCAATCTATTCGGGCAAAGCCTTTCAATCCATTTTGGAAGGAACCAGTACATCGGGCGTGTCGCAAGAAGCACGTGCCTTGTACTCCTCGGACGTCGTAGCGACGGTCGACTACGCTGCACAAAAGGTCACTATCACGATTGCGGGCAATCCTGTACTCATTGAAAGCAGCGGCACACCCACAGCCACTGATCCGAGTAAATTCGCCAGCACATTTACCTTTACGGGAGTGACCTATTCGGCGTTGGCTAAAAACTACAGTGGACCTCAACTGACAAGTGGATTCGGCTTGGGCGGCGGCGGTGACCTGATCCAGTTCTTCGGCCCCAACGCAGAAGAATTCGGCGGCGTTTTTAACCTTGGCGGATCTTTATCGACGTCCACTATTGCGTCGCAATTCATCTCCATGGCCCTACGTAAACAATAACCCTTTAGTTACCCCCGGTTCTTCGTCAACGTTTGATGCTGTTGGCAATGAGTCGGGACATCACCTCTTTTTTTACCTTGGATTTACTATGAACAAGCAAGCCTACCGCGTAATTTTTAACAAAAAACGTGGCATGTTAATGGCGGTAGCAGAGAACATATCCATCCAGGGTAAATGCACGGGGGTGGGCAGCGGGTCAAGTTGCACCAGTTCACCCTTGCTGCGCTTCGCGCAACTGGCCGTTGCCGTGGCTGCGCTGTTTGGCGGCGTCACGCTGGTGAATGCACAGATCGTGGCTAACCCGACGGCTGCGCCGAACATGCGTCCGACCGTTGGCGTTACGGCAAGTGGCATTCCCTTGATTCAGATTGCGCAGCCGAATTCCACTGGCTTGTCGCACAACGAATTTAGTTCTTTCTCAGTCGGGAGCCAAGGTGCAATCCTTAACAACTCCAGAGTGGTGACCGGAACGCAACTCGCAGGGCAAGTTCAAGGCAACCCCAATTTATCTGGCGGCAGCGCCAACGTTATATTGAATGAGGTGGTGGGCGGCAGCCGCAGTCAATTGAATGGCTATCTGGAAGTGGCCGGACAGAGGGCGCAAGTCATTATTAGCAACGAAAACGGCATCACATGCTCAGGATGTGGCTGGATCAACACCTCAAGAGGCGTTCTGACGACAGGCACGCCCGTTTTCGGCGGCGATGGCAGCCTGCAAGCTTTCCGCGTGACGCGTGGCGATATCCAAATCAACGGTCTCAACGCCGCCAATACTGATCAGTTGGACTTGATTTCCAGATCTGTCGCCGTCAATGGCCAGTTGTGGGCTAACCAGCTCAATGTCGTCACAGGAACAAATCAGGTCAATTTTGCTGATTTAGGTGTGCAGACCATCCAAGGTGACAATAACAAGCCAACCGTCAGCATCGACGTAGCCGCACTTGGCGGTATGTATGCCAACAAGATCCGCCTCGTGGGCACAGAAAATGGCGTAGGAGTGAGAAGTCTGGGGGGAATTGCCTCGCAGGCCGGTGACCTGAATCTGGACGCTCAAGGCCAAATTACCTTGGCAGGCCACACCAGCGCAACCGGTTCTGTGACGATACACAGCCATGACGGCATCGTCAATAGCGGCACGGTATATGGGCAACAAGCAGTGCAACTTTCCAGCGACAACCAGATTGCCAACAGCGGCACGGTAGCGGCTCAGGGAGATCTGACGCTGTTCGCGGAGAGTATCGCCTCGACCGGAGTACTCGGCGCCGGTATTGACACCAACAGCCAGGCCACACAATCTGGCAATCTCAACCTGGTGGCTGCTGGCGGTATCAGTGCAACTGGTCAGAATCTGGCTGGCGCAAATATTGCCATGAACGGCGCAAGTCTGAATCTCGCGCATGCGCAAACCAACGCTGTCGGCAATGTTGTCTTGACTGCGCGCGCCGGTGATATTGATCATACTGGCGGTAATGTGCAGGCCGCAGGTGCAACGTTAAATGCAACGGGCGCCGTAATCAATGATCAGGGCCGCATCAATGTGTCGCAGTTGACCAGCAATTCGGCGACTCTGTCGAACGTTGGCGGGAACATCGCCCAGTCTGGCACAGGAAACACGGGCGTCACGACCACAGGCGTACTCAATAACAGCACGGGTGTCATCACGACTAACGCCCAGAATCTGGCGATCCAGTCCGGTAGTTTGAATAATGCTTCCGGCCAGATCAATCATGCCGGCTCCGGCACGGCGACGATCCAGAGCGGTACAACGACGAACGCGCAAGGTGTTATAGGAACCAACGGGCAATTGGCGTTGACCGCCAGCAGCCTGAATAATCAAGCAGGCCGTCTTGTCTCCGCAGGGCAGGCCAACGTCCACGTGAGCGGCGACGTTGGGAATGCACAAGGAACGATCCAGTCGGGCGGCGCATTAACCGTTGCTGGAGCCAACGTCGATAATACGGCGGGGAACATCACTTCCTTGAACGCCGATGGGTTAACGCTCAATGCCAGCGGTCAGCTCACCAATGCCAACGCTGGCGTGATTGGCGGTAATGGCGACGTGGCATTGACCGCTGCCAGTGCGATTAACAGTGGCAAGATCACCGCCAGCCACAATGTCACGACCACGATTGTCAACAGTTTCGACAACAGTAACGGGAAACTGGCAGCCGGCAATGCTGTGACAGCCAGCGCGGCTTCTTTTAAAAATGCCAATGGCATTGTGGACGCCGCCTCGGTCGCGCTGACTGTGCCGCAACTGGACAATAGCAGCGGCAAGATCACGGCCGATCAGCTCAACATCACCAGCACCAATTTGACCAATGAACACGGTCAAATTATCCAGTATGGCACCAGTGCCACGCATATCGGTGTGGTCGGTACGCTCGACAACAGCAACGGCGGCCTGCTGCAAACCAATAGCGCTGACCTGTCTCTGACGCCGCAAGCGCTGAACAATAATGGTGGCACGATTGCGCTAGCCGGCAGCGGCGCCTTGACGCTCAATGTGGCTAACGGCGCAGGTAGTTTGTCGAATGCAGGTGGTAGCATCGGTAGCAACGGGCAAGCGGCGGTATCAGCTGCGAGCATCGCCAATCAGGGTGGTTCGGTATTTGCGCAAAAACAGCTTGATGTGACAGCGACGCAAGGCGGTGTTGATAACAGCGCTGGCGGCTATATTGGCGGCAGCAGCCTGAACCTGAATGCCGCAAACGGCCAGATCAACAACACTGCCGGCAAGATCGAAGGCACGCAGCAGGCTGTCACGCTTATTGCGCAAAGCTTGAACAACGCTGGAGGCACGGTGCAAAGTGTCGGTGCCGCGCCGTTGAACATTACCACTGCTCAAGCCATCAGCAATACGATTGCAAATAGCGTCGGTGGTTTCATTGGCGGGGCCGGCACGGTCAATCTGCATGCCGGGTCGTTCGATAACAGCGGCGGTACGGTCTACAGCAAAGATAATCTGGTCCTGCAATCGAACAGCACGCTGACGAACAATTATGGCGTGATCCAGGGGACAGCCAGCGTCACCACAAGCGCTACCGGTGCGCTCAACAACGCCAATGGTCGTATCGAGGCGAATGGCAGCACGGCGACATTAACCGTGTTTGGTAGCAGCATTGACAATACGGCGGGACGCATTGCCAATATCGGGACTGGCCTGACTCAGATCAACGGCGGTAGCCAGGTTACAAACCAACAGGGCACACTCGGCGGCAATGGTGAACTCGATATTAATGCCACCAATCTGGACAATAGCCAGCAAGGACAGGTGATCGCCGGCGGCAATCTGGTGCTCAATACTGGCGGTACAGTAAACAACAACGCCGGCAGCCTATATGCCGCGCAAAACCTACAGTTGAATCAGAGCGGCGCGACGCTGACCAATGTTGGCGGCAGAGTTGGTGCGGCGGCCAATATCAATGTAAGCGTTGCCAGTATCAACAACATTTTTGGTTTGATCGGCAGTTCTTCCGGTGCTGGCAGCGATATCGTACTTGCCACTTCTGGTGACCTGAACAACACCGCTGGCACGATCGCCAGTGGTCGAAATCTGAGTCTCAATGCCCCGACCCTGATTGGCAACGGCAAAGTGATTGCTGGGCAGGACGCGACGATCAATCTGCAAGGCGATTACGCGAATGCAGTGGGCAATACGCTGACCGCCAACCACAATCTGACCTTCACTACCACTGGTAATTTCACGAATACTGGTACGTTGACTGCCGCAAACGGTTTAACCTTGAATGCGGCCAATATCGATAATCAGTCCACGGGCCTCTTCAATGCCAGCGCCACCACGATCCAGGCCGCCAACGCCATCACGAATACGGGTCGTATATATGGCGACGATATTGCCCTTGGTGCGCAATCGTTGACCAATGATGTCGATGTCGCCAGTAGTCAGGCCGGAGCGATTGCCGCCCGCAATAGCATCAACATTGGTGCTGCCACCGTCGTCAACCGCGAGCATGCCATCATCCAGAGTCTGGGCGACATGACTTTCGCTCGCACACTTGACGCCAACCGTAAAGCCATCGGTACAGCGGACAGCATCACTAACAGTTCGGCCACTATCGACGCCGGCGGCAATCTGGTGTTCCAGACGGCGCAATTGAACAATACCAATGCGCACTTCGCGACCACGCAACAAGTCGATCCGACGCTGACGACCCATGTCACGGAATATGCGACACACGCTGCGCCAACCGTTTTGTACACGCCAGATCAGGTCACGTGGAGCGACAGTGGCGACGGCGGAATTGTGCTGGTGGTGCCGGGTAATAACCGTTTCGAGCAATTCTACAAACACGACTATACCCAGACTGTCTCGAAGACAGTCGTTACTAGCAGCGATCCCGGCAAGATCAGTTCAGGCGGCGGTATGGTCTTGTCGGGCAATATCACCAACGACAAGAGCACGATCATCTCCGGCGGCACCTTGTCGGGGACAACCGGCAACATCAATAACATTGGCGCGACAGGGACCACTGATACGGTCAATCACATGACTGCTGGTGAAAATTACTACCACTACGTCAACGGCCATCCTCACCAAAACTATTACGACTACGATAACGGCAGTCCTGCCGCCTACGACGTCACGTTGCCTTCGACGCCGCTGGCGTTGGCGGTCTGGACCGTGCAACAGAACACCGCACCCAACAGCGGTGCTAACCCCGCTCTGGGCCAAGGTGTAGGTGCTACTGCAGTGCCGACTGTTGGCGGCCTGGCTTTGGGATCTAATCAGGGTAGCCAGACCGTCACCGGCGCAAGCGGCCATGGCATCGCTGCTGCAGGTGGCACGGCAGGCAGCGGTGCGGGTGTCGGCGGAAGCAATCAAACCATCGGCAGCGCCGGCAATCCGTTGCCGAACCTAGTCTTGCCGAACAATCGCCTGTTTACGATTCAAGCCAATCCTGGTCAGCACTTCTTGGTCGAAACCGATCCGGCATTTACCAATTACGGTACTTTCCTCTCCAGCGACTACATGCTGGGCCTCCTGGGCATCAATCCACAGACGACAGAAAAACGTCTCGGCGACGGCTTCTATGAGGCGCAAGTCGTCACCAATCAGGTTGCGCAGTTGACTGGTAAGCGTTTCCTCGACGGCTACGCCAGCAATGAAGAAGAGTACAAGTCCTTGATGGACGCAGGGGTTGCCACCGCCAAGAAATTCCAACTTACGCCCGGCATTGCATTGACTGCCGAGCAAATGGCTTCGCTGACCTCCGATATTGTCTGGATGGTGTCGCAGGACGTGACTCTGCCTGATGGCAGCCACACCCAGGTGCTGGCTCCTGTCGTGTACCTGACGCGTGCCGATGCCGGCGACATTTCCCCGACCGGCGCGTTGATCTCGGGTAAAGATATCGATCTCACGATCAACGGCACTCTCAAAAACGGCGGCACGCTGCAAGCCTCGAATAACATGATTATCCACGCGACAGATATTGCCAACACCGGCAATATCCGCAGCACGGGCAAAGACGGCACGACCATTCTGGTAGCGCAGAATGACATTCTGAACAATGGCGGCAGTATTTCCGGCCACCGTGTCGGCGTGCTGGCTGGGCGGGATGTGACGATGGGCACCGATGCGATATCGGCGACCAGCGTACAAGGCGTCAACACAGTGCTGGGCCGCGTTGCCAGTGTGAGCGCCGATCAGCTCTCAATCCAGGCGGGCCGTGATATCAATCTGGTTGCAGCCGCGGTGAATACCACCGGCGATGCGGCGCTGGTGGCAGGTCGTGATTTGAACCTGAAGGCGGTCAATACCCAAAGCAGCTATAACGTCACCTACAACAGCGATAATCACCTGTATTCCAAACAGACACAGGTAAACGGTGCGGCCATCAATGCGGGCGGTAATCTGGCCCTGATGGCGGGTCAGGACTTGAATGCGGCAGCAGCGACCGCCAATGCTGGTGGTCAACTGACTGCCTTAGCCGGGCGTGATGTGAATATTGGCACGGCGCAACAAACCAGCAGCGTGGATCAGGCGATTTACACCACGTCGCATGGCATGCTGTCGTCGTCAAGCAGCCGGTCCCAGATGAATAGCGATACAACGGACGCCATTGGCAGCAGTTTCACTGGCAAGGGCATTGCCATTCAGTCGGGCCGGGACACCACCGTGCAAGGCAGCCAGGTCATTGCTAAGGATGACCTGAACATCAACGCCGGACGTGACTTGAATATCGTCAGTGCGCAGCAAACCAACAAGAACAGTTACTCTGCCGAGGAAAAGAGCAGCGGTTTGTCGGGCAGTGTCTTGACAGGTGTCAGCTACGGTCATAGTGCGCAGGATCAGCACCAGAACGGCACCAGCGTCACGCAGGTGGGCAGCGACATCAGCGGCGCTAACGTCAACACCAGCAGCGGGCGCGACACCACGATCACCGCCAGTGCCGTGACCGCCGATCAAAACATCGGCATCAACGCCGGACGCAATATCAATGTGCTTGCTGCGGCCAATACACAGACCTCGCAGAGTGACAGCCACAGCAGCGGCACCAGCATCGGTGTTATGGGTGGCGCCAATTTCCGCTTCACGAATTACAGCCAAACCAGCGCGGAACAGAACGGCAGCGGCAACGGTGTCGTGCAAAGCACCAGCTTGATTTCGGCCAATGGCGGCAATCTGAGCATGCAGGCCGGACTGGACAAGCAATACAAGGGCACCGGCCAGGGTAATGTGACCACCCAGGGAGCGGAATTGCTGGCTAAAAATCAAATGAGCATCGGCGGCAATGCGGTCGACTTGCAGGCGATCCAGGACAGTAGCAGCAGTCAATTCCATGCCGAGACCCACAGCGTGACCTTGGGCAGTAGTTTAACGGGCGCTATCGGCGGCGCGCTCACCAGCATAGGGGACATGGCCACCGAAAGCCAGCACACCAGCAATGACCGTCTGAAGGGCGCACTGGCTCTCAAGGCCGGTTACGACGCCTATAAGCTTGTCAACGGTGCGTCTCCGACCGTTTCCTCTGCAGAAGCAACGGATCCCAATCCGAGTAGCAGTGGCGGTGGCTTCGGCATTAGTGTGAATCTCGGCACCAGCCAAAGCAGGCAGGATAGCAAGAACAGCGCGACCCAGGCACGCGGCACTACTGCGCAAGCCAATACCATTGCCATCACCAGCCGGGAAGGTGATATCAGCATGGAAGGCGCCAAGCTGCAGGCTCAGGATATCAGTCTGGATGCCGCCAAAAATATCAATCTGAGCGCTGCCAAGAGCACAGCCGACTTGCAATCGTCCAACAGCGGCAGCAGCGCCGGCATTGGCGCTACCCTTGGCTCCAACGGCCAGCAGACCGGTTTGAGTTTCCAGATCGGCGCATCGGTGTCAAAGGGGCATGCCAACGGCACCGAGACGACCTACGACAATACGCAGATCAGCGCCACCAATCAACTCAGCGTCAAGAGCGGCGGCGATCTCAATATGAAGGGTGCGCAGCTGGCCGGCAACAAGGTCACAGCCGATGTGGGCGGCGACCTCAACATCTGGACCCTGCAAAACGTCAGCAACTTCGACAGCAAGCAGGAAAGCGGCGGCTTCAGTTTGAGTATCTGTGTTCCCCCGATCTGCGTCGGCCAGATGGTCAGCGGCAGTATCAGCTATGCGAAACAATCGGTTGACCACAACTACCAAAGCGCGGTCGGCCAAAGCGGCATCGCCGCCGGCAGCGATGGTTTCGATATCAAGGTGAAGGGCAATACGGACCTGAAAGGCGCAGCCATTACCAGCACGGCCACGCCGGACAAGAACGGCCTGCAAACGGCCAGTTTGACCTATAGCGACCTGACCAACACGCAGCACACCAACTCGGAAAGCGTCAGTGTCAGCGCCTCGACCGGCAGCATCGCCAGCAATGTGATGGGCAATGTACTGGGCAATCTCGGCGGTAATGTCGGCATGCCGAAGAGTGGCGACCAGACCAGCAGCACCAACAGCGTGATCAGTCCGGCCAAGATCACGATCACGGGCAGCGGCGACGTTACGAAAGACACCCAGAGCCAAGCGAACGCGACAACCCTGACCAGCCGCGATGCAGCTACAGCGAATCAGTCGCTGGCAAATACGTTGACGTTGCAGCAAGCGCAGGATCTGCAGGCACAACAGCAGAAGCAGCAAGAGAATCAGCGGGCTGCCAATCTCGTTGGTGCGGTGTTGACCAATGTCGTAGGGGATATCGCGCAGTCCAATAATTTGGCTGAAGGTTCTCTCGAAAAGATGGCGTTGCATGGGATCGTTGGCTTAATCGAAGCGAAGATCGGCGGCACCAGCGCTGCTGGTGGTATTGCGGCAGCAATGGGCGCTGAGGCGATGGCGCCTATCCTGAGCAACTATCTGCTTAGCCAGGGATACGTGAACGACCCAAGAGATCCAGCCGGACAAAAATCCTATAACGACATGATGAATCTCGGCGCGACGCTGGTTGGCGCGGCATCGGGCGCATTGGCTGGTGGCTCCGTCCAAAGTGCCAATGCTGGGGCAAATGCAGGCTTGATGGTAGATGCCAACAACAGGCAATTGCATCCGAAGGAACAGGCACTCGGCAAGCAACTGGCTGATGCCAGCAACGGAAAATATACGCCAGAACAGATAGACAATGCTATACGGCGCGCAGGTATCACTGGTACAAGTGTCTATGCTGACAAGGTGGACATAATACCGGATGTGACCAAGCCGGGAGCGATTTACGATACGGCGAGTTTCCAGCCTGCAGCGCCTGGTTCAAAAATGTTCGTTGAAACATTGGCGCCGATCGATCCTGGCGTTATCGCTTATGTGCAAGGGGCGACGGGCGGCAGTAAATCACCGTATTACTGGAGTGATGCTGCAATCGCCGCGTCGTCGGTTACATCGACAGGCTATTTGCCATCGTTGCCCCCTGCGCCAGAGGGAACATATCGCACGTCGCGGGTTGTAGGTGGCGTAGCGTATTCCCCGCTGGTGGCAAATTGTCCTGCTGCGGGTTGTATGACCGGTGACGTAATTGCCGGCGCATTGGGTGATCCAGCGACAACGGCGTATCAGAAAGCTCTTCAGCGGGATGCGGAGCGAGACATTAATATAGCCTCATTGGCATTAGGTATCGGAGGCTCGCTTTTCCGTGCAGCGGATGCCGTGGTTGGTTTGTTCGATGTGAGTACTGCGGCAAATAATGCTGCGGCGATTCGTGCTACGGTACTTGGTAATATCGCTGATAGCCAAGTGGCACGAGCGTCATCGAATTTTGAGCAACTAAGTCGTTATGGGAAGGCCTATGATTTTTATAGTCAAGCCGGATTTAGTGCTGATCGCGCGCTTGGTCATTTAGATGGCATTGATTTCTCGCAGCCGGTATTATTGACGAAGCTTACACCTGGAACCAACTACGTTCAAAATGTTCTGGACGGTAGAGTTGGTAATTATTTTGCACCTGTTGGAACGGCTGCTGAAACAGTCGGAATTAATCCTGCTGGGCGCGTTCCAATGATGTTTACCCCTTCGCAGCCACTGCCAGCTTTGCAGAGTACTGCGGCGGATATTCTTGACACGTGGACAGTGCCTAGCCACCCATATCAAACTACAGGCGGCGGTACGCAGTACTTTGTTCCGAATAAACCATTAATGATACAGGTGCCTACGCCATGAGTGAGAGATTGAAGTTGTTAGAAAGCGGCAAAAAAAGATGTGATGAATTACTTTCCAAATATCCGGGTAGTGTTGCGCTTCAATCAGTTGCTAAACAGATTGAGTACTTGATCGAGCTTGAGCAGGGAATACACTCTGACCGTTCGCGTCTCAAGGACATTACGATTGGTGTCTTGACAGCAAGGGAGATTGAACAGTTGGACGATGATGCAGCGGAGATTTTCTATCAGATTGCTAGTGCATCGAAAGTAATGTAATCAATCAAGTTCAGCCATGCCTTCGTATATATGCAGGTGATACCAAAATGGTGCGCACTCAATTGGAAGCAAAACTAGCCGCAATCAGTGTTCATATAAACAGCTATTCACTGGACGGGATTCGTAAATGAGTTGGACAAAACAAGAGCTGATTGATTTTTGTATCAGGAAAAATATTCCTGCGGAATCATATTCGTTATATGCAGATAAAGATGAGGCGTTCTGTTTAGACAAATTTGGCGAAGAATGGCGAATTTATTACTCGGAGCGTGGACAAAAAAATGAATTGGCTTGGGCTAAAAATGAAGCACAAGCTTTGAATATTTTGAAATTATTTCTTCTTGAAGCCTGTAAATTGATTTAACGATTTAACAGGCTGAGTATCTGCGGGTCGAGTTGCCGTGAAAGATTGCAATAATTTCAAGGTGTATATCGTTTCGTAAAGGGTACCCATCATGGGCGCAATTTTGGAAATAATGAATATCATAGAGAATGAAATTGTTGTTCTAGATATTGCGGGAGCCCGTGCAAGAGTGGTATGTGGCAAGCCTAGCGTCGAAGCTAGTTTGATTGCATTGGGATTTGTTCCAGAGGGCGATCAATTGGTGAGTCCAATTTCGGATGTTGCGGATAGACAGAAAATTGTCGGTGCACTTATTGAATTAGGAGCGCTCTTTGCAAGCGGTCGAGATTGGAGCCCCGCAGAGCTTGTCGACCTCTACCGCGAACAAGCAACTATATTGACGGGCTATCGTATGATTACTTGGAAGAATCCGAATCAGTATTTGATTATTGATCGTTGATGTAGCGGCCATTTGTGGCAAATTCGACGTAGCGTACTACACTACACCTTCGGCGCAAGAGGCGTGAAATGAGAAATGAACGCAATGTTGTTCGCGAGTGACTGCGCCAATACGGATTAATGGCCGGCCGGGTAAGAGTCGGGGGAAGAATTTGTACTTCCACCTATGGCCGGCGCTAGCAAGCGGCGCTCATTTCCACCATCTGCACCCGGTATTCCCCGGGCGTATTTCTCCAAAAGCATCTTTACGCTGTGACCTATCTGGTTGGCTATGTACGCTGGTGCTATGGCCATTACTTCCGACATGAAGCTAGATGTCTCCATGGTCCAACCGATTCAGACCACAGCTACGCCACTGGTGACAGTTGAGCGAAAAATTGCTCCGCAAACTCCGGCTATCCAATATCCGGGTGGGGGGAATCAAACCTTCTATGATTATCCTACTGGGAGCGTTAAAACTGATTATGTGCAGCCGGCGGGGGTTGCGCAACCGTTGGGCGAAAGTTACTCCCCCAGCGTCAACATCAACCCCTTAGCAAGAGGAGCTCTATATGAATCAAACAATCCCTACTGTAGATATATCCAATGACGGAAAGACAATCACTTACAAAGGGGGAGACGGAATTGCAAAATGGATAGTAGGTATTCCTTCATTAGGGGATTGGCAGCGTCTTGGGCGTGGAGTTTATAAAGAGGAAGCTTTGAAACAAGGGATTTTTCGTTGGCTTAGCGGGATCACCGAAAACGATGTAACGGTAGTTTTTTCGCCGCATGGGGGCTTGGATTTTAATTTAAGCTATAGTGTTAAAAATGCTAAATTGATAAAAATCTTTGAGACAAGATGAGATCCCCCTTTAATTTCTGCGCTAACCCTTGGGGTGAAAAACCTTAAGCTTAATCTGGGTCGCTCGAAGCGTGGCAGGTCGATACTGTAGTGGTCAAGTAAATTCGGACACGGCGATAGGTTTTTTTGCTGCCATGTTCCGTTCGTAGACGGAGGGCGGCAGATTGCCCAGAACTGAATGCAGACGTTCGTTGTTGTAGAAGCCGACGATGTAGGCGGCGATATCGATCTTGGCCTCCGCGTGATTGGCATATTGGCGCTGCCACACCCGTTCCATCTTGAGATTCAGGAAGAAGCGTTCGGCAACTGCATTGTCCCAGCAGTTCCCTTTACGGCTCATGCTGCAGATGAAACCGTGGCTGGTCAACAATGCTTGGTACTGGGCACTTGCGTACTGGCTGCCACGGTCTG
>NZ_FNOR01000029.1 GCF_900107095.1 Collimonas sp. OK242
CGTCGAAAATTGACCGCGGTCAATGAGTGGCGCATGGGCGGCTCGCTATGATGGGTTCACTTGAAACGGAGAAGAAGATTTCATTATGAAAAACGACATTCAATTAGAAGAATTCCAGTCGCCCTCAGGGGCACTGACCGACGGCTTCCACCTGGTCATCGACGCCCTGAAACACAACGACATCGACACCATCTTCGGTCTGGTCGGCATTCCGATCACGGACCTGGCCCGCCTGGCCCAGGCCGAGGGGATGCGCTTCATCGGTTTCCGCCACGAACAACACGCCGGCAATGCGGCGGCCATCGCCGGCTACATGACCAAAAAGCCGGGGATTTGCCTGACCGTGTCCGCGCCCGGTTTCCTGAACGGCCTGACGGCACTCGCCAATGCCACCGTCAACTGCTTTCCGATGATCCTTATCAGCGGTTCCAGCGAACGTGAAATCGTCGACTTGCAACAGGGCGATTACGAAGAAATGGATCAGCTCAATGCGGCCAAACCGTACGCCAAAGCAGCCTACCGCATCAACAAAGCCGAAGATATCGGCATTGGCATTGCGCGCGCGATTCGTGCGGCCGTGTCCGGCCGTCCCGGCGGCGTCTATCTGGATCTGCCGGCGCAATTGCTGGCGCAGTCGCTCGACGCCGAACACGGCAAAAAATCGCTGGTGCGCGTGGTCGATCCGGTACCGCGTCAACTTCCGGCGCCGGAGTCGGTCCAGCGTGCGCTCGATCTGCTGGAAGGCGCCAAGCGTCCGCTGATACTGTTGGGTAAAGGCGCCGCCTACGCCCAGGCCGACGCCGACATTCGTGCGTTGATCGAACAAACCGGCATCCCGTATCTGCCGATGTCGATGGCGAAAGGCCTGCTGCCCGACACGCATGCGCAATCGGCGGCCGCCGCCCGTTCCTTCGTTTTAGCGGAAGCCGACGTTGTGGTGCTGATCGGCGCCCGCCTGAACTGGCTGCTGGCCCATGGCAAGGGTAAAACCTGGGGTGGACCGAAGCAATTCATCCAGATCGACATCTCGCCCACCGAAATCGACAGCAACGTGGCGATCGCCGCGCCGCTGATCGGCGACATCGGCTCCTGCGTATCGGCCCTGCTGGCCGGCATCGATGCCGGTTTCGGCAAGCCGGACGTCGAATGGACTGGCGCGATCGCACAGCGCAAGCAGAAAAACCTGGCGAAGATGGCGGCCACCCTCGACCAGAATCCGTCGCCGATGAACTTCCACAGCGCACTGCGCGCGATCCGCGATGTGCTCAAGACGCGCCCGGACATCAACGTCGTCAATGAAGGCGCCAACACCCTCGATTACGCCCGCAGCATCATCGACATGTACCAGCCGCGCAAGCGGTTCGACTCCGGCACCTGGGGCATCATGGGCATCGGCATGGGGTACGCCATCGGTGCGGCGGTCACAAGCGGTTTGCCGGTGGTGGCCATCGAAGGCGACAGCGCTTTCGGTTTCAGCGGCATGGAACTCGAGACCATCTGCCGCTACGAGCTGCCGGTCATCTCCGTGATCTTCAACAACAACGGCGTCTACCGCGGTACCGACGTCAATCCGACCGGAGGCAAGGACGTTGCCCCGACCGTGTTCGTCAAGGGCGCGCGCTACGACAAGATGATTGAAGCCTTCGGCGGCATCGGTTACCACGTCACCACGCCGGCAGAAATGACGCAGGCATTGAGCGCAGCGATCGCGGCAGGCAAACCGGCGCTCATCAACGCCGTCATCGACGAAGCAGCGGGTACCGAGAGCGGCCGCCTGACCAATCTGAATCCGCAAAGCAGCGCGACCAAGAAGTAAGCAATTTAACGTCATAAAAGGAATCTACCCATCATGAGCAAGCCACTAGACGGAATCAAAATCATTGATTTCACCCACGTGCAAGCCGGCCCCGCCTGCACCCAGATGCTGGCCTGGTTCGGCGCCGACGTCATCAAGGTTGAACGCCCCGGCTCGGGCGATGTTACACGCAGTCAGTTGCGTGACATTCCGGATGTCGATGCGCTGTATTTCACGATGTTGAACAGCAATAAAAAATCGCTGACGCTGGACACCAAGAAGCCTGAGGGCAAGGAGGTCCTGGAAAAGCTGATCAAGGAGTCCGACGTACTGGTCGAGAATTTCGGGCCGGGCGCGTTGGACCGCATGGGCTTCACCTGGGAACGCATCAACGAACTCAATCCGAAGATGATCGTCGCCTCGGTCAAAGGCTTTAGCGACGGCCACCATTACGAAGACCTGAAGGTCTACGAAAACGTCGCGCAATGCGCCGGCGGCGCGGCGTCCACCACCGGTTTCTGGGATGGCCCGCCGACGGTAAGTGCCGCCGCGCTCGGCGACACCAATACCGGCATGCACCTGGCGATCGGCATTCTGACGGCATTGATCGGCCGTGAAAAAACCGGCAAGGGCCAGAAGGTGGCGGTCTCGATGCAGGATAGCGTACTGAACCTGTGCCGCGTCAAGTTGCGCGACCAGCAACGGCTGGACCGGATCGGTTATCTGGAGGAGTATCCGCAATATCCGCATGGCAAATTCAGCGACGTCGTGCCGCGTGGCGGGAATGCCGGCGGTGGCGGCCAGCCGGGCTGGGTGCTCAAGTGCAAGGGCTGGGAAACCGATCCGAACGCGTATATCTATTTCACCATCCAGGGCCATGCCTGGGCGCCGATCTGCAAGGCGCTGGGCAAGGAAGAATGGATCGAGGACAAGGCCTACAACACGGCTGCGGCGCGGCAGGACAAGATCTTCGATATCTTTGCGGTGATCGAGCGTTGGCTCAAGGATAAAACCAAGTTCGAAGCCGTGGATATCTTGCGCAAATTCGACATTCCCTGCTCGCCGGTGATGTCGATGAAGGAAATCGCCGCCGATCCGTCGCTGCGCGCCAGCGGGACCATTACCGAGGTCGATCACAAGGCCCGTGGTAAATATCTTACAGTCGGCAGTCCCATCAAGTTCTCGGAGACCACGGTCGAAATCACCGGCTCGCCATTGTTGGGCGAACATACCGACGAAGTGCTGGCGAGCCTCGGCTACAATCCGGACCAGGTGGCCGCTTTGCATCTCGCACAGGCGGTTTAAAATAACGGCCCGGTAACTAGGGGCCGCGGAACCACAGCGGAAGCCAGCTCGTGGAAATCACGATGCTTGGCAAATCCGGCATTTTTGTACGCTGACTTTTTTCTTACCTCCATTTGTCCGGCACACCAAAGGATCATGACGCAATTTCGCCGCGCGCATATGTCGCACCAAGGCTCTGTACTGGTGCTGTCCGGTGTCGATATTGAGGTCGTACTGCGCTCTGAAGACGATTGCGTGTCGTTCGAATATTCTCTTGCTGAAATTGACTGCAAAAAAATGCAGGCTGCGGGATACCGGAAAATCGGCAGGAATGTCGCATCATTCTCGAACCAGCTGTTTTGCGTTGAAACCTGGTGTAAAAGCCACGTTCACGTGTCTCCATGATCCCTTCATCCGTAAATCGGATGGCCCATTTTTTCCGGCAACCTCAACCAGCCGCTCCGCCGGCCGCGGCCAGCCATTCGGAGACCCGCTGCTGCATTCGGGTAAATGCAAAATCAAGCTCCGGCATCCGACCCGAGACAATATCGGCGATCGCCCGACCCGAGCCGCAACCCATGGTCCAGCCCAACGTGCCGTGGCCGGTATTCAGGAACAGATTGCTGAACCGGGTTGCACCGATATAAGGTACGTTGGACGGCGTCAACGGCCGCAGGCCGGTCCAGAAAAGCGGATTGCCGTAGTCGCACGCCTGCGGGAACAATTCGCGCGTGCGGCGGGTGATGATGTCGCAGCGCGTGGCGTTCAGTTCGCGTGTATAACCGTTGAACTCACAGGTTCCTGCCACGCGCAAGCGATCGCCCAGACGCGACATCACCAGCTTGTAAGCGTCGTCCGTCAGGGATACCGATGGCGCTGCGTCACGATCTGTAACGCGGTAAGTGGCCGAATAGCCTTTGCCCGGATAGATCATCAGGTCGATGCCCAAGGGCTTGAGCAGCGCCACCGAAAAGCTCCCCAGCGCCACCACGAACGCATCGGCGTGCAGAACCTGGTGAATTCCCTCCGCGTCAATGATTTCGACGCCGCTGATCTTCGCCGATGCACCGGCGCCGGTGCTCAGCAAGCGTGTGATGGTCGTGTTGAAACGGAAATTGACGCCAGCTTCAACCGCCTTGCCAGCCAATCCCGTTGTGAATTTGTAGACGTCGCCGGATTCGTCGGTAGCAGTGAAATCGCCGCCGACAATTCTGGTGCGGCTATGTGCTAGCGCCGGTTCGATTTTGACCACTTCATCTGCGCTGATAGATTCACGCGGACAGCCGAGATCGCGCATGAATCTGGCGGCCGGCAGGGAAGCATCGAAATCCTTCTGATCTGTATAGAAATGCAGAATGCCACGCGTCAGGCAATCGTATTCGATACCGGTTTCGGCACGTACCGCTTGCAGCGTTTGCCGGCTGTATTCCGCGATGGCGACGATCTTGCGAATATTGCTGGCGGTACGTACTGGCGTGCATTCGCGCAAAAAATTCAGTCCCCACTTCCACTGCAGCCATTCGGGGCGGAAGCGGTACAGCAAAGGCGCATCTTCCTGGCCCAGCCATTTGAATATTTTCATCGGTGCGGAAGGATTGGCCCACGGCACCGCATGCGAAACGGAAATCTGGCAACCGTTGGCAAAGCTGGTTTCCTGCGCCGCGCCGGGCTGGCGCTCGATGACGCTGACATCATGCCCCGCTTTACGCAGGAACCAGGCCGAAGCGGTGCCGACTATGCCGGCTCCCAACACGATGACTTTCATAAGCTAGTGTCCTGAGTAGTCAACCAGGCTCAGGCCGCGATTTCTGCAATCCGTAACAGGTTGGTGCTGCCCCGCTGGCCGAACGGCATGCCGGCGGTGATGGCGATCTGATCGCCGACGCGCGCAAACCCCTCCTCACGCGCCACACGGGATGCGGTTTCCACCATGTCGTCCAGGTTGCGTACATTAGCGCTGACCGTGGAATGGACGCCCCGTACCAGGCCCAGACAGCAACGCTATCCGGGCCAGTGCGCAGAAAATAATCAGAATATGTACTTCATACCCAAGCTCACGCCTTGAATCCTGCCGCCGGCCCAGCAATGCGGTCCATTACCGTTTGGATCAAAGCCAGTAGGATCAGGATTGGTCGCATCATGGCAATCCGTAGTGACTCCCCGCCCACCAGCGCCTAATGCATAGTGTGCATCGGCGCCATTCACTACCAAACCATAATCGGCATAGTAGCTGAACTGCTTGTCCACCTGATGCTTCCAAGCCAGCGTGTACAGGTTGGCGGCATTATTCGGGTTGGTGCCGCCGGCAGTATTGTGCTGGCCAGGATCGCCAGGCGTCTTAAAGGCATGTGCCCAGCCGAAATGCACACTGTCCTTGTCCGAAAGTGTCTGACTCACTGCCAGCCAGGTTCCCTTCCGGCTGCGTTCGTCTTGAAAACTCAGGCGTTGAGGCACATTTCGTTTCAGACTCTCATAGATGCCGCTTACCGTCGTCCCTGTCGCGAAACCATATTGGGCGCCAATCTTTGCGGCGTGCTCATCCGCTATGTCGCCCGCGTCAAATGCCGGAAGGTCGCTGGTACGGTTTACCTTCTTGTGCAGCTCATAAGCGCTGGTCAAATAAAGGCCCCCGTTGCGATAAGCGGCGCTGACACTGTAAGCGCTTCCATAGGCGCCGTCGTTACAGGCGGTTTGCGTTCCACTCCCGCCGCTGCCGGGAATATTGCCCCCGGCGCAATCCGACTCGCCGGCAGCCAAATTGCTGTTGTCGCTGGCGCGGTTCTGCCCCGGAGAAATCAGGGCGTTCACGGTAAATCCGTGCCAGTTGGGCGATTCGTACCATAGTGCATGATCCAGTCGCGTTCCGAATTCAACGCGATTGTCTCCACCTGTATTGCCCATGATGACACCATAATCGCCAAGCATCCCCGAGAATGGATTCATAGACGCGGTGGAGGTCTTGTAAGGAGCATCGGTCTTGCCGATTTTCATCGCGCCCCAAGCGGAGGAAGACAGGCCAATAAAGCTGTTGCGGGAAGTTAACCCTCCCTTCACGACGTTGCTGGTATTGCTATTGCTTGCACCGGTACCGGACGAGGCTGACACATCAATCTGCGTTTCAAGCTGGTACACGAATTTGGCAGGAAAGGCGCCCAGAGACTGGAAACCGCGCACCCCTATATAGGACAGGTTGCTCGAAATCGCCGGCATCCAGCCGCCGTTTCCAGTCGGCCTGGAGCCATCCGGCGCCACCATATTAGAGATACCCTTGGTCGTGTAATCCATCGACAGATCAAGATTGCCATATAGTGACACTTCACCGCCGCGCGTGAGGAAGGTGACGCCGTCACCCGATTTGCGCTCGAGAAATGCGTGACTCTCGGAAGCGACTGGTGCGGCTTGCGCTTGCGGCTGCGCCTTTTGTTGCGCTGAAACCTGATTGAGGTCCGTTCTAAGCATCTCGATTTGCTTTTGCAACATTTCGATCTGCTGCGTCAACTGCTGAGTAGTGGCTTGAGCGTTGGCGGAACCTGCAAGGCCCGCACCGCTTGCACCAATTATGAAAGCGCATGCTCTCGTCATTGTCTTCTTACGCATATATTCTCCGTCTCCTGATTTTTTTAATGAACGTTATAAACAACTGATGATTTTTGAACTACGACAGCGATCGTACAAATCGTCTTATTATTTATTTCAAAGAAAAATATTCTGCTCAATGCAGAACATACTGCGAAACACTTGCTGATAGCGCCCCTCATGAAAAGGGAATTTTTGAGGTTCTTGACCGAGATCAATTTATGGCTGGTCAACCGCCGATATAAGACATTTCCACTTTCCTGACGTTGGTATGGCCGGTGCGCAGAGCCGAATACCGGTCTGTACGGGCTCGCCATAGGTGGGCGATGGCAGTGGAAATTTCTTCGTCGCTGCGGCCTTCGCGCATCAGTGCGCGCAAATCATGGCCGCTGCTTGCGAACAGACAGGTATAAAGCTTACCTTCCGTTGACAGGCGCGCCCGGCTGCAGGCATGGCAGAACGCTTGCGATACGCTGGAGATCACACCGATTTCTCCTGCGCCGTCCCGATAGCGCCAGCGTTCTGCAGTCTCTCCTGCGTCATTTTTTTCGATTGGTTCAAGCGGCATGAGCGCACTAATGCGGCGCACTACTTCAGCCGACGGAATCACTTCGTTCATCCTCCAACCATTGGACGTACCGACGTCCATGTACTCGATAAAGCGCAGTATGAAAGGCGAATTTTTAAAATGGCGCGCCATCGGCACAATTTCCTGATCGTTCATGCCGCCTTTTACGACCATGTTGACTTTGATCTGGCCCAGCCCTACCCGGTGGGCGGCATCGATTCCGTTCAGCACTTGCGAAACGGGAAAGTCGACATCGTTCATGTGTTTGAATGTAGCGTCATCCAACGCATCCAGAGACACCGTTACCCGCTTCAGTCCGGCATCTTTCAAGGTTTGGGCCATTCTTTCGAGCAACGCGCCGTTGGTGGTCAGGGTCAGGTCCAATTCACGGCCATCGGGCATTTTCAATACGCTTAGCGCCGCAATCAATTTTTCGATGTGCTTGCGCAGCAACGGTTCGCCGCCGGTCAGGCGGATTTTTTCCACTCCATGCGCAACAGCGATTTTTGCAATCCGCATCACCTCCTCGAAAGACAGCAGCGAACTCTGCGGCAGAAATGCATAATCGCGGCCAAAAACCTCTTTCGGCATGCAGTACACGCAGCGGAAATTACAACGGTCAGTGACCGAAATGCGCAAATCCCGCAACGGCCGCCCAAGTGCATCGGCAACGAAGCCGGTAGGCGCTTCGAGTTGCGACGGAACACGCGGCACCTGGTTCAGGTAGCGGCGATCTGTCAGCAGGACAACTTTCCCGCTCATCTCAAAGAATCGCAGCTCTGTGCATCTGCACCGCGTCCAAAACAATGACCTTGAGTCCCCCTCCTCCGTGTTCGTCGACGTATTGCAGCAGGGAGCGCCGCATCCTCGGTTCCCAGAACGATTTCAGGTGCCTCGCAATATCTGTCAAGGCCTGATGCCGGTCCGGCATGGTTTCAAAAAAAGCACCGATCTGATTCGCCATCGTGATGAGGCTATCCGCATTCATTGCTGCATCCTTTATTCAATTCACGCGCCGGAAACGGTCAGTTTCTGGTCAGTTCCGGTACGCTCGCCGTTCAACAGCTTCAACTGCTGGTCCGTAAAGCGGCTATATTTCTTTTGCCATTCCGACGGTTGCGCAACAGGCATCACCTGTACCGCAGTGACCTTGTATTCCGGGCAGTTGGTGGCCCAATCGGAATTGTTGGTCGTGATCACGTTGGCGCCGGATTCGGGGAAATGGAAGGTCGTGTACACCACGCCAGGTTGCACCCGCTCTGTGACCGTCGCGCGCAACACCGTTTGTCCGGCGCGCGATTCAATGCCGACCCAGTCGTCCTGTTTGATGCCGCGTTCCTCGGCGTCGTGCGGATGGACTTCCAGCCGGTCTTCGCTGTGCCACTGGTTGTTGTCGGTGCGCCGCGTCTGGGCGCCGACGTTGTACTGCGACAGGATACGTCCGGTGGTCAGAATCAGCGGAAACTTGCGCGTGACCTTTTCTGCGGTGGCGAAGAACTGCGTATTGATAAATTTTCCCTTGCCCCGCACGAATTCGCCGATATGCATGGTTGGCGTTCCGTTAGGAGCGGCATCGTTGCACGGCCATTGAATGCTGCCGAGCTGGTCGATTTTTTTGTAGCTGACGCCGCGGAAAGTTGGCGTCAGTGCGGCGATTTCATCCATGATTTCAGACGGGTTCTTGTATTGCATCGGGTAGCCTAGCGCATTAGCCAACGCGACCGTGACTTCCCAGTCCGACTTGCCGGCTTTCGGCGGCATGACTTTGCGCACGCGGGAAATGCGGCGTTCCGCATTGGTGAAAGTGCCGTCCTTTTCAAGGAACGATGAACCCGGCAGGAAGACATGGGCGTACTTGGCGGTTTCGTTCAGGAACAGGTCCTGCACCACGATGCATTCCATCGCTGCCAGCGCGGCGGTGACATGCTGGGTGTTCGGATCAGACTGGACAATGTCTTCGCCCTCGCAATACAGGCCCATGAACGTGCCATCGAGGGCGGCGTCGAACATGTTGGGGATGCGCAGACCCGGTTCGGGATCCAGCGTGCATTGCCAGGCCTGTTCAAATTCCGTGCGCACTGTCGTGTCGGAGATATGCCGATAGCCGGGCAGTTCATGCGGGAAGGAGCCCATGTCGCAGGCGCCTTGCACGTTGTTCTGACCGCGCAAGGGATTGACGCCGACGCCTTCGCGGCCGACGTTCCCGGTTGCCATGGCCAGATTGGCAATCCCCATCACCATGGTCGAGCCTTGCGAATGCTCGGTCACCCCCAGCCCATAGTAAATCGCGCCGTTGTCGCCGGCCGCGAACAGGCGGGCTGCGCCGCGCAGTTCTTCAGCGGGCACGCCCGTGACGGCTGCCACTGCCTCAGGCGAATTCTCAGGCTGCAACACGAATTGCTGCCAATCCTTGAACGATTGTTCTTCGCAGCGTTCGGCGATGAATTCAGCGTCGAACAGGCCTTCGCGCATGATCACATGCGCGAGCGCGGTGACGACGGCGACATTGGTGCCCGGCATCAGTTTCAAATGGTAATCGGCCTGAACATGGGGTGATCTGACCATCTCGGTGGTGCGCGGATCGATCACGATCAGCTTGGCGCCCTGGCGCAGGCGGCGTTTCATTTGCGAAGCGAATACCGGATGGGCGGAAGCCGGATTGGCGCCGATGATCATGATGACATCGGCTTTCATCACGGAATCGAAGGTCTGGGTGCCGGCTGATTCCCCTAACGTTTGCTTCAGGCCATAACCGGTCGGCGAATGGCAGACGCGGGCGCAGGTGTCCACATTGTTATTCCCGAACGCGGCCCGCACCAGTTTCTGCACCAGATAGGTTTCTTCGTTGGTGCAGCGCGATGAAGTAATGCCGCCGATGGAGTCCTTGCCGAACTTGGCCTGGATGCGACGGAATTCGGACGCTGCGTAATTGACCGCTTCATCCCACGACACCTCCTGCCACGGATCGTTGATGTTCTTGCGGATCATCGGCTTCAGCATACGGTCCTTGTGCGTCGCGTAGCCCCACGCAAAACGGCCCTTGACGCAGGAGTGGCCATGGTTGGCATGCCCATCCTTGTTCGGCACCATGCGCACCACTTCATTGCCTTTCATCTCGGCCTTGAATGAGCAGCCGACGCCGCAATACGCGCAAGTCGTGACCTTGCTGTGTTCGGCCTGGCCCATCATGATGACCGTTTTTTCGGTCAGCGTTGCGGTCGGACAGGCATCGACGCAGGCGCCGCAAGAGACACATTCCGACTCCATGAAAGGCTGATCCTGGCCGGCCGAGACGCGTGCGTCGAAACCGCGTCCCGAGATCGTCAGCGCGAACGTGCCTTGGGTTTCTTCGCAGGCCCGCACGCAGCGGTTACAGACAATGCATTTCGATGCGTCATAGGTGAAATACGGGTTGGACTCATCTTTTTTCAGCTGCAGATGGTTTTTTCCGTCGTAGCCGTAGCGCACCTCGCGCAGACCAACCACGCCTGCCATATCCTGCAATTCGCAGTTGCCGTTGGTCGGGCAGGTCAGGCAGTCGAGCGGATGGTCGGAGATGTACAACTCCATCATGCCTTTCCGGATGTCCGCCAGTTTGGGCGTCTGGGTCTTGACCTTCATGCCGGGTTCGCAGGGCGTCGTGCAGGAGGCCGGATATCCCTTGCGGCCTTCAATTTCGACCAGGCATAAACGGCATGAACCGAACGGCTCCAGGCTATCGGTCGCGCACAGCTTGGGTACATTCACGCCCGCCTCGACCGCCGCGCGCATCACCGAGGTGCCCGCAGCGACATGGACTTCCACGCCATCGATTTCGATCGTGACGGTATGTTCTGAAGCACGCTCCGGCGTTCCGAAATCTAGTGCATTGAGCTGATTCATGTGAATTCCTTTACGCGTCTCGTTATAGTTGGTCAGGCGGCTTTTTGCGCAGTGTCGCCGCCGAAATCTTCCGGGAAATGATTCAAGGCAGACAACACCGGGAACGGCGTCATGCCTCCCATTGCGCATAGCGAACCAGTCAGCATCAGGTCGCACAAATCACGCAGCAAGTGAATTTGCTGCGGACGATTTTGATTGGCGACAATCTTGTCGACCGCTTCGACACCGCGTGTCGAACCGATGCGGCACGGCGTGCATTTCCCGCAGGATTCCACGGCGCAGAATTCCATCGCATAGCGCGCCTGCTTCGCCATATCCACGCGGTCGTCAAACACGACGATGCCGCCATGTCCGACTGCCGCGCCGATGGCCGCAAACGACTCGTAATCCATCGGCGTGTCGAACTGCGCATCCGGCAGATACGCGCCAAGTGGACCACCCACCTGCACCGCGCGAATCGGGCGGCCATTGGCGGTGCCGCCACCGAAATCGACCAGCAGTTCGCGCAAGGTCAGGCCGAAGGCCTTTTCCACCAGGCCGCCATGGCGGATATTGCCGGCCAGCTGGAACGGCAGCGTGCCGCGCGAACGGCCCATACCGTAATTCTGGTAAAAAGCTGCGCCGCGCGCCATGATGAGCGGCACCGCAGCCAGCGAAATCACGTTGTTGATCACGGTAGGCTTGCCGAACAGGCCTTCGATTGCCGGCAGCGGCGGCTTGGCGCGAACGATACCGCGTTTGCCTTCCAGGCTTTCCAGCAGGGCGGTTTCCTCGCCGCAGACATACGCACCTGCCGCCTTGCGTACTTCAAGATGGAAGACGTGACCGGAACCCAGGATATTCTGTCCCAGGTAGCCATGTTCACAGGCAATCGCAATCGCCTGGTTCAGCACCGCGAACGCATGCGGATATTCCGAACGCACGTAGATGTAACCTTGCGTTGCGCCGACCGCGATACCTGCAATGCTCATTCCCTCGATCAGCATGAACGGATCGTCTTCCATCACCATCCGGTCGGAGAATGTGCCCGAATCGCCTTCGTCGGCATTGCACACCACGTATTTTTGCGTTGCCTGCGCGCCGAGCACCGTCTTCCACTTGATGCCGGTCGGGAAAGCGGCGCCGCCGCGGCCGCGCAATCCCGAGTCCAGCACCTGCTGCACCACCTCCGGCGCCGTCATGCCGATGGCGCGCTGCAGGCCGGCATAACCTTCATGCGCAAGATAGTCGTCCAGCGACAACGGATCGGTAATGCCGATACGCGCGAAAGTCAGGCGTTCCTGATTTTTAAGAAAGGGGATTTCATCGGTCACTCCCAGCCATAGCGGATGCGCAGCGCCGCTCACCAGGCCGGCGTCGAACAAGCCGGGGACATCCTCAGGCGCGACCGGTCCATAACCGATGCGACCCTGATCAGTGACCACCTCCACCAAGGGCTCCAGCCAGAACATGCCGCGCGTGCCGTTACGTACAATCCGGATGTCGACACCACGCGCCTGTGCTTCGTGGGCGATGGCGGCGGCAACCTCATTCGCGCCTAAGGCAAGCGCGGTCGAATCGCGAGGAACATAAATGGTAGCGGTCATCGGGCACCTCGTTTGGCCTCAAGAAGGCGATTGAACTTATCGAATGAGACTCGTGCGTGCAGGTCGTCGCCAATCATGATTGCCGGGCCGCATGCGCATTGGCCCAGGCAATACACCGGTTCAAGGCTGAATGCGCCATCCTCGGTAGTTTCGTGAAAATCGCAGGAAAGCGTCGCTTTTGCGTGCGCAGCCAATGCGTCCCCGCCCATCGCCTGGCAAGCTTCTGCACGGCAAACCTGGACCACCTGTCGACCCGGCGCAGTTTGCCGGAAATGGTGATAATAAGTGACCACGCCATGTACCTCTGCACGCGAAACGTTGAGTACCTGTGCGATAAGCTGCACCACCTCCGACGGGATATAGCCGACGCTCTCCTGTATTCCGTGCAGAATCGGCAGCATCGCGCCCGGCATCGCCTTGTGCTGTGCGATGACGGCCTCGACGGCACTCATGTCGAACGTTATTTGCTTGTTAATTTGCGTACTCATACGACTTATCCTTTCAAGCAACTTTCCGCATCCGCACGTAGCCGGTCTCTTCTTGAATCGACTTGCCAAGCATCTTTACCAGCGAGTACACCGTATCGATATGCGGCGTCGGCGTCTCGGTCAAGCGCCCTAGTTCGACCACAGATCCCACCAGCGCATCGATCTCGACAGCCCGTCCTGCCTCGATATCCTGCAGCATCGAGGTTTTGTGTTTACCGACTTTTTCAGCGCCGGCAATGCGCTTCTCCAGGGTCACGCGGAACGTTATACCGAGCTTGTTGGCGATGGCTTGCGCTTCGCGCATCATGTTGGCGGCAAGCTCGCGCGACAGCGGATACTGGCAAATGTCGAGCAAGGTCGAATGGGTTAACGCGCTGATCGGATTGAAGCTCAGATTGCCCCACAGCTTGAGCCAGATTTCGGAGCGAATACTCTCCAGCACCGGCGCCTTGAACCCGGCATTGGCGAAGCATTCAGAGACGCGCGTGACACGTGCGCTGACGGCCCCATCCAGTTCCCCCACCGGGAAGCGGTCGCCCTCGACGTGTTTCACCACGCCCGGAGCAATCAGCTCGGAGGCCGGATATACGACGCAACCGATGACGCGCTGCGCTGGAATTTTTTCACTGATGAGTCCGCTTGGATCGACGCTGCACACGCAACTTCCTTCCAGCGCCGCCCCGTGCTTATGGAAGTACCAATAGGGTATGCCGTTTTGCATGGTCACCACCACGGTATCCGGCCCGAACAGCTTGGGTACATCCTTAGCGACCGCTTCAACCTGATGCGCTTTCATTGCCAGAATCACCATATCCTGCGGCCCGGCTTCGTCATAGTCGTTGGTCGCCTTGACGTTGCGCGCAACGTGCTCGACGCCGTCGGCCATGATCAGCTTCATGCCATTCTTGCGAATGGCTTCCAGGTTTGCGCCGCGCACCATGAACGTTACCTGTTCGCCCGCCAGGGCCAGTTTCACGCCCACATAGCCGCCGATCGCACCGGCACCTACAATCGCAATTTTCATATTCTTGTTCCTCTCCACCAAACTATTCAAAACGGTTGCTGAGCTTGCCGACGCCTGTAATGTCGATCTCGACGGTACTGCCCGGCTTCATTGACCCGACACCGACCGAGGTACCGCATAGAATGATGTCGCCCGGCTGCAAATTCATATCCTGGGAAATCTTGCTGACCAGCTGCGCAACGGAAAACAGCATGTCGCTGATCGGGTAGTCCTGTCGCACTTCGCCGTTGAGCGTGGTCTTCACTACCAGGGTGCTCGGGTCCAGACCGGTCGCCACCACGGGTCCGAACGGGCAAAATGTATCGAAACCCTTGGCGCGCACCCATTGTGCAAACGACGGGTCGCGATTCAATATGTCGGCAACCGTTACATCATTGGCGCAGGTATACCCAAATACATAGTTCATCGCCTCGGCTTCCGGCACCGATTTACATGGCTTGCCGATGACAATGCCCAACTCTCCTTCGAAGACAACCTTGCCGCCGCACGACGGGTTCTGAATCGTCTCGCAGGGATTCAGGTAGGAATTCGGCGCCTTGATCAGATACAAAGGTTCAGGCGGGACCGCCAGATTCAGCTTCTGCCCAAGCGCGCGAAAATTGTTCCACATCGCAATGACTTTGCTTGGCAGAGTCGGCATGAGCAGCTTGACGTCGGACAGTTCCAGCAGCCGTTCCGACGGCACAGGATTGGCGAACATATCACCCTCGCATACCCGAATCCTGTCGCCTTCGAGCAGGCCGAAATGGATCGCATCAGCGTGAAAAAATCGGACCCAGCGTTGTATCATTTGATTGCCTTTAAAAAAACGCTTCCATGCGCGGTACCGTAATAAGGGGCTACAGGCGCTACGCCTTTGTGCGTAGCGCTACAGCACCGACATCAGCAACTTGCCCATTTCTGCCGGATTACGTGTGATCCTGATTCCGCAGGCCTCCATCACCGCCAACTTTTCCTGCGCAGTTCCCTTGCCGCCGGAAATAATCGCGCCGGCATGTCCCATGCGCTTTCCTGCAGGTGCGGTAACGCCGGCAATAAATCCGACCACCGGCTTCTGCATGTTGTCCTTGATCCAGCGGGCGCAGGTTTCCTCCGCATCACCGCCGATCTCGCCCACCATGATCACCGCATCGGTGTCCGGATCTTCATTGAACATGCGCAGCACATCGATATGCTTGAGCCCGCTCACCGGATCGCCGCCGATGCCGACCACAGTCGATTGACCGAGACCGAACTCAGCCAACTGGCCTGCGGCTTCATACGTCAGCGTCCCGGAACGCGACACCACGCCGATACGGCCCTGCTTGTGGATGTGGCCGGGCATGATGCCAATCTTGATTTCATCCGGCGTAATCAACCCCGGGCAGTTCGGCCCAAGCAAGACCGTCTTCTTCCCCGCCATCCGGTTACGCGTGCGTATCATGTCGCGCACGGGAATTCCTTCCGTGATGCAGATCACCAGATCGAGGCCGGCGTCAACCGCCTCATCGATCGCGGCGGCGGCAAAAGGCGGTGGAACGTAGATCACCGAAACTGTGGCGCCGGTCCGTTCCCTCGCCTCCTGCACCGACTCGTAGATCGGAATGCCGTCGAATTCGCCGCCGGCTTTTTTAGGATTCACGCCCGCGACGAAGCAGTTCTTGCCATGCGCATACTCGCGCGACATCCGCGTATGGAACTGGCCGGTCTTTCCAGTCATTCCCTGTGTCATCACTTTGGTGTTTTTGTTGATCAGGATAGACATCGACTTATTTCCCCCGCGCCGCGCTAACGGCCTTTTCGGCCGCCTCGGCCATGTTGTTCGCAGTGATGATCGGGAGTCCCGATTCCGCCAGTATTTTCCTGCCGAGGTCTTCATTGGTGCCCTTCATGCGCACCACAAGAGGCACGTTCAGGTCCACCTGACGCACTGCCGCCACCACACCGGTGGCGATCACATCGCACTGCATGATGCCGCCAAAAATATTCACCAGAATCACCTCCAGGTTTAGGTTCTTCAGCATCAGCTTGAACGCTTCAGTGACTTTTTCGGTGGTCGCGCCGCCGCCTACGTCGAGGAAGTTGGCAGGAGATCCGCCATATAGCTTGATGGCGTCCATGGTTGCCATCGCCAGGCCGGCGCCATTCACCAGGCAACCGATATTGCCGTCGAGTGAGATATAGGCCAGATCGAATTTCGATGCTTCTATTTCCGCCGGATCTTCTTCATCCAGATCGCGCAGTGCGGCGATTTGCGGCTGGCGATACAGCGCGTTCGAATCGAAATTGAATTTGGCATCCAGCGCCATCACACGATCGTCGCCCGTCATAATCAAGGGATTGATCTCAGCCAGCGAGGCGTCGCACTCATCGAAGGCCTGATACAGGCTCTGCATGAAGGTACGGGCTTGCGGAATCACTTTTTCGGGCATCCCGATCTTGCGGGCGATGTCGTCCGCCTCACCGTCTTTCAGGCCGGTGACCGGATCGATGATGACTGTATGGATTTTTTCCGGTGCATGCTCGGCGACTTCTTCGATGTCCATGCCGCCTTCACTAGAAGCCATCAAGGCGACCCGTTGGCTGCTGCGGTCCACCACCATGCCGACATACAGTTCGCGCTGGATGTCGGCGCCCTCTTCGACCAGAAGACGCTTCACCATCCGTCCCTCAGGGCCGGTCTGATGCGTGACCAGCGTCATGCCCAGAATGTTCGAGGCATGCTCGCGCACCTCGTCGATGGATCGCGCCAGCTTGACGCCGCCGCCTTTGCCGCGCCCTCCGGCATGGATCTGTGCTTTGACGACCCATACTTTGCCGCCCAGTTTTTGCGCGGCCTGAACAGCGTCGTCGGCGGAAAAACATGGGAAGCCGCGCGGCGTCGTCACACCGAACTTGCGCAATATTTCTTTGCCCTGGTATTCATGGATATTCATAATTATTCTCGTAAATGCGCGCGGCAGATAGCATCATCGTCGGGCGCAATGTGAGCCGGTGGCACTACGTCACCCTCACATTGCACCGCGCCGTTTCTTCAACCAATTGCAATGTCTAAAGAAATCGCCTGATTTACTCAGCCGGTTTTCCCGACTGGAAATGGCTCGCCGTCCAGCATCGCATCAACCTTATGGCTGGCTGCCACGCTGCTGCTCTCGGCAAGATTCGCGTTCGCATTCTCAATGAAGCGCTTACGTACAGGGACCAACACGAATTTCGCCGCGATAGCGGCAGCTATCGTGATACCGGAAGCCAGGATAAATACCCGGTCCCAGTTGCCGCCTGCCGATAACACAGACGCCAGGGGAACCAGCAAGGACGCCGTCCCTTTCGCGGTGTACAGCGTACCGGCATTACCCGCTGCAAATTTGACGCCAAACGTATCGGCGCAAATCGCGGGGAAAATTGAAAAGATCTCGCCCCAGAACAGAAAGACCAGTGCGGCGAACGTCATGAAGGCAATCGGATCGTGACCGAACTTCATGAGCCCAAGCATCGCAATCCCTTCACCGAGGAAGACGATGAACATGGTATTTTCACGGCCGATCTTGTCGGAGATGAAACCGCACAGGGGACGGGTAAAGCCGTTGCAAAGATTGTCGATCGACAACGTCATGGTCAACAGCGGCAATGTGAATCCCAATAGCGTAATCGGCATCTTCGCCAGGCCATAATCTTTGGCGATCGGGCCCAGTTGTGCGGTCGCCATCAAGCCACCGGCGGCAACCGCCACGAACATCCCATAAATTAACCAGAAGACGGGCGTCTTGAGCATTTTCCCGGTAGGGACATCGACCTTGGTTGTCACCAGTCTTGGCGCTGCCGCCACACCTTTTGGAGCCTTTGGCCGCACCATGAACAACGCCAGGATAAAAATGAATATGCCCTGGAAAATGCCGAAAAACTGGAAAGCTTGCTGATATCCGGAAGTCTGGATCATGTTGGCGATTGGAATCACGGTGACTGCCGCTCCGGCTCCAAATCCTGCCGCCGTTAACCCGGCCGCCAGGCCGCGCTTGTCCGGAAACCATTTCAGCGCATTCCCAACGCAGGTGCCATACACACAACCGGCGCCGATACCGGCGATCACGGCAGCCAGGTATAGCTCGGGAAGTGTTGTCGCATGCGCATCGATCACCCACCCGGCGCCGGCGAAGATCGCACCTGCGGCAACTACGGGACGCGGTCCAAACTTATCGACCAGCCAACCCTCTATCGGCACCAGCCACGTTTCGACCAGGATAAAAATGGAGAACGACAATTGAATGGCGGATAAACCCCAATGATTCTTGGCCTCGATGGGACTCACGAACAAAGTCCAGGCATATTGGAGATTAGCCACCAACCCCATGCATATGATGCCGAAAACAAGCTGGACCCACCGATTACTGAACTTTCTGCTATAGACATCGCTGTCAGTTGCGACTTGACGACGGTAGTTCATAAAAGTTATCTCCTGGATATTTTTTTATATGACTTTTGTTCACTGTATGTTCACTGTCGGCTGCCTGTCTTGCTTTCGTCGTTCTGCGCGTGTTCCGGACACTGCATATTTAAAAGCACCATCCGAGATGAAATGGCATGCCGCTACGATGAAATCCAGCCGGCGTCCAACGACGCACACCACTTTTTGACTCCGGGACACACGCTCGTACGTCCCGCTTCGGCTCAATCAAACATTTTGAAAATGGGTTAACCCACATTGCAAATTGCTATCGTTCCGGCGAGCGCGAGAACGATATTGAAATGCTCGGCCTTGTCATTCACTTTCGTAAATCGCAACCGCTTGGGGACATTGTGGGAGAATGGTCCGGCGTTTTCCTTGACTGCGGTTAAGATTCGAAATCTGCGATTATTTAACTTTTAGCTGCTCGCTGAAATCGTGCTTGCTTCGGCGCTGACTGCGCCAACGCTCAGACGCCGACTTCGGCCTTCTGGATTTCCGCCCAATCGACTGCTGGCGCCATTCTTGAACCGCTCGTGATCATGGCGTTATAGCAGCGCGTCTTGATGGCCTGGATGGCATTCATCAAGAACTCGACATCGTAGGCTTTCAGCAAATGCGGCTGACGCGTTTCCAGATACACCTGAAGGCGATCCTTCTCTCCGGCGCCGTGCTGAAGATCCTGATAAATCTTGGCATCCCAGTGCCACTTGAGCCCAAGTTCATAAAATGCGGCGTTATAGGCGCCGAGATGAATTTCTTCCGCATTCACTGCGGATTCACTATCGATTGCGACATCGCACATGGCTACTCTCCTTCACCTTGATCATCATTAACAGCGTCTGCATGAACACGCAGCCTTGAAACACATCGTAGGAGCAGAGAACAATAAATGACAGTTAAAGTTTTTAATGAAAACCATTACTCATAACGTATACATTTGGCAAATTCAAAAAAAAACCATGCAACCGGAATCGTTCTCCAAATACGACTTTGCGGCGAGATGCAGCAGGCCGCGAGTTTTGCCGTTTGACCGTTGATTGGAGTTACCCCCTCGGGGTGGACCAAGGCCGCGGGATGGGGTGATATGCTTGTCGAGCCTTCTTAGGAGGAGCGGCAGCATGTCAGCAAGAGGACCTTATCGGCGGTATAGCCAGCAATTTAAAATCCAGCTTTGCACGGATATTCGTACTGGCAAACTTGGGGGCCATGAGGCGCTCAAGAGCTATAAGCTGCGAGCCAACCTTGTGCAGATGTGGCTGACGCAGTTTGATCGCGGTGAGCTGGATAAAGAAGATGCCGCCGCTTCGACAGTTGCAGGGCATGAAGCACAGATTGCGGCTTTGGAGCGCAAGGTCGGTCAGCTCGCCATGGAGCTCGATCTCCTTGAAAAAACACCTCGGCTACGACTCGTCAGCGACAGCGAGAACTCATCGATCATCAGCGGCCTGAAGCCTCCGCGTCACCTTGGAACTCAGAGCACGTGGCCATGCCATCAATCACAAACGCGTAGCCAAGGTAATGACGAGGAATGGGCTGCATGTCAAACGCCGGCGAAGTTTTAAGCCGACATCAGGAGCCGAGGCCGATTTGGCGACGTTCCCGAATCTTTATCGTAATATCATCCCGACGGCGCCTGATCGTGCCTGCGTGGCAGATATCACATATATTCGCACGCGTCCGGCTTCATCTATCTTGCGGTGATCCTGGATGCTTGTAGTCGCAAAGTGATCGGCTATCCGATACAAAGCCAATTCCGCAGTTTTCGCAATAACAACCATCGACGAACTGCTCTAACGGCGGAACACCAAGTGCGTCTTGTTTGCATTCGTCAACAGCAAGTTGATCTTTACGTTTGTAACCTGCTCGCTCCTCAAAATCCGGGAAAAGGCGTCTTGGGCTAGATTTTCCGATGAGAATTTTCTTTGCTCGAACATGAGTGTCACTCAAACATTTGGGGCAAGCATTTACTTTTTTTTGTGACATAGAATCGCTGCCTAATCAATTCATCATGAAAAGCGTTGGGAAAATTTCGAATGCCTGTTATTGGCCGTTTCGAGCCGGCAGCGAAGGACTCAACCGTAGCGCAAACATACACTAAATACTTTGCACGGCACGGTCACGAGGTTGTGCTTAGTAGCAGCAGAGGACCGGATTCGTTAAGCGAACTCGTGCGTGGTATCGGCTCGAATGCCAAAACGGGCACTGTCCAGGAATCGCTGCCGTCGTCGTGTTCCTTGCTTCCGATGAAAGTTCATATATCACCGGTGTGGATCTCGCCGTCGATGGGGGCATGGCGCAGGTCTGACATGAAGATGGCTTGTCTGGATCAATTCGCGGATGGCGCAATATTCGTTTTGGCGCCTAACGCAATCGGGACTGCATCAAGCAAGGTCTTGGAGATCATCATTTTTTTTGTAACCTCGAGGAATTTCTTGAAATGTGGGGTTTCAAGGTGAGTCTGATAGGCGTGTGCGTCCGTATACATTTCAAAAACCCACACACGATTAGGATGCTCCTTTTCATAGACTGCATACAGCACCAAGACCCCGATCTCTAGGAGTTCACCATGCCTGGCCTCATCTGCGCGCAGGAACGTTGAAAGTCGTATTCAATGACTGTCATCATTCGGGTGACTATGAAATGATGCTTCAATACCCGCACCGGGCGTTGTTGGCGCCGCGCGTACACGCTGTGATTAATTATTTGTTGGAAGTATTCAGCAAAGATGACTTCTTGCATGTGCCATTGAAGAAACTGCAGTCGTACGTTGCGTGAACACTGGTCGAATTTGCGTTATGCCGGCGGCCCATTGGCGGACTCGATGAGATTTAGCAGGTGCTTTTTCGTCGCTTACAGGGATGCCCTTCCTGAGCTTGCCATTCCTTGACCAATTGCCGGCGAGTACCAGGATAGTGCTCATCCAAAAAATCTACCGTCACAATGCTGTCGGCACGAAAGCGACGAAAATCGCCAAGCGACTCGCACCAGGCAGCAATGGACCATCGTGACTCCACGAAACCGAGCATGATCGGCCAGATCGTTTGCTCCAGTACGGGCCCGTTTTCTTCTCTATACACGACGTGCATTTTGCGATGTTCGCGTAGCGCCTGCCGAACTCGTCCCAAATCGAGGCCCGTATCTTCGCTTTGCCGGCTGATATACAGCGCATTGTCATCCAGCGCTCGCCGCATTTCTGACGGAAGCACTGCATCGATTTTTGCAATCGCGTTCAGCATGGCATGCGCCAGGGCATCATCCGTTTGGCGGCTGACCCATTGAGCGCCGGCCGCAAGTGCATGAATTTCTTCTGCCGTGAAGGACAGCGGCGGCAGAAGGAAGCCTGGCCGGAGTATGTAACCGATACCCGGCTCGCCATTGATATCAGCACCTAATGCTTGCAGTGTCGCAATGTCGCGACGGATGGTGCGTAGCGATACGCCAACCTCGCGTGCAAGTGCTTCACCGGACACCGTTCCACGGTGTCGGCGAAGGATTTGCAAAAGGTCGAATAACCGATGGCTTCGCGACATGCTCAATCCATTACGACGAGGCACTTTCCACCGAACTTAAGGCCCGCCTCAAGCTCGGTGATCAATTGGATCGCGTCCCCCAAAGGTACGACTCTGGCGATCGGCAGTCGAAATTTTCCTTTTCTTGCGGCATCGGCAAGGCTATCAAGAATGTCGGGCCTCGGTGTGCCCACAATCGGCTTCAGTTTGCGGTTAAAGATCGAACGGATGAACTTGCCCGGGGTTGGATTGAGGTCGAGGAACACACCATCCTTTTTCAGCAGGCTGAGTCCTATCTCGGTGGTCATCGTGGCGGCTGTGTCGTACACCACATCGAAACGTTCACTGATCGCCGACAAATCGGTGGCTCGATAGTCAAAAATGGTTTGAACGCCGAGCGAGCGTATCCTTTCCATCGACCCTGCGCTGCAACTGCCTGCAACCGATGCCCCGAGCATACGCGCTATCTGCACGGTCGCTTCGCCCACTGCACCAGCGCAGCCATTGACGAAAACGTGTTGGCCAGCGCTCAGCTTCGCCTTATCTACCAAACCGTTCCAGGCCGTTATACCCGGAGTGCCGATGCAAGCCGCGTCCTCGAAAGAAACTTCGTCGGGTTTCTTTGCCAGGAAGGCTTCTTTGGTCACCACAGCCTGGCCCAGGGCGCCGCTCTCCTTGAAACGGGCCAGACCGAACACAGCGTCCCCCGGACGAAAGCGCGTTACGCCTGGACCGATTGCGGTCACCACCCCAGAGAAATCCATGCCCATCGCGCGGGGGAAGGTATTTCCCGTAACAATCTTCATCTGGCCGTTGCGCAGCTTCCAGTCGATTGGGTTGATGGCTGCAAATTTGACCTTCACGACCACTTCGCCTTTACCCGGCGTGGCCACTTCGAAGTCGTCGAGCCGCATCAGTTCCGGGCCGCCGTACTTGTTATATTGGATACGTTTCATGGCAGGCCATATCCCTCTGGTTCAGCGAGGCAAAACCGGGTGGTTTGCTGAGCAAAGCCCTTAGTATGTGCAGTCATGGATGGTTCTCTTTTGTTGTGTCGGAAAACACAGTCTATTTCACCATGGTGCCAATTTCTGGCACCATGGTTCGCCGCTTCTGCCTTTCTGCGTAGGCAGAAAGGCCGTCAGGCACCATTCATGCGCTCGAACAAGGCTTCGCCCATCTTACGCGCACCTGCAGACAAGCCGACCAGCACTTCGTCCTGATCGTTTTCTAACTGGATAAGTGCCTCGATAGCGAACTTGTCAGCGGACATCATCTGCTGTCCGGCGGCACCTCCGCTCCTACTTCCACCACCCAGTCCGGTGTCAACGATGGGCGGCGCCATTTCTACAACCCTGACGCCTGTCGCTTTGAGCTGGTGACGCAGGGACAGCGTGAAGGAATGCATAGCTGCTTTGGTCGCACAGTAGACGGGAACATCGGCCATTGGCGCGAATGCAAGGCCAGAGGTGACGTTGATGATCGCAGCCTGGGATTGTCGCTTCAGCAATGGCAACAACTCGCCGATGAGCCGCACCGGCGCGGTGAAATTGGTAGTCACCTCTTGCTCGAGGTATTCCAGCGCGTCCGCCTCTGCGAACAACCGGCGATATTGCACGCCCGCGTTGTTGATAACCATGTTGAATCCGGGGTATTCGATGTTTAGCCAGCTCACCATGGACTGGCGGCTTGCTTGATCAGTGATGTCGCAGACGCGGGTGACTACGTGTGGCAGCTGGGCTTGCGCTTTCAGCAGCGCTTCCTCGCTGCGCCCGCAGATGATGACGCGATTGCCGCGTTCGGAAAGTTGCCGTGCCAGTGCCAAGCCGATGCCGGCGGCGCCGCCCGTAATAAGAATGGTGTTTGCTGTTAGGTTCATGTCGACTATCCTTCTTGTTTGAAAAATGAGAAGGTGCGCCGACGAAAGACTTTGGGAATCCAGCGGGCACACCTAGACGACCGGCAAGCCGGCGCAGGTGTCGCGGATACCCTGTGAGGGGAAAGCTGTCGCCCTGTGGGACGGTGACCGGGCTACCATCTGGTCTGCGCTCTTTCGACGGTAGCTTTATAGCGTAAACGGCACCCATTGACAATGCCTCCCGATCACGTCCGGGCAGACAGCTGCCCGTTGACGCGGTGCGGTTTTTGCGTTTAGTCGGCGATTGGATCCATGCTTTTCGGCAGTTGTTCAACGAGTGCGTCCACCGCCATCCGCAAGCGCAGCGCCATGTGGGGCACATTAGGCCAGAGGGCGTAACAGTCCACCGCGGCACCGGGCTGGTCATCCAGCACGCTGACCAGTTGCCCCGTGCGCAGGCGCTCCCGGACTAGCCATTCGGGCAGCCAGGCTAGGCCCAGGCCAGCCGTGGCTGCGTCCGCAATGGCCTCCAGATCATCTAGTTGCAGGCGGGAGTTCAGCGGCGTATTGACAATGCGGCCGGTCGCATCGGGCAACTGCCAGACGTTAACGCGGTCGGCACGGCGGTAAAGCAGGATGCTGTGCGCGGCCAGCTCGGCCGTGCTCTGCGGGCGTCCATGTGCAGCCAGGTATGCTGGCGAGGCGCACACCCGCTTGCGCTGCACCCCCAGCTTGCGCGCCCGCAGGCCTTCGCTCTCGGTCCCAAGTAAGCCGCTGCGGATGGCGAGATCAAAGCCTTCAGCCAGCACGTCCACAGTACGGTCGCTGAAACTCAAATGCAGGTCAAGCGATGGATGCTGCCGCGCCAGATTCAGCAAGATGGGTGCGATGCAGTGGCGACCGAACAGCACGGGCATGGAGACGCGCAGCCGCCCCGTCATTTCGTGCCGACCGGACGCCATCTGTGCCTCCGCCGCTTGCAGCTCAGCCTGCGCTCGAGCGCAGTGCTCGTAGTAGATCTGGCCATCGTCGGTCAGGCTCTGTACCCGCGTCGTGCGATGGAACAGCCGGGTAGCCAAACGCGCCTCCAGTCGGGCCATCGCCTTGCCTACCGCCGAGCGCGTCAGCCCCAGTTGCTCCGCCGCGCTTGTGAAGCCGCCCAAGCGTACCACTTCCAAAAACACAGTGACCCCATCGAAACGTTCCTGCCGCTCGGGAACCGCGCTCATCAAAGCTATTGGGGAATCCAGTTCCTTCGTCATTGGAATATCTTTCTACATTGGATCGTATTTTTCCACTTTATCATACGATTACTTGCTGTAGTGGGAATTCAGGGCGACAAACCAGAAAATTTTGAACAGGAAAACTACATGCTGATTTCAATTGTTTACGACAGCGGCTGGGGCCATACCGCCAGGCAAGCGCAAAGCGTAGCCGAGGGCGTGCGCCGGGTGGCAGACGCCGAGGCACGACTGATTCCCGTGGCGGAAGGTGCTATCCCCTGGGACGTGCTTGAGGCCAGCGATGCCATTGTCTTCGGTTCGCCGACATACAACGGCGCTCCCAGCGCACGCTTCAAGCAGTTTTGCGAAGAATCGACCAAACCGGTCTGGAGCAGGATGAAATGGCGCGACAAGCTGGCCGCCGGTTTCACCAACTCGGGCGCGCAAAACGGCGACAAGCTGCACTCGCTGATCTCGATGGCGCTGTTTGCGGCCCAGCACGGCATGTTGTGGGTCGGACTCGATCTGATGCCCGGCAACGACAGCAGTCGTGGCAGCGTACATGACCTCAATCGCCTGGGCAGCTGGTTGGGCGCGATGGCGCAATCCAATGGCGACCAAGGGCCGGATGACACCCCAATCAAGAGCGACCTCGACACCGCTGCCTACCTTGGGCAGCGCGTGGCGGAGACCGTGCGCCGGTCTCAAGCCGTTTGACCCATTTTTTTTACCAAGGAGCCTCATATGAAACTGCTTTGCCTCGACATCCCACAGCCAGGTGCTAGCCTGGAAAAATACCAACCACATATGCTGGACGAACTCCGTCACACTTGGCAGCTCTACAAGGACGGCATCGTGCGCGACATCTATTTTCGCCAGGATCGCCCCGGCGTCGCCATCATCGCCGAGTGCGAATCGGTTGAAGCCGCGAGGCAAGTCTTGGGCGAGTTTCCGCTCGCCAAAGCTGGGTTGATTGGCTGGGACGTCATCCCACTTGGCCCTTTCCACTGGGATGCGCTCTTCGCGCCTGGTAACAACTGACACTTGCAAGTCGTCGGTCTGTATGCCGGCGACTTGCGAAGCATGCCTCCAAGCCTCTATGGCCCTTCAAACAGGAACCTACGATCATGACCAAGCAAGCTTCCGAACTTAAACCGATCCTTTTCGTCGTCACCAGCAATGCTGTGAAAGGGGCAACGGGCATCCCGACCGGTTTTAACCTGGCCGAAGTCACTCATCCGCTGGAAAAATTACAAGCAGCAGGCCTTCAGGTGGAATACGCCTCGCCCTTGGGTGGCGCCGCACCGCTGGATGGGCTGGAAGACATGAACGATCCGGTCATTGCCCGCTATTGGGCCGACGCCGATTTTCGCCACGCCATCGCTCACACGCTGTGCCTGGACGATGTAGATCCATCACGCTACTCGGCCATCTTCTTCGCCGGCGGCCACGGCACGATGTGGGACTTCCCCGATAGCGTCGCCGCGCAAAAAACCATTCGCGAAATCGATGCTGCGGGCGGTATCGTCTCGGCGGTGTGCCATGGCCCGGCGGCTCTGGTCAATGCGCGCCGTGCCGATGGCAGCCTGCTGGTGGCAAACAAGCGGGTGGCAGCCTTTACCGACGGCGAGGAAGAGGAAGTGCAATCCACGCATGTTGTCCCCTTTCTGCTGGCGTCCACGCTTAACGAACGCGGCGCACACCATCAGAATGCCGCCAACTGGGCCGACAACGTGGTCGTCGATGGCCGGCTCATCACCGGACAGAATCCGCAGTCCGCCGCGAGCCTGGGCGAAGCACTGCGCGATGCCTTATTGGCGTGATTAGCCGCCGACACGAGAATGAGAACATCGTGAAACTGATTTGCGTCGAAGAGCACGTGCTCGATCCTGCCATCGGAGCGGCCACACAGAGCTTGGTCCGCGCCGAGGCCCCTTACCTTCCCGACTGGGGCAGCCGCGTGATCGACGGCAGGTATGTGGCCGATCCCAGCCGTCCGCATGTCATCGCACCCAGCGAGTCCGCCCGGAAAGCCTTGGAAACGGGCGAACCGCGCCTGGCCGACATGGACGCGGCAGGCATTGACATGCAGGTACTCTCCTATGGCGGCTTTCCTCAGTTACTGCCTGCCGCGCAGGCCATCGACCTGAACCGTGCTGCCAACGACAAACTGGCTCTCGCAGCGCAGGCCCATCCTGCGCGCTTCGCCGGCTTCGCCACCCTGCCTTGGCAAGCACCCGAGGCAGCCGCCCGCGAATTGGAACGGGCGGTGAAAGAGTTGGGCCTCAAAGGTGCACTCATCAATGGCCGTCCCGGCGACACCTTCCTGGACGATCGGCGCTACGCGCCCATCCTCGCCGCTCTCGACGAACTGAAGGTGCCGCTGTATGTCCATCCCGGCCTGCCGTTGCCCGCCGTGCAAGCGCCGTACTATGGCGGATTCGAGCGCGAACTCGGCGCACGGCTTGCCATGTTTGCCTGGGGCTGGCACAACGAAGCGGGCATCCAGGTCGTGCGCATGCTGCTTGCAGGCGTGTTCGACCGCTATCCGGGACTGCAGCTCATCAGTGGCCATTGGGGCGAGATGGTGCCTTTCTTCCTGCAAAGGCTGGAAGATTCGATTCCGCAAGAAGCCTCCGGCCTCCAGCGCCCGATCGTGCAGACCTATCGCGAGCATGTGTACGTATCGCCCAGCGGCATGCTCACGCTGCCGCATTTCCAGTTCATCCATGCGCTGATGGGAGCGCAGCGCATCCTGTACTCCATCGACTACCCCTACCAGAGCCTGGACGGCGCGCGGGCCTTCATCGAGCGCCTGCCCGTCAGCGAAACCGACAAGACCCTCATCGCCCACGGCAACGCTGAACGGCTGTTGCATTTGTAATCTGACATCGAGAAGGAACCAGCATGACACAAGGAATCGACAATAAAGTGGTCGTCATCACCGGCGGCAGCAGCGGTTTGGGCGCGGAAACAGCACGTCATTTGACACGGGCCGGCGCCAAGGTCGTACTGGGCGCGCGTCGATTGGATCGCCTGCACGCGCTCGCGGAGGAACTCGACCTGGGCACCGAAAGTGTCATGCAGACCGACGTCACCGATCACGCACAAGTTCAGGCGCTCGTGAAGCGCGCCGTGGACATGCATGGTCGCATCGATGTGATGCTTAACAACGCGGGGGTGATGCCGCTCTCGCCGTTGGAGATGCTGCGCATCGAGGAGTGGAACCAGACCATCGACGTGAACATCAAGGGCGTATTGTATGGAATCGCTGCCGCATTGCCCCACATGCAAACACAAAAGAGCGGGCAAATCATTAACGTCTCATCGGTGGCTGGTCACGTGGTAAGCGCCGGCGGCGTGGTATACAGTGCCAGCAAGTTTGCCGTGCGCGCCATATCCGAAGGACTGCGCAAAGAAGTGAAGCCCTACAACATCCGCTCTACTATCCTCTCACCGGGGGCGGTGGATACCGAGTTGCCTGCTTCTACCAAGGCCGAAGGCATGGCGCAAGCCATGCGGGCGTTCTACGAGCGCAACGCTATCCCCGCAAGCAGTTTCGCGCGCTGCGTGCTGTTTGCAATGAGCCAGCCAGAAGAAGTAGATATCAACGAAATCCTTTTCCGTCCAACGCATCAGGAGTTCTGAACATGGTTCGCATTGCTCGCGTATTGATATGCGAAGACCATGAGTCGTAGCGGTATACATATTCCATTCTGTGTCCCTGATCGATTGAAAGAAAAATATTTGAGTCTCCCAGTTATCGTTCTAGGCGGACGCAAAGACGTCTTGCTCGCTCTCGGAATGCCGCGTCCCCACCTTTCAGGATGTCGCACATTGCTTTTCGGATATCTGCATTTTCCAGTCCTCCTGCCGTGTAAGTAATCGGCGGGAGTCGGCCCGTCTGATGCGGTCCAGCCTCAGCGACGATGATCTGATCTGCATCGGTATTGATCGCCAGATTGGCGTTATGAGTAACCATGATGACCTGTCGTTTGGCTTTCGCAGCTATGAAAAGCGGTACAAGTTCGTCGAAGACGGACTTATTCGCCAGATCTAGACCGCGCCAGGTCATTTCTCCGAATCTTTTTTCTTTCGCATTGCGGCTAGAGCGGCCATATTTTTGCGCACGCTCTTCCCCATCTCACTGTCAGCAGCAATATCAATTTTCGCCCGGCCAATTGAGCGAGGCGGAAGTCCCAAGATTTTCTCCGCATTGGCCATAATCGTCTTTCTTACCACGACCCCAACGGAGACACCTTCCTTTTCAGCTTGCTTGGTATAAAACTCAAAATCTTCGTCACTCAAATTGACGCTGACCACATGCCTCCGGGGCCTCAAGCTGTCGATCATTCCAAGAACGCTTGTTTTGCTGCGTTCATCCAACTCACGATAGCCTGATAGAAGCTCCCCTTCATCATCGCTCGCCGGATCCGAGATCACGCCTGTCAAAACATACAAGACATCGACTCCCGCAGCCACAATCGCAGTCATATAGGCAGTTCCTGGCTCCCTCTTGTCCGCCTCATATTTCACCTGGCCGTCTTTCTGAACACCGCCAATCTCGGCGAAATCAGTCTGATTGAGGCCCAGGCGCAAGCGTTCTTTGCGCAAGCGGGAACCAAAAGTATCTAAATCACTTGTATTTTCGTTTCACATGAATCTTATTGAATACTATATTTGAGGTTATTCCAACAACGATCGTAAATAATACTCTATGGACCGAAAGCCAAAAGCACGACGAGCACCGAAAAACTGCCTCTCGAAGCAGATCGTTATCCGTCTTTTGCCCGAGGAAGTTACCAAAACCGATCAGTTTGCGGAAGCAGAAATCCGGTCCCGTGCCTCGTTTATCCGCATCATCTTTCTGCGCGGGTTGCGGGCGTATGAACATGAGCAAGTCATCAATTAATCGCTTCGTGCACCAGATAGAAAGGACGTTGGCGTGAGAGTTATCAGTATTCCCTGCCCGCATTGCCGACACGGGGTGCATGCCGCAAACAGCCACACGATGTCGGGCATGATGATGGAGATTACCTACATGTGCAAGAACCCCGGATGCGGTCATATCTTTGTCGCCGGCCTGGAAGTATTGCGCACCTTATCGCCGTCCGCCATCCCCAACCCTAGCGTCAACATCCAGTTGTCCAAGCATGTCAGGAACATCAGTGCCCATGCATCCGGACAGGAGGGGTAACAAGTATCCATGACGAATACCTGCGACATCCTGGCGCCGCCATAACGCTTCCTTAGCCAGCTTTACCCCAACTCGATATCAATCTGCAACGCCTGAAATAGCGCGTGCGGGACTCGCTTACCCTGAAGAAAGCCAACCATGCCTACACAATCGACTTTCACCGATCTCAAAAAAATCACCGTCAGGCCAGTGGCGGTACGTCTACACCCGGATCCTGAGCATGGAATGTATTCAACTCAAACGATTGTCTTTCATTTTGGTGACGGCAGTCGGCATGAGCTACGCCTCCATCTCAGTTCTGGTTTGAATGCGCTTGCTATGGGCGAGCTGGTCACCAATCAAGAGGTGACTGCATGAAAAAGCTCTTTCTAGACCTTTGCGTTATCGCGTTCGGTTTCCGGCTCACCATTTTCGAGATCAGGCGGCAGGGTGATCCATAGTTGGAATCCCTGAATGCGAGGAACTTCTTCTGCGGTCAGCTCCTTGCCATGCCAAATACCACCACCGGCCCGCATCCATTCGACGCCGCCATAACCGATAGTCCCTTCCCCATTGTCCGGATCGTTATAGCGCACCCGGCCTTCTGTAAAGACGGTTACTGTTGCTATACCCGAATGGGGATGCAAAGGCATGCTCGACATTGCATGGATGGCATCTCCACTCACTTCAAAAATGTCGAGGAATACAAATGGCTTGAGAATCTGTCCCAGATCAGAAGGACTCATAAGACGGGTAATCGGTCCGTGTCCCGTTGCTCCTCGTGTGGACTGCACAATACGCCGAGACAAATTCGCATCAAGGTTGGTTGATGATGTAGTCATGATTTCGATTCCCGTGCAGTCAGGTTTGCGTTGGACGAATGAGGCGCAAAATGCTGGCACGATACAGCCAAGTGATTCCTGCGGTGATCAGTAGCAGCACGATTGCAGGTAACGGGCTGCCGCCGATAACGAATAGATGGATAACAATAGCAAAGCACATGGTGACCGCCAGCAGCAGACCGCCCAGTCCTGCGGTGACAGGTAGCAGTAGTGCAATAGCACCGCTCACTTCGACTAAACCGGTTACCGTTCGGAACCACTGACCCAAGCCAATATGGCCGAAGATCTCAACCATCATTGGCACGCCAGCAAGCTTGGCAATGCCCGCAGCTAAAAAACGCTGCGGCGGCTACAAGACGTAATCCGAGAGACGTGTACTTAAGAATTCTGCTTGGGTTCGATTGAATAGAAACTTGCTTACTCATAGTGTTGTTCTCTTTAGGTAATTCAAAACCAAAATTGAGTTTCGTGTAAATCACGCCTACTGTAATGACCTTATGCTGGGACCTGAAACAACATCCCCGATTCCAATATTTCCAGGTATGCGTAGGCCGCTCTTGTGGGCTACAGCACTTTCTAGCATTACTCGCCCATGTCGATTAACGGTATGGCGAGCGAGGACAGATTTATTATCGATGCCACGCATCAGAAAAAATAAATCCGTCCTCTTGAGCTAGCTGTTTAAACCTGAGCAATCGCCTCGCGGACGAAGTCTTCGTAGGTGCGCAACGGATGTCCTATGATGGCCTCCAGCCGCTCTACCGTTCCTTCATTTGCCTGCATGCCGAACTTCTGGATACCCGCCATCATTAAACTCATGTCATAAGCCAACCAGGTAGGACCGTACGAGGCCAGATTTTTTTCGAAAGCTGCCACGTCGTCACCACCGTAGGCGATCTCGCTGCCCAAGGCGGAACTCCATATCTTCGCCACGGAGGCACCGGTAAGTGCTTGTGGACCGACCAACTCCAGCGTTACTCGATCCAAGGCGGAAGGTGCCCGGTCGCGTCGCAACAACTCTGCAACTGCGACATCCGCGATGTCACGCGCATCGATCATCGAGACGCCTTTCGAGCCGATCGGCATTGGATAAACCGAGTAATTTTGAATCGTCTGCTGGACCATGAGTTCGTTTTGCATGAAGTAAGCCGGACGCAGAATGGTCGCTGGGATATCGAGGCTTTCAATCATGCGTTCAACCGTATGCTTGCCAGTAAAGTGCGGAACATCGGTGAACTTGTCAGCATGAATCACCGACAGGTAGACAATGCGCTCGATGCCAGCCTCGCGAGCAAGGTTTAACGTGATGATGGCTTGCGTAACTTCATCGGGTGTAACCGCGTTGAGCAGGAACAGCGTGCGCACCGACGACAGCGCAACGCGCATCGACGCTACGTCGGTCAGATCTCCAACAACTTCGGTGACACCTGCAGGGAAGACCCGCTTGCCAAGCTGGCGTACGAGGGCTTTAACTTCGGCGCCAGAGTCAGCCAGGCGTTGAGTGATAAGTGAACCAATGGTGCCCGTGGCACCGATGACGAAAATGCTCATTTGAATCTCCTTCAGGGGTTAAAAAATTGAATAAAAAAGTATGTTTAGCGAGAGAAGTCAACAACGACTTTCCCTGCGCGGGAGGCGGTACGATTGCGTTCGATCGCTTCAGGGATGTCGGCGAAACCGATTACTTCACTGATCTTGGATTGGAGCGTGCCGCTGGCTATTTCCTCGGCCAGCTTCTCCAAAAGTTCGGGGTCTGGCTTGTTCATGAACCAAAGCCCTCGGCGATTAGCAGGTTTGCGGGCCAAAATGTCGGGTGATACTGTGCTGACAATGACACCGTTCTGCTCCAGTACCTGCCACGAGCGATCCAGTACTTCACCCCCGACGTAGTCGAGCACCAGGTCAATGTCTCGAACAACATCCTCGAACCGCTGAGATTGATAATCGAGCACATAGTCGGCGCCGAGACTGCGCACGTAGTCGAGGTCAGCGGTTCCCGCGATTGCAAAGACCTCGGCGCCCGCTCGCTTGGCGTACTGCACCGCGTATCCGCCCAGTCCACCGGCCGCACCGTGAATAAGGATTCGCTGGCCTGGATAAATCGATCCTGCATGGTGGAGGCTCTTCCAGGCAGCCACGGCTGCTACTGGCACGGCTGCGGCACGGACATCGTCCAGACCTTCTGGTGTACGCGAGAGGGTCGCGGCATTAACGGTAACGAACTCAGCGTACGCGCCAAGACCTCCCATTGCCCCCATGACCCGATCGCCGACTTGGAGGTGAGAAACACCAGGACCGACTGCGTCTACTACACCAGCCAGTTCAGCCCCCAAAACGATTGGCAATGGAAGCGGAAAGGCGTTACGCACGTTGCCTTCTCGTACCTTCCAATCGATGCCGTTCACGCCAGCGGCGCGAACTCGAACAAGAACCTGGCTTTGTTCTGGTGTCGGCTTCTGGATCTCGGCCACTTCCACGGCGGCAGCGCCGCCATATGCCCGAACTAGTACAGCGCGTTGAATAGTGTTCATTGCATTTCCTCTTATCGATTGCGATGAAGAGAAGATAGGCTGTTGCGCCAATTGACGGAAGATGCCAAAATTTAGACACTACGTTTCAAAAATGGAACACTATGAACTTGAACGCTCTAATCGATTTCACACTCGTCGCCTCCAATGAGGGACTGGGAAAAGCAAGCCGTGCGAGCGGCATATCCAAAGCAACTTTGTCTCGCCGCATTTCCGAACTTGAGGAACAAATGGGCGTGAGACTGGTTGAGCGCAGCGCACGCGGTCTGAAACTTACCGAAGCTGGTCAGATGCTGATGACTCGAACCGAAGGTCCGTTGAGCGAAGTGGTCGAGGCAATGACAGCAGCACGCGATGGAGTATCGATGCCTCGGGGACGATTGCGTATTGCTTCTCCAGTGCTGTTTTCGCAGCTTGCGATGGGCCGCATTGGAGCAGAATTCTGTGCGGCCTACCCCGAGGTGACAATCGAAGTTGTGGCGGAGGATCGCATGGTCGACCTCGTCGAGGAACAATTTGACGTTGCCATTCGAACCAATCCGAAACCAGATAGCAGTTTGGTCGGCCGGTGCTTCGCAAAGGATAGGTTGGTTGTAGTGGCGGCGCCTGAAGTGCCTATGCCCATGCCCGGCGCGATCAGGCCAGTTCCTAGTATTGTGGCTTCGAGCTTCCAGCCCACTACTTGGAATCTTGATGGCGGACAATTGATCCTGGAGCCCATCCCAAAACTACGGTTCTCTTCATTCTTAATGATTCGCGATGCAGCTATCGCAGGTGGTGGTGCGGCCCTCATTCCACAGTCCATCGCGTGGAACCAGCTTGCCAGCGGAGAATTGGTTCAATGGGGCACCGTATCGGGCGCAGAAGCTGAACTCTGGATCTTGCACACATCAAGGCGGCTTGCAGCTCCAAAGGTCCGCGCATTCGTCGATTTCATGTGCGCTCGATATCCGGACAAGTCTCTAGTGCTAAAGGGGTAATGACTATTCACCAGATTGTCACGACGTCCGCTTTGGGCCCAGACTGTGTAAAAACGAAGAAGCAGCATAAGCATGCCATGGAGTTTTCATTTTAAGGTTAACTAAACACCATAGGATTGCGACGTTGTGGCCGCTTGGATTTTAGACTGTTTGTAAAAAACGGCTGAACTGTCGCTATGGCGTCGCTGCAAACGTCAAAAGCGCTTATGCGCTCATCATCTGGATCAATCTGCCAACGCCCAGGATATTGATCAGCCGTTTTATGTTGTAAGCCAGCACATGCAAACTCATTTCAGTGCTGACGCGACCGATTGTCCTAGTCAGGAAGTGAGTCGCTCCCATCCACGCTTTGATTGTCCCGAACGGATGCTCGACGGTTTGACGACGGATTCGCATTACATCGGGTGTTTGATCCAGGCGGGCTTGCATCGTGTCGAGAACTGCTTCGTGTTCCCATCGTGTTACGCGACGCTGTGGACTTGGCGTGCATTGTTGCTTGAGTGGACATTGTTGGCAGTGCGAACTCCAATACCGATGCAGGTTCAGCCCTTTTTCTTTGCTTGTAAATCGCCAGATCAGGCGCTGTCCTGCAGGGCAGCGATATTCGTTCGTTTGGGCGTCGTAGATAAAGTCGGCTTTGAGACCTGTCAGAAATTCTGTGTGCGGGGCCAGAATTTCGTAGTTAGTTAATCGCGTTCGTGAAACGTTCGCCGAACATGATGGCGAACTGGTTGGCTGCTTGCTTCCATGTCCGCTGCGGCATCTTCCAATCTTTTTCAATATTGCGCAAGGCGAGGAACAGCAATTTTGTTGCGGCGTCATCGCTGGGGAAGTGGCCGCGATTCTTGACGATCTTTCGAAGGCGCATATGCAGGCTCTCTATGGCATTGGTCGTATAGATAATCGTGCGCACCTCGGGTGGATAGGCAAAGAACGGAATGACCTGCTGCCACTGCCGCCGCCACATGGTTG
>NZ_FNOR01000043.1 GCF_900107095.1 Collimonas sp. OK242
TTGTTGCCGTTGATGATGTTGATCGGGTTGCCGGCGCCCTGGTTGGTGCTGCTGTCGTTACCCAGGCTGGCGGCCTGCGTGCCGCTGTTGCAGGTCTGCCCGCCCGGGCTCGGACCGCAGGCTTGCACCGGAGCCGTGCCGGAAAACAGCGCGGCCAGCAAGGCCATCGACGCGAATCGCTTGGTGGCGAGGCGCATGGACTTATTTGTGAGCTTGATGACTGGCGCCGGTGTGCACGCCATCATTTAACGCTCCCACTTGGATAGTTGGCAAAGGCACAGCCTTGACCTGGACAATCAAAAATAGCGATATGCATCAGGCCAGCGGGCGATGCATGCGTCGATTGACGGCTTGTAGAGTCGGAAGCAAGTAGTTCAGCGACTACCAAATTTTTGCGATTTGACATAATTTTCTTATTTTTGTTGATGTTAGCGCGCATAGAGAAAACTGCCGCCGGTTTTCGCGCTTCCAGGCGAAGCGGCTTCTAATGCGAAATACGACAGGAATGCATTTAATTAACTCTGTCTGCTTGCCGCAATTGGTCGCGGTCGGAGCTATCTCATTCCGATGCTTTCTGCCGGGCTTGCAATTGGTTTCCCGCTTAAATTGATAATCTTGGGGATGGACAGAATCAATCCGATGGCTTCGCGCCCGCAGCAAGCAAGGCGTTGCCGATTTGAATGCAAGTCACAGGCGGCCGGTAATTATTTGGACCCACTTAGTTTCACCAGCCGGGATCGACGACTTTGCCATTCACAATCGTTGCCTCGCGAAAATCCCCGCCTGCCATTTCATACGCCAGCCCATAGACGCAATCGCGAGGATCCTTGCAATGCTTGTAATCCACGCCGGGAATCGGCACGCGCCGTTGCACATCCCATCCCAGCAAGATGCCGTCGTCCTTCAAGCGCAACTTGATGCGCAAGGCGCCGCCATTTTTGCGGATGTAATTCAGAATCTCGTCGGGAATACGCCCGGCCACGGGGATCGTGTAGTCGCCGACAATGGTGCCGCCGTTCCAGCCGCCGCCGCCCTGTTTTTGTCGGAAGTCACCCACGCGCCAAGTGGCGCGAATCGTTTTCGGCAGCCCTCTTTCACCGCCGGGATAGGCGGATTGACTGTTATTCTTTAGACTGAGAGAGCTGGGTGCATCAATCACGTAGCCGCGATCGTCGTAAAACGTCACTCCTTGTTTCAGGCTAAGTGCATCCAGTACCAGATCGCCCACGCCACCCGTGCCGCGAAAACGGTCAGTATCGAAACTTCCGCCCTGGGCCGCATCTGCGCCTGCCATCGCCTTGCATGCAAACAGCAGGGTCAGACTTGCCAGCATGCCCAAGAACATGCGTTTCATGGTTTGAGAAAAGAACATGTTATTTTTCATGGCGCCACCTTCAAATTGATCTTGTAGTCGTTGGCATTGAGCCAGTCCAGATAACCTTGCATATTTACCGTGCCGGTCACGTAGTCCTTGCGCGGGATCCGCGTGATGTTGCCGTCGGCATCCTGGCCGGTCGCCGGCAAAAAATCGATGTACTTCTTGGTGTCCGCGTTGGTCATGCCCGTGCCGGTCATCGCCGTTTCCGTGGTCGTCGTTCCATCCTGACGGCGCACCTCGCGGTTTTCGATGGGTTGAGCCGGCCAGCCTGAAGTCAAATATTGATTATCGCTCTTATCGTGCAGTACCGGGTTGGCGATGACGGTGTCTGCGGGAAGGCTCATATTCAGCCCTGCCAACTTGGCTTGGTCGACCATCCAAGCCAAAGGGACTTGAGCCAGCTGGTTTTGAGTCGCACTGAAGCCGCCGCCAATATCGGCATGCGCACCGATGAAGCCGCGTTCAATCCGGGTATCGCCGGTCGGCACCGTTCCACCCAAGATCGATTCGAGCGGGAAAGCCCCGACCGACCCAGGTAATTGCCGTACCGTCTTGTCGCGGTACTCGTTGAGCGCTACCGCCTGTGCCACGTATTTGAATTGGTCCGGGATGCCGAGGTTATAAGGTGTACCGCTCCAGTTGGTGCTGAGCACCGTATCCCACAGCCCCATGAAGCGGAAATTCACTTTCTGGCACTGGGCTTTGCCTTGCGCATCTGTGTAACTGTACCAGCCGTCCTTGGTGTTTGCGACAATACGATTGGCGAAGTCGCGCGCCTCCGCTGCGCCGCGGCTGAAACCGATGATGTCGATATCCATCGCCTGGTTGTCAACAGATACATCTGCCTCTTTGTTGAAATATTCCACCATGCGCGTGATACGCGCGGGTCCGGAATAGTTGGCGCCCATATCGGCACTTTCCGCCCCCAGCGGGACATACCACGGCTTAAAGTCTGCCGGGTCGATCGGACGAGCGGGGTCGCTGCGATCGATAGTGCCAACACCGGAAACATAGCGGCGATCTCCGTCGTTATAAAGTTGCCGGAAATTCACTACATTCGACAATGAGCTGTCATGCGACGTGAGCCAGGTCTGATCGTCTGTGTTCCCGGTTCCATCAAACGCAAACAGGATGAGTCCATAGGGATCGATATTCTTGAGCGGATTGCTGCTGACATAAGCATAAGTATTGATCCCCGCCCTCAGCCCCATCGGATCAGGCGTCAGGTAGCGGCCGCTGTCCGCATCGTAATAGCGGTGATCGTTGTAATACAGCCCGCTCTCTTGATCCTCGTATTGCCCCGGCAAGCGCAGGTTGAGCGTAAAGCGGCGCGCTGTTTTTCCCGCTTGGCTGACGTTGACAATTTTGCCGAATGCGCTATAGCCCGCTTGCCAGACCGGCTTGCCGGACTGATCCGTCGCCACCTCCGGCGCCCCCAGATGATTGTTGTGCAGATAGGTGATGGCAGCATCGCTGCCGAACCACGACTTGAGCGCCGTGCCGATATCCGCCGCAACCTGGGCCAATGGCGAGCGCTCTTCTGCATCGGGCAGGCTGCCGTCAGGGGTGTCGATCACCGCTATCGGCTGTTGCGCCAGATAGACATACTGGCGCGTGATCCGCCCTTGGCCGTCCAGTTCCGCCTGCAACTGGCGATTCTGGTACAGGTAACGCGTGGTGTGCGCCGCGTCGGCCGCAGCCGTGCCGTTGACCACCTTGGCGACACGTTCGCCGCGATGGTTGTAGCTATAGCTGGCCAGGCGGCGGTTTTCCTGGCGTATTTCAGACAACTTGCCGAACGCGTCCCAGACATATTCCCGATCGGCGATACGCTGCGGCTGGCCGCCGCTATCGTATTGCGTGTGGTTTGCTGCGCCGCCAAGCAGGCGGTTGCTGTTGGCTTCATAGACATTCTTGACCGAATTGGTGGACAGGTCGGCCTGGTCCTTGATCCCTTGCTGCGCCAGCAGCCGGTTGCCGGCGCCGTCGTAGAAATAACGGTCGGTGCTTTGCGGCGCGCTTGCCACGATCAGGCGGTCTTGGGCATCGTAGGCGTAGCTGCCGGTTTGCTGATGTGGCGCAGTCAGCATCCCCCGATTCTGGATATGCAGCAAATTGCCTTGCGTGTCCCACAAGTAGCGCTGATCCAGCAGCGCTTGCGAGTCCTGCGGCAAACCAAGCGCGCCCGGCAACCCGGACGAGCCACGGCTGGCTGGGGTTGCTGCGGCCTGCGCATCGCTGATGCCCAGCACCCGTTCCAGCATGGCGGTCTGCACGTTGCCGCTGTCGGCGGGACGGCGATATACCACCCTTGCCAACGCGCCTTCCCTGCTGCGCTGGAATTCGGCCTCGATGCCATTGCCGTAGGCGTAGCTCTTGACGCCGACGATGTCGCGTTCGATGTTTTGCACCAGCACCTTGGCGGGCAGCAGCCATTGGAGCCAGGGTGTTTGAATCCGGCTGCGAGTCAGTGCAACGATCTGATCCTGACCATTGCGCTGATACTGGATTGCACTGCCGTCCGGCAGGCTGACGCTTTGCAATTGTGCGTGCTCGTCGTAGCGGTAGCGCGTAATGGCGCTGATGGCGGACGGCGCTGTGCCGCCGTTGATCTGCTTCAGCGTGACCGTCTTGCTCACCATCAGTCCGCGCTGGTCGTAGGCATAACGTTCGCTCTGGGTCGGGTAATCCAGCGCGACCAGCCGTTGCCCCTGGTATTGCCAGCTGGTGATGACCGGTTCCTTGGTCTTGGCGTCAAACACGGTTTGTTTGCTGATGCGCCCCATGGGATCGTACTCATAACGAGCGCGATTGCCATTGCCGTCGGTGCTTTCTGTCAGGCGGCCGGCGGCGTCGAAGGTGCGCGTGCTGGCACCGCTGTCCGGGCTGACGATGGCGACCGTGCGGCCGAAATCATCTCTGAGCGTGCGGGTGACGGCGCCGTTGGGTGCGGTCACTGCCGCGGCTCTGCCCTGGCTATCGTTGTCGAACCTGGTCACGCTGTTGGCGGCTGCCGTCACGTCGGTCAGATACAGATTGGCATCGTAGCGATAGCGCTTTTGGCGGCCCAGGCTATCGCTCAATATGGCGGGCATATTCTGGTCGTTGTAGGCGATCCGTTTGATTGCGCCGGTGTTGTCCCAGGTTGCGGTCAGACGATTCTGAGCGTCGTAACGGTAATGTTGTATCTGCTGGATACGTGCGTTTTGCACAGCGGCTTCGATCAGATTGCTCTCCGTATCGAAACTATTGCGCGCGATCACGCCGAGTGCGCTGGCGGTCCAGATGTTATGGCCGAGAATATCGAAGCCATATCTGGCTTGCCCTTTATAGTCCTTACCCGCGCCGGTCCCGGCTTCGACACGGTTACCCTCCGCGTCGTATAAAAAGCTCTCTACGCTGGGAGAGCTTGCGCCCGGTCCGGTGCTGACGACGCGGACCGGCAGGCTGCGGGCATCGTAAGCGTAAGTTGTGCTGAAGCCCCGGTTATTTTTCACTTCCGCGATGCGTCCGGCTTCGTCATATTGAATGCGGCTCTTGCCGCTTGCCAAGTCAGTCATCGCTGTGATGAAGCTGCCTTTGCTGTCCCAGTCGAATCCGGCGACATCACTGTCCGTCGGATCGTTCTTCGGTCCGTTGGCCAGCGGCCCGTCGATCCGGCTCAACAGGCTGCGGCCGTTGATCTTGCTGTAGCCGTAGCTGGTGCTGCGT
>NZ_FNOR01000031.1 GCF_900107095.1 Collimonas sp. OK242
TGAACGTGCAGGACCCCAGCAATACCAGGGCTGCCCACAGCCAGGGCCTGACCGGAGCCGGGATCACGGTCGGCATAGTCGATACCGATTTCGATGTAAGCGATCCCCAGCTGGCCGGACGCATCAGCAAGACGGTCTACAGCGTCGGCGGCGCCAACGGCAATATGCACGGCACGGAAGTGGCAGAGGTCTTGGCGGGAAATACCTTAGGCGTCGCCCCCGGCGCCTTCTTGCAAGCCGCCGCCGCAGGCACTACCGGCAACGGTCTGCTGCTCAATAACCAGATGTACCAGGATCTGTTTGCCAAGGGGGTGCGGATCTTCAACCAATCCAACGGCGTCAGTTCCACCGGCGCGTCGGTCGGCCTGGCGCTGTCGCTGCATGCCTTGTACCAGCCGTATGTGGCCCAGCAGAGTTTGTTCATCTGGTCTACCGGCAATGACGGCGCCGCGCAGCCGACTCTGAATGCCAGCCTGCCGAGCTTGTTCTCCGACCTGCAAAGCGGCTGGCTGGCGGTGACGGCGGTCAATGCCGTCGGCGGCAGCAACGGCTATGCCGTCAGCGACACGGTGCCGGGCGTGATTTCGAGCTACGCCAATCGCTGCGGCGCCGCCGCCAACTGGTGCCTGGCGGCAGCCGGCGATTTCATCTCGGGTACTAGCGGCAGCCGCGTCTTCGGCACCTCGTTTGCCGCACCGGCAGTCAGCGGCGCTGCCGCCCTGGTGCAGCAAGCCTATCCCTGGATGAACGCCGACCTGATCCGCCAAACCATCCTCTCGACGGCCACCGATATGCACGATCCCGCCACCTACGGCTGGGGTTTGCTCAATGCCAGCAAGGCGGTCAATGGTCCGGCGCTGTTTGATCAACGGCTGGCGCTGGGGCCGAATGTCAATGTCCAGTTCGATAACGCCAGTTCGGTGTTCAAGAACGATATCGGCGGCGATGCCGGCTTGAACAAGAGCGGCAGCGGGCAATTGACCTTGGCCGGCAACAATACCTATACGGGCGCCAGCAACATCCTGGGCGGGCGCTTGAACATCACCGGGGCGGTCGCCTCCAGCGTCAACGTCAGTGCGTCCGGCCAGCTTGGCGGCGACGGCGGCCATATCCATGGCAATGTCAACAACAGCGGCCGGGTCAACAACAGCGGCGCCGGCCTGACGATAGACGGCAATTATGTGGCGGCGCCGACGGCGGTGCTGGCCAATCAGCTCAATACCACCTTGACGGTGGGCGGTGCGGCGATACTCGGCAATTCGCACCTGATCGCCACCACCCCCAGCGGCAGCCAGGATCCTTCGGGCTATGTCACGCAGCAGGCTGGTGTCAGCGGCAAGGTGCTGACTGCTGCCGGCGGCGTCAGCGGTCAGTTCCAGGATCTCAGCTTTGAGGCCGATGGCGTCAGTTTTACGCCGGGGGTGTTTATTGCGGCGACCTTGTCGTACCAGGCGCAGCAAGTCGATCTGCAGATCAGCCGCACCAATGTGGCCAGCATGGCTGCTGCGGCGTTTGGCAACGATCCTACCCGCCGCAATGCGGCAGCCAACCTGGAGACCGGGTTGCAGGCCGCGGACCGGATGGTCGCCAGCGGCAATGTGAGCGGGAGCAACGGTGCGTTTCTGGCGAGCGCCGCGGCCGTGGAGAAGAGCGCCAGCTTGGCGGCGGCAGGGCAGCTGCTGGATAGCTTGTCGGGACAGATCCATGCTTCGGCCCAGGCGCTGACGTTCCAGCAATCGCAGGCGCTCAATCGCGATCTGGGCAATCGGCTGGCGGCCTTGGGCAGCCAGGCGGAGGGGCAGGACGGCACGGGTTTGTGGGTCAGCGCCATCGGCGCTTCGGGCAAGCTGAGCCAGAGCGGCTATGCCACGGGCGACACCTCGCTCTGGGGCGGCCAGTTCGGCGTCGATACCCGCCTCAGTGCGGACACGATCGTCGGCGCGGCGCTGGCGTATGCCGACAGCAAGGCCAGCTTTGACCGGCTGGGCGGCCAGTCCAAGGGACGCAATACCGGCGCCTCCCTGTATGGCCGCCATGCGTTTGGCGCTAGCGGCTGGTACGTAGCGGGCCGGGCCGGCGTGGCTGGCATCGATAGCACGGTGACGCGCACGGCGGTGATCGGCAATACCGAACAAAACCTGGGCACCAGACACACCGATAGCCTATGGTCGGCTTATGCGGAGAGTGGTTATGTGCTGCCCTTGTCCGCCGATGCCAGGCTGACGCCCTACGCCGGACTGGCTTACGACCACCTCAGGCGCGGCGGCTTTACGGAAAGCGGCGGGGTGTTCGGACTGACGGCGGCCAGTCAGGCGTATCAGCAAACGGCGGGTTTGCTGGGCTTGCGCGGCGACAGCAGTTTCCAATGGTCGGGCGGCTTGAGCGTGGTGCAGGCGTATGCAGCCTGGCAGCATGCGTTCACGGCGGGCCGCCTGGATTTCGGGGCGGCGTATGTGGGGGCGCCGGCGGCGGGCTTTACGGTGCAGGGGATAGGCTTGGCGCGCAGTTCCGGCTGGGCCGGGCTGGGTTTGAGTACCGCGGTGGACAAGCGCTGGGGCTGGTATCTCAACTACGATGCGCAGCTGGGCAGCGGCGGCTTGCGTAACAATGTGTTGTCGCTGGGGCTGCGCTACAAATTTGAATAAGCGGTTGCACTCGCCCTACGCATCACGTACTCGCTTGTTTTATTCCGCCTGCGCCGGCGTCAGTACTTCACGGCTGCCGTTGGTAGCCACCGAAGAAACAATCCCGGCAGCTTCCATTTGCTCCACCAGACGGGCTGCACGATTGTAGCCGACGCGGAATTGCCGTTGTACCGATGAAATCGAGGCGCGCCGGGTGCGCACGACGAAAGCCACGGCTTCGTCGTACAGCGGATCGGCCTCGACATCCTGGCTGTCGCCGAGCAGGTCTGTGCTGGCGCCTTCGGCAGGCACGCCGGCCAAGATCGCTTCTTCGTATTCAGGTTCGCCAAACTGTTTCAAGTGCTCGACTACCCGATGCACTTCTGCATCCGAGACAAAGGCGCCATGAACGCGTTGCGGATAGCCGGATCCTGGCGGCAGGAACAGCATGTCGCCGTGGCCGAGCAAGGCCTCGGCGCCCATCTGGTCGAGGATGGTTCTGGAATCGATTTTCGACGATACCTGGAACGCGACCCGGGTCGGGATATTGGCTTTGATCAGTCCGGTGATGACATCCACCGAAGGGCGTTGCGTAGCCAAAATCAAATGAATCCCGGCCGCCCGGGCTTTCTGCGCCAGGCGCGCGATCAGCTCTTCGATCTTCTTGCCGGTCACCATCATCAGATCCGCCAACTCGTCGATGATCACGACGATCAGCGGCAAAGTAGACAGCGGTTCAGGCGCATCCGGGGTAAGCGAGAACGGATTGCTGACTTTTTTGCCGCGCATTTCGCCGTCGCGGATCTTCTGGTTGAAGCCCGCCACATTACGCACCCCGAGTGCCGACATGAGGCGGTAACGTTTATCCATCTCGGCCACGCACCAGGTCAGCGCATTGGAGGCCAGTTTCATGTCGGTGACCACCGGCGCCAGCAGATGCGGAATGCCTTCGTATACCGAGAGTTCCAGCATCTTGGGGTCGATCATGATCAGGCGTACTTCTTCCGGCGTAGCCTTATACAACAACGACAGAATCATCGCATTGATGGCCACCGATTTACCGGAACCGGTAGTGCCCGCCACCAGCATGTGCGGCGCCCGAGCCAGGTCAGCGACTACCGGAACGCCGGTAATGTCTTTACCCAGGGCCAGCGTCAAATGCGATGCGGAATCCTGGTAGGCCGGCGACTCCAATATCTCCGACAAGCGTATCATCTGCCGCTTTGGATTTGGCAACTCAAGACCCATGCAGGTTTTGCCAGGAATGGTTTCCACCACCCGGATCGAAGTCAGGCCCAATGCGCGCGACAAGTCCTTCATCAGACCGACGATCTGGCTGCCGCGCACGCCTAGCGCCGGCTCCACCTCGAAGCGTGTAATCACCGGTCCGGCGTCGGCGCCTAGTACGGTTACCGGTACTTTGAATTCCTTCAGGCGCTGTTCGATCAGCAAGCCGGTTTCCGCCAGACGTTCAAGCGGAATATCGATCAGCTCGTTGACTGCCGGATCCAGCAAGGCTAGCCCGGGCAAATCAATGCGCAGTTCGTGCGGCGGGCGGAATGAGAAATCAGTGTCGTTATCGTTTTCCGGCAGTGCCGGTACTTCGCTTGAAAGCGGCGGCTGCATGACAGCTTGCACAACAACGGCATCCACTTTATCTGCAACAGGATAGGCGGCAGTAATCTCGGTTGATGAAGGCGGTGCCGGGCGCAGCTGCGGGCTTGCCGCTGCAGGATCAGATGTGACTGCTCCCTGACGCACGACCGTGCTTGGAGAAACCGGGTTGGCAATAGCAAGCGGCGGTATCGCGGCCATAGGCGCCGGAGCTGCTGCATTTGACACGCCGACCGGTCCGCTCGCAAGCGTTACCGGCCGATCTGGAACTGTTTTACCTGATATCGAAATGACGGGTGCTGCTGCTTGAGCAATGCCGGTTGCAGCTGCTACTGAAGCAGGAGCGGGGCTGGGCCGGGTGCTGATGGTTGTTGTCTGGGGTGCGCTGCGAATCTGGGTACGTTCGTGGGTACGTTCGTGGATACGCTCGGTCTGGCGCATCTGCATCGCGTCCTTGCGTGCCGTGCTTGCGTTTCGCGCTTGCTGCGCCATATTTGCGCGCGCGCGCATTGCCGGAGTCGGAATGATCTGTTCAACCGTGGCCCATTCCGCCATGCTTCTGGCGCTGGTTTTCATCTCAGCCCGCTTGGCAGGGGGCGTTGCTTGTTTTTGTTGTCTACCAGGATTTTCAGGCAGCTCGGAGCTTGACGGCAATTGCCAGGATTTCCTGCTGCGCGGCGGCAGCGCGATGCTGTCGCGCGATCTTGCCGGTCTGGGCGTGGAATGGGCGGGTGTGACGACTGCCGCTATCCGCTGTTCGCGTGCGGCATCGGACTGCTGTTTGTTTGCAGGGAAAATTCGCTGCAGCAGGGAGTTTTTCGGCGCGAACGATTTCAACCATGCACTTCCGAACAGCCACGATAGGGCCAGGACGCCGATTGCAGTCAACCCCAACACACTGCCGAAAGTGCCCAGCACGCTCATGAAACCATGCGCGAGCGCGTAGCCCAGCCGAACGCTGTCGGGCGGCGTCGATGCATGCGTGCGTAGCATGGCTTCCAGTGCACTGCTGCTGCAAAGTATCAGGAACGTGCCCAGCCACAGACGGATCGATCCCCGACCGCGAAGCGGGTTTATCCCTGATCGGCGCGCTTTAAACACGCGTACCAGCAAAGGGGCAAACCAAAGCAAAGACCATCCGAACCAACTGAAAACTGCTATATGCATACTCAAATTCAACGAAAAATCGATGTCCGGCAATCTGTAGGCTTACGCTGATCACGATACGGCAGAGACAAGCCGGATCCGCTGCCTGGCACGAGGGAGGCCCGACGGGGTTGGCGCGACGTCCTGAAATCAAAGTAGGTGATATTAACCGAAAAAGCGCCGGGCGTTGCGTACCGGGTAACACTCAGAATGCGCTAACTCAAGCACCTTATCTCAACTATGCTGTTGATATGACTTCAGTTAAACCCCCAAGACAGGCAGCAGCGGGTAGTTGGATCAGCTTCGCGGCGGATCCAGCACAGAAGGAGCGTTGCCTGGCTCGTTTGCGCGGGGCCGAGCTTGGCCCGGACAATCAGCCCTCCGACTGTGCGGCCGGGGGTAAACAGCGCTTTAGTGACGAGCTTGGCATACCTGAGACGCTTGCCGTAGTGATTGACGTTCTATGCTGGCTGCGTCAGTCGGAAGGAAAAATCAGCGCGCGCGAGCAGGCAATTGGCCTGCTCGAAGCCATCCCGGTTGGGGTGGATCTCGGCACAGTCCCACAACGTTACGCCCATTGGCTGCTGCATGATACGCAATGGGGTATTGCTCAATATTACACTACAGAACCGTTGAGAGCTTTCTCGGAGCGGCTTAAAGCATTGCATGACAAAGAACTCGCCGGCCTGGCGATTGACGACAGCGAGTGGCCGGCGCGCGAACCGGATACCCACATCGATACAGGCGCTGCAGACGAAGAGGACGGCCGCCATCTGGAGGATTTGCTTGCCTCTTTCGCCACTCCTCTGGGCAGGATTGACGCCGAGCAAATGGGACTGCTGTGTGGCGCTGCGGCATATTTTGCAGGGGAGCAAACCAGGTCTGCTTACTGGACCGACAGCGAACAGCGCCAATTGGATGATTTATATGGCGCATTTTGTGCGAGCACGGAGCAAACCTTGGGCCCACGCCCACCGCCACAGCAAGCCGCAGAATTGAAAGACTGGATCCGGCAAGAACAAGCTCTGGATGCCGCCTGGGAGAAGCAGATGCGGCAGTTGCATTTGCCGTTATGGCGGCGCTGGGATGCATGGGGCGAAAAACAGGCTGCGCTGTATGCCGCGTTCAATGGTGCGGCAGCTGAGCTGATCTTGTCACTGTTCAAGCTGGCGCCACGCCGGGATGTTTTTGCCCCGGGGCGGTAACTGCATTGAATTGATGCCGCGGCTTGCCAACTGGCCGGACCGCCTGCTGCGGTCCGGCCATGTCGCTTTAGTGTGGGAAACTGACCAGCCGCGCTTGTATAGCCGACGACAAGCTGAGATCGAACCGGCCGCCGCTTGGCAAATCTTTGATGTCAATGGATGCGTTGCCGTTTTGCAAGCCACTGCCGAGCACAGTCTTGACGCCTGCAGGCGAGACGTAGATCACCGATAAGAATGGTTCCAGGGCTGCGTTCCAGGTGATTGCCAGGCGCCCATTCCGGCTTGCCCAGCTGACCGCCGACGCCATCGCCTGAGCATTGCCGGCGGTGCTAGCCTGGTTTGCGATTTTCAGGCTTTGCGCCTGCTTGGGTTGCTGCATGGCTTGCAACTGCCCGTTGCGCAAAACCTCGATAGAGGCGATCTCTCCCGGATTGGGCAAGCTAACCCAGAAGTGGCTGGTTTCATCTGCAGCATCGGCCACGCTGACCGGTTCGAACGGCAGCTTGTAGGTCTGGCCGCTGACCGTGTGCAAGCGTAGTTCATAGATCGATCTGGCTGTCGCGGTATCGATTCCCGTCTTGGCAACCGACGCAGATGCCGGGTGCAGTAACACACCGTGCGCAGTTAATTCACCCGATATGTTCAGGTAACCGTCAGGCGCGGGCGTTGCTACGCTGGCGGCAGTAGCGAGAACCAGGGGCTGCGGAATGGCGGCGGTGCGCGACTCGGCAAACTGCTGAGCCCGGACGTAACTAAAATCTGAGAACCAGTTGCCGCCGCAATAGCCCATGACATCCTTCATTTGCGTGCTGCTCGGTGTCAGCGGCGCACTTAACGCGCCGATTTGCGTGTCGCTGTCGTAGAGGCTGTTGTAGACCGCCAGAGAACTCAGATCGCCGTTCGTATTGGGGAAGGCCGGGTCCGGGCCGCCGGCGCCACCGCATGGCGCATGAAGCAACGAATGGTTGTGTCCCATCTCGTGCACCATAGTCTCTTGCCATTGCTCCCACATGTTATTAAACGGGTCCCCCTGGTTTGAATTCCAAGTCAAATCTAAGCCAATTGCGGAGACTGGGGACGAGCCGCCGTTCGTCCGATCCCCGACATAACCCAGACCCGCTATCCCCCCAGTAAATCCCGCAGAAGGAACAAAGCCGTAATAGAAGGCCTTCGGATCTTCGATTGCGCGCGCCTGTTGAAGTTGACTCAATGCGCTGCCCCAGTCCATCGATTTTTCATCAACAGCACCGCTAATCGTCAGCGGCAGCCGTTTTTGCACAACGATATTGCCGATTGCATACGGGTAGACGCGTGCCAACGCTGCCTGCACATCAGACAGTGCAGGGGGCAATACGCCGGTGGCGCTGCCGACCGTCAGTGGCACCAGCACAACGCGCAGACTGGCGGGAGCGCCGACGGTAGGGGATACATCCTGGCTAGCCGGGCTGCTGCCGACGCCGGCTGCCACTCTAATGCTGACTTTGACGCCGGGTTGCACCCAGGCGGCAGGCAGGACCGCATTGAAGCTGTTATTCAGGCTGTAATCGTCTTTTGCGGTAGGCAGATTGGCTGGTCCGTTCATCGTCAGCACGCCTAATGCCGCGCCGGTGCTGCTGCTGGCCGACAAATTTACCTGCGGGCTCTTGGTGCCGGCAGCCGGTGCGAGAACCGTTGCACGTACCAGGGCAGGGCGTCCAGGCGTCAGGCGCAGCGTCGGGTCGGTGGAACTCTTGTCGAACACATGCGCAAAGTCGACGCTGCTGATCCAGAGTCCGACGCTGCCAGCGCTATCGATGGTGCCGGCATTGACGGCTGCCTGGCCGGGTGCTGTCAGCATCACAGTGCCGCTGGTGCCAAGCCCTACGTTTAGCACCAGCTGGGTAGCGCTGCTGTTGACGATGGTAGCGCTCGAATTGCCGACTTTGGCCGCAGTGACCGTATTCAAGTTCGTTCCGGTAACAGTCAGCACCACCGTGGCGCCGGTGGTCGCACTGAGCAGTGCAGTCGCGGTTACCGCCGGCACCACGGAAAAGGCAGTGGCGCTGCGAACTTCCTGATAGCGGTCTACCACAGTCAAAGGGCCGGAAGCGGCGCCGCTCGGAACGGTAAAAGTGACGGCACTGTTCGACGCGCTGGATACCGATGCAATCGCGCCGTTGGCGAACAGGACATTGGTTACTGCTGCCAGGCCGCTGCCGCTGATCGTGACGCTGCTGCCGACTATCCCGAGCTGCGGCAGCATTGCCACAATCGATGCCGGCTGATAACCGTTGAGTTGATATGCGCTGTTGACCGCAGCGCCGCTTACGATCAGCGTCAGAACCCCCGAAACCGCCTGGGCCGGCATGGCGAGTGTCGCCGAAGTGCTGGATCTATTGACGATTGTCAGGTTGACGCCCGCTATCTGGTAGCCGCTTACCCGATCAAGGTTAGTCCCTTGAATAGTGAAGTTGCTGCCGGCCGCAACGTTGACGGCAGACACGCCCGTTACCAGCGGTGACGGCAAGCTGGATGTAAAGGTGGTCGCCGATTGCACCGAAAATCCTGAGCCGGACAGAGTGATGGCTCCGCTCACAGCAACGGTGGGAATCGTAATGGCAATTTGCGTATCGCTGACGATCACGAAAGCGACTGCAACCGAGCCGATGGTAACTGCGCTTACTTTCTGAAAGCCGGTTCCGGTGATTGTCAGGGTGGCGCCGGCAGATGCGCTCGAGCTTGACAGCGCGCTGATGCTTACAGCGGCCACCGGTGCTGCAATCGATGTCGGCGCAGTTCCTGCACTGTCGCCCGATCCGCCGCCACCGCCGCAACCGGACTGGCTGAGGATAGTACTGACTAAAACGAGAGCAAGAAGCTTCTTATTGTTTTTCATTACAACACGCTGCCTTTGGACTAAAGAGATAGGACGGTTCGACTTCAAGAAATGCCATGCCTCGCAATGATTCAGGCAAAGCGAAATGTTGCATTATGGAAATTACGGGCGTGATTGTAATTGGTAAAGATGGCCGGCGTAAAGTGCTGCGGACTCTAGGGCCTGTTAACAATTAATTTGGGAGTGCGAACGCGCGGCATGCGACGCCTGCAGCCGTTCCCGAAGGGTTCAAACCAGAACGTGCGCTGGCCGCGTTGCATGGCTTGCTGGGGCACCAGCCCCAGCTACGCCACGCGCCTTGCCAGCACACGTTCTGGTTTGAACGCATCTCCCAAATTAATTGTTAACAGGCCCTAAAGTGGGGGGGGGGCGGAAAGACGAGCTACGTGCGCTGCGCTTTGAGGGATAGGACGATCGCGTTGCTACCTTTTCCCGGCAGCGGCGGCTGAATCGACCGGATAGGGTCACCCGCAAGCAAAGGCGCAAATCAAGGACAAGCGCTCTACAGGGTGGTCAGCGGCTCCTGCTGAGCAGCGGATCGATGAGAATTGCTGGCGCTGGTATTTTCGCAAACACGATCACGCCCACCGGATTTTGCTGCGTAAAGCGCTTTGTCTGCAGCCTGTATCAGTTCCAACGGCTTATCGAGATCCAGAACCGGGATGACTGCATCGACACCGGCGCTGACTGTGACCACGCCGGCCGAGTTGCCGCTATGTTCGATTCCCAGGTTGTGAATCTCCAGGCGGATCTTTTCGGCTATGGCCATTGCGCCACGTACGTCGGTACCGGGAAGCAGCACGCCAAGCTCTTCGCCGCCGTAGCGAGCAGCGACGTCACCCGGCCGGTTTTGATTGGTTCTGACAACTTCACTGATCTTTCGCAAACATTCGTCGCCTGCTGCATGGCCGTAGATGTCGTTATATTGTTTAAAGCAATCGACATCGATCATGACCAGTGCCAGCGAACTTGCCTCTCGCACGGCGCGGCTAAACTCTTTATCCAGCACCTGGTCGAAATGGCGACGATTCGCAAGCCCTGTGAGCCCGTCTTGCAATGCCAGCCTTTCAAGTGTCTGGTTGAGCGTTGCCAAAGCGTCTCGCGTCCGCACCAGTTCTGCTTCGGCATTCAAGCGCAGCTTGATTTGACCAACGAGATGAAATCCTAGCAAGCCCAGTACGACGAGTAGTATCGCCACTCCTGCCGAATGCAAATAAGTGTCCTTCAGCCAGTCTGCCAGAATTTCATCTCTAGACAACGCTGACGAGACGTATAAGGGGTAATGCTCCAGATGTCGAAAACTGTTCAGTCGGGTCACCCCGTCCTGGGCCGACACAATGAAAACCGTGCCCATCGCTTTCTTGGAGATGCTGTCGCGGTATAGAACAGTGTTTGCCATGCTTTTGCCGGTGTAATCATTCAACAGCGGCCTGCGGGTCAGCATGATGCCGTTGTTCAAAGCCAGCACGATCGCACCGTGGCGTCCGATATCGAAACTATCGTAAAACTTCTTGAAATAGTCGATGCTGATTGTTGCCAATGCGACGCCGGCAAAACTGCCGTCGGCATGATTGATTCTGCGCGATACAGTGATAATCCACACCCCCGTTGATCTGCTATGTATCGGCAGTCCGATATACGGCTCCGTATCAAGATGGGTTCGGTGGTAGATAAAATAATCCCGATCCGAATTATTGACGTTGGATGGCGTTGCGGGTAATGCGTTGGCGATCCAACGCCCATTTTCATCATAGACGAATAGGCCTTGAAGCTGAGGTAGCTCGCTAGCCCGCCGCACCAATAACTCGTGCAGCCGCTGCAACGCGGCAGCGCCGGTGCCGTCCGCTTGTACGCGTTCGACGAGGCCTACCAGGGTGGTGTCGGCTGCCTTAATCGTATCGTCAGCGTGCTGCGCTATGGCGCGCGTCATATTCGAGGTGGAAACCCCCATCTCGTGCAACTGGATATCGCGGGCGGTCCAACTCCGCCAGCCGTCGACGAATACCAGCGACAGGCAGACGAGAACTACAAAAAATACAGCTAGCGCCGTAATTGGTATCCGTTTAGTCGCTAACCCAACTTGCCGTGTCAGTATGGACTGGAGAGCGCTCATAGGTTTTTTTGGGCAGGGAACTGACTACAACCTTAAAAGTCGGGATGTTTCTTTTTCATCGTAAAAGCGGGTATTTGCATAAATCCTAGCACTTAAAAATATTTTCATACGGAAACTATTTTTAATAGTAGGCCGGCATAGATAAATAACATAGTTATTTATTAATTCAATTGGGAGAATTCCCATCCGTCTCCCGCGCGGAGGCGGATGAATAATCGATATGCGGCTGCTCGGCTTAGAGCATTCTTACTTGCTCCCAGTCGGTCAAGCCTTGAAATATCTTGTCGATCCCGTCTTGTTTCAGGGTGCGCATGCCTTCACCGATGGCGATTTGCAAGATCTCCGGTACATTCGCTCTCGCATGAATTTTTTTCTTAATGGCGGGCGTGCTAAGCAGCAACTCATGTACCCCTAATCTTCCTTTGTAACCGCTCTTGTCGCATTTTTCGCAGCCTACTGCCTTGCATAAGGTAAGTGTGTTGCCGTCGTGGCCATACTGCTTTCGCCATTGCGCGATTATTTCGTCCGTCCGCAGTTCAGTTTCCAGACAATATTCATAGGCAAGCATTTGGACTTGCTCAGCCGTGGCGGAATAACGTTGGCGGCAGGCCGTACACAATCTGCGTGTGAGTCGTTGTCCGAGCACCCCTAACAATGCATCTGCAAAATTGAACGGATCCAGACCAAGATCCAATAACCTGACGACGCTTTCGACGGCACTGTTGGTATGCAAGGTGGAAAATACCAGATGACCGGTGAGTGAGGCCTCAATGACCGTCCTGGCCGTTTCCGGATCCCTTGTTTCTCCCACCATGATGACATCCGGATCTGCGCGCAAAAAGCTGCGCAATACAGCGGCAAAAGTCAAATCGATTTTTGCGTGGACCTGAACTTGCCGCAAGCCTTTCTGGGTAATTTCTATGGGGTCCTCGACCGTCCATATCTTGCGCTCGCGGGTATTGATATAACTGAGCAAAGAATGCAAGGTTGTCGTCTTGCCTGAGCCTGTCGGACCGCAAACGAATAACAGCCCATGTGGTTTGAGTGCGAGTTTTTTGAGTCCTTCCAGCACCGTGGGGGACAGGCCCAATGCATCCAGGGATAAGGCCTTGGGCGCGGCGAGTATCCGCATCACGATGTCTTCCAGGCCTTCGGTAGTCGGCATGGTGACGACGCGAAGCTCAATTTTTGCAGGGCCAAACTGCTCAAAATTCATCTTTCCGTCCTGCGCACGCCGCTTCTCCGAAATGTCGAGACGGCTCATGATTTTAATGCGGGAAATCAGGGCGTTGCGGTAGTTTGCCGGAATCTCCGAATAATCGACCATGACGCCATCCTTGCGAAAGCGGACCAGGGTGGGTTCATTTCCTTTCATGACTTCAATATGGATATCGGATGCACCTTGTTCATAGGCATCAAGGATGATCTTGTTGACCAGACGCACCATGGTGTTGTCGGATTCCGTGACCACCTCATTGACAGCCAGGCTCGCTTCGATATCACCACCTGCGTCTAATTTGGAAACATATTCAGCGATATTATGGCGCTCTCCATGCGTGCCATAAAATTTTGAAATGACAACGCCCAAGTCTTCCTCGGACGCCATGACAGGATCGATCGTGAGCTTGGTGCAAAACGCCAATGCCTTCAAGGCGTCCGACGACAGAGGATCCTCCATCGCCACCACCATGCGTGACTGGGTTCGGTATAGCGGCATCACAGAATATTTGCGTACAATGTCGGCGGGTACGATCTTGGTCAGGTCCAGGTCAAACTGAAACTTAGGTAAGGTAACAAAGGGAATGCCAAGTTTTTGCGCCAATATCCTCTTTATGCTTTCTTTCGTGACAAAACCCAAGTCAATAAGAATTTCACCTAAGTGCAACCTCCGATCTTCCTCCTGCCTCTTTAACGCTTGCGACAGCTGCTCATTGGTGATCAGATGCTCCTGAATCAATGCTTCCCCAAGCTTAAGATGCGGCATCGATTTTTGCTTTTTCAGCGCCATTTCCACTTGCTTTTCTGTGACCAGATGCTCCAATTGCAGATAGTCCCCCAGCTTGGATTCCCGTAGCAGGTTTTGTTTTTTTAGGCCAGCGTCAACTGCATCAGCCGACACAATTTTCTTGTCTACTAGTATCTTGCCTAGCTTGTCGCCGATCTGATAACTGTCAATTGCTTCCAAGGGAACGAACCAGCGCACAACGCTGTTGCCGGCACCGGCAAGAAATAGGAATAGCCCGGTTTCATGCGGAACGTAGCCCAGGGTTTCGGATAGCAAATGTTCCCCGTCTTTGAAGGAAATCATGCATTTTTGCTTGATGGCGACCGCTTGACCTTCGTGTATTTCTACCGGCAAAGGTAAATCCAATTTTTTTAATTCTATCGACGACGTTAAGCGGATGCTTTTGAGCTTGGAAAAACTGATGCGGAGATTGCCGGCGGCACGTTCCGGATGAAACTCGAGAGTGGAGGTATCCGGGGAAAAACTCAGCAGATTGCCGGCTTTCCGGTGACCGTCGTTCAGGGTAACGACACATGGCGCAGTGCCATCATTCGTTGCGGTGGATGTAGAGGCCAACTCGAAGTGCGGTGGCAATGGCCAGCCGAAATCGATAACCATGGATATCTCCTTTTCGTTGCAAAAATCGTCGCATTCTAGGTAAAACCCTCGTTCGCCATTGGCGGCGAATTGAGGTTGGCCGAACGAATCGTCTGTCTGGAAATTCAGCTCGAGGAACGCTGAACTGAAACCGGCATGGCCGGCATCGGTCAGCACGCCCTGTGGCAACCCGGATGACGCAGCAGTATTTGCCGATCGAGCCTCTCATGAAAAGTTGAGCATCCGGCTAGCTCTGTTGATTGATGTCGATCGCAAGTAGCCGCTGGTCGCAATCCAGCCAAAGGGAAAGCGATCTCGGGCTAAGTGCCCGAACACGGAATCTCGCTGGATTTACAGTCACATGCAATAAAGGGGTGGGGGCTGAAAGACTGCTTGTTTGTCAATTTCAATCCTTTCGAAGCAGGAAAAATACCTGTCAATAGCGACAGGTGGAAGCATCTCGACCAGACCATGTGTCGCGCCGACAACACTCGCTGCCGCAATGCTCGCAGCGCCGCAAACATGCCTTCTGATGCGCTTCCAGGCGCTTCGACGGTCCCGCCATTTGATGATTGAGCTAGATATTTTAATCATAAGAGACTACACTAAAATTGCAATAGGGAAATAATTAACCTCTAAATTGGCATGGCTGTGCCTGATACTCGCCGACGGATATCAGCAATCTTCCCGCCATCAAGAGAGAAAGATTCCGATATGAGTGCCGATAGTTTGCATGTGTACGATGGTATGCCTGGGAAGAATTCGGAGCGGCTCCCCGAATCCCCTATGGAAATAGCCGATCTGCTAGTGGCCTACCTGGAGCAAATGGAAATCGAATGTGTCTTTGGCGTTCCAGGCGGCGCCATTGAGCCTCTTTTCAATGCTCTGGCCAGAAGCAGCCGCAGGGGCGGAGTGCGCCACGTTCTGGCGCGGCACGAAGCGGGAGCCGCCTACATGGCCGATGGCTATGCCCGGGAAACCGGCAAAATCGGTGTCTGCTGCGCCACCTCCGGCCCCGGCTCCACCAACTTGATTACCGGTGTCGCTTGCGCCTACGATAACAATATTCCCATACTGGTGATTACGGCGCAGCCGGCCTTACCTACCTTCGGCAAACATCCGCTACAGGAGTCGTCTTGTACGGGAATCAATACGCTGGCGATGCTACAGCACTGTACCCACTACAATTCGCTGGTGTCCCACCCGCAGCAGTTCGAAAACAAACTCATGATTGCTTTGCAGCGGTGCATCCGCACTCCTATCGGACCGGTGCACTTAAGCATACCTGTGGATGTGTTTCGCAGCAGGTATACGCAATCGGCCCCCTCCTATGATTTGCAGGAGCTTTTGCGGCCTTCGTCGTCGGTTGACGACGAATCGCTGGCGACCCTGCTTCTGATGCTGTCCAAAGCCGAAAATATCGTTTTGCTGATTGGGGTGGGCTGCGGCGAAGCCATCGGCTCGATACTCCAGTTCGCTGATCTGTGCGGTGCGTCGGTGATCACCACGCCAGACGGCAAGGGCCTGGTGAGCCCGCGTCACCCGCTATTTCGCGGCGTATTCGGCTTCGCCGGCCATGCTTCCGCCGAGACGGCCATACGCGACAAGTCGGTGGATTTGATCATGGCCATCGGTACCGGCATGGGTGAATGGAGCAGCGGCGGCTGGAGCGACAGTTTGCTCAATGAACGGCTGGTGCATATCGACGATTCGGAGGAGCACCTCAGCCAGACGCCGATGGCGCGCTTTCACATGCGAGGACGCATCCTGTCGATCTTTAACCGCTTGGTCAAGCACATCCACGATGTCCGCCGCTCCGGCAATTTCGAATATGAACAGCGGCGCTTCGCCCGCAAGAAGCATAGCGACGATTGGGAGCCGGAGACCATGCTGATTGCTCCTAAAAAATACGAGAGCAGCGCCATGCCGATCCTGCCGCAACGGCTGATGCGCGAGCTGGGCAGGCTGTTTCCACCAACCACGCGCTTCCTTGCCGATACGGGCAACAGCGTTGCCTGGGCGATTCATTATTTGCAGCCCAGGGGCAGGCGCATCTCCGAAAGACGTCAAGGCGGAGGAGGCAGCGCGCGCGCGCCGGGACGACGCACGACCTATGGCGGCTGGCTGCGCGTCATCATGAATTTTGCACCGATGGGCTGGGCCATCGGCGGCGCTGTCGGCACCGCGGTCGGTAATCCGAAAATGCCGGTGGTGTGCATTACCGGTGACGGCAGCTTTTTGATGAATGGCCAGGAAATTTCTGCGGCAGTCGCCGAAAAATTGTCCGTTATCTTCGTCATCCTCAACGATCAGGCCCTGGGCATGGTCAAGCACGGTCAGCGACTGGCGGAAGCTGAACATATCGGCTGCGATTTACCGCCCACCGATTTTGCCGCGCTGGCGCGCGCCATGGGGGCACAAGCCTATACGATCCGTGCCCCGGAAGATCTGGCCAAGCTGGATATCGCCGCCATCTGCACGCGCCGGGGCCCGACGCTGCTGGACGTACTGATAGATCGCGACGAGGTGCCGCCCATGAATGTTCGTATGCGGGTTCTAGCTGGAAACCTATAAGGAATGGCAATGGACAAACTCAAGGGCAAGACAGTGCTGATTACGGGCGGCTCGAGCGGCATCGGTTTGGCAAGCGCAAAACTGTTCCTGGAGCAGGGCGCCCGCCTGGCAATTACCGGGCGCGACCCTGATGGCTTGATGCGCGCCCGGGACGAGTTGGGCAGCGACACCCTGGTGATCCGCAGCGATGCCGGGAATCTGGCCGACATCGGCGCGCTGATGCAGCAGGTGGCAAATCATTTCGGACACTTGGATGTACTGTTCATCAATGCCGCCATTGCCACGGCAGCGCCGATGGAACTCGTCTCGGAAGCCCAATTCGACGACATCATGGGGATCAACTTCAAAGGAGCATTTTTCACCATCCAGAAAGCGCTGCCGCTGTTCAGTGCGGGCGGATCCATCATCGTCACCACCTCCATCACCAATCAACTGGGATCTCCTGATTTCAGCGTCTACGGCGCCAGCAAGGCCGCCTTACGCTCCCTGGTGCAATCGCTGGGGCTGGAGCTCATCGGTCGTGGCATACGGATCAATGCGATCAGCCCCGGCCCCATCGCGACCCCGATCTTCGACCGCTTCGGCTTGCCGGCTGATATGGTCAAGGGCATAAAAACCGGGATCGCGCAAAAATCCCCAAGCAAGCGTTTCGGTCAACCGCTAGAGGTGGCCAAAGTCGCCCTGTTCTTGGCGTCGGACGACGCCGCTTACCTGGTCGGCGAGGAAATCGTGGTTGATGGCGGCATGAGCCTGCTTTAGCAGCATCTATCGGGATTGGGGATCAGATGAGCGATCAAGAAAGTCCGCACACCATTCACAGCAGCATCTGGCAAGAAGAAGCAGAGGCGGACAACCCTTTCGTTGCCGCGGCCTGCTATTGCCGCGGTTACGACGTCTACGGCGATTTGCTCGGCAAGATCAGCTATATCGAATACCTGTATCTCCTGTTCAAAGGTGAACGCCCGGAACCGGCCGCGATTGCGGTGTTGGAGATACTGGCTGTGGTCTTGGCTAATCCCGGTCCGCGCGATCCTTCCGTACACGCGGCGATGGCAGCCGGGGTCGGCGGATCGACCGCGGCCTCGGTGCTCATGGCAGCGCTGGCTGTCGGCGCCGGCTCTCACGGCGGCGCAAGAGAAGTCTTTCTGGCTCTGGAAGCATGGAAGAACAACGGTACCGAACTCGCAACCTGGCGCTCCCGCCTGGCTTGCCCGGTAGCGCCGACCCGCCTGCAAGTGTGGCCCGAGCCCGAGCATCCCCCCGGCTTTGATCCCTATGGCAAACGTTGCGCGAATCCGGTGCGCCAGGCCCTTGCGCATCTGGTGGAAATTATGCCGGCTGGCTGCCTGGCGTGGCTGGCGCAAGAGAGGGAAGCACTGGAAACGGCCGCCGGCCATCCGCTGGCCATGACCGGCGTGGCCGCCGCTGCGTTTGCCGATTTGGATTTTTCTGCCAGCGAGGGTGAGATGCTGACCTTGTTGTTGCGACTGCCCGGTGCCGCAGCCCATGCCCTCGAACAAGGCAAACAAGGCTTTCGTCAATTTCCTTTCTTTGAACTGGATCTGGAAAACGATCCTGGACCTGCTTTCCCCAAGGAGCAAGCATGAGCAACATCTTGCTGGACTACGAAGTTCCCTTGCGGACCCGGATGGGCGCATGTTTTCCGGGAGAGCGGGCGGTGTTCCGCGGGTACGATCTGCATGCCGACCTGAAAGATATGGATTGGATAGCACTGTACATCTTCGGCATTACCGGCCGCCGTTTTTCGCCGGAGCAAGTAGCCGTCCTGCATGCTCTCTGGACTTATACCAGCTACCCGGATCCCCGGCTGTGGAACAATCGTGTCGCTGCCTTGGCAGGTAGCGCTCGCAGTACCGGGGCATTAGGTATCGCCGCCGCAATCGCCGTTTCGGAGGCCAGTATTTATGGATGGCAACCGGAATTCGCGGCAGCGGACTTCCTGGTTCGAGCCCGCGACCGCATACATGCGGGAGAGTCTCTGCAAGCAGTTCTGCAGCAAGAATTGCAGCAGCATCGACGCATCCTGGGATACGGTCGCCCGGTGGCGACATTGCAGGTAGATGAACGCATACCGGCGATACTCGCGCGTATGGAAAGCGAACACATAGCGCAGGGCCCGTATCTGCAACTGGCTTTCGACATCGAGCGTGGCCTGTTCCAGATGGGGCGGCAGTTGCCGATTAACTACGCCAGCGTAGTGGTGGCGATTCCGCTGGATATGGGACTCACTCCGCGCGAGTGTTATCTGTTCCTGCTTCCTTCCTTCATGGCAGGCATGCCTCCTTGCTATCTGGAGGCTAGCGAACGGCCCGCAGGCGCAACATTTCCGCTGCGCTGTTCGCGCCTGCATTATGAGGGGCCTGGGCGACGCCTCTGGCAGCAGGAATAAGGCAGTTGGCGAGAAGATTCACAGGAGGGGACGAGAAATCGCGGCGGGGCCTCTCTTGGCAACATCTGAGTTCCATTAATTAAATGGGTCGACAATGAAAAAACACTGGCAATCACAAGTCCCATGCGCTGCCGCCCTGTTTCTGAGCGCGGCCGTAGCTTCGGCTCAGCAAAATGTCGAAGAAGACGACTTGGCGCTTTCATACGGGAGCAAAGCATTCGTCAGCATCGCTACCGGCAGCCAGCAAGATATTTCCCGCGCACCGGCGGTAGCCTCGGTGATAACGGCCCAGGATATTCAGGCCATGGGAGCCACCAACATGAATCAAGTGTTGGAAAGCGTGCCCGGCCTGCATGTCTCTTACTCGGGCCTGTACAACGACCCGATATACTCGTTCCGCGGCATCAGCACCCAATACAACCCGCAGACACTGATGCTGATTAACGGCATTCCCGTCAACGACGCCTTTCTCGGCAACCGCGACCTGGCCTGGGGCGGCGTGCCGATCGAAAATATAGCGCGTGTGGAGGTCATCCGTGGTCCCGGCTCTGCGCTCTACGGCGCTGATGCGTTCGCCGGGACCATCAACATCATTACCAAGACTGCGGCCGACATCAACGGTGCCGAGTATGGGGTTCGGGCCGGATCATTCGATACCCACGACGCCTGGTACCAATATGGCGGCAAAACGGGGCCGCTGGAAATGGCTTTCTATCTGGGGGCCGGTCATACCAGCGGTGCGAATAAAACGATAGATGCAGACGCACAGACCAGCCTCGACAAAATCTTCGGTACCCACGCCTCCTTGGCCCCGGGGCACGAGCAACTCATGCGCAATCATCTGGATATGCAGATGGATCTCGCCTACGATTTATGGCGTTTCCGTGCCGGCTATCAGAGTCAGGAAACCGGCACCGGTGTCGGTTTAGCCAACAGCCTGGATCCTCAAGCCAGAGTCAGAGCGGAACGCTGGAATGCCGATCTAACCTATTCCAACCCCAATTTTTTTCATAATTGGGATGTCACCGCGCAGGCATCCGTGAAGAATGTCAACGAGTTGCAGGCATCCCCGCCAACGGTATTATTCCCGCCAGGAGCCTTCGCCGGGGCTTTTCCGGGCGGCGTCATCGGCAATCCCGGACATGCCGAGCGCGACAGCCAATTCAGCCTGTCCGGGTTCTATACCGGATTCGACAGGCATCGGATACGGCTTGGCACCGGTTTCCGGATTGAAGACATGTACCAGACTAGCGAGAGTAAGAATTTCAAGATCGTCGCTGTTCCTGGGGTTGGAGTCGAGTTCGTTCCCTTGGGAAGCGTCGTTGATGTAAGCGGCACCAGCGACGTATTCCTGACACCTCACAAGCGCACTATCAGCTATGCGTTCGTGCAGGATGAGTGGACCCTGGCGAAAGACTGGACCTTGACTTCAGGTGTACGGGAAGACCATTATTCCGATTTCGGCAGCACCACCAATCCCCGTCTGGCATTGGTTTGGGACGCTGCTTATAATTTTTCAGTCAAGGCGCTATATGGCAGCGCTTTCCGTGCGCCGTCGTTCACCGAGCAGTACAGCATCAACAATCCGGTCACGATCGGCAATCCCAAATTGAAACCGGAAACCATCAATACCCGCGAGCTGGCATTTTCTTGGCAACCCACCCAGACGCTGCAAACTAACCTGAGCTTGTTTTACTACCGCATGCACAACATCATTCAGTTTGTGCCGAATGCCGACCCGTCGACCGGATCGACAGCGCAAAATACCGGCGATCAGACTGGACGCGGCCTGGAATTGGAAGCCATTTGGGATGCAACGCGCAATCTGCGGCTTTCCGGCAACTACTCGTTGCAACACTCTACCGACCAGAGAACGGGTCTGGATGCCGGCCTGGCGCCTCGCCAGCGCTGGTTCGGCCGTGCTGATTGGCGTTTCGCATCGCTATGGCAGCTTGGCGGCACAATCAATCGTGTGGCTGACCGCAAGCGGCAGCCAGGCGATACCCGTCCCCAGATCCCCGATTACACCACGTTGGACCTGAATTTGCGCAAGGAGAAATTGTTTGGCAACTGGAGTGTCAGCGCCGTGGTGCTGAACGTGTTCAATCGGGATGCGAGGGAGCCTAGCTTTGCCCCTGGCAACATTCCTTTCGATTTTCCGCTCCCGGGCCGTACCTTCTATGTGCAATTTCAGCACAAACTGTGAGTTGTTCGTGCTGATCCAGCCTGCCAGCATGTCCTGTGCCGCCACATTGCGGATCCAGGTCGGCTTGTTCCTGTTGCTGATATGCGTGTTCAGCCATGCTGGTCAGGAGATCAGCTACCAGGACCTCGGCAAACGCACCAGCGCCGGTGACAGCCATTGGTCCGACTGGCGCGAAAACTCTGCCGAAATACGCATCGCGCGGCATGAGCTCAAGCCGATGATCATGGCTGTCCTGGCCGCTCTGGATGCCCCGAGGCGGCAGGAAATCCTGGATGGCAAAGGCGCAATCGCCGTGATTTACCCTGACATCGGCGAACCTTATCGCAGCATCTTTGCCAAGATCATCGAAGGTATCCAGGAGCAAGCTAAGGTTCAGATAAGCACTTATCCAGTCGGACCCAACACCAATACTGCCGACCTCAACGCGCAGTTGACGCGCGGCGGCGTCAAGGTGGTGATCGCACTTGGGCGCCAAGGATTGAAGGCGGCGTCCGGCTTGGAGCGGGATATCGCGGTGGTGGTTGGCGGCGTGCTTGCGGTGCCCGAAAGCGAGAGCCACAACCTGACCGGTATCAGCCTGACACCGGATCCGGCCCTGCTGTTCGCACTATTGAAAAGGCTGCTGCCCGGCATCAAAAGGGTGACCGTGGTCTACGATCCGCAACATAACGATTGGCTGATCAAACTGGCGCGCGAGGCAGCCAAGGCCCAGGGCTTGGAACTGGTCGCTCGCGAAGCGCATGATCTGGCCTCGGCGGCACACCTCTACGAAGCAGCTTTCGCCGCCGCCGATGGTCGGCAGGACGCGATCTGGCTACCCCAGGATGCTACCACGGTAGATGAGGACACGATTTTGCCGCTGGTTCTCAGGGAATCGTGGAGCCGGGGCGTACCTGTGTTTTCCAGCAGCTTCCTGCATGTCAGAAAAGGCGCGATGTTCGCCTTATACCCTAACAATCTGGGACTGGGGCGCGACCTTGCCAGCTCCGCCCTGGCCACGCTTGCGGGAGAATCGCGCAAGCGTGGCGTGTCGCCGTTGCGCGAGGTGCTGACGGCAGTTAATCTGCGCACCGCCAGCCACATCGGCTTGAACCTCGACTATCAGCAACAACGCAGTTTCGATTTTGTTTTTCCGGAGCCTTGATGCACAAAATTATTCTTACAGTACCGGTGCAGTCCACATGGCTAGTCACTAGTTGACGCCTTCATTTTCCTCATTTCGCGAGGTCATCATGTTGCAGGCCTATTTACGCCGTACCGGATTTCGCCGCCAATTGATGGCGATTGTTACTGTATTGATCCTCGGCTTGGCATTGTTCTCTTCCTTGGTGAATTCGTGGGAAACCAGCCGCAGCATGCGCGGCTACCTGATCGAGCAAGGCCGGCATATTGCTGAAAATCTGGCGCGCCAGAGCACTTTGGCGCTGCTTTACCACTCCGCCGACAATGTCCGTCAAGAAGTCGCTACCTCGCTCGCGTTTCCCGACGTGCTTCAAGTGGAGATTACCGATGCCGCCCACCAGGTTCTGCTGTTCCAAACCAAGGCAGGCGCGACAATCAAACCTAGGCCAGAGCTGCAGCCGGAGCTCGCCCTCACCCAGGCCATGCTGGTACAGGAAACAGATAAGGAATGGCGCTTCGGCGCACCGGTCTACCAAGGGCATGATGCCGCATCGCCATTCGATCTGCAGGAGAGCAAACCGCAAGTGCTGGGGTATGTGCATATCGTGCTCGGCAAGGGGACCATGAATCGTCTGGTGTTTTCGCTGCTGGCGGTTAACTTGGTCATTACTCTCTCGTTCGCGCTTATCCTGCTGGGAATCATGCGCCTTCTGGTGCGCCACCTGATCCGGCCGCTGAACGCCTTATCCGGCCTGATGGGGCGCGCCGAGGCCGGCGAGTCAGGCATGCGCGCCACCCGTGAAGGGCCGCGCGACATCATCGACATGGCCCAGGCTTTCAATAAAATGATGGCGGTGCTGGAAGAGCGGGAAGCCGAATTGAAACAGTCGCGCGACCAGGCGCTGCACGCAGCGATGATGAAGGCTCAATTCGCCGCCACCGTCAGCCATGAAGTACGCACACCCTTGAGCGGTGTGGTGGGAATGCTGGACATGCTCAGGGAGATGCGCCTCACCAAGCCGCAAATGGAGTGCGTCGAGGTGGCTTGGAATTCGGCCCATACGCTGATCGAATTGATCAACGACATCCTCGATTTCTCCAAGATGGAAGCCAACAAGCTGGTATTGGAAAAGGTCGATTTCGACTTGCGCAAACTGGTGGAAGAAGTCCTTGATCTGTTGGCTAGGCAGGCCCAGCAAAAAGGGCTGGACCTGGGTTATCTGCTGGCAGCGGGGGTTCCTGAGCAAATCAAAGGCGACTCGATGCGTTTGCGGCAGGTGCTGATCAACCTGGTTGGCAACGCATTGAAATTCACCGAACAAGGCCAGGTGGCGGTTCGCATCTCTGGCATCTCTCGCATCGAAGGCAGCGACGAATCCTTCGGCCTGCGGATCGAGGTGAGCGACACCGGCATCGGCATGGACCAGGATGCGGTTCAGCATGTGTTCGAATCGTTTGCCCAAGCGGACGGAAGCACCGCGCGCAAATATGGCGGCACCGGCCTCGGTCTGGCGATTTGCAAGCAGCTGGTGGAACTCATGGGGGGCGATATCGGCGTGGTCAGCCAGCCAGGGAAAGGCGCCACGTTCTGGTTCACGATTGCTTGCCAGCCCGGCGAGGTGCAAGCCATGGCTCCGGCAGCACCGGCCCTGCTCGGGACGCGGGTGCTGGTGCTGGCAGAGGGCGAGATAGTACGCAGTTTCCTGGAACAGAACCTGACAGAACAGGGGATGTCCTGCCATGTGGTAGGCAGCGTCTCGGAGGCCCAGGCAGAGCTGAGTCACGCGGCGCAAACGCCGTATGCCCTGGTGATCATGGAGCGCTCCGCAGCCGGAAGCCAAGGCGCGGAGCTGGCACACCATATCCGATACGCCCCGGTGTTGCCGAGGGCACGCCTGCTGCTGTTGCAGCACCGCGGTACGCCCAAGAGCGAACAGCTTCAAGAAGCTGACGGCTATCTGGACAAGCCGTTACGCTTGCCGCAACTATTGGAGGCGACTCGGCAATTGCTGTCCGACCGGCAGACAGGCGCCGTCGCAGCTTCAGCGACACACTCTCCCGGCGAGTTGCCGGCCGCAGCCAGGGAATACCGGGTACTGGTGGTTGACGACAACCGCACCAACCAAGTGGTTGCCACGGGCATGCTCGCCATGAGCGGTTGTTTTAGCGAATTTGTCGGCAGTGGCTGGGAGGCGATCGAAGCCGTCCAGCGTAGCCGGTTCGATCTGATTCTCATGGATTGCAATATGCCGCAGATGGACGGTTATGAGGTCACCGCACGTATTCGCAATTTCGAAGAGTCAGAAGGACGGCGCACGCCGATCGTCGCCATGACGGCAAATACCCAAGCCGGAGCTGTGGAAAAATGCCTGGCCGCAGGCATGGATGATTATCTGGCAAAACCGATCACCTTGATTGAACTGCGGCACAAGCTGGAGCGCTGGCTGATCCAGGTTGCCGCGGATAATGCTACCGAGGCGGTCCCGACAGCGAGCGAGTACAGCCCCTTGGACCGAGCAGCATTCGACAAACTGCGGGAGATTCTGGGGCCTGCTCTGCAAGAGGCGGTGACTCCCTACCTGGAAGACATGCCGGCTTATCTGGACCAACTCGACAATGCCGTCAGTCAGAACGATGCCGAAACCGTGCGCGCCTTGGCGCATACGATCGTGGGCAGCAGCAGCAACCTGGGTGTCACCAACGTGACTCGGTTGGCAAAGGACGTGGAAGAGTTGGCGGCCAAGCAGAAAGTAGATGAAATTCGTTTCTTGCTGCTGCCATTGCGCTCCGCCTTCGACGAGGCGTCGGTGCTGCTTGGCAGTGAAGTATCTTACGAGAACTATCACAGCACCAAGCCGGCGGAAGGCAGTGCCCTGGTGCTGGTGGTGGACGACGATCGCAGCACCCGCAGTGCCTTGCGCTATACCTTGCTAAGGGACGGCTTCCGGGTAGCGGAGGCTGAAAATGGCGCGCAGGCATTACACATGCTAAAACGCATACAGCCGGATGTCATTCTGATGGATGCGGTGATGCCGGTGATGGATGGGTTTACGGCCTGCGCTCGTATGCAGAAAGTACCCGGCCATCAAAACATTCCAGTATTGATGATTACCGGCCTGGAAGACAATCTTTCGGTAGAGAAGGCGTTCGTCGCCGGTGCGAGCGACTACATCCCCAAGCCGATCCATTTCGCCATCCTGTCGCAACGGGTGCGTCGCATCGTCGAGGCCAACCGGACCCAGAAGCGGGTGCGCGACTTGGCCTTCAGCGATGCCCTGACCGGCCTGCCGAACCGGGCCATGTTTTTCGAACAACTCAAGCTCAGTATCGAACAGGCAAAACAAAGTGGTGAAGTGGTAGCTGTGCTGTTCCTTGACCTGGATCGTTTCAAGTATGTGAACGACACCCTGGGCCACGATATTGGAGACCGGCTGCTGATATTGGTAGCGCAGCGTATTCGGCGCCGCGTGCGCCTTGTGGATTGCGTGGCCCGCCTAGGTGGCGACGAATTCACCGTGGTGCTGACGGACATAGCTACTCCCAGCGCCGCCACCATCGTTGCCCAGAACATTTGCCAATCCTTGTCTGCGCCCTTTCTCATCGACGGTCACGGCATCTTCGTCAGCGCCAGCATTGGCATATCACTCTATCCTCAGGATGGCATCGATGTGGGAACCCTGCTGCAGCACGCCGATACTGCAATGTACCGCGCCAAGAAAACCAGTTCAGGCTTCAAGTTTTTCGAAGCTTCCATGGAACACGCGATGTCTGAACACATGCGCTTGGAAGGCGACTTGCGCGAGGCATTGAATCGGCAGGAGCTGGAGGTGTTTTATCAACCGCAAATGCGATTCGGCACAGGTCGTGTCGTCGGCATGGAAGCGCTGGTGCGTTGGCACCATCCGACCCGAGGCATGCTTGCTCCCAAGGAGTTCATTCCAATTGCAGAAGAAACCGACTTGATTAACGTCATAGGCACCTGGGTTTTGCGTACTGCATGTACTCAACTGCAGAGCTGGGTCAAGTCAGGTATGCCGGCGTTGGGGATTGCAGTGAATTTTTCCGTTCGGCAGCTAAAAGCCGACTTCTCAACCACAGTCGAGCGGATTCTGGCGGAAACCGGGCTGCCGTCGCATCTGCTGGAGTTGGAGATCACCGAGAGCACTCTGATGGAAAACGCTGAAGAGAACTTGCAAGCGCTGCACCAGCTACACGCTCTCGGCGTACGACTGACTATCGACGATTTCGGTACAGGCTATTCTTCACTCGCCTACCTGAAACGCTTTCCGGTCGATATCATCAAGATCGACCAGTCTTTCGTGCGCGACGTGCCCCATGATCTGGACGACGCAGCCATCGTCAAAAGTATTATCGCGCTGGCACACAACCTGCGCCTGGAGGTGGTGGCAGAGGGAGTGGAAAATGAGTCCCAGCTTAATTTCTTGAAAGATAATTCCTGCGACATGATGCAAGGTTATTACTTTGGGAGGCCTATGCCGGCAGAACAGTTCATCCATTTCGTCATGGGGCAGGACAGCGCTCAGCTGACAGAATTCTGTGGCCCTGTGACCAGGCCCTAGAAGTGGCTGTAAAAAACGGAATGTGGATGCGTCATAACTGTGGGTATGTTGTCGGCCGCCTCCACAAAACGCTGTTTCCTTATCGATCAATCCGAGTTTCGCATGGCTGGTGGCAGCAGCTTTCCCGATTCCGAAGGCAAGGCGTTCACCCCTTATCTGGAGCTAGTGCCGGGTGATGGAAACGACTCTGATTGGAGTGACGCCAACCCATGTATCACGTAAGAGATATATAAAACAAAGGGTTACACGCTTTCGCATGTAACCCTTTGTTTTATATGGTGGCCCCCCCAGAGTCGAACTGGGCACCAACGGATTATGAGTCAAGGACGCAGAATGCGCGTATGCCGCAAAGCCGCGCCAGGCAACAACTACTGTTTGCGCATTCAGTGCGCAAAAAACACTGAATGCGCCTAGTTGGTCAAAAAATCCCCCACTTGAATAAATTATACTAATTTAGATTTGAGCCGCCATGCGACGGGCCAAAATCGGCCCAGAGTGTGTGAAAACGCGACGCCCCTTGGGGATTATATTTTCACCGTTTTTCAGCCATCAGTGTAAACGCAATTAATCCCAAGACGTTATTTGGCTATCTCATCAAACGGCGGGGGTAGCTAGATGAAGCGCTTTATCCAGGGAGAGCATCGCACGCAAGGCATGCTACTCCCCGAACACTTAGATGACTACATCACCGAACATAATCCAGTGCGCATCGTCGATGTGTTCGTCGACGAACTGGACCTGGTCAAGCTCGGATTTGATGGCGTCGTTCCAGCGGAAACTGGCAGGCCTTCGTATCATCCTGCAATGC
>NZ_FNOR01000033.1:0-380 GCF_900107095.1 Collimonas sp. OK242
TTGAACACGACGAATAGCAATGTGTCGACATTGTCGAGCTCCACCTCAACCGGCATTACTTCGCTGTCGACGGGTTTGAACACGACGAACAGCAATGTGTCGACATTGTCGAGCTCGGCATCGACGGGCATCACCTCGTTGTCGACGGGCTTGAACACCACCAACAGCAATGTGTCGACGCTGTCGAGCTCCGCCTCAACCGGCATTACTTCGCTGTCGACGGGTTTGAACACCACGAATAGCAATGTGTCGACACTGTCGAGCTCGGCCTCGACCGGCATTGCCTCGCTGTCGACGGGATTGAACACCACCAACAGCAATGTGTCGTCGCTGTCGACTGGTTTGAACACCACCAACAGCAACGTATCGACATTGTCGAG
>NZ_FNOR01000033.1:1474-16377 GCF_900107095.1 Collimonas sp. OK242
GCTGTCGAGCTCAGCATCGACCGGCATCACTTCGCTGTCGACGGGCCTGAACACGACGAACAGCAATGTGTCGACACTGTCGAGCTCGGCCTCGACGGGCATCACCTCATTGTCGACTGGGTTAGTCACCACCAACAACAACGTATCGTCGCTGTCGACCGGCTTGAACACCACCAACAGCAATGTGTCGACGCTGTCGAGCTCGGCATCGACCGGCATCACCTCGTTGTCGACCGGCTTGAGCGCCACCAACAGCAATGTGTCATCGTTGTCGACTGGCTTGAACACCACGAATAGCAATGTGGCGGCACTGTCGAGCTCCGCATCAACGGGCATCACTTCGCTGTCAACCGGCTTGAGCACGACGAACAGCAATGTGACCTCGCTGTCGACTGGCCTGAGTATAGCCAGCGGTGGTATCAGTTCTTTGTCAGCTGGCCTGAGCACGACTAACAGCAACGTGATATCACTGTCAACCGGCCTTAGCTCCACCACCAGCAATGTCGCATCATTGTCGACTGGTTTGAACTCAACGAACAGCAACCTCAGTTCGCTGTCGACCGGCCTGAACACTATCACCAGCAACGTGACTTCGCTGTCAACCAGTGCTTCCTCCCTGAAGAGCTCGGGCGTAGCCAATTACTTCAAGGCCGACGGCACAACGAACGGTACTGATGACGCGACGGTAGCGGCAGGTACGCGCTCGGTAGCGATCGGTGCGAACGCGAACGCGACTGGCCTGAATTCGGTGGTGCTGGGGGCAGGTTCGACCGACGGCGGGTTCAATAATGTGGTGTCAGTTGGTTCGGTAGGCGGCGAGCGGCGGATTATCAATGTGGCAGCCGGTACGCAGAACACCGATGCGGTCAACGTCAGCCAACTGAACTCGCTGTCGACTGCGACCGCGGCCGGCCTCAATTCGTTGTCGACCGGCTTGTCATCGACCAACCACAACGTCTCTTCGTTGTCGACCTCGACTTCGGGTGGTCTGAGCACGGCAAACAGCGCTATCACCTCGCTGTCGACCGGGCTCTCGAGCAATGCCTCGAACGTCGGTTCGCTGTCGACCGGCCTGTCCAGCACCAATGGCAATGTGACTTCGCTGTCGACTTCGGCCTCAACCGGGATAGCCTCCCTGTCGACGGGGATTTTATCTCTGTCAACCGGCTTGAGCCAGGTGACTTCACTCTCAACCGGCTTGAACGGTATCGCCAACGGCACGAACTCCCTCTCGACATCGCTCACGTCCCTGGTTGATGCATCCAAAAATGCCTCAGCCTCCGGTGCGACTTTGGGCGGCACCACGATTGGCGGCGCCAACGGTAACGGCACAGTGCAGACCCGTGGCACTGCAGGTACCGCGGTCAACAATGTGGTGGCGGCGACTTGCAGTACTGTCAATGGCGTGGATGCCACCGGCTCCGGCTTGTGCGCGCTGGCGACCAAGGACGGTGCTACGGCGATCGGTTCGAACGCCCAGGCAACTGACGTCAACACCACGGCAGTCGGCTTCCGAGCCTTGGCTTCGCAGGCTGGTTCGGTGGCGATCGGTTACAACGCTCGGGCGACAGGCGATCCGACAGTGGCGATCGGTAACAACGCGCTGGCGTCAGGCAATGACGCGGTGGCGATGGGCGCCGGGGCGCAGGCTACCGCGAACCGCTCGGTGGCGCTGGGCGCCTACTCGGTGGCGGATCAGGCCAATACGGTCTCGGTTGGTTCTGCCGGCAATGAGCGTCGTATCACCAATGTCGCTGCCGGCATCAATCCTACCGATGCGGTCAACGTGTCTCAGCTCAACAATGTGCAAAACCAGATCGGCGATGTCAGGCGCATCGCTTACTCAGGTATCGCCATGAGCATGGCCTTGTCGGGAGCGGTGATGCCGCCTCTGGAGGCGGGCGAAAAGGGGGTCGGCGTAGGTATCGGTTCTTACCAGGGATATGGCGCATTGGCGTTGCAGTTCAAGGCTATCAGCAAGACCGGCAATAGTGCCTGGGGCGCCGGCGTGAGCACAACCGGTAAGAACGCCGGCTTCAGCGTCGGTTACGGCTTCAAATGGAAATAAGCGGTTTGCTCAGCGCTTAGGAGCGCAGCTCTTGAGCGACTGACAAAGTGAAACGCAAACGCAAGGGCTTCGAAAGAATGCCCTTGCGTTTTTTCTTGAACAGACCAGCAGCAATAAAAAAAGCCCGCGTTGCATGTGCAATGCGGGCTTTAGCATCTGTATTGCTAAATTACCAGGCCGGGATCACAGCACTCTTGAACTGAGTTACTACATACTGTTTGACTTCCGGGCTGTGGTAAGCCTTGATCAGCTTGGCTACCCAAGGCTTGTCCTGGTCCGCGCTGCGAACCGCGATGACGTTGGCATAAGGGCCTTTTGCGGATTCGATAGCGATGCCGTCCTTGGTCGGGTCGAGGCCGGCGGACTCTGCATAGTTGCCGTTGATTGCCGCCGCATCCAGATCATCCAGCGAGCGCGGCAATTGGGCGGCGTCGATCTCGACGATCTTCAGTTTCTTAGGATTGTCGGCGATATCCAGCGGCGTTGCTTTCAAGCCGGCATCTGCTTTCAATTTCAATACGCCTTGCGCCTGCAGCAACAGCAATGCACGGCCACCGTTAGTCGGATCGTTAGGGATCCCGACGCGAGCGCCGTTTTTCAGATCCTTGAGGGATTTGATTTTCTTCGAATACACGCCCATCGGGAAAGTGATGGTGTAGCCGACATTCACCAGTTTGTAGCCGCGATCCTTGATTTGCGCTTCCAGATACGGCAGATGCTGATAGCTGTTGGCATCCAGGTCGCCGGCCGCCAAGGCGGCGTTGGGCTGCACATAGTCGCTGAATTCGACGATCTGGATATTCAAGCCATCCTTGGCCGCGACTTTTTTGACGACTTCCAGAATCTGCGCATGCGGACCGCCGGTGGCGCCGATCTTGATCGGTTTGTCCTGCGCGAAGGTGGCGCTGACAGGAGCGGCGCTGAGGCCGGCGAGGAGGCCAAAGCCAGCAAAGAATTGCACTAATTGACGACGATTCATTTTCTTCCTTTCAAAAATCATGACGATCCTGTGCAACGTGATTGCACAGGATTAAAAAAAATCAGCGATGACTGAGGCGGCGCACCAGGATATCGCCCAGAGTCTGGACCAGCTGCACGAAGACGATCAAGATCACTACCACCAGCAACATCACCTCCGGCAGGAAGCGCTGGTAACCGTAGCGTATCCCCAGGTCGCCCAGGCCGCCGCCGCCGATGGCGCCAGCCATGGCAGAATAACCCACCAGGCTGACGAACGTAATCGTCAGGCCGGCAACGATGCCGGCGAATGCTTCCGGCACCAGCACCTTGTAGACGATTTGCCAGGTAGTCGCGCCCATTGCTTGCGCTGCTTCGATCAAACCGCGGTCAACTTCGCGCAACGCGGTTTCCACCAGGCGCGCGATGAATGGGGCGGAGGCAATCGTCAGCGGCACGATGGCTGCCGCGGTGCCGATCGAGGTGCCGACGAAAAAGCGCGTGAACGGGATCACAGCTACCAGCAGGATGATGAACGGTGTGGAGCGTACGGCGTTGACGATCAAGCCGGCGATCCGGTTGAATAGCGGATGCGGCAAGACGCCGTCGCGGCCGGTCAGGTGCAAGGCGATTCCCAACGGCACGCCGAGCAGGGCGCCGAGAATGCCGGAGATGCCCACCATCATCAAGGTTTCCCCGAATGACGACAAAAACAGATCGAGCATTTCAGATGACATGATTCAATTCCTCTACAGTGACGCCTTGCTCGGTTAAGTAGGCCATGGCGGCGCTAATGTTGTCGCTGCTGCCGTTGGCCAGAATCGCCAGGGAGCCAAATGCCTGTCCTTGTATTTCATCGATCTGGCCGTGCAGGATATTGAAATCCAGATCGAATTTGCGGACCGCTTCCGACAACAAGGGCTGGTCAACCCCCGAACCGGTAAACGCAAAACGGAACAGGTGATCGGTGCCGCTGCCGGCATCGCTTTGCGCGAGTCGCGCCCGCAGGCGCTGCAATACGCCTTGCGGCAATTCCTGGGCAATCACGTCGCCAATCAAGGCCCGCGTCACTTCGTGTTTAGGCGAGCGGAACAGATCGAGCACTGCACCGTGTTCAATCACTGCGCCAGCTTCCATGACCGCCATGCGGTCGCAAATCATCTTGATGACTTCCATCTGATGGGTGATCAAGACAATCGTCAGGCCCAGCTCGCGATTGATCTTGCGCAGCAATTCCAGGATGGAGCGGGTGGTTTCCGGATCGAGCGCGGAAGTGGCCTCGTCGGACAGCAAGACTTTCGGCTCATTGGCCAGCGCCCGGGCGATGCCGACACGCTGTTTCTGGCCGCCGCTGATTTGCGCCGGATAGCTATCCTTGAGCGCGGTCAGGCCAACCAGTTCCAGCAGCGGCGTGACTTTTTTCTCGATATCGATTGCAGACAAGCCCGCCAGTTCCAGCGGCAGCGCGATATTGTCATACACGGTGCGCGACGACAGCAAATTGAAATGCTGGAAAATCATGCCGATTTCGCGCCGCGCGATGCGCAACTGGTCGGCGTTCAGCGCGGTCAGGTCTTTGCCATCGACGACAATGTTGCCGGAAGTAGGGCGGTTCAGCAGATTAAGGCAACGCACCAGCGTGCTTTTGCCGGCGCCGCTGCGACCGATGATGCCGAAGATCTCGCCCTTGCGTACCGTCAGATTGACGTTGCGAACCGCATCGACCGGGCCGCGCGCGCCGTTGAAGCGCTGGGTGACTGCTTTGATTTCTATCATCTCGGAATGAAAAAAAGGCAGCTGATTGCATAAACATCAACAATCTCGCCGCCGTTATGTATTTTTATAAGTGCTTATTTTATAAGCGTTTGTTAAGCATGGGAAGGAACATTTAGCTATGGCGTTATTACCATGATGTCTATGCAAACACTGCAAACGCAGTTAAATGGGGTCAGAGTTGCACGGGGAGTGTAGCTCGCCGCGCTGCGGCTTATAAACTCAGTCCCCCAGTCGATACGCTTAGTCGTTCCCCAAAAGAAAAAGCCCACGATAGAAAACTATCGCAGGCCTTTTCAAAGCTAACAACCGATGCTCAGTCGGGCCAATACAGCTGGCCCCACTTCTTCGGCTACGCCAATTACATCATGCCGTCCATACCGCCCATGCCGCCCATACCACCCATGCCGCCTGGCATGCCGCCAGCCGACTTGTCTTCTGGTACTTCAGCGATCATCGCTTCGGTAGTCAGGATCAGGGAAGCAACCGAAGCGGCGTTTTGCAATGCCGAACGGGTAACCTTGGTTGGGTCCAGGATGCCCAGTGCAATCATGTCGCCATAAGTGCCGTCGGCTGCGTTGTAACCGTAGTTGCCGCTACCTGCCAGGACTGCATTAACCACAACCGATGGCTCGTCGCCAGCGTTGAATACGATTTGACGCAGTGGCTCTTCGATCGCGCGCAGCACGATCTTGATGCCGGCTTCCTGGTCGGCGTTGTCGCCTTTCAGGTTCTTGACATTGGCACGTGCGCGCAGGAATGCAACGCCGCCGCCAGGAACCACGCCTTCTTCAACCGCAGCGCGAGTAGCGTGCAGAGCATCTTCAACGCGTGCTTTCTTTTCTTTCATTTCAACTTCGGTAGCAGCACCGACTTTGATCAGCGCAACGCCGCCGGCCAGCTTGGCGACGCGTTCTTGCAGTTTTTCACGGTCGTAATCCGAAGATGCTTCTTCGATTTGCGCACGGATTTGCTTGACGCGAGCTTCGATGGTGATGGCTTCGCCGGCGCCGTCGATGATGGTGGTGTTTTCCTTGCTGATTTCGATACGCTTGGCTTGGCCCAGTTCAGCCAGAGTGGCTTTTTCCAGTGTCAGGCCGACTTCTTCAGCGATAACCTGGCCGCCGGTCAGGATAGCGATGTCTTCCAGCATGGCTTTACGACGATCGCCAAAGCCAGGAGCCTTGACAGCTGCCGTCTTCAGGATGCCGCGGATGTTGTTCACAACCAGGGTAGCCAGCGCTTCGCCTTCGACATCTTCTGCGATGATCAGCAGAGGACGGCCCGACTTGGCGACTTGTTCCAGGATCGGCAGCAGGTCACGGATGTTCGATACTTTTTTGTCGAACAGCAGGACGAACGGATTTTCCAGGGCAACAACCTGCTTTTCCGGGTTGTTGATGAAGTATGGCGACAGGTAGCCGCGGTCGAATTGCATACCTTCGACGATGTCCAGTTCGTTTTCCAGCGACTTGCCGTCTTCAACGGTGATCACGCCTTCCTTGCCGACTTTGTCCATTGCCTTGGCAATGATTTCGCCGATGTCGGCGTCGGAGTTAGCCGAAATCGAACCAACTTGAGCGATTTCCTTGCTGGTTGTAGTTGGCTTCGACAGTGTCTTGATTTCCGCAACGATGGCGACAACAGCTTTGTCGATACCGCGCTTCAGGTCAGTCGGGTTGAAACCGGCGGCAACGTACTTGAAGCCTTCGCGAACGATGGCTTGTGCCAGCACGGTAGCGGTAGTAGTACCGTCGCCGGCGTTGTCGGAAGTCTTGGAAGCGACTTCTTTCACGAGCTGCGCGCCCATGTTTTCCAGCTTGTCTTTCAGTTCGATTTCTTTCGCGACCGAAACACCGTCCTTGGTCACGGTCGGGGCGCCGAAGCTACGCTCCAGAACCACATTACGGCCCTTAGGACCCAGAGTTACCTTAACTGCGTTAGCCAGAATGTTGACGCCGTTGACGATCTTGGCGCGTGCATCATCGCCGAAAATTACTTGCTTTGCTGCCATGTTTGATTCTCCTATTAAGACTCATTGCGGGAAAGAGTTTAAGAGTCGCCGCCGTGCGACGAATTACTCTGTCCCCAACTGATCAAATAAAACCGTTAATTTGTAGAGGCTGCCGATTGAAAGCGATCCGAACCAGTCGAATTACTTGCCTTCAACTACGGCAAACAGGTCTTCTTCACGCATAACCAGCAGTTCTTCGCCGTCGATCTTGACAGTTTGGCCAGAGTATTTGCCGAACAAAACGCGATCGCCAACCTTGACTGCCAGCGGACGGACTTTGCCGTCGTCCAGAATCTTGCCGTTACCGACGGCCAGGACTTCACCTTGATCCGGTTTTTCAGCAGCAGCTTCTGGCAGCACGATACCCGATGCAGTTTTAGTTTCTTGGTCGAGACGCTTGACGATGACGCGATCGTGCAAAGGACGAAGATTCATATGTGACTCCTTAAGGTTCAACAGGTTATTTGTATTTGCAGCAACATCGCAGCAAAGTGAACTGACCGCTCTGCTTTGCTATATAGATGCGCCGCACAGTGACTAGGTCGAGGAGATTGTTAGCACTCTCTCCTAACGAGTGCTAAGTATAGGGACGCTCTGTCGATTTTTCAAGCCCGCATTCGGATTCGCCGGAGAATTATCGATTTCTTTGCCGTCTGTCGAATGCACGATCGGGTCGGGCGAAAGTGGTATGGGGGTTACTAAACAGAGGCAAAGCGCGCTATTATTTCTGCGCAGAAATTTTGCAAGATATCCGATAAAAATTAAAGGTGGCATTTTGATAATTTTTCAGGCATGCTTCCTGCGGCTCGGCTTGATTGCATTCCGTCCCGTGTTTTAGTCGATTGATCCCCACGATTCTGCAGATTGTCGCAATCACATACTCAGTAGCAATTTTCCTCTTTACAGTGTCGACACACACTGTAAATTGGAGAGTTGCAGCAAATATTCTGAGACAACGCACCACCTCCGTAAAAAGCATAAAACAACTAAAAACCCCAAATGGGGAGCCCTCAAAAAATTAAGTAAGGGAAAAAATGCGTTTATACAAGATGCTCGGCAGCGTACCCCTGCTGTCCGTGATCGCCGGCTGTGTTGTCGGGCCTACCTACCAGGTACCCGCGCCAGCCACATCATCACAAGCCGTGCTGTCACAGTTCCAGGCGACTCCGCCGCAGTCGCCGGCTGCAGCTGGCGCTACCAGCGATCTGACGCGCTGGTGGTCGCAATTCGACGATCCGCTGGTCAGCGAGCTGGTTGCCACTGGCGAGGCCAACAATCCAAGCCTGGCGCAGGCCTTGGCGCGCATTGCCCAGGCGCGCGCTAGCGCGGTTTCTTCCGGCAGCACGTTATATCCTTCGCTAGCGGCCAATGCCAGCAGCATGCGCAGCCGGTCTCTCTCCGGCGGCACCGGCGACACGGCCTTCATCTCCACCAGCAACAGCGCCACCTTCGATGCCAGTTGGGAGCTGGACCTGTTCGGCGGCAAACGCAAAGCCGCCGATGCCGCCAATGCGCGCGTATCCGCCCGCAATGCGGATTGGTATGGCGCCCGGGTGTCGCTGGCGGCCGAAGTCGGCAGCACTCTGGTCAATTACCGGGCATGCGTGGCGACGACAGAGATGCTGGCGCAAGATTTGAAGTCGCGTGAGCAAACCGGTCAGCTCACCGCACTCAAGGTCAAGGCTGGCTTTACTGCGCCCGCCGACGGCGCCTTGATCAACGGCTCGACCGCCGATGCGCGGCAAAAGCTGATCGTGCAGCGCGCCGAATGCGATCTGGACATCAAGGCGCTGGTGGCGCTGACAGATATGCCTGAACCGGTTTTACGCACCAAGCTCGCACTCAACCAGCACTTGCCGCAACCGCGCGACATTGCAGTCGACAGCGTGCCGGCGCAAGCCCTGTCGCAACGACCTGATATCGCGGCGGCTGAGCGGGAGCTGGCGGCAGCCGGCGCCGAGATCAACGTCGCCCAGGCGAACCGTTATCCGAGCATTTCACTGCTGGGCAGCATCGGTGTCGGCGGCTTGCGTTTTGACGGCCACAGTGCACATACCAATACCTGGTCGTTCGGTCCTACGCTCAACCTGCCCTTGTTTGACGCCGGCCGCCGCAAGGCCGAAGTCGACCTGGCCCAGGCGCGCTACGACGAGGCTTATGCCGGCTATCAATTGCAAGTACGGACTGCGGCGCGAGAAATCGAAGAGGCATTGGTGCGGCTGGATGCGGCTGCGCGGCGTGAAAACGATGCGGCGCTGGCGGCGCAGGAATATGAACGCTACTACCACGCCAACGACGATAAATTCAAGGCCGGGAGCGGCAGCCTGTTTGAACTGGAAGACGCACGCCGTACTTTCCTGGCAGCACAGCAAACTCAGATCAGCGTACAACGCGAACACGTAACCGCCTGGATCGCACTATACAAAGCCCTGGGCGGCGGCTGGCGCAACGACAAAGAGCAGGCGGCAATACCAGCCCAGCCTGCTACTGCGCCAAACACCGATCGTTCTTAACAATACAAGTAAAGAATACTGTCATGAAAAAGCCATCTTTCAAGCAAGCAGCAATCATCGCGGTCATTGTTGTCATCGGTAGCGGCGCGTTCTGGGCCATTACCGGCAACCACGCCAAATCCGTCGACAAAGAGCCCGCCAAGCCGAAGGCGTCGCTCACCGTCACCACCACCAAAGCGCAGACTGTCGACTGGCCATTGTCCCTGTCTGCCAACGGCAGCATCGCCGCCTGGCAAGAAGCCGTGGTCGGCAGCGAGCTTGGCGGCTTGTTGCTGGCGGAAGTGCGGGTCAACGTCGGCGACATCGTCAAGCGCGGCCAGGTCCTGGCCCGGTTTACCAATGAAAGCGTGGCAGCCCAAGTGGCGCAGCAAACAGCCGCGGTGGAAGAAGCGCGCGCCGCTTTGTCAGAGGCCGATGCGAATGCCGAACGGGCGCGCACCCTGGTCAACAGCGGCGCCCTGAGCGGCCAGCAAACCACCCAATATGAGGTGGCTGAGCGCAGTGCCAAAGCACGGTTGTTGTCGGCGCAGGCGAGCCTGGAAATGCAGCAGATCCGGTTGCGCCAAACCCAAGTGACTGCGCCCGACGACGGCGTGATTTCTTCACGCACCGCAACGGTTGGCGCGGTGGCGTCCCAAGGACAAGAACTATTCAAGCTGATTCGCCAGAATCGTCTTGAGTGGCGCGCCGAAGTTAACGCCACCGATCTGCTGCAGATCAAGGTCGGGCAGGCCGTGAAATTACGCGTGACCAACGGCGTTATGGTGGATGGCAAGGTGCGCATGATTGCCCCTACGGTAGATCCGCTTACCCGCAACGCGCTGGTGTATGTCGATCTGCCGGTGCCGGGCAACGCGCACGCCGGCATGTTCGGCACCGGCCAGTTCTTGCTGGGCCATGCAGAAGCACTCACCTTGCCGCAAAGCTCGGTGGTGATGCGCGATGGCTTCAGTTATGTCTACCAATTGGGTAAGGACGATAAGGTCATACAAACCAAGGTGACGCTGGGGCGCCGTGTCGGCGAACGGATTGAAGTGGCCAGCGGCGCCGATGGCATCACGCCGGCGATGATCCTGATAGAAAAGGGCGCGGGATTCCTGGCAGACGGCGACACGGTGCGTGTGGCGAGTCCGGCAGAGACCAAGCCAACCACCAAACCGGCTACTGCCAGCGGCGCATCGCTGGCATTGAAGTAAGCGAGGATCCGCCATGAATTTTTCCTCTCTCTCGATCAAGCACCCGGTTCCCGCCATCTTGCTGTTCATCCTGCTCACTATCATGGGATTGATGAGTTTCAAAAGCATGATTGTGCAGAATGATCCGGACATCGAATTCCCTTTCGTTTCAGTGACGACCAGCTTGCCGGGCGCGTCGCCGTCGCAGCTGGAAACGGAAGTCGCGCGCAAGATTGAAAACTCGGTGGCTACCGTCACCGATATCCGCCATATCTACACCACTATCAGCGATGGCGTAGTGAATACCCAGATCGAATTTCGCCTGGAAAAAGATGGCGCGGAAGCGATGAATGATGTGCGCGATGCGGTCAATCGCGTGCGTAGCGATATGCCCTCCGACGTCCGCGATCCGGTCTATGGCAAGGCCAGCACTTCAGGCCAACCGATTATTACCTACACCGTTAAATCCGATCAACTGGATGAAGAAGCCCTGTCCTGGTTTGTCGATAACGACGTTTCCAAAGCCTTGTTGTCGGTTCAAGGCGTGGGGAAAATCGCCAGGGTCGGCGGGGTCAGCCGGGAGGTGCTGGTTGAACTTGATCCGGAACGCATGGCAGCGTTGAATGTATCGGCGGCGCAGATTTCGCGCCAGCTGCAGCGTGTGCAACAGGAGGCGCCGGGCGGCAAGGCCGATATCAGCGGTGCGCGGCAATCGGTGCGCACCATCGGCACTGTCGGTAATGTGGCCGAGATCGCCGCCTTGCAGATGGCGCTGCCGGACGGTCACATTATCCACCTGGACCAGGTTGCGAAGGTGACCGATGGCGTCGGTGAGCGCACGGCGATTACGCTGCTCGACGGCAAACCGGTGGTTGGGTTTGAAATCACGCGCAGCAAGGGCGCCAGTGAAATCACGGTAGCCAAGGCGGTCAAGAAAGCGGTCGCCACGCTGAACGAGAAGGCGTCGCACGTCAAGATCGAGGAAGCTTTCAATAACGTCGACGCGGTCCAGGAAAACTACGATGGCTCCATGTCGCTGTTGTATGAGGGGGCGATCCTGGCGGTACTGGTGGTCTGGTTCTTCCTGCGCGACTGGCGTGCGACGCTGGTTGCCGCTGCTGCGCTGCCGCTGTCCATCATTCCGACCTTCATGGTGATGAATTACCTCGGTTTTACCCTCAACGGCGTAACCTTGTTGTCGCTGGCGCTGGTGATCGGGATTCTGGTCGACGACGCGATTGTTGAAATCGAGAACATCGTGCGCCACCTGCGCATGGGAAAAACACCGTATCAGGCGGCGATGGAAGCTGCAGATGAAATCGGCCTGGCAGTGGTGGCGACCACGTTTACGCTGGTTGCAGTGTTTTTGCCCACTGCATTCATGAGCGGCATCGTCGGCAAATTTTTCAAGCAATTCGGCTGGACTGCAGCAATTGCAGTGACGACTTCGCTGGTGGTGGCGCGCTTGCTGACACCGATGATGGCGGCGTATTTGTTAAAGCCCATCGTGCATGAAAAAAAGGAAAGCCGACTGATGACCAAGTATCTGGCGGTTGCATCCTGGTGCATGCATCACCGGGTCAAGACCACGATCATGGCTGCGGTATTTTTTGCGGCATCCCTGGCGATGATTCCTTTCCTGCCGACCGGCTTCATCCCGGCTAGCGACAGAGGACAGACCCAAGTCACGCTGGAACTGCCGCCTGGCAGCATCCTGGCGGACACGCGCGCCAGCGCGGAACACGCACGCAGCTTGTTGATGACCAATAAGGATGTGTCCCAGGTGTACAGCGCGATTGGCGGCGACGATGCACGGCGCGCCACCCTGACCGTACTGCTCAAGGATAAGCCTGAGCGCAAGAAGAAGCAGAGCGAGGTCGACATGGAACTGCGCAAGCTGCTGATGCAGTTACCCGGTTTGCGGTTTACCGTCGGCGCCGGCGGCAATGGCGAGGAACTGCAGCTATTGTTGTCCGGCGACGATCCGCAAGCACTCAGTGCGGTGACGCAAGCGCTAGAGCGTGAAATCCGCGGCATCCCGGATCTCGGCAACGTGACTTCCAGCATCAGCCTGGTGCGTCCTGAAATCATCGTCACCCCTGATTTTGCCAAAGCCGCCGACCTTGGCGTCACCGCTTCGGCGATTGGCGATACCTTGCGCATTGCAACCTCGGGCGACTACGATCAATCGGTAGCCAAGCTGAATCTGCCGGAACGCCAGGTGCCGATTCGCGTGCGCTTGCCGGAAGCTGCGCGGCACGACATGAGCGTGCTGGAACGTCTGTCGGTGCAGGGGAAAAACGGCAACGTGCCGCTCAGCTCCGTCGCCGACATTCGTTTTGACAGCGGACCGGCGCGTATCGACCGCATCGACCGTAACCGCCGCGTGATCATCCATGTCGAGCTGAACGGCCATGAACTGGGCGAAGTGATGGACAAGATCAACGAGTTGCCGAACCTGAAAAACCTGCCGCCTAACGTCAAGCGCGGCGAGTTGGGCGATGCGGAAATCATGAAGGAGTTGTTCTCCGGTTTCGCCCTGGCCATGCTGACCGGCGTCTTGTGCGTCTATATGGTGCTGGTGCTGTTGTTCAAAGGATTCTTGCAGCCGGTGACGATTCTCGCGGCATTGCCTTTATCCATCGGCGGTGCATTTGCAGCGCTGTTGATCACGCGTAATTCGTTCTCCATGCCATCGCTTATCGGTTTGCTGATGTTGATGGGTATTGCGGTCAAGAATTCGATTCTGCTGGTTGAATACGCCATCGTGGCCAGGCGCGATCACGGGCTGAGCCGCTTCGACGCCTTGATGGATGCTTGCCACAAGCGGGCCCAGCCGATCGTCATGACTACCATCGCCATGGGCGCCGGCATGTTGCCGATTGCCCTGGGGCTGGGAGCCGACTCCAGCTTCCGCGGGCCGATGGCGATTGCCGTGATCGGCGGCTTGGTGACGTCGACATTCCTGAGCCTGCTGGTGATACCTGTCGTATTTACGTATGTCGATGACTTCCTGATTTGGGCCGGACGTAAATTCCGGCGCAAGCATGGCGAGGCAACTACCGGCGTAGCGGGCGGCAAACTGCATGCGGCTGAGAAGTAGCAGATAGCCGGTACTGCTCTATCAATGCAGCCTTTGCTGCAGATGTTCTGAAAACGGATAAAGCGCCTGCAAGGGCGCTTTATCCGTTTGAGCGATGCTAACCTGACCTGGGTGGTTCGCAGCTTGTGTCGTATCAAACGAAAATACACGAAAGTCCCCAGTTACCCTATGCTATCGATAAAAAATTGGCGTGGCAGCGCGATTGCCGCCTCGCCGCATCTCATTATCGGATTCAGCTGAGGACAAACATGAATATACGCCGCCTGGTTTTCCATACACACCCGCGCCTGGTGATTGCGTTGCTGATCGGCCTTGCGGTCTGGGCGATTCTGCCGCAAGGCTCGCGCCTGACGCAGTTGCTGATAGCCTGGAACGCCGGCGTCTGGATTTACCTGGCGATGCTTTGGTGGATGATGGCCAGGGCCACGTCGAAACAGGTGAAAAGACGTGCCGCCATCGAAGATGAAAACGATACCATGATCCTGGTCATCATTTGCATCGCAGCAGTTTCCAGCATCGGCGCGGTGGTGCTGGGATTGACGCAGGCCAAGGCCTTCTTGCCGGGGCCGAAAGAAATCCGCTATCTGTTTACCGGGATGACCGTGCTGGGTTCGTGGTTCATGGTCGGCACCATCTTTGCCTTGCACTATGCGCGCCTGTTCTACGCCTGCAGCATCGATAAACTGCCGCTGCGCTTTCCTGACGATGAAACGAATCCCGATTACTGGGATTTCCTTTATTTTTCTTTCACCATGGCGGTTGCGGTGCAGACTTCCGATGTGAGCATCATGACGCGGCCAATGCGCAAGATAGTCCTGATGCAGTCGATACTGATGTTCCTGTTCAATTCGGCCATCCTGGGCTTGTCGATCAATATCGCGGCCGGCCTGGTCGGATAAAATTTGATCAGGACGTATCGCTTGCGAGGTAAAAAAAAGCCAATCCGCAAGGATTGGCTTTTTTCTTATGAGTGACCCGTCCTGAAATAAGTTGACACTTTTCCGATGAAGAAAGGAAGTGTCAGATGGAGCAAGGGACTAAGCGTAGTCAACGGGATTACAGCCTGGCTTTTAAATTGAGCGTTGTCGAGCAAGTAGAAAAAGGCGAGATAACGTACAAAGAAGCGCAAAAGCGGTATGGAATCCAGGGTCGGTCGACAGTTTTGGTATGGTGTCGCAAACACGGCTTACAGGACTGGACGAGTCCGAGGGGCCGAACTAAGCGGAGAATGACCATGACAAATGAACCGGCCAAGCCGTTAACCCCTGAGCAACGAATCAAAGAGCTAGAACGGCAACTG
>NZ_FNOR01000035.1 GCF_900107095.1 Collimonas sp. OK242
GCGCGCTTTTTCTTCTGGCGCTGCGTCAATCTGATCGTACGCTTTGGCTTCGCCGCCAAATTTCTTCGACAACACTGTCGCGATCGCTGCTGTCAGCGTGGTCTTGCCGTGGTCAACGTGGCCAATCGTGCCCACATTCACGTGCGGCTTGGTCCGCTCAAACTTGCCTTTTGCCATCTTAGACTCCTAAAGATTTGATGAGAATGTTCAGGCACGCGCCCGACCGTCTTACAGTTTGAAAACCCGAATCAGAAGCTCATGCATTGAATTCGAATCTATTTGAAACTCAATTTTTGATTCGCCAACTTTTAATTCGTCGACTTTTGAAGCTTCAGCTTCTACAGCGCCCAATGCGAGCACTGAAAACAACTAAATCTGGTGCCCTTGACGTGGATCGAACACGTGGCCTCTCCCTTACCAAGGGAGTGCTCTACCACTGAGCTACAAGGGCTATGCTGTACGCGCGCTTCTTAACCAACAACACGCCCAACCTATATTCTTGCTGGTTCTTGCAAAATCTACTGGAGCGGGTGAAGGGAATCGAACCCTCGTCATAAGCTTGGAAGGCTTCAGCTCTACCATTGAGCTACACCCGCGAGATCACTTCAATTCAGCTCACTTCACTTCTACCGCTGCAACATTTTTTTACTACAACTGCTTTTTACTTCTTCCCAAAATGGTGGAGAGGGCTGGATTCGAACCAGCGTACTCGTAAGAGGGCAGATTTACAGTCTGCTGCCATTAACCACTCGGCCACCTCTCCGCAGGGAACCCCAGATTATAGTAAAGCACCCTTTAAGTGTCAACCATGGAAATTGATTTCTTCTAAAAATTTCTTAGTTTTTTCAATTTCACCGTCGGATCGTCACCGGGCCTGGCCGGAATCGGAAAAATCGGGGAAATATGCTTCACCGGCCAAGGCGCAAGATAATATCAGAAACGCGTCTCGCGTGCAGCTCTTAGAAAACCATCGAGTATCGGCGTGCAATCCAGCAACTGCGGACCGCCGGCACGATGGAATTCGGGATGCCACTGCAAACCCATGACAAAAGCTGCCTTGCGGTACCGTATTGCCTCAACGATATTGTCGCTGCCGGAAATCGCCTCTACCGTCAGGTCGCGCCCCAGGTCGCGCACCGCCTGATGATGGATGGAGTTGACCACCCATTCGTTTTGCTCGCTGCCATGGCTATTGAACATGGTTGCCAGTGAAGAACCCTGCGGGAACTGGATCGCATGGTGCAGCCGGTCGTATTCGTCGTTCACATGCTTGATCGAGGTCGGGACATCGGTCGCGATATCTTGGTACAAAGTGCCGCCGAAGGCAACATTGATCAGCTGGCAACCGCGGCAAATCCCCAGTACCGGCTTGCCCGCCTCGATGAATTCATGCAGCAGCTCCAGCTCGTACATGTCGCGCACCCGGTCGCCGCCCCATTCAGGCCGGGTGGCGGCTTGCGCATAACTCTGCGGCGAGACGTCGGCGCCGCCTTGCAGCACCAGGCCGTCCAGGTGCTTGGCGTAGTCGCGCAGCCGGATTGAACTGGGATGGACCAGACCGTTGGTGTTGACAGTAGGAATCATGAATACCAGTACGTTGCGCGACATGACCCACTGCGCGATGGATTCCTCCAGATATTGCAAGGTCCGGCCACGTAAGCCTTTGGCGCCCTCTTCCGGATGGAAAATCCGCGCCGAAATGCCGATCTTCAAGGTCCGTTGCATCATGCGCCGGCCAGCCTTGTCCGACAGCGCACGGAAACGCGCGGCGATCAGCTTCCAGGTCTGCGGCCATGGCGGACTGTCGTCGCTGCCCGGGCCCGACGCCCTGAAGGCGCTGGCGGCGGCAGGATGGGGGGAGGCTTGGCTCGGGGATTCGGCCTTGACCGGTTCGGCGGCAGCTGGCTCCGGTGGAGTAACAGGCCTGGCCTTGGCCTCGGGAGCCGCAGGATCGTTTGATTGGGGATCTTTGGAGTCAGGCATAGTTGTCAGAAATTGTCAGAAATAAATAAATTTGAGGAAGTGCTGCTAGCATGTCCGCTGCAAGCAAAAATAATGCCCTGGCGCCGGACCTGGTCCAAATCAGTTCGCCAAAGTATAGACTTGATTCCTGTGTGAGCCTTGTTTTCAATATCAGTTCATCCAGGGTTACGCTTTTTTACCATTTAGCCCGCAACCATCACCGCTCGTCATGACTAAACCACCGCAAATCCTGATCCTGTACGCGCACCCGACGCCGCACCACTCGCGCGCCAACCGGCGCATGGCTGAAGCCGCCGCCAAAGTGCCGAATGTGCGGCTACACGATCTGTATGAGCTGTATCCGGATTTCCATATCCCGGTGCGGCGCGAACAGGCGCTGCTGGCGCAAGCCGACCTGATCGTGTTTCAGCATCCGGTCCAGTGGTACAGCATGCCGGCGCTGCTGAAGCAGTGGGTCGATTCTGTATTTACGCCTGGCTGGGCCTACGGCCCGGGCGGCGACGCCTTGCACGGCAAGGATTTCTGGCTGGTCGCCACCACCGGCGGTTCGGATCGCTCGTATCAGGCGGAGGGCCATAATCTGTTTCCCTTCTCGGCTTTCCTGCCGCCGTTCCAGCAAACTGCGCAGTTGTGCGGCATGCGCTGGTTGCCGCCGCATCTGCTGTTTGGCGCGCACCAGGTCAACCAGCAAACCCTGGCGGCGCATATCGAGGCCTATCGCAAACGTCTGGCGAATTACCCGCACTGGCCGGAACTACCGGCAAGCAAAACCTCCCCGGCGCCGGCCTCTTCCGCCAGCGTTACCGAGCAACCGACAGGCCAAGCAGCAGATCAACCCGGCTAGATCCATGGAACAGAACCTTTTATTCAACGCATTGATTTACCTGGCGGCGGCGGTCGCAGCAGTGCCGATTGCCAAACGCCTCGGCTTGGGTGCGGTGCTGGGCTATTTGCTGGCCGGCATGGCCATCGGCCCTTGGGGCTTGCGCCTGATCGACAATGTCGAAGACATCCTGCATTTCTCCGAATTCGGCGTGGTGCTGCTGCTATTCATGATCGGCCTGGAGCTTGATCCCAAGCGCCTGTGGTCGCTGCGGCGCTCGATTTTCGGCTGGGGTACGGCCCAGGTGGCGACGGTTTCGCTGGCGCTGTTCGGCGCCGCCGTGGCCGCCGGGGTTGATTGGAAAACCGCGCTGATTGCCGCGCTCGGCATGTCGCTGTCATCGACCGCCATCGCGCTGGCCACCATCAACGAACGCAAGCTGAGCGCCACGCCCGCCGGCAAGGCCGGCTTTGCCATCTTGCTGTTCCAGGACATCGCCGCGATCCCGATGATCGCCATCGTGCCGCTGCTTGGCGTTGCGGCCGCCCATGGCAGCGGTGAAGGCTGGATCGGCGGCCTGAAGGTGGTGGCGGTGATCGCTACGCTGATCGTCGGCGGCCGCTATCTGATCCGGCCCCTGATGCGCATGATTGCTCGCACCGGATTGCGCGAAATCTTCACCGCATTTGCTCTGTTGCTGGTGATCGCCATCGGCCTGCTGATGGAATCGGTCGGCATGTCGATGGCATTGGGCAGCTTCCTGGCCGGCGTGCTGCTGGCCGATTCGGAATATCGGCATGCGCTGGAAACCGATCTGGAACCGTTCAAAGGCTTGCTGCTTGGATTGTTCTTCATAGCGGTCGGCATGTCGGTCGATTTTGGTCTGCTGCTGAGCCAGCCGTGGCTGATCCTGGGCCTGGTGGCCGGCTTCCTGGCGATCAAACTGGCGCTGCTGTACCTGCTCAGCAAAGTGTTCCAGATCGCCCGCTCGCAGCAATTCCTGTTTGCGGCATTGCTGTCGCAAGGCGGCGAATTCGCCTTCGTGGTGTTCGGCGCCGCCGCTACAGCCCGCGTGTTTTCGCAGGAAACTTCGTCTATCCTGGTGGTTGTGGTGGCCCTGTCGATGGTGACCACGCCGTTGCTGCTGGTGCTGTACGACAAAGTCATCGCACCCTATTTCCTCGCCGCCCAGAAACGTCCGGCCGACGCCATCGATGACAATGACAACCCGGTCATCATCGCCGGCTTCGGCCGTTTCGGCCAGATCATCGGGCGCCTGCTGCACGCCAACAAGATCGGCCTGACCGTGCTCGATCACGACCCGGATCAAATCGAATTGTTGCGCAAGTTCGGCTTCAAGGTGTTCTATGGCGACGCCACCCGCATGGACCTGATGCGTGCCGCCGGCATCACCAAGGCTCGCCTGCTGGTGGTGGCGCTGGACGACATCGAAGGCAGTTTGAAGCTGGTGGCGGCGGTGCGGCGTGTGGCCCCCGATCTGCCGATCGTCGCGCGGGCGCGCAACGTCTCGCATTACTTTGATTTGATGGATCTTGGCGTCACCGTGATTGAGCGCGAAACCTTCGAGTCGGCCTTGCAGCTCGGACAGCAGGCCTTACGCAAGATGGGCTTCGGCGCCTATCGGGCACGCCAGGCCGCCATGAAATTCCGCGCCCACAACCTGCAAACCTTGCACGATATGTACCCGCACCAGAAGAACCAGCAAGAAATCGTCTCGATCGCCAAGAAAGCGCGCGAGGAATTGGAAGAAATGTTTGCCCACGACCGCATCTTGCGCGAAGACATGCCCGCCAGCGGCTGGGATGATGAAATAATACCGATGGATCAAACACCAACACCACAGGAACCGACATGATCACGATCTACCACAATCCGCGCTGCTCAAAATCGCGCGAAGCACTGGCTCTTGCCGAGCAATACAGCAGCGCGCAGCAGATCAAACTGGAAGTCATCGATTATCAAAAAACGCCGCTGACTTTGGCGCAGCTGAAAACCCTGCATGGCCAGCTAGGCGGGCCGGTCAGCGCCATGGTGCGCGACAACGAGGCTGAATACGCAGAGCTCAACCTGGCCCAGGCCGATGATGCCGCATTGCTGCAAGCGCTCGCCGCACATCCGAAACTGTTGCAGCGGCCTGTCGTGACTTACCGGGAACGGGCGGTGATCGCGCGGCCGCCTGGAGTGTTCAATGAGCTGCTCGACACCTAAAGCAGCCGGACCAGCAGGAACAGCACCGTCGACAGCAGGACTGTGGAAGCGAACGGCAAGGAGAATTTCCTGCCGAACAGGGTAAACCGCAGGTCGCCGGGCAAGCGCCCGAGGCCGAGCTTTTCCAGCCAGGGCAAAGCACTGGAAAATACGATGACGGCGACGAAAATCACCAGCATCCAGCGAATCATGTTGTGCTTTCAGGCGATGCGGGTAGCGGATTCATAGGCGATGACTGCGGTCATGGCGGCTAAAACGCGCCGGCAACTCGGCATTGGCGCCGACTGCCAGGACTTTGAACAACTCGCCCATCTCGGCCGGCGACACCAGTTTTTGCAAGGCATTGGCTTGCGGCAGATAGGCCAGGGCATGCTCCGGCGGCGTGCGCAGCAATAATTTGCCGATCCCGGCTTCCAGCAGGAAAGCGGCCTGACTGCTATAGCCCAGCAGGTCCAGCCCGGTATCGAGGGCGGCGGCGGCCATCGCGGTGAAATCGACGTGCGCGGTGACGTCCTGCAAACCCGGCAAATAAAACGGATCGGGATGGGCGTGATGACGGTAGTGGCACATCAATGTGCCTTGATCGCGTTGCTGCAGATAATATTCGGCGGCGGGGAAACCATAGTCGAAGAACAAGGCAACGCCGCCCTGGCCCGCTTTCAGCATGGCGCCCAGCGAGCGCATGAAGCCGATCGCCACCGGATGCACTTCCGTCAGATGGCCGACCGTCAGTGATTCCGCATCCGGGATTTGCGCTATCAACGCAGGTTCTGCCGGGCGATCAATGTAGATAAATTGACCATCGCCGCCATCCGCACCGGCTTCGCTCAGGCCGACTCCGCGCTGCAGCCAGCCTCCAGCGCCGCGCAGCACCAGTTCGACCGGCATCGCATCCAGCACTTCGTTGCCGATCACCACGCCGGAAAAGGACGCGGGCAAGCGATCCAGCCACTGCACCTGTGGAAAGGCTTGTAACTTGAGCTGCTGGCGCGCGCGCAATTCGGCCGACAATTCGACGATGTAATAAGCTTGCAGCCCGGCAGCCCCGTTGTCGCCGGCGGCCAATTCGGTCAGGATGTCATAGGCCAATTGGCCGCTGCCGGCGCCGAATTCCAGTATCTGCGGCTGCAGCGCAGGCGACGAAACCAGTAATTCTGCTGTCAAATGGGCCAAAGTTGCGCCAAAAAGCGGCGTAATCTCGGGCGCGGTTGTAAAATCACCGTCTTTGCCCAATTTTGCCGCGCCGCCGCTGTAATAACCGAGATCCGGCGCGTACAGCAGCAGTTCCATATAACGCGCGAATGAAATCCAGCCCTGTTGCAGGCGGATTTCAGTGGCGATCAGATTGTGTAACAGGCGCGATGCGCGCTGTGCTTCGACCGAAGCTTCGGGTAATTGCAGTTGCATGGCGCTATTGTAGAAGATAACGCCAGGCTGAAAGCAATCGAAGCCATTGAAACAGTGCAAATAAGTGCCTGGCCAAGCGCCTGGAACCTCGCTCAGCGATAATGATCAGACAACACCCCATGCATAATGTTGAATACTCGAATGTGCGGACATGAGTTTGCGTAAATGAATATGCCTACACCAGCCGCCCCAACCGTTGCTCTCGTCACCGACGCCGCCAGTCCGGTCGGCCGCGCCGTTGCGCTGGCGCTGGCGCAACGGGGCTGGCACCTGGCGCTGCATTATCAGGATGACGGCACCGCCCCGGCGCTCTCGGCATTGGTGCAGGAATGCCAGGCACTGGGCACGCGGGCCGTCGCCATCCGGTGCGGATTGACCGAGGAAACTGAAATAAATACCTTGCTGCCGCGCGTGATGCAGCAGTTCGGCGGGGCCGCTTACATCAATTGCATCGTCAACAATGCCAGCTACATGGAACATGACAACCCTGCCAGCTTTTCCACGGCAAGCCTGGATCGCCACATGCGGAGCAATCTTGCCGCCCCTATCCTGCTGGCGCAGGCGCTGCATGCCGCTGTCCTCAAGAGCGAGGGCGCGCAAGCGGTGGTGATCAATCTGCTGGATCAAAAGCTGTTCAATCCACAGCCGGATTTCCTGTCGTATACACTGTCAAAAGCAGCGCTGCACAGCGCCACCGCCTTGCTGGCGCAGGCGTACGCGCCGCAGCTGCGGGTGGTAGGGATTGCACCGTCACTGGCGCCCTCATCGACAACGCCATTGACAACAAGCGGCCGGCAACCGGGCTTGCCGGCCACCTTGGAAGACATCGCGGCGACAGTTTGTTTTATCGCCTCCTCCTCCGCCATTACCGGCAGTACACTAGTGGTCGATGGCGGCCAACATTTGTATCCTGACCCACGGGACCAGGTTGCCGCTCACGGCAAACCGTCCCACCCTCACTGAAAATACCATGCTCTCCGCACTCATCCACCCCGACCTTAGCGATTGCCGCCGCCTGTTCCTGCGCGACTATGAAGTACAGATCAATATCGGCGTCTACGAATCCGAAAAACAAGGCACGCAGCGCGCGCTGATCAATGTCGACCTGTTCGTGCCCCTGGCCTTGTCAACGCCCACCAAAGATCATGTGGATGACGTGCTGGATTACAATTTCATGCGCAATACCGTGGCCAAGCGCATGGCGCAAGGCCATATCCATTTGCAGGAAACCCTGTGCGACGACCTCGTCAACGCCATGCTGCTGCACCCGAGGGTGCGCGCGGTACGGGTATCCTCCGAGAAACCTGACGCCTATCCCGATTGCCGCTCGGTCGGCGTCGAAGTGTTTCGGATCAAACCGAAAACCTGAAGCTGAATCACCATGAGTGTCGCCATGAATGAGCTATTGAAACAGGAAGTCCTTATGCAAGACCCATTAGCAGCACTCGCGCCAGCGCCGGCTGACAGCGCCGCGAGCGCTCTCAGCCAGAAGAGCGTCGAGAAAATCGCGCACGAAAACAATAAATTGCACAAGCGCCTGTGCCGCCAGGTAGGCCAGGCGATCGGCGATTTCAACATGATCGAAGACGGCGACAAGGTGATGGTCTGCCTGTCGGGCGGCAAGGATAGCTACGCTCTGCTGGATATCCTGATGACCTTGCGCGAACGGGCGCCGATCAATTTCGAGATCGTAGCGGTGAACCTGGACCAGAAACAGCCGAATTTCCCCGACCATATCCTGCCGGCCTACCTGGACCGGCTCGGCGTTGCCTACCATATCGAAAACCAGGACACCTACAGCATCGTCAAGCGCCTGATCCCGGAAGGCAAGACCACCTGCTCGCTGTGCTCACGCCTGCGGCGCGGCATCTTATATCGGGTCGCCACCGAACTGGGCGCCACCAAGGTCGCGCTCGGCCATCATCGCGACGACATCATGGAAACCTTCTTCCTGAACATGTTCTTCGGCGGCAAACTGAAGAGCATGCCGGCCAAGCTGCAATCCGACGATGGCAAGCAAATCGTGATCCGGCCGCTGGCTTACGTGAAAGAAGCCGATCTCAGCCGCTATGCCGAGGTCAAGCAGTTCCCTATCATTCCTTGCGATCTGTGCGGCAGCCAGGAAAACCTGCAGCGCAAACAGATCAAAGGCATGTTGCGCGACTGGGAAAGGAAATTCCCGGGGCGGGTGGAAAACATTTTCTCCTCGCTGTCGACTGTCGCGCCATCGCACCTGATGGACCGCAAGCTGTTCGGCTTCGCCGAACTGAAAGCCAGCGGGATTGCCGATCCCAACGGCGATATCGCCTTTGACGATGATCCTTGCTCGACGCCGGCCACAATGGCCAGCATTATTCCACTACGGTCCATGGATTAATTTGCCCGGTCCCCGTATCGGATTCCCGGCCGGACTATATAATCAAAGCGGACCAGCGGCGGTCGAGTGCACTCGGCTGGATGTTCAGCTGATTGCTCAGCTAGACATTCAGCTAAATACACAGAGCGATTTGCGCCGTTGCATGGCCGGCAACTTATCAGGAGAAGCGCAATGGCAGGGTCCTATGTTCTCAAGAAGTCGGTGGATGGACAGTTCTATTTCCTGCTCTACGCTAGCAACGGCGAAGTGGTCCTGAACAGCGAAATGTATGTTGCCAAGGCATCCGCCGAAAACGGCATCGCCTCGGTCCAGAGCAACAGTAACCAAGACGACCGCTATAGCCGCAACCAGGCTTCCAACGGCAAATTCTATTTCAACCTGAAGGCGGCGAATCATCAGGTCATCGGCAGCAGCCAGATGTACGCCACCACCAGCGCGCGCGACGCCGGCATCGATGCGGTAAAGAAGAACGGCCCCAGTACCGACATCACGGACGAAGCCTGAGCAGACGGCCGCAGCGGGCGCCAGCGCCGGCAATTTGCAAGTATTTGTAAGCTCGGTATTCATTCTCCACGGCAAACCGTTTAATACCCAGGATCTTTTTCTGGAGACATAAATGAACCGCCGTCGTTTTCAACGTTATCTCGTATTGTCAGCCGTGGCAGCGGCCACCGTGTCGCTTGCCGGCTGCGTAGTCGAACCGCCACGCACCCGTGTCGAGTACCGCGAAGTCAAAGTAGTGCAAGCGCCGCCGGCGCCGCTGGTGGAAGTGCTGCCGCCAGCCCCCTATCCGGATTCTTACTGGATCGCCGGTCACTGGAAGTGGGAAAACAACCGCTACGTCTGGAATAACGGCCATTGGGAACAAGCGCGGCAAAACATGGTGTACCGGCACGCCTACTGGGCCAACGAAGGCGGCCAGTGGGTATACCATGGCGGCGCCTGGGTAGCGATCAATAACACTTACAACAGCCCGCCACCGGTGGTGATCAACGTCGCGCCGCCGCCGCCGCAGATCGAAGTCATGACACCCGCGCCTAGCCCCAACCATGTCTGGATCGGTGGCTACTGGCGCTGGAACAACGGTCGCCACGACTGGGTCAACGGCCACTGGGAAGCGCGCCGCGACGGTTATTTCTGGGCGCCGGGGCATTGGGTCCGCAATGGCAACAGCTGGTCGTTCTCGGGCGGTTTCTGGCAGCGGTATTGATCGGTATCAGTCTTCGCCTGGCCAGCGTAGCAAGCCGGATTCGCCCCAATGCCGCGCACGCGGCCTTGGGGCGATTTATCTTCCTGCCGTCAAAACGGCCAGACCGGCCCGGCCGCGCTGCCATCGCATTGTCATGTCTACAGTACGAATGCTGATTTTGCAGCTACCGCGCATGATAAAATTTCCCACCGACTCTTTCTCTACCCTTTCTCTATCGACCATGAACGTTGTCATTCTCGCTGCCGGTATGGGCAAGCGCATGCAGTCCGCGCTGCCAAAGGTGTTGCACCCGTTGGCGGGCAAACCGCTGCTGTCGCACGTGATCAGCGCAGCACGCGCCCTGTCGCCTACCACCTTGTGCGTCATCTACGGGCATGGCGGCGACGCCGTACCGCGCTTGCTGGCAGCTAGTGACCTGGTGTTCGCTAAACAAGAGCCGCAACTCGGCACTGGGCATGCAGTCGCGCAAGCCGCCTCGCATCTGGACGACGCAGTGCCTACCCTGGTGCTCTACGGCGATGTGCCGCTGATCGCCAGCAGCACGCTGCAACGGCTGATCGACAGTGCCGGCAACGACAAACTGGCAATCCTGACGGTAGATCTGCCTGATCCTGCCGGTTATGGCCGCATCGTCCGTGAACACGACAAGATCGTCAGCATCGTCGAGCAAAAAGACGCTTCGCCGCAGCAACGCGCAATCCGGGAATGCAATACCGGCATCATGGCGGCGCCAACGGTGCAGTTGAAAAAATGGCTGGCGGGCCTGTCCAACAACAATGCCCAGGGCGAATACTATTTGACCGATATCGTCGCCAGCGCCGTCGCTGACGGCACGCCCGTGGTATCGGCCCAGCCCGACGCGGTTGCGGAAACCCTGGGCGTCAACAGCAAGGTACAACTGGCCGAACTGGAACGCATCCATCAACGCCGCGTTGCCGAGCGCTTGCTGGAACAGGGCGTCACCCTGCTCGACCCGGCGCGCCTGGATGTGCGCGGCACGCTGAATTGCGGGCGCGACGTCAGCATCGATGTCGGCTGCATTTTCGAAGGTGAAGTCAGCATCGAAGACGGCGCCGTCATCGGCGCCCATTGCGTCATCAAGAATGCCCGCATCGGCCGCGACGCCAACATCAAGCCGTTCTGCCACATTGAAGATGCGGTGGTCGGCGCGGCTTCCCAGATCGGCCCTTATGCACGCTTGCGGCCCGGCACCGAACTCGGCGCCGACGTCCATATCGGCAATTTCGTCGAAGTCAAAAACAGCCAGATCGCCGCGCATAGCAAAGCCAATCACCTGGCCTATGTCGGCGACGCCACGGTCGGATCGCGCGTGAATATCGGCGCCGGCACCATCACCTGCAACTACGACGGCGCCAACAAATTCCGCACCGTCATCGAAGACGACGCATTCATCGGCAGCGACAGCCAGCTGGTGGCGCCGGTGCGCGTGGGCAAAGGCGCTACCCTGGGCGCCGGCACCACGCTGACCAAGGATGCGCCGGAAGGCAAGCTGACCGTCTCGCGTGCGCGCCAAATCACGATCGATGGCTGGCAGCGGCCGGTGAAAATCAAGAAGTAAAAACAGGAATAGATGCGATGAATGAACGCCGGTTACGACCGGCGTTTTCTTTTATAGGGCTAGCCGCGTATCGAACTTACTGCGGTAAATCGAAAAATACGTCCGCACGTTGCGCACATTCTTTTGCGCGGCAAACAGCTGATGCGCCAGCGCATGGTAAGCCGCCATATCCGCCACCTGCACCACCAGCACGAAATCCGGTCCCGGCGACACCCGGTAACATTGCAACAGCATCGGCTCATTCGCCGCCAGCGCTTCAAACTCCTCTAAACGTTCCGCAGCTTGATTATCGAGCGTGACTTCGACAATCGCCGTCAGGCCGGCGCCAACCTTGTCGGGCGCGACAATCGCCACTTGCCGCAAGATGATGCCGGCATCGGTCAGGCGCTTGACGCGCCGCAGGCAAGTCGGCGGCGACGCATGCACCTGTTGCGCCAGCTGATGGTTGGTTTGCGCTGCATCGACCTGCAATGCATTCAAAATCCGCTTGTCCAGCTCGTCCAGAACAATATCCATATAACAATGTGTAATTTATTGAATAAATTTAAATATAAATGAAATTATATTTCATATTATTTATGCTGTGAAATATTAAATCAAATATCAATGTATTTAGTAATCATATTTCATGAGTGCTAGTCTAAGATACATCCATTCACCTAATCAACGAGGAAAGCCATGTGCGGTATCGTCGCAGCAGTTGCCCAGATTAATGTCACGCCCATCCTGCTGGAAGGATTGAAACGGCTCGAATACCGCGGTTACGACTCTTGCGGCGTGGCCTTGCACGTAGACGGCAAATTGCAGCGTTCGCGCAGCACTTCGCGCGTGGCGGACCTGGAAGCGCAAGTCGAAAAAGCCCATTTGTCGGGCTTCACCGGGATTGCACATACCCGCTGGGCCACCCACGGCGCTCCGGCGACTCACAATGCCCACCCGCATTTTTCGCGCGACCACATCGCCCTGGTCCACAACGGCATCATCGAAAACCACGATGAACTGCGGGCCGAACTGCAAGCCGCCGGATACCACTTCGAAAGCCAGACCGACACCGAGGTCATCGCGCATCTGATCGACCACATGTATAACGGCGACCTGTTCACCACCGTGCAACAGGCCGTGCGGCGCCTGACCGGCGCCTATGCGATTGCCGTGTTCTGCGTGGACGAACCGCACCGCGTGGTCGCCGCGCGCCAGGGTTCGCCATTGATCGTCGGCATTGGCGAAGGCCAGAATTTCGTCGCCTCGGACGCCATGGCGCTGGCCGGCACCACCGACCAGATCATCTATCTGGAAGAAGGCGATGTGGTCGACCTGCAATTGCAGCGCGTCTGGATCGTCGACGCCGCCGGCAAAGCAGTCGAGCGCGAAGTCAAGACCGTACATGCCTACACCAGCGCAGTCGAATTGGGGCCGTATCAGCATTACATGCAGAAAGAAATTTTCGAACAACCGCGAGCAATTGCCAACACCCTCGAAGGCGTCACCGGCATCATGCCCGAACTGTTCGGCGACGGCGCCTTCAACATCTTCAAGCAAATCGATTCAGTCCTGATCCTGGCCTGCGGCACCAGCTATTACGCCGGCCTGACTGCCAAATACTGGATAGAGTCGGTCGCCAAAATCCCAGTCAACGTCGAGATCGCCAGCGAATACCGTTACCGCGACAGCGTGCCGAATCCAAACTCGCTGGTTGTCACCATCACACAAAGCGGCGAAACCGCCGACACGCTGGCCGCGCTCAAACATGCCAGGGCGCTAGGCATGCAGCATACGCTGACCGTCTGCAACGTCGCCACCAGCGCCATGGTGCGCGAATGCGCGCTGGCTTACATCACCCGCGCCGGCGTTGAAGTCGGGGTCGCCTCGACCAAAGCCTTCACCACCCAGTTGGTCGCACTATTCTTGCTGACGCTGGCACTTGCGCAAAGCAAAGGCCGCCTTAGCGATGAAGAAGAGGCCGCCCACCTGAAAGCCATGCGCCACCTGCCCGTCGCGCTGCAAAGCGTGCTGGCCCTGGAACCGCACATCGTGGCCTGGGCCGAAGCCTTCGCTCGCAAGGAAAACGCATTGTTCCTGGGCCGCGGCATCCACTACCCGATCGCGCTGGAAGGCGCATTGAAGCTCAAGGAAATCACCTACATCCACGCCGAAGCCTACGCCGCCGGCGAACTCAAGCACGGCCCACTGGCCCTGGTTACCGAAGAAATGCCGGTGGTGACCGTGGCGCCGAATGATGCGCTGATTGAAAAGCTGAAATCGAACATGCAGGAAGTGCGCGCGCGCGGCGGTCAGCTGTATGTATTTGCCGATGCGGATTCGCAGATCAAACCGAGCGACGGCGTGCATGTGATCCGGCTGCCGGAGAACTATGGCTTGCTGTCGCCGATTCTGCATGTGGTGCCGTTGCAGTTGCTGGCGTATCACACTGCGCTGGTGCGGGGGACGGATGTGGATAAGCCTAGGAATTTGGCTAAATCTGTTACTGTTGAATAGGTTTGAGACATCGGCAATCCGATTGTGATAATGACTAATAAAGTCTGTCACGCGATAATAAAGTCTGTCACGAGGGGCTACAAATCCGTGACAGACCAAAATGACCAAAATTGTCCGTAAATTGGGAAGACAGATATTAGTGGAATGGATAACTGCGCAGGTTCTGGTGCAAATTTCATGTGAAAACGAAAAGGGGCATCGCTTTATCTGCGACAAACTTATGTCCCAACAGCTGCTATTCCTTACAATTAAAGTCGAAAGCAAGACATTAAAGTCGAAAACATCGATACGTGCTTTTTGGCGATGGCTGTATCTGCAAGGTGGTGACTGGGTTCAATACGACGTTATGCCGTGAAGAGACACGCGCCATTCTTGGCAAAGCATGCTACCCGTCAACAGTAGCTTGGTCGAGCAATACCGGCGAAGGTCTGCGCCAGACTGCTTGCGATCATGGGGCTTCGATGGAACGTCGAACAGCTCTATAAAAATACTTTCTTCCTCTGCATTGGAACGAATAGTGGCTTAGACGAGTAGACAGGTCCGAGTCAGAAACTTCTTAACGAACGGCTGGTTTGCATAAACCTGGCAGGCGGCTCACGACCCATACCGGTCCTTCAACTTTCTCCAAAGCTGCCGTTCAACGCGGAATGGATGCGGGTTCCGCTGCTATTCGCATAGGTCGTCTCAAACGCAGCGTTAGAGCTCATGCGCGCGAAATCTCGAGGATTTCAAGCAACCTAGAGACCTTTTTTTGAGCCCCAGCACGTGTATTCTCAGGAAGCAATTCGCTGCAGACACCAGTCCACTGCTCAAGGAGTAAGTCGAACTCTGATAACCCTGCCAAATGTGCGGTCGCAATCGAGTAATACATTCTGCGTTCGAGATTGTTAAAGAGAAAGTGCGTGTTTGCGCGAGGCGATGAATTGAGGCCGATGGCACACTCTGTTAACGATGAATAACGTTCGAAAAAAGGGCAAGCGTCTTCTTTCACTGCAACAGCAATTGATTGGGCCACCCCGGCTAAATCTGCATCAGAAGCTGAATCCGCCAAAAAATAGGAATACTGTCTAGCATTTGACGGGGGAAATAGTTCTAGGGCGCTGCACACTGTACTTGAGAATTTTTGATTTTCTTCTCCATAAATCAAGCCAAGCTGGTTCACTACGTTGTCGACGGCATTGTGTCGTAACATCGCTAGCAAAGAGTATTGCTGCCCCATGACGTCACCAGAGAGTGCGGGATGAGAGGTCCAAAGAAATGCGTCGAACCCGTATTCCGTATTGCGAACGAACATGTTTCTCTTTGCAATGTAACGAAATCCTAAAGGTGCTGAGAAATCATTCACTTCCCTCACCAGACGCAGACCGAGACGCTCCATTTGTTGGGCCCTATATGAAGTAATTTGGTGACTTAGATTGGTTTATCTTTTGCGTTAATTTATGTGACCGTCGGCTTCTGGCCGGAAGCGGAAATGGCAAGCGTGAGAAGCCGAAATATTGGTTTGTAGGCTAGCGCATGCGCAGATAGTAGCTTCCTTGATAGTTCTTATCGACATTCTCCTTTGAGTCAAACTCAAAGCTGATTGGTGGCAGCTCCTGAAATGAAAACTGCTCCTTTGATGCCAGCAGCCTTTCACGAAAATTCATCTCTAACTCGCTAAGCACTCCAACATCGGCATTTTCTTGAACATCTTGCTCATTGACAAAGAACACCCAGACAGCAACCCAAGTCTCCGTCTTGATAATGTGAAAGTCGCCGAGAAGAAGCTGTCTTTTCTTCATTGCCTCAAACGTTCGTATCATCGCCTGTTCCAGGGCCGCATGTGGAGGGTATCGGGTAATAGTAGGTGTCTTCATGGAGTTAATCGTAGCCGATGATGCCCGGTTCTGGCCGATAGATGACCTATTTGTCTACCAAGACTAGCTCAGGCACTGAGAGCTGAAGTTCCTCCACTTGCGAGGCATCCAACATCGAGCGAAGGATAGCAAGAGATTCCAATCCTGGAATTCTGGCTACCATCTTTAGCACCGAAAACGTGAGTTGTGATGAGTCGATTGCAATCTGTTGAACACCTGTCAGGCGCGTGAGCAGAGCTGCCGCCTCATTCTGGATTGGAGTGTCAATGAACGCCACCGTGAAAACCTCAGAATCCCATACGTAAACACCGCCCTGGTTTTCAATTTTGTTTAAGGTTTCTTGATTAGTTGATGCTTCTTGCGGGTTCATACACATGCTCCTCTCCAGAAGTCAGCTCTTGGCCGATTGCACGCATGCGGACTGTTACGCCCCTGTGTCCGCGCGTTTAAATTTCTTGAGGGCGGCTAGTACCTCTTGAAATATAGATTCTCCCATGGTTCTTTGAACTACCTCATTCAATCTACCATTCAAGAACTCGCCCCATCCGCAAGAGCTTGAACCAGAAGAATGAGAATATCTCCCGGCTGTCGAACACACAGTGCGATTGTCGAAGATGAATACTTCGTATAGTTCTCCGCCTGGAATGTCGTTTGTCCATTTATGAAGTGTCTTTGGCGGAACATATGGTCTTTGCATTTAGAACTCAAAGAAGTTAACAATTATGGGCAAGCGTTCACTGACTGCTTCTGGCCGGACTCGGTCATTCGCGAGAAATCGAATTCCACCCAAAAGCGACATTCGATTTTCTTCAATGCAGACACTCAACGATAACGGTGGCTACCGTTAACGGCGGCATAATTATCTGACCCGACATCGAACCCGCCATTTATGCCACACCCAATATGGCAACACAAACCACTGTAGGGCCCCAATAAAGAACAGTGCAATCCATTCGGCAAGGTATTGCCACAACGAGCCATGAACATCAAATATGCTCTTCCCCAATTCTGGAAATAAACGGATAAACACCTCGGGTAATAGAAGACTCGCGGGAAACCCAAGAAACGTCATCAGTAACTGAGCCCCCATCCGTGCTTCACCTTGTGTTAGGCCAACTATCAGTAAGGCCATGGTCAGCAAGGTCCAAAGTACAGCTATTAAAAAAAATAGTTTTCTATCCATATTCCGCCTTCAACCAACGTTATGTTGGGCCAGCTTCGATGAGGTCGAGGACGAACTGCAGCGTCAGCTCGAGTTCATCTTGGTTGCACCAGTATTCGTCAATAGTGCCAAAGCTGGTGTAACGAGAATGATTGAATCCGTCTTCTATATCGTTATACCAAATCACAGTGGCGCCGATTATTGCGACTACCCAGAATCCATCGCCAAGTTTTCCAAATGATTTTTCTTTCCACTTATGCGGCGAGACGCGTACAGCTTCCCACAATCTCGCTCGAGGTGGATTCATGCGAATCTCAGCAGCGTTGACTAGCTCCCACAGCGATGCTTCGGAAATTGGTTGCCAGTCCATGGTTATTTGAGCTTAGTCAAATATCGATAATGCCACATCGAAAATGACAACTCAACAACAAATTGCCTTGCAGCTAGCACGGCCGCTGTTGGCTGCTCCCAGACCATTTGTGCACGTCAACTAGGTTTCACGATTCTTTCTCGGAGCGAGTCCTCGCAGAATCTCTAAGCGATTCGCAGGAGCATTAGAAGCAAAGAACTCTGGGATAGTCATCGCATCGCGCTGTGGTCTGGACAGAAACTCCACAGGCCATTCGGTAACTCGCTGTTCCTGAACATGTACAAATTGTCCTGGAACAGGTTCGTCAATGTACTCACGTTGCAAGACTAACGCCAGCGGTTCGTCTGTTCCGTCATTAGCTCGAGAAAATGTGTCGGCATCTTCGCAACTGGCGAAGGCGTAGTAATAATCAGAGCCATCCGCTTCATCGGGTGCTCCACGCTCTGGGTGACACCACACTCGGTATTCGAGAACAGCATCCCAAACAAAACCACCACCAGCCTTCGCGGTAGCTGGGTACGTGCCGACTTTCGAAGGTTCGGGAACGGGAGGGTATCGCACAATCGGGGCCTTTTCGTAATTTGAAATTTAAAAATATGCTAGCGAGAGATTTGCGCACTGCGAAATACAATGTCTGCAGCTGGCCGAGGCTAATGGAATGGTCGCCCCTTCCCGAAACGGCATCGAAGTGCCACAGTGGAAATGGCGATGTTCCACTAACCGAGAGAGGCGACCAAAATGAAGATTACAACAGTCGGGCTTGATTTAGCAAAAAACGTGATCCAGGCTCATGGCGTGAATGCACATGGAAAGACGGTACTCAAAAAGGCGTTGAAGCGTGATCAGGTATTGCCGTTTTTCGCCAACATGACACCGTGCCTGATCGGGATGGAGGCGTGTGGCAGCGCGCACCACTGGGCGAGGAAATTGCAGACGCTGGGTCACACCGTTAAGTTGATGGCCCCTCAGTTTGTGAAACCTTACGTCAAAACG
>NZ_FNOR01000038.1 GCF_900107095.1 Collimonas sp. OK242
GGCGCACTTCTTGACGAAGACTTTGAAACGGGTCAAAACCGAGATGAGTCTGCACGTACTTGCCTACAATTTGAAACGTGTAATGCAGATATTGGGTGTCGACCGATTGATGCGAGAGATCCGGGCCTGAAGGGCTCTTTTTGCTGTGAAAATGAACGTGATTTGGAGCGGATTGCGGCGGTTTTTAGACTGCCACTCAAAAAATATTCCGTGCCGCAGACGGAAAAACTCGTCAGAATAAACCGCTCTCGTGACTTGGATGGCGGTCGTTGAACACGTTATTGATCGTGCCAACGAATTTCTATGTTTTTACACACTCTGGGCCTGAATCGGACTCTGAATCGGACTCTGAATCGGACGCTGAATCAGACGCTGAACAAGCGCTCATTCAAACCTTGGCTTGTACTAGCTCAGTGCTTGACCTGACAGCGCCTGTCAGGTCAAGTCCAGTTCGGCCCGCCATGATGCACGCGGACACAGATGGTCGCTCTGGTATCGAACGCTGGGGGATGAACGGCATCAGCGCATCCAGCCGTGACTCGTAACCCTAACTGGTTGTAACCGCCGCATTGGCCCTAGCCTTATGCAATTTTTTGTAGCTGTCGATCAGGCGCTGGTGCCTATCGAGACCCTCCAGTTTCATACTCGTTGGCGTTAATCCGAAGAAGCGTACGCTGCCGTCCACTGACCCCATTACCGCATCCATCCGAGCGTTGCCAAACATCCGGCGGAAATTGACCACGTAATCGTCCAGTTCCAAGTCGTCATCCAGCAACACCTCTAGCACCACATTCAAGGCCTGATAAAACAATCCGCGCTCGACCGTGCTGTCGTTGTACTGCAAGAAGGCTCCTACCAGCTCATGCGCCGCCTCAAATTGCTGTAAGGCGAGATGAATCAGCAGCTTCAACTCGAGAACTGTTAGTTGCCCCCATTCCGTATTCTCGTCAAACTCGATACCGATCAATGTGGCGATGTCGGAATATTCATCGAGCTCACTGTTATCCAAGCGCTCAAGCAGCGCTTCCAGGCTGGCATCGTCCAGGCGATGCAGATTCAAAATATCGGCGCGGAACAACAGCGCCTTGTTGGTGTTATCCCAGACCAAATCTTCTATCGGGTAAATTTCCGAATAATCGGGCACCAGAATCCGGCAGGCTACGGCGCCTAAATTGTCATACGCCGCCATGTACACCTCTTTGCCCATGTCTTCGAGAATACCGAACAAGGTCGCGGCTTCCTCGGCATTGGAGTTTTCACCCTGGCCAGAAAAATCCCATTCAACAAACACAAAATCCGCTTTGGCACTGAAAAAGCGCCATGACACAATGCCGCTGGAGTCGATGAAGTGTTCGACAAAGTTATTTGGCTCAGTCACGGCCTCACTTGCAAAGGTGGGCTGTGGTAATTCGTTCAAGCCTTCAAAACTTCGACCCTGTAGCAATTCCGTCAGACTACGCTCCAGCGCTACCTCCAAGCTTGGGTGCGCGCCGAATGAGGCAAACACACCGCCTGTCCGCGGGTTCATCAAGGTAACGCACATCACTGGGTACACCCCTCCCAGCGACGCGTCCTTCACCAGCACCGGAAAGCCCTGCTCTTCCAACCCCTGAATGCCAGCCAGAATACCAGGGTATTTCGCCAGCACTTCCTGCGGCACATCAGGCAATGCGATTTCACCTTCCAGAATTTCGCGTTTTACCGCCCGTTCGAAAATTTCCGACAGGCATTGCACCTGCGCTTCGGCCAGCGTGTTACCGGCACTCATGCCATTGCTGACGTATAGGTTTTCGACCAGGTTGGACGGAAAATACACCACCTCGCTGTCCGACTGTCGCACATACGGCAGCGAACAGATACCGCGCTGCACATTGCCGGAGTTGGTGTCGATCAGATGCGAGCCACATAACTCGCCGTCGGGATTGTAAATTTGCAGACAGTACTCATCCAGAATTTCAGCCGGCAGCGCATCTTTAGGGCCAGGCTTAAACCAGCGCTCGTTCGGGTAATGTACAAACGCCGCGTTGGCGAGGTCTTCGCCCCAAAACGTGCCGGCGTAGAAATGGTTGCAATTCAGTCGCTCGATATACTCTCCTAACGCCGACGCCAACGCGCTTTCTTTGGTCGCTCCCTTGCCATTGGTAAAACACATCGGCGAGTGCGCATCGCGGATATGCAGTGACCACACATTGGGAACAAGATTGCGCCACGAAGCGATTTCAATCTTGATGCCCAGGTTGGCCAAAACGCCTGACATATTGGCGATGGTTTGCTCCAGCGGCAGATCCTTGCCAGCAATATAGGTGCTGACGTCAGAAGCGGGCTTCAACGTCAGCAAGGCCTGAGCATCGGCGTCCAGGTTCTCTACCTCTTCAATGACAAACTCGGGTCCGGCTTGCACCACTTTTTTCACTGTACAACGCTCGATGGAGCGCAAAATACCCTGGCGGTCTTTGGCAGAAATATCCGCCGGCAACTCAACCTGAATCTTGAAAATCTGCTGGTACCGGTTTTCCGGATCAACAATATTATTCTGCGACAGGCGGATATTTTCAGTAGGAATATTGCGAGTTACGCAATACAACTTCACAAAGTACGCTGCACACAAGGCCGATGAGGCCAGAAAATAATCGAAGGGACCAGGCGCTGAGCCATCGCCCTTATAACGGATAGGCTGGTCGGCCACTACCGTGAAGTCATCGAACTTGGCTTCAAGACGTAGCTTATCGAGAAAGTTGACCTTGATTTCCATGGGGGAATTCTCAAAATGATGTAGCCGCTATTATCCGTCGCCACGCCGGTACCGTGCAATGTATCGATGGTTTCCTCAGACGCTGCCCCATACTGGCTGAAAGCGCAATGCTTCCAGCCATCCACATAAATCAGGGCAGTCATCAGCACGCGCTAGCGCTGCTGCTGTGCTTCAAACTATCAAATGCTTTGCATCAAAGATATTCCATCTCAATCGGCAAACTCGACAACGGTTTGACTTCTTCCAGGCAGATCATGGAACGCACGCCGGCCACGCCCGGCACCTGCATCAATCTGTCGGTCAAGAAATGCGACAAGCTTTTCAGGTCATCGGCGGCACGGCGCCGCGCCAGGTGCGGCAGGCGATACAGCATTTGCGGCAGCAACTGGGCTAAATCAAACACCGAATCAAGCGCTCATTCAAACGTCATCGTAGCCAACTTGTGATGCGGGAGACACCCTCGGGTGTCCCGGTTTTAGATACCTGAAGGCGTCTCCCGAGAATCAGAAGGAGGTGACCATACCCAAATAAACACCGCTCTGATTCCGGCCAAGGGCTGGATTATCGAAATTGCTGTTGTTAGTGCCAGGATTATTTCCTGCTACACCAAAATTCGAATTTTCACCGTTCATTACATGGGCTACGGTACTGTACAAGAACGTCCGTTTGGAGAGATTGTACATTCCACCTACAGCTAACAAGGTTGCATGCCCCGACGCATCATGAGCGGCGTCACCGTTGCCGCTGCCGACTTTAACGCGATAGACAGCGCCGTCCAATAAGAACTGCGGGTTCAATTGGTACTTCGCCCCGATCCATACGTGGTCAGCCGTTTTTGCCAGGCCGATAGGTGTGTCTGGAGCATTGAGATGATTGTAGCCCGCCATCATCGTCAGGTTGTCATAGGTCGCAGCCGCCCCAGCGAAAAGTTCGTTGGAGTAGAGGAAGACATTACTCAATTGTCCATTGGAATCACGTAACGTATGGTGCTGAATTACACCTAAACCAGATCCGTATTTGTACGGATCAGGCTTCCCGTTGTGCGGCTTGCCGACGAATCGCTGAGGCGAAAATGTCAGCCTTCCACGACTCTCTGAGCGCCCGGGCGAACAACATTTGCTGGCTTTCCGGCGCAAGACCGCCCACAGGCGGATCATAGTCAAGGTTCGTGGGAAACGGATACCCCTCAGCGCACGATGCAATGACCGTATCGGTTTCAGCTTCGGTCATCTTTGACATCACGAGCTTATCCAGCAGGACCGGATACAAGACCTCACACATTCTTGCCCGATTCAACGACTCCATTGCGCGACCATAAGCTGAGGAAATCTGCAGCAGATTGGCCATGCGCTGAACGCTTTCCGTCCGGTTTTCCCCTGCTGCATGAAAGAGTGCGGGACTGAAGAAAATCACGTCGCCTTTCTCGAGTGGCAACTGAATATAGTTGGCCTCAAAGTAGTCTCGAAAGTCCTGGCGCCGCCATGCAAGATAGCCTTCAGCGTACCGCTGCGAAAACGGCAGCAGCTTGGTGGGGCCGCTTTCCACGGGCATATCGCTGTGGGCGACGGCACCTTGCAGCGTCAAGAAAGGTGACATCGTATGGACATGCGCTGGATAGCGCTCGGCCTGGGCCACGGTCTGGAATCCCAGGTGATAGTCTCGATGCGCCTGTTGTGCGCCGCCACCCGGCCGTACGACATTCACCTGCGACGTCATCTGGAAGCAAGGGCCAAGCCATGCTTCCGCTACGGCGACGAGCATCGGGTTGGCGTAGTAACGGGCGAACACGGACGGAGCGTGCAAGCAGAGTTTTTGCTGCGCGTTCCATATCCTGTCGTTGGCTCCCGCCTTTGCGAAATGATCGGCGGCAGCTCCGCCAGTTTCTCGCTCGTTGCAGATGATCGCTTCGAAGACCGCTGTCGCATCGTCAATCGGCGCGGGATCGGGAAAGGCGCGCTTCAGCACCAGCACACCCGCACCGTGGTTCATGACCTCCGCCCACTCATCTTGCAGAGCGGCGCGACTTGCCGCGTCGTCGAGCAGGCGACTCAACCCGGCACAGTCGTAAATCGGCACCTGTTCACATATTTCGCTGGCGTATTCGAGTTGAACGTCATCGCGGCGGTCGTGCAAGACTACTAGGAAGTCGCGCAGCGAACAGTCCTGCTCGTGATATCGTCCGCGTCGCTTTTCGTCTGGGTGTAACTGGGCTTGATCCATGGCGTCTCCTCACGTAATCCGTTAAGAATACCTCTCCTGCAGCGACTTGCGTTACCATAAACACCTCAAAAACACCTCAATCAGAATCAGTGTCCCCATGACGCATCGCTTTCTCATGAAGGAAATCGCCCTGCAGGCTGGAGTTGGCCTGGCCACGGTCGACCGGGTACTGAATGGCCGGCCACACGTGCACGAACGCACCCGGCAACGGATTCAGCACGCGATCAAGGAGCTTGAAAGACAGCAGTTTCAGCTAGCGACCAGCGGCCGAAAGCTCGTCGTCGACGTCCTCGTGGAGGCTCCGGGCAGATTTTCCGAAGAGATCCGTGAGGCATTGGAATCTGAACTTCCGATGCTCCGCCCGGCCGTGTTTCGGCCGCGGTTCACGATGCAGGACACCATGACGACTACTCAGGTCGTGGACGCACTCGAGGCGGTGGGCCGTCGAGGCAGCCATGGCGTATTTCTCAAGGCACGTGATGTCCCCGAGATATCGGAAGCAATCACAGGACTGCAGCAACGAGGCATCCCTGTTGTGACCATTTTCACCGATATACCGGGGTCGGCGCGGATAGCCTACGCGGGTCTCAACAACCGGATGGCGGGCGCAACGGCGGCCTATCTCGTCGGCCAGTGGCTTGCCCGGCCACAGGGGAATGTCCTCGTAACGATGAGCGATTCCTGCTTCAGGGGCGAAGAAGAGCGCGAAGCCAGCTTTCGCGACGAACTGCGCAGACGCTATCCGAAATTGACGCTGATAGACGCCAGCGGTGGGCACGGGCTCGATGCTCAGACTGAGGAGCAAGTGCGAAGAGCCGTCGGTAGAAAAAGAGAAATCGCGGCGGTGTATTCAATGGGAGGTGGGAATGTCGCGATACTCCGTACCCTGCATGCCATGAAGAAAGCGCCAAAGTGCTTCATCGCGCATGACCTCGACAGGGACAACATTCGTCTGCTGCGAGACGGGCAGATTAGCGCGGTATTGCATCATGACCTGCGGCAGGATCTAAGAAACGCTTGCCACCAAATCATGCATTTCCACAAACTGCTGCCCGTATCGGCCATTGGCGATTCATCGTCTGTGGTTGTCGTCACCCCGGTAAACGTTCCGCAATATATAGACCGTCGTTTTGGTAAAACCCATCAGGAATAGTCTATTTGCCACGCCAGTTCCTGTGACGGCTCGATGATCGGCACGCGCTAGCGCTGCTGCTGTGTATCAAACTATCAAATTCAAACAATCAAATGCTTTGCATCAAAGGTACTCCATCTCAATCGGCAAGCTCGACAAAGGTTTGACTTCTTCCAGGCAGATCATGGAACGTACGCCGGCCACGCCCGGTACCTGCATCAATCTGTCGGTCAAGAAATGCGACAAGCTTTTCAGGTCATGTGAAACCACTTTGAGCATATAGTCAAAGTCACCTGAAATCGTGAAGCATTCGATAATCTCGGGAAACGCTTTGATTACCTTTTCCACTTCCCGCACCTGCTTGAACTGATCGCGATCCAGCGACAGCGCGACGAATGCAACAACCCCCAAGCCAACTGCCGACGGCGCCACCAGCGCCGCGTAACGGCGAATTACCCCCTGCTCTTCCAGCGCCCTGACCCTGCGCAAGCATTGCGGCGCCGAAAGATGAATGCTTTCACCGATCTCGACATTGCTGGCCCGGCCGTCATTTTGCAGCAATTCAAGAATTTTTTTATCGATCTTGTCCATGATGTTTTCCATTTCCATGCAATAAAGCTGCGTATTTCACCTCTAATCTACACAATTACGAACGCAAATTTCCAGTATTTATATGTAAAATTTCCTGCATCGAAATCAACCAGAGCTACTTCAAGCACTATCTACCATGGTCAAATACATCGGAATCCACGAACTGCAAACATTTCTCGCCAGCAATCCTATCGAGCGCGTCATCGAGTCCATCGCTGCTTATATCGAGGAGGATTACCTGCGCTGGTCGCATTTTGAAAAAACTGCCCGGCTGGCCAGCCATTCCGCGGTCGGCGTGATCGAGCTGATGCCGATTTCCGACGGCAATTTATATTCTTTTAAATACGTCAACGGACATCCGCAAAACACCAACGATGGATTGATGACCGTCACCGCCTTCGGCGTACTGGCCGACGTCAATACCGGTTACCCGCACCTGCTTAGCGAATTGACGCTGACGACAGCATTGCGTACCGCAGCGACCTCGCTGCTGGCAGCGCGTCATATGGCGCGCAAAGACAGCCGCTCAATGGCGCTGATCGGCAACGGCGCACAAAGCGAATTCCAGGCAATTGCTTTCCATCGCTTGCTCGGCATCACTGAATTGCGCGTATTCGATGTGGATCCTGCCGCCACGCAAAAGCTGTGCCAGAACCTTGCCGCCTATGCCGATACCGGCTTGCGCATTGTCCGCGCCAACAGTATTGCCGAAGCAGTGCGCGGCGCCGATATCGTCACAACGGTGACGGCCGACAAGCGTAATGCGGTAATCCTGACGCCAGACATGATAGAACCCGGCATGCATTTGAACGCGGTGGGCGGGGATTGCCCGGGCAAAACGGAATTACATCAAGATATTCTGAAGATGGCGCGCGTGATTGTCGAATTTGAGCCGCAATCGCGCATTGAGGGAGAGCTGCAACAGATGCCGGCGGATTTTCCGGTCACCGAATTCTGGCAAGTCCTGTCCGGAACGGCCCGTGGCCGCGACTCTGAACAGGAAGTCACCGTGTTCGATTCTGTCGGTTTTGCGCTGGAAGATTTTTCGGCATTGCGGTATCTTGACCAACAGTTGGGCGACGACTACGTACAAACGATCGATCTGATTCCGCAACTGGCCAATCCGAAAGACTTGTATGGCGCGGCAATTTCAGGTATTCCAGTGAAAGCGAGCCAGTCGCCAGCCGCCGTCGTGGCAGCCTGAGGACTATGCTTGAGCAATGCAGACGTAGCGCCTGACCAGACAAAAATGATTAAACATGGGATTTTGATGAAGACAATCAGATTGATAGGCGCACCGAGCGATATCGGCGCCAGCCGGCGCGGCGCCTCGATGGGACCGGAAGCTCTGAGAGTGGCGAACCTGCAGCAGGCGCTGCAACAGCACGGCCTGCAAGTCAACGATGCCGGCGACCTGAGCGGCCCGGCCAATCCGCAACTGCCGCCGGTCGACGGCTTTCGCCACCTGGCCGAGGTAAGTGCCTGGAACCACAGTATCTATGAGGCGGTACTGGGATCCTTGCGCGATAGCCAGCTGCCGGTCTTGCTGGGAGGCGACCATGCGCTGGCAATCGGCTCGATCGCCGCAGTGGCCCGGCATTGCAGGGAGACCGGCAAGAAGCTGATCGTGTTGTGGCTGGATGCACATAGCGACGCCAACACCAGTTCGTCGACGCCGACCGGGAACATCCACGGCATGCCGGTAGCCAGCCTGTTGGGGCGCGGTCCCCAGGAACTGGTCAGCATCGGCGGCCATGTGCCGGCTCTGGAACGGGACGTGATACGGCAAATCGGCATACGCAGCGTCGATCATGAAGAAAAGCGGCATCTGGTCGAACTGGGCTTGAAGGTTTTCGACATGCGCTATATCGATGAGCACGGCATGCGCACCACGATGGAGCACGCGCTGGCGCAAATCGACGAGCATACCCATTTGCACGTAAGCTTCGACATCGACTTTCTCGACCCGTCGTTCGCGCCTGGCGTTGGCACGGCTGTGCCCGGCGGGCCGACCTATCGCGAAACGCAGCTGTGCATGGAAATGATCGCCGATACCGGACGTCTGGCGTCGCTGGACGTCATGGAATTGAACCCGGCATGCGACTTGCGTAACCAGACTGCCGAGCTGGTGGTTGAATTGCTCGAAAGCTTGTTCGGCAAATCGACCCTGATCCGCGCTTGAGTCTATTGGCAGGCTTATCCAAGGACAAGAATGAAGCGCTCGATTTTTTCGATTCATCAACTGCAGGAAATAGCCATATTCAATAATCACATTCGATAGTCACACCCGATATCCACATCTAACTAAAACATTTAGCACATTTCATCAACCCGGGAGAAGTATCATGTCGTTCAAGAAATTTGCCTTGCTTGCCAGCAGCGTTCTGGCCTTTGCCTTGCCAGCCGTTGCCGTCCACGCCGCCGATCAGACGTATGTCGTCGGCGCCGGCGGCACCTACCGTCCGTTTGAATTCGAGACAGCGAAGAAGGAGCTGGTCGGCTTCGACATCGACATCATCAAGGCGGTCAGCAAGGCTTCCGGCTTCAACATCAAACTGGTCAGCACGCCTTGGGAAGGCATCTTCGCCACCGTCAACCAAGGCGACCGCGACATCCTGATTTCCGGCATCACGATTACCGACAAGCGCAAGGAAATGGTCGATTTTTCCCTGCCGTATTTCCCGGCCGATCAAGTGATCATCGTCGGCGACGGACCGAAGGTGAGCGGCCTGGCCGACTTGAAGAAACTGCAGGTCGGCGTGGTCAATTCCAGCACCGGCGACATCGTCGTCTCGGATGAGATCGGCAAGAACAATGTCGCGATTCACCGCTTCGACAATACGCCGCTGATGCTGGAAGAACTGTATCGCGGCGGCGTCGATGCTGCGGTCGGCGATGTCGGTGTGATCAAGTTCTACATCAAGAGCCATCCTGAGAAGAAATTCAAGGTCGTCGGCGACAACAAGTTTACCCGTCAGTATTTCGGCATGGCGGTGCAAAAAGGCAACAAGGTGTTGCTCGACAAGATCAACGCCGGCCTGAAGAAAATCGTTGCCGACGGCACTTACGCCAAGATCTACAAAGAATGGTTTGACGACAATGTGCCTACGCTGCCGCTGCAATAATCCGCGCAAGACCTGATTTCCTCTACACGGATTCCATTATGTTTTCTTCATTCCACTGGCAAATCATTGACGAATACCTGCCCTTGTTCATCGAGGGTACGTGGATGACGCTGAAGGCCGCGGTCATTTGCGTGATCGCCGGCACCTTGCTGGGTCTTGTGCTGGGCGTCGGCCGCCTGGCCGAGGCACGGCACGGATTTTATAAATATTTCCTGCGCTACGCGGTGCAGCTGCCGGTGCGCTTCTACGTCAGCTTCTTTCGCGGCACGCCGCTGTTCGTGCAGATCCTGCTGATCCATTTCGCCTTGATGCCGTTATTGATCAATCCGACCGGCGGCTGGATCGTCAACGGCGAACTGGCGCGGGAAATCCGTTCGCAATACGGGGCTTTCCTGTCGGCGGTGCTGGCGATTTCGCTCAATTCCGGCGCCTACGTATCGGAAATCTTCCGGGCTGGCATCCAGTCGATCGATCGCGGTCAAAGCGAAGCGTCGCGTTCGCTGGGGATGAATTATCTGCAGACCTTGCGCAAGGTCGTATTGCCGCAGGCGTTCCGGCGCATGCTGCCGCCGCTGGGCAACAACGCGATCGCCATCGTCAAGGATTCGTCGCTGGCTTCGGCGATCGGCCTGGCTGAACTGGCTTATGCCGCACGCACGGTATCCGGCGCCTATGCGCGCTACTGGGAACCGTATTTGACGATCTCGCTGATTTACTGGGGCATTACCTTGCTCCTGTCGGCGTTCGTCGAACATCTTGAAAAAAGGTATGGCAAAGGTGATGCACGGTGATACACGTTAAACAACTGCAAAAAAGTTACGGCAGCGCACATATCCTGCGCGGCATCGATTGCGATATCGCAGAAAGCGAGGTGGTCTGCGTGATCGGTCCGTCGGGATCCGGGAAGAGCACGTTCCTGCGCTGCCTGAACGGTCTGGAAGAAGCGTCCGACGGTGAAATCCTGGTCGACGGCGTCATGGTCAATGACCCTGCTATCGACCTGAATGCGATGCGGGCCGGTGTCGGCATGGTATTCCAGCGCTTCAATCTGTTTCCGCACATGTCGGTGCTGGAGAATCTGATCATGGCGCCGATGCAGGTCAAGAAGATGTCGCGCAAGGATGCCGTAGTGGTGGCCGAAAAGCTGTTGCTGAAGGTTGGCCTGCTGGACAAGATCGACGCGTTTCCAAACCAGTTATCTGGCGGCCAGCAACAGCGAGTGGCCATTGCACGGGCGCTGGCGATGGAACCCAAGGTCATGTTGTTCGACGAGCCGACTTCGGCGCTCGACCCGGAACTGGTGGGTGAAGTGCTGACGGTGATGAAGGCGCTGGCCGAAGAAGGAATGACGATGGTGGTGGTCACGCACGAGATGGGTTTCGCGCGCGAAGTGTCCGACCGCGTATTCTTCATCGATCAGGGTGTCATCATGGAACAAGGGCCGCCGCAGCAGGTGCTGGGCGCGCCGCACAATGAACGCACCCGCGACTTTCTGCGGAAGGTGCTCCTGTAGATAGATTTTTTCCGTCGCTGCGCAATCGGACAGCAGCGGCGGAATTTTTCGCTTGTTTGCGCTTATACGGCGACTGGCCGCATTAATCGCATGACTTTCCCATGTTTCACACTATCCCCAACGCACGATTCAATCCCCGGCTCACTACATAATTATGACAGCACAACTCTCCAAAAAAGGCGAAGCCTGGTCGGCTCGTTTTTCCGAACCGGTCTCCGACCTGGTCAAACGCTACACCGCCTCGGTATTTTTCGACAAACGCCTGGCCGCAGTCGATATCCAGGGTTCGCTGGCCCATGCCGAGATGCTGGCATATCAAAAAATCATCAGCGCCGACGACCATGCGGCCATCCAGAAAGGCATGAGCCAGATCCAGGCTGAAATCGCCGCCGGCAAATTCGAATGGCTGCTGGACCTCGAAGACGTCCACCTGAACATCGAAAAACGCCTGACCGAACTGGTCGGCGACGCCGGCAAACGCCTGCATACC
>NZ_FNOR01000040.1 GCF_900107095.1 Collimonas sp. OK242
TGATGCGAAACATCATCTGATTGTGGCGCATGACGTGACTAATGTCGGTATCGACCGAGACCAACTCTCTTCAATGAGCGAGCGAGCCCGTACAGCAATGGCGACGGAGTCTTTGACGGTAATTGCAGACAGAGGCTATTTCAAGGGGGAAGAAATCCTGGCGTGTCATGAAGCCGGCATTGATGTGATCGTTCCAAAGACCGTGACATCAAATGCCACTGCCGAGGGACGGTTTGGTAAAGCCGATTTTATCTACGATGCCGAGACAAACGAATATCGCTGCCCTGCAGGACAGCGCCTGATCTGGAGATTTACAAGTAAAGAAAAAGGGCTGAACCTGCATCGGTATTGGAGTTCGCACTGCCAGCAATGTCCACTCAAGCAGCAATGCACCCCAAGTCCGCAGCGTCGCGTAACGCGATGGGAGCACGAAGCAGTTCTCGATACGATGCAAGCCCGTCTGGATCAAACACCCGATGTTATGCGAATCCGTCGTCAAACCGTCGAGCATCCGTTCGGGACGATTAAAGCCTGGATGGGATCAACGCACTTCCTGACCAAAACAATAAATCGCGTCAGCACCGAAATGAGTTTGCATGTACTGGCTTACAACATAAAGCGGCTGATCAATATCCTGGGCGTTGGCAGATTGATCCAGATGATCAGCGCATAAGCGCTTTTAACGTTTGCAGCGACGTTATTGCGACAGCTCAGCCGCTTTTTACAATCAGTCTAAAATCCAATGCGCCACACTGTCGCAACCCTATGGTATTCATCTAACCTTACAATGAGGATTCCATGGCATGCTTATGCCGTGTCTTCGTTTTTACACAGTCTGGGCCGATCCCAGTCATTGCGTATGCATGCACCGATCACCGAATTATTGATTCATTGCAGGCTGTCTACCACTTCCGCTGTTGTGCAAATCGATGCGTAATCCGCAGCAAGATTACTCAGTGAGAGTACATGCACATCTTCTGCCGGGCCAAAATGCATTGCCAACCTGCCGATTACCCGCACGCGGCAACCGCAGCTTGACACTTCGACAGGCGCAAACTATACATAAAAGTACATTGTCTTGTTCCTGGCATTGCCACCAAGAATAATGCAATTTACACCTGTCTGCATGGTCGTATTTGTTGGTACAGGCGCCAATAAAGGAGCTCACACAATCAGACCTCGAAGGAGTGTAAACATGAATCGTTTTTTCAAAATGGTCAGCCGCGTGTTGATTGTTAGCATGCTGCTGACGTTTCATCCGGCACACGCCGGCATTGTGGGAACTGACCAGCTGATCAACGCGACACAGGTACAAGGCGATCGTGAGAAGGTGCTGAACTTCATTAGCCGCACGAATGTCCAGCAGCAGTTGGAGACGCTCGGGGTGAAACCGGGAGCAGCGCAAGAGCGTGTTGCCGCCATGACCGACGAAGAAGTAAGAACCCTCGCCAGCCAAGTCGATACCTTGCCTGCCGGCGGCACTCATGGCTGGGCTATTGCGGCGGCAGTCATCCTGATTGGAGCGGCGGTTCTCTATTTCGTCTACAAATAATGCAGCGCATGCAGCTCGGAATATCGGCCCGCCTTCTGGCGGGCATTCTTTTTCTGGCGCTGATGCTGGGTCTGGGCGGCTGCGCAATTGCGCCACAAACGCGCCTGCTGGAAAGCAATCGTCCAAGCGACTTGCCGCAGCGTGTAGAGCTTACGGCAGTCCCCTTCTTCCCGCAGGAAGAATACCAATGCGGACCGGCCGCACTTGCCACGGCCCTCAACAGTGTCGGCGTGGCGATCCGCCCGGAAATATTGACCGATCAGGTTTATCTGCCGTCGCGCAAAGGCAGCCTGCAGATCGAAATGCTTGCAGCCACGCGCCGCAACGGGCTTGCCGCCTACGTTCTCGCGCCGCAGCTTGCCGATGTGCTCAGGGAAGTTGCGTCGGGTACGCCGGTTGTGGTACTGCAGAATATGCTGGTGAGCTGGTATCCGCTGTGGCATTACGCGGTTGTGGTCGGGTATGACATGGAGACGTCGAAGCTGATCCTGCGCTCGGGCACCAACGCCCGCCAGGTATTGCCGTTCTGGTATTTCGAACACACTTGGCAGTTCGCCGGGCATTGGGCGATGGTGACGGTCCGCCCGGATCACATACCAGCGACCGCCACCGAGATCGGCTATGCGTCTGCTGCGGATGCGCTGAACGCAAGTGGACAGAAAACCGCCGCCGCCACGGCCTATTCCACATTGTTGACGCGCTGGCCGAACAGTCTGGTCGGGCAGCTGGGGCTGGGCAACATTTACTATGCCGCCGGTAAACTGGCGGAAGCTGAATTCGCATTCCGGAAAGCGACAGAAAACCACCCCGACTCGGCCCCGGCATTTAACAACCTGGCGCAGACCCTCGCGGATCAGGGCAAGCTCCCGGAAGCATTGCAGGCAGCGCAAACGGCGGTCGGTCTCGGCGGGCCTTTTCTTTCTGCATCCAAGGAAACGCTTGAGGGCATTCTGAGCAGAGGGGCCGCGCCGCCGTCACCGCGCTAAAGTGCAGCTGTTCAGAACTATTATGTTATGAGCGATGTCGATTTCTTTACCGGTCGTTCGTCTAGGGTGTGGGGGCCGATATGCGGCGATACGGTAGCGAATCGCGTCGCTTTGCATTTCCCCCTGTTTCTTTTAACTCAAGAGGAGATAGTTATGACTTACATAGATGGATTTGTAGTCGCCGTACCCACAGCTAATCGTGAAGCATACAAAAAGCACGCCGCATCGACTGCGGCCGTATTCAAGGAATATGGCGCATTGAAGGTAGTCGAATGCTGGGGGAATGACGTCCCTGAGGGAAAAGTGACGTCTTTTACAATGGCAGTCCAGCGCAAAGATGACGAGACGGTGGTGTTCTCCTGGATTACCTGGCCTTCTCGTGAGAAGCGGGACGAAGCCTGGAAAGCGGTCATGGCCGACCCGCGGATGCAGCCTGGAGAGAATCCGATGCCTTTCGACGGCAAGCGGCTGATCTACGGCGGCTTTGAAACGATTCTGGAGGTGTGATTGCCTGCCGATTGAGAATGACCGGAAACGTCATGTCGATGCGATGCACTTGCTCGGCATGGCGTTTAGTGAGTGTCTCCTTGTGGCCGAGGCTGTGTTGAGCCGGTCGTGACAATCGCCTTTTTTTACATCCAGCGAATGCAATACCCAATCAACTTGTAGCTAGTTGCGGAAACGTTTGTTTTATAGTCGGAATGAAGCAATATGCCTAAGAAACAAAAAAGCCCTGAATAATCAGGGCTTTATGCTCAATATTGGCGGAAGCGATGTCTGCCAATATAAAGTCCAAAAGAATCCAAAAAAGTCCAATTTACCTAGACCACACAAGGCAAATACGCCTTCATCCCTCCATGCGAGTCCAAAGCAATCTATCTAGAACCAAACAATAATGGCATACTGGATGGCATACCAACTAGCTTCCGTCCAGAATACAAATTATGGCAACCCTGACCGATGTCAAAGCACGCAACATCAAACCCGACTCAGGAATTCTTCCCCACGGCGGAGTGACAGGTTTAGCACTGCATCCCTCCAACACTAAAGGATGTGGCAAATGGGTACTGCGCTTTGTCAGCCCATTAACTGGCAAACGCCGTAATGCCGGACTAGGTAGCTATCCGGAAGTCAGTATCGCCGATGCAGCGAAACACGCCTTGCAAATGCGTGAACAAATTAGCAATAAAATTGATCCGCTAGACGAAAAAAATCGAACAGCCAGTATCCCCAAAATTCCTACTTTCCAAAATGCCGCCGAAATACTCCATGCTGAATTACTCCCAGGCTGGAAAAATGCCAAACACGCCCAGCAGTGGTTGAATACGCTTACGCAGTACGCCTTTCCAATTATCGGCACATTACCACTGGATCAAATTCAGCCTCGTCATATTGCCGATGCCTTGCGACCGATCTGGCTAGAAAAAGCCGAGACTGCCAGCCGATTGAAACAGCGCTTGCATGCGGTCATGGCTTGGGGATGGGCGCACGACCATTGCAAGTCGAATCCAGTTGACGTGGTGCATCACCTGTTGCCACAACAACCGTCAAAATCTATACGCACTCAACATCAACCGGCTATGCCATGGCAAGATATTCCGGCTTTCTTTGCCAAGCATCTACAGGTAGCAAGTAACCAGGACGTGACACGCGCCATGCTGGAATTTTTGATTTTGACAGCGGTTCGCTCTGGTGAAGTACGAGGCATGATGTGGCCAGAAGTAGATTTAGACAATGCGATCTGGACAATTCCGCCGGAACGCATGAAAGCCAAACTCCAGCATCGTGTTCCCTTATCTAAACGCGCTATTGAAATCCTCACCAAGCAGCAAGGACAGCACGAGGATCTGGTGTTTCCTTCGCCACGTGATCAGGTTGAACTTTCCGATATGGTACTGACCAGTTTTTTACGCCGCGTCAAGGCACACAGCGATACGCCTGGTCGCGTCGCAACCGCGCATGGCTTTCGATCAAGTTTCCGCGATTGGTGCAGTGAACAAGGTTATCCCCGCGACTTGGCGGAACGTTCACTTGCCCATATGGTACAGAACAAAGTGGAGGCAGCTTACCATCGCACCGACCTATTGGAGCAACGTCGCCCCATGATGGCAGCATGGAACGATTTTGTTGGAACGGCATGTTAGCCGCTTGCCCTCACCAGTAGTGTTACGAGTAGGAACTGGTTAAGTCATTTTTCGTTGACATCTGACGTCAATCTAATGGGGTGCAAGGGATCCATCCGTAATACAGCACTTACTTCCTGACTGATTTGCGGTTGCTCCTGGAGGGTTGGTTTTCACTTTCTAAGATTAAGCCGGGGACATCGGCAAAGCTAATGGAAATGAAGCCATAGCTGTAGGTCGACCGCAGACAACTTGTGAAAGTAAGTCGATCGAATTGCAATTCGAAATACACCCGAAAAGGGAACATTTACGAGTGGCGTTGATGAGAATTGACCACCGCCCCCCACTTCAAATCAAGCTAGGGGTTCGAGGTGCAGCGGAACGGAAAACCGGGATAAGCAACCCGGATTCAAGCCCCGCGTGACGACACGCTTTATCCACGAAGGACACCAAGCGACGTCCCCGGTTGTTAAGTCACTCTGCGACGACGGATTGTGGGTGAGCTTGAAAGGCAGTCACTGGCTGCCATCGCTTATGGAACGCCACTGCGCTGGCGAGCAAAATCATCATCAGGCAAAACTCGGCGAGCAGGGCCGCGAGCGCCGCATCCAGGTATTGCCCTGTGTGATGCAAGGTTTGTGCAAACACTGCCCCCAACAAGGCGGACCCGATACCAAAGGATGCTTGCTGCACGGTGGTCAGCATCGCGCTGCCGGCGCCGGCTTGCGGAGCTGGGACGTCCGACAATCCTATCCTGAAGAAACAGCTGACAATAAACGCCTGCCCAAAGCCCATCAGCACGGTAGCGGGGACAAGATTGAGCATCCCTGGATGCGGCCAGACTCCGCGCAAGGTCAGTATTAGTCCCAGCAGTCCACACATCTGTATGGCACAGCCTAAAATCAGCGTGGCTGTGCGACCAACGCGGGCAACCACGCGTGAGCTTAAGAGCGAGCTGACAAAATAGGAAGCACCCAAAGCAATAAACGCATTGCCGGAATGCACAGGCGTCAGGTGGGCGCCGGCTTGCAAAGCAAGTGCCAGCACGAACATGAAGCCGCTCCAGCAAGAGAAAAACAATATCGCGATCAACAGTCCAAAGCGCACGCTGGGCAGACGCAGCAAGGACGGCGGCAGTAAGGGGGCAGCTCCACGCTGTTCTTGCCGCAGTTCCACCTTCCATAGCAAGCCAAGTAGAGGAATGGCGGCGCTCAACAGCGTGATGCATAGCAAGGACCAATGCAAAGACGGCCCCAATGCCAGCGGCACCAGCACGCACAAAATGACCAGGCTTAACAATATCGTTCCAGGCCTGTCGATGCTGGCGGCATGTTGGCTACGCGTTTCCGGCACCCAGCGATGCGAAACCAGCAAAATGCCTAGACACACTGGTAGATTAATCAGAAACACGCTGCGCCACCCCATGCCGGCAATATTGGCAGATACCAGAAAGCCGCCCAGCACTTGGCCGACAATAAACGCCAGCCCGCCTATGGCCCCGTAGAAACCCAGCGCGCGAGAGTGGTTGCGTCCGCTCAGGCTTACATGGATTGTTGCCAATATCTGCGGCACCAGCAAGGCTGCTGCGCCGCCCTGCAAAGCGCGAGCAGCCAGCAAAAACCAGACTGAATTGGCCACGCCACATAAAAGCGAAGCGACGCCAAATAAGGCTACACCAGCTTGAAACAGTTTTAGCCGTCCCAGGTTGTCGCCCAGGCGCGCGCCTATGGCCAGAAAAACCGCAAACGCCACCCCATACACGGCTACCATTAGCTCCAGTTCGGTTTCTGTGGCATTGAGAGAGTGAGAAATGGCATCCAGCGCTACATTGACAATCGAAAAGTCTATCTGCGGCAGCAATTGCCCCGCAAGCAACACAATGAGCCCTGCCTGGCGCAGGACAGGTTGCGAAACCCCGTTATTCATAGCACTTCTTTCTATTTGAATGGATAACAGGTGCCAGTCTATAATTGAAATAAGACTGGTACTAGAGTCTACCTAGACTAGTATAATTTGTGCCAGGCTCGATAAGGAAAGCAGACCATGCCTCATCAACTTAACTCGACCCCGACGTTGTCACAGCAGGCGCCAAGCCACCTCGAAGCCAATAGTACAGAAGAACTTGGGAGCTTCTTGCGGGTTCGCCGCGAGAGCCTGGATCCCGTCCACCTGGGTTTGCCGCGCAGCGGACGACGCCGTACGCCCGGCTTGCGCCGTGAAGACGTGGCGGCACTCGCCGACATCGGCATCACCTGGTACACCAAGCTGGAGCAAGGACGCCCCATTCGCGTGTCTGCCAAGGTGTTAAGCGCGGTAGCAATTGCCCTGCAATGCAGCGATGTAGAAACCGCCCACCTGTTTGCGCTGGCCGGCATGAAAATGCCCACCAATTTGACAGAGCGGCCCGCCTGCGAGTCGCTTTCCGCCACCAGTCAAATGATACTGGATCATCTCAACCCGATTCCTGCACTGATACAGAATGCCCGTTTCGATATTCTCGGCTACAACGAAGCCTATTGCCGTTTAGTGAATGTCGACTTAGCGAAGATTGCCAAGGAAGACCGCAATTGCATCTATCTGGCGATGACCAATCCCAATTGGCGCGCCAGTCTGGCAGATTGGGACGACGCGATGCCGCGCATGGTAGCCTTGTTCCGCGCCGCCATGGCGGAGCACCTGCATGAGCCGCTATGGGAACAGCAGCTGCAAAAATTTATGACGGCATCCGCGGAATTCAGAAACGCTTGGCAGCGCTATGAAGTGCGCGGCATAGAAAATCAAGTCAAACGCTTCCGGCATCCTCGCGTCGGCGCACTCGATTTGCAGCAAACCAATTGGTGGTCCGCGCCGAAAAACGGCGATCGTTTAATGGCCTATGTGCCGGTGGACGAACGTAGCCGGCAAGGGATACAGCAGCTCGCAGAGGAATAAATTGAGATTTGCAGGTTGCTGCGCTTTTCGCCTATATGGAAGAAGGAGAGCGGAACAATCCGGGGGCTGGGCCCTGTACAGCTTACTCTCGTGCTCATCAATCTTGATGCACCCTGCCTCAGCTTGCTGAGACGACAATCAAACTTCCGTTAAAACGACATAGAGAGCAAGGGGCAACCCTTGCTCTCTATGTCGTCATCCCGTCGATCCCAAATAATCTCAGCCATATATCACCGCCTTGAGAAGGGTAATCACCGCTCTCAATTGACCACGTCAATTTCAATTGAAACTCTTTAACATTGAAGGCCCTCACATGGATCAGAATATCTTTTTCGTACGGAGCAACACCGTTGCTACGACGCTGACAGCGACTACGTTTTATCCCGTCTTTACAGCAAAAGATGTGGTCGAGTTAAACGAAGCGCTTAAAACCCGGCTTGTACTTGCCAAGGCTGTTATCAACAAAAATTCACATAGCTACAATCGCACCTGCATCTACTTCTCCATTGCACTTGCTGCTTATATCGTGATCGCCATCGGCAATGATGTCGAAGTGGATATGGATCTGGCAATGACCTCCCTCGTCATCTTGTTTGCGATCCCTCTCGCAAGGGTATGGTTCTTGCGCAGATTGCTCGGAAAACCATGAAACCGCATAGAAAATCGATTGCTCCCTCTGGTCAGCCGAGGAATCGATTTTCTCCTTTTAGACATCCATCACCGTAAGGAGCCCCTATGGGATCCAATAACTCCCCTCTCGAAAGTCTCGCCGCATTTGCCATCGTTTTTGTGTTCGGCATTCTGTCTACCGTCAGCCTTGGCAAATATCTCCAAAAAATCAAAGGCGACGTTAAATATCGGTATGTAGTGGTCTAATTTGCCCGGACACCTCGATAGGTGGACAATCCACCATCCGAGGAGATTTGCATGACAAGGCAACGCCGCACTTTCGATCACAGCTTCAAGCTTGAGGTCGTCAAAATGATCAAAGAACAGGGACTCAGTGTTCAGCACGTATGCGAGAGCATGAGCATTGGCCCGACCGCCGTGCGTCGCTGGGTAGAGCAGTACGATGCCGAGCAATCCGGCCAGCCAGGCATTGGCAAACCGCTGACGCCCGAGCAACAACGAATCAGGCAGTTGGAGCAGGAGAACCGCCAACTGCGAGGAGATGTAGAAATCTTAAAAAAGGCCTCGGCCTTCTTTG
>NZ_FNOR01000044.1 GCF_900107095.1 Collimonas sp. OK242
GAAACATCATCCTTGAGCTTCTGACCATCCCAATCCTTGGTCAATGCACCGCTGCTATCCTTGGCCGTGCTGACATCGCGATTGATGCCGGCGACGGTTTGAGTAGCCGTAGCCCCGGTTTTGGCCTGTTGCGCCGCATCGTCGGTGATCGTGACGACGCCGCCGCTGATGCCGCTGCGGGTAGTACTGCTACTGCTGCCGCTGGCGCAGCCTATCCCTGCCGAAGTGCCGGTGCTGCCGCTCTGGATGGTTTGCAGCTTCTGTCCGCCGATGGTTGCGGGCGCGCTGCTACTGCCGTCTGCAGCCTTGCTATCGCCCTTGTCGCCACCCACCCCAAAACCACCGCTGACGCCAAAGCCGCTGGCGTCGAAATCGCTGTGGTTCTTGATATCGACCTGGGTCAGGGTCTGCGTGCTCAGGCTGTTTTTGTTGTCTTGGATCGCCTTGTCGCTGCTGGCGATGACGCCGCCCTTGAGGTCGGTGTTGCCGTTGACCTTGATCTGGAAGCCGCCGTCGCCGGCGGCGATGCCGGATTGTTCGCCGACGCTGGCGAAGCTGCCGTTGACCTTGGTCTGGTTGTAATTGCCGCTGGCGGCAAAGCCGTAGCCGATGGTGACGCTGCCGCCTATGCTTTGGTCCTTGCTTTGGTAGTTGCTGGTGTCTTGCAGGGACTCGATGCTCAGATTGCCCTTGCCAGAGGTGCCGACATCGGCAATCACTTGCCGCGCGCTGGCGACGCCGCCCTTGATATTGGTGTCGTGGCCGGATTCCAGCGTCAGGGTGTTGCCTGCCACAACGTGGGTGTTGTTTTGGGTTTGCAACGGTTTGCTGCTGGCACTGTGGCGGTTCGGCTGCCGTGGCTGATATCGAATTTAAAGCGAAAGCACGAAAAACAACGGGGGCCATTTCATAGACGTCTTACAAATAGAGATATTCAGGTTTTAACCTATTGGGTGGCTTGGATGCAGAGCCAGCTAAAGTCAACTACAACGTTCAGCCTTAGACGCCGCTATCGGCTGCAAAATCACGCCATCCGCAGTGCTTTGCAGCTCATTCAAAACCGGCACGCACATCCCGTCTTTAATATCCAGCGATATCTCGTAATCTTTTCCCGCTTCAGGTACAAAGGTGCCCGCAATCGTTTTGCAATAGCCGTATCTGACGCCAGGGTTGCTTTGAAAATCCAGCTTCAAGGTCAGCGGCTGATTGGCCGCGATTTTATATTCGCGGAAAAACGCCTTTGAGAAAATACCATTCCGGGCAGACGGCTTGCCGCTGTTCGGCGTTTCGGGTATGCCGATGCTGATGTCCGACGCAGTTCCTAAAAAGGATGAGAATGCATCGCCCAGGCCGCCGGAGACTGTGACGCTGTCACCGCCGTAACAAGCGCTGTTTGGGTAATATTTAACGCCCATGCCGTTTTGGCCGAACAATCGGATTCTTGCAGTGTCGCTTTTCAGATCATCTTTCCTCTCCGCTGCTGATTCTTCAGCGTGGGAAAGAATTGGACAGATAGCCAGCATGAGGGCGATAAAACTTATGCGCATTATTTTTCCTATTTTTTTGAAATGCAAAAATACAAATTTAATTTTCGCAGACGGTCAGAGATAGGAGCGCCGAACCTGCCCCGATCATCTACTTTCAAATCAACTTGAGGATTCAAAATTCCTGCAAATTTTTCCGCTTCTTCCGCTGGAAGGTTTTTTAGTAAATCATCGAGACTATTTTCTGAACTTTACGTATCAACGAAATTGCCTTAACCAAATCGCTCACAATCTCGCTCTCGCCTTTCCTATCTCATACTGCTCAAGTGAAATTTGCTCACCATATAAAATAGCGTCGTTAAACAAACGATTATCGTGAGGCACAGGCTTCGAAGTTTCCGCGTTGCCATAAAACTTTACATAAATTTTTTTGGAATTGTGATCCCATCGGTACATAACTTCCTCAAAGGAATAATCAATAAAGACATCATTTTCCAAAAATAATTTTCCTTTACTAAGTGCCATTTCCCGTCCTTTGAGAGTCACAATACTTTCGAAGATGAAGTCATCCTGACCTGTCCACGAAATTAGTACGGCGTTAACATAGAGTCTGTACCTAATTGGCTAAAAAATAAGAGAATGAAAACAAAATCATGAGCAAACAACTCTCTGAAATCAGCAAATTTTTAAGTTACGTACTACGACATGAACCGGATGCGATCGGTATCACACTCGACATTGATGGGTGGGCTGATATCTCGTCTTTGATCGCTGCCGCTGTCAATCACGGCAAACAGCTTGACCGTGATTTAATTCACTCGGTAGTGGCCACAAGCGACAAGAAAAGATTTGCGATTTCTGAAGACGGGCTACGAATCCGAGCAGTACAAGGACATTCCATCGAAAGCGTTGACATCAATTATGCAGAGAAGGTGCCGCCCGAATTTCTCTATCACGGCACCGCGACGCGTTTTTTGGGGTCGATTCGCAAGAATGGTCTATTGCCAGGCTCACGCCAGTATGTTCATCTGTCGCAAGACGACCAGACCGCACTCACTGTTGGGCAGCGACACGGTAAATCTGTCGTTCTAAAAATTAGAGCCTTACTCATGCAACAACAAGGTTATATTTTTTTTCAGGCTGAGAACGGCGTTTGGCTAGTCGATCATGTACCAACATCTTTTCTTCAAGAATAGCGAATAATTCTTACCGCCCCTCTTCCCGTTCAGTCTTGTAACGAGCCGATTCTTCCTCAGTCACCTTAAGCCACTCAGTAAAATTGGCAACGTGACCGCGATCCTCCCAACCCGAAGAGGCGTAGGCGTGTACATAATGCACCAGTGGATCTGCAGTCGGCACACTCGCATCGAAGCAAGCAATATCATCCGATCCATCCCAAAGAGCAAATGGTACTAATTTTCGTTCCGGATAAAGTTTTTTAACAGCCTGAAACCATCCATCTGCATCGCGTTGGGAAGTACAAAGAAACCACCACGGATCAAGATCAGGAATTGACTCCCTTGATACAAAATCAATATAAGAGTGGGGAAACAAAAAACCTTCTGGCAACAATCCTTCTGTGAATAAATAGGGTTCCATCATCAACTTCCTCGTTTTCCGGTAATGCGCGGTGTTGTCGGTGAACCGTTAGGATTCGACGTACCGAATCCCCCCGACTGTTTATTGATACGACCAGTAAGTGCCTCTCCCCACGTTTTGGCATCGCCAAACCTTCTCTGATCCACCATGTCGGCCGGCAGTGGCTCATCGAAGCTATGCACATTAGCTTGAACATCAATCCCTGCCTCGCGGGCAGCCGCAATACGCGTATTATCCATGCTAGTTGCTACACCGTCAGGCATTTTCACCACATCAACGGGGTCGCCCTGCCAACCTTTAGTTTGCATGCTCTTCACCAAATCATCATAGGTATAGCTGGCTCCCGAACGCCGATCGGTTTTATTGTACGAGACCGTATTCTGAGAAAATCGGATATCGTCGGCTGCCAGCGTCTCAATCGCGGCATCACCCTTACCTCCGGCATTATCCTTAACCGGATGTGGCATCCCCCCATCCGAAAGCCCGTTAGGTCCCGCATAAGGTTCATCACCAACTATCTGGCTGCCGCCCGCTCCGGCCTTAGCAGTGGCAATGCCATCTCCTTTTAGCGCACCCTTTACCGCACCCGTTGCCTTCCCGAGCGTGACTCCGCCAATCTTCCAAACCAAATCACCAATTGCCAGTCCCTCAATCGCCAAACGCTGCTGCGTCGCCCAATTGAATTCCGACATATAGCCCGCCTCTTCGGCGCGCCCTTGCAGTTTTAAGAGGGACGCATAATAGGCCTCCATTTGTTGGGTTTTATATATACCGGTGTCACCATTAGTGACGGTAGCCCAGGCGAATGAAGGTAAATTCAACAGCCCTTTGCCAAGAGCCTTAGCGTCATCCAAGAGACTCGCCATGCCAGCATCTTTGAGACCGGCCTCTTGCCCAGAGCGATAGCGCGTTGCCCAATTATTTAGCCTTGATTCATCAAAATTATTCGCTAAATATTTGCGTACATCGGTGTTGTCTCCATATGCACTAAATAGCGGACGCAGATTGATGGTTTCATTCAGATATTCTTGTTTAGTGGCTTTAAAGAAATCATGTTTTGTACCGTCGCTATCAAGGTAAAACTGCCCCGAAACTTTGGCTTCCTGCACAATGAATTTTTCAGCAATGCCATTGCGTCCGTTCAATGCGGTCCAATGCGCATCGTCCATGGCCGCGCCCGAGCGGTCGAGTTCACGCCCGGCCTCGTCGAAACTCAGTACACGGCCGGTTTGATCCGCAACATATTGTATATAGCGGTTGATGCGGTCTTTGTCGTGCAAAAATTTGACTTCGTCTGGATGCAATTGTCGATTATTGGCATCTACATTCAATCCCGAAGCCGCCCCAGCAGCACCGCCAATCGCCGCGCCCAATGCCGTTGCTGCAATCTGCGCCAGCCCCTGCTTCAGGTCTTTCGGCAGATCCATCTTGTTGATTTCATCGCCGATGACGTTCATCGCCGTGGCTGATGTAAATGCCCCGGC
>NZ_FNOR01000041.1 GCF_900107095.1 Collimonas sp. OK242
CAGACCGTGGCAGCCAGTACGCAAGTGCCCAGTACCAAGCATTGTTGACCAGCCACGGTTTCATCTGCAGCATGAGCCGTAAAGGGAACTGCTGGGACAATGCAGTTGCCGAACGCTTCTTCCTGAATCTCAAGATGGAACGGGTGTGGCAGCGCCAATATGCCAATCACGCGGAGGCCAAGATCGATATCGCCGCCTACATCGTCGGCTTCTACAACAACGAACGTCTGCATTCAGTTCTGGGCAATCTGCCGCCCTCCGTCTACGAACGGAACATGGCAGCAAAAAAACCTATCGCCGTGTCCGAATTTACTTGACCACTACAGTAATCCCCCCACAAAAAAGCATCAGTTAAAAGTAGAATTTTCTTAAATGCGATTTTGAGGAAGTTTTACATGAAGACATCACGCTTTACCGAAAGTCAGATCATCAACATTTTGAAGCAGGCCGAGGCCGGCACGCCAGTGCCGGAGCTTTGTCGTGAGCACGGGATGAGTTCGGCCTCATTCTACAAATGGCGCAGCAAATACGGCGGCATGGACGCGTCGATGATGACGCGGATGAAGGAGTTGGAAGACGAGAACCGTCGGCTCAAGAAGATGTACGCCGAAGAGAAGTTGAAGGCCGAGATCATCTCGGAGGCGATGCAAAAAAAGTGGTGAAGCCATCTCACCGACGTGAGATGGCACAAGCGGCAGTCCGAGCGCATGGAATCAGCGTCAGCAGCGCATGCGCGACTTTCGCGATCAGCCAGGCCTGTTATCGCTACAATGCAAAGCTATCGGAAGATAACGAGCGTGTCGCGGACTGGTTAATCCGGCTGACCGCGAACCAACGCAACTGGGGCTTTGGCCTTTGCTTCCTGTATCTGCGCAATGTCAAAGGATTCGGCTGGAACCACAAGCGCGTCTATCGGATATATCGAGAGCTGGAGTTGAATTTGCGAATCAAACCAAAAAAGCGGCTTACCAGGGCAAAGCCCGAGCCGTTGTCGGTGCCAACGTCGATCAACGACGTCTGGCCCATGGATTTCATGCACGATCAACTGTCGGACGGGCGCAGCATTCGCCTGTTCAACGTGATTGATGACTTTAATCGGGAAGGCTTGGGCATCGACGTCGACTTCTCCCTGCCGGCAGCGCGCGTCGTTCGGTCGCTTGACCAAATTATCGAATGGCGGGGAAAGCCGATGACGATTCGCTGTGACAACGGACCCGAATACATCAGTTCGACACTGGCCGCGTGGGCAGAAAAGCGCAGCATTCAGATCAGTTTTATTCAGCCCGGACAGCCACAACAGAATGCTTACATCGAGCGCTACAACAGAACGGTTCGCTATGACTGGCTCGCACATTACCTGTTCGAATCCGTCAATGAAGTTCAGGAATTTGCGACAAAATGGCTCTGGACTTACAATCACGAACGCCCGAACATGGCGCTCGGCGGCATCACCCCGAAGCAGAAATTGGCCCTTGCGGCTTAGCCTCTACTTTTAGCTTTGCTTAAAAATGGGGGGATTACCATGGGGTCCACAAAAAATATGACTTCAGGCACTACACCGAGCCTTATGGCATGTTTCTTTATAAATTGGAAAACTTCAAAGAAGGAAAGCTCGACGGAAAATCTCAGGAATTTGGCGAAGATGGAAAAGTTTCTAGCGAGAAGAATTATAGAGAAGGCGTTGAAATTTCTCTCCCTCCTTCCTCTGCGTCAGGACTTGATATCCGAGCTCATGCAAATACGCTCAATATCGAAAGCTGCGTGGATAGTTGGATAGCCGCTCATCATAAGGAAATTGGTGAGGATGCCACGATAACGGCGGATCAACTAAACGAATGGAAAAATTGGTGCGCGCAAGGAAAAATACCCAAGGCGCAACATTGAGTTCTATAACCGCTTGCGCCGGCGCACGAGTAAGCCCGGCGCAAAGCTGATAAAAAGCCCCTCGAAGTCAGCTGACTTCGAGGGGCTTGAGTTGCAAGTTACATTATTTCTTTTTTTGTTCACAGCATCCTTGAATGCTTGACCCGCCGTGAATTTGACGGTTTGAGCAGTTGCCAGCGTCATCGACGTTCGCGCTGACAGGCCGGAGCCGAACAGTAGGATTGATTTGAAACTTGAGGGCGTGGGCTAAAAATCTGGCTGCAGGCAGCCTACTGCTTGATCTCCATGAAATCTCTCCACACACAAATCGTGTATGAAGCGTGCGTGACATTGCGCCTGGATCAAAATTGAAGCGATCTATGAATAATGTTGGAAACGGATGGAACGAGAAACATATTAACGTCGAGATGCCATACCAGTTTAGAATTCCTGCATCAGCATATGATGTTCGAGGCCATCCAAAAGCTGCGACATTTCCGGTGCGATATGACCATGTATAGATGACGGTATCGAAGAAAAAGGGCGCTTTAAAAAACCACCGCGCGCCCGCGTTGATAATTGCACCACATTGCGACCGACCGCGACCCCAGTGCTGATTGCTAGCTTCCAGAAATGGAAAAGCCCGTACCATACTACGCAGGCTTGCAAGTATGAAGGCAAGGAAATCAGCGCACCGCTCCAAGGGGAACGCATGACGATGTCACTAGCGTCTGCACTTTGCAACGGCGACGCGACTGCTTCATAGGCATACAACAAACCGTGTATGGATTCATGAACAAACGCATCTGCCAGTATTTCTACGCTTGCGTTTTCCGCGCCGACGTTTGTAAAACGGACCAGACCGGCATACCCACTGAAAGTGCTTGAATAAAAGTGCAGCGCAGTCCCAGCAAGCTTAGGTGGCTCGTTCCGTATGGCAAGCACGTCAATGAATGTTTTTACAGTCTCAGTTGCTCGGGGTGACACGGCACGCACGAGATTAAAGGCTTGATCAATTTTATCCAAAACCAGAGCGAGCGCCGGCTCTTCGACGTGAACAGTTCCCGCTATGCCAAATTTGTCATCGGGGAACGTGAAGTCACTATCTATATCTAGCGCGATATTCGTGTCGGCAAAGGTTAAGCGGCTGTTGCGGGGCGGAAGCCACAGATCGTTCGCGAAAACCTTGAGTAGTAGTTGCGCAAGCGCTTTCCCCTGCCATTCTGCATATTCTGACCTCCGGCAAAGAATACTTACTACGCCAGGTGCGCACAGGAAATCCTTTGCCAAAGGTTCTGGCATCAGGTTAAACGCATCCAGCAGGCATTTGTCTTCGGCTCTCTGCGCGAAAAGCGTATTGAAGCGGGTCAAGAGAAATTTTTCATACTGATTCCGCCAATCCCTCATCTCCGCCGCATCGCAATTCCAGCGCAAAATCCGTTCCAGGGACGTGAGCTTAAGAGTGGTACTGTTGCAATCGGATGCCATCATGCTGGAAGCCTCATCCACCGCCATCAAGACCTTCCGCTCTCTGCGCCAATGGCTGATAAAGCGCATTCCCCAGCGGGGTTAGTGCCGGGTTAGCATGCAATGGCGCACCGAGCAATCCAATATCGCCCTGCATCCGGTTTTCCATTCTTAAACATTCCCCGCTATCGACCAGCCCGTTTAAGCGCGTTGTCCGGTACATCAACAAAATATTGGCAAAAGCATGATAGGCGATCAAAATGCGCGAGAGCGGTCTTTCTTTCGAAACGGCAGGTGAATAATAAAGGCAGGTATCACTGCCGTCGTCAACGGCACCCAATTTCCTTAATAGATGGAAATATTGATGTGAGGCTTCATGCACCATCATTTCGGCAATGGTTATCGGATCATCAGTTACCGACATCAAAATGATCCCGGGCGCTTCGGACCACGTACTGCTGCGCGTACGTGTTTCCTTGCACTGGCATACGACGATGCCGCGAATCACGCGTTCTACCCACTGCAGATATTGCGGCGCATATTTCGCTAGGATATCCAACGCTTTCTGGACGTTCTGCACCATATTTCCCGTAACTTCTGGATAGCCGGTGATGCTGCCAAATTGATCGTCAATAGTAAGTTGACCTTCGATGGCCGATTGTGCCATCAGGAAAATTGGCGTATTGACTTTCGCGTACGACAATCTCTGGGCCCCGGAAGATGTCCAACTAAATTCTGTTCTCTCAAATCCGATATTTTCTGTACCGCTATTTTCCACTTTCAACACGATGAAAACTGTGTTGCCATCGCTTTGCAGATCAATTTCCGTGCATTGCGGCAAAAGCCAGCCTTCGAAACGCAATCGCATAGGACGGCTCAATATGGAATGCCACTGTCCTGGCTGTCCCCGCGAGCTCAGGCGCAATGCAAGCTGCGTCGCGACATCACCAGTGTCTGCCTCACTGGATTCCATCGCCCAGTCTGTTCTGCCGAAAGCCTGATCCCAGACTGTTTCCGGATCCGCCGCATCGCCTAGCCACGACTCGACCAACTCAATAATGCCCCGACTACGGGCAGCTATCAGATCGCGCCGCCGCTGCAGAAAACACTCCACCACCGCCACTCCAAACGAAACCGAAATGGCATCGAATACCCGTTCGTCAAACGGAGTTTGCGGACAGGAAAACTGATGATACAAATTGAACGAGCTGAGACTCATCCGATGAAATCCGTTGGACGCAGACTAGCCGAAGGGTCGCGTAGTAGCGAAGCGGGCATATCCATGCGGATTTTTTGCGACATCCGATCCGACAACGCATACAACGCATCACAGTAAATGGAAGGACGATTGAAAGTATTTCCATCAAAACGGTGGGGCAAATAACCGCCTCCACAACTTTGCAAGTATTCGCATTTTTGGCATTGTTCGGCCGGCTGTTGTATTTCCTCCAGCTTGTAAACCGATGCATGTAAATCCAGGGGATGATCGAAAATATTGAGCTTGTCGTTGGCATAATCGCCACGGCACATCCGCACTACATCGCTGACGCCTATCGTACCGTCTGACTCGATCACGCATAATTTCCGCAAATCGCCGCCAAGCGCGTCGAGAGAGGATTTAACGCCCATAAATCCCATAAGCATCATCTCGAAAAGACGGATTTGCGGCGCGTCCCCATCCATCGCATACCATTCCTCAAATGCTTCCAGTAAAAAGCGGCGATAAGGACCCGCACCATTCCATCCCTGCGGATAATTGATGTAGTTGCCATCGGGAAGCAGGAATTCAAAAGCATCAAATCCATTCGCGACAAACCAGCGCACAATTTCCGCTCCATTTGATTCCGGGTTTACCACGCATAATACGCCGCCCAGCAGGCGATCAAAATCCGGGCCGGCGGTACGTAATTTGTTGATTTTATCCAGAAGGTTTTGAGTGGAACCAGTTCCATTACGAAAAATTCGAAACTTATCCGCGATTTCCGGCGGTCCGTCCAGACTTATGCCGAAGGAGATATCATTACGATCGAAAAGTTTCAGCCACTCTTCATCCAGCAGTAAGCCATTGGTTTGCAAAATGATGCGCAAATAAACCGGCGCACATATTTCGCGCAGACGGTCGATCAGAGATTGCATCTTTTTTTTGCCAAGCAGCAAAGGTTCGCCGCCATGCAATTCGACTACAAATTTATTCAGCCCGTATTTTTGACTGTGTTCGACGATACGCTGTGCGGTTTTTTCTATCACGCTGTCTAAAACAACCGGCGCACGTGTTTTCCAGGAATCGTCGCCTCGATTATAGACATAGCAGTATGTGCAATTCAGATTACAGCGCTGAACCACTTTGAGGATTACCCAATCCAAAACCTGCGAAATACCTTCTTCTGCTTTTCTCATATGTCTCCGAGAAAGATATGAATGCGTGACCCATATTAACTAGAATCAAACTTCACCCCATCAGCTCATTGTCAAGGGCGATAGTTTGATTCCAAGCACATTACAAGAAGTTATTTGACGGCTTTAGCCTTCACACTCTTTGCCTTCACAACCTGGGCTTCGACCGGATTGGCTAGATTGCTGCTACCGCCGGAACGCGAATGGCCACTACCGTGCCGATCATACCCGTCAGCCAGCGTCGATGGATCGTTAGCACGCAGAGCTAGATTGCTTAAGACTTGGCTGTGAATGTTTTTCAGCTCAGCATCGGTGGCTTTTGAAAGATCAATAGTTGATGCAGTTTTGGGTGTGCTAGCCATAATTTTCTCCATAAACAATAAGTGGATTGAAGAATACCGCTGGACGCTTTAAGAGTGGGACGCATGCATGGTTGCAATTTTCATCACAGCATTGTTTCTGTAACAGGTTTCATGACGGCATCGCTACACAACTACATGCCATAAGAATAGTTCCATACAGAAACAATTGCAACTCGACAAACTCTACGCCTATTCGTGCGACTTGACTAGACAGAATGTATGTAGTGGTCTAATTTGCCCGGACACCTCGATAGGTGGACAATCCACCATCCGAGGAGATTTGCATGACAAGGCAACGCCGCACTTTCGATCACAGCTTCAAGCTTGAGGTCGTCAAAATGATCAAAGAACAGGGACTCAGTGTTCAGCACGTATGCGAGAGCATGAGCATTGGCCCGACCGCCGTGCGTCGCTGGGTAGAGCAGTACGATGCCGAGCAATCCGGCCAGCCAGGCATTGGCAAACCGCTGACGCCCGAGCAACAACGAATCAGGCAGTTGGAGCAGGAGAACCGCCAACTGCGAGGAGATGTAGAAATCTTAAAAAAGGCCTCGGCCTTCTTTG
>NZ_FNOR01000045.1 GCF_900107095.1 Collimonas sp. OK242
TCGAAAGTCCGGATCTATGGCTGCAATCTCTACCTTCTTCACATCATTGATTGAACGCTTGGCAAAATGGGGGCGACCATCTATGTGTAAAAACGCAGAAAAATTCGGCGCACGTAAAAATCGGCCTCTCAAAACGACCGCTACGGGTTTTTTTCAATATCGGTAATGGTCACTCTACCCACGAAAATTTCATGTTTTTGCGTTTTTACACAGCCGCGGCCGCATGAGGCCTGTCAATTGTAGATACCGACGAGCCAGCGGTATGCTGATTCTTTCCTTGTAATTTCCTTTTCACTGGCGACGGCGTTATTCGCGATGGTTAGCAAAATTATTTTGCTAATCATCCGTGACGTGTTCAATTGAACTGTCTGTTTAACCAACAGTCCTTGAGGGCACTTTGCCAATAAAACAGAAAATCACCGACACAATCAGCGCCGATATAGCTCCTATTGCCACCCATACGAACCGCTGAGACATTGATACTGAGGGAGCTTCCGGACCACCAGAAAAAATAAAAGTCATTAGCAACCCTGAATAAAAACCTGCGAAACACGACGTTAAAACTATTGGCTTTACCGCCCAACGCTGCAGCTTTCGTAAAATGGCGAATATCGGCACCCCCAGTATGCCGCTCACGATATAACTCACGGGCAAAATTCCAAGCAATGTTTCTTGAAACAATTTCAAGAGGTGTCCACTGTCTGACCTGACATATCCAGAGAAAAGAAACATCCCAAGGAAGTAAATCGTCGGCAAACACGCCGGCGCGAGAAGTGCAGCCATTAATAGACGCAATCTTTGATTCATTTCTCGCTCTGGTGAATTAATTCTTGGCATAGGTGCTTAGCTGATGGCGGACACGAATGTCCGCATTTGACCGGTTTCGTCCTGCTACCGAGTTTGGAATCTATTTTTGTAAAAGCAGGATTCAGCTAATCCTTGCACCCTTGGTTCGGAAAATTTGTCCGGTGACTGAATGAACACAGAAAAACAACCCAAATTAGGGCGATGAAAGTCGGCACCCAAAAAAACAGAAATTCCAGTTGTTCCTCGGCTTCCCATGCCTCAGATGAAAGCACAGGACGCGCCGTAATATAAATTGCAGTAATAATCAATTTCGGACAATGTGCAAGCCACCAACTACCGTGAATGCTCCATAGATAGCTTGGCAAACAACTTCATCGTGTTCACATAGTCTTCTTCTGAAATTCGATACTTAGCTTTCATGCTCTCGCAATCGCATACCTGTTTAGATACAGATAAAAATACTAAGTGGACCGGCACAGATATGCCTCGATATTGAATAAATTAATCCTGGCGGAAAAATCTTGCCATATATTGGCACCCGGCAACTAATAAAGCAATATCGTATTGGTGAAATACTTCAGAGTCGGCTTTTAGCCGTTAGTGAGCCTTCCTGAGTTGTAGATTACGAAGCATTGCGGACAGCTTCCAGGTCCGCTCTAAGTAGAGTAGCGGCGTCTCCAGCAATTAGTAGGCCGTACTCGACAAGTTGTTTAGCTACGTTCAGATAACCAAGCTTCACAGCCCCACGAGCCAAATGCAGTGTCGCCCGTGCTTGAGTCGTTCCCGAACTGAACCGGCGTAATAGCTCCTCAGGTGGCTCAACAGCTAATGCTTGCCGCATTGTCTGTACGTCACCGAAAAATGATGCCTGCGCTGAAGAAATCTCTGCAATCAGCGATGCAATAGCTTCTTCAGACATATGAAATGACCAGTCCTTTCCAACTCTTTTACGTAATATGCACTCATACTCTTTGAGTTTCCCCAACTCGGCATTGCCTTCTGCCGGAATGAACGTCGGCTGAGCACCAAGATTCACAAAGAAATTCTCACCGGACCTACTGACTTGAAGATTAATTACAAATGCAAAATCGTTGTCGGATTTTCGGAAATTTTGACCTGTTCCCCGGAAACCAAGCGAACGAAGCGTTGGGGCGATTTTCTTAAATATTTCGTGCACATCATCTCCAATTTGAATCGCCATCAGTTTGGCAGACACTTTCGACTGTCCGCAATTATTGAGTTATCACAAATTTGGCAGACTCTGTCGACCGACCGAATTTAGCCGTTTCGAGCCGGCCACGATAAGCTGATTCGGCCCTTAGGCGCCAGTCGGGTTGTTCCATAGCAGGCGCTCAACATGTTATTTCTGAGGTTTCGAAGCGTTGACGTTGCATATATCGGCCCCTAAGCGCTTGCCAGCAAAATAATACCAACACCCATGCCCAGTACCCAAGCAGCGGAGAGCAAAAACAACCGCAATTCCCAGCGTTCTTTGATGATGGCGTTTGGCCTACTTGTGCTGATTAAGAGGAACGATATAGCTTTAGTGACTGGATGAAGTTTGCTTGGCTCGTCGGCAACTGTCGTGCAAAATATTCCAAACAAGAATGTAACGCCGATAAGAGCCAGAAATACGTGAAGGAACCAAGCCGACGGGAGTGTCCATGCTGAAAAGGCACCCATGGCGCATGAACCGAAAATTTGCAGTACGCGGTTGTTTTTCATATCCTGTATAACTTCGTGCTACAACGAGAACCTAATGACAATCGCGACCGGCCGGTACTGGCCCAGAGTGTGTAAAAACATAGAAATTCGTTGGCACGATCAATAACGTGTTCAACGACCGCCATCCAAGTCACGAGAGCGGTTTATTCTGA
>NZ_FNOR01000046.1 GCF_900107095.1 Collimonas sp. OK242
TAACGTCTTGGGATTAATTGCGTTTACACTGATGGCTGAAAAACGGTGAAAATATAATCCCCAAGGGGCGTCGCGTTTTCACACACTCTGGGCCACTACCGGACCTTGAAGCCCTCGGCCAATTTGATATTGCTTTTGCAAATTTTTTACGATGAGATCCTCTTTCCTGCCTACCGTCGCAAGACCGCGAAAATGCTCAATTCGAGCGAAGGACAAGGTGCGAGTCTGTCGTCAGGTGGTGCGGATCACGATGTCAACTTACGGACATTCCCGCATGATCTCTTCGAAAAACAGGCACCCGCTAGGCAGTTGTACCTTCTTCTAGCAAGGTTCCAGATGGAACACGCCGTCAAAGTCGAGTAACAGGATCATCGGTGCTTGCAAGATCAGGATAGGCGTGTTTGGGCGAAGGGGGTGAACGCCGTGCATCCAAAATGTCGGGAAGGATGGTGTCGATGCAGTCGGCCAACGCCTCAACTCTCTCACCCACAATTCTTCCCAGTGGAGTCAAGGAATATTCCACGTGGGGCGGTACAGTCTCATAAGACTTCCGATGAACCAACCCGTGTGCTTCCAGGCGCTTCAGGGTTTGCGACAACATTTTTTCGCTCACGCCGCCGACCATTCTGCGCAGCTCGCTGAAACGTCGAACATCGCCCATCAGCACGATAAGGAGCAATACGCCCCAAGGACTCGTGACGTCTTTAAGCATCTCACGACAAGGGCATTCAGTTGAAGTGAGCCCCCCGCGTCGAACTTGTGCGGAAAAGGACTCAGATGCGATCAATTTGGTTTGCGTTGCCATCTCTACACTAACCTTTCGGTGCGTACTTACGGAAAGTAAGGTAATACATTATTGTAAGTGCCTTACTCAACCAAACCAAGGAATTTGTCATGATAGTTGTTACAGGAGCCACAGGGCAGCTAGGTCGTCTGGTAATTGAAAACCTTTTACGCACAGAACCCGCATCAAGCATCGTCGCTTTAGTCCGCGATCCAGCGAAGGCAACCGATTTATCGAATCGCGGCGTTCAAGTCCGTCAGGCTGATTACACTCAGCCAGCGGCGCTTAGGACAGCGCTTGCTGGTGCGGATAAGCTGCTGCTTATATCTTCGAGCGAGCTCGAGCCCGGACAGCGCGCCTCTCACCACCGCGCCGTAATTGACGCGGCGATTGATTGTGAAGTCAAGTTGATCGGATACACGAGCGTTCTACACGCCAGCACATCTCCGTTGGGGTTGGCGGCTGACCACGTTCAAACCGAGGCGATGCTTAAAGCTTCAGCCATCCCATTCGTTATCTTGCGCAATGGTTGGTACACCGAAAATTACACGATTTCAATTCCAACGGCGCTGGCTCACGGTGCGCTGATGGGTAGCGCCGGCGACGGACGAATTGCTTCGGCTTCGCGGGCTGACTATGCCGCCGCGGCCGCTTTGGCGATGACGCTTCCCGATCAAGCCGGACGGGTCTACGAACTGGCGGGGGATACTGCCTACACCTTGTCGGAGTTCGCGGCCGAAATCTCGCGGCAGTCAGGCAAGGCAGTCAACTACATGAACCTGCCGCGTGCGGATTACAAAGCGGCGCTCGTGGGCTTTGGTCTGCCCGAACCAGTCGCAGATCTGCTCGCAGATTCTGATAGCGGCGCTTCACAAGGTGGCCTTTTCGACGATAAGCGCCAGCTCAGTACATTGATCGGCCGACCAACAACGCCGATGGCTGAGACGATTGCAGCGGAACTTAAGGCGTAGATAATCGTTGGCACATTGCCGCCAAGCCCATGCTTTGTCAACCAACGTGATGCGCCGCATTGCGCTGAGCTGTTGGTTGCACTCAGCCTCTGAAGTGTCGAGGCATGGCTGATAACCAATTGATTAATTTAGCTGGTCGTGTCAACGATCAGTTGCTTGTTTTTCACAGGGGGTTCCAATGGGTATTCGATTTCTCAAGATCGCAGTAATCTATCTATTAATCGGCGCGTTACTTGGCGGCTATATGGGGGCGACCGAAAATTTTGCTTTGGCTCCAGTCCATGCGCATCTCGCGTTGCTAGGCTGGGCTTCGCTCGCGCTTGCGGGTTTGATTTATCACCTTTACCCGGCCGCAGCGCTGACGCTGCTAGCGCGAATTCATTTCTGGTTGCACAACATCGGCCTGCCATTTTTCATGCTCGGGCTCTGCTTGGTGCTTACAGGGCATACCGCTGCAGTTCCCATCGTCCCCATCTCTGCCGCCGGCGTCATTATTGGCCTGGCAGCGTTCACCGCAAACGTTCTGATGAATGTGAAAGCTAATGCCGGTCGAGAGTAATCTGGTAAGCGCGCCTGAAGAAATTTTCGGTATGGAAGTTGATGTTTGAATTGCCATGCCAATGCCAATTGTATAAATATCAAGATCGAGCAGCGTAGCATGTGTATTGCGAAGGCGAAACCTGTCAAAATTGAGAGTTTTTTTTCATATTTATGTTTCAAATCAGCGAAAGACGCGAATTGTCAAACACTCAAATTGAGTGTCAGTTTTCGGGAAGCTTGACAGGCAGTTTTGGGTCGAAATCGACTTGTCACGACCGGCTCAACACGGCCCAGAGTGTGTGAAAACGCGACGCCCCTTGGGGATTATATTTTCACCGTTTTTCAGCCATCAGTGTAAACGCAATTAATCCCAAGACGTTA